>NZ_JACJKQ010000020.1 GCF_016901575.1 Enorma phocaeensis
GGCACCGAATAGCCGAAAACGGTGGAAAAGCGTTGGCGGAACCGGTGAAAGTACGTTAGCGCGATCGGCGCCGATTCGTTTGCGCAGATGGTGAAAAGTAGGTTGACGGTATCACCCCGACGCCCTGAGCCTCAGTAACTCCCTCACGGGTATCCTTCTCGCCATGCCCGATACCTCCTTGTCTCGCTGGAACACATGGCGCCGCGAGCGTAGCGCCGGCCCGACGCTCGCGGGGCGGCGGCGTCCGCGGCCGGTACCGAGGCGGAATATCGGCGGTATCGAACGGGAATATCGGCGTGGGCGCGAGGCGGTATCGATTCGCGCTGCACCCGGTACCGAGAAGGACGATTACTCACCGAGCGGACAGGGATACAAATTGAGGGGTAACACAACCACAGCGGGAAAAGCCTGGATCCGGTTGTGTCGGATACAGACTATTGAAATATCACAAAGGTCTTCCAGCGAAAACGTCATTTGTCTGAATCCCAGATTGCTGTCAACTGAGTAACCATAGACTAACTTGAACTGCCCTGATAACCTGGTTATGCGTTTAGTCGGAAGGTGACAGTGATGATTCCCATGATTGATCTATTTGCGGGGCCAGGTGGGCTTGGCGAAGGTTTTTCCTCCCTACGAAATAAAGAAGGACAGCAAATCTTCCAAAGCGTCCTGTCGATTGAACGCGACGAGCAAGCCCACAAAACATTGAGGCTGCGCGCCTACCTTAGAAAAATCCTCAGCTCGGACAACAAGGTGCCTGGTGTCTACGTAGACTATATGCGCGGACATGATTCGACGACGTTCGAATCTCTCATCTCCCTTAGGCCGAGTCTCTGGAAGGCGGCTTGCGGCGAAGCGGTGCGAGCCGAATTGAGAGAGGGCGACAACACTTATGTGGAGCTCGGGAGGGATCGACTTATAAAGTGGAGAAAAGTGCACGGTGAAGAACCGTTGGTAATCATCGGAGGTCCACCATGCCAAGCGTACTCACTTGCCGGCAGGTCTAGAAGAGCCCACGACAAGGCCTTTGAGAACGATGAGAAACATACTCTTTACAAGTGCTACCTGTCGTTTATCAATAATCTACAGCCGGACATCTTCATTATGGAGAACGTTAAGGGACTGCTATCTGCCACCCATGGTGGTGAGAGAATGTTCTCCCGCATCGTTGATGACATGAGGGAAGCCGGATATGAGATTCGCTCTCTCGTAACCGAAAGTCCAAGTAACCCTCGAGATTTCGTCGTAAGGGCAGAAAGGTTCGGTATCCCCCAAACTCGTCACCGTGTCATCCTTATGGGAATCCGCAAAGACCTTAACTTAGCAACAACGATTTTGGCTGAGAAAGACGAGGTCAGCTTAGGGGAGGCTCTCGCCGGAATACCTAGTATCCGAAGTTCTTTTTCCAAAAGAAACAAGGAAATCGAAGCTGTCAGCTGGACGAAATATGTCGATTCCGCCGCAAAACGAATCATGGAAACCGCAGAAGGTCGAGGGTTGGCACCCGTCCTGGAGCGCGTCATCTCCAGCCATCCGCCAAGAAAGACCGAGAAGGGCGCAGTGACTTCGGAACTTGGGCCATATGACCGATGGTATCGGGGACGGCTTGGAAGAAGAGCCATATTGACCAATCACGTGGCGAGAGCGCATCTCGCCTCCGATCTCGATAGGTATTTGTTCTGTGCCGCGTACGCGGAGGTCAACGGCAATCCTCCCCACCTCGAAGACTTTCCACGGCAGTTGCTTCCAAACCATAAGAACGTCCAAGGGGCGGAGACAGACTCGTTTAAGTTCAATGACAGATTCCGCGTGCAGCTTATTGATCGCCCCTCGACAACCATCACGTCGCACATCGCGAAAGATGGCCACTACTACATCCATCCCGATCCAATACAATGTCGAAGCTTGACTGTCCGCGAGGCAGCTAGGCTGCAGACCTTTCCCGACGATTATCTGTTTGAGGGAAACCGCACCTCACAGTTCACGCAAGTTGGCAACGCTGTTCCACCGCTGCTCGCGCAGCAGATTGCAGCCATCGTTGCCTGTGCGCTCGGTCAAAAACCGAAAGTCGATCAATCATGAGTTTAAATGCCGAGTCTGATATGCCCTAATCGTGGAGATCAACACCTGCGGATTCGAATACTAGAGCTCAAAATAGCCAGTAGCACCTCCAAGCGCATCGACCACGAGGAGTCTGTCTAGAAGCCTATTCCCATTTTCACAGCACGTTTCAGGTAGAAGCGCGCAATTATGGCAGGCGGCAAGATTGCAGGAGTCGGGGCCTTGCCCGTCGCTTTGAGAACAGACCGGATCGGAAGAGCACCACTCAGCGTCTTCCAGTGCATTCATTAATACATTCTCTAGCCTTCCCGGCCTCCCCATACGAACCAATCCGCCCATAGACCCCTCGGAATCGCCAGATGCCGTATAGATAAGCACCCCGTACATTTCTCCGAGGTCCGTGTTGGACTCGCCTTGACGGCAGTAAAGTCTTTCCCGAATAGACGAGCTGCCGTAACCGCATTCGTAGCAAAGACGGTTGATGAGCAGATGGGAAAAGGTGTGGATCATCACGAACTCGGGAGATACTGGTGTCGTATTTCTGCCCCACCTGCTAGATGCTTTTGCATATGCCTGACTCAATTTCTCAGCTCGTTCGACCACTCTAGGACGCAATCTCCATTCCCTGATTCTTTCTGAATTGAATTGCAGGAAGATGCCCTCGCCGAATACCTTTATAGCGGGTGCCCATTTGGTTCCGGATTCGAGAGAAAGCTGAAGGAGGCTGTCTCTCGTACTGATGTTATCGCAAGGCTCAACACGACTAAAGCCGACGAACGCCCTCGTCTCCCGCAGCTTTCGCACGAGAGTTGCTCCTGCAAAGTACCTCGCCATCTCAGTCTGATACTGATCTATTGGAACACGCTTGGATGAATAGTCCGAATTGTCATCTCCTCTTCCAGAAACAAGCACTTCGTACTCTTCAAAACGGTAGTCGTCCTCTGATTCGGTCACATCCTCCGCAGATGATGCGCCGCGTTCACGGTGAAGCATCCATTCACGCTCCACCTCTTCAACAGAAAGCCTGGGGAGCTTCTGGTTGAGCCTATCGATTACGAGAACCTTGACATAATTAGGGTCGAGCTGCCCATCAGCGCTTTCGCCAGAAGCCAACAATTCCTCAACCTCATCCAGTCTCCTCTGGATGATAGAGCTCCTGTTAACTGGCGGAATCCAAATCGAGCTCTTGATATTCGGAAACCAAACATTGCTACCCCCCGCTTGGACAACCCTAAGTTCTTCGCCACAGGATACGGGATTGTTCCCGAGCCAAGGCCGGTTTCCCGAACAGAGTACTCCCACGCCTGATAGCGCGCCCTTCGCGGTGGCTCCCGCCATGCTTCTTGATTTACCACAGCTACATTCATATCGGACGGCTGCGAGGGTCGTGCTTGAGCCGCTCGACTTCCTAGTTATCCTATGGCCATCTCCAGAGGGGACGCCTTGGTGCACCCATTCCAGAATGGGGAAATCTTCGATATGTCCATGGGGACATATCGCTACAAAACGCTCCGGGATCATGCGTACGCTTTTATGTGGCTTTTCTGGGGTCCCCTCGCAGAAATACTCGTTTTGCCAAGGAGAGTATTTCATCATCTGACCGCAGGTCGGACAGTAATGCCAGAGAGGGAACTGTACAGCTGGAATCGTAAGATGGGTGTCCTCTCCGTGAAGCTTTTCTGACGGAGGCTCTCGCAGCTCCTCGACGCCGAGATGTCTGCAGAGACGCTTATCGTCAATGAGATATTGAGATGGATCGTTCCCAAACCTCCACATGTCTAAGCCAGCAATCATTACCGAGCGGTTTTTTGGGAGGGGAAGGATGGCACCAATACCCCATGGAGAGATAAGCTGTCCTTTTCTTACGCTTTGCTCAAATTCGCTATATCCCATCGTTGCCGCCTCCGTAATACTTCCCAGAAAGTAGTCTAACTACGCAGCTCGCGTCTACGCTTCGCATCGAGGACGGAACCTCCCAGATGCGCTCGATATTCCAGCTCTTGTTGACTTTCGAATCCGTTCGCATAATGAGCGGCGTAATCTCGTCACTCGGTTTGCTCATATACTCCTGCGGTCGCCAACTGGCCCATTCGTCGATTAAGCGAGCTGCTTGTTTTTTTGTCGGTTCAACCTCGCTATTGTCAACAACGCTTGTTCTGTCAACAATGATTTGCACGACTCTTTTGAATAGCTCAGGGCTCACATCCCTAGGGTCATCCTGTTTCTTGATGGGGCAAAGTTGACGTACCAACGCGACAAGGAGTGCCCTAAGGGCGCGGTCTCTTACCGGCGCGGAGAACGGAGTCACGCTCGTTGGTTCGACATTGCAGTAAAGGCGTGAGTGGTATCGCTGAAAGTCCTCGTAATGGGATTTATCGCGAGGTTTAGTTGGACTATAAATCGTAAATACGAGGCCAGGATTGGATCCGCGCCCAACACGGCTGGATGCCTGAATATACTCGGATGTGGTTTTGGGCTGACCGTCAATGGTCATGAGGGCGAGCCTCGATATGTCCACCCCGACCGAAATCATGTTTGTTGCAAGGCAGATGTCAACCGCTCGGTCCTTCGAGTTGCTTCCAATGTATGGGGTTTCCAGCCGCTTTAGCGCAGGGGGGATTTCGTTACTGGGTACACGACTGGTTAGCTCACATGAAGTAATCGAGCTTGCATATCTTCCATTACAGTTCGGGTCCTTTCTCCATCTACGTCGCTGCATCGCTTCGAGGTTCTCTGCGATGTTTCCCGAAATCCAAGTGGCTGCCTGGCCCAGCTCCCTAAGGCTGTTGAAATAGGCTAAATTGGTTTTGTATCCATCTAAGACCTCAGGGCTTTCGTCATTCGCAAAAACATCATGGGACAAGAGTAAGCTTGCGAACAGGTTGATGACGCTCATCGCCATGGAGCAGCCGGGAGCACATAGGCCGACATATAGCCTGCCGGGTCGTTCCGGATCCGACTCCTCCACTGCAAAGAAAGAATCGTCAGCATCGATTCCCGACGGTGGAAACTGCTCGACCAGTTCCGGGCTTCGACCGTACAGTGAGGCGCATTGTTCTTTGGCATGACTGATTGTCGCGGTTGAACCGACAATTTTAGCTCGATGGTTATTAGCATCGGTGCAGAGAACGTCTATGGCCGTCTCATAGAATCCAACCATCGAACCCAATGGGCCAGAGATTAAATGCAGCTCATCTTGGATGATTAAGTCGGGCGGGGAGCTCGGGTTGTCACCTCTGCCAAAAAGATTTCGTGTTGCAGATGTCGTAGAAATCGCTGCAAACTTGTCAACAGTGCCGATAACAAGCGAGGGGCGCTGCTGATAAATATCGTCATCAATGCAGAATATGGGAAGCTCTCCAGCACCGTGTTCAGAGAAGTGGCAACTGGGGTTACTGCAGACATAGCGAAAGTGAACCCCGCCCCTTCTACGTGCCCCGTGACGCACGTTTTCATATCCCAGAACGACGCGATCCCTCTTTCTTCTAGAACCCTCATCAACTATACCCATCTGAGCGCCGCACCAAGGGCATTTCAAAAGAACGAATGGATTATCGGAACTCTCCGAAGTTCTCATTTTCTTAAGCTGCTCGGATGCATCCTCTCGGCGATTTGGAGATGTTGAATTGCCGACCCACAACCCGATTGAAAACTTCTCGGTTCCCAAGACTTCAGGCATGCGCTCGCGTATAGTTTCACAAGCGCAGATGAGCGATGAGGCGCGTTCGAACTGCTGCGTGGTTAGAAGTCTTAGGGTATACCGCATGAGAACAGTAACCCCTGCATTGTCCCTATCAAGAAGTCGCCTTATGAAAAGAGTGAATGCGGTCAGCCCTAAATAGGCTTCGGTCTTGCCTCCTCCTGTGGGAAACCAGATCAGATCGATTATGTTGCGCTCGTCGCAATCCTCATCGCGCATTGACTTTAGATTCATAAGGATGAAGGCAATCTGGAATGTTCTCCACCTCCCAAATACCCCATTGGTTGGCCAAGTGCTGCAATCATGCAAAATTGGCTTTACAGCCAACCCGACGTATCCGCCGTTTTTCCCACCTTCCCACTTTGCCAGAGGAAGTCTGTAATGCAGTTGCTGCAGAAGCATCGCTTCGTTCATGAGGGCGAAGGCTTGATAGGTTAATCCGTCCGATTGCAGCAATCGGACGCCTTCTTTCATACGCAATAGGCATTCTTTACAAGATTTAATGTTTGATGTTGCCGCCGCAACCAAATCTGGAGGAAGTTCCACCGTACGCTGCTCAATTTCGGCAATCCAAGCTTCATATGCAGAACAGAGATTAGTTAATGAAACGATTGCTTGGCTCTTGTTCGATGTCGTACTCATCTCCATCATGTCAAACACAAGATGGGGCGCGCCTGGGACAACAGGCCTAACTTCGTAAGATGGCATGAAATCTATGCGCACCTCATGAACGCTCTTGGCAGATTGGTCCCAACAAGCAGCACAGCCGTGCCCAATTCCATAAGTTAGTGTATTTCTGTACAGGAGCTGGTTGTTCCAGTAGTCGAAATCATTTGACCGATCCTTAGGACTATCCAAAATAGGAAGGAGCGGTTCACTAGAGAATATCGACATCTCGGTTTGGAAGGCGCACTTCTCAGTGTCATCGTGTCCCTCGCTGCTTTGAGCAACATTTACAAGGCTGAATGTCAACATCCCTTTGGTTCTAGGATCGCTTGTCGTTCTGCTGGTCACAATAAGCTGCAGCTTTGCTTGTTCAGAATCGCTCGGAAGAGCTCTGACAAGTTGACGGCGCCCATCTGGTAACTCCGCCGAAGAGAAAGGCAGCTCTGCCTGATGGGGGCATCTACGATATTTGGTTTTTACTTTACCGCCATCCCGCTCGGAAGACTTAGTGTAAGTGGCATAGGCAATTATGGCGCGAATGCCAGAACAATTCGGAGCTACCCTAAGGGTAATGCTTGCTGCAGATTGATGGTAGGTATTCGATAGACTTACCGGGTCATCCTGTGGCTCATCATCGGCAGATGCTCCCTGCAGCTCCGTTTCGAGCGAAGGAGGATTATTGTCCTCGTCCTCGTCCTCCTCAACCATTTCATCGTTTCCGCCATCGTCGATTCCAATCTCACCTAGCTCGTCGAGAATCCTCATCTGAGGATATAGAATTCCCACTGAATAACGCGAGAGCGGGGAGTCTGCATCATGTCGACGCTCGATGACCTCCTCCCCATCTTCAACGGGGTTTTCGTCAGGGCAAGGTCCAATGAACTCACTTTTCACAAGCTGGACGATTCGATTTCTGTAGCTGTTTTCAGACATCGAAATACTCCTCCATGAGACTGAGGCGTTGTTTTTCCGCACGTTCGTTTTCGAAAACCACCAGTTTGGTAGTTGCCCTCGACATTCCAACGTAATAGAGCGAAACGTTAGAAAAGGACTCGCAGTCGACGAGGAAAACAACCTTGCTTTCAAGACCTTTGAATGCGGCGATCGAGGACACCTTAATTCCAGTGAATGCTGAGTTCGCCGGTAGTTCAGAAACGACACAGGAAGCGACGGATTCACAAGGAGAACGCGGGGTCAGAATCACAACGTCGTCCCCTGATACACCTTCTTCCTCCAATCGATGAAATTGCTCCAGTATCTGTAGCCGTTCATCCTCCTCATCCGTCCATCTGATGTACGTGACAGGAGGACCAGCCATTGCAGCGGGAGGATAGGAACATGTAGTTCCACAGACAAGGTGAATAGCAATTCCGATGTTTTTCGTATTGCGACAGTTTATGGTAAGCCTCGCACGAGCGAACGTGGAGCAATCTTCGACCATCGAAATCAGAGTCTCTGCGGTCTTTCCCGATTGGAAGATAGATTGCTTGCTAAAATCTCCAAACAACGCCCACCGCCCCCGGTCAAAGCCTTCACGAAGGATGTTGTCGAAGACGGGGAGATAGTTCTTGCGAACCAAATCCTGTGCTTCATCAACTATCAATCTATCAAATTGTGCAGAGCGATAGTGACTAATAAATAAATCTGGAAGAGTTCTGGAATAGAAGGTCGAATCTAGAGAAGTGCGACGTTCGTTGACGTTGAAAAGCAGAAACGAGTGAAACGTCCCGATATAAGAACCCTTATTACGCGGACCGCATAACTGTGTATTGAGCCATTCTCCAAGAGCTTTATTGAAGCATAGCAGTGCCACCCGCTCGCCTCTTTCGATAGCCCTGCGGGCCATTTCAACGGCAAGTAGAGTCTTTCCAGTTCCAGCATAGCCCTCAACTAGTATTCGTTTGTTGTCCTCGAACATATCAAGGCATCGGAACTGCTCGTGAGTTAGCTGGTTAAGCTCGCGCTCTGTCTCGTTCAATTGAGTGGCAAGGAGCACGGGACAATCGAAGTCACCTCTAAGAACGTCCGCTATTTGTCTAACGTCTTGTCGAGTCGGAAGCCTCCTCTCGCCGACATTTCCATTGATACGCACCTGCTTCTTTTGGGTGTAACGGGATACTCTCTTTATAAATACGCTGATGTTCGATTGCGCTATCTTTGATCGATCCCATACCTGAACAAGATCGTAATCAGGTCCGACCACATCAAAATCGATATCTGGAAAAACCACTCCATATCCGAATAGAAGATGCGACACATCTGACTCGGAGGGCATTCTACAATCAAGTTCTCGGATGAGAGAGAACATGCCTTCGCGCGCCTGGTCGAATGGGCCGCGAGCTTTTCGATTTGATTGACCAAACCTATCTGTGAAAGTCCACAGTCCACTTTCGCGAGACACTCGCCCGCCCTTGACCTCAAGACAAAAAACACCGAGATTGGGGGCGAGGACCACGAAATCCACCTCACCGAATAGGAGCCTCTGATGCCGTGCAAGGCCGAGCGAATGGAGGACGACCCATCCATCGGTTTCAGGGTCATTCTGTAGCCACTCGAAGACTCGCCGTTCGGCGGTGCTCCTGACATCAGGAGATATTCTAGTGGGCAGCATGAGCGCCATAGTCACTCCTCGTATAGTTTTCCAGTCTTCCAGTCTGGGACCCGAAGGACGTGATCTCGATCAATTGCCAGAATTCTGCATAGCTTTACAGCTCCAATACCATCGATAATGAGATCTACGGGGCTCCATATATCTTCCGGCTTAGAAAGGTCGCTTTCGACCATATACGACATGAATGCTTCAGCAAGCGTACTGCTTAGCTGACGTCCGGCAAGTCTATGTCTTGTCTGAATCTCGACCCCTGCTTGTGCAATCTCTTCGGCGCGATCCACAAGCTGCTCATCATGTAGAGCTCTGCCGATAGCCCTGACGGTCTCTACGATCTCTGTGAGGTTTCGGCCTGGGGCAATTTTGTTGGAATCGTCCCTAAGACTGCGAAAAGCCTGCAGACCCTTGCTCATACCCCTGACGCTCAAAGCGTTGTACACACTACGATCGTCGTAGTGCCACAGCTCGTACAACCGACGAAGCCCATCTCTCCATGCGCTTGCGGTGCTACGAAGTTGTGGAGCAGCATCACCCATTAATTCGTCCGCAAGCTGCTCAATTAGGTCACGATCTGCTTCTTTTATGAGAACAAAAGATCCGACCGCAAGTCCCTCTGAATCTCCTACACGCTGGGCCTTCGCGAGTTTGGAGCCCCCTTCGATGATGTCAGTTACGTCCGTGAGGTATGCATTCTCACGATAGAACGCAATGAAGTCCCCTGCGAAGCGAACCGGAATCGCTTGAACCGACGACTCCCTCTCCTCGCCCTTCGCTTCGTGCTTGGAATACGTCCTCTGTCTCCAAAGGTCCTCAGCATTATCAATAACCGTATCGGTATGATTATGCGCAACAGTCAGTGGTTTAGGAAGAGCTGGAAGGGTTCCGTTGAAGATAGCGTGCGTCTCACGCAGAACGCGATTGGAGTCATCAGTATCCAAAGCGTGCTTCTTCCATGCGTTTGTACGCGAGAGATACCAGCCTGTTTCACATCCTTCATAAAGAACAAGATTCACAATCTCTGCCGTACTCCCATTAAGCAGCGAGGTCATCTTTTCTTTTCCGAGCCAACCAACGACAATCACGCGTCCAACTAAAGGCGTTCGCATGGCCTTAAGCGCCGCATAGGGAAGCACGGTAAGCTTAGTTGTACCAAAGTCCGCCATAAACTGAGACCAGTAACGTGTTGAAACTTCTGCTTCAATTGGGCTATTTACAACAAGCGTGACACTTCCGTTGTATGCCATATCTCTGATTCCATGATAAATAGCCCGTTGCTTCTTATTATACTCAGATGAGGCTATCTCGGTGATGAGCAGAAATGAGCGATAGAAGAAATCTAAAAGCTTTGTTGAAATGAAGCCCTGTTGTCCCATTAGGGGAGCTCTGAGCTCTGAAATGGCCCTCAAGATGTCTGAAGACTCGAAAGAGAAGGGTGCCTGCGTCCTCAAAAGCTTAATAAAAATACGCCAAAGGGCGGCACGGGTATCAGCTGCTATTTCGTTAGCGCTCTCCGTTCCGAAACAGCCGTCGATACCTTCCAGCAAGTTATAAAGATTATCCAATCGAGCGTCGGAGACAGTAGTGAGCTGGATACTCCCGTCTGTACAGTACTTGCATCGTAGATTGAGATTATGAAAAAAGGGAATCCGCTCATCCAGATTGCGCGGATGGACGTCCTCTGTGCTTTCGCTGCGCTCCAAAGTTCGTGAGTCCCAGCACCACTTTAGAAAACCCTCCTCGCGAAGCAAATCGACTGTCTCCACGCTCGCATTCGAAACGATCACATACATTGGAAGCTTCAATTGCTGCAGCTTCCTAAGCTCAGATATGTTGCTGCGAACGAAGGCCTGATAGTTATCAACATCGATAACTATTGCCTTTACGCTGCGGAGCTTGTCTTCGTCAAGCTGAAGCACATCATACAAATCCATTGCAGAAACGAGAGCGGGAGTCCCAGTATATTGCCCTTTGCCAATCGTCTCGTAAACAGCCTTGTCATTTTTGTCATAAGTGATTTGAGCACACAGAACAAGAGTGTTCAGCGGCATTTCGTTGATGAGTGTGTTGCGGAAAAAGTCCCTAGATCGTTTTAGAGGGCCCACTATGATGACAGATGAAGTGGCGAATGTGATTCCGCGATGTAACGATGCGGCCCAGTCGGAAGAATTGCGTAGCTTGCGCCTTTCCTCGTTGAACTTTTTGGTCGGAGATAGTCTGCGCCCAGAGTCGGTCCTCTGAAGAACCAGGGACTCTTGGCGCGTAAGGGTATGTATCAAGGGATTTTTTGGGTTGTATCGAATAACAACGCCTCCGGTGTCAACGTCAGCGCGTACGTACTCGACAATAGCGTTTCCCATCTTCAATTTGTCACCGGGAGTGAAGGCGGCCGATCCGGGACCGATAAACAGGCGGTCCTCATCCACTAAGCGTAGCTGGTCGTCCATAGCAAGAAGGGCGGCTACTACCTGACCGAAGGACTCTTTTGATGGTGTAGTGATGATGAGATTCTGCTTTTCGCAAATCGATGCGATGATGAGAGATAACGTATCAAGAACAATACAAGGGGGACGTTGTTGAGAGGTTGGATGATCGACGGATAAAGACGAAAAGGCGACGCCGCTCAATCGTTGGTCAAAGTTTGCTTGAAGTCGAAGATCCATGCCGACAGCGAGCTCCCATCTTTGCCTGCAATGAATAGAGACACCGACCACTTATAAAGCAATTCAGGACTGTATCAAGTGTACTTGAAGCCAGATAAAGTATCGATAGCTATCTGCTCATTGACGGGGAATGAAGTCATCATAATGTAGATGATTGCTTGAACGTTTATAGCAGCCTTTCTATCAAACGCCCATTCCTCCCCGTACCACCTCTCCGGGTATTCCACAGGCAGCATCCGCCCGGCTGCCACGCACCCATCATGTCTCGCCGCTTCTCGGCGCTCGTGTCCGTAACGACACTGTCATCGAAGTTCGCCCGCTCGTCCGAAAACACAACGCCCAGTGACTGAAACGCCGCTATAACGCCCGGCATATCTCTGCGATCGCCATTTCCAGAACGTGCTCATGTCGGCCGATGCTACACATCAGCGCCTAATTATCCGACGTCACCTCGGTGGCGGTCTCAAGTACCAGACCCCGTCGAAGTCAAGACAGCTGATCTTGAACCCATACTGTTCGCCCCGCATCTGCAGCACCGTCCACAGGGTTTTCTTCTGCGCATCCGTCCTCAGCGCTGGTGCGAATTCAGTGCTAAACACCTTCTAAAACACAGTGCGATCCTTCCCGCCGAACGAGATGGAAACCATTCGACCGTGCCAATCCTCCTCTGGATTGAACATCACGTCGGACAGGAACAGGCGCATCTCTCTGTTAGCGAACTCTGAAATCATCGCGTCAGATGCGAGGTCTAACGCCCGCATGGCATCCATCCGCGAACACCGACCGCCATAAGGGCTCAAATCCGCCCGCATATTACCCACCGACTTAATAATCGCGAACGTGGACCACTCCAATCCCGTCTTGTACACCGGGCACATTCCGACAGGCACGACCTCGTCGCCGTATCCGTCGAAGTACGCCGTCTCGATGCGATACTCACCCACATCCATCAAATGGCATCATTAACTGCTCGAGGACTTTGCTCTGGCGGAACGCCCGCGTCACGAGCCCGCAATCCATCACGCCCTCCTCGTCCTAGGTGAGAGACACCGGCATATGAGCGTCATAGCACCGAATACGTGCTTTCCGCATGTCCGCGTCAGCCCGCAGTGCCCATGCGCTCGTGCCCATCCCGAACGCCTGGGCGACGATGGCCCGAGCCGCCGGAATGAACCCTGTCTCGGCAAAACATGCGGACAGCCAGTCCATGAATTCTTAGTCGCCACACACAGACTGCGCTATGTCATGTAATAGCCGCGGCCCCAACTCGCGGCACACTTGCATCTCCAGATGGACACTTCAACGGTGCATCTCATATAGCCCACTCACACCGCCTGCGTCCTTGTAACTGTAGAACGCTTCCTAAGCCTGTATCCAACCGTGCCGGCAACGTGCCCAAGGCTCCATCGCCTTCGGCGGTAGCACAAACCCCAACCCCCGCAGGCGCTCGGAAACCCAACGCATGACGTCCATAACACCCGTCACTGTGACCCCTGACCTTTCAACCATAACCATCCCTAGCATCATTCCAGCCCGTCATGCGCGGAGGCCGACCTCCCGACCGCAACAATACACATACAGCCCACAGAGAGCGCCCATCGCGCGCACGGCGAACGCATCGGAGAAACAATCATTGCCATTCATCCTGCACACCGCACCTGTGGGGTCATCGAGGGCCAAGCCTCAGGTTCCAGAAGCACAGCCCAACTTGCACGAACTACTCAATTTCCGATGCATGGACATCTCATTTCCCTGTGCGCGTTTGGACTATTATCTATTGCACATCAACACCTTGAGCAGCGCGGCGGGGCAGAACTTGTCCGAAAAGAGCCGCTCGTTCTCAAGAAACACCTGGTCGAGAATCGCGGCGGCACGGTTCTTGAGCACCGAGGGCTCGAAGCGCTTACAGCACAGGCAATCGGCGATTAACGAGACGTCAATGCTGTCGGTCTTGGCGGGGCGAACGGCACCCACCCTGCGCCGCGCGTCGACCTATTGATGATGCAGACCTCGAGACCGCTGGGATGTAGGTAGTCGAAGAGTGCCACCCAGCAATTGCCAATCGTCTCCATGCCGACCAGTGCGCTGTCCGGCGAGCCCCCTTCCCCGCCGCGAGCCTCTCGAGCAACCGCTCGAGCCCCATCTAGGCGTTCTTGAAGTCGAACGGCCCGACAACCGCCTCGTCACCATTCATCGCTGTGGCAACGTAGGGGCGCTTTGCGACGTCGATGCCGATGTAGAACATACCCCTCCGTCCTCTCGGCGGGTAGAAAGTCCTCCTTCGGAATCCGAGGGCATAACCCTCCCAAGAGACCCGGCTCCGGACACCATCCTATCTATCCCGCATCCTCCTGCGGACAGGAGGGACGATTCTTTCCTCAGCTGCCGAACCTCAGGGACGCACACCCCCTCTGCCCCATTCGCGCCCTTTATCCTATATTCGCGCCCACGGATAAAGAAGCGCGACCGCTGCACGAGAAGCGGCAACATCAATAATGGAAGAACGACCACTATGAAAACTGCACACGAGAGGGCGGCGCGGACGCCAACGTCCGCGCCGACTCCGCGCTCGCCTCGACAACATGCGACACGTATGTCTCGGGAGCCTCTGCCCTCAAAGTCGAGCGCACTTCCGACCTAGGCGCGAAGTCAACGAGCCGCTCTGCGTGTCGCGGCCGCGCGCTTTGTTGGACGCCTAGGCGGACCCCGAGCTCGTGCGCACAGACCACCAACGCGCGACGGAACTGCTCATCGACTCCGACCACCACGACACGGAGTTACTCGAGGTCGCGGGGTCGGCGGCGCTCGCCCACCTTTCACTCGCATGGGAGCACCGGTACCGAACCCACACGCACAACGTCTAGAAGCGTATGGACAGCAAGGTCAAGTGGAGAACCAGAGTGATGCAGATGTTCTCCCGACGGCGTCGTCGCCGCGTCTCGTGAGTGCAGGTCGCTTGCACCACTATTTGTGACGTGATTATCCAGACACTGGTCTACAAATATCCCACATCCATGCAAA
The DNA here is from genome assembly GCF_016901575.1 of Enorma phocaeensis. Lineage (GTDB taxonomy): Bacteria > Actinomycetota > Coriobacteriia > Coriobacteriales > Coriobacteriaceae > Limicola > Limicola phocaeensis_A. The sequence continues at coordinate 14,717 of NZ_JACJKQ010000020.1, forward strand.
TACACTTATGCAAAGTCGATGAATGCAGTTTTTGCCTTACATGAGAACAGAACAGTCAGACGGCCATTTTATTCCAGATTGAATCAGTGACTGCCCGTCTCCGTTGCGCCTCCCTGATAAAGCGCTGTAGAGCGGTTGTCAAAAAGACTCCGAATTGAAGCCAGAGCTCGCAGAGAAACTGAACGAGGTCAAGGATAGGTGCGTAACCCAACGAAGCGATGAGTGCGCATTTTGGTGCATTCACCGACAGGCAGCCGTGAGCTTCTCTCCGCCTTCGTAGAATGGTGGGCAATGTCCATTCGTCGAGCTGGGAGGAACGATGCATCCCGTAGTCACGGAATCGGGTCGCCTTATCGGATACTACAGCTTCGAGGAGGCAGGACGCCTCTTTGCCGGTCACATGCGCATTAAGCGTCAACAAATTATCGTTTCAGACAAGGTCGCAGCAGGCATGACGGTTGAAAACGGCTGGAGGTTCCTAAGAAACTCAGACGGAACCTACAGCCTCTGGAACAGTGAATCCTTCGAACGGGAATTCGGAGTCAAGTTTGATTCAACCATTCGCCGCCGCGAAGATATCCGGTGGGCACGAAAGCGCCAGCTGCAGTCGCGTTTCCAGCAGCTCATCACCGGGTCGGAATCTCCAACGTGGAGCGATGTTGAACGAAAAACCGTTAAAAAACGCTCCACCTCTGTGCAAATGGAGCATGGCCAATGGGATGGCACAATTCCTGTACCCGCAGTCTCTGAACAGCAGGACACTTCGGAAGAAACGAAGTGGCGTCAACCAAGCGAAAAACAACTCAAAGCGCTAGAAGCGCGCGTGCGGGTGAGCGAGGAACAACGCGCAGAGATGGAACGCGAGCGCCAGGAGGTGCTGGCACGACGTCGCGAGCAGAAAGCCAGGGCAGCCGCCAAAAAGCAGCCGCCGCAGAGCGATGATGCTCTCGAACCGCAAGGGAGACACCTGAGAACAAAGCGGACCGACCAGGTAAAGAGCGGATGGAGAGAAGTTACCTCTCAGGGCGCAATGCGGGAGAGCCGCAAGCGTGAACTGGAACAAAAAGAAAAACAACGCAGACAGCGCGAGGAGAGAAACAGGCAGCTTCATCCGGAACCGACCCCGCAGAAACCCGACGTCAATCCGCCCATCGTCGAAGATGCCTGTCCTATCCTCAAGCAGGAACCGCCCAAAGACGCCAGACTTTCTGACGAGGAGATACTCTCCAATGTTGCGGAGCACCATGGGAAGGACACCCATGCGCAGTTAAAGACGCTGCTGGAAAGGAAGACGATGGAGGGTGCCATACTCAGGGTGATAACCATCGCGGGATTTCATCCAGAATTCATCCTGCCGAGGGGATTCTCCCTCGACGCCAGCTCCTCTCGCATACGAAACCTCTACTGCAAGAGCAACCTCATCCGCACTTTCTGCCTCGACTTCCTCGCAAGCCTAATCGAGCGCTCAGGAAATACGGACGCACCCTATGGAGCCGAACCGCTCACCTGGGCACTCGACCACTGCGAAGATGCATCCGGCCCCAAACGCTCTGCGGCACGACAGATTCTAGCGGAACGTGAGCACACCCTAGTCTTTTCTGAATCTTGCATCGAAGAGGCGACTACCTGCAAGGAACCCCTAACCTACATCCCCTACAAAACAACGCTCGTTCGAATACCGGGATATGAGGGCGAGAGCTGGGGCGTCGCCGCGCTACAGGATGGAGACGAAATAAGCCTTGTCACCATCGGCAGGAAGGGGCTGACCGACATCGCGCACAACATGCTCGCCTTTGTAGAGAACCGCTGCAGTCCCCATGAACATAATGACGGGACAATGGATTACAGTAGGCTTCCCAGAAAATGCGGCGCTCCACACAGATTTGAAACCGCAACCGAGAATCGTGTGCATAGGGTCACGAGCGGCTCTTTCGGTAGCACGGCGACTCCCCACATAAGCCGGGGCGGATCAATTAGCGCCCCCTATACACGTCGCGCACACACAAGGCGGCAGCACTACGGTGCCGGCAACCGCCTTGTGAAGATTGTCACCATCCGCGAAACGCTCGTTACAGGCAAGTGCAAAAATCCCAGCAAGATGCCAAAGGGCATGAGAATCCACCATGTTGGTTAGATGGAAAAACCTGCTTGTCTCCTGACCCTATCTCTCCCGGTTATACGACCCATCCGCATCAAGCGCCGTAATCAGTGACGCTTCGAGCTCATCGAGTTTGTCCTTCTCGCATGGATAGAGCAGCACGTAGACATGCTGCTTATACTTCACGTCAGCATAGACGTCAACATTGCCAAGGCCGATGAAATCGGCATGGATGCTCGCGCCCATATTCTCAGATTTGCCCACGTAAAGCTCGCGGTATCTGCTGTAGTCATCCTTGTGAACAGCGCCATCACAGGTGATTGTCACATAGCAACCCGAATATACCAGGTAGCCTTCCCCCGCTTGTACGTCCACAAGCTTCTGCTGCGTTTCCCAATTCTCGGTGAATTTCTCAGCAGACATGCGAATGCCCGCGCCATCGAGGAGGGTCTTCCGTGCAAGAGCCCTAGCCTTCTCCTGAGCCCTCTGATCGATGGCGCCCATAAACTTGTCGCGCACTCCTGCGGCGGCGCCACCCACTGCCTCCCCCGCCGTGTCGGCTGCACCCTTGACGGCACCAGCCACTTTGCCAACGCCGTTATCAACTGCAGCCGGAAGCTTCTCAGCAGCCGCGTCGGCCACTTTTTTAGCTGCAGGAGCCACAACTGGCGCGATTCTTGGCAATTGTTCAACCGCCACCTGAGCAAATGGGGCAGCCTTCTTCATCACTTCAGCCGCAGCGGCAGCTCTTCCGCCCTTGGGAAGAAAGGGAATCGCCATCCCCACGATATCAATCACCGCGTTGACTGCATCAATATAGCAGTCGACGGAACGGTCTTCAGCGGAACCACCCACGTTATTCATGGCCATTTCCATCGTCTCCAAAGAACGGAATCCAACGAAGCAGAAGCGGTGACAAAGCCCTTTGCCGCCCCGCCCCACTTCAACCAGCTTACTTCCTGAACGGAAGTTTGAACGGCAGGCCCTCGGCAACCTTTCCCAAATCTACCCCTTGAAGCGCCTTCCCGATTTCCTGAGCACCGCCGGCAACAGCAGAGCCAAGCTCGGCAGCGCCCTTTCCAGCCGCTTCGCCAAACACGGCCGCCCCATCGGCAATTGCACCACCGACCTGCTGGGCACCTCCCGCTGCGCCTGCGGCGACCTCCTCCACGAACTTTCCCGCCACCTTATCCCACGCAGGGGCACGCTCAATGGTTCTCTCATCCATCTCTATTCCAAGAGCGTTTGAGAACGAACCGGTCTGCTCCATGAGCCAATCGAGTGCCGTGAGGGTCTTGTCAACAGCGAATGGGTGCAGCAATTTCTCGCTGCGAGCTTTATCCGCAGCCTGCTCAAGCGCAACGCGGAACGCCTCGATTCCGCTTCGAACCTTGCCCAGTCGATCCAGCCGCGCTTCGACAATGCCCTCGCGATGCTCCTCAAGAGACTCAGGCGTTTCGGAAAAGGCTCGCTCGAGTTCAACCACAGACAGACGGTCACGCGTTTTGATGGCACAGGCAACGACCGCAAACCAGGCGGGAACGTCATCATGAGCGCTCTCCACAACATGAGAAAGGTCGTCGACTGAGCCGGACTTCACCATTTTCTCCGCGATACCTTGCAACTTCCCCAGCGCATAGGCAAGTGCCGTCGCCGTCGTCGGAGCGCAAGGGGCCAGCTTCGTCCATGCGGTGTCGCTAAGGAACCCGGTTTTGGTCCGTATCGCCGCCGCTTCGTCGACCTCAAAGGAAGCACCCATGAGCTCTGCGATAACACGGTCCTTCTGGTCGCGCAGCAAATCGTTAACCTTGTCGTCAATGCGGGCAAGATAGTCCGTTATCTCCTGAATCGCCTGCTCCATAGCCATTTGGGTCATCATGCCAGCAACACCCGTGGCCATTGCGGGGCTAAAAAGCTGACTTGGGTTCTCGAACTTGAGCCATTTGACAATCTGGCCGTTCGGTTTTTGAACCACACCGGACTGGACCTTGCCCGGCTTTCCATATTTCTTAACAAGCTCTGCAGACTCTTTGGTCAATTTGACCCACCGGCCGGAGGTGTCTGTGGCTCTCTCTGCCACTTTTGCTATACCTCGTGCCATGCCTGCAGCTTTCGCTGTGAACTCGTATGAAGTCAGACCTTGCTCGTCAAGCCATTCTTTTACCTGCATGGGCTCACCTAGGAAGAGGAGCCCTTGCTCGTCCTCGACAACGCTGATTGCAAACTCTTCGCAATCGCCCTCGCTCATAATCGACCCCCGACCATCACTTGCCCCATTAGTCATTCTTCGCCGCACAATCAAAACGCCGCATATTAATTGAGGCGCTCTTGGCTAACAGTTACAACTTTCTCATCCATGCCACTTACATGCAAGCGTTAGGTGTGTCCATAAATGCCTCGAAAGGAGCTGCGTTTGGATTTAAACAATCGAAACACCCTTGAGCCTATTGCTGGTAATGACCCTGCAAGGCCAGCGAACTCACCTCTCCGAGGTGAATCCGGTTATCCTCCGGCTCGAGCGCTTCCGCTATGTCCATCGTTGTCCTCTTCATCGTACTGGCGGTCGCGCCGCCCTCTCCGCTCAAAAAACCTCTCTTCGACTGACACCTCCTCGGCTATCATTGAAGTTTCTGGCGAAGAAAGTCCAGCAGGACCGCCCTCGCAGTCTCCCCGACGGCGCCCTCATGGCCCCAGGGCTCATCAGAGTTGCAGTGGCGCATCACCCTCGAACACTCGACAAGAAGCCATAGTTTACCCACGTAGTCATTTATCATGGGCGGCCCGAGGTCGAGCCGCAGCCCCTCTGGAAATGCTGGTGCCCGGACAGCGTACCCACTCGTGGTATCCACGGTAGCCTAACAGAGATTTGTAAAAAGCGGTTCTCTTCTAGAGCAACCAATATCACTTGCCCAATTTATAAGCGAGGAAATAGACTGGGAAATCATATCCATCGCGAGATAGGATGGCCGAGGCGATGCGAGTGGCTGCATTTGGATCAGCCTCCACCGAAAGCGTCTTCTTGACCTCGAGGCCAAAGTCGTAACCCCTTAAGTGCGCCATATACCTATCCCAAAAGCCTTCGAAATCGGAAACACTGACATAGGCGACGATGAAAGTTGCTGTTCCCAATGCGTTGTAATTGCATATCGCCTTGTCAATGTGGCTATCGATATATGACGAATGAACGCTGTTGAGCTTAAGCCCTTCTATAAGCGCGACTTCTTTCCCGGATTTGCTGACGAGGATGTCTACCTCACCAGCGTTTTCGCCCTTACTGGACAAGCCGTGCCGAGCCTGGTCCTTAACTTCGGTATATCCCATGAGCGATAACACGTCGCGCAGGAAATCGTTCATGCTATCTTCAGGGCGCTCATACGAATATGTCGAGTTCAAGCATAGGCGTTCCCCAATCGAAACAAGATCAGTAAGCACACTGCGAGCCGTTTTGATATCGGTTTTTAAACGTACTTCGTTTGTCAAAGGGAGCTCATCGGCACCATCTACAGTCAAAGGAATAATCTTACGTACTTGGAATCCAGATACTTTAGAATTTAATCCTATTGAAATAGCATATTTTAAGTCGTCTATATGCTTCTCGATGATCTCGATGCATCCCTCAGGACCTTCGATAGTGAAGTCAAGGGCTTTCATATTCCAATTGTCGCCCCTGATTCCAGCGTAGTATGCGTTGCCCAAATCCTCATACTCATAAGTGCAGCTCTCAAATGCTTCCGCAAGTCCCGAATTCCGGAATAGCTGCCGCAGTATTTGCCTCACGCGCCGCTCGAAGTCGTCGGGAATCGAATAGCTATAGTCATATTGGCCCATACAAAGCCCCCTTGTTTCTTATCGACCAGGACAGACAGCCAGCACAAACACCCTCGTAGCCAACATGGCATAATCGCTGGGATCCAGTTGCCCGACCTTTAGCGAAGTCGACTTACGCAGGTAATGCAATGAGATGGATGTTGGCCTGCCTGAATGGCGGAGAGCCTCAACGCAGCTCGCTACTCACACAGCTTCCTGTATGCAGCCCGCACCGTTTCGGCCATAAGCAAGCGGCGCTGCCTCAGGAAATCCTGGTACTCCATCTCCTCGAAGCCTAAGGGGAGCGCATTCTGCTTGCAGGTCAACGCATAGCCCGTCTCGCCGAGTTTTTGCCGAAATTCGCCGACGTACTCCGCGGGCGCTTTGTCCCCGATGTCGATGTTCGTGTTGTAGTCGAGGTAGGTGAAGTTTGCAATTTGGTTGCGATCCCTGTCGTTGTCGTAGCCAATCTGGGTGAGGTAGTTCTTGGGGAAGATATGGTGCTTGTCGATGGAGGTCTTGCCCCCGCTCGAACCGATGATGAAATGCTGGGACAATGGAGACGTGCTGAAAAGCATCGGCGTTCCGAGAACGATAAGAGACGCAACGTAGCCGAACCACGCGGGCGAGTTCGCTGAAGACCCCTCCAAGCTGCTCGGCAGCGTATAGGTGAAGTAGTCATCGGTAAGAACAGTCGAGATTGTGGTCTCAAGGTAAGAGACAAAACCTTCGGCGTCCTTCACATCGCGCAGGTCGGCGAACTGCTTCTCTACCTCCGACTCGGTCGAACCCGTATAGAAGCCAGTGACAGTCGCCATGAAGATCCACTTGGTGATTACCTGGTTGAGCCTCATCGGGGACACCTTGTACGAGTACTTCCCGACAAGATAGAGCACGTAGCTGAACACGACCGCATTGGTGGAGGCAACAATCGAGCCCTTCAGGTAGCCAGCGCGAACAAAGAGATTAAGGAAGGCGTGCCAGTTGTTCAAGTCGGTCGCCAAACCTAGCGCCTCCTTGAACTTGGCAAGGTTCTCCTCCCGCGTCTCTGGTGACGTGACCCCGGTCTGCAGGTTCTTTCCCCGTAGGAGCATGTAGGCGTACTTCAGTCGGGCGCGGTGGAAGCCGACGCCGACGGCGATGCGAATAAGATGCGATGGGTCAACGGCGATAATCTGATTGTAGGGCGTATGATCAGCAGGAATCCTCGACTCCGCGCAGAAGGCCCCAATTTTATCGTGAACCCCGTTGTCGAACACGGCGAGCAGCGTCTCTATGAAGTTTTTCTCGGTGAGCTTCGTTCCGCCCGAGTTCACGCGCACGAATATCTCTGCGACGTCCTCCTCGTCAGCCCTCGAGTTTATCTTCAACGTCGGAAGCGTGTAGATTCCCAAGTTCAGGAGGTCGTTGATGTTCTGCTCTATGACGTCTTCTTCCTCATCGGTCAAAGACTCCCTACCATTCTTCTCTCTGCCTTCGTTCGCCTGCTTGATGAATGCTTTCCTGAACTTGGACACAGAATGGTCTTTGTCGGCCTCGAACACTGAACTGATGGAACTTACCCACTCGGAATTTCGCTCATACGCCTGTGTCCAGACCGCGAACTCCCTCGTCAGAGGATTGAATGATATCCGAATCTTTCTCTCCGTGTAATTCTTGTCCCGGATAGAGACGCCATGCATCGCGGCAAGAAGCGCAGTTAAGCGTTGTTGTCCATCGATGACAAGATCATCTGGCTGCTTATATATCTTCTCGTTTCGACCGATTTGCCCGACATTCTCGTAGTTCTCTGGAGAAGACCAGAGCATGATGTAGCCGATAGGGTACCCCTTCATCATCGAGTCAAGAAGGTTGCGAACCTTGCTGTCCGGCCAAACGAAGGGCCTCTGCAGGTCGGGAAGGCCTATCTTGCCGATTTCTACATCGCGCAGAAGATCCTCAACTTTGCTAGGAATGTTGTCGAACAGTTCTTTACCCATTGCTACTTAACCTTACCTGAATTTCTCCACCAGAAGCTTGCCAATCATCTCCATCATAGCGCGATGCTTGTCCTCATCCTCGAAGAGCGTGGTGAACGCCTCGGTATTGTCTAGGTACGCCTGCCGAACAGAGTAGGAAACGCAGTAAGCCAGGAGCCCATAATGGACCCCCATCGATGGCCCGGCGCATCCGCCGAGAATAATCCTGTCTGGAATAATCCTCGGAAGCAAGTGTCATCAGGGCCAGCGATGGCAAGCATCGGCAAACCCCGCCCACTGCATGTCCAAGCAGGGGGCCTCAACCCACCCGCCGCCAGACGCGACGCCACACACTCGTGCGCACTCAGCACCACCGTATCGGGTTGCCCGTTTCGATCGAGGCAACGAACAGCCTCCTGATTCGCTCGGCGGTCCCGTATTTCCCCTCGTAGAGGAACGGCGCCCTCTCGGAGGTGACGAGAAACTCTCGCTCGGTCTTCGGGGCGCCTTCAGGACCAATGGAGTCGAAGGCCTCCGTCGTCGCATCGATGTCCAGACAGACGATTCTCATCCGTTGGTGGTCGCTTTCATCCGGCTCCCCGCACGGAACCTGCCTGAAGTGCGTGGTCTCCACCGGCTGCTGTCCCGCATGCCAGAAGCGAACCTTTTCGTCGACCATGCACGCCTCGTGCAAGGGCCCATCATCCAAGGGAACGACCGCGCCCCCACCGATGTCCAGATTGTCTCTCCCGACTCCGCATCTTGCAAAACCCACTCGTCGACATCGACGACCTTTTCGATGAACCGGTCGAGCTTCGCATCAAGCTTGCGCGAGGAGAGATAGCCCTCCGTGTCGACATACACGTCCTCCAAAGGGACGGGGCCCGGCCTGAGCCTCCCCTCTTCAAAACATCTGCAGCGAACCGACGCATCGAGACCCATACTTGCTCCCATCTCACTTGCCTTTTCATCAATCTACCAGCCCGGGCGGACACATCCCTCAAAGCAAGCATCGTCGAAAGCGAACAGGCCCCACATAGTGCGTCACCGGCCACGTTGTCGCAGCGCGCCTCAAACCACGGCGATGCCCCCGCCCCCTCCCGCCATCGCGTCCAGCTCAGGCAAGCACGTTCCCAAGCGCTGCGCGGTACCAGCGGTCGAGCTCTTCCGGGCTCTGCTTGAGTCCGCCGCGGACCCACCATTGCACCATCTCGACAAAGCTGCCTGCGGCAAGGTCCACCAAATAGTCCACCGGTATATCCTGCTCGGCCGCCCAGGCGCGCGACACGCGCGGCGACACGAGCTCCTCAAGGCTGTCCGTAAAGTAGCGCGTGAACACCCCGCCGCTCTCGCCGGCAAGGAGCCTCAGCACGTTGTCGCTATCCTCTATGAGATGCTGGAGCAGGTGAAGAAAGACCGAGGGGGCGCCCGCGCCCTCCTGGCCGTCGCGGTGCGCCCGCTCCCCCGCTGCAGACGTCACATGGTCAAACAGCTCTTCGCACAGCTCGCGCAGCAGGTCGTCCTTTGTCTCAAAGTTATCGTAAAAGGTCGTCCGACCCACGTCGGCGCGCTCGATAATGTCGCGCACCGTGATCGAGGTGTACGAGCGCTCCGCGAGCAGCCCCTCGAACGCGGAGAAGATCGCCGCCCTCGTCTTTCTGCGCCTCCGGTCCATCGCCTGCGCCTCCCGTACACATCGGCCTCTCTGTTCGGTATCGAACCGGCATGGCCCAATGTCCGTTGCCGCTCCGCACCTTTCGCACGATACTAGTTTACGAACATCTTGTTCGCAATGGTATGCAACGTACCGAACTTTACCTCCGCTCATCCGAAGGAGGAAACGCCATGCTCAAGCGCTTCACCGACTTCCTCGCCGGAGTGCCCATGACCATCGTCTCGGGCATCTTTCTGCTGCTCGACCTGGTACCGCACCTTTCTGGGAAGCTCACCGGATCAGAGATAGGCGCGCTCCCGATACCCTTCGACCCCGCATGGGCGACCATCTTCATCAGCGGAGTTCCCCTCGTGTACCTGGGCGCCTGGCGCGTCATCCACAACAAGGGCATTTCCAAGATATCCTCAGCGCTGCTCATCGACGTCGCCATGGTCGCCGCCATCGCCATCGGCGAGCTGTTTGCGGCGGGCGAGGTCGCCTTCATTATGGCCCTCGGCGCGATTCTAGAGGACAAAACCACCGAGCGCGCCCGCAAGGGCATCAAGAGCCTCATCGCGCTCGCTCCCACCATGGCGCGGCGCATAGACGGCGGCACGGAGGCAGAGGTGCCCGCCGACCAGATCCTCTCCGGGGAGCTCGTCCGCGTGCGCCCCGGAGAGACCATCCCCGTCGACGGCCGCATCGTCGCCGGAGAGAGCTCGGTGGACCAGTCGGTCATGACCGGCGAGTCGCTACCGCAGGACAAAGGTCCCGGCGACGAGGTGTTCAGCGGCACGATCAACCGCTTTGGCTCGATCGATGTCGAGGCGACCAAGGTGGGGCAGGACAGCTCGCTCTCCCGCCTCATCCGCATGGTCGAGGATGCCGAGGGCAAGCAGGCGCCCATGCAGCGCATCGCCGACCGCGTCGCCAGCTGGCTCGTACCGGTGGCACTGCTCATCGCCGTCGGCGCCTACCTCATCACGGGAGACCTGGTGAAGGCGGTCACGGTGCTCGTGGTCTTTTGTCCGTGCGCGCTCGTACTCGCGACACCTACCGCCATCATGGCGGCGATCGGGCAGGCGACCAAGCACGGCGTCATCATCAAGAGCGGCGAGGCGCTCGAGCGCATGGGCAAGGTCGACATCATCGCCTTCGACAAGACCGGCACCCTCACCTACGGACGCCTCGAGGTGAGCGACGTCATATCGTTCGACGGACGGCCGCCGCAAGAGCTGCTCGCGCTGGCCGCCGCGGCCGAAGTCCGCAGCGAGCATCCGCTGGGCAAGGCGGTTGTGGCACAAGCCGCCGCAGAAGGCGTCGCCGTCGCCGAGCCCGATGCGTTTGCCATGGATGCCGGGCGGGGCGTGCGGGCGCGCATGGGCGCCGCCGCAGTCCTTTGCGGCAGCGCGGCATACCTCGCCGAGCACCAGGTGGCCTGCACGGCTGCCGACGTCCCGCTCAAACGCCTGCGCGCCGAGGGCAAGGCGACGGTGCTCGTCGCCATTGACGGCAGGCTTGCCGGCGTCATCGCCCTCTCCGACACCCTTCGCCCCTCCGCCGCAGAGATGACGAGGCGGCTTGCCGGCATGGGCGTGCGCACCGTGCTGCTGACCGGCGACTCCAGCGCCGCGGCGAGCTACTTTGCCGGGCGCGCCGGCGTCAGCGAGGTGCACGCCGAGCTGCTGCCCGAAGAAAAGGTCGACGCCATCGAGAGACTACGCACCAGCGGGCATGTGGTCTGCATGGTCGGAGACGGCGTGAACGACGCCCCCGCCCTCAAGACCGCCGACGTGAGCGTCGCCATGGGAGAGATGGGCTCCGACATAGCCGTGGACGCCGCCGACATAGCCCTCATGGGTGACGACGTGTCCAAGATCCCCTACCTCAAGCGCCTCTCAAACGCATGCGTCGCCACCATCAAGTTTGGCATCACGCTGTCCATGTGCCTCAACGCCGTCGCCATCACCCTGTCGCTCGTCGGCTGGCTCACGCCGGTGACCGGAGCGCTCTGGCACAACGCAGGGTCCGTCCTTGTGGTGCTCATCGCCGCGCTGCTCTACGACCGCAGGTTTGACTAGGACCACGAGCCGAGAAGACGCCCGCCAGAAGCGAACGGGAAAGTGCGTCACCTTAATAAAAAACGGGCCCGCATGATGCAGGCCCGTCCAAATTGCTTGTGGTGGAGACGAAGGGAATCGAACCCTCGGCCTCTGCCATGCGACGGCAGCGCTCTCCCAGCTGAGCTACGTCCCCAAGCAGAGATATATGATAGCAGCCAGAAAGCGTCTGTCAACGAAAAACTCGCTCACACACACCTCGAGTCCGCTTTCACCGAGGCAGAAAGGCACCGCCCTACCCCAAAAGCTCGAGCACGCGGCGCTTGTGTTCCAGGAACTCCTCCGAAAGCGAGAAGCCCGCGCGATCGGTGCGGGGACGCTCGATGCGCTCGGTGCCCACGATGCGCGAAGGCACGCCGGACTGCGGGGCGCCCCGCATGACATGGATCTCGTCGGCAAGCTCGAGCGCCTCGTCGATATCGTGCGTGACCACGAGCGCCGTGGTGCCGAAGCGCTCCGCCACGCCCAGAAACCAGGTGTGCATGTCGCCCTTGGTGAAGGCGTCGAGCGCCGAGAAGGGCTCGTCGAGCAGCATGAACTCCTGCGAGAACAGGTAGCTGCGCAGCAGCGCCGCGCGCTGGCGCATGCCGCCCGAGAGCTCCGAGGGCCAGCGGTCGCCCGTGCCGGCGAGCCCGAAGGTGTCGAGCAGCTCGCCCGCCTGCCCGCGCGCCTCGGCGCGGGGCACGCCGCGCAGCACGAGCGGCAGGCTCACGTTGTCGAGGATGGTCTTCTCGGGCAGCAGCAGGTCTTTTTGCAGCATGTAGGCAAGCTGTCCGGGCACGCCGGTGATGTCGCGCCCATCGAGCAGCACGCGCCCGCGATCCGGCGCGGTGAGCCCTGCGACCACATGGAAGAGCGTGGTCTTGCCGCAGCCCGAAGGCCCCAGCAGGCACGCAACCTTTCCCGATTCGACGTCAAGGCTCACGCCGTCAAGAACCGTCATGCCCCCAAAGGACACGGTCACATCCTCAACCTGAAGACGCGCCATGCACGACCTCCTTCTTCACCGGGGCGGCGCCCCGACCGTCACCTGCAGCGGACGACGTAGGCCTCACCGCTGCCCGCGTAGGCGGGCGCGCCATATCGCGGACGCGCCCGCCGCCAATCGTCAATCCTAGATGAAGTCGAGGTTGAGGCCCGCGCCCGCATCGATCGCGGGGGCAAAGCCCTGGTCTCCCACCCATCCAAAGAAGGCGTCCCAGCGGTCCTGGTCGATCTTGCCCCACTGCTCGGCGTCGGCCTGGTACTGGTCGGCCAGATACTCCTGGCTCGCCACCACGAGCTCGCGGTCGAGCTCGGGCGCGCCCTCGAGCAGCGCCTCGGCGGCGCCGTCGGGGTCGGAGATGGCGTCCTCGTAGCCGCGGCGGGTGGCGTCCACAAAGGCCTGCACCGTATCGGGGTCGGAGTCGATGAGGTCGTTGTTGGCAATAATCACTGGCGTGTAGAAGTCGAAGACCTGGTCGATGTCGGCAAAGGCGAAGTAGTTGGTGTCGAGCCCGGCGAGGTCGCACTTCACGCCGGCCCACGCCCAGTAGATCCAGATGCTGTCGACCTGGTCGGTCTGGAGCGCCGTGACCTCGTCGGTGACGGTCGAGGGCACCATCTGCACGCGCGAGAAATCGCCGCCGTCGGCCTCCACGCAGCGCTGGATCACGCCCTGCTCGATCGGCATCTCCCACGTCGCATAGGTGTGGTCCATCATGCCGGCGGGGCTCGTGATGCCCTTCTCCTTACGGCTGATGATGCCGGAGGTGTTGTGCTGGATGATGGCCGCGACGGCGCTCACCGGCAGCGGGCTGTCGCTCGACACATAGGTGGCCATGGTGTCCTGGAACGACACGCCGAAGCCCGCCTCGCCGGTGGCGACGAGCGCGTCGGCGCCGTTCTCGGGCGCCTGGACGATCTCGACCTCGAGACCCGCGTCCTTGTAGTATCCGCGAGCGGAGGCGACGTAGACGCCCGTGTGGTTGGTGTTGGGCGTCCAGTCCAGGGCGAAGGTGACCTTCTTAAGGCCGGAATCCGAGGTGGAAGAGCCCGCGGGTGCATTGGAGCCCGTGCAGCCCGCAAGCGCGGCGGCGCCGGCAAGGCCGAGGCCGGCAAGGCCGCCGCGGACAAACGAGCGGCGCGAGATCGAGCGGGAACCAAGCGTATGAATGCGATTCATGAGAATCCTTTCTGTCATCAGAATATGACGCCGCAAAAACGGCGACGGTACGGCGCGCGAGCGGCGAGGGCGCGTCTCACGCGCAAGGCGGGGGCTTCTATGGCGGGCGGGTGCCGCGAGCACGCCCGGGCAGCCGAGCAGTGCCGGCGACGCCTGGCGACGCGGCAGGCGACCCTTACCGGTCGCGGCGCGCACGCTCCGGACGCTCCCAGGGCATGGCGGCGCGGCGCACGACCTCGACCACCCGCATGAGCACGAGCGAGAGCGCCGAGATGAGCAGGATCACGGCGAACATCTTGTCGAAGGCATACGCGCTGCGCACGCGGGTCATGTACACGCCCAGGCCTGAGAAGCCGCCCAGCCACTCGGCGATCACCGCGCCCACGATGGCGTAGGCGGCAGAGATCTTGAGGCCGGAGAAGAAATGCGGCAGGGAGGCCGGCAGCTTGGCGTGGCGCATGATCTGCGCGCGGCTCGCCCCCATGGAGCGCATGAGGTCGATGACGTCGGGGTCGACCGAGCGGAAGCCGTCGAGCAGGCCCACGGTGATGGGAAAGAACGTCGACACCACGATGAGCACTACCTTCGGCAGCATGCCGTAGCCAAACCACAGCACCAGAAGCGGCGCGATGGCGACCGTGGGGATGGTCTGGGTGAGCACCACGAGCGGGTAGAACGCCCGGTACACGAGCTCGAAGCGATCCATGACCACCGCCGCCCCGAAGCCGAGCGCGATGCCTGCGCCCAGGCCGAGCGCCGCCTCGGCAAGCGAGGTCACCGCATGGCCCGCCAGCAGCTGCCAGTCGCCCACGAGCGCCTGGACCACCGCCACGGGGCTCGGCAGCAGAAACGACGGCACGAGCCCGAGCGAGCATACGAGCTGCCAGATGCAGACCAGCGCGACCACGGTCACGGGAGCCGCGGCAGAGGCGAGCACGCCCGGGCGCGCGGCGCGGCGCGGGGCGCCTGGCCGTACAGACGCGGTCGAGCGGGCCTCGCTCCCCTTCTCAGGCGAAGGCGTGGCGGAGGCTTTATGCCTCGTGCTCATGGTACTTTCCAACCTTCTGCTCGGTGGTGAGCAGCCCCTGCTCGGGGGCGTAGAAAATCTTCGCGTAGGTCGCCACCTTGTCCGCACCGGCCTTCACCACGATGCGGTTCACCTCGGCGAGCACCTCCATGCACAGGTCGTAGTCGCCCTCGATGGCGGTCTCGAACGGCCCCACGTAGGCGTCGGGGAACTTGGACTGGATGTAGGCGATCGCCTCGTCGACGATGCGGCAGACCTCCTCGTCGCCCCCAACGTTTTGCGGCAGCACCTGGATCGCGACACTGGCCTCCATGACGTCTCCTTCCCGGGGCAGAAAAAAGCCCCTCGTCTCCGTAGGGGCTTCGATATGCGCTTCGCGCGAGTTCCCTACGCCGGCATTACCCGGATCAGGTTTTGGGTCGAAGCGGTGCGCGCCGGGCGCGCGGGGCTTCCTCTCAGCCAGACTCCTCCAGCTCCCCTCTGTACGCGGTCGAGTATAGCACTCGGGCCAAACGGCGCACAACGAGCTCGCGCCTTGATGCACTTGTCTTCTGCCGGGGCGTCCTCCTGCTACCAGGCGAGCACGAGCGCCTCGAAGGCGTGGAGCGCCACCATGCCGCTCACGGGGTCGATCAGCTGCTTGGGGTAGGTCCCCAGAAGCACGCCCGCGTCGCCGAGGCCCTCCGCCGCCGCGCCCGAGAGGCGCACCGCGCACGGCTCGTCGTCAAACGAGCAGAGCACGAGCAGGCGCTTCGGCTGCCCCGCGGGCGCGTCTTCGAGCACGCGCTCGTAGGCGATCACCTTGGGCGCCGCCGGGCCGGCGTCGACGAAGCGCACCATCACGGTCGAGCCCGCCACCGAGCATGACCGGGAGCTGCTCGACATCGAGGGCTTCGGCTATCTCGCCGTCATGACGAGCCAGACCTTCGACAGCAAGGGCAACATGTTCGAATACACCACCTCGCGCCACCGCCCGGACACCTTCTGCTTCCACGACACCGCCGTGCGCAGCACGGTGTAGCGAAGCCGGCTCCGCATGCGCGGAGAGCAGATGCATCGCGAAGCGGGCGCCGCAAGCGACGCCCGTCTGAGCACGCACCGATTTCGTTGTAGCCAAGGAGAAGTGCGCCGGGGCCCGCCCAGCTTGCGCAACGGGGCCCGCGCACAAAAAGACCGCCCCCTGCTTCACGTAAATGAACCCACCTCTACAAGGTGGGTGCCCTCATCGCCTCTTCCAGCGTCCTTAACAACGAAGGATACCTGTACTGAATGCGACTGTGTGGGCTCCCTAGAAAAACGCGACGGTTCACCCAGTTGCTCCGCAGGGGGCGGAACATCTTTATCATAAACCGCCCGAAATCGAATACCAGTCTTGACTTCTCGATGCGCCTGTCGGATGATGGGACGTGGACACGTGACGTTCCAATCATTCATTTTCCCATGTAAATAGCCATATTTTATGCCCCATCGGCTTAGTGGGGATACCCTCGCTTGGACCCCGTGCCAGACAAGGGCGCAAAACGCCGCCGGGCACCCAAGGCGGGCAGACGCGACGCCGCGCCCACGCGCCCGCATCGCCCCATGGTATCCGGGTGGTGACGCGCCCGGACACCCTGTGGGAGGGCCTTGGTCGAGTATCATGTATGGTCGTATGTCGCGACGGCAGCTCCTGCCGCGCGACGCAGTACAGTCCACGACCAAGACGGCGGTTTTCGCACATGCAGCAGTACCTGCCTTACATATGTATCGCGCTCGCCGCCTTTGTGACCACCTATGCGCTGGTTCCGGCGGTGAGGCACCTCGCCATCAAGCTCGACGCGGTCGACTATCCCTCCAAGCGCCGCATCAACACCACGCCCATCCCCCGCATGGGAGGGGTCGCTGTGCTCGCGGGCCTTGTCGTCGCCCTCATCGTCCAGCTGCTCGGCACCTGGTACTGGGGATGGCCGCCGGTGTTTGTGCCCCATCCCAGCATGAGTATCAACTATCCCCTGCTCGGCCTGTCGTTCTTGCTCGTGTTTCTCACGGGCGCCGTCGACGACGTGGTGCAGCTGCGTCCCAAGGTCAAGCTCGCCGGGCAGATCGTCGCCGCCGCATGCGCCGTGGCGAGCGGCATGGTGATCCACTCCATCGTCGACCCGTTCGACGCCGGCTACATCCAGCTGGGCTGGGTGGCCTACCCCATCACCGTGCTCTACCTCGTCGCCTACAGCAACATCATCAACCTGGTCGACGGCCTCGACGGGCTTGCAACGGGCATCTCCTGCATCGCCGCGGTGAGCATGTTCTCGTTCGCCCTGCTTGCCGGCCGCGTCGACGCCGCGGCGCTCGCCATCGCGCTCGTCGGCTGCTGCCTGGCCTTTTTGCGCTACAACTTCCATCCGGCGAGCATCTTCTTAGGAGACTCGGGGTCGCTTTTGCTCGGCTTCTCGCTCGGCACCATCTCGCTGCTCAACGTGTCGCGCACCGCAGCCCTCACCTCCCTCATCATCCCGCTCATCGTGGCGGGCGTGCCCATCATCGACACGTTTTCCGCCATCATCCGCCGCATGCGCGCCCACGTGAGCATCGGCCAGGCCGACAAGGGCCACATCCACCACCGCCTCATCCAGGAGGGCTACGACCAGCGCCAGGCGGTGCTGCTCATCTATGCCTGGTGCATCCTGCTCTCCCTGGGGGCCGCCGCCATCAACCAGGTCGGCATCGAGCTGCGCATCGTGATCTTCCTCGTGCTGCTTGCCTGCTCGGCCGCCTTCGCCATCCGCCTGCACCTGTTTGAGCCGGTGCTGCGCCACCATTACAACCCCAAGACCCACGAGGACGAGATCGTCACCCCCGACGACACCGGGTTCATCGAGGCCGTCGAGGAGGACCGCCGCGAGCACGAGCGATGGCGGCGCAAGCACAGCCCGCGCTCGCGAGGCTCTCACGCGCCGCGCCACTTCAAGAAGTGACGCACGAGCCCTCATGAGCGCCCGACGCCCCGCCCGGGCATCCGAGCCGTCCAAGACGGCCGGCGGATAGATGCGGGCGGCGCCGGAGCGAGACCTGCTACCTTCTGCCCGTCAGGGCGACCAAGCACGAACCCTGTACCACGACCACGAACGGAGAGACCATGCCGAACGACCGCAGCTACGAGACCGCGCAGAAGCGCAGCGACGAGATTCGCGCCGACCTCGCGCAGCATCCCGAGAACTATCGCATGCTCACGGGCGACCGCCCCACCGGACGCCTGCACCTGGGCCACTACTTCGGTACGCTGAAGGGCCGCGTGGAGCTGCAGAACATGGGCGTGAACACAAGCGTGCTCATCGCCGACTACCAGGTCATCACCGACCGCGACACCACCGAGCACATCCAGGACAACGTCTACAACATGGTCATGGACTACCTCGCCTGCGGCATCGACCCGGACAAGACCATGATCTACGCGCACTCCGCGGTGCCGGCGGCGAACCAGCTCATGCTGCCCTTCCTCTCGCTCGTCTCCGAGGCCGAGCTGCAGCGCAACCCCACCGTCAAGGCCGAGATGGAGGCCTCCGGCCACGAGCTCACCGGTCTTCTGCTCACCTATCCGGTGCACCAGGCCTGCGACATCCTGTTCTGCAAGGGCAACGTGGTGCCCGTCGGCCGCGACCAGCTGCCGCACATCGAGCTCACCCGCCTCATCGCCCGCCGCTTCAATAACCGCTTTGGCAAGGTCTTCCCCGAGGTCGACGCGCTGCTGTCCGACACGCCGCTGCTGCCGGGCCTCGACGGCCGCAAGATGTCGAAGTCCTACGGCAACGCCATCTCCATCTCCATGACGCCCGAGGAGACCGCCAAGCGCATCAAGAAGAGCCAGACCGACTCCGAGCGCATGATCACCTTCGACCCCGAGGCACGCCCCGGCGTCTCGGGCCTGCTCTCCACCGCCGCCATCTGCACCGGCCGCACCGAGACAGAGATCGCCGAGGAGATCGGCATGGGCGGCTCGGGTACGCTCAAGAAGTATGTGACCGAGGCCGTGAACAGCTACTTTGAGCCCATTCGCGAGCGTCGTCACCAGTATGAGAACGACCTCGGCTACGTGAAGGACGTGCTTGCCGAGGGCAACCGCCGCGCCAACGAGATCGCCGAGGCCACGCTCGCCGAGGTGCGCGAGGCCATGGGCATGGTGTACTAGGCCCACGACCCCGCCCCCCGCCGCACCTTCGCGCCCGCCGTCCCGCTTTTAGAAAGGAATCCCCATGTATCGCCTGGTTGCCAGTGACATGGACGAGACGTTCCTCGATGACGACCACCTCATCCCGCAGGCAAACGTCGAGGCGCTGCGCCGCATGCGCGAGCTCGGCGTGCTGTTCGTGCCCAGCTCGGGACGCCCCTATCAGTCCATCATGTCCAACTTCGCCGACATCGACCAGAGCCTTCTCGAGGGCTCCTACGTCATCTCCTACAACGGCGGCTTCATCAACCGCTACGGCGACCCCGAGCCCGTGCTCAGCACGACCATGGACCGGGCGTCGGTGGAGTTCCTCTACCGCTACGGCGTCGAGCACCGCATCGCCATGCACATCTACACGCCCAGCGGCAAGATCTTCACGCAGTTCCTCCCGCCCGAGGAGGCGCGCTACGTGCGCAACATCACCGGCGTGATCGAGCTCGAGGATTCCGTCGACTCGCTCGACTTCGTGGGGGACGAGGACCTCGTCAAGATCCTCTACATGAACTCCGACTTCGACGTCGTCAAGCGCCTGGGCGCCGAGCTTCGCCCCAAGCTCGACCCCCGGCTCGTGGACATCACCTATTCCTCGCAGCGCTATGTCGAGTTTGTCCCCGCCGGCGTGAACAAGGGCACGGGCCTTTTGCACCTCGCCGAGCTGCTCGGCATCGACGCTGCCGACACCATCGGCGTGGGAGACTCCGCCAACGACCAGGCCATGATCGAGATGGCGGGCCTGGGCGTGGGCGTCGCCAACGTCACCGACGACGTGCGCCCGGTCTGCGACCTCGTGCTCGACACCACGGGCCGCGACGGGGCCTTCCCCGAGCTGGTGCGCCGCGTCATCGAGCCCGAGCATCGCCTCTAGGCCACAGGCGGCGCGATGCGTCGCGCCATACATCGCATAGACAGAGAGCGGCCCGCCTAACACATGGCGGGCCGCTCTCTGAGTTTTGCCGTTGATCGCACAGAGGGGAGGGATGCGATTCAAACCCGGCGGAGTCGGCTTTTTTCATCGCCTGGAGCCTTCTCCGTCGCTGAGTTAACTATAGTAAACTACTGCGCCCTCCAGCGTGTGAATCGCCGCCTCCATAGCTCCTCCATAAGTTAGCTATGGCTTACCTGTTGGAGGGCACGGGGCGTCGGACGACGCGCCGCGACGGGGCTGCAGGCGATGGCGGAGCGTGACGCCATGCGGCGACCCCGCCCCGGGCAACATGCCGATGCAGGGGCATTCCCTGCGCGCCTTGCTACAATGGAGGGGCAGCAGGGAGGGGCATATGGATCAAGCAGGGTTCTTTGAGCGCGTATACGATGCCGTCGAGCAGATTCCCGAGGGCATGGTCGCGACCTATGGCCAGATCGCGAAGCTAGTGGGCGAGCCGCGCAAGGCCCGCTATGTGGGATATGCCTGTGTTTAGTCAAGTAGTTTTGAGCAGAATGTGCATCGGGAATTGAGCAGCATGAGCTCGCGGTCTGAGCGGTGGTTTTTGAGCAGCTATCCTTCCTGCATGAGGGCGTGCCT
>NZ_JACJKQ010000003.1 GCF_016901575.1 Enorma phocaeensis
GTGAGCGCGCCCACGAGCGACGCGGAGATCGCCAGGGCCACCCTCTTCGAATGGTTCTTGACGCAAGCTGTCATACGTCTTTCTCCTTCCATAAGGAACAGATAATCGCCAGTTATAGAGTTTAGTCCTTTTATCGCGGTTCTTCTAGCCATACGGCAAAAATGGCCACGACGGCAGACTAAGCTCCACCGGTGTAAGTTAGTCTAACACCGTTTTGCTCTTTGTCCACTTCTTTTTGATTTCATGGCCCAGTTTTATCGCCCCTCTTCACATATGTAGCTGCGATTTTGATACTGAGAGGTCCGCTGGTACGCCCTTCGGCATACCTCTTTGCGCGGTTGTACCTTGTGCATAATAGCCCATTTTTCTCCCTGCAAACACAACATGTTGATTTATTTTTCGCTTCCTGACCATCATCTTTGTGTTTTTGCACACCAACTGCCCCCGCGTCTAGCGCATTCCGACCTCTTCTTCCAACACATCGCGCGGATTGTGTTGTTCCATGATCTCGCGCAGCTTTGCCGATGAAACATATGTGTAACGTTCCGTCGTCTTCACCGAGCTGTGTCCCAGCAGCTTCTGTATGTATCGGATGTCCACGTCCTCCTCGAGCAGCGCCGTCGCAAACGAGTGGCGAAACATGTGCGGGGTGATATGCGTGGGCACGCCTGCTTCCTTGGTCCGCTTGAATATGATCCTGCGCACCGCCTGATCGGTTATCCGCCTTCTCGCCCTATTTAAAAAGAGTGCGTTTGTTTTTGGAACGCACCATGGGCTCAGCTCGTCCTGCCGGTCCTCCAGATAGCTCTCGAGCACCTCCCGCGTGGTCTTTGACCCCAGGATCATCACGCGCTCCTTCGAGCCTTTGCCGAAGATGCGCAGCTGCTGCGACGACATGTCCACGCTGTCCATATTGAGCGCGCAGAGCTCCGACACGCGAATGCCCGTTGCCACCAAGAGCTCTAGGATCGCCTGGTCCCGCAGGGCGAGGTCGGCCTCGTGCACGGTATGGCCCCCTTTGCGCTTCCTGCGCGCCAGCATGAGACGTCTCGAGTCCACGTCCAGGATGCGCTTGAGCTCTGCGGGCCGAATGATGCGCGGCAGCAGCAACGGCTGGCGAATGTTGACCTCGAGCTCCTCGAACGGGCTCATCTCTATATATTGCTCGCGCTTGAGCCAGCGGGTCCAAGCGCGAATCGACGCGAGCTTGCGCCTTACCGTGCTCGCGGCGTGGTTGGCATTCAGATGCGCCATGTATGCCCGCAGCCCTTCGCGGTCTATGGCCCCGCCCATGTCGGCAAGCCACTCGATGCATTGGCTAATGTCGCAGCTGTACGCCTTGATGGTCTTGTCGTCGAGCCTTCGCTCGTTACGGCATCGCGCTAGATAGGTGTCCAGGTAGGAGTCCTGCTCGACGCGCGAGAGCTCCGAAGAGGGCCTGGGTTTGCGCCGTGAGCCCTTCTGCCGCAGCCCCGACACCTCCGCGCCTGTCCGCCAATCGATACGCGGCTCTCGCTGTTGTGCCATGTTGCCTCCCATTCACGCAGGTGACCTGCGGCGCCATCGGGGCGCCGCGCCCGTCATGCAGAGCATGGGGCAACTATCGCGGCATTGGTCACGCTGCGGCGGCAGGAGGACAAAATTATCGCTCCTTGGTAGGAATATGCAGGATAGACGGCAAATCGCTATGGCATCGGGGCAGATATGGCCCCTGCCGAGAACGCGATGCGAACACGGCCCGGCGAGGACCTCGCCGCCCCGCTAGAAGTCAAACGCCTGGGCGATGTCGCAGGAGATCACAACGTCCGCGAGCGCGTCTTGCGGCGTGGGGTCCCGGTTCACGATGACGAGGGCGTCGCCGCCGAAATAGCGGATGAGCCCCGCCGCCGGATACACCACGAGCGACGTTCCGCCCACGACCAGCAGATCCGCCGATGCAATGGCGTCGACCGCACCCATCAGGACGTTCTCGCTCAGCGGCTCCTCATATAGCACCACGTCGGGCTTGATGCGCCCGCCGCACGCAGGGCACACCGGCACGCCGCCCGCGTCCTCGTGCTCTCGCGCCACGACCCACTTCGCGCCATAGACCGCCCCGCACGACTGGCATACGTTGCGATGCACCGAGCCGTGCAGCTCGTACACCCGCTTTGAGCCCGCCGCCTGGTGCAGGCCGTCGATGTTCTGCGTGACCACGGCATCCAGCCTGCCCCGAAGCTCGAGCTCGGCGAGCTTTCGATGCGCCTGGTTCGGCTTGGCATCGAGGGCGATCATCCGCTCGCGATAGAACGAGAAGAACTCCGACGGATGCTCGACATAGAACGTGTGAGAGAGCATGGTCTCGGGCGGATAGGCAAAATGCTGGTGGTACAGGCCGTCGACGCTTCGAAAGTCGGGGATGCCGCTCGCCGTGGAGACGCCGGCTCCCCCGAAGAAGACGGCATGGCTGTGCGAGGCAAACAGGCGCTCCAGCGCGTGCTGGGCCTCGGAGACATCTGATATGGCATGCGTTGCGCTCATGTGGCGGCTCCTTTACATCCCTGCGGCAAACGTACGCTTGGGCTGGCCCGCCGCATGGACGGAACATGGTGCGTCGGGTACCATCCCAACCAAGCACGATACACCCTCCCGACAAAGGAGTCCTCCATGTCCGACGCCACCTCCCCCGCCCGCACCTATGCGTTCGCCTCATGGAACGTCAACGGCCTGCGCGCGGTGCTCAAGAAAGACCCCGGCTTCATCGAGATCGCCGAGTCGCTCGACGCGGACATCCTCGCCCTGCAGGAAACCAAGCTGCAAGAAGGCCAGGTAGAGATCGACCTTCCGGGCTATCACCAGGTGTGGAGCTACGCCGAGCGCAAGGGATATTCCGGCACGGCGGTCTTTACGCGCGAAGAGCCGCTCTCGGTGCGCCGCGCCGACAGCCTCCTCCCCTACGCCTACGGCAACGAGCTCGTCGCCACGGCCGTCACCGAGGGACGCGTGTGCGCACTTGAATTCGACCGGTTCTGGTTTGTGGACGTATACACCCCCAACGCCCAGAACGAGCTCGCGCGCATCGATACGCGCATGGCCTGGGACGACGCCTACCGAGCCTTCCTCAAGGGACTTGAAGAGGAAACCGGCAAGCCCGTGGTCACCTGCGGCGACTTCAACGTGGCACATGAGGAAATCGACCTCAAGAACCCCCAGACCAACCGCGGCAACGCCGGCTTCTCCGACGAGGAGCGCGGCAAGTTCAGCGAGCTTCTGGACGCCGGCTTCACCGACACCTTCCGCTACCTGCACCCCGACGAGACCGGCGCCTACAGCTGGTGGAGCTATCGATTCAACGCCCGCAAGAACAACACGGGCTGGCGCATCGACTACTTCTTGGTGAGCGACTCGGTACGCGACCGCATCCGCTCCGCCACCATCCGCAGCGACATATTTGGCTCGGACCACTGCCCCGTGGAGCTCACCATCGAGCTGTAGCGGGCACCGGGCACCTGACATGCCGCCGAGGGAGGCCCGGCGGCATGTCAGAAATGCCTGCGTCCCAGGCGCAACAAGGTTGGCGACGCAAGGCTTCTTATGCAAAATGGACGCTTTGGAACAACTTCTTTAGCAATATGGCCGCTAAGGTGCCTTGTGAGGACCCTTAGCGGCCGTTCTGCATAAGAAGATGTTTCCGAGCGTCCATGTTGCTACACAAGTTTCGAGGAGCGGCGGTCGGCCCCTAGGCGGGTTTCGGGGTGCGGCGGTCGGCCCCTAGGCGGCAAGCAGCCTCTCCGCAGCCTCGAGAGCGTCGGCGGTACCGATGAGCCCCACGTAGTCGCCGGCCTTGAGCACCGTCGAGGCATCCAGGAAAAGCTCCATCCCCTCCCCGCGGCGCAGCGCGACGGCGTTGGCACCGGTGCGTGCCCTAAGGTCGAGCTGCGCCAAGGTGCAGCCCGCAAGCGGGCACATCTCGCCCACCGCGACCCAATGCAGGTCTACATCGGCAAGCGAGGCCAGCAGGCGCTCAAAGGCGTGCATGCGCTTGCCCTGGGCGCCGTCGCCGAGCGCCTCGTAGCCGCTTGCACGCAGGTCGTTCGCATAACCTTGTATCTGCTTGGGTCGATACCCCAGGTCGAGCAGCGTATGGCGCATGAGCTCGATGCCGCCCTCGAGCTCGGGACGAACGACCTCGTCTGCGCCGGCGGCCACGAGCGCAGCGACCCCGTCCTCGCCCTCGGCGCGCGTCACGATGCGAAGGCCCGGAGCCAGCTCGCGCGCGTCGCGGGCGATGAGCTCGGCGGTCGCGTCGCCGTGGCTCGCGATCACCATGACCCGCGCGCCCGCCAGGTGCGCATGCTCCAAGATCTCGGAGTTCGCGGCGTCGCCCACGAGCACGCTGAAGCCGTCCGCCTCGGCCTCCTCGGCGACCTGCAGCTCGCGCTCGACCACCAGGCACGGAATCTCGAGGTTCTTGAGCACCTCGGTCACGCAGCGGCCGGCATGTCCGTAGCCGACCACCACGACGTGGTCGTGAAGGTCTTCTGCCGGCGGGGCAACGTGGTGCACATGCCGCTCATACAGCGCCGAAAGGCGCGCGCGGGAGCTCATCCACCGCTCGATGGGCTCGATGCCCTTGAAGGCAAATGAGTTGAGCGCGATCGACACCACGGCTCCGCCCAGAATGATGCTGTACTGGTCAGGGGAGAGGATTCCGAGGGCCATGCCCGTCTGCCCGATGATGAACGAGAACTCTCCGATCTGCGAGAGGCCGGCGGCCACGGTGAGCGTCGTGTGCAGGCCGGCCGAGAGCAGCGTTCCGAGCACCATGTTGATGAGCCACTTGCCCACGATGATGAGCGCCACGAGGGCCACGAGCTCGGGCAGGTGCGCAGCCAGCGTCGCGGGGTTCACGCTCATGCCCACCGAGGCGAAGAAAATGATGGAGAACAGGTCTTTAAAGGGAATCGCCTCGGCGGCGACGCGGTGCGAGAGCTTGGAGCCGCTCACCACCACGCCGGCGAGGAAGGCGCCGAGCGCCACCGAAAGGTCGAAGAGCAGCGATGCCGCCATGGCGGTGCCGAGCGCAATGACCACCACGGCGAGCTGGAAGAGCTCGCTCGGGCAGAAGCGCGCGATACGGGAGAGCAGCCAGGGAAGCACGCGCGATCCCACGACCAGCATGATCGCCACGAAGGCCACCGTCTTGACGAGCGCCTCGGCTAGGCCCGCGGCAAGCGCCGGGCCCGAGACCTCGCCCGGACCAAACACCACCGGCAGCACCACCAGAATCACCACGGTGGCAAGGTCCTCCACGATGAGCCAGCCCGTGGCGACGCGCCCGCCATGGCTTTGGTAGAGCCCGGCGTCGGTGAGGTTCTTGATGAGGACCACGGTGGAGGCGATGCTCACCGAGAGCCCCAGCATGATTCCCGCCTCGGGCGACCAGCCAAATGCCATGGCCAGCGCGTAGCCGGCAAGCGTGCCGGCGACGATCTGCAGAATGGCGCCGGGGATCGCGATGCCCTTCACCTCGAAGAGGTCTTTGAGCGAGAAGTGAAGGCCCGTGCTGAACATCATGAACATGACGCCCACCTCGGAAAGCTGGTTCATGGCGTCCGAGTCCCCGATGAAGCCGGGGGTAAGCGGGCTCACCACGAGCCCTCCCAGCAGATAGCCCACGATGGGAGGCAGGCGCAACGCCCGCGCCACAAGGCCGCCGACAAACGCGGCGACGAGCGCGAACACAAATGTCATGAGCAGAATGGTCTCTCCGTGCATGGAACCTCCGAACAGGTTGGGGCGAGCGTGCTGGCTGTCGAGGATGCGCTGCGAGGCCTACCGTGGCGGCACGACGCAGCAGCCGATGCTCAGATAGACGTCAGCAAAACGAGCATGCACGGCACGCGAACACCGACAAGGCGCAAACGAGGCCTGACGTCGCCTCGGCAAAACGCGGGTCCTGTCCTCGAGGCAGAGCCCGCGCCGATCGTTATAAGACGCTTGAGGAGCAACTGAGGGTGCGCACAACATGCCATAGCGCGGTCCAACCACATCCCCCACCGGCTTCAATATGGTACTGGTATACCCCACATTTTCAGAAGCTATTCACGGTCTGTCAAAGCAGGGACAGGCCCTGGGACGGAGCCGCCTTCAACGCGAGCGGGCTAGCCGGATGAGCGATCCGGGCGGGTCCGTGCGGGCGGGGCGTTTTGCACCATGCGAACGACGTGTCTTGACCCGCGGCTCAAGGCGCCGGTCGCTTGGGGCGAGCCCGACGCCCGCGCCAGACGCGCCGGCCCTTAGGCGGGATGGCTCAAGCCAAAGTGGTTCGAACGACCCCGTCCCCAAACGTCCACCTAGCCCCTTAGGTCGAACTTCCGAACGACCCGCTCGATCCGACGGGTCCACGGGACGTACAGCGCCCCCAAAAACACGACGGTCGCTGCCCCGTGCATGAGGTCAAACGGCAGCGCCGCGGCCACGCGCGCGACGGCGCCGGGCCATGTCAGCGGCTGGACAAAGGCGACCACGTCGTAGAGGTTGATCACCGCGCCGTACACCAGACCCGAGGCAAACCCCCATCCGAGCAGCGGGACCATGGCGACGCGCCCGCCACGGCGGCGGAAAGCGCCGGCATCGGCCAGAACGCCGCCCATGTACCCCACAAGGCCCCAGGCGTACATCTGCCAAGGCGTCCACATGCCCTGGCCAAAGAAGAAGTTGCTCGTCAGGGCGGCGAGCGCGCCCACCATGAATCCGTTCCTACGCCCGAGGACCGCCCCCGCGATGATGGCGATCGCAGAAACCGGCTTGAAGTCGGGCACCGCCGCAAAGAGCACGCGCCCCGCCGCCGCAAGCGACGCCAGCACCAGGGTCGGCATGATCTGCCTCAGCGCCGGCCGGCTCGCCTCGTAGCCAGCAAAGAACAGCCCAACCACCAGGCCCACGACGACAAGCAGCAGCAACGCAGACTGGGCGAGGCCCGCCGCGGCGCAGGCGAGCATGGCGGCCGGAACCGCAAACAGCGCCGGAACCTCCAGATGGCGGAGCAGGCGCGCGCAGCGGCCCGGATTCTCAGGGGCGGTAGTAGACGTTTCCACGGAAGAACTCCTTGGCAGGCGCGGTCGAGGCGACCTCGCCGTCAAATATCATCGAAACGGTATCGGCGAGCTGCTCCACGACATCCAGGTCATGCGTCGCCATGACGACCGACGCCCCCTCCTTGCGCATGTCGTCGAGCAGGCGCGCGACAATCCGGCGAGAAGCGAGGTCGAGCCCTTTGGTCGGCTCGTCGAGCAGCAGCAACTCGGGCCGCACGAGCAGCACCTTGCCCAGCGCCAGCAGCTGCTGCTGGCCGCCGGAGAGGTCATAGGGATGCCTGTCGCCCAGACCCCCGAGGCCGATCCGCTCCAGCATGCCGTCGGCGTCGGAGCGTCCGTAGCCCGCGGCGCGCGACCATTCCATGAGCTCGTCGGAGACGGTCTCCGCGACAAAGAGGGCACGCGGGTCCTGCGGAAGCATCGCCCGCCGCTGCCGAGGCACGCGAAGGCCGCCCCGCTGAAGCTTGAGCACGCCCGCCATGATGGACAAGAGGGTCGACTTCCCGCAGCCGTTCCCGCCCACCAGCGCGTGGATGCCGCCGCGGCGCGCCTCGATATCCAGGTTGCGCAGCACCCAGCCGGAATCACGCTCGTAGCGAAACCACGCCCGCTCCAACTCGACGGCAGGCTCGCCGCGCATCCCGCCCGGCACGCCCCCATCGCGCACCCCAGGCCGCGGCCGCCCTTCGGCGTGCCCCGGACAGCGTCCGACGGCATCCAGGCCGGAATCGTCCCGCGCGCCTCCGTCCGCCTCGCCATCGCGCTCGGCGGAGGCGCGGGCGTCGACGAAAAGCGCCTCGCGGCGCCGCATGGCGTCGAGGTCTCCCACGTCGCGCAGGCGGCCGTCGACAAGTTCGAAGGCGCAGGTCGCGTAGTCGACCATCGCGCGGGGGGCATGCGTCGCCACCACGACGGTGCACCCCAGCTCGCGGTTCACGCGAAAGAGCGCGTGCAGGAAGTTCTTCTCGGCAATGGGGTCGAGCTGGGCCGTCGGCTCGTCGAGCAGCAGCAGCCGCGGCTGCATGACGAGGGTGGACGCCAGCGCAAGGAGCTGCTTGCGTCCGCCGGACAGCGTGTCGGTCTCGCGATGGAACCACTCGTCCATCCCAAAGAAATAGCTGGTCTCTGCCACCAGGCGCCGCATCTCGTCCTGCGGCGTGCCCAAGTTCTCGAGCCCAAAGGCCATCTCGTGCCAGACGGTCTCGCACACGATCTGGTTGTCAGGACTTTGAAAGACGTAGCCCACGGAGCGGGCGGCCTCCTCGTCCGAGAGGGCATCGGTCGAACGGCCGAACACGAGCACCTCGCCCGTCCTGTCGCCTGCGGGCGCGATCTCGCGCTTGGCGAGCGACAGCAGCGTCGACTTGCCCGACCCGGTCCCTCCCACGAGCAGCGCGAAGGCGCCCTCGGGCACGCGCCACGACACGTCGCGCAGCACGGGGCGGCTGAGGCCGGGATAGGTGAAGGAGAGGCCGCGCATCTCAAGCGCGCAGACATCGCTCATCTCAACCTCCTTGCCTCGCGCAGGTGCAACGTCGTCGGAACAAACATCCACAGAGCATACGGCAGGTAGCCCCACCACACAACGAGCCTGGTTGTTGTGGGATAGAACGAGAACTGCGCCGTCGCGGCAACGGCAAGCGCGGCAACGAACGAC
Organism: Enorma phocaeensis; assembly: GCF_016901575.1. GTDB lineage: Bacteria > Actinomycetota > Coriobacteriia > Coriobacteriales > Coriobacteriaceae > Limicola > Limicola phocaeensis_A. The sequence continues at coordinate 8,737 of NZ_JACJKQ010000003.1, forward strand.
CCCGCCAGCGCGAGCACGACCAGGGCCGCGGCATCCGTCGCGGTGAAGCGATAGCGCGTGTAGGTGCTGCGCCGACCGGCAGCGCCCCACCCTCTCGCGCGCATCGCGTCTGCCGTCTGGAGCGAGTCCTCCATGCCCCACCCCATCAGCACCGTCGAAAGGCGCAGGCGCAGCCGCATGGCATCTGCGGCCGCACGCGCTCCAAATGTTCCCGGCTCCATCGCGCCCTGCACGGCAGAGACGAGCCTGCCCTGGCGGATGAACTTGGGGATGAGGCGCATGCACATGGACACCATGAGCGCCAGCGTGGGCGCCGCGTTGCCAAAGAGCGCCATGACCTTGTCGAACGGGAGCAGCGAGGCCGCGGCGCAAAACCACAGCATGCTCGCTACAAACAGCGCGCCCATCGCACAGCCATACCACACGCTCTCGAGATACACCGCGCGCAGCCCGATGCGCATGAGCTCGGTGGAACCAGACGCCGAAAACAGCGGGTTCGCGATCGCGATGAGGGCGATGAGCGGCAGCTGCCAGCGCAGCGACCGCAAGGTGTCGCGCGCGCCGCGCTCAAGGCAGCCAAAGACGAGCGCCGCGACCAAGGAGATGCCGATGAGCACCGGCTGCATCGAGAACATGGTGAGGCAAAGCGTGATGAGCAGATATGTCGCGGGCACGGCGGGATGGTGCATGTCGAAGGCGGTGTGCCGGATGCGCTCCGTCATGGGCGCCGACCCTTCCGGCCCCCTCGTGCAGAGGCTCGCCCCAGGCCCTGGGAAGCTTGTCCGCCGACGTCCTCGCCTCCGCCGGCCCCGCGCGAATCCTCGACGTACGAGGCGGAAGGCGAGCCGTCGCCCCCGTCATGCTCCTCGCGCCAGGCGACCACGCCCTCGTCGATCTTTGCACGGTTTCCTCGATTGCGGATCGCGTAGTACGCCACGAAGGCAGCGCCCAGAACAAGCACCCCTGCGCCCAGACCCGCCCCGTTGGGAAGGGTGATGAGCGTTCCCATGATGGTGTCGAGCCCGTTCGAACCGCCCACCACCGTGGGGCCCGCCTCGTCGGCATCGGGAGCAAGCGCAAGAAGCGCGTCGCCGACCTGGTAGAAGATGGTGCCGTCCCGATTCGCCACCGGCGTAGACGCCGCAAGGGCCGTCTGCTCCACTTCGGCGGCGCGAAGGCTGTCCACCCGGGCCGCAGAGACGCCCTCCTCAGGTGAGAAGGCCACACGCATGAGGGAGCCGTCGACGCCCGGATACATGATGGCGGCCTCGGAGCCTTCGTCTGGCAGCGAGCGCGCCGTCGCCAGCATGCCGCCGGCGATCTTCGGCGTGGCCACGCTTCCTGCGACCTGGGGCGCGCTGGGCGCCGCAAAGCACGCCTCGGCACCCTCGTCGTCCGTCGATGCGCGGATGGACGCGATGCCCTCGAGTGAGGCGGCGAGGTCGATCGCCGTGAGCTCTGTGTCGCCCGCAAGCAGCGTGTCGCCTGGCGATGCGTCGCACGCGACATAAGCGATACCGCCCACGACCACCGGACGGACGTCCCGCACGTGGACGCCCATGGAAAGCGGCTCGGAGCTGCCGATGGCGCCTCCCGACACGTCGAGCACGTACACGCTTGAGCTGGCGGCGCGCTCGTCCGCGTCCGCCGCGGCATCTCCCGTGCCGGCATTCGCGCCTGCCGCCCCCGTCGTCACCGCCACAAAGACGTCGTCGCCCGCACCGGCACCGTACACGCGGGCCAGGCGCCCCGCGACCGGCGCGTCGAGCGTCACCTGCGAACGCAGGCTCCCATCCCGGCCATCAACGAGCGCCAGGGCGGCTCCGCCATAGCTCACCAGCAAATCGTCGCCCGCAAGAAAGAGCGAGGGGCGGACGCCGAAGCGCTCGATGCCGTTCGACGTCGCCAGAAGGGACGTCTGGGACGCCGCACCAGCATCCTTCAGGGGCGTCGCGTCAGCGCCCTCGGGGACGTCCGAATCGCTGGCCCCAAGCGAAGACGACCCCGCCGCAGCGTCCTGGGCGGCCGCCGCGCCGTCGCCGGATGCGCTGCCGGATCCGTCCGCGCCAGCGCCGTCCGCCTGCACCGAGGCGCTCGTCCACAGCAGGCTCCCGTCGTAGTCCGCGAACGAGGCGAGGACCGCCTCCGCAGACCCGTCAGGATGCTCGGGCGTCACGTCGCCCTCGGCCGCGAACGCGATGAAGATCTGCCCGTCCGCGCCCACGATCTGAGACGTCGCATCCCAAGTGCCGCCAACCGCGGGCCCGGGCAGCGCGGACGACTCCCATGCAAGCTCGAGGTCCTCGTCGAAGGCGACTAGGCCGCCCTGCGCCGTAGGCACCACCAGCAGGCTTCCCACGAAAGCGGCCTGTCCGTCACGCGGGAAGGCGGCGCCCAGGTCCGCGCGGGCGAGCTCCTCGCCGGTGGACGCGTCGAGCTTGTACACCGCGTCGTGGCCCACCACGTAGGCATAGGTTGCCTGGCCCACCTGTCGCAAGACAAGCGGCGTCGAGCTCCGATCGCTCAAAAGCTCGTCGGATTGTCCAGAAGCGGCGACCTCGTCTCGGGCAGCGTCGTTCATCGCATCGATGCCGCGCCGGGCCCCGGTGACGTCGCAACTCCACAAAAGCGCCTCCAAAGGGGGCGAGCTCACGGGCACCGCGCCCGGAAGCATGCTGCCCGTCAGCGTGGAGGCATTGCCCGGCCAGGCGGTGTAGGCGCTCGTGAACCCGTCGTCGGGGCCGTCTGCCGTAGCCGCTCCCGCAGTCCCGTCAGCATAGGCATGGGCCAGCGGGACTCCGGCCGCCGTCCACGCAAGAGCGACAAGGCACGCAATGCCGCCCAGGCGGCGAAGCACCCTCTTGCCAGCATGCGCAGCGCCCGCGCCGGCATCGCCCGCTCCCCCCATGCCAGGGATCTTTCGCCTCGTCATGCGCCTCACCACCTCACCGCCGCGCCTCCGCGGCCCTATCCCACCTCATAAACCCGGGGCCCGCGCCACCAAGGCCGTCCGCGCGGCACGCCCCGAACGTGCCCGTCGGAGCGCCCAAAGCCGAAGCGACATGCTCGAGCGGCGCGGCCGGCGGCCGCGCCTGCCCCGCCCGCGGGCGCGGGGGCGCCCCTTGCGTGAGACCAGTGTACCCGCACCGCTCGTCCCATCCACATGCGAATTCCTTGGGCGTTCCCGTGAAAAGCCGTGCACCTCCGCCATCCCCGCGCGCGCTGCGGTATCATCGGGGGCGAAACCGGGGAGGGCTACGGTTTATGCGGCTGCCTGCGCGCCTACGTGGGCAAAGCCGCACGCGGCAACGGGACGGCACGCGCAGGCGGCACGCCCCTGCATATGCGGCGCCATCGGCGCTGCGAACAACCGCCGCGCCTGCCGATGCGCCCACGGCAAACGCTTCGACACGACTGGGGGATATATGGAGTCAACCGCCATCATTCTCGCCGCTGGCGAGGGAACCCGTATGAAGTCCAACCATGCCAAGGTCGCCCATGAGATTCTTGGCAAGCCCATGATTTCGTGGGTGATCGACGCCGCGCTCAAGGCGGGCGTCTCCCGCGTTGTAGCCGTCATCGGCAGCCACGCCGACGAGGTTCGCACCCTGCTGGACGCGACCTACGGCAATCTCGCCGACGCCCATATCGAGTGCGTCGAGCAGACCGAGCGCCTGGGCACCGGGCATGCCGTGCGCGTCGCGTTGGAGGCCACCGGCGTCGATGCCGGCCCCGTCGTGGTGCTTAACGGCGACCTGCCGCTCGTGCAGCCCGAAACCATCGCCCAATTCGTCCAGACCGTCGCCGCCGGAGACTGCGCGGCATCGATTCTCACCTGCACGCCGCCCGACCCCTTTGGCTATGGGCGCCTGCTGCTCGACGACAACGGCGAGGTCGTGCGCAACATCGAGCAGAAGGACTGCACGCCCGAGCAGGCAGCCCGGCTCACCGAATGCAATATGGGCTGCTACGCCTTTGACGGCGCGAAGCTCGCGGCGCATATCGGCGAGGTCGGCTGCGACAACGCGCAGGGCGAGTACTATCTGCCCGACATGATCGAGATCCTGAAAGCCGCCGGCGACGTCGTTCGCATCTGCCACCTGGACGACTATCGCGAGGCGCTGGGCGTGAACAGCCGCGCCCAGCTTGCCGAGCTCACCGCCATCGCGCGCGACCGCGAGAACGAGCGCCACATGGCTGAGGGCGTCACCATCATCGACCCGGCCACCACATGGATCGCTCCCGGCGTCACCATCGGCCGCGACACCGTGGTATGGCCGCTCACCTTCCTGCTGGGCGACACCCACGTCGGCGAAGGCTGCACCGTGGGCCCCAACACCCGCCTCACCGACTGCACCGTGGGCGGCGGCTCCTCCGTCGAGGAGACCGTGGGCATCAGCGCCACAATCGAGCGCAACGTCTCCGTGGGTCCGCGCGCCTACCTGCGCCCCGGCGCGCACCTGCTCGACGGCGCCCACGTGGGCACGCACGTCGAAATCAAGAACTCCACCATCGGCGAAGGCTCCAAGGTGCCCCACCTCTCCTATATTGGCGACACGCAGATGGGCTCCGGCGTCAACATCGGCGCCGGGTCCATCACCTGCAACTACGACGGCGTGCGCAAGAACCGCACCACCATCGGCGACGGCGCCTTCATTGGTTCTGACACCATGATGGTGGCTCCGGTGAACATCGGCTCACACGTGGTGACCGGTGCGTCGAGCTGCATCACCAAGGATGTCCCTGACGGAGCGCTTGCGATCGAGCGTTCCGAGCAGCGCATCATAGCCGGATACGGCGAGCAGAAGTTCGCGCGCAAGTGAGCGAGCCCGCACGAGACGGCACGTAAGACGGCTTCGGAAGTCATGGCAATTCAAGCAGAAGGGGAAGCAATGCCGACAATCGAATCCCGCAAGACCATGCAGATGTGCAAGAGCCTGCGCGTCTACTCGGGGTCTGCAAACAGGCCACTCGCAGAGAAAATCGCGCAGATTCTGGGAGTGGAGCTCTCGGGTCTTGCGCTGGAGAAGTTCGCGAACGGCGAGATCTACGCGCGCTTCGACGAGTCCGTGCGCGGTGCGGACGTGTTCCTGGTGCAGTCCATCTCGGGCGACGTGAACGATGCCCTGATGGAGCTCCTCATTGCCACCGACGCCGCCAAGCGCGCCTCGGCACGCACCATCACCGCCTGCATCACCCACTACGGCTATGCGCGCCAGGACCGCAAGGCCGCTCCGCGCGAGCCCATCACCGCGCGCCTCGTAGCCAACCTCATCGAGCGCGCCGGCGTGGACCGCGTCATCACGCTCGATTTGCACCAGGGCCAGATTCAGGGCTTCTTCGACATCCCGGTCAACCACCTTTCGGCACTTCCGCTGTTTGGCGAGTACTACAACCACATGGGCTTTGACACCGACAACCTCGTGGTGGTTTCCCCCGACGTGGGACGTGCCAAGGCTGCCAAGAAGCTCTCCGACATGCTGGGCTGCAACCTCGCCATCGCCCACAAGGGACGCCCGCGCCACAACGCCGCCGAGGTCATGGGCATCATCGGTGATATCGAGGGCAAGACCTGCATCATCAACGACGACATGATCGACACCGCCGGAACGCTGTGCGCCGGCGTCAAGGAGCTCAAGAACATGGGCGCTGGCGACATCTATGTGTGCGCCACGCACGGCATCTTCTCGGGTCCCGCCATCGAGCGCCTGAACAACGCGCCGATCGTCGAGTGCGTCGTGACCGACTCCATCCCCGTCGTCGAGGGCGGCAAGATCAAGACCATCTCGGTCGCGGGCGAGTTTGCCGACGCCATCAGCGCGGTGTACGAGGAGCATTCGGTCTCCAAGCTCGTGGGCGGCGACTTCGCGCTGTAGGCCAGCCGCTCTACGTCTCTCCGTAGCCGCGTCCGGCTTCGCGAGACCGCATGGTGCAAGAGTTGCAGTCGCTGCATACATTGCCTTTGGAACGCCGTCCGGCACTGCCTTGCCGGACGGCGTTTCTCATGTGTCCTTGCCTTATGGGCGCCCAGTGGCCCGCCCACTGGCGATAGGAGCGCCGCAGTCGTCTTCAGCAGCTCCCCGCCACTCCAGGACCGCTGGAAGCCAGTCCCCGCTGACGCCGCGTCGGCAGATGACAGCAGGATGCCACCCCATGGATGCCGGGCGCGACCCCACTTTCAGCTGTAGGACAAACTTTTTCTCGATCTTTTTTGATTTCTGGCCGTTTTTGCCAGATACGAACGATTGGCCATGGCGTCGCTGCAAGCGGTTTCCGTCTGGCCCGCCCATGTGGTCAATTATCTTGGGATAATTGACCGGAGGGCACCCATTTCGGGCGAGACAAGGCGCTCCGGCGGGTTGCTGCAGAGTTGCAATCGTTCGTATCTGGCAAAAACGGCCACTATTTTCAAAATCAAAGAAAAAACTGCCGTGCTGCCCCCTCAAGCGACGCTCACCCCCTACACCGGCGTCAGCCCTGCCGCACGGCGCAAGCCGTTAAGCAGCCATAGCTGGCGCGGCCTGGTGTTCTCGATGCGATAACGGAAGCGCTTCCCCGCTTCTTGGTAGATGGATTGCGCTATGGCCTCGAGTGCGACGATGTCTTGCATCTGCTGTCTGTTGATCACCAACACGCGAACTCCCATGCCCCTTAGGCCATTGTTGCGGTTGCCGTCGTGAATCCGGGCGTTTACCTGCTCGTGGCCTATACCGTTGTATTCGAGGTCGGTCTTTGCCGCCTCTATGTAGGCATCGCAGACAGCCCATGGCATGCCCGATGACATGTTGACCGCCTGGCCGCTGAACTCGATGCGGTGATTGAGCCTCATGCCGCCGCGAGGCAGCTGGTCGCAGCCAAAGCCGCCGTAGCGCATGGGCAGCCCCAGCATGGCCGCCATGATGGTCTCTCCCGGCGACGCCGAGCCGGGCATGGCGAGACCCACCGCCGTGCGCATCGAGCGGTCGTTGCTGCTTGCGCTCAATCTGAGGACCCGCCTGAGCTCAAGCAAAGTCGTCGCGGGGGTGCAACGATAGTGCGCCTGCTCGACCGGCTCGTCGCCGTCCTGGCGGGCGTTGTCCGGCGCCAGAAAGCCCGGTCGCGCGCGCCACACGTCCCCGCGCGCCAGGCCAAACGTTGGCTCGGCTGGCAGCGTATAGGAGCCCAACAGCTCCATGACCAGCGAGAACACCTCGGGTAAGCCTCTGCCACGCGCGTACTGCATAGCGGCGAGCGCCGGCGAGGCGCAATAGATCCCCGGTTCGACCCTAAGCAGCATTCCGCGCTCCAAGTCGCGGCGCTGCACGTGGCAGCAGAGTTCCTCGCGGGATCGGCGGTCTTCGTCGCGTCCCACGAGCACGTGGAGGGACTCGCCTCCGTTTGCCCCTTCGTCTACGACAAACCCGTAGCGCCGGAGCACATCCCAGTCGATACGGTCCCTGTTAGGCGCACCATCCTCGAGCGCGTGGCGAATCTCGACGCGCCCGACCGGCTCCCAGGGCACCACGTCATATCGCTGGCGCGCCCATCTGATCGCCCGCAGAGCCGAGACGTTGCATATGATCAAAGCGCTCACCGAAGCCGTCGCCTCCCTATACGTACCTCCTCCGAATATACGTGGTTGATGCGCTGCCTGGCGCAATTACGCGCGCGAGCGGGCCAGACGGTCGATACAGCGGCCCAAGCGTAACCCCCCCCTGGGGCCTTTCGGCCGCATGTGACCCCGGCCACCTCACTGCGGATTGTCACGCCCACCCCTCGATGCACGGCCCCGACGGCCGCCCCGCACCTCGACACGTCTTCACAGGTCGTTCAAACGCCGACGGCAGCTGGACCGCAGCATTTGACTTCGCCTACGGTCCCCATCAGTATGGGAGGGTCGAAACGTAAAGGAGGAGCCGCATGGCAGCAGCGCAGCCGGGAAAGATCCGCATGGTGGCGGGCTTGGGCAACCCAGGGCCCGAATATGCCGAGACAAGGCACAACGCCGGCTTCAAGACGATAGACGAGATCGCTCGAAGAGCAGGGGCGTCCTATTGGAAAAACCAGCTTGGCGCCGAGGTCGCCGTCGTCAACGTCAACGACCCCGAGGAGCAGGCCTGCCGCCGGGAGGTCGTGCTCGTCAAGCCGCAGAGCTTTATGAACACGAGCGGCGGCCCCATCTCGAAGCTTTGCCGCGAATACGGCATCAAGCCCGAAGAGGTCCTCGTCGTCCACGACGAGCTCGACATCCCCGAGGGCGACGTGCGCGTCAAGGTGGGCGGCGGCCATGCCGGCCACAACGGCCTGCGCTCGATTATCGACAAGCTGGGCAGTCGCGACTTCAGCCGCATCCGCGTGGGCATCGGCGACCCGCCGGGACGCATGCCGGTGGCAGACTTTGTGCTCAAGCAGCTGCGCGGCAAGGACGTCGAGGCGTTTGCCGACACCGCCATGCGCGCCGCCGACGCCTGCGAGCTTGCGCTCACCCGCGGCGTGATCTTTGCCCGCGACCATGTGAACGGCGGCGCGGCGCAAAACGGCAAGCACTAGCGACATTCATCCCGTACATCCAAGTATGCGCAGATGACCCCCGTCAGGCCCCGCCTGGCGGGGGTATACTTGAGCTGTATGTGCACCTTGTTGGCTGCACACGGCGGCAGCCTTCGCCAGGTACGCCACCCAACAAGGCGCGCGCCACAAGCCATGCATCAGCAGGGTACGAAGTCGAGCCGTGGGCGCAGGCCTCTGCCACAGAGGCGGCTCCTCATGGCAGAGAGGGGTTTTATGTACAAGATCCTCAAGAAGACGCAGTTCTCGGAGAAGGTCTTCGAGTTCCGTGTCGACGCACCCAGGATGGCCAAGCATGCGCATGCCGGCCAGTTCCTCATGGTGCGCATCAACGAGACGGGCGAACGCGTCCCGTTCACCTTCGCCAACTGGAACCCGGATGAGGGATGGATCGAGTTCATCTTCATGGTAGTCGGCAAGACCACCGAGTGCCTGTCCAAGCTTGAAGAGGGCGACTACATCCAGGACATCACCGGCCCGCTGGGCTGCCCCACCGAGATCGAGGGCGACCGCGTTGCCGTCGTGGGCGGCGGCGTGGGCCTCGCCATCGCCTATCCTGTCGCACGCATGCTCTGCGAGCAAGGCAAGCAGGTGAGCGTCATCATGGGCGCCCGCAACAAGGACCTGCTCATCCTGTTCGAGCAGTTCGCCGCGCTTCCGCTTGAGAACCTCTTCATCACCACCGACGACGGCTCCATGGGCGAGAAGGGCGTCGTGACCCTGCCGCTCGCGCGCCTGTGCGAGACCGACTCCATCGACCAGGCATTCGTGGTCGGTCCGGTCCCCATGATGAAGTTCTCGACCCTCACCTGCCGCCAGCACAAGATTCCTATCATGGCGAGCCTCAACCCCATCATGGTCGACGGCACCGGCATGTGCGGATGCTGCCGCGTCGAGGTGGGCGGCGAGACCAAGTTCGCCTGCGTCGACGGCCCCGACTTCGACGCCAACCTGGTCGACTGGGACGACCTTGCGCACCGTCAGGCCAGCTACAAGGCCGAGGAGGCCGCTTCCATCAAGCACTATGAGGAGGACTGCGCATGCCAGAAGTAAAGTATCGTCCCAACATCGGGGCGCCCCGCACCCCTGCGAACGAGGAGCCGGCCGCCGAGCGCGCCCGCGACTTCCGCCCCGTTGACACCGGATACACCAAGGCCGACGCCATCGCCGAGGCCAACCGCTGCCTGGACTGCAAGAAGCCCCTGTGCATGGAAGGCTGCCCGGTAGGCGTCCATATCCCCCAGTTCATCGAGAAGATCCGCGAAGAGGACTGGGCGGGCGCCCTTGAGACCATCAAGAACGACAACCTGCTGCCGTCTGTCTGCGGCCGCGTCTGCCCGCAGGAGAACCAGTGCGAGGGCAAGTGCGTGCTCGGCCGCAAGGGCGAGCCCGTCGCGATCGGCCAGCTCGAGCGCATGCTGGGCGACATGGCCGACGAGGTCGGCAAGGCGCCTGAGTGCAAGCCCAAAAACGGCAAGAAGGTCGCCATCGTGGGCTCCGGCCCCTCCGGCATCGCCTGCGCCGGCGAGCTCGCGCGCGAAGGCTTCGACGTCACCGTGTTCGAGGCGTTCTTCACGGGCGGCGGCGTGCTCACCTACGGCATCCCCGAGTTCCGCCTGCCGAAGGCGATCGTCAAGCGCGAGATCGACGGCCTGGAGCAGCTCGGCGTGAAGTTCGAGTACAACTCGGTCGCCGGCCGCCTGTTCACCGCCGAGGAGCTCTTCGAGGACGAGGGCTTCGACGCCCTGTACCTCGCCGTGGGCGCGGGCCTTCCGCGTTTCCTGCACGTTCCCGGCGAGAACCTGCCGGGCGTCTACTGCGCCAACGAGTACCTCACCCGCACGAACCTCATGCGCGCCTACGAGTTCCCCGAGTACGACACGCCCGTCCGCCACGGCAAGAACGTCGTGGTCTTCGGCGGCGGCAACGTCGCCATGGACGCCGCGCGCACCGCGCTGCGCCTGGGTGCCGAGAAGGTCACGCTGGCCTACCGCCGCACCGAGGCCGAGATGCCGGCCCGCCGCGCCGAGATTCACCACGCCAAGGAGGAGGGCGTGGAGATCCTCGAGCTCTCCAACCCGCTGCGCTTCCTGCCCGGCCCCGACGGCTTCGTGTCCACCATCGAGCTGCAGCGCATGGAGCTCGGCGAGCCCGATGCCTCCGGACGCCGCCGTCCCGTCGCCATCCCGAACTCCGAGTTCGCCATCCCCTGCGACGTTGCCGTGACCGCCATCGGCACGCGCGCCAACCCCTTTGCCAAGCTCTGCGCAGACGTCGAGCTTGACCGCTGGGGCCTCATCCAGACCGATGAGGACGGCCGCACCTCCAACCCCAAGGTGTGGGCCGGCGGCGACATCGTGACGGGCGCCGCGACCGTCATTCTTGCCATGGGCGCCGGCAAGACCGCAGCCGCAAGCATCAAGAAGACGCTTCTCGGCGAGGAGTAGCCCGTCGGCTGGTCGTTTTTCCAGCACACAAAAGCCGCCGCAGGCAAACGCTTGCGGCGGCTTTTTCATACCGATGGATGTGTCTCCGGGACAACCGGGCCGTCTGGCTACTCTACCGAGGCGGGGACGTGAAGCGTGGTATAGAATGCGGCCTCGGCTGCAGCGGTCGCCGCCTCCTCCTCGTAGATGCCCAGCTCGCGCAGCTTGGCGCGATAGGCGGCGGCGATCACGTCGACGCAGCCCTGGCGGCCCAGCTTCGCGCGGTTGACCACAATGTCCTTGCCCATGTCCATGCGCCACTTGCCGGCTGAATAGCGCTTGTAGAAGCTCTCGCGCGCACGCTGCATCTTGCGCACGAGCTTCACGCCCTTGGCATGCGTGAGGTTGCGCTTCCTGCTCACGATCTCGACGCGGTCCTCGAACGGCGCGGTCACCAGCACGGCGATGTGGTTGGGGTTGGTGCGCAGCAGGTAGTCAGAAAGGCGCCCCTCGATGATGCAGCTCTCGGTGGCACCAAGGTCCACGATCACGCGGGCCATGGCCTCCCACAGCTTGTCGGCGACCGTGCGGGCATCCACGCGGTCGGGCATGAACGCCATGAACTCCGCAGCGAGCTGCTCGTCATAGGCCGCCATCTTGTCTACCGACTCGCCGGCGCGCATGGCAGAGCGCACCAGGATCTCGTTGTCATACAGCGGAATGCCCAGCTCGCTCGAAAGCATCTTGCCGACCTCATGTCCCTCGGCACCAAAATCGCGCGCGATGGTGATGACTACCGGCTGCCCGGCTCGATCGACGTCCTCGCCGGTGGCGCGCGCCTCAAGCCGGCTCTTGATAGATGGGCGGGTGATGATCCTCATAGCCAATCCCCTCTTACGCCGCGACCACACGACGCTGGTAGGCGCGCACGATCAGCGAAATGCCGAAGTTCAGGACGAAGTATAGCGCGAACACCAGGCCGTACATGAGCAGCTTGGAGCCAAGGCTGGGAATCTGGGCCATGACGACGCGCGCATTGAACATGAGCTCCATGACGCTGATGCTCGCAAGATACGAAGAGTCCTTGATGACCGTGGTGCACTGGCTGAAGAGCGCCGGGATGATGGTCTTGAACGTCTGCGGCAAGATGATGTAGCGCATCGACGAGAAAAAGCCGAATCCCTGCGACTTGGCCGCCTCGAACTGGCTCTTAGGGATGGAGTTGAAGCCGCCGCGGATGATCTCGGCCATGACCGCCGAGGTGAAGACCGTGAAGGCCACGACAGAGACGACGAAGTTCGACGCGCGCAGCGTGAAATAGATGAACAGGATCCACAGCAGGTTCGGCGTGCAGCGGAACAGCTCGATGTAGGCGGTCACCAGCCAGCGGAAGATGGAGAGCTTGCCTCGGCAGAACTGCTTCACCATGGCGAGCACGGTGCCCAAGATGATGGAGAACACGATCGCGAGCGCCGAGATCCGAATCGTGAGCCAAAAGCCGTCCAGGATGAACGAGAGGTTTGTTGCGTTGAATGCATCCATGGTCGTTACGCCTCCTCTGCCGTGTCGCTAGGAATGGTGATGCCGGGAATGACCTTGGCCTTGGGGCGACGCGTGGAGCGGCGCTCCAGGTACTGCACGAGCATGGCCAGCGGGAAGCAGATGATGAAGTACATGACGCATGCGAGGATGTACCCCTGCAGGTAGCCATAGGTGCCCACGAAGCTGTTGGAGCGATACATGAGGTCGCCGCCGGCGACGAGGGCAAGCACCGAGCTGTTCTTCACCAGGTTCAGCGCCTGGTTGCACAACGGGGGCAGCACGACCTTGATGGTCTGCGGCAGGATGATGTAGATGTATGCCTGCACGCGGCTGAAGCCCTGCGAGAGCGCGGCCTCCATCTGACCGCGTGGAACGCTCTCGATGCCCGTGCGGATGACCTCGGAGACGTACGCCGCGTGATACAGGCCTACGCCGACGAATCCCAGCACCACCGAGGGGATGGGCACCGGCGTGGGCGCGCCAGAGATGAGCTGCAGAAGCTGCGGGCCCATGAGGTACATGAACACCACCTGCACCGGCAGCGGCGTGTTCTGGTAGAACTCGACGTACACGCGGCTGATGGCGCGCAGCACGCGCGACTGCGTGGTCGAGAACACGCCCAGAATCGTTCCGAGCAACAGTGCGAGGATGAGGCCGAAGACCGATACCTGCAGGGTGACGAAGAAGCCGTCCCAAAAGGCATCGATCGAAGCAAGCGTGATCTCCCAGCGCCGGGGATCAAGAATCGACTCGAGCATAACGCTCCTTTCCAGTATGTCCCAAAAGGAAACAGGTTCGCTCCGCGTGGTGCCGCGCCCTCGACGCCCCGGTGAACCGGCATCCTTTTGGGACACGCAAACACGCAGGCGGGGCACGGCGAGATTTCTCCCGCCGCGCCCGCCTGCGTACCATTCACATCACATTAGGCGCTTGCGCCCAGCCAGGTGGTGATCTCCTCGTCCATCCAGCCGCTGTCGAGCAGCTCGTTCACGGTCTCGTCCACCAGGTCGGAGAGGTCGCAGCCCTTCTCGGTGGCCACGCCGTACTCCTGCGTGCCAAACTCGATCTCGGGCTGCAGAAGCTCCACGGTGTCGTCCATGTAGGTGTTGAGGGTGGAGCGGTCCATGGCGAAGGCCTGAACCATCCCGGCGTCGAGCGCGTCCTTGATCTCGGGATAGGACTGGTACTCGGTGAAGTTGGGGGTGCAGTCGAAGCCCTCGTCCGCGATCATCTCGGTGACGAGCTGCTGCGTGGTGGAGCCGGTGGAAACGCCGATGGTCTGGCCGTCCAGGTCCTCCATGGAGTCCCAGCCGTTGGAGGTCTTGACCATGATGCCCACGGAGTCGGTGCGGTAAGGCGTGGAGAAGTCCCAGTCCTCCTCGCGCTCGGGCGTGATGGTGTAGGTGGCGGCCACGATATCCAGCTGGCCGGAGTCGATGAGCGTGCCGCGCGTAGAGGGCGTAACGGTGGTGAAGGCGCAGAGCCCCTGCTCCTTGGCCTCCTCGTAGGAGACCTCGAAGACCGCCGCGGCGATCTGATAGCAAAGGTCGATCTCAAGGCCCTCGTACTCACCGGTCGCGGTGTCAAGATAGCCGTAGCCAAGCACGTCGGCCTTCACGCCGCAGTTGAGCTTGCCGCGGTCCTTGATGGTCTGAATCTTGGAATCGGAGGAGGAACCCGAAGATCCGCTCGGAGTGGACGTATCGGAGCTGCAGCCAGCAAGGCCCAGGCCGGCCACGGCAGCAGCGGCGCCGAAAGCGCCCAGGAACTGGCGGCGAGACATATCCATCATGACAATCCCCTTTCGTCTGGTGTCAGGTGCCCGGCGCGAGCGCCAGACATATGTCAGCCGCCTCCACGCCACGAAGCGCGGAGGCGACAGGTGACCTAGTGCAGAATCTTGTTCAGGAAGTCCTTGCAGCGCGGATTCTGCGGATTGGTGAAGAAGTGCTCCGGCGTGCCCTCTTCCAAGATCTGGCCATCGTCCATAAACAGCACGCGGTCGGCGACCTGCTTGGCGAAGTTCATCTCGTGCGTGACGCAGATCATGGTGATGTTGTCGTGCGCGAGCTCGATCATGACGTCGAGCACTTCCTGGATCATCTCGGGATCGAGCGCCGAGGTGGGCTCGTCGAAGAGGATGATGGGCTGCTTGGTGCACATGGCGCGGGCGATGGCGACGCGCTGCTGCTGGCCGCCGGAGAGGTTTTGCGGATACTCGCCGGCCTTCTGGGCGAGGCCCACGCGCTCAAGCGCCGCCATGGCGACCTTCGTCGCCTCGGCCTTGCTCTTCTTCTGGAGCTTGATGGGGGCAAGCGTGAGGTTGCCCAGCACGGTCATGTTGGGATACAGGTTGAACTGCTGGAACACCATGGAGGAATACTTGCGCGCCATCTCCAGGTGGTTCTTCTTGGTGAGCGGCGTGCCGTCGATAATGACCTCGCCCGAGGTGGGCTCCTCAAGGAAGTCGACGCAGCGAATGAGCGTGGACTTGCCCGAGCCGGACGGGCCGATCACGACGACCTTCTCGCCCGCCTTCACGGTGAGGTTGATGTCCTTCAGGACGTGAAGGTCGCCGAAGTACTTGTTCAACCCCTTGATTTCAATCATGTTCTCGGCCATGGGCTCGATTCCTTCCTGTCTGAGTGCACGGACCGGGCCCGGATTGGCCGGTGCGGACAGATGACATGCATATACGGTTCGGTCTCACATTGTACGGTGGGGCGGTCGGCGGAATGCGGCGCGCGCAGAGCTGCAACGAGCAGGAAACTGAGACGTTACAAACACCCGATCGCGGCGACCGTGCATACAAATGAGTAAACCGCCGTACAATGTGCAAAAGTATACCCAATTGGTTCAGCAGTATTCACTTTAGCAAAGTGGAGTACATCATGGTAGCCCCCTGCTGCCATTTGTATCGTCCACGTTTCGTGCACTGCATAAAACGGGACAAGACGGTGCCGTGCGCGTCGCGCGCCGTCGGCAGGCGGACCCGTCCTCCCGCCGACGGCAAGACGCCGTCCCCTTGGACCATGGGCTAGGCGAGGCGGGCGCCGACCTCCTTGGCGGCCGCGGCCTTATCAAAGTTGCCGCCCGTCGCCTTGTTGAGCGCGCCCATGACGCGGCCCATGTCCTTGCGCGTGGTGGCTCCCACCTCGGCGATGGTCTGCTCGATGAGCGCCACCAGCTCGTCGCCCGAAAGCTGTGCGGGCAGCAGGCTCTCGAGAATCTTGACCTGCTCGGTCAGGGTGTCGGTGCGCTCCTGGTTGTTCGCCGCCTTGATAGACATCTCGAGCGTCTCGCTCGTCTGCTTGATGAGGCGCTTCACCATGCTCGTGACATCCTCCTCGGTGGCGTCGCGGCGCTCGTTCACCTCGACGTTTTTCACCTCCGCCATCACCTGGCGAATGATGGACAGACGCGTCTTGTCCTTGGCC
Organism: Enorma phocaeensis; assembly: GCF_016901575.1. GTDB lineage: Bacteria > Actinomycetota > Coriobacteriia > Coriobacteriales > Coriobacteriaceae > Limicola > Limicola phocaeensis_A. Next base: position 24,689 of record NZ_JACJKQ010000003.1, read on the forward strand.
TTCATGGCGGCGACCATCTCGTCGTGCAGTTCCTGGTTGGTCATGATGCTTCCTTTCTAGCAAGCGGGCGCCCCAAGAGGCGCCCGCTTAAACGCATTCGCTGTCACAGGGGGCTCTTTCGGGCCGGCTGTTTACTGGGCGCTGCCCTCGTCGGTCGAGGAGGTGGTGCCCGACATGTCGACGTTGTAGGGAACGTCGGACGGCATGGGGTTGATCTGGATGTCGGCGGCGTCCACGTAGTCGTTGAGCCACGTATTGTAATCGTTGTTGGCGTTCGTCGACTTGATGTTGTCGGAAAGGCTGGTACGCAGGTCCTCGGGAATCTGGTCGATCGAGGTCACCTCGCCGTCGACATGGAAGTAGTCGGTGCACTTGATGATATGGAAGCCGTAGGAGCTCTCGACGATCCCGCTCACCTGGTCCTTGGAAAGGGCCGAAAGGGCGTCCTGGTACTCGGTGACAAACGAGGTCATCTTGTCCCAGCCCACGTCGCCGCCGTCAGAAGCAGAGCTGTCCTCGGAGTACTCCTTGGCGGCGTCCTCGAACGAGATCTCGCCGTTGTTGATCTTGTCGAGCACCTCCTGGGCCTTCTGGCGGGCCTCTTCCTTGGTGGCGTCATCGGCATCGGAGGCAACCTTGATGAGGATGTGCGACGAACGGCGGGCATCGTTGTAGGTGTCGATGTTGTCGTTCACATACTCGATGATCTCGTCGTCGGTGGGATCCTGCTCGGGAGCCACCTCGTCACGCAGCTTCTGCTGGGCAAGGCTCGACTCCATGCTCTGCAGGTAGGTGTCCTTGGTGTAGCCCACGTTGGTGAGCGTCTCCAGCGCGGCGTCCTCGGAGTCGTAGTTTGCGACAAAGTCCTCCCACGCCTTGTCGAGGTCATCCTGGGTGACGGTGATGTCGTACTCCTTGATGGCCTCGGTCACCAGGTACTGGCGCGCGTACTGGTTGATCACGTTCTCGCGATAGCTCTCGGGCGTCATGCCGCTGCTCGCCAGATAGTCCGCCCAGCCCTGGTCGCTGCCATAGCCCATCGAGCTGCGGGTGCTCATGATCTGCTTGGTAATGGTGTCCTCGGTGATGTTCACGCCGTTCACCGTTGCGGCGACGCCGCCGGTCAGCGTGTAGTCTTCACCCGAAGACTGGAACTGGCTCAAGATCCCCGAGCACGCCATGGCGGTCACCGAAAGCAGCATGGCTGCAACGCCGATGGCCACAAGGACGTACTTGGCACCCTTGCCGAGCGCCTTCTTGCTCTCGCGCTTGAAGTCTCCCTTCGTGGGGGTCTTGCCGCCCGCTCCCTCATGCTTTTGATTATGGTTCTTCTTCATTGCCATGATCGGTCCTTCGACGTGTCTGCGCGCCCGATGTCAGGCCAGGTGCTGAAGTCTGGCCCGCGCATCAAGGCGTCAGGATATGTCCTCGATGTACAAACGCGCTTATTGTCGCACATCGCGGGGGTCGGTCGCTACCGCACGAACACGTGTCCCGGTAAGCACCATATTCTTGCCCGAATCCGCATCCCATGCGCGCGACTTTTCACTCGCTTCGGTTTTATGCAGGTTTTTCTGGAACCCCCGAGTCGACAGCCTGTTTTCTGAACAAAACCGCAGGTCGCAGTCGAGCGATGTGCGGGCCTACTCGCAGGATTCGAAAAAAGCTGCATAAAACCGAAGCGAGTGTTGTCAGGACGCTTTGCGCGAGGCCCATCTCGACGCGAGCGTCGGCGCCAAAAGCGAATCGAAGCGAAAAAGCCGCCGCCCGAGCTGTCTGATAGCCTGGGCGGCGGCTTGCATAGCGTCAGAAAGGACGATTCCGGCAGCTGGGGACCAGGCCTCATCGAGCCCTTGTGGACAGCGCCACAGCAGATGGCGAGGGGCGCCTCGAGCAAGGCGGGGCATTCGTGCCAAAAGCCTAGACAGCGGCCGGCGCGACCTCCACGGTGAGGTCGTCACGCACGTACACGCGGCCCTCGGCAAGAAGCTGGACCACCTGCGGATACAGCTGGTGCTCGGTCGCATGGATGGCCGCCTCGAGGTCGTCCACCGACCATCCCTCTTCAACGCGCACCGGCTCCTGGGCGATGATGGGGCCCTGGTCGTAGACCTCGTTGGCGAAGTGGACGGTCACGCCGGTGACCTTCACCCCGCGCGCGTAAGCATCGGCGATGCCGTGCGCGCCCTGGAAGCTGGGCAGCAGGGCGGGATGCAGGTTCACCACGCGGTTCGGCCACAGCGCCAGCAGCGGCTCGTGAATCTTGCGCATATAGCCCGCCATGACGATGTATTCGGCACCGGCATGCATGAGCTCGGTCGCAATCACTTCGTCGGCCACCCAGGGGTCCTCGGCATAGAGCTCCTTCGAAAGGGCGAGGGTCTGGATGCCGGCGTCGGCCGCACGCTTGAGGCCTGCCGCCGACGGTCGGCTCGAGATGACCATGACGATCTTGGCGTTGAGCGTGCCCGCGGCGATGCAGTCGATGAGCGCCTGCAGGTTGGTGCCGGAACCGGAGATCAGCACGCCGATCTTAAGCGGCTCGGCGGTGCCGGCGGCAACCTCTGCAGCGCGGCGAGCCTGGATGTCATTTCCGGTCTTGCCGTCAAGTCCGAGCGCGTGCAGGCGCTCGACGGCCCGCGCAACCGCCGCGGCGTAGGCGGCGTCATCCCCCGCGGCGGCAGCGGCAAGCGCCCTGTCCACCTCATGCTCGGCGCCTTTGCCGAAGAACCCCGCGCTCGGCTGGGCCTCGGGCGGGAGCCCGGCCTCCTCGACCAGGCGACGATACTCCTCGTCGTTAACGCTCATCGGTGTACACCACCTTGCCGGTACCCTCCACACACGTGCCTACATGGAAGGGACGCTCGCCCATGGCCTCGAGGGCGGCGATCACGCCGGCCTCCTCCTCCGCAGGGCAGATGATCATGAGGCCGACGCCCATGTTGAAGGTCTTGCAGGCCTCCGCCGGGGTCAACCCCGCCTGCCGCGAGATATAGGAGATGACAGGAGGCATGTCCCAGCCCATCTGCTCTCCGTCGCGCTCGACCACCGCGTCGACGTCATGGGCCAAGGCGCGGTTGAGGTTCTCGGTGATGCCGCCGCCGGTGATGTGGGCGATGGCATGCACCGTCACGCCGCCGCGCAGCAGCTCCAGAATAGGTTTCACATAGATGCGCGTGGGCTCCAGGAGCGCGTCTGCGAGAGAGCGGCCCGCGAGCTCCTCGAGCGGCTGCTCGAGCTCGGCTCGCTTCGCGTCGGCCTCAGGAGTTCCCGGCACGATGCCGTCGACGCCGATCACGCGGCGCACGAGCGAATAGCCATTGGAATGTACGCCGGAGCTCGGCAGGCCGATGATGGCGTCACCGGGTCGGACGTTGGCGGGGTCGAGCATCTTCGGGCGGTCGACCACACCCACGGTAAAGCCAGCCATGTCGTAGTCATCGGGGCGCATGACCCCTGGGTGCTCGGCCATCTCGCCGCCCACGAGCGCGCATCCGGCAAGCTTGCAGCCGTCGGCGACGCCCTTCACGATCTTCGCCATGTGATCGGCCTCGATGTGGCCGATCGCGATGTAATCCAGGAAAAAGAGCGGCTCGGCACCCGAGGCGAGGATGTCGTTCACGCACATGGCGACCAAGTCCTGGCCAACCGTCTCATGGCGGTCGAGGATCTGCGCCAGCACGAGCTTGGTGCCCACGCCGTCGGTGCCCGAGATGAGAATGGGGTCTTCCATGTCCTTGAGCGCGGCGGCGGAGAAGAGGCCGCCGAAGCCGCCGATGCCGCCTATGACCTCGGGGCGGTTGGTCTCGGCAACCATCTGCTTGATGGCGTCGACCGCACGGCCTCCCTCGGCGGTGTCCACGCCGGCATCCTCATAGGTCACGTGCTTGGGTGTGTCGCTCATGCGATTCCTTTCCCAGAAGGTGTAGGTTATCCACATCATAGCAGGCCGGATGGCGCAAACGCGGGGCTTCGGCGGCTTGCCCCTCGTCCTCAAATATTCGGCGGCTCGCCCCTCGTCCTCAAACATAAACTTGTGATGCATTTTGGACGCTCCGGACAAGCTTCTTATGCAAAAGGGACGTTAAGAGCCCGATTGGAGGCCCTTACCGTCCCTTTTGCACAAGAAGTCTTCCGGGGGCGTCCATTCTGCATAAGAAGTTATCTACGGCTGGGTGAGGACAGCCGCCGTGCGCGGGAGCCTTTCTACTCCGCGAGGGCGTGCGTCGCAAGGCCACCGGGCGTGCGTCGCAAGGCCACCGGGCGTGCGTCGCAAGGCCAGCGGACATCCGCCGCAAGGCCACCGGGCATCCTAGGCCCGATGGGCCTCCTCCCAGCTGTGGTCATGCTCCTTCTCCACCACCACGTCGCGCGGCAGCACGGGGCTGTCGGTCAGGTTGCAGGGGTCGTAGCCGGGCATGAACTTATCTCGCCCGAAGCTCTCGGGGATGGCGACGGGGTATACGCCCGTGAAGCACGCCGTGCAGTAGCCGTGCGCCGGCCCCTCCCCCGTCGAGGCGGCGCCCCTGCCGCAGGGCGGCACGCAGGCGAGCAGGCCCTGCACCGAAAGAAATGCCAAGGAATCGGCGCCGATGTAGCCGCAGATCTCGTCGACGCTCTTGTTGGCGCTGATGAGCTGCTCTTGGATATCGGTATCGATGCCATAAAAGCACGGCCACACGACCTCGGGCGAGTTGATGCGCACGTGCACCTCGGCGGCGCCCGCCTGGCGCAGCATACGCACAAGCTGCACCATGGTGGTGCCGCGCACGATGGAATCATCGATGACCACGAGACGCTTGCCCGCGATGTTGTCGCGCAGCGGGTTGAGCTTCATGCGCACGCCCATGGCGCGCAGCTCTTGGGTGGGCTGGATGAAGGTGCGAGCCACATAGCGGTTCTTGATGAGGCCCTCGCCAAAGGGGATGCCGCTCTCGCGCGCGTAGCCCTCCGCCGGCGGCAGGCCGGAGTCGGGCACGCCGATGACCATGTCGGCGTCGACGGGTGCCTCGCGTGCCAGCTGCCTGCCCATGTCGTAGCGGCAGGCATAGACCGATTTGCCCGCCATGATGGAATCCGGACGAGCGAAGTAGACCTGCTCGAAGATGCACTCGGCAAGCTCGTCGGCGGCGGGGACGCCCTGCTCGGAGACAAGGCCCTCGGCGCTGATGCGCAAAATCTCGCCGGGGCGGATGTCGCGCACGTACTCGGCGCCCACGATGTCGAGCGCGCAGGTCTCAGATGCCACGACCCAGCCGGCGGCGTCCTGCGCGCCGCGGGACGAGGCACCGGTGGTTGCATGAGTGGTTGCATTGAACCCGTCCCCATCGGACTCATCGGGGCGATGGGATGAGGAGGCGCCGTCCGCGCCCGCATCGCCGAGCGGAAGGCGGCCGAGCACGAGCGGACGGATGCCGTATGGGTCGCGGAACGCATACATGGCCTGCTCGTTGATGAGCGTCATGGCATAGCCGCCGCGAACGAGCTCCATGGTCTTGCGAATGCCCTCGCGCAGGTGCTTGGTGCGCTGCGTGAAGTAGCCGATGAGCTTCGTTGCCACCTCGGAGTCGGAGTTGGACAAAAACGGCACGTTGAGGTCAATGAGCTGGCGCCGCAGCTCGTCGGTGTTCACCAGGGTGCCGTTGTGCGCGAGGGCGATGATCACGTCGTTGATGGTGGAGAGGTGGGGCTGCGCGGCCTCCCAGCTTTTGGCGCCGGCGGTGCCGTAGCGCACATGTCCCACGGCGAGCTGCCCGGTAAGGGTCGAGAGGTCCGCGTCGGAAAACACCTGGTCGCAGAGACCGAGGTCCTTGCGGACGAGAACCGTCCCGCCATCGCCCACCGCGATGCCCGCGGATTCCTGGCCGCGATGCTGCAGGGCCTTCAGGCCAAAGTAGGTGAGACGTGCCACGTCGCGACCGGGCGCCCAGATGCCGAAGACGCCGCACTCCTCGTGCAGCTGATCCGCCTCGGAAGGATCCGCCTGCCACTTCGCGCCGGAGAACACCTCTGAACCCATACCCGCTCCTTTTGATAGCCCATCGGAAACAAAGGCACATTATGGCATCTCGGCAGGCCCTCTTGCGCGGCGCGCACGATTTCACATTGCTCGCAACACGTCCGCAAGGTCAGGGCCCGCCCCGCACAGCGGAGCGGGCCCTCTCACGCATAGGTGTCCGCAGAGCGCCCTCGGCCGCATCCGGCAAGGTCGCATGCGCGGACACGGCACCGCGGGCACCACGCCTCGTCGCGCGCCGCGATTGGGCGCGCGTGCGTCTTTAGGCGCAATACTTCTTCATGGTGTCGACCATGCCCTCGGGCGTGGTCTGGGCGCGAATGTCTGCCACGGTGTCCCCCTCCATGAACACGCCCATGAGCGCCTGGAGCACCGCCACCTGGCCCTCGGCATGAGCGAGCAGGCCGAGGTTGACGATGAGCTCGGCGGGAATGTCGCCGCCGATGCCCGCCATGCCCTCGAAGATCACCGGCTCCTTCGGCTTGATCACGGCGATGTACGGCTTCACGAGGTGCTCGGGGTCGACGTGCGGCAGCGCGACCGAGATGTGCTCGAAGGCAAGGCCCGTGGGGTAGTTCTTCTCACGGGTCATGATCGCGTCGAGCCAGCTCTCCTTCACGTAGCCCTTATCCATCAGGATCTGGGACATCTTGGTGAAGAAGTCGACGCGGTCGGACGCCTCGAAATCAAAGAACACGAGCTCGGGGGTGAACAGGCTGGTATCTACGGTGGACATACGTGGTTCCTTCCTAGGTTGGATGCCAGATTGCACGGTACGGTGCGGCGGGGCTGGGGCTGTCCGAGGTGCGGGACGGCTCGCGGGAGAGCCTATGCCACGGGGTCTGCCCCGTTGGCAAAGACCTTGATGACCTGGGTGAAGTCTTCAAGCAGACGCTCGTAGGCAACCGAGGAGAGCTTGCTCCAGTACACCACATCACCGGCGGCGCGCGCGGCGTCGACCGCGGAGGATGCGGCCTCGCCGGCAAACTTGTCGCCATAGGTGAAGTAGTTTACCTTGCGGATGCCCGCGTCGATAGCCTTGTGGTAGTCCTCGTCGGATACGCCCGAGCCGCCATGCATGACCAGCGGCACCTTCACGCGCTCCCGGATCTGGGTGAGCACGTCAAACGACAGGTGCGGCTCACCCTTATAGATGCCGTGCACGGTGCCGAACGAGCATGCCAGGGCATCGAGCCCCGTGGCCTCGACGAAGGCGCGGGCCTGGTCGGGATTGGTGTAGATGGCGCCCGCCTCCTCGGCCGTGCCGCCCTGGGCGGTCGCGCCGCCCTCGCGCGATCCCATGGATCCCAGCTCGCACTCGAGGCCGCAGTCAAAGTCGTGGCACATCGCCGCGGCGCGGGCAGAGTTCTCGACATTCACCTCATAGGGCTCCATGGATCCGTCATACATGGCGCCCGTGAAGCCAAGCTCGAGGGCACGGCGCATGTATGAGAGGTGCTCGCAGTGGTCCAGGTGCACGCACACCGGGACGCTCGCACGTTCGGCGAGCGCCACCATGGCGGGGCCTACCACGTCGAGCGGGGCCACGTCCTCGTGCACCTCGGCGTGACCGATCATCACGGGGTAGCCCGTGGCCTCGGCGGCGTCCACGACGGCGCGCATGGCTTCGAGCGTCGGAGCGTTGAACTGGCCGATGGCCATGTTGTTTTGTTCGGCGATGGCGCAGATGTCGCGCAGATTGACGAGCATGGATGTTCCTTTCTCAAAATACAAAGACCGCGGCAAGCATGGGTACGGGCCCCAAGGCAGGCGGCACGATACGGCCCCCTAGCGCTTCTTCTTGCGTCGGCGCTTGCCAATAGGTGCCGGGGCGCTCGCCGTCCCGCCCTCGAGCTTGCGCGCCTCGGCACGGCGCGCGCGCACGCGGATGTTGTCGGGATCCAGGCGGGCCTCGGTGGCGAGGAAAAACTGGTAGAGCGCCTCGCCGCTCTCGCCTTCGGGCGTACGCATGTCACCGCATCCCACAAAGTAGCGACCCCGTAGGATGCCGCCGCCGTTCACGCGGACATAGGCGCTGCGGACCTGGCCGTTCTCACGCACCGGCATGCGGGAGATGTCCGCAAGCGGATAGGTGTCGGTGCGGCCGAAGGACTCGAAGACGAGCGCGTCGTCGGACAGCGTCGCCACGCGCGGATAGCATTTGGCGACAAACGTGTTGAACACCGTATAGGCGCCCACCACCGCCACGATGATCCCGATGGGTGCCAAAAAGCCCGCGACGGCCATGCCGACGCCGACGGGAACCGCAAGTGCGCCCACCACGCCGGGCACCATCACGTCGAAGAGATAGCGGTGCTCATCGTAGGTAAAGGTCTGCACCGAGGCGTCCTCGTCTGCAGGAACGCTCGACGCGCCGCCCTTCGCACCTTTATCTGAGCCCCGTGTCGCGGGCGACGCCTGGGGCGTGGCGCCCGGCGCCTCCGCGGAGACATGTTCTTGACGGGAACCCTTCACGGGACCCTCCCTTCGGCGGCCGTCGCAGGCCCTTGAAATATCGCGGGGCCCGCGCCCGGAAGTGAGCGCGGGCCCCGCGGAGCTTAGCTGTCACGCCAACGTTATACCCACGTTGCACGTGTCGTGGCGCTATGTCGCGTTACTGCTGGGCGTGAAGCTCAGCGGCCTCCTTGAGGATGCGACGACGGTTCCAGATGGCGAAGACGATGGCGAGCACGCCGGTGACGCCCACGCACACGTAGCCGTTGATGTTGCTCAGGAACACGAAGATGAACGTGAGCGGGTTGGCGCCGTCGCACAGCGACGAGATCATGGCGTTGGCGCTGCCAGCGGCGCTGGCGATGTCAAAGCCAGACTGCAGGGCGGCAGCGGTCTGGAACGGGGCCATGTAGGTGGAGATGAGCAGGCCCACGGCGAGCACGATGATGCCGACGATGAGGCCGCGGAAGCCGTTCTGGTTCACGATCGGGGTGATGAGAACGAGCATGTAGGTAGCGGTGGACAGGTCGCCGAAGGGGATGACCTGGTTGCCGAGCGGCTGCAGGATGACGGCGAGCAGCAGCATGACGGGAATCAGGATGAGGGCGAGCGACAGGGTCACGGGATGGCCGACGCCAACGGCGGAGTCGAGGCCGATGTAGATCTTGCCGCGGCTCTGGAAGTGCTTCTGGATGAACTCGGAGGCGGCGTCGGAGATGGGGAGCAGGCCCTCCATGAGCAGCGCGGCCATACGGGGGATGAGCACCAGCACGGCGCCCAGCGAGACGCCGAGCGTCAAGATGGTGGTCACGGAGCCGGCGATGTCGGCGGCGTCGAAGTAGGCGATGCAGCCGATGACGATGCCGATGATGGTGCCGACGAACAGAGGCTCGCCGAAGACGCCGAACTTCTTCTGCATGGACTCGACGTCGATGTTGATGTCGCGCACGCCAGGGATCTTATCGATGACCCAGTTCACGAACATGGCGATGGGGGCGAAGGCTGCGGTGAAGCCGTGCGGCAGCGAGACGCCGGGCATGCCGAGGGATTTCTCGACCTGAGGCGCGGTGATGTCGCCCAGGATGAGCACCACGACCATGTTGATGACGGCGGCGGCGAAGCCGAGCATGATGTTGTCGGTGATGATGGCGACGATGGAGCCGGTGAAGGCGAAGTGCCAGTAGTTCCAGATGTCGACGTCAACGGTCTGGGTGGTGTTGGTGATGAGCATGAGGATGTTCACCACGAGGCCCAGCGGGATGATGAACAGGCCGACCGTCGAGCCCATGGCGATCGCCGAGGACGCCGGCCAACCCACGTCGATGATGTTGAGCGCGAGGCCGAAGCGGGTGGTCATCTGCTCGACGGCAGGCGCGAGGCTGGTGCCGAGCACGTTGTTGATGACCAGGTTCAGGCCGATGAAGCCCACGCCTACGGTGAGGCCGGCCTTGAGACTCTTGCCGAAGCCGGCGCCAAGAGCGGTGCCGATGATGGTGATGATGATGGGCATCATGACCGAGACGCCCAGGCCCTGGATAAAGGTGAAGAAAGATAGAATCGCGTCCATTGCCCCTCTTTTCTATTGAAGCGTTTGGCCGGGGCGCAGATGCGCCCCGCGTGACCCGGACAGACCGGGGAGCCGCAAGCGGCTTGTCACTTCTTGAGGATCTCGAGAATCTGCTGCTCGGCAGCGGGACGGCCCATGCCCGTCAGGAACGGCACGCCGTTCACATATGGGCACGGCAGCCCATCGGGGACCACGGTGGTGGAAATGAGCAGGTCGGCAGAGCTCGCGCGGTTGACCGCCTCGGCAATCGCGCACTGCGTGATGGTGTACTGCCCGGCAAGTCCGTTGGCATCCAAAAAGTCGGACACCTTCTTTGCCACCGCCGTCGACGTAGCGATGCCCGATCCGCACGCCAGGATGATGGTCTTCACGAATTCCCTCCTTTCGTTGCACTCCCGATAGCCGGACCATTCCGGCAGGCTATCTACGGTACCCGAAGATCGCCTTGACGACTACTCGCCGATGACGATCACCTTGACCTTGCGCGTGCGCTCACGCGTGCGGTCAAAATCCACGAAATAGATGCTGGCAAGGCCGTTCATCTGCAGCTTGCCATCCTCGACCTCGAATGTCTGGTTGCTGCCCACGATGGTGGAGCGCAGGTGGGCGTCGCCGTTCCAGAGCATCGTGCGGTCGCCGCCCGGCAGCCAGGAATCGAGGTTGGGCCAGGTTTCTACCTCCTCGAAGTGCTGGATGCCCGGATAGCGATAGGTCTTCCAGTCGTGCTGCTCGGGGAAGATCTTGTCCAGGCCATCGGACAGGTCTGCCTGGAGGAAGGTGTCGCCGGCAGGGGTGTGGTCGTGGTCATACTCTTCGGAGAACACCGCGCAGGTGGTGTGGCATGAAATGACGACGGCGATGCCCTCCTTCACGCCCGACTCGGCGATGACGCCCTCGACGCCCTCGGTGATATCCACATACGTGGGCTTTCCCGCCAACGTCTGCATCTCGAGCTTGCCCTTGTACACAGTCATGGCCTAGGCCTCCTTGCAGAAGTCGGTGCGCGCCTGGTCGAGCGCCGCGAACATCTCTTCGAGGGTCGCCATGGGATCGTCGGCGGCGACGATGCCCGAGGTGCCGCCCGTGCCGTCGGCGCCAAAACGGATGGCGTCGTAGACGTTCTCGCCGCTCGAGATGCCCGCCGCCTGCAAGACGAGGGTCTCGGGCGAAATGGCCTTCACGGCCTCGGTGGAGCCGCGCATGTATTCCTCGCCGGCAACCTGACCGGTCCCGATAAGGCTCGTGAGCTCGCAGACCATGACGTCGGGATGGAGCTGCGCGATGGCGGCGCCCTCCTCGACGGAGTCGGCGCACACGACGGTGAGGATACCCACCTCGTTGGCGCGCGCGATCGTCGCAGCGAGCTCGTGCACCGTGAGGGGGTTCTCGGCGTGGTTCAAAAACGTCGCCTTCACGCCTGCGGCAGCAAGCGCCTCGGGCAGAATGTGGCCCATGCCGCGGCCGGGCACGAGGCTCTCCATGGCCTGGGCGCAGGGAATCAGATGAGGACACTCGGCGATGATGTGGGGAAGGTCGATGAGCTGCGCCGTGAACAGGCAGTCAAGGTCGTAGCGGGCGGCCAGCTCGTCAGCCTTGCGCGCAAGCGCATAGGCCTGTTCCCCATAGAGGTACGACTTGGGGTTTACGACGAAGAACGGCTTCCGAAGCTTGGTCTTCTCCATAGGCACCATCTGCTCCTTTCCTTCTGCCCGGGCCGGTACGGCCGCGGGACACGACCCTTGCGGGCCCGCATCGCCCCGAAACGGGCCCAACACCCCTCCCCCGACGGCCCCGGAGGGCCTGCCGTGACCGATCGGGGCAATCAAAGGTGCCTCGGGTAGGGTGGGCTGTGGTCCATCGGCTCGGGGGCGGGAAATATGTACATAACTTGTTCATTAAGTTATGTACAAGTTTCTTTATATCTGGTCCACATATCACATTCGTTCGACCTTGTTGCATTTTTCCGCGAGCGGCGCGTTTTCCACGATGGGCGGCGCCTGCTACAATGCCGGCATCGACCCGAACCCCTTGCAAGGAGGCGCCCATGTCCCAGCCCATGCCCTCAATCGACGCCTGGCTCACCGAGGCCAAGCAGGACCCGGCCTTCCAACGCTGCGGCATGTACCTGGTGCACAACGGCGTCGTGCGCGCCACGCCCAAGGCGCGCGTGCGCGAGGGGGCATCGGGCGGCGTCGAAAAAGACGGCTCGGTCGGCAGCCTCACCTTTGGCTACGACGCAGAGAAGGTCGAGCAGGCCGTTAAGGCTGCCCGCAAGCTGCCCGGGATCTTCTATGTCCGGGTCTGGCTCAACGAAGGCGAGCTGGCTGTGGGCGACGACATCATGCTCGTCCTGATCGGCGGGGATATCCGCCCCCACGTCGTCGATGCCCTGCAGACGCTCGTCGGCACCATCAAGAACGAGTGCGTGCACGAAGTCGAACACGAGAGCCGCGACGGCGAGTAGGCGGCGCGCGTCGCGCAGGCTACGGCGCCATGCACGCCGCGGGCGCCATGCACGCCGCGGGCGCCATGCACGCCGGCGCTGTCCGCGCGGCGCCACGGTTGACCATCGTCGCGCCGCCGTTGCCCATCTCGGCACCACCGGACAACCCGTATGCCCGGGGATGCCGCCCGATTGTCCTTTGCGGCGCCTGCGGGCGGCTCGCGGGCTCAGAGCCGCCCGATTGACCACCAGACCAGAAGCGACCGGGCGGCTAGGCGGACGGCTGCCCTACCGCCTCGGCAACCTTCGAGGAGTCCACGCGGTTGGAGTCCTCGGGCGTGATGGTCATGCTCTGGAAGCGATGCTCCATATAGCTGTTGTCGAAGTTTTTGGCGTAAAACTCCTCGACGGGAGAGGTGGGCTCGATGCCCGAGACGCGCTCGAACCAGCAGTCAAGCGACTGGAGCGTCATGACCGCGTTCACCATCATGAGCAGCGCGCAAAGCGTGGTGAGGGAGTAGCGCATCTTCCAGGGAATCATGTTGATGAGCTTCAGAAGGCGCGGCAGGCAGAGCTTGATCCACACAAATCCGAGAAGGCCCCACATGCACATGAACGGGGTGCTGGTGCGGCCGCCGAAGATGATCGCCACGGGGTCCGGAATGCCGAAGAGGGTCGTTCCCGTGTAGTCCCATGCGACCGCGCCGAAGCCGGTCTGCATGAACCAGCTCACAAACGCCTCGAAGAGGCCGCCGATAACCGCGGAGACCACGAAGATGATGAGCGGATTCGAGCGATAGAAGCGGTTGAGCGCAACGGTCATGAGCACGGCGCCCACCCCGTAGATGGGTGAAAACGGACCAAAGAGCATGCCGGCGCGATCCTGGTATACGCCCGGATCGACGACGACCATGTGCCAGATGACCTCGATGATGAGCCCCAGCACGCTGCAGACCACAAACACCCAGAAGATGTTGAAGAAGTTGAGCTGGATGTAGCCACGGCCCTTCAGGTCACGCCCGAGCATGCCCGCCTCTGCCGCCTCGCGCTCCTCAAGATCGCGCAGGCGCCTCCTGAGACGGCGCTCCTGGCGCAGCGACGGGTCGACCGTGACCGAGAGGGCGAGCAGGATGACGAGCTGGATAAACGGCGCGATCAGGTGCTCGCCGATGCCCTGGAGCATGATGCTGAACAAAAACTGGGTCAGGTTGAGCGCGAGCAGCACGTGCGACCAGCGCGCCGTGTTGCGCCGATGGTTGCGAAGAATCGAAATGCCGAAGAAGATGAGGACGCCCGCCGTCACCACGGTGACAACGAAGCTCATCACCATGAGAATGGTGGTGAGCGTGGGGTCTTGCCCGACAGAGATCAGGTCGGGCCTGCTCTGCAGCGCCCACACCACCATGCCGATGAAGATGACGGCGACAGGCAGCGTGACGATGCCGTCGATGAGGCACAGCAGGCCGTACACCTTGGCGATGAGGGAAATCTTCTTGCGCTGTTCTGGCGTCGTCGTGTTGGGATCGAGATCGTTGCCAGGCAGGTCGTAGTCCTTGAGGACCGCGCGCTCTCCTGTGGACTGGTCGGTCATGCATGCTCCTTACAGCTGCCGCGACACCTTGTCTTAGGCGCGCGGCGTGGAATCGTGGAGCCATGATACCGCGGAGCCCGCATATATTTGCCGGCTCCGCTCGATGGCGCCGCAAACGGTCGATTCTTGACGAATCGTCGACAAGCCGGGGCCCTTCGCGCGCCTGTCGGCCGTGGCACGAACATGTTGGACGAACCGCCGTGGCGGAAGCGCCCACAGGTACAGCCATCCCCCCTTTTTAGGGTGTCTGTCGAAAGCTTGGAACCTATTCCTGGCGTTTTGGGTATCGTTGGTTTCGAGGATTGTAAGAAGGAGATCGCATGGCTGCACGGACACTCAAATCGGATGCATCCCTACTTGACTGCGCCGAACCCCTGATTGCCGACGACTCGGGTCTTGAGCGGCGAGGCCGCTCTGCCGAGACCAGGACGGCGCCGGCGCTCCACGTGCAGCTCGCCGACATCATTCGCGAGAAGATCTATGCGCGCGAATGGGGCTCTGGAAGCAAGATCCCCTCGGAGCACGAGCTCATGGTCCGCTTCGGCCTCGCCCGCGGCACGGTGCGGCGCGCCATAACCCTGCTGGTCGACGAGGGGCTGCTGGTACGCCGCCACGGCAAGGGGACGTTTGTGGCGGAGCCCGGCATCTCGCACGCGGCGGGCACCCGCCCCTTCTCGTTTGCGGCGACCCTGCGCGAACAGGGCAAAGACTTCACGACGCGGGTCGTCGACTCATGGGCGACCCCCGCCCCGACCGACGTCGCGAACGAGCTTGAAATCTCCCCCGGCACCGACGTCATGTTTTTGCGGCGCGTGCGCTCGGTGGACGGCGAGCCCATCATGTGTCAAGAGAGCTGGCTCAACCTGAGCGAATGCCCCGGCCTTGCCGACGCCGACTTCACGAGCGAGCCGCTCTTCGACGCCGTGCAGCGGTGCGCCGGCCGCAAGATCAAGTACTCCCGCATGCGCTATCGCGCCCGCGTCGCCGGAAAGGAGCACGGCGAGCTGCTGGGCTGCGACGAGGCCGCGGCGGTGCTGCTGCTCGAACAGACCATCCGTCTTGTCGACAAGCGGCCCATCGAATGGAGCACCACCTGGTTCAAGCCGGGGCAGTCGGTGGTGGCAGACGCCGTCCAGCCCGACTAGCCGCTCGAACCGGTCGGGCGGACCGTCTCCTCGAGGGTGCACACCATGACGGCGCGACGAGGAGACGGCACGATGTTGTCGCTGCAGGTGATGAGCGTGAGCACCTGCGTCGCAGACTGCGCGCGCTCCTGGGCGTCTTCGGCCTGGGCGGCGGCGCTGCCCAGCATCTCGTTCAAGTAGCTCGCAAGCGTCTGGTCCCCTGTGAAGTTTGCCGTCCGCGCATCCAGAAAGGTCTCCTCCACAAGCGAGGTCACGAGCGGTCGGAACCGATAGGTGGCGTCGGGCGTGATGTAGAACACGTCCTGCCACGTATCGAAGGTCGCCTGGTCCTGCGTCTGGTTCACCTGGTTGAACATGGCGCCGTCGAGCATCTGGTGCCCATACAGCACCGTCTGCTGGTCGAGCACGCCGGGGGCCTGGTTGTCGCAGTCCATGAAGATCGAGCCGGAAGCGTTCGTCACGCCGTTGAACAGGCGATCGAGATAGGTGCTGTTATCGTCCGCCTGCACCACGGGATAGTTGATGTTGGTGCCCGGAACGTATATCCACCCCACCACATCGGGGTTTATCGCGGCGAGGGCGTCGAAATCGGGCTGGGGAACGCCGCTCTGCTCGGCGCTCGAATCGCTCACCGGGGCGAGCGTCGCCAGCTCATCGTAGGCGCCCTGCGCTTCGCGATAGCCGAGCTGCGCCGAAATGAAAATCCCCGCCGCCGCGACGAGCAGGGCCATGCCTATGACGGCAAGCCCGATCGAGAGCGCGCGGCGCGGCGAGCGGCGTGCCTTGGGGGCGGGCCCGCCCGACGATGCCCGACGATGCCGCGGCTGACGGGCGACGTTCGCGCTGCGAGAGCTTCCGCGATGGCCCGCTGCCCCCTGCCCGCCGTGCGCGGGGACGACGGGGCGCACGCCGGCGGCCGGGCGAGCGTGAAAATGCGCTGCCCCGGCCGCATAATTGTCTGGGTTCGCCACATAGCCGGCGGGCGTCTTCGCCTGCGGCGCGCCGCCGTCTGCCGGAAGCTTCCGCTCGTGTCGCCCTGCCTCATCCGACTCCGTGCGCTTGAAGCGCTTGCCCTGGTACGCGGCCATAGCATGCCCCTTCTCGGCCCGACATCGGAGCCGGGCCCTATGCAGCCTCACATGCAGCGACTGGAGAGGTTGGTCAGAAGGCGCTACGCCTCGGCCATCTCCTGCTTCATCTTGGCGATCGTCTCGCGATACTCGGGCATCGTGGCGCCCAAGATCTGCGTGGCATAGATGGCGGCGTTCTTCGCGCCGTTGATGGCGACGCACGCCACGGGGACGCCGGAGGGCATCTGCACCATGGAGAGCAGCGAGTCCAGGCCACCCAGGTCGCTCGTCTTCATGGGCACGCCGATCACCGGCAGCGGCGTGAACGCCGCGACGACGCCGCCCAGATGGGCGGCCTTGCCGGCGGCGGCGACGATCACCTTGATGCCGCGGTCGGCAGCGGTGCCGGCCCACTCATGGACCTTGTCGGGGTTGCGGTGCGCGCTGGCGATGACCAGCTCGTACGGCACGCCGAGCGCCTCGAGCTCAGCGGTGCAGCCCTCCATGGTGGGCAGGTCGGATTTAGAGCCCATGATGATGCCAACGAGCGGTGCCTTGTCCTGCGTATCGGCCATGACGTCCTCCTTTGTCGATGTCCGGGCGCGTCGTCGCGCCCTCTGATTAGTATAGCCCGAGGGCGCGCCCCAAGCCCGGCCGCATGCGCGGCGTCGCGCCCGGCACCCGCCCAAACAAAAACGCCCCGGCCGCGGCACGCAGGCTCGACACAAAGGTCTTGCTCGTCGCGCCGCGACCGGGGCGGGGAGCGCCGCGCCTCTCTACACCTCGTGCTGCGGAAGGTCCTGCAGGGCGATGACGTCCATGCCGCTGCCCTCGCCCGCCGCGCTTGCCTGCTGCACGGCCTCGACGGCGGCGATGAAGGCGTTTGCCGCCGAAAGCGCCGTGAGGCACGTGACGCCGCGACGGATGGCCTCGGTGCGCATGATGTAGCCGTCACCGCGCGAGCCGGGGCCGTAGGGGGTGTTGATGATGAAGGCGATCTCGCCGTTTGCGATCATGTCACCCACGTTGGGATGCGCCCCGCTGATCTTTTCGACCACTTCGCATGCCACGTTGCCTCCGGCAAGCACCCGTGCGGTGCCCTCGGTCGAGCAGATCTCGAAACCGAGGTGGCGCAGGATGCGGGCGAGCGACAGGATGTGGCGCTTGTCGCGGTCGTTGACCGAAATGAACACCTTGCCGCTCTCGGGCGACGGCAGCTTGTAGTCGATGGCGAGCTGCGTCTTGGCATACGCCTCGGGATAGCTCTTGGCGATGCCCATGACCTCGCCGGTGGACTTCATCTCGGGCCCCAGCACCACGTCCGCCCCGGGGAAGCGACCCCACGGCATGACGGCCTCCTTCATGCAGAACCAGTCGAGCTCGCGGTCGTCCGCCGGCAGGTGCAGGTCGGCGATGCTCTCGCCCGCCATGATGCAGGCGGCGCACTTGGCGAGAGGCACGCCCGTCGCCTTGGAGATGAACGGCACCGTGCGGCTCGCGCGCGGGTTGGCCTCGATCACGTAGACGGTCTCGCCGCGGATGGCATACTGGACGTTCACCAGTCCGCGCACCCCCAGCTCGAGGGCGATGCGGCGCGTCGTGTCGCGCAGCTTCTCGACCAGGCTCTGCGAGAACGAGAAGGGCGGGATGCACGTGGCAGAATCGCCGGAATGGATGCCCGCCTCCTCGATGTGCTCCAGGATGCCGCCGATGTAGACCTCGTCGCCGTCGCAAAGCGCATCCACGTCGCACTCGATGGCGCCCTCCAGGAAGCGGTCGAGGTAGACGGGGTAATCGGGCGAGACGCGCGTCGCCTCGGCCATGTAGGTGCGCAGCTGCTCGGCATCGTAGGCGATCATCATGCCGCGGCCGCCGAGCACGTAGGAGGGGCGCACGAGCAGCGGGTAGCCGATGCGCGCCGCCACGGCCTCGGCCTCCTCGAAGCTGCGGGCCTCGCCTGCGGGCGGATACATGATGGACAGGCGGTCCAGCACGGCGCTGAAGCGCTCGCGGTCCTCGGCGAGGTCGATGGCCTCGGGCTGCGTGCCCATGATGGTCACGCCCGACTCCTGCAGCATGCGCGCCAGCTTGAGCGGCGTCTGGCCTCCGAGCGTGACCACCACGCCGTCCGGACGCTCGACGTCGATGATGTCCATGACGTCCTCGTAGGTGAGCGGCTCGAAATACAGGCGGTCGGAGGTGTCGTAGTCGGTGGAGACGGTCTCGGGGTTGCAGTTCACCATGATGGTCTCGAAGCCGCGGCTCGCAAGCGCATAGCTTGCGTGCACGCAGCAATAGTCAAACTCGATGCCCTGCCCGATGCGGTTGGGGCCCGCGCCCAGGATCATCGCCTTGGGCTTGCGCGCCGGCGTGACCTCGTCGGCGGCAACGGTCTTCGACGCCTCCGGCTCGGGGCGCATGAGGCCCTCGTAGGTCTTGTAGTGGTATTCGGTGGCGCTTGGGAACTCGG
Source organism: Enorma phocaeensis (assembly GCF_016901575.1). Lineage (GTDB taxonomy): Bacteria > Actinomycetota > Coriobacteriia > Coriobacteriales > Coriobacteriaceae > Limicola > Limicola phocaeensis_A. Next base: position 43,445 of record NZ_JACJKQ010000003.1, read on the forward strand.
CGGCGCAGGTGTCGACCGTCTTCATGCACGGGCGCACCCCCAGGCCCTTGCGATAGGCGCGCACAAACCGCTCGGTCGATCCCGTGAGCGCCGCGATCTCGGCGTCGGAGGTGCCATATTGCTTCAGGAGGCGCATGGCGTCGGCGTCGATGTCCTCCACGCGCATGCCTCGGACGCTCTCCTGCACGGCCACCATGTCGCCGATGCGGGAGAGGAACCACGGATCGATTCCGGTGAGCCCGTGCACGCGGTCCACGCCCCATCCGCGGCGCAGCGCCTCGGCCACATAGAAGATGCGGTGCTCGGTGGGCTCGGCGACCTCGGCGGCGAGCTCGTCGTCGGCAAGCTCCCGCGCGTGCTCGCTGCCGCCGGCGAGCAGGCCCGCATGCCCGTCCTCGAGCGAGCGCATGGCCTTGCCGAGCGCCTCCTCGAAGGTGCGGCCGATGGCCATGATCTCGCCCACGGCCTTCATGCGCGTGGTGAGGGTCGTGTCGGTTCCCTTGAACTTCTCGAACGCGAACCGCGGGACCTTGACCACGCAGTAATCGATCGAGGGCTCGAAGCAGGCAGGCGTGGCCTTGGTGATGTCGTTCACGATCTCGTCGAGCGTATAGCCGACCGCAAGGCGCGCGGCGGCCTTGGCGATGGGGAAGCCCGTGGCCTTGGAGGCGAGCGCCGACGAGCGGCTCACGCGCGGGTTCATCTCGATGACGATGAGGCGGCCGTTCTTGGGGTTCACGGCAAACTGCACGTTTGACCCGCCGGTCTCGACGCCGACCTTCTCCAGGATGGCGAGCGACGCCACGCGCATGCGCTGGTATTCCAGGTCCGAGAGGGTCTGCGCGGGCGCCACGGTGATGGAGTCGCCGGTATGGACGCCCATGGGATCGAGGTTCTCGATGGAGCACACGATGATGCCGTTGCCGGCGTGGTCGCGCATGACCTCCATCTCGTACTCTTTCCACCCCTCGATGGACTCCTCGACAAGCACCTCGCCGGCGGGCGACAGCTCGAGTCCCTGGCGCACGATCTGGCGCAGCTCCTCCTCTGTATGGGCGATGCCGCCGCCAGCCCCGCCGAGCGTGTAGCTGGGACGAAGCACGCAGGGATACCCCACGCGCCCCGCGATCTCGACGGCCTCGTCGACGGAATAGGCATAGCCGGAACGCGCCACCTCGAGCCCGATCTCGGCCATGGCCTCGTTGAACAGCTTGCGGTCCTCGCCGCGCTCGATGGCCGCCAGGTCGCAGCCGATCATCTCGACGCCATAGCGCTCGAGCACGCCGCTTTTCGCGAGTTCGACCGCGGTGTTGAGGCCGGTCTGCCCGCCGAGCGTGGGGAGCAGCGCGTCCGGACGCTCGCGAGCGATGACCTTCTCGACGAACTCGGGCGTCACGGGCTCGACATAGGTGCGGTCCGCCAGCCCCGGGTCGGTCATGATGGTCGCCGGGTTGGAATTGACGAGCACGACCTCGTAGCCGTCCTCCTTGAGCACCTTGCAGGCCTGGGCTCCCGAATAGTCAAACTCGCAAGCCTGGCCGATGACGATCGGGCCAGACCCGATGACGAGAATTCGTTTGATATCTGTACGCTTGGGCATGATTGTCTCTCCCTTTTCCCTACGGTGGGCCGTGGTGGCCGCTCGCCGCCTACTCGGTCGCAAACTGCCAGCCGGCGAGTCGATCCTTGGCGATATCGATGTCCAGGTAGTCCGCGTCGCCGCCCATGAGACGGGTGAACGCGGTGAACAGATAGTGCGAGTCGGTAGGGCCGGGCGATGCCTCGGGGTGATACTGGACCGAGAAGGCCGGAACGTCCAGCAGCTGGATGCCCTCGGCGGTGCCGTCATTGAGGTTTACATGGGTGAGGCGAATGCGGCCGAAGCGCTCGTTGGAGACGACGGGTGCCACGCCGCGCTCGACCCAAAAGCGCAGGTCGCCATCGGAGGGATGGGACTCCACGCCGCCAGACAGCTCGGGCACAAGCTCGCCCAGGCTGGGGAACAGAAGGCCGAAGCCATGGTTTTGAGCGGTGATCTCGACCCTTCGGCTGATCAGGTTCATGACCGGCTGGTTGCCGCCGCGGTGGCCGTACTTGAGCTTCTCCATCTGGGCGCCGGCGGCAAGGCTGATCATCTGATGCCCCAGGCAGATGCCAAAGACCGGCACGCGGCCGAGCAGGTTTTGCACCTGCGTGTACGTCGCCTCGACAGCATCCGGGTCGCCGGGGCCGTTGGAGAGAAACACGCCGTCGGGCATGCTGCCGTCGGGACCCATGGCGAGCACCTCGTCGGCAGGGGTGTCCCACGGCACGACGGTCAGGTCGCAGCCGGCACGGACCAGCCCCTCGAGAATGCCGCGCTTGATGCCGCAGTCATACACGACCACGTTGAAGCGGGCGCCGTCGACGGGAAGCTGGGCAAACCTGCGGCCCTCCGGAAGGTCGGCGGCGGTATAGGCGCGACGTCCGGCGGCGCTCACCGTCTTGACCAAGTTGGTGCCCACGAGCGCCGGCGCCGCCGCCAGGCGGGCAGCCAGCTCGTCAAGCTCAAAGATCTCGGTGGAAACGATGCCCTGCATGGCACCGTGCTCGCGTAGGTGCTGCACGAGCGAGCGGGTGTCGAGCCCCTCGATGGCGACCACGCCCTGCTGGGCAAGGTAGTCGGGCAGGCTCACGGTCGAGCGCCAGTTTGAGGGGGTGCGGCACATGTCGTGCACCACAAGGGCGCGCAGCGCGGGCCGCGGATGGTCGGACGCGTCCGATCCGGTGGGGCCCAGCGCTCCCTGCGCGTCGTCCACGTCCACGCCGTAGTTGCCGATCTGCGGATAGGTCATGGTGACGATCTGGCCCGCGTAGGACGGGTCGGTCAGAACCTCGAAATAGCCTTCGAGCGAGGTGTTGAAGCACACCTCGCCGGTCGCGGTGCCCGTCGCGCCGCATGCCCGGCCGTAAAAGACGGTACCGTCGGCGAGGTAGAGAATCGCCGGCTCCGCGTCACCCTTGCTCGTGGCGGCAAGTATGCGCGCCGCCAGCGCGCTCGGCGCCGCAGAACGCCAGGCGTGGCCGCTCCGACGCGGCGCGCAGGACGCTGCAGACATCACTGTCTCCCCCGGTATTTCGTTGCTGTTGGATGGTTTGAAGTCACAAGCCATGTTCTCTCCTTTTCGGTCTCTCGGTACCGGTTTAAAGGGCCATGTGGTTCTGGCTATTGTAGAGCTTCGTCGAGAAAAAACGAGAGTGGCCGGCCAATTCATTCAATTTTTTCTATTTCAGCACCGTCTTATACATTATCTTTTGATTTTGATACATTTACCTGTTGATGCGGACAATCATATGACCCCGCTCGCCGCGCCCGCTGCGCGACAACGGCCCCACGCCGGCCGCCGCGCGGCAACGGCGCTGCACGCGAAAACGTTCCTCCACCGTCTGCCCAGCGCTCCTGTGAAGTCCTGCTCGGATCGCGACCTCGTCACAGCCCCCTCCCCGTCTCCTGGCGCTCCCCGATCCAATGTGAGCATCCTGTTTCGGGCATGTGTTGTTCTCGCACCCGATGGCCACGAGGGCGGGCACGTACTATGCTGGTCGAGCAACGCTGGTCCATAAGTCCGCGGAAGAAAGAAGGAAACCCTTATGTCCAACGAAATCACCGGTGCGGCAGCACCCACGCAACCCCTGTACAAGCGCTCGGGGGACTACATCCCCCGCGTCGCCGCCGTGCACGACCTGTGCGGCTATGGCAAATGCTCGCTCGGCGTAGCCATTCCCGTGCTCTCGGCAGCCGGATGCGACGTGTGCCCCGTGCCTACCGGCCTTTTCTCCAGCCACACGGCATTCCCTGGCTGGTACATGCATGACACCACCGAGATCCTGCCCGACTACCTGGCGGCATGGCAGAACATCGGTGTCGAGATCGACGCCATCTACTCCGGATTCCTCGGCGCCCCCGAGCAGGTCGACCGCATTCGCGACCTGTACGCCGCATACCCAAAGGCCCTGCGGGTGGTCGACCCCGTTATGGCAGACCACGGCAAGGTCTATCCCACCTACACGCCCGAGCTCTGCAAGGCCATGGGCGAGCTTGCCGAGGGGGCGGACATCCTGACGCCCAACCTCACCGAGGCCGCCATCATCCTCTCTCGCCCCATCGGCGACGCCTGGGCGGGCGAGGACATCGCCGACGAAGCGGCCCGCGAGCTGGTCGACGCCCTGCTTGCCAAGGGGACCAAGACCGTCGTGCTCAAGGGCATCCAGCGCAACGACGGATTGATCCGCAACTTCGTCGGCACTCACGACGGCGCCTTCTTCGAGGTGAACAACGAGCTCTTGCCCTATATGCTCCATGGCACCGGCGACCTGTACTGCTCGTGCCTGCTTGCCGCCGTCATGGCCGGGCGCGCCCTCGACGAGGCGGTGCGCTTTGCGGGCGACTTCGTCCACGACGCGATGATCGTCTCTTCGAAGCAGCCGCAGTTCCAAGACCGCGGCGTCTCCTTCGAACCCCTGCTCGGCAAGGTCTGCGCCTTGCTGGCATAAGGATTCCGCCGGCGGACCCGTTCTTGTGGGCACTGCCCCTGCATATGTCATCGCGCTCTCGGGGCCCATCCTATGTGGGCCCCTTTCCTCGTTGCTCGGTTTATTACAGAATCGGGCCCCAATTTGTAATAAAACCGAGCTTTGGCGAATTTTTCGGGCATCGTTGCTACATAGTTTTCGAGCGACGGCGAAACACGCGGCACGGCGCGCGCCCGACACGCGGCACGGCGCGGGCGGCCGCATATGCAAGACCGCGAGTGGCGGAAGCGCTACGAATACGACTCCTGCATGAGGCGCTCGACTTCCTCGGGCGTCTTTTCCGTTGCGCCGCCGTTGAAGATCTCGCTGCCGTGCATGAGGCGCTCTGCCTGGCGCTCGCGCTCCTGCGCGTCGTATTCCTTCTGCGTGAGGCCGGGCTGCTCCACCAGCGACGACACGGAGTTCACCTGTTCCTGGATGCGACCGGTGATCTGCTCATCCATGCCCACGATATGCATCTCCCAGTCGATGCTCGAGGTGTTTGCCTGGTCGGGCTTGGTCCACACGAAGGTGAAGATCGCCTTGCACGTTCCGCCGGCGGGAATGAGGCCGAAGAAGCGATCGTGCTGGATGTTGCCGGCGTCGTCGACATAGGCGTAGACGTTGTAGACCACGCGGTCGATGCTGGTGTTGAACAGGGCGTTGGTGGCGAGCGCGGCGGCTTGGATCTGCCCGTTGGAAAGCAGCTCGAGCTCGTTGGCAGAATCGGTGTCGACCACCGTCACCTCGACTTCGCCGGTGACCTCGTTGGCGCTGTCGACGGTGAAGCGCTGCGGAAACTGCGTGAAGCCGTTTCCCCATTCAAGGCCGCCCTCGAGGGCGTTGGTCACCGTCTCGCGCGTCACCGACTCCGAGAGGTTCGCGGTGTTCAGGCGGCGATTCACGCCATAGAACACCTGCATGCCCATGATCAGCACGAACACCACGAGCACGAAGCCCACAGCCGTGCGCGTGATGGTGTCGCCCACCTTGGAGCCCGAGGGATCGTCTGCAGAAAGCGGGTCGACCTTGGAGCCGCCGCGCCTCTTGCGGTCGAGCGCCGCCAGGCGCTGCACCGCGTCGCGGCCTCCCGCCGACCTCGCCTCGGCGCGGGCCTTCATGCGCCGCTCGCGATCGTCCGCACGCCCCGGATCGACCACACCGGACTCGTCGAGCTCAGAAAAGAGCTCGCTGATCTCATCTGGTGTGAGTTGGTGCTTCTTCGACATCTTGCGCCTTATCGCCAAGCCGACCGGGTCTATCCACGCGTAGCCGTCGCCGCGGGCTCGTCGAGCTCGCGGGCGCGCACGCCTTCAAACTGCATTCGATAGTAACGGGCATAGGTGCCCCCGCGCGCGAGAAGCTCCTCATGCGTGCCACGTTCCACGACCTGACCATGTTCTACCGTGGCGATCTCGTCGGCGCCTTTGATGGTGGAGAGGCGGTGGGCGATGATGATCGTGGTGCGGTCCGCCGCCAGACGCTCGAGCGACTCCTGCACGGCCTCCTCGCTCTCGTTGTCGAGCGCCGAGGTCGCCTCGTCGAGGATGAGGATCTTCGGGTCCTTCAGGAATACGCGCGCGATGGCGATGCGCTGCTTCTGGCCACCGGAAAGCCTGCCGCCGCGCTCGCCCACCACGGTGTCGTAGCCGTCTTCGAGCGACTCGATGAAGTCGTGGATGTTGGCGCGGCGAGCCGCCTGGGCGATCTCGTCGTCGGTCGCGCCGGGGCGCCCGTAGGCGATGTTTTCGCGGATCGTGCCGTCAAACAGATACACGTCCTGCTGCACAAGGCCGATCGCCCGGCGCAGGCTCTCCTGCGTGACGTCGCGCACGTCCTGTCCGTCGATGGTGATGGAGCCGGACTGCACGTCATAAAAGCGCGGCAGCAGCGAGCAGGTGGTCGACTTGCCGCCGCCGGAGGGCCCGACGAGCGCGATGGTCTCGCCCGGGCGGATGGACAGGCTCAAGTGGTCGATCACGGGACGCTCGACGCCTGCACGCCTGTCGGCGCCGATCTCGCGGTCCTCATAGGTGAAGCACACGTCGCGGTACTCGATGGCGCCGGCGCTCACCTCGAGCGGCCGCGCATCGGGCTTGTCGAGCACGTCGGGGGTGCTCATGAGCACCTCATCCATGCGGCGGAAGCCCGCGATGGCCTTCTGGAAGGTCTCGGTTGAGTTCACGAGCGTCTCGATGGGCGTCGTGAAGAGGCTGATGTAGAGCGCAAAGGTCGCCATGTCCACCGCGGTCATCTGTCCCTGGGCCACCAGATAGCCGCCCAAGACCACGATGATGGTAAACAGCACGCCGGTCATGAGGGCGCTTGTGGCCTGGTAGGTTCCCATGACGCGATACATGGCCTCCTTGGAGTCCAGGTAGCGGTCGTTGGAACGACGGAACTTCGCGCGCTCGGTCTCCTCGTTGGCGAAGGACTTCACCACGCGCATGCCGGCAAGCGAGTCCTGCAGCTGGGAGTTCACGCCGGAGATCTTCAGGCGATTGTCGGTGTAGACGGCGCGCATGCGGAAGTTTTGGCGCACCATGACCACCACGAACAAGGCGGTGACCGCCGCCATGACGCCCGCAAGCACCGGCGAGATGGTGAACAGGATGACGAAGGCACCCACGATCTCTACTCCGCAGATGATGATCCACTCCGGAACGTGGTGCGCGGCCTCGCAGATGTCAAACAGGTCGTTCACCACGCGGCTCATCATGTCGCCGGAGTTCACCCGGTCGAAATAGCTAAAGCTGAAGCGCTCGTACTGGTCAAAGAGGTCCTGGCGCATCTTGGACTCCATGCGCGCGCCCATGATGTGACCCTGCGCAGAGACAAAGTAGCGGCAGGCGCAGCGGACGAGATACATGGCGACGAGCCCGGCGGCTATCATGCCGAGCGAGGCCATGATGGCGGAGGGGCCCTCGGTGAAGAGGCCTCCGGTCAGCGACCTCAGAATGCTTGGAAACGCAAGGTCGATGCCCGCGATGACAAGCGCGCAGACGGTGTCGGCGATAAAGAGGTGCTTCTGGGGCCCGTAGTAGGCCAAGAAGCGTCGGAACATGGTTTTTGGCCGCTCGGCGGCGGTAGAGGATGTGGTGCTGGTCACGGCGTATCCTTGCGTTGATAGGCTTGCTTGTTGCGGCTCACCAGTATATACGCCGCGCCCGCCGCGCGCACGGGAGCCGCGTGACGGGCAGGTGTTGAAACGATTGAGGGACGGCGTGCGCCGCCGCGTCAGGTGGCGGCACCACGTGCTACAGCGGGTCGCTTCCTTGGCGCAAGATATGTAGATACGCCTCATACATATACGTGCGGTAGCGCGCGCGTTCGGCATCCTTGCGCTGTAAGATGCCGCACGTCTCGAATTCTTTCACCAGGTTGGCTGCGGTGCCACGTGAGACCTCTAACCTGTCACGAACATAGTTAACGTCCACAATGGGATTGCCCTCAAGCACATCGAGCAACTTGAGCGCGTTGGGGACCGACCGGTCGAAGCGCTCGCGAACAAGCGCCACCGTTTTGTTGTGCAGTTCGACCAGCTGGTTCAGCGATGCCACGGCATCTTTCGCTCCGTCGAGCATGCATTGGCAGAAGAACTCAATCCAATCCTCGAACGCTCCCGTCTCACGCACCGCCGTCAAATGAGCGTAGTACTCCTGGCGATTGAGTTTGAACTGGTAGGAGGGGTAAAACAGAGGCGAATCGAGAACGCCGTCGTTGATGAGCGACAACGTTATGAGCAACCGTCCAAGACGCCCATTGCCGTCAAGAAACGGATGAATGCTCTCAAACTGATAATGAACGAGCGCGGCCTTGATAACCGGGTCGACTCCTTCCTCCGTGTTAATGAATTTGTCTAGCTCGAAGAGGGCATCGCGCATGTCCTCAACATTCGGCGGGAGATAGAACGCCGATTTAATGTCACACCCCTGTGGACCAATCCAGTTTTGCGAAACCCTGATTTCTCCCGGTTGCTTCTCACCACCACGACCGCTTTGCAGCAGCACCCTATGCACCTCTCGCAGAAGGCGCGTACAAAGCGGCAGCGTTTTCATGCGTTCGACAGCGAAATCGGAAGCCTGCACGTTATTCACCACGTCGGCTACATCTTCATGAGTTGCCGCGCTATTCTCGGGATCAAGAACGTCATCAAAGGTGCACTGCGTTCCCTCAATCTGCGCGGAAAGCAGCGCCTCTTTACGAACATACATAGTGAGATACATATCGGCATTCGGCACAAACTGAGCCATGCCGGACAGCATGCCGACCTGTCGAGAACATGCTGCCAGCAAATCGATTTGCCGAGCCGATAGCTGCAAGGTCGGCAATACATCATGCAGCGACGCCGGAAGAAACGACTGATAGGCGAGCTCTCCCGATAGATTATTGCGCAGGGTGCCCTGTCTGCCGGGAACGATATTCATGCCGCCTCCTTGCATTCAACATGAGCAGGATGCGAAGCATTGTAACACCTAACGACAATTTTAAGCCTGTTTTTGACGTTAGGAGAATTGCATGGGCTCTAACGACAAGTTATTGTCGTTAGAGCCGTCTACAAGATTCTAACGACAATTTCAGGTTGATTTTTGTCGTTAGAATTCGATCGGATGCTCTAACGTCAACAACTTGTCGTTAGAGCGCAAAGCCAGGCTCGTCGCTATGGCGAGCGAGCCTCCGTTCCGCAATTTGGATTCTGTCCCGAGACGCAGGGCGTCTCGGGCACAACCTAGCCATTCTTCAATCAGGACATGCGGCACATTACTTGGAGCGACGGTGCAGCGCGGCCTCGCGGGCATGCGCCGCAAGGATGCCGGCAACGGTCTTCGCATCCGTGATGGATCCGTCCAGGACGGCCGCCACGAGCTCGGACATGTCCACCATGTCGACATTCAGAAACTCGTCGGCATCGGGGCTTGCGCCCACGAAGCGCAGCCCGTGCGCAAGGTACACGTGCACCACCTCATCGCTATAGCCCGGCGACGGGGCAACGCTTACCAGCGGCACCAGCTCGTCCGCCACAAAGCCGGTCTCCTCGCGAAGCTCGCGGCGGGCGGCAACGGCCGGCTCCTCGCCGGGGTCGAGCTTGCCGGCGGGGATCTCCACCGTCACGGCATCGAAGGGCGTGCGATACTGTCGGACTACGGGAACCTGGCCGCCAGGCGTCACGGCGACCACGGCCACGCCGCCCGGATGGCGCACCACGTCGCGATGCTCCGCAGCGCCGTCGGGCAGCGTCACGCTCAGGTTGTGAACGTCGATGACGCCGCCGCGCCACACCGGCTCATCCGCACCGATCTGCTCGTGAAGCGCGGCGTCGCGCGCATCCGCGTCTCCCGGCGTGAAGGGCCGGGCAGGCCACGGGGACTCCGCGAAAGACGACGGCATCGCATGGGGCAGCCCTGCAGAGGCGCCCCTCTCCTCCGCCGCCATCGCTACTCCTCCGCCAGACGATGCGCCATGACCTCGCAGGCGAGCGCACCGACGACGGTCTTGGAGTCCTCGATCTTGCCGTCGAGCACGGCGTCGACGAGCTCGTTCACCGGCACCAGGTCGACATTCAAGAACTCGTCCTCGTCGGGCTTGGCGCCTTCGAAGCTCAGCTGCGTGGCGAGGTAGATGTGGATAAGCTCGTCGGAGAAGCCGCAGGACGAGGCGATCGTGGTGAGATAGGCGATGCGTCCCGCCACGAAGCCGGTCTCCTCTTTCAGCTCGCGCTTGGCGCACTCGAGCGGCTCCTCGCCGGGGTCGAGCTTGCCGGCGGGAATCTCGACCGTCACGCAATCGAGCGAGGTGCGGTACTGGCGAACGAGCGCGATCTTTCCCGTCTCGGTCAGGGCGACGATGGCCACGGCGCCGCGGTGGCGCACCACGTCGCGAAGCGAGGTGCGGCCGTTGGGCAGACGGACCTCCAGGCGTTCGACGTCGAAGATCTTGCCCCTCCAGGCTATATCGCTCGAGATGACCTCCTCATGCAGGTCGGCATCATGCTCGGCCTCGTCGCCCAATATGAGCGACGGGGTCTCTTCGGGCTCGGGGCTATCGGCAGTCTCATAGGGCTCGCGAGCGCAGGCGTCGGCATCGGCCTCCTCGGCTACGCAGGAGTCGTCCTCCACGTCGACATCGGCGGAACAGGAGCAAGCCTCGGGCTCCGAAGTCTCAAGACGCTCATCGGTCTGGTCAAGCTCTGCCATGGATCCTCCTCATCGTTCCGCGCGCGACGGTCCCGCGCGGAGACACGGACACTCACACAATCACGCTTGTTGTACCCAACCTTGGGCGTGCTCCTGCAGGCTAATTTGGCATCAGCGGCACACGATACCCGCGCAGTCGGCCCCGACACCGCGAGCTGCGGCTGCCATGCCTTATGCGTGCTCCGCCTTCGGCTTTGCTGCGGGACGCTTTGCAGCCTTTTCCAGCTCCGCTGCACGGGCGACGCCCTTGGGCGTGGCCCGATACTCGTTGCCCAGCTGCCCACCCGATTCGTCGTACACCGCCGTAGAGGTGATGAACCCGTCGCGACGCAGGCGCGTCACCGCATGGTCGAGCGAACGCACGCAGCAGCCCAGCCGCCGCGCGAGGTCCGTCTTGTGAAACTGGACCGACCCGCGCATCTGCGTCTCGCGCGCGACCAGCTCGAGCACGCGCTCGTGTATGAACGCGTGCCTCCCGTTGATTTTGGTACTGATGCCCTTCAGAGAAGAGCCCTCTCCCGCCTTCATGCCCATGGTTAGCCGTCCTCATCAGCGCCGGCACGCGCGCATCCCCTCAATGGCAACGCGCCGGCATTCTCCCATAGACATCATTGTGGGGGGAGGTAGACATTTTGCTATACCCCTCCCCAAGTTTTTCGGTAAACGGACACCCGGGAGTCACGGGCTAGCTGCTCCTTTCCGTTCGCCGAATCTCGCCCCTCAACCTGTCGGATGAGCCCGCATCCCAAGAGCTGACGAGGGCCCAATTGTTTGAGTTCACTCCAGAGAGCAAAAGAGCGCAAAAGATAAAAAGAAGAGCAAAAAGAAAAAAGGCGATTATTCACGGGGTTCGATGAAACGGTGGTCTGTGTCTGCTGACGACTCCAAGGTCAAATAGAGCGACATTTGGGCAAACCGTTTGCGGATGAGGGGACATCTGGTCAATCCACCCGATCGCTGGGTACAGGCTTCGCGGAGGCATATGGGCAGCGGTCAATTGGCACGGCTCCTGGGCAGAAAGATGCTTCTTGCAGACGTCGGCAACCTGAGCTAGAACCATTTGGGGACGCGTCACGCCATGATTTATACCATCAGGCATCTTTCCCAAAGATTGCTCTGGTAGTTTCCTGCCCAGGGTTCGGTGATGCTGACCAGACGAGACCCAACCCCACGAGGGGTGTACCCAGCTCACAGGGAGAATGACCATTACATCCCATTCGCATCTTTTTGATTGCTATTTGACTCTACCTATTGAGTCACATTGTTAGAAAGTTGCCTGCTTCAGCCCTTAATCTTCATTCGGACTGTCCGCTCGCAGCCATTTTTCGAACGTTGACCGACACACGCCAAGTTCTCGGGTCGCTGAAGCGGAGGCCTTCCAAACCGCCTGCCGCGTGCCCGGGCCGCCGCGATACCCTCCGCCTGGCGCTGACGAATCTCATCGCACTGCACACGCCACCTACCTGAAGCTTCTACAACCAGGGCCGGGCAGCGCATCGCACCGCCCGGCCCTGATAGAAGCACATGTATATTAGACTCGCGGCGCCCTACGTGCGTCTCGTCCAATGTTCCCTGGCGCTAGTCCCATGCCTCGCGGCCCTTGAGGGCACGCAGACCGATGTCGCGACGCAGCGTCTTGCCTTCGAAGCCAATCTTCTCGCAGGCCTCGTAGGCCAGGTTGCGGGCCGCCTCGAATGTGTCGCCCAGCGCCGTCACGGCCAGGACGCGGCCGCCGCTCGTCACAAGCTCGCCGGCCTCGTTCACGGCGGTGCCCGCGTGATAGACCGTCACGCCGTCCATCGCTGCGGCGTCCTCGATGCCTGTGATGACCTTGCCCTTCTCGTAGCTGCCCGGATAGCCGGCGCTCGTCAGCACCACGGCCACCGCCCACTCGTCGCGCCAGCTCAGCTCGATCTCGTCCAGGCGCTGCTCGGCACAGGCGAGCATGACCTCCACCAGGTCGTTCTCAAGGCGCGGCAGGATAACCTGGGTCTCTGGATCGCCAAAGCGTGCGTTGAACTCAAGCACCTTCGGCCCCTGGGGCGTTAGCATGAAGCCGCCATAGAGGCATCCGCGATAGTCGATGCCCTCCGCTGCAAGCTCGGCCACGGTAGCGTCCATGATGCGCTCCATCTCGGCATGCTCCTCGGGGGTCACGATGGGCACGGGGCTGTAGACGCCCATGCCGCCCGTGTTGGGACCGCGGTCGCCCTCGAGCGCGCGCTTGTGGTCCTGCGAGGTCGCCATGGGACGCACGGTCTTGCCGTCGGTAAACGCCAGAAGCGAGCACTCGGGACCGGTGAGCATCTCCTCGATCACCACGGTCGAGCCAGCGTCGCCAAAGGTACCCGAGAAGCACTCGTGCACGGCCTCTTCTGCCTGGGCAAGCTCGGTCGCCACGATGACACCCTTGCCAGCAGCCAGTCCGTCCGCCTTCACGACGAGCGGCGCGCCCTGCTCGCGCACGTATGCAAGCGCCGATTCCTCATCGGTAAAGGAGCCGTATGCAGCCGTGGGAATGTTCGCGCGACCCATGAGCTCCTTGGAGAAGAGCTTCGAGCCCTCGACCTGGGCGCCGGCGGCGCCGGGGCCGAAGCAGGGGATGCCCGCCTCGCGCACCGCGTCGGCGACGCCGACGACGAGCGGGGCCTCGGGACCGATCACCACAAGGCCGATACCGGACTCGCGCGCGAAGTCGGCCACCGCCGCCGGATCGTTCTCGTCGAGCGCGACGTTCTCGCCCACCTCGAGGGTGCCGCCGTTGCCGGGCGCGATGTAGAGCGTGCCGCACCGAGGCGACGAGGCGAGCTTCACTGCCAGCGCATGTTCGCGGCCGCCGCTGCCCAGCAGCAAGATGTCGATGGTCTGCAGTGCTTCGTTCATGAGGGGCTTCCTTTCAGTCGATACCCGTCGCCTCGGCGGCGTCGCATATGCCTGTCGCACCTCTTAATCATATGGGATTGAGGGGCATGTCGCGGGGGAACTTGAAAAGACCTCTGGACACGATCCTTCCAGCGATGCATGCCGCTAATACGCGCTGCCCGCAGCTGGTGCGGCGCATCCAACGCCAGCGGAGACCTCGGCGGGACGCTAGAACTCCGGCGTCAGATACTCCGACACGCCGTCGAGCTCAGAGGAGTGCAGCGCCTCGGGATAGCAGAAGATTCCAAAGGCGCCCTCGCCCACATGCGTCGCGATGACGGGGCCGATGGTCGCGTCGGTAAGCACCCTGACCTTGGCGCCCGCGCGGACCAGCGCGTCCTCGATGGCGCGAACGTGAGGCTCGGCATCGGTGTGCAGCAAATAGCACACCTGCGCGCCACGCTCCTGCACGAGCTTTGCGACGTGCTTGGCGATGTAGCTCACCGCGCCCTTCGCGCCCTTCGCCTTGTGCAGGACCTCGATTCCGCCCGCGCTGTTGAGCCCTGCGACGATCTTGATATTCAGAAGCGACGTGACGAGTCCCTGCATCTTGGTGGCACGACCGCCCTTCACCAGGTTGTCGAGCGTATCCGGGACAAACAAAATGGAATAGCTGGCGCGGATGTCCTCGACGCGCTTCAGCGCCTCGTCGAGCGTCGCGCCGTGTTGCGCCATCACGGCCGCCTCGAGCACCATGGCGCCCTGCGCCACCGTGGCAGAGCAGCTGTCGACCACTTCGAGACGCGCTCCCTCGGGAATGCGGCCGGCGATCGCCCGCGCGCTCTCGATGGTAGAGGATAGCTCGCGCGAGAGGTGTATGGACAAGACCTGCGTATAGCCCTCGTCGTAGAGCTGCTGGTAGACCTCCAAGAAGTCCGCCGGAGTCGGCTGCGACGTCTGCGGAAGCGTCTCGGCCCCTCGCATCAGGTCAAGCAGGCCGGCGGTGGATATGTCTTCTCCGTCGCGATAGTCGCGCCCCATAAACGTCACATGGAGAGGCACGATACGAATGTCGAGCTTTTGGGCAAGGTCGACCGGGATGTCGGCGGCGCTATCGGTGACCACGGCAAACTTATTCATGATGCTCCTTGACGGCAAACGGGCTATCTGCCAAAACGAGGACCTTAGTGCCGAGCAGCTTCACGCCCGGCGGGCAGAGGGGGCGGGTACCCACCCGCCCCCTGATTCAAACCCTAGTTCCAGAATCGATTGATGGTCTGGTCGCGATCCGGGCCGACCGATACGAAGGAGACCTTCGTATGGGAGAGCTTCTCGACCAGCGCCACGTAGTCCTTGGCCTCCTGCGGCAGCTCGTCGAAGCTGCGGCATGCCGAGATGTCGCACTTCCAGCCGGGGACATCCTCATAGACCGGGACGGCATGGGCGAAGACGCTCTCGTGCTCGGGCACGGTGGTGTAGCGCACGCCGTCGCACTCGTATGCCACGCACACGCGGATGGTATCGAAGGCCGAGAGTACGTCGAGCTTGGTGAGCGCGATGTCGGTCAGGCCGTTCACGCGAGCGGAATAGTTTGCGATCACGCCGTCGAACCAGCCGCAGCGGCGACGGCGACCGGTGGTTACGCCGTACTCGTAGCCGTTCTCGGTAAGGGTGTGGCCCTCCTCCGTCTCATAGGCGAGCTCGGTGGGCATGGGGCCCATGCCGACGCGCGTGGTGTAGGCCTTCATGATGCCGAGCACGCGGTCGATGTTCTTCATGCCGACGCCCGAGCCCGTCACCGCGCCGCCGGCGGTGCAGTTGGACGAGGTCACATACGGATAGGTGCCGTGGTCGATGTCGAGCAGCGTCGCCTGGGCGCCCTCGAACAGGATGTTCTTCCCCTGCTCCACCAAATCGTTGAGCAGAAGGCCGCTCTCGCAGATGTAGGGACGCAGGCGCTCCGCCATGGGCAGGTACTCGTCGCAGATCTGCTCCACGGTGTATGTGGGCATGCCGAAGATCTTCTCCAGCTGCGGGTTCACGCGATCGAGCGCGCGGCCCAGCTTGTCGCGGAACACCCCCTCGTCGAGCATGTCCTGCATGCGCAGGCCCACGCGCGCCATCTTGTCCTGGTAGCACGGGCCGATGCCGCGCTTGGTGGTGCCGATGTTGTGGTCGCCCAGCAGCTGCTCGTAGGCGCCGTCGAGGTCCATGTGGTAGGGCATGATGATGTGGGCGTTGCCCGAGACCTTGAGGTTCTTCGTCGAGATGCCGTCATGCTCAAACATGTCGATCTCTTCGAGCAACACCTTGGGATTGACCACGCAGCCGTTGCCGATGACCGAGATGCACTCGGGATACATGATGCCGGAGGGCACCTGGTGCAGACCGTACTTCTTATCACCCACCACGATGGTGTGTCCGGCGTTGTTGCCACCCTGATAGCGTACGACGCAGTCGAAATCCCCGGCGATCAGGTCGCAGATCTTGCCCTTGCCCTCATCGCCCCACTGGGTACCGACCAACACTGTCGACGGCATGATGCATCTCCTTCTGAACCGTCGTTCCGGCCCCTTGGCCGGACGAGTATCGTTTCCTTCGCCCGCGCGCCATGACTCAGGCGTCGCGCGGCGACTCAACCCTTTTATTATATCAACGGCCTCGGCGACTAACCATGCAGGCTCGGCAGGCGGCGCGAACGACGCCGCAAACCGCATGGACGGCCGATCAGGCGGCTACTCGTGCATGCCGTCCAGTTCGTAGAACTTGGTGGACGCCGGCAGGAACATGAGGTCGACGTCGCCAATGGGGCCGGAGCGGTTCTTGGCGACGATGACGCGCGTCACGCCTTCGTCCGGACGGTCGTCTCGGCTCGCCTCCTGCTCGTCCGACGAGCGGTCCAAGAACATGACGATGTCGGCGTCCTGCTCGATCGAGCCCGACTCGCGCAGGTCCGAAAGCTGGGGCCGCTTGCCGGTGCGGCTTTCGACCGCACGGGAGAGCTGCGAGAGCGCGATGAGGGGAATCTCGAGATCTTTGGCCATGATCTTCAGGCCACGGCTCATCTCCGACACCTCGACGGCGCGGTTCTCGGCGCGGCGTCCCGGCGGCGGGCTCACCAGCTGCAGGTAGTCCAGGATGATGACGGCCTTCTCTTTGTTGTGCAGCATGCGGCGCGCCTTGGCGCGAATCTCGGTCACCGTGGTGCCCGGCGTGTCGTCGATGAGGATGTCGAGCTTCGAGAGCTCCTGCGTGGCCTCATTGATGTTGGCCCACTGCTCGGGCGTGATGCGTCCCGTACGGAAATCCGAGATGGAGAGCATCGCGTGTGCGCAGATCAGGCGCTGCGCGATTTCCTTGCCGGACATCTCCAGCGAGAAGAAGCCCACGGTAAAGCCCGCGGCCGCCGCATTGAGCGCCAGGTTGAGTGCAAACGAGGTCTTACCGACGGCAGGACGCGCGCCGATGATGATGAGCTGGCCCTCGCGGAACCCCAGCAGCAGCCGGTCAAGGCTCGGGAAGCCCGTGGGAACGCCATGCGCCTGTCCTCCGGCGGCGCAGACCTCCGAGGCCTCGTTGTATGCCTCGATCATGAATTCGGTGAGCGACTTGTATGAGCTCGACACCTCGCGCTCGGTCACCGACAGCAGCATGCTCTCGGCGCGCTCGACGACCTCTTTGGTGTCGAGGGGGGCATCGTAGGCAAGCGCGTTGATCTGGTTGGTGGCGCCGATGATCTCGCGCAACATGGAGTCGCGCCGCACGATGCCCGCATGGTGCTGCCAGTTCACCAGGGCGATGGTGTTGCCCACCAGCTCCAGGATATAGGCCTCGCCGCCCACCTGCGCCAGCGTCCCCTCTGAGGTGAGATAGTCGATCAGCGAGATGGAGTCGACCGGGATGCTGCGCTCGTTCATCTCTATCATGGCCGTGAAGAGCGTGCGATGGCTCGGACGGTAGAAATCGTCCGGACGCAGCTCGGAGATGGCGTCGGAGACGACCTCGGGCGAGAGGATCATGGCGGCGAGCACGTTCGCTTCGGCCTCGGCGTTATTGGGCAGGCCCTGGCGGGCGCCCCGATCGGAGGCGCCGGCGGGAGTCCACGCGTAGTCGCCATACTCGGTTGTCGATGCGTCCATGTTCTCTCCTTGATAGCTCATCGGCCGGAGCCGGACGAAGACAGGCCTCAGCGGGCAGGCGCGCGCCCTTTCTCCAAAGCCGCTCGGGAAGACTCGGCCGCAAGATGAGGGCGGCCCATCCAGCACCGGGCCATCCATGGTACGGTATCCACGGCAGGCATGGTGGCTGACCTGCTCAGTTTTTCTTTCCACATGAAGCTGTCGATAACCTCGTGCGGCGACCCTGCGAAAACAACGGTTCTCAACGTTTTCCACAATTTGATGGGAGCTTCGTTTCAAGTTATCCACATCCCTACCGCTGACCTGCCATTATTCGGTTTTACCATCATCTTTCTGCTGCTTTACAGAAATTTATTTGTAGATTCAGTGAAACCGCAGGTAGTTGAGCAGATGCTATACATTGCGCAGGAAAACACTGTCGCATGATATCGTGTCTCCTTGGCAAACGGCCTGTGCACAACACCTGTTCGCCCGGCACTTTTCCCAGTATTGCGCAGCCGACCTGTGGATTTCTTCTTTGTTCGATTTGTCAAGACGGGTGACATCTTTTTGTCGACACGCGAACCGCCCCGCCGACGCCTCGGGGGCGAGAGGCGGGAACGGAAATGCATTCGAGAAGCCATCGCTCCGGCATACCGGGGCCGCGCGGCAGGCGTCGCGTTTGCCGCGGCGCCGCCAGGCCCCAAGAGCAAGCCGGCCTACTCAGTCCAGCACTGCACGCCCGAAAGGCGCGTCATCCCGATGCTTGCCTGCAGCGCAAACGACGCCTCGTTGCCGATGACGATCTGCCCAAACGGAACGCGGCCCGCCTCAAGCATTCGGTTCACGGCATATCCCTCAAGCTCGCGCGCGTATCCGCGGCGGCGATGCTCGGGAAACACCTCGAGCATGCCCATGGACCCCTCGTCGTGCTCGCCGATAAAGCCGACCAGGTCGCCAGCGGCATCAAAGCCTCCCCACACCCAGCCGTCTTCGAGGTGGCGGGCGACATCCGCGGGCGAGATCATGTCGTAATGGGCGACGACGGCATCCAGGTCGTCCAGACCGAGCTGGCGGATGGACAGGCCGCCCGACAGCCCAACGGGTCGCTCGCCCTCATATATACAAATGTTGTAGCAGGTCTCCGGCGTCACGGGAAACCCGATCGCCTCGGGCTGGCGGGCGTCGTGCGACATGGTGATGGGACGCTCGCCATCGGGGAGCTTGGCCGCCTCCGCCAGGGTCACGCCGCCCGGAAGCAGCGGCAACCGGGCAATGGAGCAGGCCGCCTCGACGTCGCGTCCGGCGATGAAGACCATCCCCGAGCGTCGCACCCGGGCGAGAACGCCGTCATCTCCGGCGTACAGGCAGTCCGCCCGCCCGAGGCGCAGCATCTCATCCAGGGTCACGAGCTCGCGGGGATCTTCCTGCGACGCGATAAACGCATGAACGTGTTCGAGCACGGCGGCCACCCCTTTCACCTCTTACCGACCGCCCATGGTACCCTCCCGGCTCATCATCTCGCAACATCTTGAAACTCACTCTTGCGCTCCATCAAAGTAAAGCGTAGAGTCACAAGTGCTTTGCACGGTACTTTAGTTAACTAAAGTATTTCTCTGGAAGGGTCTCTCATGGACAACACTCGCACCCCCTCGCGCCGCAGGTTTGCACTGCTCGCCTGCTTCGCCACCCTGGCTTGCGCCGTCGCGCTGCTTACCGGATGCAACTCCTCCACGCCGTCCGCCGGCTCGGCCGGCTCTGCCGACACCGGCAGCGCCGCCGAGGACACCAGCGCGTCGGCCACCGGCACCCTCATCGTCGGCTTCGACCAGTCGTATCCTCCCTATGGCTTCGTAGGCGATGACGGCGAGTTCACCGGCTTCGACCTCGACCTTGCCGCCGCCGTCGCCGACAAGCTCGGCTGGGACGTTCAGTATGAGGCAATCGACTGGGACGCCAAGGACACGCTGCTCAACTCCGGCGCCATCAACTGCATCTGGAACGGCTTCACCATGGAGGGCCGCGAGGACGACTACACCTTCTCCGAGCCCTACATGCTCAACGAGCAGGTCGTCGTGGTTCGCGCCGACAGCGGCATCACGAGCCTTGAGGACCTCGCCGGCAAGACCGTCATCACCCAGGTAGACTCCGCCGCGCTCGACGTCCTCGAGGGCGACCAGGCCGACCTTGCCGCCACCTTCGCGTCGCTCGAGCAGATCGGCGAGTACAACACCGCCTTCATGCAGCTCGAGTCCGGCGCCGTCGACGCCGTCGCCTGCGACCTCTCCATCGCCGCCTATCAGCTGGCAGCAAACCCCGACGCCTACCTCCAGCTTGACGAGGCGCTTTCGTCCGAGCACTACGCCGTGGGCTTCAAGCAGGGCGACACCGAGACCGCCGATGCCGTGACCGAGGCGCTGCGCGAGCTCAACGCTGACGGAACGGTCCAGGAGCTCTGCGACAAGTACGCCGAGTACGGCCTTACCTACGACAACTGGGTCCTGGAGTAACCCCATGCAACGCCGCGCGATGCCGGACACCGAGCGGCATCGCGCGGCAACGTCGCTTGGGACGGGGCCATTCGTCATCCTGCAAGCTGTGTGACGAGTGGCCCCGTCCCCGTGTGGCTACGAGGCCATCCGTCGCCGTCGAGCGCGCCAGCACACCCACCTGCCAACGACCGGAGGAGATATGGATATCGCAACCATGCTGCAAATGCTCTTCGAGGGCTTCCTCGTAAGCATGCAGATCTTCGCGTTCACACTCATCGGCGCCGTGCCGCTGGGCATCGTGGTGGCATTGCTGCGCATGAGCCGCGTCGCACCCGTGCGTTGGATCACGCGCCTGTACATCTCCATCATGCGCGGAACGCCCCTCATGCTGCAGATGTTTGCCATCTACTTCGCTCCGTACTACGTCTTCGGCATCCAGCTCACCACCGACTCAAAGTGGTATGCGACCATCGTGGCGTTCATCGTGAACTACGCCGCCTACTTCGCCGAGATCTATCGCTCCGGCATCCAGTCCATTCCGCGCGGACAGTATGAGGCGGCAGAGGTGCTGGGCTATTCGCGCGTCCAGACCTTCGTGCACATCGTGCTCCCCCAGGTGGTCAAGCGCATCCTGCCCGCCATGGGCAACGAGGTGATCACGCTGGTAAAGGACACCTCGCTTGCATTCTCCATCGGCGTGGCCGAGATGTTCTCGACGGCACGCGCGCTTGTCGCGTCGCAGGTGAGCATGGCCCCCTTCGCCATCGCGGCCGCATTCTACTGGGTCTTCAACTTCTTGGTCGAAATGGTGCTCGGCTTGCTCGAGAAACGCCTCGACTACTACCACGACTAGCGACGCTGGCGAATCGTCGCAGCCGACGCCGGCGACCCGCCGCCACAAGACCATCCACCATCCAAACGCTGAGGAGTACACCGTGAGCACCATCAAGCAGCAGAGTTCCCCTGTCGTCGCCCTCGCCGGGGCGCGCAAGGCGTTTGGAGACAACGAGGTGTTGCGCGGCGTCTCGCTTTCCGTCGACCCCGGTGAGGTCGTCGCCGTCATCGGGCCTTCCGGCGGCGGAAAGTCGACGCTGCTCCGTTGCCTCACCCTGCTTGAGACGCTCGACGCCGGCTCGCTGAGCTATGGCGAGCTCTCGGTCGCGCGCGACGAGGGCGGAAAGACCCACTACGTAAAAGGCCCCGAGCTCAAGCGGGCGCGCGAGCACTTTGGCCTCGTCTTTCAGAACTACAACCTGTTCCCCCACATGACCGTCATGCAAAACATCACCGATGCGCCGGTGCGCGTGCAGAAGCGGCAACGCGCAGAGGTCGAGCTCGAGGCGCAGGCGCTCGTCGCCAAGATGGGGCTCGAGGGGTGCGAGAACAAGGTGCCCTGCCAGCTCTCCGGCGGCCAGCAGCAGCGCGTGAGCATCGCCCGCGCCCTCGCCATGAATCCCGAGGTGCTCTACTTTGACGAGCCCACGAGCGCGCTCGACCCCGAGCTCACCGCCGAGGTGCTGCGCGTCATCAAGGCGCTCGCCGCCGAGAACATGACCATGGTCATCGTGACCCACGAGATGGGCTTCGCGCGCGAGGTCGCCGACCGCGTACTCTTCATGGATGGCGGCGTCATCGTGGAAGAGGGTCCGGCGGAGCAGGTCATCGACCATCCCCGCGAGGCGCGCACCCGCGCCTTCCTCTCGCATCTCAGCGAGTAGGCAGGCCGCCCAACAGACAGCGGCGAATAGGCGACAAATCCAAAAGTGATCCGCTCGCCCACCGTTACCTGCTGCGCGACACCTGCAGCTTGCTGCGCGATTGCCCCGCTACCGTCACGCGCTCGAGCCTTCTGGACGACACCATCGCCTCGACGGCGTCCGACAGGCGTTTCGTGATGCCTTTATAGCCCAGGGCATGTGCGAGCTCGGTCATGGAAAGCGGCTCCCCTGCTCGAGCGAGCGTATCCACAAGCTTTTGCTCGTACGCCTCGGCCCTCTTCTGAGCCGCATCGTTACGAATGAATGCGGGATGCACCGGCAGCGTCACGGATAAGAATCCCCTCGCCTCGTCCATCTCGAACGCTGGCTCCGGCGAGCCGTTGGCCGCAAGCGCCGCGAACACCGCGGGATAGCCTGTGTTTCTCCCCTCAACCAAACGCAGCTCTTTGAGAAAGTCCCCGATGCGACGGTTGCGGTATACGCGCGCACGGAACCTATGCTGCCGAATGTCCTCGTCCGTGATGCTGCGGTCAAACCCAGGAAAGCTCGTCACTTCGAGACTCGCCGGCGTCACGCGCACCACAATGGGCTCGTTCACCTGATACGAGCGATGGTAGACCGCATTGGAAAGAATCTCTTCGACCGCCTTCATGGGATAGTTGTACACCACATCCGATTCCGCACGATGTGCTTCCTTGAACGTCTTTCGCTTGATCACATAGCTTTCCAGATAGCCCAAAGCGTCACGCAGCTGTCTCTGAATTGGACCGGTAAAGACCATCTCGGTCATCCCGTCACCAGTCGGATCGGGCATGTCCACTACCTCGATGCGGGCGTATCGGAAGAAACGCTCGGGATGCTCACAAAACATGAGGATTCCGACGTTGCGCGGATGCCTGTTCTCTGGCGGCCCCGACAATAGCTGCAAGTCATCGGCGAGCTCCTCGACGCTTATTGCCGGACGTTCGCCCAGCGCGCTCCCGACGGCACGCACGTGCTCGCGCATGATGCCAAGGTCAAGATCGTCGATGGTGGCAAGTAGGTTTGGCCGGTCGTCAAAGGGGATGTCTGATGACACGTAGAATAGCTCGCGCTCCTCTTGCGGAGACGCGACGAGCGTGCTGCTGAACTTTCTGATGTAGTAGCGCTTGTCCGCTGCATTCTTTGCAAGCACGTCGCGCGGCGCCTTGTAGGGGCGCCCAAACCCTGCGGGCACCCAAATCACGATAAGGTACGCCCCTTGGAACTCTACGGGCTCCACGATGGGATTGTAGAGCGGCTCGATGGTGCGGCACATCCCGACAAGCCGCTTGAGAATCCCGTCGACTTCGGACTGCTTGATACCTTTGGGAGGAAGGACAGGCATGCCGTCCCGCTCTTCGATACCGATGACGATATATCCACCGCCTATGTTATCGATGTCGTTGGCAAACGCACAAATCGTATGAATGATGGGATTGGGATTGAACCCCGTCTTGAACTCGACGCGCGTCGATTCGACCGTGCGCAGGTTTACTAGGTCGCCGAGGTTAATGGGGATGGACATAGGACCTCCTACCTGCATGAATATGCCTTCACTCAGCAAATTCGATAACTCGATAGTACATTTGTCGAGTACTCGACGCAAGTTTTGTCGAGTACTCGACAAGATGGATGTCGAGTTATCGAGTTTTGAAGCGAAGGGGGCACGGCCGTTGAAGCCGTGCCCCCACATCATTCATGGCGGGTTTTCATGTGCCGCACGTCGCCCCAAAAGCGAAGCCCCAACAGGTGAAGCGGCGCCGGCGCCGGGGCGGCAACATCGGGCGCTCAAAGAGGTGGAGCTACTCGGTGCGGAGCGCCGTGACCGGGTCCTTCTTTGCCGCCATGCGGCTCGGCGCCAGGCCGGCGACGAGCGACAGCACGATCGAGATGAGCACCAGCGCGATGCCCGGCCCAACCGGCACGGCGGCCAGATTCTCCACGCCCGCGACCTCGTAGATGATCGCGTTCACCGGAATATCCAGCAAAACGGTCACGCCGACGCCCAGCAGTCCGCTCACCGCGCCGATGATAAAGGTCTCCGCCGTGAAGATGCGGCTCACGTCGCGCTTGCTCGCCCCGATGGCGCGCAGGATACCGATCTCCTTGGTGCGCTCGAGCACGCTGATGTAGGTGATGATACCGATCATGATCGAGCTCACCACCAGCGAGATGGCCACGAAGGCGATGAGGATATAGGTGAGCGCGTTCACGATGTCGGTCACGCTCGACATGAGCATGCCCACGATGTCGGTGTATTGAATCTCGGTGCCCTCTCCCGAGGCGCGGATCTCGTCGTTGTAGTCGGCAATCAGGTTGTCGATAGCCTCTTTGGCCTCGAAGTCCGCCGGGTAGATGCTGATCTGCGACGGCGCGTCGAGGTCCGCCTTGCCGAGCGTCTCCAGATTCCCCTCGTAGGTGGCGTTATCGGTCTGGTCGGCCATGCGCTCCGAGAACGCCGCCGCGATCTCCTCGTCGCTCATGCCGGACTCGCGCATCTGATCCACATATGCCTGAATCTGCTGCCCCTGGTCGGAGGGCATCTGGGCGATCATGGCATCGATCTGCTCCATGGAGAGGCTGGTGCCCACGTCGTCAGAAAACGGCAGGCCGGTGAACACGTCCGTGGTTGGGTCGGCCTCCTGCGCCTGCACGACCTCGCTCTCGTCCGCCTGCTCGATGAGGTGCTCGATGAGCTCGGGCGTGTAGAGCACCGCGCCCCAGTTGCTGCCCGCGTCGTTCTCCTCCGTGGGCCGCACGATACCCACCACGCGCACCTCTTCGGCGCCGTCGACCACGTCGCGCATGAACGCGTCGTCCTCGCTCATGTCCGCCCAGGTCCCGTCGTCCTGCTGGGCATACTTGGAGCTCTCGGGCACCAGCTTGAAGGTGAGCCCCAGCAGCTCGTCATAGGTGTAGCTGGTCTCGTCGGCCGCCTCCACCTTCTCGCCGGCCATGACGTCGCTCATCATGCCGCGCAGGTCGCTTTGGTCCAAAAGCCCCAGCGCGTAGAGAGTGTAGTCGGAAATGCGGTCGTTCTGGTCGACATACACCACGACCTCGTTCCAGTTTTCCGGCATATGGCCGGCGACCACGTCGTAATCACGCGACCAGGTGTCCTTGTTGCTGAGCAGCTCGGTCCATACGTCGTAGCTGGAACCGCTGCCGCCGTTCATGCTGCTCATCATCTCGGTCTGGGTCTCGCCCATCGCAATGCCGAGCGAATCGAGGACCGTCGCCGGGTTCACCTGCACCACGCCGTCCGTCGTATCGCACTTATACACGTTGAGCGGCGTGGCGTAGGTGTACTGGATGTCGGTGACGAGCTCGCTCAGGGCGCCGGAGTCCGTCTCGGGGTCGCTGTCGAGCCACGTCTTGATGGCGCGCATGTCGTTCTCGTTGGCGCCCGACGCCATGCTGGACACCATGTCGGTGACGAGGTCTTTCGACTCCACCGTACCCTCTGCCGCCTTGCGCGTCACATCGGCCGCCGCGCCCATCATGGAGCTCATCATGCTCGCCAGATCGACGCTCGTCTCCTGGATGGTGAGCGGGTAGCTCCCCATGGTCGATTCCTCGGTCTCGGCGATGTAGTTCTGGGCGCCGTCGGAGAGCGACAGGATGAGCGCGATGCCGATGATGCCGATAGACCCCGCGAACGCCGTGAGGAACGTTCGGCCCTTCTTGGTCATGAGGTTGGTAAACGACAGCGACATGGCCTGGCGGAACCCCATG
Organism: Enorma phocaeensis; assembly: GCF_016901575.1. Classification (GTDB taxonomy): domain Bacteria; phylum Actinomycetota; class Coriobacteriia; order Coriobacteriales; family Coriobacteriaceae; genus Limicola; species Limicola phocaeensis_A. The sequence continues at coordinate 69,136 of NZ_JACJKQ010000003.1, forward strand.
GAGCGCTTGCCCTTTTTGGCGTCCTCGACCGCATGGCGCTGGATCTGCTCGGGGGTGAGACGCTCGGCTGCGGCATCGACCGGGCGCGAGTCGTCGGTGATGAGGCCGTCCGAGATGCGCACGATGCGGTCCGAATATCCCTCGGCGAGCTGTGGGTTATGCGTGACCATGATCACCAGCCGGTCTCGGCTCAGGCGCTTCAAGATCTCCATGACCTCGACGGACGTCTCGGTGTCGAGGGCGCCGGTCGGCTCGTCTGCCAAGATGATCTCGGGGTTGTTCACGATGGCGCGGGCAATGGCCACGCGCTGCATCTGACCGCCTGAGAGCTGGTTGGGGCGCTTGTGCATCTGCTCGGCAAGGCCGACCTGCGCAAGCGCCTCCTCGGCACGGCGCCGGCGCTCGGAGGCAGGGGTGCCCGAGAGCACGAGCGCCATCTCGACGTTGGCGATGACCGTCTGGTGCGGGATGAGGTTGTAGCTCTGGAAGACGAAGCCCACCGAGTGGTTGCGATAGGTGTCCCAGTCTCGGTCGAGGTAGCTCTTGGTGGAGCGTCCGTTAATCACGAGGTCGCCTCGGGTGTATTGGTCGAGACCGCCGATGATGTTGAGCAGCGTGGTCTTGCCGCAACCCGACTGGCCGAGGATGCTCACAAACTCCTGGTCGCGAAACGTGACGCTGATGCCTTTGAGCGCGTGGACCACAGAGTCGCCCGAAGGATAATCTTTGGTGATGCCTTTGAGTTCAAGCACGATGGGCCTTTCTTGTTGGGGCGCCATGGCGGGCGCCAGAGCCATGACGGCGCGTGGAGGGGGGCGCCGCGGCAATAATGATGTATGGTACCCATTTTCTTGTCGCAGACATGGGTCGCAGACAGCCGCGACCTGCCTAGCGCCGTAAAGGAGCCGCCCGTTTGTGCCGAGGCCATGACCGCCGGCTTGGCTATACTGAGTCGTGCCAATGCCAAACGAGAGCCGGAATACCGGGGCCGCCGCCCCATTCCAGACCAGACAGGAGCCGCCATGTCCACACGTGCACAGGAACGCGCAGCCCGTAAGCGCGCCACGGGACCCTGCCCCATCATGCGCTCCTGCGGCGGATGCGCCTGGCTTGGCATGCCCTATCACAAGCAGCTTGCGCGCAAGCAAGACGCCATGGCGGAGCTCTTTGGGGAGCTGTTTGGGCGCCTTGGCTGGCATGCCGGGATCGACCCCATCGTCGGCATGCGCATGCTCGAGGACGGCGCGCGCGAACGCCCCGGCTTCAACCCGCTCGCCGATGCCGTCGTCACGACGCAAGACGGCAAGCTTCCGGCGCCGCGCGGCTTTCGCCACAAGGCCGCCACGCCCTTTGCCCCCGGCCCGAAAGGCAGCCTGCGCTGCGGGTTTTTCGCCCGTGGGACCCACACCATCGTCGAGGCGCCCACGTGCGCGGTCGAGGCGCCTGGAGCGCGCGAGATCCTGCGTGGCGTCGCGCGGGCGGCGCAGTCGTGCGGCATTCCCGCCTATGCCGAAGACGTGCAGCGCGGCATGCTCCGCCACGCCATCGTACGCATGGGATGGCGAAGCGACGAGGCGATGCTCACCGTGGTGTCTGCACATCGCGACCTGCCGAGACTTGAAGCGTTTATCCAGGCGCTCTCGGAGCTCTCGCCCCGCCTGTCGTGCATCGCGCAAAACGTAAACCCGCGCCCCGGCAACGCCATCTTGGGCCCCGAGACGTCCATACGCGCCGGAAGCCCCCGCATGCGCGACCGACTCCTCGGCTGCACCTTCGAGATCTCCCCCACCGCCTTCTACCAAACGAATCCGCAGCAAACCGAAGTCCTCTATCAGCTTGCCATCGACGGCATGGACCTGCATGAGGGAGACGTGCTTCTGGACACATATTGCGGCAGCGGCACCATCGGCCTCGCCGCCGCGCAGCAAGCCCGCGAGCACGGCGTGGCGATACGGCTGGTCGGCGTGGAACGCAACGCGGCAGGCATCGATGATGCGCGCGAGAACGCCCTGGTGAACGACCTTTCCGACCAATCGTCCTTCATCGCCGAAGACGCGACGTCATTCATGCTGCGCGCCGCGAGCGAAGGCGCCCATGTCGACGTCTTGGCCATGGATCCGCCGCGGGCGGGCTCCACCCCCGAATTCATACGGGCGGCGGCGTCGGTCGCCCCCCGACGCATCGTCTACATCAGCTGCAACCCCGTCACGCAGGCGCGAGACCTAGAGGCGTTCGCCGAGGTCGGGTACCGCCTCAGCCGCCTCACGCCGGTCGACATGTTCCCCCACACCGACCACGTCGAGACCGTGGCGACCCTCGAGCGCCAGGACGCATGCACGCGGGCGCAACGTCTGTCACCACGTCGCATCTAGTGAGTACATCCAGGCGATGTAGACGCTTGGATAGTGGCCCAGCAGTATGCGCGCGGGGTCCACGTGGCGCGCGCAGGCGGCTATCGTCTCGGCCACGCCCCATGGGGTGAAGAGGTCGTCCACCGACCCGACATGCTCGGCGATGTCCTCGGTCACCGCGGCGACGGCGCGGGCGTCCTCGGGCTCGTAGGAGCTCGCCTTGCCCATGGCGTCCTCATACCAGGCGCACATCTTCTCGTAGCGCTGCTCAAATGAGGCGTCATCGAGGGCGGGCAGCACCAGATCGACGCCGTAGCGCCGATATCCCCACTCCTCAAGCGGAAGGTGGGGCATGAGGTCGGAGGGATTGATGATGTTGAAAATGCTGCCATAGCGCTCCGACGTCGCCTCGCGGGACGTGGTCGAGGCGGGCGCGGCGAACGTGTAGGCGGCGGCCGTATCGCCGGCACGAAGCAACGCCTCATCCGCTATTCCGTCAGCTTTCCCCTGCTCGGAGGCATCATCTTGCTCCGTCGCGGCAAGGTTGTCGAGAGCCGCGGCCGCCACCAGGTTCGCCACGGCACCCCCGCGGCTATGCCCGGTCGCCACCAGGCTCACCTCGTCGCCGCGGGCGTGGGCCTCATCGACCCATGTCTTGAGCTCGCCGATGATCTCGCCGGCCGCGTCGACGTAGCCGGGATGCCCCAGCGCGCGCCCGCTCGCATAGCACGACGGCGGCTCCTCTGTCGCAGAATCGTCCTGCGCCGATGCTTCCGCAGAGGAGCCGGCGCCCGCGCCGCTCAGAAGCGACAGGACGTCTGGGGACGACGCATCGCCTTGAGCCCCATCACCATCCGCGGCAGGAGAGGACGCCGGCGAGTCGTCGGCAGATGCCCCGCCGTCGGCTATGAGCTTGAAGTTGCTCAGCCACTCGGACCCGTAGCTGCCGCGAATCGATACGAGGATCACCGTACGCGTGCTCGCCGCCCCGCCCGTCGCGCCGGCTGCCTCAGAAGACTCGTCGATGCGCTTCGATGCTATGGCATAGGCGACCGTGTCCTCACGCTGCATCACCAGGTTGAGCACCTGGTCCATGATCTCGCTGCGATAGCGGTAGGACTCTGTCGAAACCCGGTCGAAGCCAAGGTCTGCAAGCGCGTCCTCCATATAGGCCGGCTGGGTCGACCCCTCCTGGTAGTAGCCAGATTCCGAATATGCCAGCGCCGAGAGCACGGAGCACGCGCGGGCAAGATCGTGGTTATATACCGTGGCGTCGCCCGCAAACCAGGCATCGTCCCACAGCACGTCTGCCGAGACCTCGCCCGACCCATCGGCATCGAGACAGGTATAGGTGATGTTTGACGTGAAACGGCCCGAAGGAGGCAGCGTGTCGCCATAGGCGGCGCCGGGGGACGAGACCCCGCCCATGCCCCGCCTGGTCTGCTCGTAGCGATACGCCAGCATGAACAGACAGGCGAGCACGACGACGAACACTACCACGAGCACGGCAAAGGGAATCCTGCGCAGGGCCAGGCGCGCCACATGGGCAGCCGACAGCATGTCTTCCGGTTGTCTCATGCAGATGCACCCCCAGCCCTCTATCGCTTGTTCTGCCAGCTTATCAAGCAGCCATGGACCACCTGTGAACGAGTCCTTACGTTTTTATAAGGTTGTACGAACGCTCGTGTCACGATATCGCGCTTCGGCATGGCGACATTGCGGCGGAACCATGCTGGGCGGCCGCTGTCGCAGAGCCGCTACACGCCCGCTGCAAGCTCATCGGAGGTGAGCTCGCGGCCAAGGGTGTAGTACACGTGCTCCCCCGCGCAGCGCTTGCAGTACACATGCCCGTCACGCTCCACGCCGCGGCCGTCATGCACGCGCTCGCCGCACACCTCGCAGACCTGCGTGGCCCGCGGACGACCAGGAAGATCGAGCTCGCGGAAGTCGGGCAGGTCGACCTCGTTCACGCAGAACAGCTCCGCATCGGAGTATCCCGCAAAAAACGCCAGCATCTCCTCTTTGTCATGCGGCGCCTTCGGCACGCCGGGGCGCTGCGTGATGCGAATCGCTCGACCGCTTGCCAAGTCGAGGAAGCTCGCCGCCATGATGCCGTAGTCGTACCATTTCAGGCGACGGCGCCCAAGGTGGCAGTGGGCGACCGAGATGACCGCATCGGCCAGGCAGCGGTCGCACTCGACAAACGCGACAAGGTCGCGATAGGCATCGGGGTCCTCGATATGGAAATACTCGAGCGCGACGCGAGCCATGCGCGTCCCGATGGCCTGCCCGGCACAGAGGTGCCCATGGAAGGCAACGGCGCGATCGAGGTCCTCTTCAAATGTCCGCTTCAGCATGGCGTTCCTTTCCTTTGCGCCGCCGGCGCGATCGTACCCGTTGTCCCTGCCGACGCCCGCTCGCGTCCGGCAGCGCGCCCTGCGGGCTACTCTGCAAACGACGCGACCCCCGATGCCGTCAGAGAGGCCAAAAGCGTCTCGCGGCTTCGATTCATCACAAGCTCCTCGGGGAAATGCACCTCGTCCAAAAGGGCCTGGGCATGCGGGAACTTGCCGATGGCAGGCGCGATGTGCGCGTCGCTCGAGACACAGATGCCCACGCCCAGCTCTGCGCAGCGCACGGCTATCTCGCGGCACGCGCGGCGATGTCGCCCGGCGCTCTCGAGGCTGTGATTGTTGATCTCGATGAGCTTGCCGAGTTCCTTGGCGCACCCAAGCACCTCGTCAAGATCGTAGGGAATCCCCGAACGCCCCGTGTGGCCAAGCACGAAGACCTTGGGGTTTTGCAGCACCCGCACATACATCTCGGTGGTCTGCCGAATGGACGCCCCCTCGGTGAACTCCCCGTTATGGACGCTCGCCACCAGGTAGTCGAGCGACTCGACCACGCGGTCGTAGAGCGTCCGCTCGCATAGAAACCGTTTTCCCACAATGCTCTCTGAGCAATGGATGTCCTGGCCGAAGAGGCCGCCGGAAAGCGACACGATATCAGCCTCGGCGCCGCGCAGCAGGGTCACCCCGTCCCATTCCCTGGGCCAGACGCCCTGGTTGTAGAAGAACTGGAAGTTGCGGATATCCTGCTCAGGAAAGAGCATGGAGCTGAAATGGTCCGCCGACCCCAAAAGCGTGAGGCCGGCAGCGCGCGCCGCCGCGACATTCTCCGCAATGGTCGAATAGGCGTGACGCGAAAACAGCGTGTGGGTGTGGATGTCGGTCGCGATGGTGTAGGACATGGCGCCTCCTTGGTCGTATGGCCGATATGATACGTGAGTTGTCCCACACCTGCCAGACGACGTCCCTCCCTACGCCGGCAGCGCTCCATAATCCCGGGCAAGCTTCTTCCATGCCGGCAAAGAGCGCTCGATGACCTCGTAGGCGACGCAATATCCGATACGCACCCAGCCGCGCACGCCGAAGCTGTCGGACGGAACCGGCAAGAGCTCGTAGGCGCGGGCGCGCTCACAAAACGCCTCGGCGTCGTCTTCGAGCGCCCTCACCCACAGGTAAAAGGCGCCGTCGGGCTCCACATAGGTATAGCCGTACGAGGCGAGCGCCTGGGTGAGGGCGTCGCGGTTGCGCGCATAGGCGGCAACGTCGGAGGGTTCGTCGACGCAGTCGACGACAACGCGCTGGAACAAGGCGGGGGCGCACACAAAGCCGAGGGCGCGGGCGGCGCCGGCGACCGCCGCCATGACGCGGCGGGCGCCCTCGCTCACCTGGGGCACGAGCACCCAGCCCACGCGCTCGCCAGGAAGCGACAGCGACTTGCTATAGGAATAGCACACCACCGTATGCTCATAGAGAGCGGGCACCCATGGGACCTCGGCACCATAGGCGATCTCACGATAGGGTTCGTCAGATATGAGCACGATGGGCTGCGCATGTCCCAGCGCCTCCTCGCGGCGGGCGTTCTCGCGCTCGAGCACGGCGGCAAGGGCCTCGAGATTCGAACGTGTATACACCGCACCGGTGGGGTTGTTCGGAGAATCGATGATGACGGCCGCCGTCTTCTCGGTAAGAGCTGCCTCCACCGCCGCGGGATCGATCTGGAAGGTCTCCTGGTCCGCCAACACCTCTACCACCGAGGCGCCCGCGGTCTCGATCCACACGCGATACTCGGGGAAATAAGGGGCGATCACCACGACCTCTTCGCCGGGAGACACCACCGCATGCAGCGCGCACGACACCGAAGCCGCAGCTCCCACCGTCATAAAGACGTCTGCGGCGCTGTAGGCGCAACCAAAGCGGCGATTGAGCGAGTCGGCGACCGCTTGACGCGCCTCGGGAAGACCGGGCGCCGGGGTATAGCCGTGCAGCTGCTCGGGAGGAAGGGCGAGGGAGCGCTCGATGGAGGCGCGGACCGCAGGCGGCGCCGGCACGCTCGGGTTGCCCAGGCTGAAGTCGAAGACCTTGTCCTCGCCGATAAGCGCCTTGCGCTCGTTGGCATAGCTGAAGATCTCGCGAATCTTAGAGCTCTCGGCCCCGTAGCCATACATCGTCTCGTTGAGCATGCTCTCCCCCTCGCCAAGCGTTGGTGCACCTGCAGCCGGCGCGCGAGCGCGCGACGCCGGCCCCAGCATCATACGGCAGCAGGACCGCTCCCCGAACACGCGGCGGGCGAATTTCCCAACCCGCAACGACCGAGGGGCGCGCCCTCAGGACACGCCCCTCGCATCTACCGTTGATATGCAGCCGTCATCAGAGGCGATCCCAAGCGATCAGGAGTCGTCCTCCTCGGCGGCCACCGCCTCCGCCGCGTAACGAGCCGCGTCGGCGGCGATCTCCTCGTCGCTCATGCGCGGCTTGCGGGAAGCCTTCGCGGCGCCGTCGCTCGCACCCGATCCGGAGGCGTCGTCGCCCTGCTCGCGAGCAAGGTACTCGTCCCACGTGTTGTCGAGCAACGCCTCGACGGCGTCGCCCTCGACCGTCTCACGCTCGAGCAGGACCTCGGCCATCAGCTGCAGCTGGTCGCGACGCTCCTCGAGAATGGCCTCGGCGCGGCGGTGCGCCTCCCGCATGATGCGCTGGACCTCGGCGTCGATGCGGCGCGCCGTCTCCTCGGAGTAGTCCTGATGGTCGGCATAGTCTCGACCCAAGAACACCTGGTGCTGCGCCTCGCCGAACACCATGGTGCCCAGCTCCTCGCTCATGCCCAGGCGGGTGACCATCTCGCGGGCCATCTTGGTGGCTCGCTCGAGGTCGTTCGAAGCGCCCGAGGTGATGTCCGAGCACATGAGCTCCTCGGCCACGCGGCCTCCCAGAAACACCGCGAGCTCGTCGAGCATCTCGTTTTTGGTCTTGAGGAAATGGTCCTCGGTGGGCAGCTGCATGGTGTAGCCGAGCGCCTGGCCGCGGCTCACGATCGAAATCTTGTGGACCGGGTCGGAATGCTCGAGCACGTGCCCCACCAGGGCGTGGCCGCTCTCGTGGAAGGCGATCGTGGTGCGCTCCTGCTGCGTCATGACGCGGCTCTTGCGCTGCGGGCCGGCAATGACGCGCTCCATGGACTCCTCGACCTCGGACATCGAGATGAGCGACTTCTTGCGACGCGCGGCAAGGAGCGCCGCCTCGTTCATGAGGTTGGCCAGGTCGGCGCCGGTGAATCCAACGGTGAGCTGAGCGAGCTTGTCAAACTTCACGTCGTCGTCGAGCGGCTTGTTGCGACCGTGGACCCTCAGGATCTGCTCGCGGCCAGCCACGTCGGGGCGGTCCACCGTGATCTGACGGTCAAAGCGGCCCGGACGAAGCAGCGCGGGATCCAAGATGTCGGGGCGGTTCGTGGCGGCGATGAGGATCACGCTCTCGGTCTCCTCAAAGCCGTCCATCTCGACCAGCAGCTGGTTCAGGGTCTGCTCGCGCTCGTCGTGCCCGCCGCCGAGACCTGCGCCGCGCTGGCGACCCACCGCATCGATCTCGTCGATGAAGATGATGGACGGGGCCTGTGCCTTGGCCTCCTTAAACAGGTCGCGCACGCGAGAAGCGCCCACGCCCACGAACATCTCCACGAAGTCCGAGCCCGAGATGGAGAAGAACGGCACGCCGGCCTCGCCGGCGACGGCCTTGGCAAGCAGCGTCTTGCCCGTACCCGGAGGCCCTACCAGCAGCACGCCGCGCGGGATCTTGGCGCCCAGCTTGCGGTAGCGCTCGGGCGACGCCAGGAAGTCGCGCACCTCTTCGAGCTCTTCGACCGCCTCGTCGATGCCCGCCACGTCCTTGAACTTGACCTTGGGGCGGGTGGCCTCGTTGGTCTTGGCGTTGGTCTTACCAAACTGCATGGTCTTGCTGTTGGCACCCATCATCTGGCGCATGAAGTAGAACATGAGCACGATGAGCAGAAGGGTGGGAACGACGCTGATGAGGAAGTCGCTCCAGAAGTTGGGATTGCGCGTATCCACCTCATAGGTGGTCTCGGGATGGTCGGCCATAAGCTCGGCCAAGGCATCAGAGCCCACATAGGTGGAGCTGAAGCGCACCAGCTCGTCGCGGTTCGAGGTGTCGGCGTCTTCAGGCCAGTAGGCGCCCGAAACCGAGCCGTTCGCGACCGTGTAGGTCAGCGTATCCACCCGGTCGTCCTCGATGGCGGCAACCATCTGGTTGGTCGGGATATCCTGCACCTGCTCGCCGCCGCCGAACCCGTTGCCCATGTTGAAGAACAGGTATCCCAGCAGCACGCAGGCCAGCAGGAAATAAAGCCAGGTGGCGCGCGACGGCGGACGGCGCGGGTCGCGGCCGCCCAGGCCTCCCTTGCCGCCCATCAGCATGTCATCGAAGCTTCCGAACAGCGGGTCGTCGGATCGGCGCGAAGAGCCGTCGCGGCCCTTGCCCTCGCGGGAGCCGCCGTCCGGATCCGACCCGTCGTCCTTACGCGAGCCGTCGCCCTCGGCAAGAAGGGCGACGGCATCAAAATCGTCGTGTGTGGAAAACGTCATGCTACGAATAAACCTCCGGTTTGAGAATGCCCACGTAGGGCAGGTTGCGGTAACGCTCGGCGAAGTCCAGGCCATAGCCCACCACAAAGGCATCTGGGCAGTGTGTACCCACATACTTGGGGTCGATTGCGGCCTGCTTGCCCTCGATGTCCTTCCATAGGAACGTCGCAACCTCGAGCGAGGCGGGATGACGGCTGGAAAGGTTCTTCATGAGATACTTGAGGGTGAGGCCAGAGTCGAGAATATCCTCGACAATCAGCACGTCGCGGCCCTTGATATCCATGTCGAGGTCCTTGACGATACGCACGATGCCCGAGCTCTTGGCCTTGTCGCCATAGCTCGAGACGGCCATGAAGTCGATCGACAGCGGCGTCTTGATGGCGCGCATGAGGTCGCCCATGAAGACGACCGCACCGCGCAGCACGGCAATAAGCACCAGGTCCTTGCCCTGGTAGTCCTGGGTGATCTGATCGCCCAAGCGCTGCACGATCGCGGCGATCTCCTCCTCAGAGAACAAGACGGTTTCGACGTCAGGATGCACGGTGCTCATGTGTGCCCTTTCTGTTGCGAGAGACGGTTCGACGCCCCGGCCGCACAACCAGGGCCATGCCCCTGGTCGACGTTGGTCAAGGTGTATCCGTAATATAGTACCAGCCTCGACGCGGTTTCGGCAGATGAGCGCAGGTAGTAGGCTTTTCACATGCCGCTTGGACCGAGCTATATCACCCGAAGCGTGAGCTTGATGAGCACCCGGGTGGAGGCGGTGCACTTAAAGCGGTCGTCGAGCCTCAGACCGCCCAGCCACACCACCGCGCCGCCCGGCGCCGTGCGCACGACGGGAACGAGGAGGCGCTCCGCCACCGGAACCTGCTCCTCACCCAGAATGTCGGACACTTTCTTAGACCTGCCGTGCATGCCGAGGGGACACATGATGTCGCCGGGAGCCGGAGCATCCACCCAAAGCCTCGCCGTGCGGGCCTCCGCGGGAAGAACTCCTCCCGCCTCCTTGAGGCGCACGAGGTCCGCCTCGGCATACCCAAGCGCTGCGGCGTCCACAAAGGCCACCTCGATGTGAGACGGGCCGCGCGTCTCCGCGGCGCCCTGGGCGCGCCCGTCCTCACCCGTTGAGGACGGGTCGAGCACCCGGGCGGCACGGGCCTCGTCGCGCGCGAGCGCCGCGGCGTCGGTTCCCGCCGGAACGCGCAGGAGCTCTGCCGAGAGCGTCGCCTCGTTGGCGAGCGGCATGCGACCGGGGACAGAAAGCCATCCTGCGACGAGGCGCTCGCGGGCGTCCGACGTTCGCAGCGAGAGCGCCCCGAACTCCATGCGTGCGTCGATGCCGCCCGGCAAGGTGAGCGAGCCCGCGCCGGCGGCGACGCAAGCGAGAACTGCCTCGACATGACGCATCTCCAGGCGGGCTTCGGGATCGAGGGCCTTCACCGCCAGGCGTACCATGCGCCGCGCGATGGCGACCTCCGAAGCGGCAAGGCGCGCCCCGTCGAGCACCATCAGCCCGTCCTGTCGGCGGCGCGTGCAGGTGCGCAGCGCGCGGGCGGCGAGCTGAGACATGAATGCGTCCTCATCACCCAGAATGTCGCAGGTCGCTCCGATGATGCGGGGCAGGTTCTCGTTGCGCTGACGCGCCACGGGAAGCACGCGATGACGTACGAAGTTGCGCAGGTAGGCCGTATCCTTGTTGGACTCATCCTCGCGCCAGGCGATTCCCGCCACCTCGAGGCGATGGCAAAGCTCCTCATGGGTGAAATCAAGCAGCGGGCGCACGATGATGTTGCGGCGGCGCGGGATGCTCGAAAGGCCGGCTGGACCGGACCCCTTGATGGCATTCATAAAGAAGGTCTCGGCGCGGTCGCTCGCCGTGTGCGCCGTGACGATGCGGGCGGCCGTACGGGGGCAGCCCGCCTCCTCACACAGCTCGCGCACGTAGCGGCGGGCGGCGGCATAGCGCACATCACGTGCCACAGCCTCGAGGTTCTGCCCGCCTAGGTCGCTGAACGAGGCATGTTCGACGCAGAGCGGCAGCCCGTAGCGCTCGCAAAGCTCGCGCACGAAGGCCTCGTCGGCGTCGGACGCGTCGCCGCGCAGATGATGGTTGACGTGCAACACATGCAGGCGCTCGCGGGCGATACGCGCAGGGCCTCGCCCGTCTTCGAGGTCAAGCGCAGACGTGCACGCCAGCACGGTGAGCGCCGTCGAGTCCGCGCCGCCCGATACCATGAGCACCACGGGCGCTGCAGGCAGGTCATTCGAGCCCTTGGTGCGACGTGTCGCCAAAGACCGGCTCTGGATATAATGCTGTGCCACCGTTGGCATACGCGCCTCCTTTATCTAGCCACATTGTATCCTGCGGAGGTTTCACCATGACCCAAGCACCCGCCAAGCCTCGGCCGGCAGCACGCCAAGCATGCCTGCATCTGCATATTCTGGGCAGCGGGTCCAAGGGAAACTGCTCGCTTATCGAAGGCCCGGGGGGCCTCATCATGATCGACGACGGCTTTTCCCGCCGCGAAACGCTCTCTCGGATGCATGAGCTTGGATTGGACGAGAACCAGGTACGCGCGCTCATGCTCACCCACGAGCATAGCGACCACATCGGCGGGGTGGCGGTGTGGTGCCGCCGCTTCGATGGGAATCTCTTCGCCAGCGCCGGCACGGCAGCATCCAGAAAAGCCATCTGCGACCTTCTGTTTCAGGAGTTCATGCCGGGCGACGCCTTCGAGGTCGCGGGCATACGCATCGAGACCTTTCCGACCTCTCACGACGTCGTGAACCCCGTGGGCTTTCGCTTCTCATGCGGAGAGGACGCCATCGGCTTCGCCACCGACACCGGATGCCTGCCTCCGGGAGCCCTCCGGCTTCTGCGTGACGCGCGCATCTTGGCGCTGGAGAGCAACCACGATGTCCCGATGCTGAGGACCGGGGATTATCCGCGCGCCCTGCAAGACCGCATCATGAGCGAGCGCGGGCACCTCTCAAATGCCCAGGCAGCGGAGGCGGCGCGCGAGCTGGTGACCGAGCGCACGCAAGAACTTGTCGCCATGCACATCTCCCAAGAAAACAACCGGCCGAGCCTCGCCGTGCGGTCGTTTGCCGAGGCGCTTGGCGCCACGCTCGACAACGAGCTGGGGTCTTCGGCTACCCTGGCCAGGAAGGCGCATCCCGACCTTCATATCCGCGCCGCCGGACAGAATCGCCCCATCAGCGTGTGGTAGGGCAACCGTGAGCATGAGCCGTCGCGCGAGTGCGCGAGGCTGACAAGGCCGACCCACGTCGACCGATACACACGGCAACGGCCCCGCCGAGAAGCCTCGTCGGGGCCGTTTCATAGGGGTCTGCGCCGTCGGGACGTATAAGCTGCTGCACTTGCCGCCCCTTCAATCAACGCTGCACCTAGTCGATAGAAATCTTGGTGACGTTGTTCTTCTCCTGGATCTTAGGCACGGTAACGGTCAGAATGCCGTCGGCATAGCGGGCAGAGAGGCCCTGGCTCGCCGCGTCCTTCAGATACACGCCGCGGGTCGCGCTGTAGGCGGTGAACTCCTTCTGCAGATAGTTCTTGCCCTTGTCCTCCTCCTTCTCCTCGACCTTGACGGCAATGGAGAGACGGCCCTCGTTGAGCTCGACGTCGATGTCGTCCTTGTTCACGCCGGTGAGATATGCCTTGATCTCATAGCCGTCGCCGGTGTCCTCGACATCGATGGGGAACGCCTTGGCGAGCGGCGCGTTCGCAAAGTCCATCATGTCATCGAAGGCATCAAACAGGCTCGAGGTGGGACGGAGACCAAAAACCGAACGATACGGAATCATGCTTGCCATAATCAACCACTCCTTTTGTGGATTGCCCCAGCGTTGCTTTGGCCCGCTGGGGACTTCTTTGGACACTCCTGTTATTCCCGGCATCCTTGGTTTCATTCATGGCATATCAAATTTTTTAAGCGTCACACTATCATCAAACTTAAGTCTTTAAGACTTAGATTTGATGAACCTGCTTTTTTGGTTGATGGCGGGGACGCTGTCTCTCTACTCGAGGCACCCAACTACAATGAGGGGGTACTGAACCGTTTCTGTCAAAGGATGCTATGGATACCCAAGCGAGGACAGAACGTGCGCCGCGAGGCGGACAGATGGACGGTCACGCGCACCTAGAGAACGCGCCCGCCCCAGACCGAGCGGCACAAGCGCGGCCGGCGGCGAATGCCTATCCCGCGCGCGACAACGCTCCGCGTAGAAGCAACCCCCTGCCGCAGGACCTCCAACAGGACGTTCCCCAGAACGCCGCTGCAGCGCGCAGCCCCTACCGTCATCACGCGGCCCATATCACGCAAGACCCCATCACCGACGACGGCATCTCCTACGTCAGCGAGCCAGGCCCTGCCATGCGCGGCGCCACAAGAGGCCAGGCATCCGGCAGACGCCACATGGGGACCGCGACCTCCGATCCGCAGTATCTTCCACCGGTTGATGGCCGGACGCGCCGAGCACCGGATGCGGCTCAGACGCCGGGACAGCGACAGACCGATCGGCGTTCTCAACTTCACTACGAACGCTACCTCGAGACGCCGAAACCTGGAAAAACGATCTTCACCTCTCGCTACGAGCGCTCGCGCAGGCGCAGCATGCGCGCCGTGATCGTCGTGCTGCTGCTCGCCGTCATCATCGCGTTGGTTTGGTTCTTCTTCCTTCGCTAGCAAAGAACATAGAGCCCACGACCCCCTGAGAGCAGCCATGACAGACGCATCTTCGCCCTACATCTATGCCGACAACGCGGCGACCACGCCCCTCTCCCATGCGGCGCTCGACGCCATGATGCCTTTCCTTACCGAGACGTTCGGAAACCCGAGCGGCATCCATCGCATCGCCCGCGAGGCCGCCGTGGCGCTCGACAAGGCGCGGGCATCCGTCGCGGGCCACCTCGGCGCCGCTCCGGACGAGGTGTATTTCACCAGCGGAGGATCCGAATCAGACAACTGGGTGCTTCGAGGCGCCGTCGCACGCTGGCGTCAACGCTACGGGATGCAGGCGCCGACTCGCATCGTGACCTCCCAGATTGAACACCATGCCATCCTGCATTGCTGTCGCGCGCTCGAGCGCGTCGGCGTCGAAGTCATCTATCTCCCCGTAGACACCGAGGGACGCGTATCCGCGGCCGACCTCGAGGCGGCGCTCGATGAGGCGCGCTCGGCCGATCGCTCCCAAGGCCTCGAGATGCCCCCCGCCTCGCTCGTTTCCATCATGCTCGCCAATAACGAAGTAGGCACCATCCAGGACATCCCCGCCCTCTCCGCGGTCGCCCAGGCGCATGGCGTGCTTTTCCATACCGATGCCGTACAGGCGGTGGGACATATTCCCGTCGACGTGCGACGTCTCGGCGTCGACGCGCTGTCGCTTTCCGGCCACAAGTTTCATGGACCACGTGGCACGGGCGCGCTCGTGCTGCGGCGAGACATTTCGCTTCCACCCCTTATCGAAGGCGGGGCCCAGGAGCGCGGCGAGCGCGCGGGAACCGAAAACGTCGCCGGCATCGTGGGCCTCGCCGCCGCACTCGACGAGGCATGTTCCTCCCTCGAAGAACGCGGCGCCGAGGTGGCCGCCCTGCGAGACCGCCTCATGGACCGCATCGTGGCCGAAGTTCCCGATATGCGCATCACCGGCGCCCGCGATGCCCGCCTCCCAGGCATCGCCTCCTTCATCTGCCATGACGTCGATGGCGAGCTGCTCGTGGTGCTTCTTGACCGGGCCGGCGTGGCGGCGGCGACGGGCTCGGCCTGCTCCACCGGATCCACCGACCCATCCCACGTCATCGCCGCGCTTGGCGTGACGGATCCCTCTTGGAGCCATGGCGCGCTCCGCCTGTCGCTTGCCGACGACGTGACCAACACAGACGTCGATGTTCTCTGTGAGCGCGTTCCGGCTGCCATCCGGCGCGCGCGCGTCATGAGCGCCATGGGCTAGCGGGCAGCAGGCCCAGCGAGCACCATCGGGATCGAAGCGTGCCGAAGTGCCCACCGGCACACGAAGGTCCTCCGTCTCGTCGCTGGCCGCTCCCCCGACAATCTCTCGCCCCCTGCCGCACACGTGGCCAGGCGTTCTCCTGATATGAAAAACGGGCGCCCCTGAGGACGCCCGCCCGAGTCGTTCGATCATGGCACCGCTGCGCGGTGCCTTGCCATGGCGCGCTTACGAAAGCAGCACGCGGCCGTCAGCCTCGATCTTGTCCATGAGCGCGTCGGCCTCGGCGGCATCGGCACCCTTGGCAAAGATGTAGAGCTTGATCTTGGGCTCGGTGCCGGAAGGACGCACGATGGCCTTGTTGCCGCCCTCGAGGTCGAACTCGATGACGTTCGCCTTCGGCAGACCGTTCACGCCCTCGCCGTAGTCCACGACGGCCTCGACCTTGGAACCAGCGATCTCGGTCGGAGCCTCGGCGCGCAGGCCTGCCATGATGCCAGCCATCTTCGCGGCGCCGTCGGCACCCGGATAGCTGAGGGAGATCGTCTTGTTGTGATAGTAGCCGTACTTCTCATACAGGTCGCGCATGGCTTGGACGAGATTCTTGCCCTCGAGCTTGTAGTACTGCGCCATCTGGCAGATGAGCATGGAGGCGTTCACGGCGTCCTTGTCACGCACATGGTCGCCCGAGAGGTAGCCGTAGCTCTCCTCGAAACCGAAGATGAAGCGGTCGACCTCGCCGGCGTCCGAGAGGCTCGTGATGATGTCGCCGATGTATTTGAAGCCGGTGAGGCAACGGCGCATCTCGAAGCCATACTCGGCAGCGAGCGCATCCACCATGGCGGAGGAAACGATGGTGGTCACGGCAACCTTGCGGGAGAGGTCCTCGCCGCGGGCGGCGCGCATCTTGCAGATGTAGTCGAGCAGCAGGACGCCCATCTCGTTGCCGGTGAGCAGCGTGTAGTCATCGCCGTCCTGGCAAGCCACACCCACACGGTCGGCGTCAGGGTCGGTTGCAAGCAGCAGGTCGGGCTGAACCTCCTGGCACAGGTCGATACCCTTCTGCATGGCCTCGCGGATCTCGGGGTTGGGATACGGGCAGGTGGGGAAGTTTCCGTCGGGATCCTTCTGCTCGGGCACGATGGTGATGTCGGTGATGCCCACCTTGTTGAGCACGGTGGTCACCGGGATGAGGCCCGTGCCGTTGAGCGGGGTGTAGACGAGCTTGAGCGGAGCCTCGGCGACCTGCTCGTCGGTGAGGCAGCTCACCGATTTGTCGACGACGGCATCGTAGTATGCCTCAAGGCAGTCGTCGGCGATCCACTCGATCTTGCCCTGCTCGACAGCCTCGTCGAAGTCCATGGTCTTGATGCCGTTCCACATGTCGACGCCTGCGATGGCGGCAGAGATGGCGTCGGCGACCTCGGATGCGATCTGGCACCCGTCGGGACCATAGGCCTTGTAGCCGTTGTACTGCGCGGGGTTATGCGAAGCGGTCACGCACACGCCGCCAGAGCAACCCAGATAGCGCACGGCCCACGAAAGGGTGGGGACCGGCGAGATCTTGGGATACAGCTTGGCGGTCACGCCGTTGGCGGCAAAGATGGCTGCGGCGGTCTTCACGAAGAGCTCGCCGTTGTTGCGGCTGTCGCGCGCAATGGCGACCGTGGGGTTCTCGAAGTTCTTGACCAGGTACTCAGCGAAGCCCTGAGTGGCACGACCGACGGTATAGATGTTCATGCGGTTGGTACCGGCGCCCAGCGTGCCGCGCAGGCCAGCCGTTCCAAACTCGAGGTCCTGGAAGAACGCGTCGGTGATGGCGTCCTCGTTGCCGGACTCCTTCATACCTTTGAGCTCTGCCAAGAGCTCTTCATCCTTGACATTGGCAAGCCACGCATCAAGAAGCTCATGTACGTCGACCATTTGGGGTGCCTTCCTTTCGAGCCACAACAAATCTGCCCTGCTGCCCGTGCGCAGCAGAGGCGGCGAGCGCGAGGCGCTCACTCGAAATGATACGGCAAGTATCGACAGGCGAACTCGATTTACCGGCGAGCGTATCGTATTGCAGGGCGGCAGGTTGGGCATGGTCGCCCGGGAGCGCCGACGCACATGGGGCCCGGCCACATTGGGCGGGCGGGCACCAGATATGAAAAAACCTCGCCGGGGCGAGGTTGAAAGTTCGTGGTGGAGGTTAGGGGGATCGAACCCCTGACCTCAGGCTTGCAAAGCCCGCGCTCTCCCAGCTGAGCTAAACCCCCACTGTAGTAATAAACACCCCAGCGGCGACTCGGCTCTCGCTGGGGTGTTTATTGCGAAAGGAATGGTGGACCTGACAAGATTCGAACTTGTGACCTCCCGGTTATCAGCCGGACGCTCTAACCAACTGAGCTACAGGTCCATCGCGCTCACAAATAATAGCCCACAACATTCCGACGCGTCAACAACTTTTTTCAGATTCTTTTGCATCAGTTTGAACAATCCTCTCTTGCACCCGAATCGAGCATCGGAGCCCTCCCCGCCCCTGGCCACGAGACCGAGGTCCACAGGAGCTGCCCGTCGGAACGGCGGCGGGAGCCGCGTCGAGCCATCGTCCGAGCGCGGGCGCTTGCCCGTCAGCCAGGCTGCACGGCGTGTCGCAACGTTGCGCGCGTGTCTTTTTCTCGATTATTCATGCAGCGAGAACCTCTTGTGAACCGGAATGTTGGACAGCTGATGGCCCCCTATACCTGCGGCAACAACAGCACGTTAGGTTTTAGGAAGGACTGTGAAAGATTTGGGAGAGAATAGGTGTCCAAATCGTTAGATGACCGGGCATACGCTCGCCTTCCACCGAGTGATGGGAGGAAGGGTATGGGTATCCGCAACCATCTCAGCAACGTCTACCGTGCATGTAGGCAGGCCGTTCGCGATGGACCGTGGAAGCGTGGTCTCGGAGAACGCGAAAGTCGGACGATACCGAGGAGGACGCGACGCCTTCTCGGAGCGCTCGTGGGCGGGGCGACCGTGCTTGGCGTGACACTGCCCCTCATCTGGAGCGCCTACGCGGCACCCGGCACCGCCGTCATCGAGCAGGTTGCCGAAAACGAGTTCGAGCCCCTGGGATACGAGGCGTCTATCGACTTTACCGACATACAGGTCGTCGATGGCTTCCAGACCGTATCGGACATCGGCGTCTACTACGACCACCGCGGCGCAGGAGACCCGGGTGTGGGCGAGACCATCGATCCCGACGACCTCTACGGGCAGGTGAGGGGAAGCGCCGGATGGGCGCTCGACGGGACCGACGACAGCCTTAAAGGGCGAGCCGCGCTTCGCTATACGGGCGGCACCTACGGCAATGACGAATACGACGCCATCGTCACCTTTGAGGACTGGCACGTGCTCGAGCCCGTCGATGGATGGGAAAGCCACTGGAGCTACGAGTTCCACGAGATCTTCCAGCCTGGCGTCTACATCTCCCAGGCATACAAGGCGCAATCGGACAAGGACGCCGGCTACCAAAACTTCAACATCTACACCGTAGGATTGGACGAGCTACAGGTTTCCGTCGAATTCGTCTATGCCGACACCTCGACGCCATTCCCAGCCAAAGGGCACATGACCTGCATAGATCTCGATACGTCGCAAGCCTTTACCTTTGGCGGCGCCGTCACCGGCGGACGCATCGTGGCTGAAAACGACCATCTGTCGCTCGAGCGTGACGACACCTATGTGCAGAGCTCTACCGACCCGCTGTCGGTCGACTTCAGGAACTCCCCGGATGAGTATAAGAACGGCCTTGTTGAGGTGTTCTATGACACCACGGAGGAGTCAGGACAGCTCGGCCAGCCAATCGAGCTGTATTTCTACCCTGCATGGCACGGAGACCGTGGAGACACCCAGGCCTTCTTCGCCATGACAAGCGACTTTCTGACGCTCCCCAACCCCAACGAGAATCCCTCTGGCCAGACCGACATCACCAAGACGGCGGACAAAACGTCAGGCGTCTCCGTCGGCGACGAAGTGGAGTACACCGTTGACTATCAGGCTCATGAGCAAGGCGTGAACTGCCGACTGGGCTATCGGTACACAGCGCTCGACATCATCGACGTTCTTCCGGCCGAGATGCGCTATGTCGACGGCACCGGCCGTCTGCTCGATGAAGACGGCAACGACATCACCGAGCAGGCAGGCGTGGTGGTTTACGAGGGCGACAACGAACGGCCGGTAGAAAACACCGTACGGTTCGAGTTCAACCGCGAGTACCTCACATCCATGCCCATGTCCGGCGAGCACTATCGTTTCATCTTCTCGGCAGAGCTGACCGAGTATCCCGCCGATGGCTCGCTGTACGTTAGAAACAGCTCATATGCCCTCATCAACAACGCGGGGCGCGTGCCTTCGAACAACGTGGACACAGAGCTCCTCGAGCCAGTGTTCTCGGTCGATAAGACCGCTGACACCTATGAGTACGAGGTGGGCGACATCGTGAGCTACACCGTCGTCTATAAGCAGACGGTGGCAAACGCCCAGTCGCGCAACACCATCGTTTCTGACAACCTGCCCGAATATCTCGAGCTCATCTCCGACAGCGTGGTCGCAACGGGCGTCAAAGACCTTCCCGCAGTCGAGGTCAACGGCAACGAATGGTCGCTCGACTTTGACAAGTTCAACTATGGAGACGAGCTGGTGGTCACCTATCAGGCGCGCGTTCGCCAGTCTGGCGTGGGCAAGGAGGTCATCAATAACGCCGGCATCCACGCAAACAACGCTGCGGACGCAGACGACCCCGAAGAGATCTATGTCAACACGGCAAATCTCGAAGTGACGAAAGACGTCGACCGCTACGAAGGATATGTGGGCGCAAGCGACCGCGACCCAGGCTTTTTCGAGTACACGGTGCGCGTGTCCAATACTCAAGAGGGAACGGTGGCAAACGGGGTCGTGATCACCGACGACAGCTTGCCCGAGGGCATGAAGCTTGGCCGCAACGATGACGGCTCGCTCATGATCGAAAGCTTCACCGAAAACGACTCAGAGGTCGCTATGACCTGGATTGGAGACCGCGCCGAAGGCACGCTCTCGGACATTCAATATCGCATAGGCGACGACGACCACACGCATGACCAATACACGACGATCACGCCGCAGTGGAATCTCGACCCCGCGGGAACAGGATGGCGGCTCTCCGTCGACCACCTTGCCTTCGGGACCGAGATCGTCGTCGTGTATCGCGCGTATCCCGAAGATTCGGTATCGGGCTGGGAAATCATAAACAAGGCCGACGTCGAGGCGGACAACAGCCTGCCCGACGACGACACGGCAAAGGTATGGGTCAACCAGCCGCATCTCGCCGTCGATAAGAAGGCAAGCAATGATTCGTTTACGGTAAACGACGAGATCCTTTATCACGTAGCGGTAACCAACGAGACGCCGGGGACCTTCGGTCGAAACCTCATCATCTCCGACCTCGCCCACACAGAAGGCGTCGAGCTGCTTCGAGACACCATCAGGGTCTATGACAGCCGCGGCGAGGACATCACCGAGAGCTGCACCGTGACCTTCAAACACGCCCCACAGGGCGGCGAGACCTTCATTGTCGAGACGCACCGAAACATCGTTTCCAGCTCGGACACCTATCCTGTTTGGGAGGATGGCGCCACGACCGACCACGAAGGCGCCAATCCGCTTGGCGAGGAGGGCGAAACCGAGATCACCGTCGAGTACCGCGTCAAGATCAACGATGCCGACCTCGCCGGCCAGACGGTTGACAACACGGCGCTCGCCGTGACCGACGAGCCCCATACCGAAACCACCGATGATGAGGTCGTCGACGTCAAGGGGCCGCGGCTGGCGGTGGAGAAAGCCTCTGATAAGGACGTCTACCAGGTCGGCGAGATCGCCCATTACTCCCTCACGGTCACGCAGACACGCGAGGATGTGGTCGCGCAGAACGTCGTCATAAAAGACCAGATGGATGACGCGGGGATCGGGCATATCGTCGAAGGATCGATTCAGGCGATCGGCCCCGATGACGAGGTCGTCGACGCCGAACCCGTCTACATCACCGATGAGGAGACGGGGGACGTCATCGGCTTCGAGCTTGTCACGAACACCGACCTGCCCGACGAGGGGACCATCACGGTGACCTATGACGTCGAGACGAAAGTCGCGGGAACCATATTGGGCAACAAGGTCCAGGCGTCGGCGGACAATGCGCTCGACGGCGTCGACGACCACGAGGTCCGCATCGTGGACCCCTATGCCGAGGTCACCCTCACCAAGACCGTCGACGATGAACAGAAGCGCGTGGGGGATACCGCGACCTACACGGTCACCGCAAGCGTTGCAGACCATCCCGCCGCCAATGTGGTGATATGCGATCAGAGCCTGCCCGAAGGCATGCCGGTCGACCTGCGCGGCATCGTGGTTGAAATCGATGGCGTGCGCGTCGACGACCTGACCATTGATGTCGAGGACAACGGCTTTGCCGTCCACCTGGGCGACCTCGAAGCCGGATCGGTCGCGACACTGACCTACACGGCACAGGTTCGCGACGAGGGCCTGCAGGGGCAGTCAGTGGTAAACACCGCAGTCCTCACGTCCGACACGCTTGAAGATCCCCTGCGCGCCGATGCCTATGTAACCATACCCCTCGACGAGCCGGATATCTCGCTGCACAAATCCGTCGATAGGGACACGATACCGGTAGGAGACACGGTTACCTACACCATAGAGGCAGCAGTTGCAGAAGAAGCCGGCGAGGTGTTGAACGTCACCATAGGCGACGCAAGCCTCCCTGACGCCATGCACATCGATATGGCAAGCATACGCGCCTGGCTTGGAGACCACGAGATCACGCCCGTACCAGCCGACATTCAAAACAACACCTTCTCCATCGACTTTGGCGACTTGAGGCCGAAAGAGTCGATACGCATCACCTACAGGGCGACCGCCCAAGACGACGAGCTCGCGGGAACACAGGTCACCAACATAGCAACGCTCGCCAGCGAAAGCCTGGACGAGCCCCTGACCTCAGAGGCAGTGGTAAACATCGTGGGCGAAGACGAAAGCACGATCGATAAGAAGGCCTCGGTGGAAACGGCGCAGGTTGGCGATAAGGTCGCCTACGCCATCACGGCACATGCCGGTCGAGATCTTTCTGATGCGACCGTGTCCGACAGCGGTCTCCCCGAAGGGCTCGCCATCGATGATGCATCCCTGGAGGTTCGCGTCAACGACGAGATGCGCGACGCCGAGGTAACCATGGATGGAAACGGATTCGTCGTTTCGCTGGGCGACCTTGCGGCTGGCGACGAGGTGCTCATCACATACATCGCCACCGTCGAGGAGACCATCGAGGTGACGAGGGCTGAGAACACCGCGACCCTCGAGAGTCCCGACCTGCCCGAGCCTCTCGAGGCAACGGAAATCGTTGAGATCCCCGAGCCCGACGAGCCGGCCGGACCAGAGCCCGAGCCTGATCCCGATGACCCCGAGCCAGACGACCCAGATGAGCCGGAGCCGAGTGACCCGGATGACAACGAACCCGGGGACACGACGCCCGAAGATCCCGAGCCTGACAAACCGGACGACACCGACCCCGGCCAGGAAACGCCCTCGCCGTCGGACAATCAGACGAAAGGCCCTGATGAGGAGAAGAACCTTGGAAAGACCGGTGATATGACCATGGGCGTCCTGCCTATCGTCGGGGGCATCTGCGCCCTCGCGGGAGCCGGCGGCCTCGTCGGCTATCGCAAGCTTCGCCAGCATGACGAACGCGACGGATGGGGCATCCATCACACCTCATAATCGTTGCCCGCAACCATAGGGGCGCCGCCGCACGCATGAGGCATGCAGGGCGGCGCTCCTCTCATTGAACCCTTCGAGGAGGCAGGCCATGTCCAGGCCTATCGTGAGTCGCCGCTCCCTTTGCCTTCTGGCCCCGCTGGCCGTCATATCTGCGGCGTTTGGTTGGCTCGCCGCCCCCTACCTGCAAGGCGAGGCAGAATACGCGCGCCTGCGCAAGCTGGCAGATTCTCCTGCAACACATCGCGACGCCGCGCTTCCCACCGCCTCCGCACACGATGCCCCGCCATCAGACCCCCTGATGCAGCGCACCGTGGATTGGAGCGCTTTGAGAGACATCAATCCCGACGTTATTGGATGGATATACGTTCCCAACACGCCTATCGACTATCCCGTCGTCCAAGCGCCGCCAGACGACCCAGAGCGGTATCTTCACACCACCTTTGAGGGAGCTGTCTCCTATCCCAACAACCAAGGAACGATTTATCTAGATGCGGGAAATGCCGTGCCGGGCTTTTCTAGCGAGGCGCCGCTCATATATGGACATCAGCAACTCAACGGATCCATGCTGTCGGCGTTTAGCGAAAACCACCTGCAAGGCGTCATGGATGAGCACGCAGATGTCTACCTTTACGATCCGACGCACGCACGCCATATCGAACTGTTCGCCGCAAATGCGGTCGACGCCTCGGAAGAAACCGTGAGGACGTCGTTTTCATCCCAACAGGAGCTGAGGTCTTGGATCGACGAGAAGCTCGCAGCGTCCGAAGTGGTGCGATACGACCCAGGCCCCATCGATCAGCTCTGGACCTTCTGCACCTGCAGCTACGGCCTCTGGCAAAACCAGCGGACGCTTTCTTACGGCTGCGTCATCGACGAGCTTGATTACATGATGACCGACGAGCTGCCCGTCTGAGAGGGGGCATCATCCGGCGTCGAACCAATCACGCCGACCACATAAGCGGCGCCAAACCCAAGCGCCACGGCAAGAGCGGCGCCGATGATATATACAAGCCAGTGCTTCTTGATGAACGAAAACACAGCGCCCTCCAAATCATCTCGGACTTATCGTATGCTACCAGCTTTTTGGCCCGCATCGCAGCCCGCACGGCTCTTCCCATCGCGTCAACACGTCATTTTCCGGTAAAACCGGGTACACATGAGAGATGCAACCCATCGAGCGTAGAAAGGATTCTCATGAACAGGCAGCTTACCCTCTACCATATGCCATCGTGCCCCTATTGCCTCAAGGTGCGCCGTTATATGGAAGCGCATGACATGGAGATTCCTCTGCGCGACATCACCGCAGACCCCGCAGCCCGCGACCAACTCAAGCGCGTCGGAGGAAAGGTCCAGGTCCCATGCCTCTTTATCGATGGAACCCCGCTCTATGAATCCGACGACATCATCACCTATCTCTCGACCCATGTTGCGAGCTAGGCTCCATCGTCTTCCCTCGATCGTCCTTCACACAGAACGCTCGTCGCGCATGCGGCATGCCAGCAGAACCTCATCGGTCATACGCGCAACGTCGCAGCACAGCGTGTCGCCATACAAAAAGCCCGCCCCGGCTTGCTTCGCTCCCCACACCAAGGGATGCGCAAACAAGGGGGGCGGGCGCTCTCTATGAGCAGCTGGACCGTTACGACCTGCGAATGACCTCAGTCACCACGTCGGCAACCAAGTCGACGTTTTCGGGGTTCACGTTGTACGGAAGGTCCGCTTCGCTGTGCGAGCAGGCGAAGTTGGGCCCATCGATGCCGGCGATGGTGAGCGAACGCAGGCTCATGCTCATGGCAGCATACGCATCGGTGGTCTCATAAGGCATCTCGACGGCGGCAAACTCGTTATGGAATGCCGCGGACACCTTACGCACCAGGTTGGTGATACGCTTGTCTCCCTTAAGCACGCGCTCCTCGCCCTCGGTAGACACCATGGCGAGCTGGCCCGCGCCCACGCATTCGAGGTTGATGAGGAACACGCCGCGCAGCTTGTCACGATGCGTGGACAAAAACGCCTTCATGCCTGCATTGTCGTACTCGGAGGCACCGGTCGCCACAAACCAGATGTCATGTCCAAGGAGCTCGTCATCACCCATAGATGTGATCGCGTCGCGGAGCTCACGCTCGGTCACGCCCTCGACACCCGTGGCGCCGCCCTTCCAGTCATCGCTTTCAAAGTTATCCCACGAACCGATATCGCCTCCGGTGCGCTTCGCATCGAAGCTTTCATCGACCCCAAGCCAGTCGCTCATGCTGGATTCATCCTGCTTCTTGCGGCGGAACAGGCCTCCACGCGAGCGCGCGGGGCGAGCAGACTCGTTTCCGCTCGGAGCCGAGATGGTCTCAAAGGGAGATTCCTCGGGCTCAGAGACAGGTGCATCGTCGACAGACGGCGGCGTAGGCACGCGGCGCTCCGCAGGAACCTCTGACACGAAGGGGTCGACGGGCGCCGAAGACGGATCGGGAAGGTCGAACAGCGATGCACGGCTGGACACCGGCGTCTGGTTGAGCGAGGGACGGGCAGGGTCGGGAACCGTCGAGAACGCCGGACGCGTAGGCCGCGGCGCGGGACGACGGTTTGCATTGATCTCGGCCATGAGGGAGTCGATGGTCTCCTCCTCGCTGGCCGCCGCAGGTCCCTGCGAAGCCTCCGGCCTCGCAGGGGAGCTGGATGGGGTAGACACCAATGTAGAAGTGGCCGACGGGGCGCCTGCGGGAGGCATCACGAAGAGCTGGGTGTCGCCATAGACGTCCACCACCTCTGCCTGCTCTGCCTGGGGCTCCTTGGGAGATGCAGGAGACTCCTCGGCAACCGGAGAGGACGAGGCGCCCTCATCATCTAGGTCTTCATCAAATACCGACGCGACCTCAGCGTCGGCGGCCCCATCGTCTTCGGGGGAGTCGACGTCGTCCTCAACAATCGAGAAGCCGGTCTGCGTAGCACCGTCATGGGTGGAAAGCGGCTGGAAGACGGCAGTCGCCTCCATCGTAGGCGCATCGGTCTCGTCAACCGGCTCGTCCTCGAGCTCATCGCCATCAAGCGCCTCGATGCCATCCTGATCGACAGCATCCTCTTCGGAGTACTCCTCGTCGTATTCATCGACGGATCCGTCCTCCTCAAAGGCGTCAAGCTCTTCGCCGCCCTCATAGGTCTCGTCGTGGCCCTCGGTCATCTCGACATCTTCAGGAGCGATATCCTCATAGGGCTCCTCCTCGGAAGCTCCTGTGAGGTTACGAGCTGTAGACTCGATCTTTTCGACCGCATCCTTACCAAACTGCAGTGCGTTGCCAAAGAAATGCGCCGCACCCTCACGGATGCTCGACAGGGCGTCAGCGATGCCGGAGCGCGCAGGCGTCACCTGCTGGATGGGCTGATGGCGCACGGGCGGGCGATAGGGAATCTCCGGGCGCGGACGGCGAGGCGCGGGCTCATCGTAGGAATCAACGACCTCTTCGGTCTCGATGCGCTCAGGAGCTTCATCCTCGATTGCAGAGAACACGCCGGTCTTGTCGGCATCAAAATCATCCTGACCGACTTCCTCGACAACCTCAGGGGCCTCTTCCGGCTGAGGCGCCGCGGGCGCGGGCGCCGGGGCGACCGGCGGCTCCGGCTCGATGTATTCAAGCACCGTCGAGTCGGGAACCATGCCGAGCGCATGGATGGCGTCGGCGCCGAAGCGGTAGTTGCCAGCCGCGTTCACCGGGCCCGCATCCTGAGGCTCGGGCGCCTCGGCCACGACGACCTCGTCAGCCGCGGGCTCAGCATCCCCATCAGCCGACGCTTCGACGGATTCATCGAATGCAGCTTCGAGCTCCTCAACCTGCTCCGCGTCGCCGTCCTCTTCGCCCTCATCAAACAGCGAGGGCGGCATCTGCATGGCAACGGTCGATCCGAGCTGGTCGGCCGCAGGAGCCGGCGCAGCGGCCGACTCGAGGGCGCCCTCGGTAGCAGGCTCCTCAAGCTGCTCGGGCTCTTCGAGCGCCTCCTCATCAAAGCCGGGCGCCTCGGCGGGCTCTTCATCAAGATAGTCGCTGTAGTCGGGATTCGCCGCCTGCTGTGCCGCGGCGAGCTGTTCGGCAGCAATCCGCTGCTGTTCCGCGTAGTACTCCTCGAACGGCGTGTCCTCGGGGAACTCCTCGCCGCGCTCAAAGGGAGCGACGGCATCCATGACGCCGAGCATCGACGCCACCGAGGACTTGTTGCACACCGAACCAGATGTATACGGCAGCATGAATCGGTTCAAAAAGACCGCGACGGCGTTGGCAAGCGGGACGAGCGCGACCACGATCGCAACGATCCACAGGATCGTCTTCGCAGCATCGGGCAGCGGCAGCACACGCACCACCGCGACGATCGCCGGCACGAGCATGGCGATCGGAAGCAGCTTGGAGATCACGGGACGATACGACGCATAGGGCATGCGGGAGAAGATGTCGGCGCGGGGGGAGTCATAGTGGGCGACGACGACGACGGGGCGGTTGCGCGGGGACGCCAGCGGACCCGAAGCCTTGTGGTAGGCGATTACATTTTGGGAAAGCCCGCCTGCACCGAAGCTGGAGAGAACGGGACGTCCCGTGCGCTCCATGGTGTACAGCACGGCGGCGGCGATAGCCAGCAAGAGCCCCACGACTCCCACGGCACCGCCCACACCCATGAGAACGGCACCCAAAAACGCCACCACGCCCAGACCGGCAAGGACGATCTTGCGCGACCCAGACGCGCTGAACTCCTGAAGCTCCGGGGCAAAACCATGGTTTGCAAAGATGCGGGCCAGATCCTCAGCCGCTGAGCGCTCCTCCTCGCTGCATGCCGGCGTAATCCCCGTGTTCTGGAGAAGATGGTTGAGGTATTTCTGCGTTGTGGCCATCTGCGCTCCGTATCCTATCTTTCTAAACGTAAGGACACACTGGATGCAGCCATGTGTCCGCTATATTCTGTCGAAAGTATACCGCGACTCCAATATATCTGCAGCTTTAGTACCCATACGCCCATACAGCCGAACCGAATACCACCTATCTCCACATGCACTAGAATAGGTGGAGCTATGCAGCAAACGCACGAAACCGCCGAGGAGGACCGGGCATGCCGAGATCGACAACGGAGCGCGAGGACTCGGCGCAACGTCTGTTAAACCTGTTGTTCGCCCTCTCGAGCGCGTGTGCCCCGCTTTCCACCGAAGAGATCGTGAGCGACTCCGATATTGGCTATGGCTCCGGGCATCGCGCCTCCGACGAGCGGAAATTCCGCCGCGATCGCGACGAGCTCGCACGACACGGCGTCATCATCGCCGAGGTCCGACCCGAAGGCACGCCGGAAAACGAGGAGGCCCGCTGGGCCATCGACCGTGCGCGAACCTTTGCCGCCGGCGGCATCATCACCGCAGACGACGCCGACGTGCTCCTCCACGCAATCGATGACTACCTCTCCGTCCCGGGCACGCCGCTTCGAAGGCCGCTCGCAGGCGTCTGCCGCAAACTCGTCCGCGCCTGCAACGATGCTTCCCGCGCCTGCCCGAACGGCGCGGGCGGCGCGACTTCAGGACATCCCGCAAACGAAGCCGACGGCAAGGGCTGCAGGGAAGCCGAGCAGATGGTCGATGCGGTATGGAGCGCGCTCATGCTGCAGCACAAGCTTCCCATCGCCTACCGCGATGCCGCCGGCGGCGAGACGCGGCGCACCGTTGCCGTCTACGGCCTGTTCTCTCACGACGGGAACACGTACTTCACCGGCCTTGACGACCTCACCGGCTCGGTGCGCACGTTTCGCGTCGACCGCATCGAGCGCGCCTGGCGCCCGCGGGGGGCGTATCGCATCCCTGAGGACTTCGATGTGCGCGAATGGCTTTTCCTGCCATTCGACTTTTCGGACGACAGCCCCATCTTGGCGCGGTTCAGCCTGCCTGACGGCACGCCACGCGACGAGGCGATAGCCATAGGACACGGACGCGGGACGCTTTCGCATGACGGCGGCGGGCGTTGGCAATGGCAG
Source organism: Enorma phocaeensis (assembly GCF_016901575.1). Lineage (GTDB taxonomy): Bacteria > Actinomycetota > Coriobacteriia > Coriobacteriales > Coriobacteriaceae > Limicola > Limicola phocaeensis_A. The sequence goes on from NZ_JACJKQ010000003.1 coordinate 98,179, forward strand.
GTCGAGGTGCGCGACGTCGCAGCCGCAGCAGCATTTGCCCTGGCACGCGCTCGGTCCGGCATGCGTCCAGAAGAACCCTCCGAGCTCGTTGAGACATGGACCTCGATGATCGAACAGGTGGTGAGCGCTCATGAAGACCGATGAGGTGCTCCACGCGGCGCTCGAGCTGCTCGAAATGCTCTCTGCGGCACCTGGCCAACACATATCTGCACGACATGCCGCAGAGGAGCTCGATATCGACGACAACGAGCTCGATCGCTGCTGCGAGCTTATATCCAACCTTGCCGACAGATCGAGCGGGGCGCGCGCCATCGTGCATCGTGTGGACGACGACATCGTCCTCGAGGGCGAAGCAGGGCGCCTGCTGCCGCTGCGCCTCACCCTGAGCGAGGGCATAGCGCTTTCATGCGTCCTTGCAGACCTGCATATCGAGCCCGATATCGCCGAGCGCATCTCACATGCCTTGCTGCCGCCGGGTATCGCAGGCGATCAAAACGCCCGTGTTGCCGGCACGGTGTCATTTGGCTCCTGCCTCCAGACGCTTCGCGAGGCAATTCAAGACGGCGTGCGCTGCAGTATGGGCTATCGCACTCAGGGAGAAGATGCTCCGCGCGTGCGCATCGTCGACCCTCATGCCATAGAAACGTCCTCGGACGCGGCCTATCTCATCGCCTGGGACATCCATGCCGACGCCCAGCGCCGCTACCGCCTGGATCGAATCGCCCATGTCGCCTTGACCGACGATTCGGTTACACCCCACCCGTATCGCGACGAAGACGTCTCCTCCAGCCTCGCTCAAGAGGGGCGGCGCGTCGTCCTCTCGGTCGAGCGCGAAACGGCCGAGTCCCTTGATTGGAAAGCCGTCGAAAGACTTGATGGGGACCCCGAGAGGCCCGGCCATATGCTGGTGGCGGTCTTCGTCACTTCGAAACAATGGCTCTTTGACCAGGTGCTCGCGCAGGGCGGGCGCATGTATATCGAAGAGCCCGCGCACATGCGATGCGAGCTCGCCGCCTACGCCAGGCACCTTTTGGGCTCGCCTGCCGCCCAACAGGGCGATGCGCCCGCCTGAGAGTGGGAGGCGGGCGCGGGCACGCACAGCTTTATGACCGAAAATCCTAAAACGCCTGCCGAGGATGGACCCTGAGGCTAAAGCGGACGAGGACTCGGGCGACGCCCTATCGCTTGCGCTCGTGCGAGCGGCGCCACAGCTCGAGGTAATGCCCCACCTGCGCGGCCTCGATGCGCTGATAGGACGTTACCGGCAACGAGCTGAGGAATTTTTTACCGTAGCCCTTGCTCACGAGACGTGAATCGGCGAGCACCAAGACGCCCGTATCGGATGACGAGCGAATAAGACGGCCGGCGGCCTGCTTGACCTCGAGCACGGCGTCGGGAAGGGCGTAGCGTGCCCACGCGCGGTCCTCTCGCAAGTTGCGCTCGCAAGACAGCGGATCGGTCGGGCTCGCAAACGGCAGCTTGGGAATCACCACGCAGCGAAGCGTCTCTCCAGATGCATCGAACCCCTCCCAGAATGCCTTGAGCGCAAAGAGCGACGAGGCCTTCTCCGAAAGGAACCGGTCGCGCAGGCGCTTTGGCGACGACCCCCGCTGCTGGCAATTCAGCTCAATCCCATCCGCAGCAAGCTGGGGCTCGACCAGGTCGTAGAGCTCCTCCATGTCACGCCTATTGGTAAACAGCGTCAACGTCGAGCCTCCCATGGCGCGATGGACGTCGACAAGCAGCTTCTCGAGCGCAGAGATATAGGCGTCGCGGTTGCGCGGGTCGGGAAGGTCGCCCGCAACCACGACCGCCATATTCGAATCAAAGTCATAGCTCGAATCCAGATGTAGCGCGCGCGACGTTCCCGACGGAAGCCTATCGAGCCCGATAGCGTGGTTGAAATGGTCGAAGCTGTCTGAGATGCTCACGGTTGCCGAGGTAAAAATGACGCTTTTGACCTCGGGAAGCCACTGGGTGCTCAACGCCTCGCCGATATCCATGCGTTCGGCGCACAGCGACTCTCCGCCGGCTTTCAAGCGCCTGTTGACCTGGAAGGAGTACACATAGCGCTCATCGGTGCCCTCGACGATAAGGCGAAGGCCTTCGAGCAGCTCCTTCAGGCGCCGCTCTCCATCGGCCACATCGACCACTGCCTCGGGGCGCTCTTCTCCCACGGTCTGCACGAGGGCGACAAGCGTATGGTCAGCCGCCTCGAGGGCGTCCAGCGCGACCTGGGCTGGCACGCAAAATTGCGCCCACCCGCTACTTCCACGCAGCTCAGGCCCCACCCATGTATTCGTTTGGTCATAACCGCCACTCTTTACCTGCGCCGACAGCTCGCGCACGGCATCGAATACCCCCGCCATGGCAATAGACGCGCGGTTTGTCGCGGCGATCGCCTTTGCCGTGAGCCCCATGTACAGCGTCGCCGCATCCGACGCAGCCAGATCGCGTGTGACCTGGCCCAAGGCGCCGGAGCGCTCGCCGCCCAGGCGCTCAAACACCGAACGAGACTCGTCGGAAGAAACCGTCACCGCCCACTGGCGGCGCGCCTCGCGCTCGACGGCGTGGGCCTCGTCCACCACCCAATGGCGAATCGGGGGCAGTATCTTGCCCTCCGCTGCGACGTTGCGAAACAGCAGCGAGTGATTGGTGACCACCACGTCGGCGCGCGCGGCGCGACGTCGAGCGCCGTGGACAAGACATCTATCTGGAAAGAACGGACACAGGCGGCGGGCGCACTCACGCGACCCCGTAGTGAGATCCTGCCTGTTCACGCTCCGCCAACGAATTCCCAGCGAGTCCAAGTCCCCGTCCGGCGACTGGCACACATATGCATAGATCACCGCCATCGCCGTAAGCGTGTCGGCTGGGTCCTTCGTCGTGTGAATCTCACTCGCCGAGCGACTCATACGCTCCAGTTTACGCAGACAGGGATAGTGGTCATAACCTTTAAGGGCGCAATAGGCAAGACCGCCCTCGAGCTCGCGCGCAAGGCGTGGGAGCTCGTGGAACATAAGCTGGTCGGCGAGGTTGTTTGACTTCGTAGCGACGCCCACCGTTATGTTGTTGCGCTTTGCCGCCTCGGCAAGGGGAACGAGGTAGGCGATGGATTTGCCGACGCCGGTCCCCGCCTCGATGACGCGATGGGATGCCGTCGCGAGCGCGTCACGCACCTCGACGGCCATCTCAATCTGCTCCGCGCGCGGCTCGTAAGCCGGATACATGCGGTTCACCAAGCCGCCAGGGGCAAACGCCGCCTCGATCTCGTCGGCGCGTGGCATCTGTATGCCCGGCAGGTCGTTGGCATCGACCTTGTCGGGCGCGGCGTCGGCGTTTATCACCTCGGTGCGCGCCGAGGCCAACGAGAACACCGCGCCGGGCGTCTCCTGTGCAAGATAGGAAAAGATGGGGCGATACGCCCACGGAACGTCGGGGTGCATGTCGGCAAGCCGCGCCGCAAGACCCGCCGGAAGGTCGGAGAGCGCGGTTAGCAGGATATGCCACACGCCAGCAAGCGCATCGACGTCATCGCCTGCTCGGTGCGACACCGAGCTGCACCCAAAGAGCTCAGCGATGGACGAGAGCTTGTGTGACGAGAGGCGCGGCAGGGCGATGCGCGACAGGGCGAGCGAGTCGATCCATATATCGCTCACGTTCACGCCCCCGCGAACCGCCTCGATAAAGGTGCGGTCAAAGGTGGCGTTGTGTGCGACAACAGGACACCCCTGAACAAACTCCGCGAGCTTCGCGACCGCCTCGCGAGCCGTGGGGGCGTGCGCCACATCCGCATTCGTAATATGCGTGAGTTGCGTGATCTCTGGGGGAATGAGTCCCGATGGCTTAACGAAGGTGTCGAAGCGCTCGGCAATCTTCCCGCGAGAGAGACGTGCCGCGGAGATTTCAATCAGCTCGTTTTCCTGCACCGAAAGCCCCGTGGTCTCAGTGTCGAGGATGATCACATCCTCTTCGAGCAGACCGAATTCGCGCGTCTTGGCACGCTCGGCGAGCGTCGCGTAGGCCTCGACGACAAACGCGGGCGTGCCCGGCAGAACAGCCTCGTCTATGGTCACTTGCTGTATCCTTCGATTCGTCTTTCTACCTGCTATTTATCGCCGGCGCGTTCAAGTGCGAGCTCGACGAGTCGGTCGCACACCTCGGAGAACTTCATTCCGGCATGGCGTACCTCGTCGGGATACAGGGAGGTATCCGTCATGCCCGGGATGGTGTTGGTCTCCAAAATCACCGGTCCACCATGGGTCACGATGAAGTCGCTCCGCGAAAAGCCCGAGCATCCGAGCGCGCGGTGTGCCGCACACGCAAGCTCCTGCGCACGAGCATAGTCGTTCGGGTCAAGCTTCGCGGGAATGCGATGAACGAGCGCCGGGTCGATGTATTTCACGTTGAGGTCGTAGAACTCCGAGCCCTCCTGCTTGCGGATCTCCACAACAGGAAGAGCCACGAGCTCTTCTCCCTCATAGACGCCGACGGTTATCTCGGTACCCACGAGACGCTGCTCAACGAGCGCCTTGTCACCATGCTCGAACGCCACCTCAAGAGCGCCATCGAGCTCACACGGGCTCTTCACGCAGCTCACGCCATAGCTCGAACCGTTCACCGCCGGCTTCACAAACATCTCTCCGCCAAGCTGCTCAGCAAGCTCGTCGGCGTCGACGGCGTCTCCGCGCTCCACCACCACGCCCTTTGCAATAGGAATCCCAGCATGCTCGTAGAGCACCTTGGAGATGTCTTTGTCGGCAGCGCAAGCGCTCGCCGCGACCCCGGAGCCGGTGTAGGGGATGTGGAGGTACTCAAGGACGCTCTGGATCATTCCGTCCTCGCCCCCGAGACCATGGAGGGCGATGAACGCCGCATCGTATTCACCCTTCGAAAGCTCGCTCAAGAAGTTCTCGTCGGCAGGGTCCATCATGTCCACAACGCCATAGCCCGCCTCGGCGAGCGCCGTAGCCACGTTGGCGCCCGACGCCTGCGAAATCTCGCGCTCGTCGGAGATACCACCCGCAAGCACGACGATTCGCATCGCTTCACGGCTCTTCCTACCCATGGCCTACTCCTTCCCGAGGTGGATTTTCACGCCTCGCATCCATTCCTGGTTCAGACTCACGGTATCTTATTGTATATAGATACGATTCAGTCCTGTCCTTCGAAAGGTATGAGATGGAAGAAACAAAAGCGCGCACCGACATCCGCACGCTCAGCCCTGATGAGCTTGGAATGATATTGCGCGACCTCAAGCAGCCGGCATTCCGCACAAAGCAAATTGTTGAATGGGTCTTTGACAAGAACGTCAGTTCGTTTGATGAGATGACCAATATTCCCAAGGCCCTGAGGGAGCAGCTCGCAGAGCAGTTCTCCTTCAACGCGCCCGAGGAGATTGCCCGCCAGGTCTCCTCCGACGGCTCTCGCAAATACCTGCTCCGTTTTTCTGACGGCGTCTCTGTGGAAACCGTCGCGATGCCCAGCCGCTCCAAGCTTGCTGTCTGCATCTCGACGCAGGCTGGATGCGCCATGGGCTGTGTGTTCTGCGCCACCGGCATCGCCGGTCTGACGCGTTCGCTTACCGCACAGGAAATGGTCGACCAGGTACTTCATGTGGCGAACGACTTCAACGAGCGCGTCACGAGCGTGGTGTTCATGGGGCAGGGAGAGCCCTTCAACAATTTCGATGCCACCGTCGAGGCGCTTCGCAAGCTCAACTCCGAACACGGGCCGAATATCGGCGCTCGGCACCTCACCGTTTCTACCTGCGGCATCATTCCCCGCATTCGCGCCTTCGCCGATCTTCCCGAGCAGTTCACCCTCGCCATCTCGCTGCACTCGGCTATCCAGCAGACCCGTAACCAGCTGATGCCCGGTGTCAAGAAATACACCCTTCCTCGTCTCTACGAGGCTCTTCAGCTCTATACGGAGAAGACCGGTCGTCGCCCAACGTATGAGTTCGCGATGATCGAGGGCGTCAACGACACCGATCCCGAGATGCGCGCGCTCTGCGACTTCTGCGAGGGCACGCTGTGCCACGTCAACTTGATCCAACTGAATAACATCCCTGACAGCCCCTTCAAACCGTCACCCCAGAAGAAGGTTGAAGAACTCCAGCGACGCCTCATGACCCGTGGCGTCGAGACCACCATTCGCGTGTCGCGGGGGAGTGACATCGACGCAGCTTGCGGTCAGCTCAAGCAGCGCCTCACCATTCACCGCTAACAAGTGCCACTCCTGGCACTCTCAACAGCTCTCCAAGAAGGTTTTCTACGCCTCAATCCGCTGACGAACCGCTGACAGCAAGAGCCCCCATGTTTCACGTTAAACATGGGGGCTCTACACATTTGAATTTGATGCGTTATAGATCTCGATGGATATATTTAGGTACCTAATTATTATTTAATATCCAACGCTTTCCCACTGATGAGCGACCCATTCCTGGTTGATTTTTGGATTACGAGTCATCTGAGCCGTTCGAAGGGCCACCTCTTCGCTCATCGCGTCAACGGTGCTTCGTGTTGTTGACGCCATCGTCTTTGCTTTGCTGAGCAGTGTTTCTCGCAACTGCTTGTCACTCACTAAGCGATATGTAATGTACGACGTCGCAACAGCTGTCGCAACAAATACCCCCGCTGCAATCATTCGCCTCATGGTTACACCTCATCCATTGGGCTCATGCTCGAAGACTGAACGATTTGGGTGAGTATTCCATTCAACTCGTCCTCATCTTTGAACTCAATCTCAATCTTATTCTTACCTCGAAGGCTTTTTACCTTAACATTCGTATTCAAAGCCTGTCTCAATACTCGCGCAGCCTTCTTATAGGATTGTGGTGTCACCGTCCTTGGAGCACGAGGTGTATCTCCGACTGAAAACAGTGGGGCAAGGTTTTCTGTCGCACGGACAGAAAGACCCTCATTCACAACCTTCTCTGCCAGCCTAATCCTTGCATCTTCATAAGGGACAGCCAAGATGGCTCTCGCGTGACCAGCAGTGAGCTGTCCAGCGAATATCATATCCTGTACCGCCGCTGGGAGGTCGAGGAGCCTCAGACTGTTAGTAATTGCGGAACGCGATTTTGATACGGCCTTTGACAGTGCCTCCTGAGTCATCCCGCTCGCATCAATGAGCTGCCTATATCCCTTAGCCTCTTCAATAGGATTCAGATCAGAGCGCTGCAGATTCTCTATCAATGCAAGAGCAAGCATCTCTTGATCGTCCACATCCCGAACGATTGCAGGAACCTCTTCTAATCCTGCAAGCTTTGCAGCTTGATATCGACGTTCTCCAGCAATGATTTCAAATCCTTTGCCTTTCTTACGAAGAAGCAATGGCTGCAGTATCCCATGCTCTGCAATTGAGTTACTTAGTTCCCGAAGCTCAGTTTCATTAAAGTGAACACGTGGCTGATTTGGATTTGGTGTAATGTCCTCGATTGGGATCTTTTTCTCAGCAGCAGCTGACCCCGTCTCTGTTTGGGCTTCACCCATCAAAGCATTGAGGCCTTTACCAAGACCGCTCTTCCTTTTTGGACTAGGCACGGCTTATCACCTCTTTTGCCAGGCTCATATATGCTTTTGCACCCTTATTGTTTGGTGCATATTCAGTAACCGGCATACCGTATGATGGAGCTTCGGACAGCTTTACCGTCCTTGGAATGAGTGTCTTGAATGTTGTATCACCAAAGTAGTTCTTAACCTCTTCAACAACCTGATTCGATAGCGATGTCCTCGAATCAAACATCGTAAGAAGGACGCCGAATGTATCTAACTTCTTATTTAGGCGCCCTTTCACCATTTTCATTGACTCAAGCAGCTTTGTTACACCTTCCAATGCGTAATATTCACACTGAATAGGGATGAGTACACTATCTGCCGCAGTCAACGCATTAATCGTTAGCAATCCAAGAGAAGGTGGGCAATCTATAAAAATGAAATCGAATTCATCTTTAATTGGCTCCAACGCCTCTTTTAAACGTGTTTCTCGTGCCATTGCAGATACAAGTTCTACTTCTGCACCTGCTAACTGAATTGTAGCCGGCACTACAAATACTTTTTTGCTCTCCGTATCTTGAATCAGTTCTTCTATAGGCACATCGTTGAGCAGCGCATCATAGACACATTGCTCAAGCCCTTCTTTTTCAACACCTAAACCACTTGTGCTATTACCCTGGGGGTCAAAATCAACGAGGAGTGTCTTTCTATTCATTTCCCCCAATGCGGCTGATAGATTAACCGCTGTTGTTGACTTTCCAACGCCGCCTTTTTGATTAATGATTGCAATCACACGCGTATCTTTTGTGCTTTTCGATCGCTTGACGTCTCGGAATCCCACTATTCCTCCCATTTCTACGGTTTAAGTGCATTACATACCTTTTGGAGGATGTTTCACGTGAAACAGTATGTTTCGAAACTCCATATCCATTATGTTTCACGTGAAACATGAATACAAGGGTGAACTTGGAGAATGCTTGCCAATATTAGTAGACAATCAATCCAAATCAGACTGATGATAATGAGTGAGACAACTCAACTGCATTCAGTATTGATCTATTGGAAAAAGTTTTTGGTTGATTTCAATAGTTGATTTCGACCCAATGAGTATGAATGTAGACATGCGATATAAGAATGCTGAATATAGTAGAAATGATTGAAACCAATATTGCAACTCTATTGAATCACTTCTACGTCACTATCTAGGTGATTACGGATTTAGTGCGTATTGCCACTATTTATCTATTGGTCTGAGTTAGAACATTAGAAAGTAGACTGTTCGTATACACTGCTTCGATTTCAATTCATTCTTTAGAAGCAGCAATAGGTGATTTTTGAAAAAGCAGCTAACAGAAATACACTACTGCAAAATGCCTAACATCATTATCGCTTCAATCTGAGATTATCGCATCAAAGGTGTTCAACTGTTTCACGTGAAACATACAGCAAATCATAGAGATAGAGGAACGCGCTCCCTCAAGAATTAACGAATGAAGGAGCGCAATCAAGACACAGATGAACTCAGGCTAAGGGACTTCGTTTAGCAGTACCAGACTGACGAGGGAGTTTAATCGAAGGTAGAGCAACTGACTTATATACGACAACAGTACGATGACCAAGACCGTAAGGTAGGTCAAACTCATCAAAATCGATACGACGCATGCCACACATATCAGCGGCTTGATCACCAGAACAAAGCTCATCAAGATCAGGTCGAGCCTTTGCAGCAATGAAGAGACCACCATGGGAAAGAAATGGTGCAGCATACTCGACAAGAACAGGAAGAGAAGACAGCGCGCGAGCAACCACCACCGAGTACTGAGAGCGATGATCACGAGCATAATCTTCAAGTCGTGAATGAACAGGTCGGACATCCTTCAGGTGAAGCTGATCAATAAACTCTTGAACAGCGTGAACCTTCTTACCGACAGAGTCCAACAACGTAGACGAACGGCCAGACACGATATGAAGCGGTAATCCAGGATATCCTGCTCCTGTCCCCATATCAAGCAAGCATCCATGAGGCGCTCTTTCAACATATGGGAGCAAAAGCAATGAGTCAAGAATATGAAGGACAAGCGCGTCTTCAAGGGAGGTGATGCGGGTGAGATTAATAACCTTATTCTTCTCAATCACAAGCAATAGATGATCCAGGCACATCTGAAGCTGATCATCAGAAACAGTGAGTCCAGCATCAAGACAGAGGCTCTGTAGTTGATGCAGAAGATCATTGCTATCAGTATCAAGAATACAAGATGAAAGCTCAGTCATAGTAAAACCTTTCTCCTGACTGAATTGAGTGTAGCAAGAAGTTGAGACAAAAAAGGGAGTGCCGAAGCACTCCCTGAAAGATTCGATGTCATGAAAGACTAGATGACAGAAATAACAACGTGGCGATCGGGGTCGATCCCTTCAGAGTGGGTCTCAACATTGACGTTATCACGAAGAGCGATGTGTACAAGGCGACGCTCATAGGCATTCATCGGAGGAAGGGAAACAGACCCATGCTGACGAACAGCGCGGGCAGCAGCCGACTTAGCCATAGAGGTCACTTTGTCATGGCGCCGGCTTTTATATCCCTCGATGTCAACAACAACGGGATACCTAAAGCCGAGCCTCTTGCTGACCAGAAGAGAAAACAAGGTCTGCAAAGCCTCCAAGGTGCGACCATGACGACCGATGAGAACCGCGAGATCAGGTGCAGTGACATCAAGGATGAGCTCGCCGTCGTCACCCTCATACTCGTCAATGGGCGAACCCTCAGCACCGAAATAGCCGAGCATAGAACGCAATACAGAGATAGAAAGATCTGCAATGGTGTCCAGATCCTCATCGCTCAGCGGCTCACCGCTTTTGTAGCGCTCAGCAAGTTCAGGATACTCACCAGTCGGAGTCTCGTCCAAATTGTCTTTCGTGAGGTCATCCATATGAACTCCAGATAGTTAGGTACCTAATTAGTTCTTCTTGTGCGGACGCTGCTTGCGCTCACGACGCACAACATCCACCTCGATGGGCGCATTGGCAAGACGAGCCTCCTCGTCAGCCTTGGCCTTCTCAATAACACGCTGGGTGACAAACACCTGCTGGACAACCTGCCACAACGTGGATACATCGTAGTACAGAAGAACACCAGCGGGCAGTCCCCAACCGATGAACAGCATCATGACAGCCATGACGATGGCGGTGGTGCGCATCGTAGATGCCTGGGCGCCCGTCTGATTGCGCGCCGTGTAAAGCTGAGGAATCAGCGTGAGAACAGCAAACAGGACCAGCGCGATGATATACGGGAGCGCAACGGTGATGCCCTGGCTCATCGTGGCCGAAACCGAAGTGGTCAGGTCCGGCAGAATGTTATAGAAGGAGAAGCTGTTGCCCTCGAAATAGCTGGGAAGATTCTGAAGCAGCGTAAACAGGGCGAACAGGATGGGCATCTGGATAAGCAGGGGCAGGCACCCGCCGAACGGATTGAACTTATTCTCAGAGTAGAACTTCTGCATCTCCTCGTTCATACGCTGAGGATCGTCTGCGTAGCGCTCCTGGATCTCCATAAGCTTGGGCTGCAGCACCTGCATGCGCGCTGTGGACTTTGTGGACTTGAGCAGCAGCGGCGTCAGAATAAGACGCACGATGAGCACCAGGATGATGATCGAAAGGCCCCAGTCGACCGCAAAGCTCTGAATGACCGCGAGGATCTGGAAGAGAATGTTTACGATCCAATCCCACATGTGTAGTAAACCTCCGAGTTGCCGTGCACCTAGGGCACGGGGTCGTAGCCGCCAGCATGGAGCGGGTTGCATCTCACGATGCGCCGGACCGCCAGCCAGCCGCCCTTAACGATGCCGTGGCGCCGAATCGCCTCGACAGCATATTGCGAACATGTGGGGGTGTAGATGCACGATGCCGGGAGCAACGGAGAAATAACCCGCTGATAAAACCGGATGGGTGCCACCGCAATGCGGCGAGCACCCGTGCGCCACGACCCCTCAGCCATCAAGACCTGCCCGTTTGCACAGCGACTTCAGAGCTCCTGAAAGCTCCTCGGGCCGTGCGCAGGCGGTGCCGCGCGTGGCAAACAGGATAATCTCGCGGCCAGCCGCGGGAAACCCCTGATGACGCGCGGTCTCACGCAACACCCGCTTGGAACGGTTGCGCACCACGGCGCAGCCAAGGCGCTTCGGTGCAGCGAAGGCGACCCGCCCTGGATCGCCTTCGCTCAAAGAATCACATATAACCATTCGCATCAAGGGATGGTTATAGCGCCGTCCTTGGGTGAACACGCGCTCAAAATCCATCTTGGACTTGATGGTCCTCATACCAAGTATGTCGACTAGACGGTAAGGCGCTTGCGACCCTTGGCGCGACGGCGAGCCAGCACCGCGCGGCCGCCCTTGGTTGCCATACGAGCGCGGAAGCCGTGGGTCTTGGCGCGCTTACGCTTGTTAGGCTGATAGGTACGTTTCATCGTTGTCCTCCTGCTGCATTTCTTGCAATCAATGAAAGGCCGAATTAACAGGCACTTGAGCTTCAAGATTGTATGGAATACGGTGCACGAATGTCAACAAAACAATGACATATATCCCGAAGTCACCACAGGTGAACGAAGGTTTTCTCACCACGTTGTCCCGCTCGGTGAATTATTTCACGTTCTTTCATAGACATTTCCACAGGACTGGTGAATTGTGTTGATAACTTTTCGCAATCTTTCTTCAGTTTTCAACAGAGTTTGAAAAGTTGTGGAAAGCTGTGCACGACCGCAGGGTGAGATACTATCTAGAGGGAAAACGCGACAGATTGAGAAACCATGGCAGACGACTTCTATCCCTTTGTTGACTCGGGCGACCGAGCTCCAGACAACAGCCATATAACTGGAACGTCGGACGGCAGGGACGCCGACACGCCGGGGAAGGACGGCGCGGCGGCTCCAAAGGCGGCGTTTGCCACACGCATCGCAATCTACGATGACATGTTTTCCACGCCGCGCGTGGTGGTCATAGAGCCCAACGAGGTGCGCCCCTATCTCGAGGAAGTGACCAACACGGTATATAGATGCATGAAAGAGCAGGGTGGGAACGTCTCGCTCATGGTCATCCGCGAAATTGTGGAGAACTTTATCCATGCGCACTTCGTCGAGCCGATCATCTCGATCCTCGACGGGGGCAATACGATTCGCTTTGCCGACCAAGGGCCGGGGATTGCCGACAAAGAGCGCGCCTTCGAGTTTGGCGTGACCTCGGCGGACCGCGATATGAAGCGATACATACGAGGCACCGGGGCGGGTTTTCCCATGGTGCAGCAATACCTCGAGGCGGCCGGCGGGGCGGTCTCGATAGAGGACAATCTGGGAGCAGGCACCGTCGTCACGGTAAGCCTTGACCCCACACGAGTGACGGAGATCCGCTCGACCGCGGCGCGCGGAGCGGCGGTGAGGTTCTCCCATGCAGCAGAAAGCAGCACGCAAGCCGGCCCGGCAACGCCGGTTCAAAGCAACGTCCCAGGCGCCGCGGCGGGGACCACGCCCGGCATGGGGAGCGCCGCCCCCCATGCGCCGGCGGGAGGAGCAGGGCGGGAAGGCATCGGAGGGAACCCCGCCTATCCGGCGCCGCCGTATGGCGGCGCGCCCATGCCCATGCCCGACGAGGCTGGCTGGCCGCAACAGCCGGCAGGACAACAGGCCCAGCAGGCGCCCTACCAGATACCCCCATACCAGCAAAATCCCTATCAACAAGGATGGCAGCAACCATGGGGTCAGCAGATGTGGGCGCCACAGCCCGCGCAGCCGTATCCAACATCTCCCCTTCCTTCGGGCGGGTGGACCCAGCAGGGTGGCTGGTACCCATACGGATATCAACCGACCGCGACGACGCCCATGCCCCAGCCCGCGGGCGGCGGGCAGCAAGAGAACGCACAAGGCGGCCTTTATGTAAGCGACCGCGGCAGGCTGGCGCTCGCCTACCTGCTTGAGCACGGGCAGGCAGGCCCCACCGACCTTGCGGGGGCATACGGCCAGTCGGGCCCGACGTGGTCGCGAGAACTCGCCACGCTCAGCGAGGGCGGCTTTGTGATGAAGCGGGGGCAGAAATACCACCTCACCGAGCTGGGCTCCTCCTGGATGAGGGCCCAATAAGTAAGGCGAAGAAAGCAGACGCGAGATAGGTGAAAGACGATATGGACAACGAGGCGAAAATCATCCTGGACGATACCATCTCGTTCTGCAGGAGAGACGGGCGCGACGCCCGCCTCATCAACATGCTTGCCCAATCGCTGCCGCTCGAACTTACCGACGAAAGCCTCACCATCGAGGCCCCGTCGCGCTTTGCCTACGCCTACCTCATGAAGCAGCGCGAAGTCATCGAGCGTTACCTGGAAGAGATCGCGTTCTGCCCGCTCACCCTGCACGTCACGGTTCCTCAAGACCCCGCCGCGGCGGGCGGTGCCACGTCTCCCGTTGCGGCCGATGCGACCAGAGCCGCAACACCGTCCGCTGCGCCCCATGCTGGCGAGCGGGTTGCGGAGACTGCTACCCCGAATCAGGCGGCACCCACGATTCAGGACAATCTCCCAGCAGCGCACGCGGCCGAGGTCGCCTCAATCCCAGATGCCGCGCCGGCAGCTTCGCCGGCGGCGCCCCCCGCCGCGTCGCCCTTCACGGCGGGGGCAGACACCAAGGTCACCGTCACCAACACCTTGTCCCCCGAGCAATTTCGACGCATGGTGGCCTCCATGAAGAGCGGACAGCCCGCCCAGCCGGCCGTGGTGCCCGCCGCCCCGCAGGCGCCCCAACCCGAAGAGGCGCCGGCTGCGCACGCCTCGCACGCAAACTCCAAGTTCACCTTTGAGAATTTCGTCTATGGCGACGAGAACAAGCACGCCTACCAGAGCGCCGTTCGCTTTGCCGCCATGGCAGAGGAGCCCGGCAGCTGCACGTCGCTGTTCATCTACGGCAACTCGGGCCTGGGGAAAACCCATCTGCTGCTCGCCATCAAGAACTACCTCAACGAGACCAAGCCCTACATCCGCATCAAATACGCGAACTCCCAGGCGTACATCGACGACTTCATCAACGAGGTGGCCATTCAAAAGACCGAGGGGCGCGCGATTCTTCGCGACTACCACGACGCCGACGTGCTCATCATTGACGACATCCAGAACATCATCGGCAAAACGGCGAGCATCGAGTACTTCTTCCGCCTCATGGATGAGTTTATCCGCGACAACAAGAAGATCGTCATCGCCTCGGACCGCGCGCCCAAGAAGCTCGGCATGGACGAACGCCTCACCAGCCGATTCAACGCCGGCATGCTCTGCCTGGTGTCCGAACCCGGCTTTGAGATGAAGTACACCATCCTCAAGCGCTACTACGAGCACACGATCCTGCCCGCCGCCGAGGCCGAGCGCGCGGGGGGCGCCGCAGATGACTCGCTGCTGGGGCAGATTCGCTCGGGAGGGGGACACCTCACCGACGAGCAGCTGCGCCACATGGCCGAGATCTCGGGGACGAACATCCGCGAGCTCGAGAGCTTCTGCGAGCGTTGCGCCGGAGACTCCTTTGAGAAGGAGCAGGCCGGCGGCGAGCTCACCGGAGACGACATCGACCGCATCGCCAACGAATACTTCGACACCGCGCACAAGAAGATCCATGTGGACACCGTGCAGGCGGTGGTCGAGGAATTCTATCACGTGAGCCACGAAGACCTCATCGGCCCCAGGCGCCCGGCAAACATCGCCTTCGCGCGCCACGTAGCGGTCTATCTCGCCATGGACATGTGCGAGATGACCACGCCCATGGTGGGCGCGGAGTTCGGCGGGCGCGACCACTCGACCGTGCTCAACTCCATCAAGGTCATCGAGAAGAAGGTCAAAGAGGACCGAAGCCTCGTCGAGGACCTGCAACTCCTCCGCAACAAGATCATCCTTCGCTCGTAGCAGTGCGAATGGTGAGGGGACAAGGTGTGAAAAGGAGTGGGAAACGTTGTTGAGAAGTTGGTCCCATACGTGGAGAATTGTGGGGTGCCCAGATGCCTGTGGACAACCACCCTTGTTCTCAACAGGCTGTGGTCGACAAATCCATAGGCCCTGAGCAGCGTCGATGCCACTTACCCACACCGTCCACGGTCTTATTACTATTATGAGAGATATATCTATATAGATATAAAGAAAGGGAGCGCCATGAAGTTCACCGTAAGCCAAGGTTCGCTCGCAGACGCCATCGCGACCGTGTCGAAAGGCGTCGCAAGCGCATCGACGCTACCCATCCTTTCGGGCGTACTCGTTCGTGCTGGGGACGGCGTGTTGGAGTTCCAGACGTCGAACTACACCATCTCCATTCGCCATCGTATCGCGGCCCATGTAGAGGAGCCCGGCGAGATGGTGATTCCCTGCAAGATGCTCGCCAACATCACCAAGACCCTGCCCGACGCCCCGGTTCGATTCGAGCAGTCTGACCGCCAGGTGCTCATCAGCTGCGAAAAGAGCCGCTTCCGTCTGAACACCCTCGACGCGGCAGACTTCCCGGAGTTTCCCACCTATGCCATCGAGGCGGCGGTCGAGCTTCCGACAAGCCTGCTCACCGAGATGGTCGGCCGCGTGTGGCGCGTGACCTCAAACGACAAGGCGCGCCCGATCCTGGGCGGCGTGCACATGACGGTCGAGAACAACACCATTCGCCTGGTGGCCACCGACTCCTTCCGCCTTGCGGTGGTGGACACGCAGGTGGAGACCTCTTCGCTCGAGGGCAGCTTCGAGCTGAACGTGCCGGCAGACGCCTTCAACGACGCGCTCTCCATCATGAGCGACCAGCCGCAGATCCAGGTGGGCGCCACCGACACCCAGGTGGTCTTCGAGGCGGGCAACACCTGCTACGTGTCGCGCCGCATCGAGGGCGTGTATCCCAACTACAAGCAGCTCATCCCCGATTCTTGCGTGACGAGCGTGAAGATCGACGTGGACGCGTTCTCGGCGGCTCTGAAGCGCGTCGCGGTCATCGCCACGAGCAATCCCGCGGTGAAGTTTGAGATCGATGCTCAGGCGGGCACGCTCTCGCTCTCCTCCATCTCAAACGATCAGGACCTAGCGCAGGAGACCATCGATGTCGAGGTCGAGGGCGAAAGCGGTGTCATCGCCTTCAACTACCACTACATCTTCGGCTGCCTGAACGTGCTCGGCCGCGAGAAGGAGATCACGCTCGAGCTGAAGAGCTATGCCGCCGCAGGCGTCTTCAAGGCCTACGACAAGATCAACTATCTCTACCTCGTCATGCCCGTCCGCATCTAGGTTCGGTCCCTCCGCCCGGCGGCCCGGCCGGAGCGTGACGTCGCCTCGTTTGTGAAGGGAGGGGAGATGGCTATTTTCGCGCGCGACCTGAGCGTGCGCTCATATCGAAACTTCGAGCGCTACGAGCTCGCGCTCGACGAGGGCGTGACGGTGCTTGTGGGTAGAAACGCCCAGGGCAAGACGAACCTCGTCGAGGCCCTGCAGCTGCTCACCGCAGGCCAGTCGTTCAGAAAGCCGTCTCCCGCCGAACTCGTGCAGACGGGGGAGGAGGGGTGCTCGCTCTCACTGAGGCTCGAGGGGGACGGCCGCGTGCTCGACCACGAGCTGGTGGTGGCGTCTGCGCGCCGGTCGTTTCGGCGAAACGGCAAGAAGTGCACGGCCTCCGGCGTGCGCGGCGCGCTGCCGTCGGTGCTGTTCTGCCCTGACGACCTCGACATGGTCAAGCGCTCGGCCAGCGTCCGCCGGGGCGCGCTCGACAGCTTCGGCATGCAGATGTCTGAACGCTACGCCCAGCTGGTGAGCGCCTACGAGCGCACCGTGGAACAGCGCAACAACCTGCTGAAAGAGCGGTTCTGCACCCGTGATTTGCTTGCCGCCTGGAACGAGTCCATCGCATCCACGGGGGCCTCGCTTCTCGTGCACCGGCTCGCCCTGCTCGCCCGCATCAGGGCCCATTTTGTGCGCGCCTATGCGTCGATCGCCCCCCATGAGGTGGCGGACATGGCCTACCAGCCCTCCATCGGGGACCTCGAGCATGCCGGTGCTGCCACATCGGCAGACGAGGCGGCGCGCGCGGAGCTTCGCCTCGAGGCCCAGGAGCGTTTCTTGGCCTGCCTCGAGGAGCGTGCCGACGAGGAGCTTCGGCGCGGGCTCACGCTGTCCGGCCCCCACAGGGACGAGATTCTGCTCACTGTGGACGGACGCGATGCCCGCCACTTTGCCTCCCAAGGCCAGCAGCGCAGTCTCGTCCTCGCCTGGAAGGTCGCCGAGGTCGAGGTCACACGCGACATCTTGGGCCGCCCGCCGCTGCTTTTGCTCGACGACGTCATGTCCGAGCTCGACGCGCACCGGCGCGAGGCGTTTCTGGGCTTCATCGCCGGCGAGGTGCAGACGGTCATCACCACCACCAATCTGGGATACTTTTCGGACGAGATTCTCTCGCGGGCCAAGGTCGTCCGCGTGGGCGACGGAGACGACGGCGTGGAAGGCGGGGTTGCACGTGAAACATGACGGCCAGCGCGCCCGCAAGACCGTGGGGCTCGACGCATACCTCGGCGGCGAGCGCCGCCGGATCATCGACGCGGCCACTCCGGAGCGCCTGGAGCAGATGCATGCCGCCGAGCGGACGCGCGAGGTGTATCGGGCGTGGAACGCCGTATGCGGCGGGACGCGCGAGGGCGGCCACGTGACGGGCCTGAGATATCTGCCCGAGTCAAACAAACTGTTGGTCTATGCCGACGCCCCCGCCTGGACGCAGGAGCTCACCATGCTCCGCGAGATCATTCGGACCCGCATGGCGCGCGAGGGGGTGGACCTCGACGGCTTCGTGTTCCGCACCTCGAGGCCGGGGTATGGGGGCGAGGCCGTGCAGCGCAAACATCGAGCCCAGGTCGCCTCGTCCGCCCCGCCGCCGCGCCCGGCCCATCGGGAGCTCTCCCATGAGGAGGCCGCCGCCCTCGACGCCGCCGTGGCGCCCGTCGAGGACAAGCGGCTCCGCGACGCCCTCAAATCGGCCATGAGGGCGAGCCTTGAGTGGAAAAAGGGTCAAAGTGCTGGGAACTAGCCGCAAATCCATTCTGGTGGCCTTGTAGAGGTATTTGCACACGGTCAAGACGGGCCAGGAAATCCGGTATCATATGGAAGATTGCAGCATCAATGCACCTTTTCATATGAGAGGGAGACCTACGTGGCGAAGAACAACGAGTACGGCGCCAGCGACATCAAGATCCTCGAGGGTCTCGAGGCCGTTCGCAAGCGCCCCGGCATGTACATCGGCTCTACGAGTTCAAGCGGCCTGCACCACCTGGTGTGGGAGATCGTCGACAACTCCGTCGACGAGGCCATGGCTGGCTTCTGCACCAAGATCGAGGTCACGGTGCACCCGGACAACTCCATCACCGTGGTGGACAACGGCCGTGGCATCCCCGTGGCGAAGCATCCTGTGAAGAAGATCCCCACCCTCGAGGTGGTTCTGACCGTCCTGCACGCCGGCGGCAAGTTCGACAACAACGCCTACAAGGTCTCGGGCGGCCTGCACGGCGTCGGCGTCTCGGTGGTAAACGCGCTCTCCAAGAAGATGAACGTCCAGGTCAAGCGCGACGGGCACATCTACGAGATGGAGTTCTCACGCGGCAAGACCACGCAGAAGATGAAGGTGATAGGCGACTCCAAGGCCACCGGCACCACCACCACCTTCTGGCCGGACGACGAGATCTTCGAGACCACGATCTTCGACTACGACGTCCTGCGCAACCGCCTGCAGGAGACGGCCTTCCTGAACAAGAACCTCAAGATCGTCCTCAAGGACGAGCGCGAGCTGGCGCCGCGCGTGGACGAGTTCTGCTACGAGGGCGGCATCATCGACTTCGTGAAGTTCCTGAACGAGGGCAAAGAGATTCCTGACGGCCTCAAGCGCCCCATCTATCTCTCTGGCAAGAGCGAGGACGACGCCCCCGTCGACCGCACGGGAGAGGTCGAGGTGGCCATCCAGTGGAACACCTCTTACTCCGAGACCGTCATGAGCTTCGCGAACGACATCTACACCCCCGAGGGCGGCATGCACCTCGAGGGCTTCCGCACCGCGCTCACCCGCGTCATCAACGACTATGCGCGCAAACAGGGCATGCTCAAGGAGAAGGACTCCAACCTGACGGGCGACGACGTGCGCGAGGGCCTTTCCGCCGTCATCTCGGTGAAGCTGGCCGACCCGCAGTTTGAGGGCCAGACCAAGGCAAAGCTCGGCAGCTCGTTCATGCGCACGCTCACCCTCAAGGTGGTCACCGAGGGGCTTACCGACTACCTCGAGGAGCATCCCAAGGCCGGCCGCGAGATCGTGAAGAAGGCGCAACAGGCCAGCAAGGCGCGCAACGCCGCCCGCAAGGCGCGTGAGGCAACCCGTCGCAAGAGCCTGCTCGAGACGGCGCCGCTGCCCGGCAAGCTCGCCGACTGCTCGGTGCGCGACGCCGAGATGACCGAGCTCTTCATCGTAGAGGGCGACTCCGCAGGCGGTTCGGCCAAGGACGGCCGCCGCCGCGACATCCAGGCGATCCTGCCCCTTCGCGGCAAGATCTTGAACGTGGAGCGCGTGGGCGACCATCGCGCGTTCTCGAGCGACACCATCCAGTCGCTCATCACCGCCATCGGCTGCGGCGTGACCACCAGTGCCGGCGACGGCGGCGACTTCGACATCACCAAGGCGCGCTACCACAAGATCATCATCATGACCGACGCCGATGTCGACGGCGCGCACATCCGCATCCTTCTGCTCACGTTCTTCTACAAGTACATGCGCCCGCTCATCGACGCCGGCTACGTCTATGTGGCGTGCCCGCCCATCTTTGGCGTGAAGGTGCGCAACAAGATCCACTACGTCTATCCCAACGGCCGCCAGCCCGAGGAAGAGATCCTGCGCGACACCATCAAGAGCCTGGGCCTCAACCCCGACGAGTCCGAGGACGAGGATGCTTCCGGCAAGGTGACCAAGAAGCGCCGCGGCTACACCGTGCAGCGCTACAAGGGCCTGGGAGAGATGGATCCCAAGCAGCTGGCTTCGACCACCATGGATCCCAAGACGCGCATCCTGCAGCGCGTGACCATCGAGGATGCCCTCGCAGCCGACCGCGCCGTGCGCGAGCTCATGGGCAACCAGGTCGAGTTCAGGCGCGAGTATATCGAGAAGCATGCGCATGACGCGAGGTTCCTGGACGCCTAGCCTCGGGCATCTCGACAACCCCGGGGAAGTGGATGAAACGAACCCGTCCCCAAATGACCTACGTAGGAGGAATACGTGGCAGACGATATGAACAACACGCCGGACGCGTCGTCGGATGCGCTGCCGGAAGATCTGAGGCGCATGCTAGCCCGAGCCGAGGCGGACGAAGAGGGCGCCGACGTCTACGTCGAGGACGACGGGGACGAGGAAGAAGAGGACGACGGCGAGCTTGAGGAGAGCTTTGGCACCGTCGACCGCGGCGAGGCCGCAGGCGAGGACATCAACGGCGGACAGCTCCAGGTGTCGGAGTTCGGCCGCGAGATGCGCCAGAGTTTCATCGAGTACTCGATGTCGGTCATCACGGCGCGCGCCCTGCCGGATGTGCGCGACGGCCTGAAGCCGGTGCATCGCCGCATCTTGTACGCCATGAACGAGTCGGGCATCTATCCCAACCGTCCGCACAAGAAGTCGGCCTGGACGGTCGGCGAGGTCATCGGTAAGTACCACCCCCACGGCGACTCCGCGGTGTATGACACCATGGTGCGCCTGGCGCAGTGGTTCTCCATGCGCGTGCCGCTCATCGACGGCCACGGCAACTTCGGCAATATCGACGGCGACGGCGCCGCGGCCATGCGTTACACCGAGAGCCGCCTGGCAAAGCCCGCCATGGAGCTCCTGCGCGACCTGCAGAAGGACACCGTCGACTGGCAGCCCAACTACGACGAGTCGCTCGCCGAGCCCCAGGTGCTGCCGGCGCGCTTCCCTAACCTTCTGGTCAATGGATCGTCGGGCATCGCCGTCGGCATGGCAACGAACATCCCGCCCCACAACCTCTCCGAGGCAGTGGAGGCCACCTGCCACCTCATCGACCATCCCGACGCGACCGTCGACGAGCTCATGCAGATCATGCCGGGCCCCGACTTCCCCACGGGCGCCGTCATCATGGGCAGCGACGGCATCCGCAAGGCCTATGAGACCGGCCGCGGCTCGATCACCGTGCGCGCCAAGGCGCATGTCGAGTCCACCAAGACCGGCCGCAACCGCCTTGTGTTCACCGAAATTCCCTACCAGGTGAACAAGGGCACCCTGCAGGAGAAGATCGCCCAGCTCGTCAACGAGAAGCGCATCGAGGGCATCTCCGACATGCGCGACGAGTCCACGCAGAAGGGCCTGCGCCTCGTCATCGAGCTCAAGAAGGGCGTCATCCCGCAGGTCGTGCTCAACAACCTGTATAAGTTCACCTCGCTGCAGAGCACCTTCGGCGTGAACAACCTCGCGCTCGTGAACGGCGTGCCCAAGTGCCTGTCGCTCACCGAGATGCTGCGCTGCTACATCGACCACCAGGTCGACGTGGTGACTCGCCGCACGCGCTTCGACCTCAAGAAGGCACAGGCGCGCGCCCACATCCTCGAGGGCTACCTCATGGCGCTCGACCATATCGACGAGGTCATCTCGATCATCCGCTCCTCGCAGACCGATTCCGAGGCGAGCGAGCGCCTCATCGCCCGCTTCGGCTTCACGCCCGAGCAGACCCAGGCCATCCTCGAGATGCGCCTGCGCCGCCTCACCGGCCTCGAGCGCGACAAGATTGAGACCGAGCTTGACGGCCTGCGCCGCGCCATCGCCTACTACGAGGACCTGCTTGCTCACGAGGAGAAGATCCTCGGCGTGATCAAGGACGAGATGCGCGAGATCTCCAAGAAGTATGGCGACAAGCGCCGCACCGAGATCGCCGCTGCCGAGCGCGACCTCGACGTCGAGGACCTCATCGCCGACGAGGACATGGTGGTGACCATCACCCACACCGGCTACGTCAAGCGCATCCCCGTGGCGACGTATCGCTCCCAGAAGCGCGGCGGCAAGGGCGTCTCGGGCGTGAACCTCAAAGAGGACGATGTCATCGCCGAGATGTTTATTGCGAGCACTCATGAATACGTGCTCTTCTTCTCGAACCGCGGCAAGGTGTATCGCCTGAAGGTGCACGAGCTTCCCATCGGAAGCCGCCAGGCGCGCGGCACCGCCATCGTGAACCTGCTGCCGTTCGAGGAAGGCGAGCGCATCGCGAGCGTCATCAGCTGCCGCGAGTTCCCCGATGACGAGTACCTGCTGTTTGCCACCACCGACGGCATGGTGAAGAAGACCGTCATGAGCGCCTATGACCGCAGCCGCCGCGACGGCATCATCGCCATCAACCTCAAGGCGGGCGACGCCCTGCTCGACGTGCGCCGCGTGCGTCCGGGCGACAAGGTGATCATGGGCACCACCGCCGGCAAGGCCATCATGTTCGACGAGGACCAGGTCCGCGCCACCGGCCGCGACACCTCGGGCGTGCGAGGCATCCAGCTCAAGGATGACGCAAAGGTCCTGGGCATGGAGATCTCCAACGGTCGCGGCGACCTGTTTGTGATCACCGAGCTGGGCTTTGGCAAGCGCACTCCCATCGCCGACTATCCGTCGCAGAACCGCGGCGGCCAGGGCGTCTATACCATTCAGATGACGGCCAAGAAGGGCAAGCTCGCCGCCATGAAGACGGTCGGCCCGCAGCATGAGCTGTTCATCATCACCGAGGGCGCGACGGTGATTCGCGTGAAGAGCACTGACATCTCGGAGACCGGACGCGCCACGCAGGGCGTGAAGATCCTCTCGGTGGCCGATGGCGACCGGGTGACCGCGGTGGCTCGCATGACGAGCGCCAAGAAGAAGCCGAAGGCGCAGGCCGTGGCCGAGGGCCAGGAGACGCTCGACCTAGGTGCTGCCGGCGAGGTCGAGGATGACCGCGTCGATATCGGCGCTGCCGACGAGGCGCTCGAAGACCTCATGGACGAGTAGGACGTGAGAAAGACGGCGCCTGCCCCCTTCGGGGGCGGGCGCCTATGAGACGAGGGGCCGCATCCAGTGTCGGATGCGGCCCCTCGTGGCATGTATGCGCAGTGCTTGTGGTTCGAGCGTCGCCCTAGGTCTGGCGGCGCGTTAGAAATCGTCCGGGGAAAGCGTCTGGACAAATTGATCGAACTGCTTGAACTCCTCGTCGCCCGCGTCTTTGTCGGCGTGGTAGGAGATGGTTCCCGCGCGGTTCATGACGTCGTCCTCAACATAGATGGGTGCGTTTGAGCGCACGGCAAGCGCCAGCGCGTCGCTCGGACGGGCATCGATGGACACCTCGACCGCATCCTCGCCATCGCGGGCGATGATGATGTTCGAATAGAAGACGGGCGCGTCGACCCGGTTGATCTCGACGCGCTCCACACGCGCGCCAAGCTGGTGCAGGGTGTCGATGAACAAATCGTGGGTGATGGGACGCGTGTGTTTCGTCCCGTCGATGCCACGGCTAATAGATGCCGCCTCGAAGGAGCCCGTCTGGATGGAGAGCGCGCGCAGCGGGGCATCGCTTGCGTGGTTGGCCTGACGCTCGCGCAGCACGATGAGGGACGGAACCGCACCAGAGGCCATAATAATGGTCTCGATGTCTACGCGGATCATTATGGCACCTCCCTGGGTGGTCGCTACCGCCGCCATCCCATCACGACATGTGACCGGGGCGGTGGTATTTTCTTGCTGAACTGGATAGTAATAGTACCCAAAATCGTACGTCTCTTCCGTTATTCATAACTTATTAAAGGTCTTTTTGAGATGGCTAAGCATATATCGAGTCGGCCTACGGGAGGTTCGTTCTATGCTCTATGCCATGAGCGCCCTCAGCGCGTCTGCCGTGTTCGGCGACTCGAGACGGAGCGCGAAGCCGATTGACTCGATATCCATCATGGTCGCGTTCGAGTTTGAGATGCCAAGGAAGAGAGGCGCCTTGGAAGGCAAATAATGTTAGACTAAGTTTACTTTATATGGGAAACGCTTCATAGCATGGGCGTTGCTGCATTTGTGGAGGACCTTATGATCGACTATCTCATCGTCGGCGCAGCCCTGGCGCTTGCGGTATTCATTCTTGCGCGGCAGGTAATGCGCATCGGTCGCGGCGGTGGCTGCGGCTGCGATGGAGGCTCGCCGCGCACGCGGCGCCAGAGACGTCCGGCGGGGCGGGTGAAAGGGGCGTCCAGCTACCCATATTCTGTTGAGTTACGGGTAGATGGCATGCATTGCGACAACTGCGCCCGTCGCGTCGAGGACGCCCTCCAAGCACTCGGCGGCATCGTGGCTGAAGTGAGGCTGCCGAATACCGTGCTCGTGCATGGGGAGCGCCCGATTGACCTCGATGCCCTCGCCGAGGCGATCCGGACGGCGGGCTACGAGGTCACAGGGGTCCAAGGGTAGCTTTGGCAATCGTTCGTATTTGCCAAAATCGGCCAACAAGGCAAATCATCGTGTGAGCTGATTTCATGCTAATCGCGCTCCTGCCGCCGCCTCGTTCTTGCCCGGTGTTCTGTGGCAGGGTATACTACACCCTACGCTGCTCAGCGCGGCGCGTTTATTCGCGGGCATCGCCAAGTGGTAAGGCATCAGCTTCCCAAGCTGACACTCGCGGGTTCGAGTCCCGTTGCCCGCTCCATTGACTGAAAAGGTCTCCAGCGATGGAGACCTTTTTTGTATGGATTCGCCGCATCGTTGCTCGCAACAAATCGAGCTTCGGTGGCCTTGCTTTTCACCGATGCTCGGCTTTTTTACAAAATTGACCTGATTTTTGAAGAATAACTGAGCTTCGGCAAAAGACTCAGAGCTCTGGAGAGCTGCTGTGGGCGTAGCGGCGGGCGGTGCCATACAATACGAAGTGCCGTTATTCCGCGTTGCCGCGGTAAGCCGCCTACAAGGCCTTCGATGCAAGGAGAGCACATGATTGATCGCTACACCCGTCCCGAGATGGGTCACATCTTCTCGCTGGAGAACAAGTACGCTGTCTGGCAGGAGATCGAGGTGCTTGCCTGCGAGGCACAGGCCGAGCTGGGAAAGATCGGCATCACCAAAGAAGAGGCTGCATGGATTCGTGAGCATGCGACCTTCAACAAGGAAGAGGTCGATGCAATCGAGGCGGTAACCAACCATGATGTCATCGCCTTCCTTACCAATATGGGCGAGTATATCGATAAGGACGTTCCCGAGGGCGAGCCCAAGCCCAGCCGCTGGGTGCACTTTGGCATGACGTCGTCGGATCTGGGCGACACCGCTTTGTGCTACCAGCTTGTTCAGGCGACCGACATCATTATTGAGGACGTCAAAAAGCTTGGCGAGATCTGCAAGCGCCGTGCCTTCGAGGAGCGCGATACGCTCTGTGCCGGCCGTACCCACGGCATCCATGCCGAGCCTATGACCTTCGGCATGAAGTTCGGCAGCTGGGCATGGGAGCTCAAGCGCGATCTCGACCGCCTCGTCGACGCCCGCAAGAACGTCGCCTTCGGTGCCATCTCTGGTGCGGTGGGCACCTATTCGAGCATCGATCCCTTTGTCGAAGAGTATGTCTGCGAGCATCTGGGCCTGGTGCACGACCCGCTGTCCACGCAGGTTATCAGCCGTGACCATCATGCATATCTCGCAGGCGTCCTTGCCACCACGGCCGCCACGTGCGAGCGCATCGCGACCGAGGTCCGCAACCTTCAGAAGACCGATACCCTTGAGGCCGAGGAGCCGTTCAAGAAGGGTCAGAAGGGCAGCTCCGCGATGCCTCACAAGCGCAACCCCATTACCATGGAGAAGGTCTGCGGCCTCTCCCGCGTGGTGAAGGCCAATGCGCAGGTCGCTTTTGACAACGTGGCGCTGTGGCACGAGCGCGACATTTCGCACAGCTCCGCCGAGCGCGTCGCCCAGGCGGACAGCTTCATCGCGCTTGACCACATGTTCCAGTGCCTGATTCGCGTCATCGATGGCCTCATCCTCTATCCGGAGCAGATGAAGGCAAACCTCAACAAGACGCGCGGGCTGATCTTCTCCTCCAAGGTGCTGCTCGCTCTCGTCGAGACGGGCATCACCCGTGAAGAGGCCTACGCCATCGTGCAGGAAAACGCCATGGCCACCTGGCGCGAGGTTCAGCAGTGCCAGCCCGGCACCACCTTCCGCGAGAAGCTTGAGGCGGATCCCCGCTGCACGGTTTCGCCTAAAGAACTCGACGAGATCTTCGATCCGTGGGATTTCTTGACGCGCATCGACCGCGTCTTTGACCGCCTCGAGGAGCTGAACTTCGACTAGTTCCGACTGAGCGATAGGGGGCGGTGGGGGTTTATTCCACACGCACGTGGAGCCGCGCGTGGGAGATGAGGTGGGCAGCTGCGCACCGTCATTAAGCTGGCTTCGAGTGTGGACGAGGAACGTTGCAGCTTCCAGCCGCTCCCATCCAACGGTCGATAGAAAACCGCCGCAAACCGAACGCGGTCCCCAGCATGTAAGCGCTGGGGACCGCTAATTCTTTCTTATGAGGAGGAGTTGCGCCTGTTGCGGCAGCCTTTCTGGGCGCCGGGTGACGACTCGTCCCGTGCTCAGACAGCGCCTTGCGAACTGCGCGCGGGACGAATCCTCGCCCGGCGCCCAGAAAGCCCTCAACGGCCCTGTCTACTCAATCTCGCCGGCTTCGCGAAGCTCCTGGTCCACGCGCTCGTCGCGCAGCGAGCAGTTCTCGGTGAGCAGGCAGTTCATGCACATCTTGTCGCAGGGGAGTGCCTCGTCAAGCTGGGCGAGAGAGTAGCCTTTTACACGCAGGTAGTAGTCGCCCACAAGCGCCTTGATGGCCTCCTCGGCAAAATACAGCGTGTAGAGGCGTCCCTTTGGAAGGCCTCCCGTTGCCTCCAGAACGTCGTCTTGCGTGATAGCGAGCGCCTCGTCGACCGTTTTGCCTGTGAGCATGTCGGCCACGACGGTGGCACAGGCAATGGCGGCGAGGCAGCCGTGGCTCCTGAAGCCCACCTCGACGAAGCGGTCGGTTTCGGGGTCCATGACGGCGAACAGCTGCATCTGCACGGTGCCGCGCTTCTCTTTGCCAACGCTGCAGAAGGCATTGGCGCCGTCGGGTACGCCTCCGTTGCGGGCGTCCGCGATCAGGTCGAGGGAACGCTCGGAATACTCGGTGATGGGTGCGTCGTTTTCAATCTGATACATGTCGGGGGTGCGAAGAAAGGGCGTGTCTTCGGTAATGTGCTGCTTGGGCATAGCTTCTCCTAACGGGGCGATGAATTTCGGGCGAAGGCTCCGCGAGGCCGCCTGTGCAGGCGTTCCTCATAGCGGCATTGATATCTCTTTAGGGGTTGAGGCCCTTTTCGACGCCATACCACTGGGCGAGCGCCTTGCCCTGTGCCTCGCTGAGATACCAGTCGGAATAGTAGTAGGCCTCTCCGGCGCTCGTATGCGTGACGTGGATGTCCTTGAAGGCGTCGTCTGCCACCACCTTTTCAAAGACCTTCTTGGTGCGGGCACGCGACCACAGGTACGGCGGGTTCATGAAGCTGTCTTGAGCGACGGGGCGAGGGTACAGGCGTGACTCGGTTCGAACGACGTCGACAAAGGTTGCCACCTCGTCATCCTCAGCCGCGAGGAAGAGCGCGTGGGCGAAGCTGTGCGACATGAGCGCGGCAGAATAGAGATAGATTGCCTTCTTGCCCATGATGAGTGCGATATCGCACACCTCGGGCTCGGGCAGGGGCTCGTCGGGGTCGACCTCTTGGCCCTCGAGCTGCACGTCGAGCGGCTTGGGAGCGACGAGTTTGCCGCGCACCTCGGTGGGCTCGGCGTGGTCGCGCTGCTGTATATAGAGAAGGACCTGCTCTTCAAACGCCTTGGCGTCCGTGCCCTCAGGGGCAAACGAGCGCTTTTTCCACCGCGAAGACGTGGTGATCTTGCCTTCGTATGAGCGCTGGCGAATATCGGTCAGCACGGCATCGACCGCGCGAAGGAAGGCATTGCGCTCGTGCGTCGCCTCAACTTCTTCCGGCGACTGCTCGGTGTGCGCCGTCCGGATGCCCTCGGCAGCCCTATCGCTTTGTGCCGCGCCGCCCACAAGCGTCTCCTGCGTGGTGGTTTCCATGGCCCTCCCTCGGTGCTCATAACCCTCAATGTGAAAACAAGTGTAGTACAAGGTATACTGCTATTCACCTGAAAGAGGTGACCCTCCTGGCTAGCTTGGCGTATGCCGAGGACCGACGAGGGGTTGAGTGGGCACGAGACGAGGAGTATGAAGATGGCACGAGCGCGTCGAGCTGCGGCGGAGAAGCAAGCCGCCGCCCCCGATATCGCTGCTCCCTCCTCAGCCGGCAAGTCGGACGTCTCCACGACCGCCATGCCCCCCTTTAGCTTTGAGACCTATAAAGTACTGTTTCCGCCCATCGCGGGCATCGCGGCGGCGACGGCATCCATAAACGTCGTGGCCCAGGAGGCCCACCGAACGACGGGCGTATCGGGCGCTGGGGGCCTGACCATGGTCGCCGCCTGCGCTCTGGTCGCGGTGCTGTTTGCCTCAACGCTTGCAGTGAAGCGCTACAACAAGCGGGCGATTTCGCTCATGACGTTTCTGGCCGTTCACGTATCGGGCATCTCGGCGCTCGTGCTTGCGTTTTTGGACGTGGCGGCGCCGGACTCCATCGCTGAGGTGCCCCTCGAGTGCCTCTTGACAGCGGCGAGTGCCCTGTTGAGCTTCTACTGGATGCGCAAGCTCCGCGGCACCTCGGCGCAAGCCGTCGTGGTGGTTGCCTTTAGCGCGCTCGCGGTCTCGGAGCTCATGACCTTCGTTGCAAGTTTCTGGGGACCTGTCCCGGCGCATGGGGCGGCGTTTGTTCTTGCGTTCGCCCAGTTTTTCTTCGTGAGGGTTTCACGAGCCCTGGATGTTCCGAGCGACCAGTTTCCTGCTGTCTCTGAATCCTATTTTGGTACCGATCGCGACCGATTCTCGAACAGGGGCTTTCTTGCCGTCGCGGCCCTCGGCATCTGGTTCATCTCGATCCCCATGGGAATGGGGAGGGGGTTTCCTGCTGGAGACGCCATATATATGAGCCCCGTTCCACGATTCCTCGCCCTGATCTTCGTGTGCGGGGTGAGCGCGGTGTGGGTGCGTCACGGCATGGCGTCGCGCATGCGTGCCATCACCACCAGCATCTGGGTGGTGATGGAGATCCTGCTGGCGTTGGGCGCCATCTTTTTTGCCATCTGGCCGCGGTCGATCGGCGTGGGCGCATCGTTTGTCATGGCGTCCGCGCTCGTGCTCCAGGCCTGCATCTGGTATCTCACCATCGCGTTCATCAGCTTTGGCTGGCGCGACGCCTACTACTACGCCTCAGCCGCCTGGGTCAGCATGAATCTGCTCACCGCTGCCGGCATAGAAATCGACCGCATGCTGTCTCGGGTGTTCTTTGACAACACCCCCGTCATCATCTCGATCATGAGCCTGTTCGTTCTCGTGAGCGCCCAGGTCGTATTCACCAAGCTCCTTTCGGCGCCCCTGCAGCAAAACGAGGAAGGCTCAGACGCGGCCCGCCCCGAAGCCGCCGAGCGCGGTCCCATCACCCGCGACGATGTCCGACGCATCCCGCTCATGGGGGTCATGGCGTTGCGTCCCCAGGCCGAGCTTCCCCTGCCGAGCGTCACCCCTGACGCCCGCATCGCGACGGCTGTGCTCGAGTTGGGACAGCGCTTCGGCCTTACCGGTCGAGAGGTCGAAGTGCTCACCCTATACGCCTTGGGCCACACCCAGGCCCGCGTGAGTGAGGAGCTCCAGCTGTCGCAGAATACGGTCCACACTCATATCAAGCGCATCTACGAGAAGACGGACCTCCATTCGCGCCAGGAGATTCTGGACTATATCAATGAGTATGGTCGCGCCTCGCGTTAGGGGCTGGGCTCTCAGGTCTCATACCCTGCCATCTGCGGCGTTCACCTGCCGTCCCCGTATGTACCCTTAAAGAGGGGACACGCAGGTAAACCCTCTTATCCCTCAGATTAATAAAATTACCCGGAAGCGGGGGAACGAATTGAGGAGAGGTCGTGGATAATCTACGCTGACAAGTTGGGCGTGCTCGCCACACGCCCGGTCGTCTCTGTAATGCGGGCCAATCGCGCCCGCGAAGGAACAAAGGGGAGGGAACTATGAACGAGAACACCGCTTTGGAGCAGGTTGGCTCCGGCGCGGACCGCCTCGATACCTTCTTCACCCGTAGGGGGTTCGTGAAGGTTTCTGGCGCGTTCGTGGCAAGCATGGTGGCGCTCGGCCTGCTGCCCGATGAGGCCGCCGCGGTCCCTACGAGCTCTGAGGGCAAGGTGGACTACTACGCCGCGCCGTCTCACGTGCTCAAGATCAACCGCGCCCGCTGCACCGGATGCCAGCGCTGCGAGATGAGCTGCACGCTCACCAACGACGGCGTGTCGCAGCCCGCTGCTGCCCGCATCCACGTGCATGACGGGTACCAATACGGCAAGGAGCTGGGCTCGGGCGACGGCATCTTCTACTCCATGGAGTGGAACATCCGCCAGTGCCACATGTGCAAGGCAGCTATGTGCCAGACCGCCTGCCCGCACGGCGCCATCCTGACCGATGACAAGGGCGTTCGCTATGTGGACCAGGAGAAGTGCGTCGGCTGCGGCTCCTGCGTGGCTGCATGCCCCTACCACATGCCTGTGGTGAACACCGTCACCGGCAAGTCTTCGAAGTGCATCGCTTGCGGCCGCTGCGCCGAGCAGTGCCCCAACGGAGCGCTCGAGCTCATCGAGTGGGAGAACGTCAACCATTCGTCCGGTCCCACCAAGCAGGAGAACCCGCTGCCGCTCGTGAGCGAGCAGCAGGACTTCATCGCTGGCGGCAAGATCGCTGAGTAAGTAAGGAGATACGCAATGGCTGATACTGCCACTTTCGGTTCTTACGGTTGGGCGGGCCAGATCGCTCGCGTCAACCTGACGGACGGAACCATCTCCGTCGAGTCAGACGAGGCGATGCAGGACGATTACATCGGCGGCATGGGCTTCGCGAACAAGATCATGTATGACGAGGTGGCCCCCGGCACCGCGTGGGACGCCCCCGAGAACAAGGCCGTCCTCGCCGTCGGTCCCCTCACCGGCTCGGGCGTACCCCTGGGCGGCCGCTCCACGTGGGCGACGCTTTCCACCTTCACCACGGACTACCAGGTCGTCGACTGCCACTGCGGCGGCCAGCTCGGCGCCATGCTCAAGTACTCCGGCCATGACGGCCTGATCATCGAGGGCGCCTCGGACAAGCCCGTCTACATCCTCATCGACGACGACAAGATCTCGATCGAGGACGCCTCCTCCGTGTGGGGCAAGGGCACCCGTGAGACCAACGAGGCCCTGTGCAAGAAGCACGGCCTCGACGCCTGCGTCGCCGCCATCGGCCCTGCCGGCGAGAACCTGCTGCCCTACGCCTGCGTGATCAACTCGCGCAGCCACTCCGCCGGCGCCGGCCTGGGTGCCGTGCTCGGCTCGAAGAAGTGCAAGGCCGTCGTCGTCCGCGGCACCAAGGCCGTGAACGTCGCCGACCCGCAGATGGTCTCCGCCCTCTCCGACTACATGATCGCCCAGGTCCTGGGCTCCAACAACAACCACGTCGTTCCGTCCACCCAGCAGTCCTGGGCTGAGTACTACGACAAGGGTTCTCGTTGGACCGCCAAGAAGGGTCTGTACTGGGCGGCTGCCGAGGGCGGCGCCATCGAGACCGGCGAGCCCAAGCCCTTCGAGCCCAACACCATGGGCTATCGCTGCATGAAGTCCACCAAGGACCTTGGTCCCGAGGCCGAGAAGTACACCGTCAAGATGGCCGGCTGCCACGGCTGCCCGGTGCGCTGCTATGCCCAGGTGAAGCACCCCACCGTGCTCGAGAAGACCGGCTACCAGTCCATGGGCAACACCTGCGTGCCGAACTTCCCGTTCTCGAGCTACATGCAGTCCATCATGAAGGTGCCCGGCACCACCACCGAGGAGGGCACCCTCACCGAGCAGTCCGTCGTCTACAACCTGCTCATCCAGGCAACCGTCGACGACCTCGGCCTGTGGTGCAACTACGCACAGCTCTACCGCGACCTTGCCCACACCTACGTCGAGGGCATCCTCGAGCGCGAGTGCCCCAACTACGCCGACTACGATTTCGACGCGATCATGAACGGCGACGGCACCCCCTTCATCAAGATTCTCTCGGACATCGCGGCCAACGACACCGAGAACAAGCCCATCGCGTGGCTGGGCCATGGCCCCATGGTCTGGTGCGAGAAGTGGGACGACATGAAGTGGTTCGACACCACCGCTTCGTGCCTCATCAACTATCGCGGCTGGCCCGTGCACCACGCCATCGAGTGCTTCGGCCAGGTCGGCGGCGTGTACAACATGATGTTCAACCGCGACGACATGATTCACTCCGCCGTCAACTTCCAGGGCTGCGGCCTGCCCATCGACCTCAAGAAGGAGATGGCTGCCGAGATGTGGGGCGGCGAGGACGCGATCGACCCCGACAAGAACTACACGCCCATGAACGAGCACAAGGCGGAGTTCTGCTGGTGGAGCATCGTGACGGACGTCCTGCATGACTGCCTCACGGTGTGCAACTGGGTGTGGCCGATGGCCATGGCGCCCGCCAAGGAGCGCAGCTACCGCGGCGACCTGGACCTCGAGGCCCAGTTCTACACCGCCGTCACCGGCAAGGAGGTCACCATCGACGACCTCTACAAGGCTGCCGAGCGCGTCATGACGCTCCAGCGTGCCAACACCGTCCGCGGCATGACCGACGCCGAGGGCAACATGGGCTGCAACGACTTCCGCAACGTCCACGACGTCATCACCGAGTGGCCCTTCACCAAGGACCCGGACATCGAGCCCTTCACCGCCGGCACCGACAAGATGGAGAAGGACGACTTCCAGACGGCGCTCACCATGGTGTACAAGCGCTTCGGCTGGGACGAGGAGCTGGGCTGCCCCACCAAGCAGTGCCTCGAGGACCTCGGCCTCGACGACGTTGCCTCCGACCTGGAGGAGCTTGGCCTGCTGCCCGACGGCGGCACGTCCTATGACGAGCGTACCCGCAAGTACGACGGCATTCTGTCCCAGTACTGCGGCGACAACCCGGCGCTCAGCGCCTAAAGCGCCTCGAGAGGAGAGAACATGGCTGACGAGATCAAGGAGGGCACGGAGGCCAAGGCCACCGATGCCGCCCCGAAGAAGAAGCGCAACTGGAAGGCCAAGCGCCTGCCGATCGTGATCGCCGCCGTCGTGGTGGTCACGGTGCTCGGCGTCGCCGGCTGGGCATGGCGCGCCACCCCCGAGTACTGCGACACCCTGTGCCACAGCACGATGGGCCGCTACTACGATTCGTTCGTGAACGACACCACCTCGCTCGCGTATGCCCACAAGGGCGTCGTGAACAACCAGTGCCTGGGCTGCCATGAGACCACGATTACGCAGTCCCTGCACGAGGTGCAGGTACAGCTCTCTGGTGACTACACCGACCCCATGGCCAAGGTCACCTATTCCAACGAGTTCTGCCTGCAGAGCGGCTGCCACACCGGAGCCGGCGTGATGCCGGGCGCCACGGAGTCCTCCACGGCCGACTACGGCTTCGACCCGCACAGCACCTATCACGGCGGCGTCGTGCAGCAGTGCAACTCCTGCCACCGCATGCATGATCAGAGCGTGCTCACCTGCACCGGCTGCCATCAGATCGGCGCCTATGCGGGCGAGGGCGACGTGCCCGAGGGTTGGACCGACACCGCCGAGGTCGAGGGTAAGACGACGTATCTGCCCAAGGGATGGGCCGCGCAGACCACCCTTACCGACGCCGAGTAAGGTCTAGAGCCCCTCGAGGGATCTGTCCGGGGACCCCGTGCGCGAGCGCGGGGTCCCTCTTTTGTGCCCCGTGCCTATGTGGGATGGATGTTTGGGCGCCTGCGGCGCCCGTGCGCGGGTATAGTAGGTGCACGAGAATTCGCTTCGCACGTGCAAGCTGGAGGTAACGCATATGGTTTCGATCGACTACAAGCCCACGGGCGTCTGCTCGCGCAACATCCACGTCGAGCTGGACGACTCGGGAACCACCGTCACAGGTTGCGCCTTCACGGGAGGCTGCAACGGCAACCTGAAGGCGATCTCCAAGCTCATCAACGGCATGCCTGTCGATCAGGTCACCTCGATCCTGCGTGGCAACACGTGCGGCGCCCGCCCCACGTCGTGCGCCGACCAGCTGTGCTGCGCGCTCGACGCCGCCCAGGATCTTGCCAAGGCGGAGGAGTAAACCTATGGCAGCGCCCTGGAGGCGGATCATTCGCGGTTCTGCCGATGATTCCCGTGCCGTGAGGCAGGGCGGCATCACGCGCCGCCGCTTTACCTTGGGCAGCCTCGCGGCGGCAGGGGCGGGCATGGCGGCGATCAGCCTGGGCGGATGCTCCGACACCCAAAACACCGACGACGGCGAGCCCCAGGTGGTTACGGATGACTCCCAGATCGTCGACGTCGTGGACGACTATGAAAACGTCGACGGCGATCTCGCCGCATCGGCTACCTATACCCTACCGCTTGGTACGGTGCTTTTCCATACGGAGGGGTCGTGGGCGGCTGCCATGATGGCGCCGGAGTCATCGCTCAACGTGAATACGCTGGGCGTCATGAGCCTTTCGAGTGGAGACCTCATCACCCTGATTACCGAACCGAGCCAGGGACAGGGCTACGGGTTTTTCGACGTGCGCTGCTCGGACGGGGTGTTCGCGTGGGTCGAGGTCGACTACACAAACCGTTCTTGGGCGCTGATCGGCCAGGGCATATCCCAGGGAACGCTTACCGGCGATGCGGTAAAGCTCGACGAGGGTGATTCCGATTGGGAGCCCCCGCGTTTCACGGTATGGGGAACGAGCGTCATCTGGTATCACATGCCCCAGGCTTCGGGAAACAGCTCGTCTGAGGACTCTCATTGCTACCAATGGACGCTGGGCGACACCGAGGGGCAAGAGATCTGGACCTCGCACGGACGCTTTTCGGCATCTCCCCGTGTGGCGGACAACATCTTGACCATCGTGCCGCGTGTTCGCGACGAGGAGGGCGTGTATTACGGGCTGACTGCGATCGATTTGACTGCGGGCGACAACGCCCGCCGCGCCCAGCTTGTGCTGCCCAGAAGCGTCGCCCCCTTCGAGGCCACCTACTTTAACGAGAGCTTTGCGTTCTCGATTGAGGCGAGCTACAACGGCGTGGGCAGCCTGGGGAACATGGGAACCTATGTGGGCGTCGAGGGCGGTCCCTATGTATACCTGCGCCGCGAACCCCAGAGCTGTGCCTTGATGCTTGGTTCGCGCTATGTCATGAAGTCCCAGGCCTCGCATTTTGTGATCGACCCGTCGACACAGACCTATTCGGTGCTTTCGGCGCCCGATCGCTGCCTGGATTTTGGAGATTGGACGGCGAGTGAGGGCGTGACAGATCGCCTGCTCACCTATGCGACCGTGCGAAACGAACAGGGGATTCCGGCAAGCGTGACCGCGCGGGTTTTCGCGGTGTAGCCTGCCGAAGACGCTTCCTAATGGCTGGCGAGGCGCTCGTTTGCAGCCGCAAGCGCCGCCTCGATCGCCTGGGGCGACGGAGCGTGGGGCGCCTCGGGATCGGTGTCGAGAGGCAGAAGCTGCTTTTCCATCCAGGTAATCGAAAGCCAGGTGCCAAGCTTGTAGCCGCAGGACGCCTGCTCTCCGCAAAGGCGGTATCCACACGAGCGATGGAAGGCGATCGAGGCCGTGTTGCTCGATGTGATGCACGCCTCGCTCATGCGAATCCCCTGTGCACGCATGAGGTTTTCAAGCGCCTCGAGCAGGATGGCGCCGAGGCCGTTCCCCTGATAGGCCTCACTAATATATATAGATGTCTCGGAAGCCCAGCGATAGGCAGGCCGCGCGCGAAAGGTGCTGTTGTAGGCAAAGCCTGCCGCCCGCCCCGCATCGGCATCCTCAAGAACCAGGTGACAGGTATTCTCGAGGTGCTCCTCGATGCGCGCCCGAAACTCATCGACGGTAGGTACTTCGGTTTCAAAGCTGATGGTGGTGTCGCGCACATAGGGGGCGTACAGGCCGAGGAGCTCCTCGGCATCGTCAGGCGTGGCGATACGGATTCGAAATGACACGAGCCCTCCTGGAAGAAACGGAGCGAGTCTGGGCATAATGGGTTAAGAGTCTGCTCAGTCGCTCCCGTTTAGCGACCGGACTGCCCTGCTGACAAGTGTAGCGTTTCTGTGCGCTACAATAGGTTTGTTCTTCCGGATGAGACAAGGGGGCCCAGACATGGCTTCGGACGCAAGAAAGATCCTGCTCGTTGAGGACGAGAAGGCCATTCGCGACGCTGTCGCGGCATATCTCGAGCGCGAGGGCTATTGGGTCGTGGGCGTTGGCGACGGACAGTCCGCCGTCGAGGAGTTCGAGAAGCATCAGTTCGACCTCATCGTACTCGACCTCATGCTCCCCAAGCTTTCGGGCGAGCGCGTGTGCCGCGCCATTCGCGACACCTCGGATGTTCCCATCATCATGCTTACGGCAAAAGGCGAGGTTGAAGACCGCATCATCGGCCTCGAGCTCGGCGCCGACGATTACCTCATCAAGCCGTTCAGCCCGCGCGAGCTCGTCGCCCGCGTGCGTGCGCTGTTCCGCCGCGCCCATCAGAGCGATGAGCCGCAGGTCGAAGTGCTCGATTTCGGTGACCTCGTGATCGATATCTCGGGCCATAAGATTCTGGTCGAAGGCCGTGAGGTCGACCTCACCGCCTCTGAGTTCAAGCTGCTCACCACCCTCGCCCGTCATCCTGGGCGCGTCTACAACCGCATGGAGCTGGTTGAGAAGGTGCTCGGCTATGACTTCGAGGGCTACGAGCGCACCATCGACAGCCACGTGAAGAACCTGCGCGCCAAGCTGGGAGATGATCCCAAGAAGCCGAAGTGGCTCTATACCGTTCATGGTGTCGGCTATCGCTTTGAGGCCCCCCAGCAGCCTGCAAAGGAGAAGACGGAGTAGCTGGTCTATGCTCTTCGCACGGTTTGAAATTGGACAAAAACACAAGCAGTCTGACGAGGCGAGTTCCCGCGCAAGCTGGAACACGCCTCGTTCCGATTCGAGGCGCGGCCTGAGCTACGCCTCGCGCATGGCGCTTTCATTCGCCTTGACCTCGCTCATGACGGTACTCGTGCTCACCGTCGTGGTCACCGTGGTTTGGGGCGGGGTCTTCAGCGATTACACCCGCGCCAATATCTCAGAGATAGCCCAGCTCACCGCCCAGCGCCTGGCGGATTCCTATGAGGAGGACGGCGAGTGGAGCACCGAGTTCCTGGCGTCTATCGCCGAGTCGAATCTCGTGTCGAGCGATATCGGGCTGCAGGTGATGGATGAGGACGGCACCATCCTCTACGATGACTCCTGGCCCGCGGCG
The DNA here is from genome assembly GCF_016901575.1 of Enorma phocaeensis. Lineage (GTDB taxonomy): Bacteria > Actinomycetota > Coriobacteriia > Coriobacteriales > Coriobacteriaceae > Limicola > Limicola phocaeensis_A. The sequence continues at coordinate 136,183 of NZ_JACJKQ010000003.1, forward strand.
CCGGCGGCGGCAGACGCCAGCCGCGGTCGAGAAGACGAGGACGCGGCGAGCGAAGATGAGGGGACGGGTGCCTCGTCAGCAGGGACAGGTTCGAGCGAGGTTTCCTCTGGATCTTCTGACGCCGCGGCGAAAGCCTCGCACAGCCCCGTCTCGACCGCTCCGACCGATGCCGACAGCGCCGTGACCGAGCCGATCAAGCTTTCGGACGGCGAGACCGTGGGTCAGGTTCGTCTGTGGGTGCTCGGCTCAGACGCGCTGCTCACCAAGGCGGACACTGCCTTCCGCGAGAAGACCTTCAACGCGATGTCCCTCGCCGCAATCATCGCCATCGCCATCGCCGTGCTCATGGGCTTCCTCATGTCGCACATGCTCACCAACCCCATCCGCCGTATCACCGCCACGGCAAAGCAGATTCGCGACGGGGACCTCTCGGCGCGCACCGGCTTGCGCGGCGACGACGAGATCGACCAGCTCGGAGAGACCTTTGATGAAATGGCGACCTCGCTTGAAAAGGACCTCAAGCATGAGCGTCGCCTGACCTCGGACGTGGCACATGAGCTTCGCACCCCACTCATGGCGATGCTCGCTACGGTGGAGGCGATGCAAGACGGCGTCCTCCCAGCAGATGACGAGCATCTCGAGACGGTCGCCTCCGAGACCCGCCGCCTGTCGCGCCTTGTGCAGCAGATGCTCGACCTATCGCGCATGGAGAACCGTACCGCCGACATCAATTTGGAGCCGGTGGACATGGTCGCCTTCGTGCAGCGCATCGTGGGCGGCCAGCAGCAGCTGTTTTCATCACACGACCTGCGTCTCAAGTTTGTCGACGACACCCAGGGTCGTTCGAGCACGGTCGACGCCGACCCCGACATGATCACGCAGGCCATCATCAACATCATGAGCAACGCCATGCGCTACACCCCCGAAGGCGGCTGGGTGGTCGTGTCGGTCAAGGGCGATCGCAAGTATGTCATGGTGAGCATCTCCGATACGGGCATCGGCATCGCGAAGGAAGATCTGTCAAGGATCTTTGGCCGCTTCTGGCGCGCCGATGCAAGCCGTGCGCGTGAAAAGGGTGGTCTGGGCGTCGGCCTCGCGGTCACCAAGCTCATCATCGAGCGCCACCATGGCTTCATCACGGTGGAATCCGAGCTGGAGAAGGGTACGACTTTTACGATTCATCTCCCGCGTGAGCACATGCCTGACTCGGCTTCTACTACAATGGAGCATTAGCTGTCTGTTTGGGCCGCCGCTGGCATGCTCGGTATGCCAGCTCCCTATTCGTTCGTTCGATAGGAGTTGATCCTCAGTGACTTCCATGGAGCGTCGCCCCGATTCTCGCGGTAAGGTTCGTGACATCTATGAGGCGGGCGACAACCTGCTGATGGTCGCCACCGATCGCATCTCGGCTTTCGACTATATCCTTCCGGACGAGATTCCCTTCAAGGGCGAGGTGCTCAATCGCATCTCGGCGTTCTGGTTCAACAAGTTTGCCGACCTGGTTCCCAATCATCTGGTGAGCATCGACGTCGACGATTTCCCCGCCGAGTTCGCCGAGTATCGCGACTACCTGTCGGGCCGCGCCATGTTGGTGCGTCGTGCCGAGCCGATCATGATCGAGTGCATCGTGCGCGGCTATCTCACCGGTTCCGGCAAGAAGACCTACGATGCGGACGGCACCGTCTGCGGCATCAAGCTTCCCGCCGGTCTCACCGAGGCGTCGAAGCTCCCTGAGCCGCTGTTCACCCCTTCCACGAAGGCGGCGATCGGCGACCATGACGAGAACATCTCGTTTGACCGCACGGTCGAGCTCGTGGGCGCTGATATTGCGGAGCAGATTCGCGACCTGTCGCTTAAGATCTACACCGCTGCTGCCGAGTATGCTGCCACCCGCGGCATCATCATCGCAGACACGAAGTTCGAGTTCGGTGTCATCGACGGCAAGGTGACGCTCATCGACGAGTGCCTCACTCCCGATTCAAGCCGCTTCTGGCCTGCCGCCTCTTATGAGGAGGGCAAGGTCCAGCCCAGCTACGACAAGCAGTTCGTACGTGACTGGCTGCGCGCCAATTGGGATATGACCGGCGAGACCCCTCATCTGCCCGCCGAGGTGATCGAGGGAACGTCTGCGCGCTATCGCGAGGCGTACGAGATCATCACCGGCGAGCCGTTTGTAAGCATGAAGGAGAGCAAGTAAGTGAGTACGCGCAGCGCCAACAACAAGCGCACCCAGACCAAGGAGTATACGGGCATGGGCCGAAAGTCCGCTGCCTCCGCCAAGCCTGCCCGCGCCGCCGGAGGCTCGGTGCGCGTGGTGCCGGCCTCCTCGAAGGCTCGCCGCAAAGAGGCGGAGCGCGGAGAGTCGCTTGCCGGTCTGTCGCGCGAGGAGAAGCGCGCCCGCAAGCAGGAAGAGCGCCGTCGCGAAGACCGCGTCTACACGGCTTCGAACATCATGCTCAAGAAGGATCCCGAGTACAAGAAGAAGCGTCGCAACTTCTGGATCATGCTCGGCATCGGGCTGGTGTTCATCATCGCGGTGTGGATCATGCTGTTCGGCATGGACGAGGAGATGGTCCAGTCCACCTACGCCATCCAGATCGCCGGCGTGATCATCTCGTATGCCTTCATCATCGGCACGTTTATCTATGACTTCGTCAAGATTCGTCCTCTGCGCAACTTCTATCGAGCGCAGGCGGAGGGCATGCCCGAGAAGAAGCTGACCCAGCTCATCGAGCAGGACGCAGCGACCTCGTCGCGTGATAAAAAGGATGCCGACGCGAAGGGATCCGAGCCGGTAAAGGTCGCCGACGCTGCTCCCGAGAACGCCCCGGTCAAGAAGTCCGGACGCAAGAAGGATCATCGCTCTCGCCGCTAATGTCGGCGCCGGGTGATGCAGACGACCAAAACAAGAGGGGCGGTCGTGGGACGATGTAAGTCTCGCGACCGCCCTTATGCATGAAAAGGAGGAAGATATGATTCGAGCCGCGCTGACGGTGAGTGACGCCCGCTCGGGAATGAAGGCCCTGGCGCCCAAGATCGAGCGCTATGCACGCCTGATCATGCGTCAGGGCGTCAACGTGCAGCAGGGGCAGGAGGTCGTGGTCAACGCACCGGTCGAGACCGCTTCCTTTGTGCGCGTGCTGGTGAAGTGCGCGTACGAGGCGGGTGCGGGCCACGTGACCGTCATCTGGAGCGATGACGTGGTGACGCGCCTCACCTATGAGCACGTCGAGCTTTCGTGGTTCGAGACGGTTCCCTCTTGGCAGCGCGAGCAGCTCGACTCGCTCGCCAAGGACGGCGCATGCTTCGTGTTTGTCGAGGGCGCCGACCCCGAGGCCCTGAAGGGCATCGACCCGGCAAAGCCCGCCGCAAGCTCGAAGGCGAAAAACACCCAGTGCCGCGTGTTTCGTCGCGGGCTCGACTTTAACATCAACCCCTGGTGCATCGCGGGCGCGCCGGTGGCGGCATGGGCGCGCACGGTATTCCCGGGCATGGAGGACGAGGTCGCCATCTATAAGCTGTGGTGTTCGATTCTCTCGGTCGCCCGCGCCGACGGCGAGGATCCCGAGAGCGATTGGGAGCTGCATGATGCGACCTTCGAGAAGAATCTGCGCTTCCTGAACGACCATCATTTCGATCGCCTCCACTACAAGGCCGACAACGGCACCGATCTTGTGGTCGGGCTCACCGATCGCCATGTGTGGGAGGGCGGCTGTTCTGCCACGCCCGACGGCCACCCCTTCTTCCCCAACATCCCCACCGAGGAGGTCTTCACGTCTCCCGATTGCGAGCGCGTCGACGGGGTGGTGCATTCCGCGCTGCCGCTCATTCACCAGGGGAACAAGGTCGACCGCTTCTGGCTGCGCTTCGAGGCCGGCCGGGTGGTGGATTTTGGTGCCGAGGTCGGTCTCGAAACCCTGCGCTCCATCATCGAGCGTGACGAGGGCTCAAACCGCTTGGGGGAGGTGGCGCTCATCTCCAAGAACACGCCGATTCGCGAAAGCGAGATCCTGTTCTACGACACGCTCTACGACGAGAACGCGAGCTGCCACCTGGCGCTGGGAATCGGTTTTCCGGAATGCTACGAGGGCGGCTATGAGATGACGTCCGAGGAGCTGCGCGAGCATGGTGTCAACATGTCGACGACGCATGTCGACTTCATGATCGGCACCGACGACCTCGACATCACGGGCATCACCGCTGATGGACGCGAGGTGCCGGTATTTGTGAACGGCCAGTGGAGCTGGGAGTAAACGTCGAGACATGGCGGTAGAGAATGGTCCGTGTTACAATCACCCATGCGGGCCGTTAGCTCAGCTGGCAGAGCAGGGGACTTTTAATCCCAAGGCCCAGGGTTCGAACCCCTGACGGCCCACCATAGGAACGGATTCCGAGCTGTGCTCGGATGGAGAGAGGCGAGGCGGCCATGGTCACCTCGCCTCTTACCATACATGCTGCTGACCAAGCGCAGGCGGTCTTGTGCGACACGGTGAAGCACGGAGACGATGCTGCGGCGTGACGGGAGGTGTCCCCATGACGCGCGAGGAAGCGCTGAGGGTGCTGGGGCTCAAAAGCGACGCCACGCCGAGTGAGGTGCAGGTAGCCTATCGCGAGCTTGCCCAGATGCTTCATCCGGATAAATTCGGCGACAACAAGCGCCTGCGCGAGCGCGCCGAGCAGCAGATGCGCACCATCAACGAGGCGCGCGACGTGCTGATGAAGGGGTCGCGCGCATCATCTGGCGCCACCCGCCCCGGCAGGGGTTCAAAGACGTCGCGGCGAAGGGACATGACGCCCTCGGAGATCGTCTTTGAGGCCGAGGCTCGAGCCCATGCGGCGGAGACCGCGCGCCTCACCGTCGTCGCCCAGCTGCGCACGATGCGTGAGCGCCGCCGGTCCATGGCGGTGATGGCGGCCGTCGCCGCCGTGGTGGCCATCGTGTTTTCTCGCATGCGAGGGGGAATCGGCGGCATCGTGGCATCGATCGCCACCATGCTCGTCGTATGGGGCGTGGTCGACGTCGTATCCATGGGAACCCAGGTGTCAGCGCTTGAATCGCGCTCGCGCGACCTGCTCCAGGCCCGTGACGCCGCTCGGAAGATCGCAGAAGAGGCAAGGAAGCTCTAGAAGGCACATGCTAGAATGACGTTGCTCAACGCAAAAAGCAGAAGGGTCGTAAGCCAAAACGGCTCCGAGCATGATGCGAAGCTGCCTGGGCTCTCGCGCATAGGCCGCTATCGAGCGCAGCATAGCCGGTTGCCAATCCTTAGCCTCTTTGCCGTGTTACGAAATTCTTGAAAGGATCTGCGACATGAGCCATGACGCAAGCAACACCAATGCCGTGTCGCCCCAGCTGGACGAAATGGTCTGCGACCTTATCGGCGCCATGCTGGACTCCCTTGCCGCAGGCGAAGACCCCGGTGTCGTGGCGTGCCTGGAGGATGCGTCGTCCACGCGGGTAGAGGTGGCCTTTACCGATGATGGCGAAGAGGCCTGCCTGGAGGCCGCTCGCACATATATCAAACGCTCGAAAAAGGGGATTCCCGCCGAGAATGTGGGGCCGGCGGCTCGTTATGCCGTCGCCTATGCCGGCTGCGTGCAGGACGAAGACGGGGCCTACGCGGATGCCCTTCTGGTGAGCTTCTATGAGCGAGGCCTTTCCACCGGCTACTCGGCCTATGTTCTGTATGACGGCTTCGGGGACGAAGACCAATTTGTATGGAGTGATCCGCAACCTGCCGGAGAAGAGCCACCACTCCTCTAATTTTCGTTTACTATTATGAGCGTTTGCGCTAGGTGTCCTTTCTTGCATGTCACCTGTAGGTTCTTGATATGCCACGAAGGATTCTCGCGCAGTTTGTGTGCATATGTCGCCTTTGCTGACGCGGGCCGCGGAGGGTTCTTGCCGTTCGCGACTTCTGAGCGTAGCGAGGCTGAGCGAGCAGCAAGAACCCTCCGCGGCACCGCGGGGCAGATAGGTACAAGGAGCACCACATGCGAGCAGAGAATTTGAGAAACATCGCCATCATCGCCCACGTCGACCACGGCAAGACCACGCTGGTGGACAAGCTGCTGCGGGCTACGGACGCCTTCCGCGCCAACCAGCAGGTCGAGGAGCGCGTCCTCGACTCCAATGACCAGGAGCGCGAGCGCGGCATCACCATTCTCGCCAAGAACTGCTCGATTGAGTACAAGGGCGTGAAGATCAACGTCATCGACACCCCCGGCCACGCTGACTTTGGCGGCGAGGTGGAGCGCGTGCTCAAGATGGCCGACGGCGCCCTTCTGCTCGTCGACGCCTTTGAGGGGCCCATGCCCCAGACGCGCTTCGTGCTGCGCCACGCCATCGACTGCGGTCTCAAGATCATGATCGTCATCAACAAGATCGACCGTCCCGGCGCCGAGCCCGAGCGCGCCTACAACGACTGCCTGGACCTCATGGCGGACCTGGGCGCCACCGACGAGCAGCTCGAGTTTGCCATGGAGCACGTGGTGTATGCGAGCGCGGTGAACGGCTATGCCCGCCGCGACCCCGAGGATGGCAACGCGGACATGTATCCGCTGCTCGACATGATTCTGGAGGACATGCCCGCTCCCGAGGTCGATCTCGACGCTCCGCTCGCCATGCAGTGCGTGACCATCGACCACTCGAGCTATGTGGGCCGCATCGGCATCGGTCGCGTGTATTCGGGCACCGTTCACACCGGCGACAAGATCCTTGTCGTGAAGAACGACGGAACGAGCTCCGTTGCCACCGTTCGCCAGCTGTATACCTTCGACTATCTGGGACGTACCGAATGCGATGAGGTCAAGGCCGGCGACATCGGCGCCGTGGTGGGCATCGATCGCACCGATATCGGCGACGTCTACACCGATCCGGAGAACCCCGTGCATCTCGATCCCATCGAGATCGATCCCCCGACGCTCTCGGTCGTCTTCGAGGCTTCGACGTCTCCGCTCGTGGGGCGCGATGGCGATATCGTCGGCGCACGCCAGCTCAAGGAGCGCCTCTTCAACGAGGGTGAGAACAACGTGACCATGCGCATCACCGAGCTCGAGGACAAGAGCGGCGTCGAGGTCTCCGGCCGCGGCATCCTGCATCTTTCGGTGCTTATGGAAACCATGCGCCGCGAAGGCTATGAGTTCCAGGTCGGACGTCCGCGCGTGCTCTTCAAGAAGGGCGAGAACGGCGAGCGCCTCGAGCCCGTCGAGCAGGCCGTGGTCGAGTGCCCGGACGAGTATGCCGGCAAGGTCATCGAGCTGTTTGGCAACGCAGGCGGCACCATGACCAACATGCATGCCGGCACCACGGTCACCCACATCGAGTTCCGCATCCCCACCCGCGGCATCATGGGTCTCAAGAATCGCATCCTGAACGTCTCCCACGGCGAGGGCGTGTTCTATCACACCTTCTTGGAGTATGGTCCGTATGCCGGCGAGATCGGCGGGCGCAACAACGGCGCCATGATTTCCATGACGACCGAGAAGGCGGTCGCCTATGCTCTCGGCACCCTGCAGGAGCGCGGACAGCTCTTTGTCGGCCCTGGCGACGAGTGCTACGAGGGCATGCTTGTGGGCGAGCGCAACAAGCCCGGCGACATGGTGGTCAACATCGCCCGCACCAAGAACCTGGGCAACCAGCGCAGCTCCACGGCAGACATCGCCGTGCAGCTCACGCCTCCCCGCACGTTCACGCTTGAGGAGGCGCTCGAGTACATCGCTGACGACGAGCTGGTCGAGGTCACGCCCAAGAATATTCGTCTGCGCAAGCGCCTGCTTTCGGCCATCGACCGTAAAAAGGCTGCTGTTCGCTCCGGTCAGGTGAACAAGTAACGTCCGTTTGTCCTGGACTGGGTGAGTCGAGGACTTGCCAAGATGGCTTCTGTGAACGCCGGCCCTTATGGGCCGGCGTTTCTGTGTTCCGGGTCGCTTTGCGTCGTGCCGCCTGGTTTTTTTTGAGAGGGGTTCCCGCCGGTGCCGGCACCTGTCTGATAAGCGGATGGGCTTCGATGCCGATGCGAGGCACGAGAAATCAATCAATCAGTGTTTCCCTAGATGTCGAGCTTTCGCTGGCGGCGTTTGCGGCGCATGCGCTTGATGCGCGCGACGGCCTCCTCGCGGCGCTCCTCCTCGCGGCGACGATCGATGTCTGCAAGCGTGCGGCGCCGGCGATTGGCAAGCTCTGAGCTGGAGCGGTCGGGGCGATCCAGGCGTGGCTTGGCGGCCGGCTCCCGCTGGTCGGTATCCTCAGCATCGCTTCCACGGCGCCTTCTCCGGCCATGGGGGACCATCTTGGCAAGATCGACCTCGGTGGGACTCATGATGTTGTAGTGCAGCGAGATCCAACGGAGTCCCATGGTCACCGCTACGCAGGCGACCACACCCGTCACGTGCGACATTCCGGCGGCGTCAAACGCGACGTACACGGCGGCCCCGGCGATGGCGGCAACGGCATAGAAGTTGCTGCGCTGGAAGATATACGGGGTCTGACCCAGGAAGACGTCGCGCAACATGCCTCCGCCCACGCCGGTGAAAAAGCCCATGGTGATGCCGATAAGGGGGTTGAATCCGTAGGCGAGGGCTTTGTCGGCGCCGGTAGCGGCATACAGGCCCACCGAGAAGATGTCGAGTATGGCGATGAGCCTGTCTTGTCGCTCCACGACCGAGGGGATGATAAATACCACCGTGGCGGTCAGAATTGCCGCGGGCAGTGCAAGCGGTTGGTTCAAGATGTAGACGTTTCCCACCTGCAGGGTCATATCGCGCAGAAGACCGCCGCCCAAGCTGCATGTGACCGCGAGGCACACGGCGCCCACCAGGTCGAGCTTCTTTTCGCGAGCCGTAAGAACGCCGGATACCGACGCCACCACCACCGCGACCATCTCGATCCACAGCGGGATAGAGACCTGCGGCGCGGGGGCATCGCCGTTCGTGGTAACCATCGCGACGGCGGCGATGCCGGCGACGAGGGGAGCGGTCATGAAGGCGTCCTTTCATGGAAGTTGGCTCAACCGAAGAGCGGTGGCGGGATGATGCGGCGGCGGCTCGGGCGAGGAGCTCCGCCCGCGCCGCTCCTATGATACCTGTCAGATGGCGAGTGCGTGCAGAAGCTAGCGCACCGGCGGCTCTTGCTGCGTGTTCTCTTTGCGCCACTCGCGGGGAGACATGCCGAAGACCGATTTGAACGCTCGAGAGAAATGGAGCTGGTTGGGATATCCCACGGCCTTGCCGACCTCACCGATCGATAAGGCGGTGAGCTTGAGGAGTTCGGTCGCCTTGCCCATGCGGAAGTTGATGAGATACTGTTGCGGCGATTTGTTGACCACGCTTTTGAATACCTTGCCGAAGTAGCTTCGGTTGAGCCCGGTCTGCTGAGCGATGTCTTCAACCGAGATGTCATTCTGGTAGTTCTGCTCGATAAACAAGATCGCTTCGCGGATGTAGAAGTCTTGCAGCTTGCTCGTCGCGGGAAGCTGGCGCGGGACGATGGAGCGTCTCAGATAGTCCAGAAAGAGATACGTGTGTGCGACGAGATGGAACGGCGACTCGTCACGGTGGTTGACGAGGTGTCGCATCTCTTGCTCCATGGCGTCGCGCAGGTCGTTGTCGGCAGAGCGATAGACGGGGGACGAGCTGGTTAGGCCGGTTGCGCGAATGGTCTCCTTTACCACGGCGCCGTCAAACTCGACCCAGGTATATTCCCAGGGATCCTCCATATCGGCGAGGTATGTGTTGACCTGTCCGGGTAAGATGAGGAAGCCCTCGCCCGCTGAAAGCTCAAAGCGCCTTTGCTCGCCGTTGTCGTCAGTAGCGATGAGCGTCCCGCGACCCGAGATGATGTAATGGAAGAGGTAGTGCCGCCTCTGAGCGGGACCGAAGGCATGTCCGGGCTCGCAGATCTCGCGGCCATATTGATATGGCATGAGGTCGATGAAGTTGCTGCCGGAGAACGTAGCGAACTGCAGGTCATGAACAGGCATGGGACAACTCCTATTTGTTCATACAATATGCCAAGACAATACCCCTACTGCGTTGTCAGGCCAAACCCGTTACCAACTATATATACCAGAAAGCACTATTTAACTCCAAATACAATAAATTATTATGGAATACAACTAGTATAATGATATATAACCCATTATGCGAGAAATGCTCAACTGATGACTTGATAGTGCTAAAGATAAAAAACTACGAGGTAATAGGCCTAGATAGCATATCGGAAGTAGTCCGTTGGCAGCGTAAAAGATACCGTTTGGCGAAAGATGTGAGAAAGAGTATTAGGAAATATATACCTATATACCTGCAATAACACTAATTTATGAATAAAATATATCAAACTTATAATAAAAGAAAGAATAATGACAACATAGAATGAAGACACGGTAAAGATATGCCGCCGGTCCGGAGGAGGCCGAGCGCGCAGGAAGGGGCTGTGTCATGGCAGGACTTTCACTCGAACACATTGGAAAGAAGTACCCAAACGGCTATGAGGGCGTCAAGGACTTCAACCTGGAGATTGCCGACAAGGAGTTCATCATCTTCGTCGGCCCTTCTGGTTGCGGCAAGTCGACCACGCTGCGCATGATCGCCGGTCTTGAGGACATCACCTCGGGCACCCTCAAGATCGATGGCCGCGTCGTAAACGATGTCGAGCCCAAGGATCGCGACATCGCGATGGTATTCCAGAACTATGCGCTGTATCCCCACATGACGGTGTACGACAACATGGCTTTCCCCATGAAGCTGCGCAAGGCTCCGCAGGCCGAGATCGACAAGGCCGTGCGCGAGGCCGCCCGCATTCTCGACCTTGAGAAGCTTCTCGACCGCAAGCCTTCGGCGCTCTCCGGCGGTCAGCGCCAGCGCGTCGCCATGGGCCGCGCCATCGTGCGCAACCCCAAGGTCTACCTCATGGACGAGCCGCTCTCCAACCTCGACGCCAAGCTTCGCGTCCAGATGCGCGCCGAGATCTCCAAGCTCCATGACCGTCTGGGCGCAACGATCATCTATGTCACGCACGACCAGACCGAGGCCATGACGCTCGGCACCCGCATCGTCGTCATGAAAGACGGCGTCATGCAGCAGGTAGACACTCCGTCTAAGCTGTATGGCGAGCCGTGCAACCTGTTCGTGGCCGGCTTCATCGGCTCTCCGCAGATGAACTTCATCGACGCCGCGGTGGGCGAGGCCGCCGGCAAGGTGACCCTCACCTTTGGCAAAAACGTCATCACGCTTCCTGACGCCAAGGGCAAGGTCCTTAAGGACAAGGGGTATGTGGGCAAGGTCGTCGTCGCCGGCATCCGGCCCGAGGACGTCGTGGACTCCAACGAATACTCTGAGCACAAGAACCTCTCCGAAACGATCGACGCCGTGGTCACCGTCTACGAGCTGCTGGGATCTGAGGCCATGATCTACGCCGACGTCGATGGCGGCGCCATTTCCAGCCATGTCTCCGCCACCAATCCGGCGCGCGTGGGCAGCCGAATCAAGGTCGCCTTCGACGTCGACAAGCTGCACGTCTTCGACAAGCAGTCCGAGCTGGCCATCGTTCACTAAGCGGAAGGAGCGTAAAGCATGCTGCATAAGCCAATCACACGACGCTCGCTTCTGGGCCTCGGCGCTGCCGGGGCGGCTTCGCTTCTGTTCAGCGGCTGCACAACCGAGCGCTCGGACGGCAAGGTCGAAGTGGAGATCGTCTCCTATAAGCAGGAGGCCGTGAGCATCTTCGAGCAGCTCATGAATGAGTTCAACTCGACCCACGACGACATCTATCTCAATATCCAAAGTCCCGCCGACGCCGTGACCGTCATGAAGACCCGCTTTGTGCGCGAGAACTATCCTGACGTCATCGGCATCGGTGGCGACGCCGACTACGCGAGCTTTACCGACTCAAACATCCTTGCCGACGTGTCGGACTGCCCCACCATGGAGGAAGTCAACCCTGCCTATCGCGACATCTTGGAGAGCGTCACCTACGTGCCCATGGACGGCGTCTTTGGCGTGCCGTATGTGGCCAATGCCGCAGGCATGCTCTACAACGTGGACATGTTTGAGGAAAAGGGCTGGGAGATTCCCACCACCTGGGACGAGCTCATCGCCCTGTGCGACGAGATCAAGGCAGAGGGAGAGGTGCTGCCGTTCTACCTCGGCTACCTCGACACGTGGACGATCCTGTCGCCGTGGAACTCCATCACCACCAACCTCGTGCCCTCCGATCTGGCGCGACAGGTGAATGCCGGAACCGCGAAGTTCTCGGATTACTATCGCGAGCCCGCCGAGATGATGCTGCAGATGCTCGACTACGCCGAGGAAGGCCCCTTTGCCTACAGCTACAACGACGCCTGCACCGCCTTCGCACGTGGGCAGGCGGCGATGTATCCATGCGGCAGCTTCGCCGTGCCGCAGATTCTCTCGGTGAATCCCGAGATGAATATCGGCATGTTCCCCATGCCCTCTGCAAAGAATCCCGACGACCGCATCGTGGTTTCCGGCGTCGACCTGCAGTGGTGCGTGGCCGAGAGCTGCCAGCACAAGGATGCCGTCTATGAGATGATCTCCTTCCTGGCTCAGCCGGAGAACATCCAGACCTATATCGACGACCAGCGCGCCATCCCGTGCCTGGAGGGTGACTTCACGCTCGATCCGCTGTTCGACGGCGTTGCCGAGTGGATTGAAGAGGGCAAGGTGCTCGACTACCTCGACCACTCCTATCCCTCAGCCATGGCGTGCGATGCACAGCTCCAGACCATGCTGCTCAGCAAGGACATCGACGCGTTCTTGGAGAAGTGGGATACCGACTGGCAGCGCTATAACCGCAGCGTCATCCGTAAGGTCCAAGCTGCCGAGAGCCAAGAGTAAGGAGGAGAGGACATGGCAAATCTCGCAATGGCCAAGAACGGGTCGGATCGCAATCGCACCTTCATGCTGATCCTCATCCCGGTGCTTGTGCTCTTTGTAGCATTCAACACATTCCCGCTGCTCACGGGCTTCTTCTATAGCTTTACCGACTCCAAGGGGTACGGCGCGTTCAACATCGTGGGCGTGCAGAACTACCTGGACCTGTTCAGTGACGCCCGCGTGCTCAACTCGTATCTGTTCACGTTTAAGGTTGCCGTGGTGGCAACGCTCGGCACAAACATCATCTCGCTCATTCTGGCTATCGGGCTGTCGAGCAAGATCAAGTTCAAGAGTGCCCTGCGCGGCCTGTATTTCGTCCCCCGCATTCTGGGCGGCCTGGTCGTCGGCTACGTGTTCAGCTACTTCTTCACCTATATCGTCCCGGCTATCACCGGCACCGAATCGATTCTCGCGAGTACCGAGTGGGCATGGGTCGCCATCGTGATCGTGGTGGTGTGGCAGGCATGCGCCCAGACCACCATCATCTATCTGACCGGCCTCTCATCGGTTCCCGAGGATGTCTACGAGGCAGGAGCGCTCGACGGCGCGACCGGCTGGGACAAGTTCCGCTACATCACGTTCCCGCTCATCATGCCAAGCGTCACCACCAACATGGTTCTTGTCATGAAGGACATGCTCATGGTCTTCGACCAGATCGTCTCCATGACGTCGGGCGGCCCGGCCCAGTCGACGGAGTCCATCTCCTACCTCATCTACAACAACGGCCTTGCCGGCGGCCAGTTTGGCTACCAGTGCGCCAACGCGGTGATCTTCTTCATCCTCATCGCCGTGGTCTCCATCCTGCAGACCAAGTTCTTGAACAGTAAGGAGGAGCAGCTCTAATGGCTAACACCGAAAAGGTCAAAGAGCGGGTTAACTGGCCAATCACCATCCTGCTCATCATCGGTCTCATCACCATCATCTTCCCGCTGTATATGGCGGTGGTCATCGCCTTCAAGGACCCGTCCGAGATGACCAACGACATCGCCGGCATCCTCTCGCTGCCGAGCTCTTGGAGCCTTGACAACTTCATTGAGGCGATTCAGGTTACGGACTTCTTCAATTCCTTCCTGAACTCGCTCATCATCACGGTGGTCGCCGTGGTCGTGTCCATCTTGATCCATAGCCTCGCCGCCTACGCCATCGGGCGCAACATGGACAAGAAGCGCATCTTCAAGTGGTCGTATTACTTCATCATCGCCGGCATGTATGTGCCCTTCGCGATCCTCATGATGCCGCTCGTCAAGCAGACCGCCATCATGCACCTGGACAACATGGTGGGCGTCATGATCTTGTATGTGGTCTTCTACATGCCCATGAACATGATGCTCTACACCGGCTACCTGAAGAACATCCCCATCGCGCTGGAGGAGGCCGCCCGCGTCGACGGCGCCAGCACCTGGACCACCTATTGGAAGGTCATCTTCCCGCTCATGAAGCCCATGCATGCCACCGTGGCCGTCATCACCGGTCTCGCCGTGTGGAACGACGTCATGACGCCGCTCGTCATCATGGGAGGCTCGGGTGTGAACACGCTGCCGCTCGCGCAGATGAATTTCCAGACCGCCTTCTCCACCAATTACAACTTGGCATTTGCCAGCTACCTGCTTGCCATGCTGCCCATGATTATCTTCTACATCGTGGCGCAGAAGCAGATCATCGGCGGTGTCACCAACGGTGCCGTGAAGTAGCGGTGAGCCTTGGCATCGGGGCATAAATCCGCTGGATATTCTAGGTGCCGCAGCTATACTGATGCAGATTCTCACCCCCCTGTCGGGCCCTGGCAACAGGGCCCGACGGTGTGGGGCGATAGAAACTTCAAACACCCTGTAACGATACAGAAAGCCTGAGGAACCATGCCGCTTGTCTATGACTCCGAGACGAAGACCTTTACTATCCATACGGATCGATCGACCTATCAGATGCAGGTCGACCGGTTTGGATACCTGCTTCATCTCTACTATGGCTCTCGTACCGAGGGCACCATGGACTACCTCATCACCTATGCCGACCGCAGCGGCATGTGCGGATCTCCGCATGATGTGGCCGACAGGACCTATTCGCTCGACGTGCTCCCTCAGGAGTACCCCTTCCAAGGCACGGGAGATATGCGCTGCCCGCTGTTCGAGGTGCGCGACGCCGAGGGCGCGTGGGGCTGCGACTTGCGCTACGTGCGTCACGAGCTGCGCGAGGGCAAGTACGGCCTGCCGGGGCTGCCGGCGGCCTATGCTGGTGAGGGGGACGACGCGAAGACGCTCTCCATCACACTCGGTGACCCGCGCCTGGGGCTTGAGGTGGAGCTTCTGTACGGCGTCCTGCCACATATGGATGTCATCACCCGTGCCGCGGTCATCAGAAACGTTGGGCAAAAAGCGGTCACGGTCACGCGCGCGCAGACGGCCTGCCTGGATTTTGTCCATGGTGATTATGATGTGATCACGCTGAACGGTCGCCATGCCATGGAGCGCCGCCCAGACCGCCATCCGGTGGGTAACGGCGCTTTCCGCGTGGGGAGCCGCCGGGGCATGTCCTCAAACCAGTACAACCCTGCCATGATCTTGACCGAGCGCCACACCACCGAGACCGCGGGTCGCTGCTGGTCTATGAACTTCGTGTACAGCGGCGGCTTTGAGGCACAGGTGGAGCGCGACCAGTACGAGCAGACCCGCATGCAGATGGGACTTTCTGACAACCAGTTCTCCTATCCGCTCCAGCCGGGCGATGAGCTCGTCGCCCCCGAGGTCATGCTCACCTACTCCAACGCCGGCCTCGGTCGCCTCTCGCAGAATCTGCACCGCTGCATTCGCGAGCACATCGTGCGCGGCCCTTGGCGTGACCGCCCGCGCCCGGTGCTCATCAACAGCTGGGAGGCCGCCTACTTTGACTTTACCGGCGACTCACTTTTGCGGCTTGCCGAGAAGGCCGCCGAGCTCGGTTTGGACATGCTCGTCATGGATGACGGCTGGTTTGGCAACCGAATCGACGATTTCCGCGCGCTTGGTGACTGGACGGTGAACGAGGGGAAGCTCGGCGGCTCGTTGCACGATCTGGTGGAACGCGTGAACGCGCTCGGGCTCAAATTCGGCATCTGGGTGGAGCCCGAGATGGTAAGCGAGGACAGCGACCTGTTCCGCGCTCATCCCGACTGGGTGCTCGCCCTGCCAGGAAAAGAGCCGGTGCTCGGCCGCGACCAGCTCGTGCTCGACCTCTCGCGCCCCGAGGTGCGCGACAATCTTTACGAGCAGCTCTGCGCCGTCTTCGACTCGGCGAACATCGAGTATGTAAAGTGGGACTACAACCGCAGCATCGTGGATGTGTATTCGCATGGCACCCGCAACCAGGGCACGGTGCTCTACGACTACATGCTCGGCCTGTACGATCTACTCGAGCGGCTGCACGAGCGCTATCCCAACATGCTCTTCGAGGGCTGCTCGGCTGGCGGCGGCCGTTTTGATGCGGGCATGATGTACTACACGCCTCAGATTTGGACGAGCGAC
Source organism: Enorma phocaeensis (assembly GCF_016901575.1). Lineage (GTDB taxonomy): Bacteria > Actinomycetota > Coriobacteriia > Coriobacteriales > Coriobacteriaceae > Limicola > Limicola phocaeensis_A. The sequence goes on from NZ_JACJKQ010000003.1 coordinate 152,574, forward strand.
AACACCGACGCGGACAACCGCATGACCATACAGTACGGCACGTCGCTCATCTATCCGGCGAGCACCATGGGCGCGCACGTCTCCGCCTGTCCCAATGAGGTCAACGGGCGCGACGTTCCGCTGGGGGCGCGCGGCCTTGTGGCAATGGCTGGCGGCGGCTTTGGATACGAGCTCGACCTGCTCGAACTTCCCGAGCGCGCTTGCGAGATCATCCGCGGCCAGGTATCGACCTATCGCGAGATCGAGCCGCTCGTGCGCGAGGGCCTGCTATACCGTCTCACCACGCCAAAAGACGACGTCTTTGCCTGGGAATATGCGACCGAAGACGGATCTTGCGCCGTGGTGTTTGCCGTCGTGATGAAGGTCGAGGGCTACGGCGAGGCCGAATATGTCACGCCGCGCGGCCTGACTCCTGGAGCCGCCTACCGTGAGGCGGTCTCGGGGCGCATCTTCATGGCGGATGCCCTCATGGATGCGGGTTTGCCGCTGCCGGTGTCGTGTGCACCGTATGCGAGTCGCATGTACCGATTCGAGCGAATCGACTAAGGTTTCCGCCGGTTTGAGAGCCGGCGGGGAAGGGAAGCCAACATGGACCGTACGTGGTTTTCGGGTCCCGAGGACGGCGTGGCGGCGCTCGTCGCCTACGCATTGGAGCGGGGCCTGATCGGCAAGAGCGATGTCACCTATGCGTCAAACGGCATGTTTGACATTCTGCGCTATGAGCCAGCCGGAACCTTTGTGCCCAAGCGGGCGTGCGCCCGCTTTACGGCGGCAGCGGCCTGTCCCTCGCTCGAGGAGATCCTCGCGGCCTTGCTGGACGATGCCGTCTCGCGCGGCGTCATCGATGGCGGCATCGCAAGTCGCGACCTGCTCGACACGCGCCTCATGGGCGTGGTCACGCCGCGTCCGAGCGACGTGGTGCGCGAGTTCCGCGAGCGGCTGCGCGTCTCGCCCGAGAAGGCCACCGACTATCTGTACAAGCTCTCGCTCGACTCCGACTACATCCGCACCTACCGTATCGCGCGCGACCGCAAGTGGGTCACCTCTACGCGCTACGGCGACCTGGACATCACCATCAACCTGTCCAAGCCCGAGAAGGACCCCAAGGCCATCGCCGCTGCGCTCGAGAAGCAGAAGGAGGGTGGCCCCGAGCCGTATCCGCGCTGCCAGCTCTGCCGCGAGAACGAGGGCTACGCGGGGCGCCTCGACCACCCCGCGCGCGAGACCATCCGCCTCATGCCGCTGCGCCTGGCAGGCGGCGAGCGCTGGTACATGCAGTACAGCCCGTATGTGTACTACAACGAGCACTGCATCGTGCTCTCCGAGCAGCACGTGCCCATGAAGATCGACCGCACCACCTTTGTGCGCCTGCTGGACTTCGTGGACCAGTTCCCTCACTACACGCTGGGCTCCAACGCCGACCTGCCCATCGTGGGCGGCTCCATCCTCACGCATGAGCACTACCAGGGAGGCCGCTACACCTTCGCCATGGCCAAGGCGCAGCTGCGCGAGCGGCTCACCTTTCCGGGCTTCGAGGAGGTCGAGGCGGGTATCGTCGAGTGGCCTATGTCGGTCATCCGTCTGGATGCCGAGAAGCCCACGCCGCTCGTGAGGCTCGCCGAGAAGATCCTCGCCGCCTGGCGCGGCTACTCCGACGAGTCGGTGGGGGTGCTCTCGCACACGGGCGGCACCCCGCACAACACCATCACGCCCATCGCGCGCCGCCGCGGCAAGCTCTTTGAGCTCGACTTGGTGCTGCGCAACAACCGCACCACCGACGAGTATCCGCTCGGCATCTTCCACCCGCACGCGGAGCTGCACCACATCAAGAAAGAGAACATCGGCCTCATCGAGGTCATGGGGCTTGCGGTCCTGCCCTCCCGCCTGCTGGGCGAGATGCAGCGCTTGCGCAAGGTGATTCTTGCCGGCGAGGACCCCGCCCAGGTGCCCGAGGTCGCCGCGCACGCCGCCTGGGCGGCCGAGATCTTGGAGAAGTATCCGCAGTACCGGCCCGAGAACCTGTCGGGCATCAAGCAGGCCGACGCGGACGCGCTCGATGACGTGCTCCAGGAAGAAATCGGCCAGGTGTTCTCGAAGGTGCTCGAGCAGTGTGCGGTCTTTGCCGACACGCATGAGGGACGCAAGGCGTTCGCTCGCTTTATCGAAAGCGTCAAATAAGAGACGGAGGACATGATGGGTAACGAGGACAGCGTTATGCTGCCGCTGGTGTACGGCAAGGCGGCCGAGGTGGCCCGCAAACGCCTCGAGCACCTGGAGACGTGGTATCACGAGCTCTATGGCGAGGCAGAGCTCGAGTTCTACTCCGCTCCGGGCCGCACCGAGATCATCGGCAACCACACCGACCACAACGGCGGCAAGATTCTCGCGGCGAGCATCACCATGGACACGGTCGCAGCGGCTGCCAAGCGTGCCGACGGCGAGGTGCACATCACGAGCGAGGGCTACGACAAGGAGGTCGTCATCGACGTCGCCACCGCCGCCGAGACCCCGCACTGCGAGGGCACCGTGTCGCTCGTGGCGGGCATGATCGTCGCGGCCCGCGATATGGGCTACGAGGTGGGCGGCTTCAACGCTACCGTCTCCTCTGAGGTCATCCCGTCCGCCGGCGTGAGCTCCTCGGCCTCGTTCGAGATGCTCGTGTGCACCATCATCGACCACCTGTTCAACGGCGATTCCATCCCGAGCGCGGACTATGCCCGCATCGGCCAGTACGCCGAGAACCATTTCTGGGACAAGGCTTCGGGCCTCATGGACCAGATGGCCTGCGCGGTGGGCGGTACCATCCTGCTGGATTTCTCAGACGGCGTGAGGTATCGCAAGGTCGATTTCTCCTACGACGCCTTGGGCCTTGACCTGGTGATCGTGAACACGGGCAAGGGCCATGCGGACCTCTCGGCCGAGTACTCCTCGGTGCCGGGCGAGATGCGTGAGGTCGCCGCCGCCCTGGGCGTGAAGAACCTCTGCGAGACCAACGAGGACGTGCTGCTTGAGAACCTGGAGGCCGTGCGCGAGGGCGTGGGCAACGACCGTGCCATTCTGCGCGCCCTGCATTACTTCGAGGAGTGCGGCCGGGTGGACACCGCCGTGGCGGCGCTCGAGGCCGGCGACAAGGCCAAGGTGCTCGAGATGATCGAGGCTTCGGGCAACTCCTCGTGGAAGTGGCTGCAGAATGCCTATGTCGCGAGCGACCCCTCTGAACAGTCGATTCCGCTCGCGCTCGCGCTTACTGAAATCTTCCTGCGTCGCGCCGGCGCGGGCGTGTGCCGCCTGCACGGCGGCGGGTTCGCCGGTGTGATCATGTGTGCGGTGCCCAAGGACAAGACCGATGCCTATGTGGACTTCATGGCCGGTTACTTTGGCGCACAGAACGTTTACCGTACCGGCATCCGCCAGACTGGTGCCGTGTGCTTGGGAAGCATGTAGGCAAGCGCCTGCCTCATGCGATGGGTCGGGCTCGTCTTGCCCGACAAGGCGGCGCGCCGGGATGTGGACCTCTCGGCGCGCCGCCGCATTCTAGACTTCGTCCACCTTGAGCAGCCCGCGTCTCTCTCCTGCGGCAGGCAGCTCGTCGTCGGGGATGTCGATGATATGGGCGCCGCAGACATTGATAACCGTGGTTCCTACAGGATGGGTGCGCGTGCGCGCCACGCGGCCATATGCCATGTGAATGTGCCCGTGCAGCATGAGGCGCGGGCGCAGACGCTCCACGAGCGTATCGAAGGCCTCGAATCCGCGGTGGGGGAGGTCGTCGAGATCTCCGAATCCGCGAATCGGGGCATGGGTGACCAGGATATCGACCCCTCCCGTCGACTGCGCGAGCAGCGACATCTTTGCCGCGCGCCAGCGCATCTCCTGTTCGGAAAAGCCATAGACCGTCCCGTTGTATTTCAGCGAGCCGCCGAGGCCCATGATGTGGAGCCCCCGGAAAGACCGAATGCCGCCCTCGATGGATATGCATCCCTCGGGCTGATGGCGAGCATAGTCGGTATCGTGGTTGCCGGGCACGTAGAGCAAGGGAACGTTGGCGAGCGTCACGATGTGCTCCAGGTAGCGCGCGGGCAGATCCCCGCATGAGATGATGAGGTCGACGTCGCGCATACGCTCGTGGTCGTAATAGGTGGTGAGCCAGTCCTCCTCGACATCCGAGATGCCCAAGATCCTCATTGCGCGGTTCCCGACTGTACAAGGGCGCTGGGGTCGAGCGGTATCACTCCGGCGACCTCGACCTTCTCCAGGCCGTCCTCAGAGAGTTCTCGCTGTTCGGGAAGGCGCCCTACGACATTCTCGTTCAGCCAGCGCATGCGAACGATCTCCTCGCTCGAGAGGCGTCCGTCGCCTTCCTGCTGGATGACGCCGCTTTGGCTAACGAGTTCGCCGGCGAACGGGTTGATGCGCCCGCTCAAGACGGATTGTCGAATCACCTCGTTAAGTACGCGCTGCCCTCGGGGAAGGCTTCCCGATAGCTTGACGTCCAGGACGCCCGTCCGCATGCCCCACCAGTAGTTCAGGGCCTTGTCTGGCCGCACGCTGCTTTCACGATTCCAGGCATCGTTGCGGATGGATTGCACGATGAGCTCGTAATACCGACCCCATTGCCATACGGGCTCTGCGAGATGCGTGGCCGTCTCATCGTCTTCGACGCGGTACAGGCCCCAGGGCTCGTCGGGTTTTGCGGGGACGGGATAGTCGCGCCCCGAGACGATGCGCACCCCCTCTTCATGGAGCTCGCGTTTCCAGTCATAGTCCTTTGCCGAGAACCACTTCAGGTACACCGTGACCTTGGGGTCGATCATGGCGGCGCCGATGGCGAAGGCGTTGATTTCCGACACGGTGCTGAACACCGGGGTCTCGGCGACATAGCCCACCTTGTGGTTTTCCGCCATAGAGGCGGCGAGCGCTCCCAGCAGAAACTTCGCTTCGTACATGCGGCCGTAAAAGGTGCGGACCGCGCTATGTGAAAGGCTTACCGAGCAGTTGATGACGTCGACGTCGGGGTGTGCCACCGCAGCGCGCAGCGCCTGGGTCATCTGGGTCGGATGGACGGTCACGATGAGGTCGCATCCAGCGTCGAGCGCTTCGTCGACTGCCCAGTCGAACTCGTCGTCTGCCTTGCAGTCGGGATAGGCCGCCGTCTTCACCGTAGCCCCCAAACGCGCCTCGAGCGTGCGTCGACCTTGATCGTGGAGGGCCTCCCATCCATCGAGCACGGGGTTTCCCTCGTATATGAATCCCACGCGGAAAGGCTTGGCAAGCACTGCCCCCTTGTAGATGGTCTTGAGTTCGGGCAGGAGCTTAGGCTTTGAAGGGGTGGGGTTTTCCAGATAGTCTATGGCGTCCGGTTTCGACGACACCACGAACTCGCTCCACATGCGTTCGACCATGTCATCGACTTCACGCTCGCTTTTTCCCGCCGCTTCGCCCAGGCCGTAGACTTTCAGGTAGATGAGGAACGCCTCGCCCACCGCCATGTCCAAATAGGTGCCGCCCTTGCGCCTCCAGGCAGAAGAGAAGGTATAGAAGGCCGTGCTGAGAGATTTGACTTTCTCGTCCGGCCAGGCGCGGTCGAGCGTCTCGCCCAGGGCTGCCGCTAGGCGAACATAGGACCCCTCCTCATCGAAAAGAATGCCGTAGACGGGAGCGACCGCATAGAAGCGCGTAAATTCCTGATAGACACGAAACGCCTTGGAGTCGGAAGGCATGGGGACGACACGCGTTATGCTGGCGAGGATCGTCGGCATGTTGAGATAGCGCATGACCGAGACGCGCTTATTGCCTTCCTGCACATAGAAGCGCTGCATGAACTCATAGACGATGATGGGGTCTCGAAGGCCCTCTTCGCGCTGGGAATCGATGAGGCTGCTCCATTTTCCCGCAAACTCCGAAGATGCTTCGGGAAGGGGCATGAAGTCGCTTGAAAACATATTCTGCCGGCCACGCGTCTTGGTGCCGGCGATGAGTGCCGTATCGATTTCGGTAAGGCCTATGGGGATTTCGCCTTGTGAGCCCTGGCCTTTCAGAATATCGTCGAGTGCCGGAGGATAAGGATAGCGGCCTGCTGCGACGTCGCGTTGGATCTGCTTGATGCCAGCTTTGCGCGCCTTGCGATAATCCTCCAGCATGATGCCCTCCACTTCTTCGTCTGGTGTGCGCCCGCTCAGGGGTGTCGGTGAGCGCGGCCGATGGGACCATCGTACAGAAGCTGGCGTCGGGATTGGGCGGGTTTGAATATCATTTCGGCAAATGGTGGTAGATTCTTTTTCGGTATATATGAAAAAGAACGTATATTATATAGAAATATATCAATATACAGTTATTCGTCTTGATGACATGGGTCGAGCCGGAGTCGTGCGGTTCCAGCGGAGGGCTGCCATGTGAAATCGACATCATGGCGAGAGCGCCATAGTTCGAATCCCTCCTGCAACCAGTTGCAAGGAGCTATAGGTCTCAAATGATTTGGTTGTAGAAAGGGAAACTGGCGGAGGAGGAGGGATGTCCGGGTCTTGCTGCGCAAGCCCCGGGTCGCTGCGGAGGCCTGTGGCCTCCTTGCGCGCTGCGCGGCAAACGTTTATCACGTTTGCTCCGCTCCGCGCCCTACGGGTTCGAATCCCTCCTGCAACCAGTTGCAAGGAGCTATAGGTCTCAAATGATTTGGTTGTAGAAAGGGAAACTGGCGGAGGAGGAGGGATTCGAACCCTCGTACCCGGGAACACCGGATAAACGGTTTTCGAGACCGCCGCATTCAACCACTCTGCCACCCCTCCGCATGGGGTGAACACGGCGCACCGTGGTGCGCCGTGGGATGATCTGGCGGAGAGTCAGGGATTTGAACCCTGGAGACGCTTTTGACGCCTACACGATTTCCAATCGTGCTCCTTCGGCCACTCGGACAACTCTCCGTAAAGCACAGGAAATTGTACCGTATATCGCCCGCAATGCAAATGCGATTTTTCATACGGTCCGCATTTGATGCAGTTTGCGGGCGTTTTGTGGACGTCGCAGCTAGAGGTGGTGCTCACGCTTCTGGGTAGGATGCAGGTCGCTCAAATTACTTAAGGCGCCCTTATATCGCGCGGAAGCTGTTCTTAATACCACGGAATCGGACGTTCTGACGTCAGGATGGCATCTACACTCACAGATAACGTGAGGAGATGTACGAATGACACAGGATATGCGACATACGCTGACATGGCAGGCTTCGGTAAGAGAGGTGCCGAAGGCATCGGCGATATCGGTCTCGGACCGGGCGCTGGAAGACGCCGGCGCCCTCGAGATGGCTGTTCGCCATGCATTCTGGGAGGCATGCGAGCTCTTGCGTCGCGATGGGGCGCTCATGCCGTTCACCGTCGTGTGCACCCCAAGCGGCATGGAGATGGCCGATCATCCAGCCGCCAGCAGCGACGAGGTGTACGAGGGGGTCAAGACGCTTCTTGCGCGCGTCGCCCCCGAAGCGTATGTGCTGTGCTACGACGGCTCGATCGATGTGGATGGCCGACATACCGATGCGGTGGTGTGCGAGGCCGCGCGGCGCGGCGATTCGGAGGCGACCCTTCTCGCGCTGCCTTATACAATCGGAGAAAATGGATACGTATTTGACGATGCGTACGCCTGCGTCGGCGTGACAAGTCAGCTGCAGCGAAGAACCATGTCGCCGAATGCTCGGCTGGGGGCGTTTTCGGGGACGCTGCTGTTCGTTTAGCGTTGAATTACGGGTCGAGGTACGAGGGCGAGCAAGGAGTGACGATGCTTTCTCAACAAGTTGGTTTCACGTCGTCGTGGCACATGCTCACGCGCGACAAGGGGTGGATCAAGCCGGTGCTGATCTTGGCGCTCGTGGGATGGGTTCCCATCGTGGGACCCATGGCGATTCTGGGCTTTGGCTTTGAATGGGCGCGCCTGACCGCATGGGGAATCGACGCGGCGCCCAAGCAGCGCGGCGTCGATGTGGGCAAGGTTCTCGGTACCGGCGCCCGCGCCTTTGCGGTGTATCTCACGCTGGGGATCGCGGCGTCTCTTGTGTGCGGGGTGCTTACTGCGGGCGCGGTGAGCTTTACGTTCACGCCCCTTTCGGTCGGCCTTCGGACGTGGTTTTTGGACTTCGACATGAACCTGCGCGGGATCGGCCTTTTGGGCGCGGCCGTCGGAATGATGCTCGGGACCTTTATCCATATGGCGATGATGCGCGCGACGCTGTATGACAGCTTTGGCGCCGGTTGGCGCCTCGATCGCCTGTGCCAGATGGTCGGTCGAGATTTCGGCGGCTTTCTGCGGGTGTGCGTAGTCTCCCTTGCGTCGACTGCCATCGTGGTTGCGTGCGGCGCGGTGCTCGCCATCATCGGGGGCATCTTCATCGCAGGGGGCGCCTTGGGCATCGTCTTCTCTGGAGGCTACAGCTACGACTCGTGGGGCCACGATGGCATGGGCTACCTGCTGCATCAGCTGTTCTCGCTTGGCCCGTCGTTCATGCTCGTGGCGGTGCTGCTGATGATCCTTGCCGTGTTTGCCTGTGCCGTGGTGACGGTGTCTATGGAGCTCGTCAACATCAATGCGTGCGGACAGTGGTTCAGCCGCTTCTCGGTCGATCGTTGGGGGCTGTCTTCGGATCCGCTGCCTGACGGCGCGCCCACGGTGACGGGCTTTAGCCCGCAGGGCGAGCCGACCCACGCCGCCGCAAGCGGTGGTCCCGCGGCGCCCTCTGACATCCCGGTACAGCCGGGCGCGACTGCCGCCGATGCCCCATCCGTTGCCGGAGCCGCGCCTAGCGACTGGTCGCCTGCGGCATACGCCGCGTCCGCTTCGGCCTCCGAATACTCTTCAGGGGGATCGCTGGCAACGCCGAGGACGCCCGACAAGCCGAGCGATGCCGCGGCGGGTTTCGCCTCGCCGTCATCTTCGGAAAGCGGCGTTGCTCCGACTACCGTGTTGCCCCAGCAGTCCTCAGTTGATGGCTCTGAGAAGGGCGAGGACGATGAAGCGTTCGGCCCGATCGCTTCGACAGATCGCGAGGGTGGCGGCCCGATTTCGGAGGGCTAGCGGACGCGCTTGAACATAGCTGATGGCGGACCCTGTGGGCAGATGCCTGCAGGGTCTTTTCATGGAGAGTCTCTGGAGCTGCCGCAGGCGGTGCACGTTGCCCGATTGGGAATTTGCATCAGTCGGCGCGCGCAAGCAGGCGAGCGATGCCTTTGTTGGATATTGGCAAGGCCTGAGCGATGGTTTCGACAAGAGATGTGAAAGATTGTGGCAAGAGGGGTGTAGCAAGATGTGGTTCCAGGCGCGCCCTCTTCGAGCGCGTGGCCAGGAAAGCCAGGTGGAGGCCAAATTGTGGAGGTCATGATGGGGCTCAACGACTTCTTGAGAATTCCGGTCCAAGAAGGTATAGTTTCTGAGTCCTTTCCTGCTTCAGGCGCACCTTCACGACCTGAAGCCTTATGCCCAGAGGAGGTGACCACATGAAGGCCTATGAACTGCTGTTCTTCGTCAACCCCGCTCTCGACCCCGAGACCCGTCTCGCCGTCATGAAGCGTATCGACACCACGATCGCTGAGGGCAACGGCAAGGTTGACAACGTTGACGAGTGGGGCAAGCGCAAGCTCGCCTACGAGATCAACGGTCTCACCGAAGGTGACTACACCCTCATCAACTTCCACGCAGATCCCACCCAGATCGCCGAGCTCGATCGCGTTCTTCGCATCACCGATGCGGTGGAGCGTCACATGATCGTTCGTCGCGACGACAAGGAGTAAGCGACAGCGTCGGATGGGGGCGCCTGCGCCCCGGCACGCGAATGCGTGCAGTAGGTTTGAGAGGTAGTGAGTCACATGAGCATCAACCGAGTGAATATTTCGGGCAATCTCACGCGTGATCCCGAGCTGCGTATGACCAGCGGCGGCACCCAGGTGCTTTCGTTTGGCGTGGCGGTCAACGACCGTCGCCGCAATCCGCAGACGGGTGACTGGGAGGACTATCCCAACTTCGTGGACTGCACCATGTTCGGGACCCGCGCCGAGGCCGTGAACCGCTTTTTGAGCAAGGGTTCCAAGGTCGCGATCGAGGGAAAGCTCCGCTACAGCTCCTGGGAACGCGACGGCCAGCGCCGCAGCAAGCTCGAGGTCATCGTCGATGAAATCGAGTTCATGAGCCGCGGCCAGCAGTCGCCTGACGGCGGTTACGGGCAGCCTGCTGCCCCGGCGCCGCGTCAGTATGCGTCTCAGCCCCAACCTGCGGCGCCCGTCCAGGCTCCGCCTGCGGTGGACGTCTACGATGAGGACATCCCGTTCTAGGGATCGTCAGACTTCAGTGAGGGCGCGCGCAGCATCTGCTCCCGCGCCGCAAGAAAGGTATTTTGACATGGCTAATGATTATTCAGCACGTCAGCCGCGTCGTAAGTACTGCCAGTTCTGCAAGGAGGGCACTGAGTACATCGACTACAAGGATACTCAGCTCCTCCGTAAGTACATGACCGACCGCGGCAAGATCAAGCCCCGTCGCGTCACTGGCGCTTGCACGCAGCATCAGCACGACATCGCGAACGCCATCAAGCGCGCCCGCGAGATGGCCCTGCTGCCGTACACCGTCCCCGTGGTTTCTTCCCGCGGCGGCCGTGATCGCGGCTAACAGGCTGTAGCGTAGCAGATGGTTCAGGGTAGCCAGAACATCCCGGGAAACGAGCTGGTTCCAGCGCCCAAGCAGGGCGGCGCGCTGTCGCCGCTGTGGTATGTGGGCGTTGCGCTCTCGGTTGCGATGGTGAGCTGGTACCCGTTGTTTGGCGTCATGCTGCTTGCTGGCGTGGCGCGTACTATCGTCGATCGTGGCGGTCACCGCGCTCTTGTGGGCGTGGTGCTCGCAGCAGTGGTGCCCATCGTCGCATTTGCGGCGATGCTCGGTCTGTCCCAAGGCCTGGTCCTGGTGCCCGCTGCATTCACCTCGCTCGCGCTTGCGACGCTCATGTGTCGCGGACGCGCGAGCGTCACGGCCGTGTCTTCCGTCGTGGTTGCGGGAACTCTCGCAAGCTTGGCGGTCGACGCGATCATTCTCGCGGGACAAGGCCTCGGCGTTGCCGAGACCACCTGCGGGGCCTTGCTTGAGACCGTGCGCCTGGCGGCAGGAGACGGCGTCGCCTCCGACGCAATCGTCAGCGCCGCTGAGCCTCTCGTGCGGGCCTTATGGCCTCTCGTGTACTCTTTGACGGTCATGGTGAATGCTGTTGGCGCTGGCATCGGCGCTTTTGTCGCCGCACCTCGCGGGACAGCTCCCTGCCGGGCTCCCCAGCTCGCGAACTTCGACGCCCCCCTTTGGTCGGTTGCAGCGCTCGCGCTCTCCATCCTGGGGATGGGCGCCTCGTTTGCGGACATTCCGTACGCAGACGTGGTTCGCACGGTGTCGGCGACGGTATTCATGAACGTCCGTATCATCTTCGCTGCCCAGGGGTTGGGCGTGCTCTCCAGCATGCTCATGCGCCTGCGCACGGGTTGCATGCTTCGGCCGCTTATCATCTGCTTTGCAGTCTGGATTGAGGCGATGTCTTTTATCCTGAGCATCGTCGGCCTCATCGACGTCTGGGCCAACTTCCGCAAGCTTGCTCGCGGTGGTTCTGACGCAGAGGCACTTACGTAATCAAAGCGCCGCACACGCGGTGCGTTCGAAGGAGATCTCATGAAAGTCGTTCTTCTTGGTGAGATCAAGGGCAAGGGTGGCGAGGGCGATATCGTCGATGTCGCTCAGGGTTACGCCGAGAACTACCTCTTCCCGAAGAAGCTCGCCGTTGCGGCTACCAAGGGCAACCTGAAGCAGCTTGAGGAGCGCCGCAACAACATCGAGAAGCGCGAGGCCGTCCGTCTGGCCGACGCCACCGCGCTCAAGGAGACCCTCGATGGCAAGCAGGTCACCGTTGACGTCAAGGTTGGCGACGAGGGCGTCCTGTTTGGTTCGGTCACCGCTGCCATGATCGCCGACGCGATCAAGGAGCAGCTGGGTACCGAGATCGATCGCAAGCGCGTCGAGCTCGGCAAGCCCATCAAGGTTGCCGGTGCCCACGAGGTTACGATTTCGCTCTATCGTGACATCCGCACCACCGTCGTGGTGCTCGTCGGCGTCAAGCCCGAGGAGCTCGTCTCCGAGGATGCCGAGGCCGAGGTCGCCGAAGAGGAGGCCGCAGCCGAGGAGACCGCCGAGTAGCCTCGCGCCTCTTGGCACATATGCTTTTGAGCGATAAGGCCCTGCGCAACGGCGCGGGGCCTTTTTCGTACCGTGCGCCTCATTCGTCTCTGCGCCGATCCGCTCATTTGCCGAGCCGCCAGTGCCGCCTGCGCCTTTGGCGTCCCAACATCGAATAACACCCCTTACGATAGCAGCAGGCGCGAACGCTCTGTGGGAAGGGGTTTCATATGGGTGTGTTGCGAAACGTGACGGCGGCGACGCCATGTGCCCAGCGAGGGATGCATGGAGAGCGGGCAGGATCGAGCCGTGCCCTCGTGGTTGCTCTGGCGACGATGCTTGCGCTTGCTCTGACCGCCGCGCTGCCCACCCCTCTCTTTGCCCAAGAGGATCCCGGTCCCTCCCCGTGGTTGGACCTGGTCGAGGAAAACGGTGTGGTCGAGGTTCCGTACACATGTGTTCAGGTGCAAAACCCCGATGGCTCCTATGGCCTTGAGCCGCAAGCCGTCGTTGAGCCGCTCGAAGTCTCGACGGATGCGATCGTCTATGTCGGCCAGGCGATTCAGCGCCTCGAGACCATGATCGATATCAGCCGGTTCAACCTGACGGGCGATGAGGCGATGGCGCTGTACGACCTGGTGAAGAACTCGTTTCCGGACCTCTTCTATGTGAGCGGCGGCGGATATGCCGGCTACCGGCCAGGCATGGCGGACTACATCATCCCCATGTACGACTTTCCCATGGAACAGATTCCCGCAATGAAGGCGACATATGAGGCGAAGATCGCAGAAGCGCTCGACTGGGTAGACGCCGGCATGGGGCAGGCGGAGAAAGCGAAGGCGTTGCACGACTACATCGTCATCCACTGCTCCTATGCACAGTCATGGTCATCTGACACCTTCCAGTACATCCACAGCGCTTACGGCGCCTTGGTCAATGGAAGCGCGGTGTGCGAGGGATACGCCAACCTATACCGCGACCTGTGCGCCCGCGCCGGTCTTGGTGCCTGCGGCGTCGAGTCTCCCAACATGAATCATGCTTGGAACCAGATCATGGTCGGCGACCAGTGGTATCACGTCGACGTTACGTGGGACGACCCGATCGGTGGCTCGCCGGCCGTGGTGCGCCAGACATACTTCCTGAAGTCCGAAGACTACTTCTCCTTCGATCACTATGATTGGTATCAGTATTTCTCGAGCCCGGACACGCGCTATGACAGCGTAACCTGGCAGACGTATTGGGAGCCTGCGGTGGTGCATCCATACGGGTTCCGCGACGTTCATGAGAACGATTGGTACGTGACTTCGGGAGTCCTGGAATTTATGGTTGAAAACAACCTGATGTCCGGGGTGAGCGATACGGCATTCGACCCCAACGGCAATATGACGCGTGCTCAGTTCGCAACGATTCTGTGGCGCTACTTCGAGCCGGAGGCAGATGCGAGCTACAACGCGGCAACCGCCGTTAACGAGACGGACCTGCCCGACATTGGAGGCGGCCAATGGTATACGGGTGCAGCCAACTGGGCCGTGCAGGCCGGCGTCATCAGCGGTGTAGAGGCCGCTGGCGGGCAGTGGTTCCGTCCGGACGATCCCGTTACGCGCGAACAGGTCGTCACCATGCTGCTGAGGGCATCGGGCAGACAGTTCCCGGTGAGCGACGAGACGCTGGCGGCGTTCGCCGGCTATCGTGATGCGCCGGCGACTTCGGCGTGGGCGAGAGACAACGTTCTGCAGGCCTTGGAGATTGGTCTCCTAAAGGGGAACAACGGCGAGCTCCGCACCGCCTCCAGTTGCACCAGGGCCGAAGGGGCTACCTTTATCATGCGCGCGATTCAGCAGGGGTTGCTGGGCGAATGACCACGTTGGGACCTGCCGTTGTCCACGCAGGCCGACCAGCTCTGGAGCCGTCGCCATTTCTGGGGCGGGGAGTCGTGTGTTCAGGGGGCGGAGAGCTCCCATGTCCATCGATCTTGGGCACTTGCGGCGAGACGGGCCCTGCGCAGCGGCGCGGGGGCCTTTCTCGTTTGACGCGGCGCCTGCAATCGAGCGCCGCTCCCCCTTTACCGCAAACGAGTGCGCGCTGGGCGAAAGGTGGGCATGCCGCCTGGGAACAACGGGTAGTCTCGTCAGTAATGTATGAGTTTGTGCGCGCACGGTGCCAGCCCAAGCTCTCCCGCGTCGCCTTGTGCCTGCGGGGCTTTGCAGCCGTGCGCCCCAACCAAAGGAGGTTGCCATGGGTGCACCCGAGACTGCCAAAGTGAGGAACGTCGTCTTGGTTGGCCAGGGAGGAGTAGGAAAGACCTCTCTGGCAGAAGCGATGTTGCACCTTTCAGGCAAAACTGCCCGCCTGGGTGGTCATGCGGGCACGAAGCCTACGCTTGACTATGATGCCGAGGAGGTCAAGCGCGGCGTTTCCATCTCCACATCGATCGCTCCGATCGACTGGAAAGACCACCGCATCAACGTGTTGGATGCGCCTTGCTATCCCGATTTCATCGGTGACGCCTATGCGGCTATGAGCGTGTGCGAGACCGCGCTCTTTGTGGTTGACGCTGCCGAGGGGCCGCAGCCCACAACCGTCAAGCTCTGGTATGCCGCCGAGGACCTGCGCCTCGCCCGCGCCGTCTTCATCAATCGTATCGATAAGGAGAACGCCGACTACGATTCGACCATGGCGTTGCTGCGCGAGCGTTTTGGCATGCGTTTGGGCGCCGTGACCTTGCCGTGGGGCACGGGAGACGACTTTGAGGGCGTCATCGATATCGTGCGCATGAAGGCGCGCCACTGCGAGGGCGTGAAGCAGACCGAATACGACATTCCCGAGGAGTACCGCGCCCAGGCCGAGGCCGCGCGCGAGACGCTTTGCGAGCTCGTTGCCGAGGCGGACGATGACCTCATGGAGAAGTATCTCGAGGGCGAGCCGCTCACGCAGGACGAGGTCGAGAACCTTCTTGGCAAGGCGATCGCCCAGCGCCTCTTCGTCCCCGTGTTCGTCGGTTCCTGCACGCGCGAGCTCGGCGTCCACTCCGTCATGGATGACATCGTCACCTACTTCCCGAGCCCTACGGATTACGGCGAGATGCCGCTTGTCGACGGCGACACCCTGAAGATCTCCTCGACCGACGACCGTCCGGTTGCCTTCGTCTTCAAGACCCTGAACGACCCGCAGCAGGGACGCATCTCCTTCATCAAGGTCCTTACCGGTACCCTCACGCCGGGCATCGAGCTGGTGAACGCGCGCACCCGCAAGGGCGAGCGCCTGGCACACCTGTATGTCATGTGCGGCCGCGAGATGACCGAGGTCGGCAAGGCCGAGGCGGGCGATATTATCGTGACCACCAAGATCGCTGCCGACACCGGCGACACCCTGTCGGTCTCCGGCAAGGTAGAGGCCGCTGCCTTCCAGTTCCCCAACTCGCAGTACCGCATCGCCATCGAGGCCGAGAATCGTGGCGACGAGGAGAAGCTCTTCACCTTTGTCGAGCGCGCCTGCGACGCCGATCCCACCATGCATATCGATCGTGACGAGGAGACCGCCCAAACGATCATCTCTGCGGTGGGTGAGGCGCAGGTCTCCGTGCTGCTCAACAGGCTTGAGGAGCGTACGAAGGTCAAGGCTCATAGCGTGCCGATCAAGATTCCGTATCGCGAGACCATCCGCCGCGTCGCAAGCGCCCAGGGTCGCCATAAGAAGCAGACCGGCGGTGCCGGACAGTTTGGCGACTGCTGGCTGCGCGTCGAGCCGCTCACCGACGGCACGGACTACGAGTTTGTGGACGAGGTCGTCGGCGGCCACATTCCTCGCGCCCTCATCCCCGCGGTCGACAAGGGCGTCCAGGAGACCATGAAGGGCGGCGTGATCGCCGGCTTCCCGCTTACGGGCATCCGTGTTGCCGTCTACGACGGTTCGTATCACCCGGTCGACTCCAACGAGATGGCGTTCCGCACCGCCGCCCGTATCGGCCTGCAGAAGGCGTGTGCCGACGCGAGCCCCGTCGTGCTTGAGCCCATGGAGAACATCACCGTGACCATTCCTGAGAGCTATGCGGGCGCGGTCATGGGCGATGTGTCTGCGAGCCGCGGCCGCGTGACAGGCATGGACACCAACGATCGCGGCGACACCGTGGTCACGGCGACCGTGCCCTATGCCGAGCTCACGGACTATGCAACCCGCCTGCGCTCGCTGTCCCGCGGCACCGGTGACTTCACCACGGAGCCCGCCGGCTACGAGCAGGTTCCGCACGACGTGCAGGAGCGCCTGGTGAAGGAGTACCAGGACGCCCGCGCCGCTGGCAACAAGTAGGTTGTGCGGAGCGCTTTGCGCGAAGTGCAAGGTTTGAAAACGTAGCAGAGGGGCGCTCTCGGGCGCCCCTCTGCTTGCTTGCGCGGACGTTTCCGGGAGTGAGACAGACCTGCCGCTCACCCTGTTCTTACTTGTCGCCCTTCCTTTTGCGAGTGAGGCGGAGCGCCGCAGCTGAAAGGACTATGCCGGCAACGCCGGCAAGCGCGACGACGGCGGTGAGCGCGTCGTTGGTGAGAAGTTCTGGAAAGAAGAAAAGTGCAAGGAGTATGAGCAGGAGAATACCGGCTAGAACAGCTCGCATGGTGTTCAGTTCTTTTGGAGTCTGGTCGTTCTTGCTCATGTGCCGTCGGCCCCCTTAAGTTGAACGAGCCGGCCGACGCTCTCTATCCAGAATGATATACCTCGGCGCGTGCGGCGACCCTGCGATTGCTGAGGCGCCGGAGCTCGTGGAGGATGGCGGGGGAAAGCCCGATTCCGCGATCGTTCCCCGAGGATTCGCTCGAGCGCCGTTCTGGCGCGGCCCCGACGTCTTCGGCCCCGCCTGCGGCGAGCGCCTCGAGGCAGGACAGGTCCTCATAGGCGGCTTCGATGCGAACCGAGCCGTCCTCGATGCGGGCGCGGACCTGTCTGAGGCCAAGGCCGTGCAGGTAGTCCTCGCACGCGCGGGCCACGTTGAGCTTCTCGGAGGTCAGGGGCTCCCCTGTCTTCACGCGCGTGGCGAGGCATGCGCCGGCAGGCAGGTTCCAGACGGGGACGTCCCAGCTCCTCAGCAACGCGCGCTCCTCGCTTTTGTGCCAGCCCGTCTCTTGAAGGGGCGAGCGTACTCCAAGCTCACGCAAGGCCCGCATGCCGGGTCGATCGTCATCGACGTCGTCGGCGTTGCTGCCGTCGATTACGCTTTGGATGCCGCGCGCCCGGGCTTCTGCAACCACGAGCGAGAAGCCTGCGAGCTTACATTGATAGCAGCGGTCGGGTGCGTTGCATGCAACCTTGGGCATGGAGAGGGTGTCGAGGGGAATCTCGATGAGGGGAAGGCCCATCGCGCTTTTGGTGCCGTCGGCTTCGACGTGCGCGAGCTGTCGTACCGAGTTCTGCTCGGGCGTTGCGGCAAAGGGATTGATGAGGTGCACGAGGGTTGTCGACCGCGGCATGAAACGCGCGCCCACCGCGGCGAGAAAGGTGCTATCGACGCCGCCGGAGAACCCGAGTGCCACGCCGCCGTAGCTTTTGAGCAGCGCGACAAGCTCTTCAAGCTTGTGGGTGAGATCGCTGGTCATGGTGCTCCTTGGGATAAATCGGCGCTGTGTGCCGGCTATGGCCATCAACGTCCCGTATTCTGGCACAATAGGCGGCGGAATCGAACGGGATTGGCATGGCGCCAACGTCACGGAGGGAAAGCGATATGATCAAGGCGGTCATCTTCGATATGGACGGCACCTTGGTAGATTCAGAGCGGCTGAGCGTCGAGTCGTGGAGGATCATGAGCGAGCAGACGGGCATCCGTCTCAGCTCCGATACGGTGGAGAGCTTCATCGGCCGTACGCGTGAGGGCGTCATCGACATCATCGCTGACCAGGTTGGCGATCACGGCCGTGCCGAAGAGCTGTACGGCCTGCATCGCAAGATCGAGAACGACCTTGCCGACAAAGGTCTTGAGCTCAAGCCGGGTGCTCGCGAGGTGCTCGATGCCTTGCGCGACGCCGGAACCCATGTCGGCCTGGCAACCTCTTCCCGTCTGCCGACCGTCCAAAGAAACTTCGCCCGCTTCGGCCTTATGGACCGCTTCGAGACGGTGACCTGCGGCGACGAGGTCGTCCACGGCAAGCCCGATCCCGAGATGTATGAGCTTGCGGCACGACGCGCAGGCGTGGGCAAGAGCGAGTGCGTGGCGGTAGAGGATTCCCCCAACGGGGTCCGCTCTGCACACGCAGCCGGCCTGCACGTCTTCATGGTGCCCGATCGAATTGCTCCCACGCCCGAGATCGCAGGGATGTGCGACGGGGTGCTGGAAAGTCTCTTTGACCTTCTGCCTGCCATCGAGCGGCTGGGGTAGCGCGGGGAGAGGCTATAGGTAGGCGCCCAGATTGGTCTCAGGAACCTGGGGGGAACGATGGGCGGAGCTGGTCGTGGCTGCTGCGCCGCGGGTGCTCGCTCGCTCAAGCAGGAAGGGGCGCACGGTCTCGATTCGCCGCGCGGGATGGTCCTCCGTACGAGGGCTCTGCACTCTGTTTCCAAGGCGTACATGGCTTGCCTGCGGCTCCTGCTCGGCCTCAATCATCTCGACGAGGAGCTGCACCCCTTTTCGACCCATCTCATAGCCTGCGGGCGCGCAGGTGGTAAGCGAGACGGCTCCGCTCCAGGCGAGGGGGTTGCCGTCGCAGCCTGCCACACGGATGTCTTCGGGGACCGAGAGTCCGGCGGCGCGAATTCCGGCAATGGCGCCCGTTGCCAACACGTCGCTGAGGGCGATGATGAAGTCGGGTCGCTCGGCACCGTCGCGTCGTGAGAGCTGCTGCCCCAACCCAAATCCGTCTCCCGACACGTCCCATTCGCCTGCGTCGAGAACTTCGAGTTCGATGTCGGGGCGCGTCGAGAGCGACTCGCGGATTCCGGTGACGCGTCGTGAAAGCACGCCTTCATGCGCGCATCCGATCACGGCGACGCGGCGCGCGCCGCATGATGCCGCATGCTCGGCGATGAGGCGACCCTGGGCCTCGTTGTCCGCCGTCACGAACGCGCCTTCGTCGGGGCCTTCGGCATCGAGGTATACGATGGGCACGGTCGGGTTGGGACGTGGTGTCCATGTGGGACGGGGGATGGGCTGGAAGAGCATGCCGGCAAGCTGGGTGCCCATGAAGTGGCGCAGCAGCTGCTCCTCAAGATCTTCGTCGCGTCCCGACACGGCGAAGATCAAGGAGTATCCATGCTTCTGCGCCTCGTTCTGCGCCCCGCTGATGATCTGGAGGCAAAAGCCGTGGTTGAGCTGGGGCAGTACCAGCCCGATCATGTTGTTGTGGCCTCCGGCGAGCATGCGGGCGCTCTGGTTGGGCGTATATCCTAGCTCCCGGATGGTCTCCTCGATAAGACGACGTGTCTCGGGCCGAACTTTTTCTGGATGGTTGAGCGCGTTGGAAACGGTGCCAAGGCTCACGCCCGCGGCGCGTGCGACGTCGATGATTTTCACCTTTGCCATGGTGCCCCCCATGAATGGTGTCCCTGCAGCGTAGATACAGGTCATGATAGCAAAGATTGAAGCGCTTTAATCCTGTGTATGGCGGTCCTTGCCGGCTTGAGTGCGGCGCAGGGGCATATCTTGGGAGGGCTGTGATCGAGCCACCCCGAGAAGGCGGGTGCCGAAAGGCCGATGGGTCACGCGCAGGGGCGTGCGGGGCGGCTCTTTCAGGTGCTCTGGCGCAAAACGATTCGGGTGGCCGACCGTCATGCTCTGGTCGCTCGCGACACCAAAGTGAATGAGGGGTCATGCTGGTATCGTGATTTACATACCAGATATCGCCACCGGGGCGACACTCCGCTAGAATTGCCTCATGCGAAGCCGCCGATGGCAGCAGAAACGAAGGAGCGTGCGGTATGTGTGGAATCGTGGGCTATACCGGCTTGGACGTGGCGAAAAACATCCTCGTCGACGGTTTGAAGCGTCTCGAGTATCGCGGATATGACTCGGCGGGCGTGGCCCTGGAGCGCGTCGCCCCAAACGGCTCGACGTCGATCGATGTCATTCGACGCGTCGGCAAGGTGGCGGGCCTCGAGTCAGAACTCGCTGCCGTCGATGCAGACGCGACCTGCGGCATCGGCCACACGCGCTGGGCGACGCACGGCCGCCCAAGTGTGGCAAACGCACATCCGCACACAAGCTGTGACGGCAGGATCGCCATCGTGCACAACGGCATCATCGAGAATTTCGCCGAACTCCGCGAGGCGCTGCAGGCACGCGGCCATCATTTTGCGAGCGAGACCGACACCGAGGTGCTCGCCCATCTTATCGAAGAGGCCTACGACGGCCATGGTGGGCGCGAGGGGGCGCACGACCTTTTGACTGCGGTGCGCGAGGCGTGCACGCAGGTGGTCGGCGCCTACGGTCTTGCCGCCATGTGCGCCGATGAGCCCGGCGTGATCGTGGTGGCGCGCAAAGACTCGCCCATCGTCATCGGCCGCGGCGAGCGCGGCAGCTACGTCGCGTCCGATGTCATCGCGCTCATCGAGGCGACGCGAGACGTCGTGGTGCTTGAAGACGGCCAGTTTGCCCGCCTCACGCCCGAGGGCATCTCCTATACCGACGCCGAAGGCGCCGCCATCGAGCCCGTGGTCACGCATATCGACTGGGATATCGATATGGCCGAGAAGGGCGGCTACCCCGACTTCATGATGAAGGAGATCTTTGAGCAGCCGCGCGTCGTTCGAGACACCCTTGTGGGCCGCATGGTGGGCGGGGAACTTTCTATTGACGAGCTGGGCCTCACGATGGAGGAGCTCAACCTCATCGATCGAGTATACGTAATCGCCTGCGGCACCAGCTATCATGCGGGCCTCATCGCCAAGAACCTCATCGAGGCATGGGCCCGCATTCCTTGCGAGGTCGAGGCTGCAAGCGAGTTTCGCTACCGCAACCCCATCATCACCCCGTCCACGCTCGTGGTCGCGGTGTCTCAGTCGGGCGAGACGGCCGACACCCTCGCTGCCATTCGAGATGCGCGCATCAAGGGCGCGAAGGTCTTTGGCATCACCAACGTGGTGGGCAGCCCGGTGGCACGCGAGAGCGACGGCGTGATCTACACAAAGGCCAACAAAGAGATCGCGGTCGCCTCAACCAAGAGCTTTATCGGGCAGGTGGTAAGCCTGACGCTTCTTGCCCTGCTGCTTGCGCAGGTCAAGGGAAAGCTCACGACGGGACAGGTTCGCATGCTGTTTCGCGAGCTCGGCGATACGGCGGAACAGATCCAGCATATCCTCGATACCCAGGAGCAGGCAATTCATGAGGCGGCGTGCGCCTGCGTGGACGCGCAGTCGGCACTCTTTGTGGGGCGTGGCATGGGCGCCGCCATCGCACACGAGGGGGCCCTCAAGCTCAAGGAAATCAGCTATCTGCACGCCGAGGCCTACGCTGCCGGCGAGATGAAGCATGGTCCCATCGCGCTTATCGACCCGGGATTCCCGGTAATCGCGGTGGCGACGCGCAGCCCGGTATATGACAAGACGGTCTCGAATCTCAAGGAGTGCGAGGCGCGCGGCGCGAAGATCATCGTGGTGGCGACCGAAGGGGATGCGGATATCACCGAGATCGCCGACCATGTCATCTATATTCCTGTGGTCCGCGACGCCTTTAGCCCGATTACGGCGACGGTACCGCTGCAACTTCTGGCGCGCGAGGTTGCTATCATGCGTGGCTGCGACGTCGACCAGCCGCGAAATCTTGCGAAAAGCGTCACCGTCGAGTAGGCTGAGCCGCTCCCAGACAGTTCGCTTCGGTTGGTCGCAATCAGGTTGTGTAGCCGGCTGCATGTGGCAAGAGGCTGCAGGATTCACGTGTGGAGTCAAGGGCGCGGGACCGGCTGCGGCTGGTCCCGCTCCGTCAGGTCGATGGGGCTTCGCTATCCCTCAAGGCCGAAGTGCCTCGCCGCCTCATCATCCGGCACGTACTCCAAGAGGTCGCCTGGCTGGCATGCAAGCGCTTCGCACATTGCTTCAAGCGTGGAGAAGCGAATGGCGCTGATCTTTCCCGTCTTGATGCGCGACAGGTTTACTGGCGAGATGCCGATGCTCTCGGCAAGCTCCTTGCTGCTGACCTTTCGTTATGTAATATCTGATAGCCAAGAGCGCCAGGTATCGGCGAGGGCGCGAAAGCGTCCGGCATAGATGCTTCCTCGCTGCCAGATGAGCGTGAAGTCATGCGAGATGGTTAGGTCTGGCGGCGTGACGTCGGAAAGCGACCCTCTCTCCAGCTCATCGTTGGCGGCGACGCGATAGAGAAACGATATGCCGCCTCCGGCCTCGACACATGCCTTGATGGCGGCGATGCTGCCGATCTCAATGGCGCCTGCGAAATCTGCGAGCGAAAGGTCGCGGGCGGCGAGGTTGCGTTCGAGAATCTCGCGCGTCCCCGACCCGCTTTCACGCACGATGATGCGTCTTTCCAAGAGCGCGGCAAGCTCGGTTGCTCGTTCGCCGCGTGATCCAATAGCGATATAGGGCTCGGTCGACAAGGCCGTCCCTTCGAAGTCCGAGCAGTCGAAAGGGCCTTCGACGAGGGCGACGTCGATATCCCCTCGATCGAGCCGCGTTACCAACTCGTTGGTGTTTCCCACCACCATGGTGAGCCGCACGTCCGGGTCCGCGTCGAGTTGACGCGGAAGAATGCGGGGCATGACGTAGTCGGCGATGGTGCGCGTCGCTCCAAAGCGAAGGGTCATCTCTGCAGCCTCATCGGCTGCTGCGCGGACCTCGGCCGCGATGCGTGCGTCATCGTTCTCAAGACAGGAAAGGCGGAGGTACAAGATGTCTGCCGCCCGGGTGGGCGTGACGGCGCGTCCCTGTTTGACGAAGAGGCGCGCATCGAGCCGCTCCTCGAGCCAGCGAATATGCTGCGACACCGCCGGCTGTGACAGATGGAGTTCCTCGGCCGTGCGGGTAAAGCTGCGGCGACGATAGACTTCAAGAAACGTGTGCGTGCGCGGGTCGAGCATGCAGTTCCTAACATAAGAAATCATTATGGGTAAATCAAAATATATCATTTTACATTATCTAATATGTCGCATACCATGGGCGCGCCCATCAACCGGACCAGACGCATAGATTCATCGAATGAGGGGTTGCCCATGACAAAAGTAGCTACCATAGGGAAGGGCGTGCTGTTCGCCCTGGTCGTCGCCGTTCCTGCCTGGCTGCTCGGCAGGCAGTTCGAGGTCATCGGCGGCCCCGTCTTCGCCATTCTATTTGGCATGGTGCTCGCACTCGTGATTCCTGAGAAAGCCTCCGCGCCGCTTATGCCTGGCGTTACCTTTACGTCGAAGAAGGTCCTGCAATGGGCGGTCGTGCTCTTGGGCTTCGGACTGAACCTCGCGCAGATCGCTCAAGTTGGCGCAACCTCGCTTCCCATCATCGTCTCCACCATCGCGACCTCTCTGGTCATCGCGTTTGTGCTGAGCAGGGCGCTCGGCATTCCTGGGAAGATCTCGACGCTTGTGGGCGTGGGATCGTCCATCTGCGGCGGCTCTGCCATTGCGGCCACGGCCCCGGTCATCGATGCCGATGACGAGGAGATCGCGCAGGCCATCAGCGTGATCTTTCTGTTCAATGTCGTCGCGGCATTGGTGTTTCCCACGCTCGGCGGTTTGCTGGGGCTTTCCAACGAGGGGTTCGGGCTCTTTGCGGGTACGGCGGTGAACGACACGTCGTCGGTAACTGCTGCGGCTGCTGCCTGGGACGGCATGCATGCCGGTGCAAACACGCTTGACGCCGCGACCATCGTCAAGCTTACGCGCACCCTCGCCATCATCCCCATCACGCTCGCGCTCGCCCTCTGGCAAGTTCGAAAGGCCAGGCGCGCATCGTCCTCCCAGGACGGCGGCGCCGTCCAGGTGGATGGCACCTTTGACCTGAAGCGAATCTTCCCCTTCTTCATCGTGTTCTTCGTGCTGGCAAGTGTCATCACGACGGTATTCGCCTTGCCGGCAGGGATCACCGCTCCCATCAAAGAGCTTTCGAAGTTCTTCATCGTCATGGCGATGGCAGCGATCGGGTTCAATACCAATATCGTGAAGCTCGTTCGCACGGGCGGCAAGCCCATCGCGCTCGGTTTTGCCTGCTGGGTCGGCATCGCCTGCATGAGCCTCGCCGCGCAGCATCTGCTCGGCATCTGGTAAGCCCTTGCGTCTGGGGCCATATGGTCCGGCGGCGCTTTGCTGCACTCGCGTTTGGAGTCGGGCACCTCTGCTTCCAAACGGTCCACCCCAGCGCACCCAATACTAAGAAATAGGCCTTTACCTGCGGAAGGCAACCGCTAGGCGCCTCGCGGTTGCCTCACCTGAGCCAAAATGCAGCCTTCTGGTTGGTAGAATGAGGGGTATGGCGCCCGCATACTCATTGGTGCCGGCAAACGTTCTTTCGCTTGCGCGATACGGCGGCGTGCCCACTCATGAACGAGATGGGACAAAGGCGAGACGCACCGCAACGGTCCTGCCATCCACCGCCCATCCGTGCGAGCCCGACCGAAAGGCCCTCCCATGAGCTTTCGTGACAACCTTCAGTATCTGCGCGCCACACGCAATATGACTCAAGAGCAGCTTGCCATGTTGCTGGGCGTTTCCCGCCAATCTGTGACCAAGTGGGAGGCGGAGAAAAGCTATCCCGAGATGGACAAGCTTCTTAAGCTCTGCCAGATTTTTGAATGCAGCCTGGACGACCTTGTGCAGGGCGACCTTACCGGACGCGATCCGGGAATCCAGACGGCCGTTCCAGCAGGTCCTCCTTCTGACGTCTGCGGCTACGATGAGCACCAGCGCCGTCTTGCCCGCCAAGTTCCTGCAGGCATCGTCTCGATACTTGTGGGCTGTGGCCTGGGATTTTTGGCAGAGGGCCGCTTCACCCTGTTCGGAGCAGATGCCGACATTCTTACGATCGCCCTCATATTGCTGGGCGTGTTGGTTGGCCTGGCGTTCTTCATCCCAGCGGGAATGGAGCATGCGGCCTTTATGAAGGCGCACCCGTATATCGAGGACTTTTACACAGAAGGCGACCGCGCCTCCGCGCGTAAAGCGTTCACACGTGCCATGATCGCCGGCATCGCGTTCATCTTTGCGGGAGCCCTTAGCATCATGGTGCTGGGGGAGAGCAGGGCAACAGAGCGAGAGGGACTTTGTCTGCTGCTGTGCCTTATTGCGGCGGGCGTGTGGCTCATCGTTCGCTATGGCATGCTGCTTGGCCGTACCAACGTCGCCGAGTACAACAAAAGCGTGGCGGAGGAGCTCGAGGTTGAAGACATCGTCAATGCGAAGGTGGATGAAGAGGTCCGCTCCGCGTTGCTTGAAAAGAAGCGCTCGGACGACAAGGTGGGTGCCGTCTGCGGCGTCATCATGATCCTTTCGACCATCGTGGGCCTCGTGCTCCTGTTTATCCCGGTGTTTTCTGCCCCAGACATGGATGCGTTCAACCCTGAGGGCACGTCTGCCATGTGGTTCTGGATGGCATGGGTTGTGGGCGGCATGCTCTGCGGCATCGTTGCCATCCTCATGAACGCATTTGGCAAAAAGGACGAGTAGGGTTGCGTTGAGCCCTCGCCCATCCTGTTATCCGTCTCGCCAAGGCGTTACAGGGTACAAGCGGGATAGATGTCTTGGCGGTCGGGACGGGGAGGTGCGGGATGGCGCGGCGCATGCGATACGTGTTGCGCATGGTATTCTCCCACCCTGCCGTTTTGGCCTGCGTTCTTGTTGCGGCTGCGCTTGCAGCATGGCCCGCCATGGGTGTGCGGCCTTCCTTGCAGGATGAGGCGCTGTCGGTCGAAGAACAGCTTCCGTACGGCATGTATCGTTCGCTTGAAGAGGCGCGCGATAGCCTTGCGGGAAACCTCCGCCTTATGCGCGGCTTCGCCGAACGTGGCGAGCTGGCGCTGTCTCAGATGAGACTCATGGCAGCAGAAGAGAAGCGCCTGGAGGCACTCGACGAGGCGCTTTCGGCGTCCGATGTCAAAGGCTTCCTGGAGGCTGCGGCACAGTACTACGAACTGCAGCCGTCCGGAGCGGCTGGGGCTCAGGCACTGCAGTTCCATGCACTCTCCAAGCTTGAGGACCCTGCGTTCTACACGCTGCCCCAGACGATGCCGGCGGCCATATATCTTGCATCGCGGCAGTTTATCCTGTCGCCTCTGGTGTTTGCCGCGGGCGGTCTTATGGGACATGAGGGGCTTCTGTCGCGTGGCTACGACGGGTCGCTCGACTTTCTTGTTTGGGCGATCCCTATCGTTGCCGCGGCCCTTGTGGGTGCGGGATTCGGGTGGCGAGCATTTCATGTTCGGGGCGTCTGCGGTTTGAGGCGGATGGGACGTTCGGTGGTGTCGGGCGCGGTGAGCGGGGCATCTGCAGCGCTTGCCGTCACGGTTCCCGCTTGCTTGCTTGCGTGCGCGCACAATGGAATCGGCGACTTGGCCTACCCTGTGATTGTTCAAGCGGCCGACGCCACCTATGGCGTTACGACGGTGGGCATGGTTCTCATCGAGCGCGCCGCCCTGCTTTGCGGGATGTCGTTGGTGGCGGCCTGCCTGGGGGCGGCGTCATGCAGGGTAGCGGGCGGGACTGCTCCTGCGGCCTGTGTGTGCTCAGCAGGGCTCGTGCTTGCTGCTCAGCCGTGGTATTTCACGATATTTAGTCCGTTGCGAGACGTTGCGCACCTGCTTCCTGCGACTTACGCCGACCCCGGGCGTGTTACCGGGTCTGCCGACGCTTTTGCAACGGCTGCCACCCCGCCGCAGCTCTCCGGTGCCGGCGTTGCCTCGGGTATCTTGACGTTTGCCGCTGCTGCTGCGGGCATCATCGCGATGACGCTGGCAGTTCGAGGTCTTGCCGAGGGGGCCGAACGCTGGCGACTGGCGCTTTGCCAAGGTCGCTCGTACCGCATCGGCCTTATCGCGCCCACATGGTCTCGCCTTGCCGAGCCAGGTTCGCCTTCGCCTGCCTCCATGCTTCCGGGAGACCCGCTCGCACACGGCCCGCCTGCGCGGATTCTCGTGGCAACGTCACCCATCGGATTTCTCAGCGCACGTTGGCGCAAGCTGCACGCGAGCATGTGCGCCATGACACATGTGCCCGAGGCCTCTTCCCTGGCATCGAGGCTTCGCTTACTCGCCTCTCTCAACGCAATAGGTATTCCCCCTCCTGCCGGCGTATGTCGCTGGAATGGATGGCGCTGTTGCGACACGTTGCCCGCTCGCGGCAGCTGAAGACGAGGGAGATGGATGCATGACTACTCATATGAGATGGAAAAGGAATGGGGCAAAGCCAGGCGGAGGGCGTGCGCGCCGTCCCCGCCAGGCACGTGCCTTGGCACGATATGCGGCGACGCTGTTTTGTCTTGCGGTCCGAAGCCCCTTGTTGTGGGTGTCGGTGCTCGTCGCCTCTGCGCTGCTGTGGGTCGGTGTGGCGAACATGCCCGCCCTTGCGGTTAGCGGCCCCTATGACAGGCAGTCCATGCAGACGAACTTCGACCTGTATGAGCAGCAAGAGGCGAGCGCCTCTCAGAGGGAATGGCTGGCGCGGGAGCCGTCCTCGCTTCTCGAGGAGCGGGCGCAGGAGGAGTTCGTCGATCGCGGTCGCGTGTACGACCTCATGCGCGCAGCCACCGATGACCGCTCCTATATCAAGGCGATCCTGGAACTGTTGCGCCATGACGAGCAGTATCCCTATGCCGGTTTCTCCCATGCCGAGAACGAGGCTTCGCAGGAATTCTATCAGCAGCTGTTGAGGCTCGAGGACCCTCAGCTATACGAAAGCATCCAAGAGATGCCGGCCATCGCGTTTTTTACCTATCGATGGCAGGAATGGTTCTCGCTTCCCATCGTGAGCCAGCTGCTGGCGTCGCTTGCGGCGGGCTCCGCCGAGCCCTCATCTTCTGCGGCGTCGTTTTCGCCCGAGGCACACCTTGTCATGATGGTGCCCGCGGTGGTGGCATCCGCCTGCGTCTTTCGCTGGAAGACGCGCCGACGCCTACTTGACGCAGTTCCACTTGTTCGCGGCGCGGCGTCCACGGTCGAGGTCTTGACCGCTGCCGCGTGCTCGTTGCTTGCCATGGCTGCGGTTGTGCTGCCGGGGCTGGTGTGGCTTGCTGCGAAAAACGGGCTGGGCAACCTTTCGTATCCTGTGGTGTATTTCCAGGCAGGCGAGGTTGTTGCGACAACGGCGGGCGAGGTGATCTTCCAGGGGGCGAGCCTCTGCGTTCTCGCAACGCTCGTGATTGCCTTGGTGCTCGAATTGTCGTGCTGCGCGACCCATCGTATGACGCCCGGGGTGATAGTTGCGTCTGCGACCGTGCTCGCCCCTTTGATTCCCGATTATTTCGACCGGCTGTCTCCTCTGGCAAGCGCGGCACCCTGGCTGCCGTCGACGTATCTCGGTGTCGATAAGGTCGTCGGCGGCTGGAGCTATTTCATCAACACCGAAAACGATGTTCTGCCCATCGCGGGTTGCGACTATGCGCATGGGCTGCTTGTCTTGGGCGGCACGGCCCTCGTGCTTGTGACCCTCGTGACCGCGGTGCATCTGTTTTGTCATGCGCTCCGCTTGCACCGGATGGGGAGCGTCGGCGGCCCTTCGGGCGGCTCGGCATCTCGCGGAGGCGCACATGCCCTCGAGCACAGCGGCGCGGCGTCGAGTTCGCGCGATGGGGGAGCGATGCGTGCCAAAGGGGCCCGCTTCTCCCCTCGGCTGTCTGCGCGAGGGACGCCGGATGTGCGGCGTGCCTTCCGCGATGGCGCGCGAGACCTGCCCGCGCCGGCCGCGACGGTGCGCTCGACTACGGCCGCATATCTTACCGTCTTGCTGAGAGGGGCTGCGATTCCTGCTGCAGTCGTTTGTGAGGCTGCTGTGCTGGTGCTTCCGGCAGTCGTGCCCTTCCGTACGGGCATGGAGGCGTATACCCAGGATGCGTATGTGTCCCGATATCAGGAGCACAGTCGGGCTCAGGGAGGGGACCTTGCCGCGTTTTCCGACCCGGCTTTCGCCCGGCGCGATATCGAGCTGCTGGCAGATGCGGCGTGGGCGCCCGACGCGCGTTCGTTTGCCGTTGCTGCCGCGGCGTATGAAGGGTGGTGGGCGGCACGTCTTGAAGAAGGGGCCGTTTTGGCTGCCGCCGCAGAAAACCCCGGGATCGCACGCAGCCGCGAGGAGTTCTATCGCCGACTGTCTGAGCTGGACGACCCATCCATCGCGCTTGTCGGCTCCCAGCTTTCGCCCGTTCGGCTCGTTGCCTTTGATGCGCGCCTGTATCCAGCCCTTCTGGGGGCTCTGCCCTACTTCGCTGCGGGGGCAATGGCGATCTCTGCGACGCGGCGCGGCCTGCTGAGACAGGTTCCCGTTCGTGGATGGAGGCGCGCCCTTTCGGTGGCCTCCGCAACAATCGTCGTGGGGCTTGTGGGCGCGGCTCTTGCGTGGCTGCCTGTGCTTGCCGTGGCGCTCATACGCTGTGGGTGGGGAGAGGTGGCATATCCCGTCATCGTCTGGGATGCCGCCAGCCCTGGGTTGTTGCCTTGGCTTTCCGCGTTGGTCGGCGAGGCGGGGGCTTCACTGCCGGCTGTGGCCACGGCGGGCGAGCTTGCCCACCTCTACGTTGGAAGGCTGGCCGTCACGGGCCTCATCGCGTCGGTCGCGTCCTCTGCCATCTCTGTCGTCGTCGGCCGAACCGTACGGGTTGCTGGCGCCGAGCAGGAAATCTCTCGAAAGGAGCTGTAGCCATGTTGTCATTTTGCCATCTCACATTGGGTCACGGCTCGGTGACGCTGCTTGAGGATGCGTCGTTGACGCTTGAGCGCGGCGAGGTTGTTGGCCTCGTGGCGCCAAACGGCTTTGGCAAAACAACCCTCCTTACCACCCTTGCAGGGATGGGCGGCGCGCGAGCCCGTGGAAAGATCAGCGTTCAGGGCGTTCCCGCCCACGATGGCGCTCGCCTGCGCGCTACGGTGTTCTATGCGCCGGGCGACGCGTCGCTGTTGTATCCCTCATGTACGGTGCTCGACCATGTTCGCATGGCGCGAAGCCTGTGGGCGTCTCCCTGTTCTGTGGAGGCTGTCGCGCGAACCTGCGGCATCGACGGATTCATGAGAAAGCGGGTAAGGACGCTGTCGCAAGGTATGAAGCAGCAGCTTACGCTTGCTGTGGCCTATGCCACCAATGCGCCGTGCTTGTTGCTCGACGAGCCGATGAACGCGCTCGATCCAACGAACGTGCAGCGCAACACGGCCATTCTGCGCGCCCTCGCCCGCCGCGGAAAGACGATCGTCATGAGTTCCCACATCCTGGAAAACGTCGATGAGGTGAGTGACCGCATCGTATTCATAAGCGATAAGAGCCTGATTGTCGCCGACGCCCGCTCTTCGGGTGGCGAGCGGGCGCGCGACATATATCGTCGGCTCTATCGCAACGCCTCCTGAGGATGTCTCGCGGGCAAGGGAAGAATATTCCATAAAACTTCCGGGGTGGTTCCCGCCCACCCCGCCAGCCGTGCCGTCTACCTAAATGGCGGTATGCCAGCAACGCTGGACGGGTTTACTAAGACTATCTGGTACATATAGGCCGGCGCCTGGCATGGGGCGCCCAAAGCGAGGAGGTAATCATGGGACTCAAAGCCGAGGGGGCACTTGATTTCGATTTCGAGGGGTTCCTGGGGTACCTGCGCTCCAAGACTCGTGTGTTCATGGACGTTGACGGCGGTGAGTACTACATTACGCACACCGACGGGTACTGGCGCGTTCAGGACTGCTCCAAACTTAACGACAAGGGTCGTTTTACCGATTGCTCCGAGCTTGTAACCACCATGCCTGAGCTTATCGAGCTGCCGTTCCTTGACGGCAAGAGCATCCATGACCTCTTCCATGACGCGACCTTCTACGAGTCGGTCCAGGAGGGCTGGTCGCTCTAGCCTGAGGACATCTGCGCAGTCGTGAAAATCTGACTGCTCTCCTTTCAAAACCGCTGGCATCTCCCCCCAGATGTCGGCGGTTTTCTTATGCGATGCCGTCGTGTGGAAATGCGGCTGCATGGCAGGAGCCTTGCGCTTGAGTGACTGCCCAGAGGCCCCTTCTTCGATTCTCCATGAGGCTTGTTGACCGTAATCCGAAATCGGACTACCATCGGGCCCGAGGCATTTTTATTCAAGCATGGTGAGAGGGGGATGCATATGGACGATGCCGATCCGCGGACGGCGTGCGGCGGGGAGCAAACCCATGTCGATGACGCGCCGTGGGATCCGGATAGGTTCCAGGCGGATTCTGGTCCGCGGCAGCTGGACTATCTCTACAACGAGATCGATCAGCTCTATCACGTATTTGCCTATGGCTGCGGGATCTCCGACTGCGCGTATTGGATGCTCTACGACCTCCAGATCGCCGGCGGCTCCCTGCCGGTTTCGACGTTGACCGCGTCGTGGTCCTATAGCAAGCAGACGATCAACTCTGCGCTCAAGTCACTTGAGGCACGCGGTTTGATAGAGCTCGATTTTGTCGAAGGAAGCCGGAAAAGCAAGGTGGCGAGCTTCACCAAGGCTGGCCGCGTGTTTTCCCGCGAGCGTATCATCCCCGCCATCGAAGCGGAGGAGCGGGCCTTTTCAACCTTGGCCTCGCGCGAGCGCGAACAGTTGGTGGTCCTCGTCAAACGCTATGTGGATGCGCTCGATGCAGAGATCGGACGTGCCCACGAGTGCGTGGAGCGCGTCGAGGGCAAGCAGGAAGATGCCGTGCGCGCCTCCTGCGACCTGTGGGGCGAAAGCGAGCCCTGTCCGGGCGAGCATTGACCGGGCTGCGTCCCGTCCGTCCCCTGTTCGGGGTTCTCCGGCTTTTTGTCGATAGCCATCTACCCATTCAGACCTAGCGAAGGAGTATTCGTCGTATGAGAACGCTGCTGCGCTTCCTCAAGCCATATCGATTGCAGACCGCCATCGTGCTCGCGGCCCTTGCCGTGAACCTTGCGGGCGTGCTGCTGGTGCCTACGATTCTCGCCAACATGATCAACATCGGCATCTCCACGGGAGATTTCGACTACATCGTGACGCAGGGCATGTACATGCTCGTCGCCGCCTTTGTGTCGGGTGCGGGCGCATTCGCATGCAATTATTTCTGCGCCGATCTGTCTACGAAAGTTGGACGCGACATCCGAAACGCGGTCTACGATGCCTCGCTCGCCTTCTCGGGCGGTGACTTCGAGCAGTTTGGAACGGGCTCCATGATCACGCGCACGCTCGGCGACGTGAACGTGATCCAGCAGGCAATCACCATGACCATCCAGATGATGTTGCCCGTACCTTTTGCGGCGGTGATCGGCGTGGCGCTGGCCTGCTCGATCGATATGCAGATGGGGCTCATGCTGGCGTGCTTCGTGGCGGTGGTCGCCGTGATCGCCGTGGCCAGCGTGAGCAAGGCGGCGACGATTTTCCAGAAGCTGCAGCAGTTTATCGACCGCATGAACGTGCGTCTGCGCGAGAGCATCACCGGCGTGCGCGTCATTCGCGCGTTTGGAAAAGAAGAGGTCGAGCGCAAGAGCCTCGACGAGGCGTTCAGCTCGTTTGCGACCAACGCGATCCGCGTGAACTGGATCTTTGCCACGTTCGACTGCTCGAGCTTCTTCATCATGAACATCGCGGAGGTCGCAACCATCTGGCTCGGCGGCAATCGGGTTGGCGCGCATGCGATGGAGATCGCATCGATTTCGGCGTGCGTCGAATACGCCATGCTCATCTTGTTCTTCATCATGATGGCCCAGATCAGCGCGCTCATGCTGCCCCGCGCGCTCGTATGTCTCGAGCGCTGCCGCCAGGTGATCGACCACGAGCCGTCGATTGCCGACGGCGCGTGTGGGGCCTTGCCGGCGAGGGATGCGGCGGGTGACAGCGAGGGCGCCGCCGAGAAGGCCTGCCTGAAAGCGGCTTCGCCAGGCGTGCCTCCC
Organism: Enorma phocaeensis; assembly: GCF_016901575.1. GTDB lineage: Bacteria > Actinomycetota > Coriobacteriia > Coriobacteriales > Coriobacteriaceae > Limicola > Limicola phocaeensis_A. The sequence goes on from NZ_JACJKQ010000003.1 coordinate 185,708, forward strand.
ATGTCCGCTTTGACGTCTCGGGCGACCGATGGCGCCCAAGGCGACGTCGTCGCTCACTTCAGCAACGCCTCCTTCCGGTTTGCCGACGCTGATGAGGACACGCTGCACCACATCAACTTCATGTGCCGCCGCGGCACCACGACGGCCATTATCGGACCCACCGGTTCGGGCAAGTCGACCATCGCCAAGATGCTCCTTCGCTTCCACGACGTCACTGACGGCCGTGTGGAGTTGTGCGGCCTCGACGTGCGTGACCTTACGCAGGAGGCGCTGCGCGAGCATATCTCGTATGTTCCGCAGAAGGCGTGGCTCTTTAGCGGAACCATCGCAGACAATCTGCGGTACGGCGCGGCGCACGCCACCGACGACGAGCTGTGGCACGCGCTCGACGTCGCGCAGTCGGGCTTTGTGCGCGAGCTGCCCTGTGGCCTTGCAAGCCGTGTGGCGCAGGGAGGAACCAACTTCTCGGGCGGCCAGCGGCAGCGCCTCTCTATCGCCCGCGCGTTGGTGAAGAGGGCCGACCTCTACATCTTTGACGACAGCTTCTCGGCGCTCGACTTTAAAACCGACGCCGCGCTGCGCCATGCGCTTGCCGAAGAGGTCGCCGACGCCGCCGTTCTCATCATCGCCCAGCGCATCAACACCATCCTCACGGCGGATCAGATCGTCGTGCTGAAAGACGGCTGCATTCAGGGGCTGGGTACGCACGAGGAGCTCATGCGTACCTGCGAGGCCTACCGCGAGATCGCGCGGTCGCAGCTGCGTTCCGACGAGCTCGAGGCGCTGACGGGTGCGGCAGGGGATGCAAAGGACGATGAGATCGACGGGCGAGACGCGGCTATGAAGGGAGGCGAGTAGCCATGACGATTGAGAAGACCAAGCAGACGGCTGCCGAGTTGCAGGACATGCAAGACGATGCCATCAAACAGCTTGATCCCACCGAGCCCGATCCGTCGGGCGCTCCAGACCCCGAGCCTGAGCAAGAGCTCGAGGTGCCACGCGACCCGGCGGCAACGCTCGTGCGCCTGTGGTCGGTTTCTGTCGGCGAGCATTGGCGCTTTGCCGTGGTGCTGGCATGCATCGTGTGCTACACCTTCGCGCATATCGCCGCCCCTGCCTACAGCGCACACGTGATCGACCTTCTGTGGGGCAACATCCAGGAGGCCTTTGCTCGCGGCGAGGCCTTCACGATCGGTTGGGATACCGGTGGGCGTGAGCTCTTGATCTTTGTCGGCATCTGGACGGTCGCCTGGGTGTTCTACACCATCCAGAACTTCACCATGGCGAGTTTTGCCGAACGGCTCAATCTCAAGCTCAGGCGCCTGATCGCCGAAAAGCTCAACAGGCTGCCCCTCAAATACTATGACGCCCACAAGCCCGGCGACATCATGAGCCGCGCGACCAACGACCTCGATAAGGTTTCCGAGGTGCTTCAGCGCGGTCTGCTTTCCATGCTCATCGCGATCGGCTCGGTCATCGGTGCCTCCATCATGATGGTGCGGCTGAACGTGGTGCTTGCCCTTGTGTTCTTCGCGTTCGCGGCGGCATCGGTTGTCATGACGCGTTTCGTGGCTAAAAAGACCCTCGTCCTGGCGGCAGAGCAGCAGCGCGCGGTAGGCGTGCTTACCGGTCATGTCGAGGAAGCGTACTCCGGGCGCATCGTCATCAAGGCGTTCAACCAGGAGCATGAGAGCTCAAAGCGCATTCACGAGGCCACGCAGCGCCTTGCGGACACGATGCGCAAGACCGACTTCGTCACCAACGTCGTCGCGCCCATGGTGCGCTGCCTCGTGCGCTTTGCCCAGGTGGTCCTTGCACTTCTCGGCACGGGCTTCCTCATGCGGGGGCAGCTTACCGTCGGCACCTTGCAGGCGTTTTTCCAGTACGTGAACACGGCTGCCGAGCCGCTCACGCAGTTCTCGCTCACCATGAACCAGCTGCAGAGCGCGCTTGCGGCGGTGGAGCGCGTCTTTGGCATCTTGGACGAGCCCGAGATCGAGCCGGATCCCGCCGAGCCGGCAGAGGTCGCCCGCCCGGTGCGCGGCCGCATTGCTTTCGAGCACGTGCGCTTCGGGTATGATCCCGAGCGCCCCCTCATGAAGGATGTGAGCTTTGTCGCCGAACCGGGCCAGAAGGTCGCCATCGTTGGCGCGACCGGCGCCGGCAAGACCACGCTCATCAACCTGCTTATGCGCTTCTACGAAATCGACGGCGGGCGCATCACGCTCGACGGGGTGGATACCCATGCGATGACCCGGGCAGACCTACGTCGAAACTTCGGCATGGTGCTGCAAGATGCGTGGCTGCGCGAGGGCACCATCGCCGAGAACATCGCCTATGGCTGCGACGGTGCAACGCGGGACGAGGTCGTGCAGGCCGCAAAGACGGCGCAGGTCGACTTCTTCGTGCGAACCATGCCGCGCGGCTATGAGACCGAGCTGGCCAACGACGCGGAAAACATCAGCCAGGGCCAGCGTCAGCTCTTGACCATCGCCCGCGTGCTGCTGGCAAATCCCGCCATCCTCATCCTCGATGAGGCGACGTCAAGCGTGGATACCCGTACCGAGAAGGCCATCGTTACAGCGATGGAGCGCCTGACGCAGGGGCGCACGAGCTTCGTGATCGCGCACCGCCTCTCGACGATCGTGGACTCCGACCTCATCTTGGTCATGGACCACGGCACCATTATCGAGCAAGGTACCCACGACGAGCTCCTTGCAGCCGGCGGAGCGTATGCAAGTCTGTACAATTCCCAGTTTGCATAGCGTGTGGCGACATCGAGCGAAAACGGAGAAGGGCCCCTTTTGGGGCCCTTCGCTTGCCTATTGATTCATGGGAATGCCTTTGCCTTCGTCGGGTGGACGCAGGCTAGTGAGTGCGGTGTAGTCGACGGCCGCCGAAGAGGGGCGCATCTCGCCGGGCGCGAACCAGTCGAGTGCGCAGTCGATCCAGGCGTTCCAGAAAGGCCATTCGTGCGCGCCGATCTCGGGCTCCCAATAGGTTACGTCGAAGTCGGCGTCGCGGAGGAGCCCCACGACCTCACGGTTGTTGTCGCAGAGGTTGTCATGCTCGCCGCAGGCTCCATAGAAACGAGGCTTGGGCAGCGTGGGGTCTTCTTTGAAGCGGTCGATCAGCGCCACATAGTCCTTTTCTGAGCCGAGCACCGTGTCGAGGTCGCCAAAGAAGCGCTCATAGTACTTGCGCTTGCGAGGACTGTGCGACTCCACCGCCTCGAGCACGCGGTCGCGCATGAAGGCGCCCGAGAGCGCGACGATCGACCCAAACCGATCGGGACGAAGAAGTCCGTTGATGAGGGCGGTGTAGGCGCCGATGGAGATGCCGGCGAGTGCGGTGTCCTCGCGCTTGCGCGAGAGGGGGAAGAGCCTTCTGGTGACCTCGACGAGCTCTTCGCTGATGAACTTGCCGTGCCATTCGTTGATTTCGGGCTTGTTGAGATAGAGCCCGTCTTCGCCCGACGGCATGATTACCGCAACGTCGCGGGCCTCGGCGGTCTGCACCACATGGGTCTTGTCGATCCAGTCGTAGTCACGTCCAAACAGGCCGTGTAGCAGGTACATGGTGCGATACGGGCCTTGGCGCCGCTTCGCGAGCTTGTCGCCATCCATCTTGTCCACCGGGATGACGGCGGTGAGAATCACGTTGCGCTGCAGATAGCGCGAGTAGAAGTCAACCCTGAGCAATGCCATGGCGTTCCTCCTCACGGGACAAACGAGTGACGCGCGCCTCCCCACGGGGAGGCGCTTGCAACCTAACGTAATGGTACCCGACGTCGGGCATATGTGGAGTCGACTTGGACGAGCGGCGGCAGCGGTCGGCGTTCGGCGCTCGGCGCCGCCGCGTCCAGGGCGCGGGTGGGTGGAGCTGAGCCTTACAGCGGCAGCCAGTCGATGGCCTGCTGCAGGGCCTCGTTCCACAGATGCCAGTCGTGCCCTCCGTTCATCTCGCGATAGGTGACGTCGATACCGGTGCCGCGCATGCGGTCGGCGAGGTAGCGGTTTGCCGGGGCAAGCGGATCTTGGTTTCCCACGGCCATGAACACGCGCGGGCGAGGGCGATCGCAGTACACGATGTCTGCGGCAAGGCGTCCGGGATCTTTGTCGCTGTCGACGACGTGGTCAAGATCGCCAAAGGTCGACTCCAGGAACGGGCGGCTCAAGAAGAACAGGTCGTCTGAGATGATGCGGTCGAACCCCTCGACCACCATTGCGGACGAAAGCGAGATGATGGCGCCAAAGTTCTCGCAATAGTTGAGGCCGTTGCGCAAGGCGCCGTAGGCACCCATGGAGACGCCGCCGATGAAGGTGTCCTCGCGTCGCTGCGACAGCGGGAACATGGCGCGCGCCACCTCGACGAGCTCCTGGCCAACGAAGCGTCCGTAGTAGTTGTGCGTTTCGGGATGATCGAGATAGAAGGCGTTGTAGCCAGAGGGCATGATCACGGCGAGGTTATGGTCTTCGGCGAGCGCGCGGATGCGGGTCTCGGAGATGAAGTCCGTGTGGTTGCCCGTGATGCCGTGCAGCAGGAAAAGCGTCTTGAACGGGCCCTTGCGGACGGGATAGGGGGCTCCCACGTGGCTTTGGTTGTTATGGCGCAGGTTGTAGTCGAGCGCCATGGCGTCACCCGTGTTGTCGACAGGCAGGATGACATCGAGGGTTGTGGTGCGCATGAGCGCGGCGGAGAAATAGTCAACGGTAATGCGTGCCAAGGGACGCTCCTTTCATGGTCACCGTCTAAATCGGGGCGGGGCGCACGGCCCTGCCCGGGCAGCGCTGGGCCACTCTGTCGTCGCGAGGCGGGCGACGGGGTCTTGCCCCATCTTTCGAGCTTCCAAGCGTACGACGAGACGGCACGGCTGCAGCCCTCCCCTCCGAGAGGACGACCGTATTGTAGCGTGTGCGGGCCTTGCTGGCGCGCTCGGCATCATGTCAGGGCGGGGCGTACGGGTGCGGGCCTGCGTATCGCGACGACCCGCTATCGTTTCGAGAGCTCCTGAACGAGGGCTGTGAGCTCTTCGACCTGGCGCTCGAGATCTTCGATCCGACGCCGATTGCCGCGAATGCCCTCGCGGTTCATGCGGGATTGCTCCTCGACCGGGTCCGGCATGCTCGCCCGGCGCTGGCTCTTGTTATAGGTGGCTTCGAGCACGCGGCATCCGTTGCGGCGCACGACGCGTCCCGGGACGCCCACCACGGTGCAGTCTGCCGGGACGTCCTTTACCACGACCGAATTGCCGCCGATGCGCACATGGTCGCCAATGGTGATGTTTCCCAACACCTTTGCGCCAGACCCCACCACCACGCCGTCACCGAGCGTCGGGTGGCGCTTCCCGCACTCGTTTCCGGTTCCTCCGAGGGTCACGCCCTGATACAGCACGCAGTCATCGCCCACGATGGTGGTCTCGCCGATGACCACGCCCATTGCGTGATCGATAAACAGGCGTCGGCCAAGCTGGGCGGCGGGATGGATTTCGACGCCGGTGAAGAAACGGGTTATCTGGGAAAGCACGCGCGCAAGGCTTTTTGCGCCATGCTCCCAAAGCCAATGCTCGGGCGTGTGCATCCATTTGGCGTGGAGCCCCGGATAGGAGAGGAAGATCACCAGGCCGCTTTGGGCGGCAGGGTCGTTTTCCTTGACCGTGCGCACGTCTTCTTTGATGGTGGTGATAAAGCTCATGAGCTGGGCTTCCTTTTGCATCTCGCGTTTGATTCGTTAAGTATAGCGAAACACTAGGATTTATGTGAGCGCGCAGGTGGCTCGTTAAAACTTTAGCGTGGCAAAGAAGCCGGCGTGCCGGGCGAGTCGGGGGAGTACAATCTCTCGCATACGTCTCGGCTGGCCCCCAGGCCTGCCGCTTGGTTCTAACAGCACATGATGATTGGAGACGTTCCATGACCGTTGAGAAAAAGGACCTTGACTGGGGCAACCTCGACTTTGGCTATCGTCCGACCGACTATAGCTACGTCGCGCACTGGAAGGATGGCGCGTGGGACGAGGGCGCTCTGACCCCCGATCACACCATCACGCTGTCCGAGTGTGCCGGCATCTTCCATTATTGCCAGGAGGTGTTCGAGGGCCTCAAGGCGTATACCACCGAGGACGGCAGCATCGTGTGCTTCCGCCCCGACTTGAATGCCGACCGCATGTACACGTCGGCCGAACGCCTGGAGATGCCTCCGTTCCCGCGCGAGCGCTTCGTCGAGGCGGTCAAGCAGGTCGTTGCGGCAAATGCAGCCTGGGTTCCGCCGTTTGGCTCAGGCGCCACGCTCTACGTGCGTCCCTTCATGATCGGGTCGGGCGAGGTCATCGGCGTCGCGCCCGCTCCCGAGTACGAGTTCCATATCCTCGTGACCCCGGTCGGCCCCTACTTCAAGGGAGGCCTCAAGCCCATCAAGATCTGCATCGCGCAGTATGACCGCGCCGCGCCTCACGGCACGGGCAATATCAAGGCGGGCCTCAACTATGCCATGAGCCTGAAGCCGACCATGGACGCACATCGTGCCGGCTACGCCGAAAACCTCTATCTCGATTCTCAGTCGCGTACGTTTGTTGAGGAGACAGGTGGCGCAAACGTCCTGTTTGTCGACAAGGACGGCGTGTTGGTGGTGCCGCAGTCCGCGACCGATTCGATTCTGCCCTCCATCACGCGCCGCTCGCTGGTGCAGGTTGCCGAGGACCTTGGCATGACGGTGGTGCAGCGCCCCGTGAAGTGGGAGGAGGTCGTCGCAGGCACGTTCGTTGAGTGCGGCCTGTGCGGCACCGCCGCCGTGATCTCCCCGGTGGGCGAGATTCACGATGGCGACACCGTCGTCAGCTTCCCCGAGGGCCACGACGAGATGGGCCCTGTCATGACCAAGCTGCGCGAGACCCTCACCGGCATCCAGGACGGCGCCGTCGAGGACAAGCACGGCTGGGTAGTCAAGATTGCCTAGGCTTGCAGCCGCCTTTTAAATGTAGGCGCGCTTGATGTTCAGCGTGCGTCAGAGCAATGCCCTGTCCCAGAAGGGGATCGAAAGATTCCTTCGGGATGGGGCATCGTCTTGTGTCGAGCGGACGTGAACGTTGCGCCCCGCTCTTCATGCCTTCATGTGCATATGGTTCTAGCTGGTATAATCGTCGCCTAATGATTGTGCACACAAGGGAGGAGAGGCTCCGTTGGACGGCATATCGGCAAGCATTGTGATTCCAGTCTACAACAGTGCAAGATACTTGGAGGGATGTCTTGCATCGGCGCTTGGCCAGACACGTGGCGACATCGAAGTCATCTGTGTCGATAATGGATCCACGGATGAATCGCCCGACATTCTGGCTCGTATGGCGGCGCATGATGAACGGCTTGTGGTTCTGAGGGAGCGGCGGCCGGGCGTATCCTGTGCGCGCAATACCGGGATGGCCAGAGCGCGCGGTGACTACCTGCTTTTCATGGATTCGGATGATACGGTCGAGCCTACGCTGGTGGAGCGTTCTTTGAGTGCTGCTGAGGAGCGAGATGCTCAGCTGGTGATCTATTCGCTTGACGAATGTTACGAAGAGCCCCGTGTCTCGTTTCCGTGGCCTCGGTGCCCGCATGAGGAGTGCTACGCATCGGCGTTTGCTACGCGCGACCTAGATTTTCCTGCCATGTTTGCTGTCACGCCCAATGTCTGGCGCATCGCTTTCAAGGCTTCATATATCAAGGATTTGGACTTGGTCTATCCTGAGGAGCTGCGCTCGTCGGAGGACCTGGTGTTCGTCTATCGCGCCATGCTCCCGGCAACCCGTGTGACGCTGGTGCCCGAAGTGCTTTATCACTACCGCAAGGACAATGCGGGGAGCCTTACGCGAAACGACCGCCAGGCGGCGGGACTTGTCGCCCTGCAGATGATCTACGATGCCTTTGAAGGCGTTCATGGCGAGCGGTGGTTTCAGTATCAGTTTGTAAACCTGCTGTTGGACACTTTCGAATATCAGATGAAGACCTGCGCGACGAAGCGGGAGTATACGCGGCTGTTTGAAGGGTTTCAGCAGAATTGGCGGCAGTATGTATGGGATCGGAGCGAGTTGGTCGACGAGCGTTATCGACGTTTTTTTGGCCGTATGGATAGCTTGGATCCGATGGACAATCTATTTGAGCAGCATCAGGACGCTGAACATAATGCCGAATTCTTCAGAATGTGGGATGGGGCTCATCGTGCGGCGGCGGAGCAGGCCGTTTCGAGGGAGCTTGAGGTTACAGACGAGCTGAATGGCATCAAGGCTTCCCGCTCGTGGCGCTTTGCTCGAGCGATTGCAGGCATTGCTGGGGTTTTTCATCGCTAAAGACTGGGTCATGAAGGGGCGCATATGGTTGCACGAGTACTAGTAATCAGTGGCACTAGGCTATGGGATGGTAGCGCCGCGCGACGTATCGAGCGGGCTTTGCGCGGCCTTGGCCATGCCGTGCGCGTGGTGTCGGTTTGCGACGCGCGCTTCGACAGCATCTTTGATGCCGTTCGCCTCTGGATGGCGCCCGACCTGGTGTTCATTGATTCTTCGTGCGGGAATGCTGGTGAGATTGCGCGCTCTTTGGGCGTGCAGGTGTTTGGTTTTGGGGGGCGTGGCGACTCTGATGGTGGCTACATGGGCGCAAGCATACCCGTGTTCCAAGATGACTCCTATCGGTGCGCGACAACATCTCTGCCCACCGAAGGGCGTGAGACAGATGTTTTGATTACGCAGGAGCCCACGGAAATGCGACAGAGGCTTCTTTCAAGTGCATGCGCAAATAAAAAGATGGTCTCTTTGGTTTCTGGTTATGGGGCGAGCGAAGTTAATCCATATGGGGGCGCCGGGGCCCATGAGGCCCGTTGTGCGAAGGTAGCGCTTCAATTTGACGGGGCTGACGCGCCCTCTCTTATTGATGTTGCGCTCAGGATGGCAGAGGGGTGCCTAGTGCTTGGAGAGCAGTCTCTTGTTGAGAGGCTGGAGCTTGAGGGCCTGCCTCCTTGCATTCCAGCTTTTAGCGAGGCAAGCCTCAAGGAAGTACTCGACCGAACATGCGAAAACGCCGAATACCGTGAGAGGCTGATTGCACAGCAGCAGGCTTGGCTCGATGAGCTTCCGTGCATTGATTCGATGCTATCGGATCTGCTTGCAGGCTCCCTTTCAGGCGATGAGGGCTCCACGCGCGTCTGCCGCACGTCTCGGGCGAAGAACATTGTCGTGTATGGCTGGCTTGGGATGGATAATTTCGGGGACGATTTGCTGCTTCAGGTGGTGGCCGATCGAGTTCGAGAGCGTTTTCCAGAGTCGGTTATTCAGGTTATTGCGGGTAATGCACAGCGTGTTGAGGAGCTTTGTGGCTTTGAAGCGGTGGTCGCTGGTGATTATGCTGGGATGCGCCGTCTCATTTCTCAGGCAGATGCCTTGATCTTTTGTGGTGGTCTCATTTTCGATGACCCCATGTCGACGACGGCCGGTGAAATCGAGCTTTTCATGGAGCCGTTTATCAATCCCGCATGTCAGGCGGCTGCTTGTCTCATGGCATGGCAGCATGGGGTGCCGGCGTTCTATCTTGGTGCGGGTCTTGGTCCGGTTGCCAAGCCGGCGACGCGCGAGGCGCTGCGATATATCGGCCTCGCCGGAGCGCGACTGCTTTTGCGCGATCAGGATAGCGTCGACCTCGCATTGAAGAGCGGGGTCCCCTCGGCCCAGGTTGGCGCCTATGCCGACCTTGTTCTTTCTGCGCATGACACGGTTGTGGAACGCGCGTCCGACGACCTTCCCGATGGGTTGCTCCCCGACAGGTACATTACCGTTGCTTTGCGCGACTGGCCCCTCAATCCAGCAGGATTCGAAGAGGCGCTCGCCGCGGAACTTGATCGGATTTCTGAACAGACAGGTCTTGCCGTTGCCTTTGTTCCTTTCGATCCCGACGATGTCCACATCCATCATCGCGTGGCTGAGCGCATGCGGGCCAAGATGGTGGTCGAGATTGCCTCCCGTCTCGCCATGCCCGAGATGCTATCGGTGGTCAAGCATTCGGCAATGGCCGTTGCCATGCGCCTTCATTGCTCGATTCTTCATCATGTGCTGGGAAAGCCGGCAATTGGTCTCGACTACAACGAAAAGGTCGGCTCGCATTTTCGAGAGATGGGGAGGGGCGCGTATCTCATCCCGCTTGATAGCGTGGCGGGAAGCCTGAGCACGGCGGCGCTCAGGGCCAGCGCCGACCCCGAGGTAACCCGGAGGCAGATCGAAGAGGGGCTTGCTTCGCTGACGCCTAAGGTCGAAGAGGCGTTCCAGGAGCTGTTTAGTGCCATCGAGGGCTACGAACCCGCTCCACGTGAAACGGAAGTTTTCTATCCGAGGGCGCGCTCTCAGGCGGCTGTCGATCTTGAAGCCTCGCGTGCTCGCGAGCAGGCGCTGTCGGCGCGCGTCACGCAGCTTCAGGGGGAGCTCGATGCCGCGCGGGCCCGCATTTCCGATTTGGAACAATCAACAAGCTATCGGCTTGGGCATGCGCTGGTCAAGGTTCCCCACGCACTCTTCAGGGGCCGGTAAGCAGATGTGCGAACTCCCATGGGGTTCTATTGCGTTAGAAAAGGTGGACATGAAAGAAGGCGCGGCGGAAACCCATAAGCGGGTGCCCGTCGCGCCTTCTTGCCGAGTTTATGCAGTGGGCGAACAGAAGCTGCAGGTCGGTGCCGCTGCCATGGCAGACGCGTAGAGCTGTTAGAACTTGACCTCGGGAACATCGCGCGCCGCTTCTGCTGCCTCAAAGCCGGTGCGCTCCTTGAACTGGAAGATGCCGGCAAAGATGTTTCCCGGGAAGGTCTGGATGGCGTTGTTGTAGTTGAGCACGCAGTCGTTGTAGCTCTGGCGCGCGTAGGAAATCTTGTTCTCGGTGTCCTCGAGCGTCGTTTGAAGCTGCATGAAGTTCGTGTTCGCCTTAAGGTCGGGATACGCCTCGGCGACAGCGAAGAGCTGGCGAAGCGCGCCGGTGAGCACGTTGTCGGCGGCCATCTTGTCTTCTGGCGTTGTCGCGGCGCTTACGGCATTGCGCGCGGATACGACCGCGTCGAGCGTCGCGCGCTCGTGTGCGGCATAGCCTTTGACGGTTTCCACCAGGTTGGGGATAAGGTCACCTCTACGCTGCAGCTGCGTGTCGATGTTCTGCCATGCGTTGTCGATGCGGTTGCGCAGCGTGACCATGTTGTTGTACAGGCCCGCAATCGCGGCTCCGATGATAAAAATGACGACGATGACGATGATGACCGGAATCATGGCCTCTCCATTTCAAACGCTGCCCGGGGGCTTGTTGGTGACATCAGTATACCCAAGCTGCAGGAGGTCCGGCTACCATGTCCGTCCGCGCCGTCGCGGCGCCCCTCGCCGCACCGTCGCTACACAATGACCGAGCTTCGAGAGGGGGGGGGATTTCGCGTCGGCTGGCGGAGAGAGGGGGATTCGAACCCCCGGGACGCTCGCGCGCCCAACGGTTTTCAAGACCGCCGCATTCAACCGCTCTGCCATCTCTCCGTGTGGTAATGATAGCATCGAATCAAAGTTGCGGGACGCGTGAGGCGCCTGGGCTTCAGCATGTATGGAAGGGCGGCGGGAATGAGGGGATATACAGCTCCGGCGTCAGGCACGGGGAGCGCTGCAGATCGCCTTGTTGACGAGGGCTTTATGCGCGAGGCGCTCGCCGAGGCCGATATCGCTGCGAGGGAGGGTGAAGTCCCCATCGGCGCCGTGGTCGTGTATGAAGGCAAGGTGATTGCTCGGGCCCACAATCGCCGAGAGCTCGACGAGGACCCGTCTGCGCACGCTGAGTTTTCGGCGATGCTCGAGGCTGCTCGCGCACTCGGTCGCTGGAGGCTATCTGGATGTACCGTATATGTCACGCTTGAGCCCTGCTGCATGTGTGCCGGCCTCATGGTGAACGCCCGCATCGACCGCTGCGTGTATGGCGCTCGCGATTCAAAGGGCGGCGCCGTGGGAACGCTCTACAACCTTGCTGCCGACCCGCGACTCAACCACCGGTTTTCTGTGACCGCCGGGGTGCTCGAAGAGGAATGCGCCGAAGTGTTGCGGTCATTTTTTGGAACGCTGCGCAATCGGGCGACGGCAGGCGGGCAGGACGGTTCCGGCGCCTCGGCACCACCTGCCGAGGCGCCGCGTCGTCGCGGGGCCGCGGCTCCCGCATGCGGCTTTGCCTCTGGGCAAGATGGAGCAGACGCCTGCACGGCAAAGGCGGCTGCAGGCAAGGCCCGTGGGCGGGCTCAAGCTTTGGAGCGAGCTGTTGTCGGGCCGGGCGGCGTGCGTCCGCGCCGCGTGTTGGTCGCGCTCGACTCGTTCAAGGGCTCAGCGTCCAGCGAGCAGGCGAATGCCTGGCTTGCAGAAGGCCTGCATCGCGGGAATCCAGAGCTAGCTGTGGAAACCTTGCCGGTGGGGGACGGCGGCGAAGGGACTGCCTCGGCCCTCGTATCGGCGCTTGGAGCCGAGCGGCGCGTTGTGCGGTGCCATGATCTTGCGGGACGAGAGGTGGAAGCGAGCTACCTGCTCTTTGACGAATCGGACGAGAGCGAGGCGGCGCAGGTCCTGGGAAACAATGCTGGCGGCTCGTCTGGGCGCGGCGCCTTTATCGAGATGGCGGAGGTCGCAGGCCTTGCGCTGTCGGACACGTCTGAATCCATGGCGCTCGCCGGGTCCACAAGGGGTGTGGGAGAGCTGCTGCTTGACGCGGTGGGGCAGGGGGCGTCCACGCTGTATCTCTGTCTTGGTGGAAGCGCTACAAGCGACGGCGGCTCGGGGATGCTTTCCGCCTTGGGGGCGCGACTGCTCAACGATGGCGGCGATCCCATACAGGGCGGCCTGCCAGGGTTTGTCGACGTGGCGCAGATCGACCTCGCGCCCGCCTTGCAGGCGCTTGCCCATGCCAGGCTGGTGGCGCTCTGCGACGTCACCAACCCATTGGTGGGACCGCGCGGCGCTATCAAGGTGTTTGGTGTGCAGAAGGGGCTTGCGCCCGACAGTCTGGACGAGCTTGACCGGCGCATGATTCGGTACGGCTCGCTGCTCGACGCGGCTGCCCGGCGGGTCGGCGACCCACAGTTTCGCTCCCTTCCCGGTGTTCCGGGCGCGGGCGCCGCGGGCGGTGTCGGCGCGGCGGTTCTTGCCCTTGGCGGGGCCGTCACCTCCGGAATCGACGCGGTGCTCGACTTGGTCGGATTTGATGCGGCGGCTCGTGAGGCCGATGTCGTGATAACGGGCGAGGGGATGCTCGACGAGCAGAGCGCCGCGGGCAAGACCCCCGTCGGGGTCGCCCGCCGGGCTCGCGAGGGGGGACGCCCGACCATCGCCGTCGTCGGCGGGCGGGCGGAGTGCCTGGATGCCGTCTACCGCAGCGGAATCGACTTCGTGCTTCCCATCATTCGTCAGCCCATGCCGCTCAAAGAGGCGATGACGCCGGAGCAGACGCGCGCGAACCTCGTCTGTGCGGGCGAGACACTCGCCCGCCTGCTCTCCTGGTAGGAATGCTCACCCCTTTTGTCTCTTCGCGTTGGAGTTGCGCGAAAGGCGTGCACCCTCTCGACGCGCGGCGAAGAAGCGGGTAACATACAGGAAGTCGCTTGAGGCGACGTTCCGCGCCTTGTGCGTTCGATGGGTTCGGGTGACGATATGTTCCGAACCTGGTCAGGTCCGGGAGGAAGCAGCCATAAGGAGCCTCTGACGGGCACCCGAATCCATCGAGAGCACAGGGCGTTTTCTCTTTGATGGGGAGGCCGGCATACGTGCCGGAGAGAGGGGCGGCCCGCTCGGACGTGTCCCGCATGCGCCCCTGGCCCTGTGGCAGTGCTGCTTCTGCGGCCCGCCATAACGATTTCCATACCTTTACATTTGCCGCCGCCGCCGGGCGCTATCATGGACGGGATTCAAAGCTCCCCTCCGCCCGCCGCTTGCGTTTGGGCGAGACGTCATAAGGTCGTGCCATGCTCAAACTCTTCCAGCGATTTGCCGGGGCATATCGGCGTTACTTCATCATCGGTCCCGCGACTAAACTCCTGGAAGTCTTCTTTGACCTGCTCACGCCGCTTGTCATAGCCCGCATGATTGACGAGGGCGTGACGTCTCGCGACCTGCCCGAGGTGATCCGCTACGGCATCCTGCTTCTTGTGATGGCGCTCGTCGGCCTGGGGTTCACCCTTATTTGTCAAAAGATGGCCGCACTCGCCTCGCAGGGCATGGGCACCGACATCCGTCGTGAGCTCTATCGCTCCATCAATCGCCTCTCGCATGCGGAGCTTGACCGCTTCGGCACCCCGTCGCTCATCACGCGCATCACCAACGACGTGAACCAGGTGCAGCTGGCGATAGCGCTCGGCGTGCGCCAGCTCATCCGTTGGCCGTTTCTTGCCGTGGGCTCAATGGCCGCGGCGCTCCTCATCGACCTCAAGCTGGGCGTGATCTTTCTTGTCTCGACGCCGCTCATCGGCGTTGTGTTTTGGGTGGTCATGGCAAGGTGTGTACCCTACTTCCGCCAGATGCAGCAGAAGCTCGACCGCATTGCCCTCATCACGCGCGAGGGCCTCTCTGGTGCCCGCGTGATCCGCGCCTTCGTGCGCGAGGAGCACGAGCGGGAGCGTTTTCGTGCGGCGGCGTACGACCAGGCCGAGACCGCCATCGCCGTGGGGAGGCTCTCCTCGGTGCTGAATCCGGTCACCTTTTTGGTGATGAACCTGGGCGTTTGCGCCATTTTGTGGGCAGGCGGCATCCAGGTGAACGTTGGAGAACTCACGCAGGGAGAGGTCATGGCGTTTGTGAACTACATGACCCAGACGCTGCTGTCCATTGTCTACGTGGCGAATCTCGTGGTGGTGTTCACCAAGGCGAGCGCAAGCGCCGCGCGTGTCAACGAGGTGCTCGAATGCGAGCCGAGCGTGTCCGACGAAGGCAACGCGCCGGTCGATGTGGCGCGCCTGGCACAGGGGATGCGGCCTGCGCCGCGTCCGCTGCTTCAGGGAAGCGCGGAGGGCGGGCAGGGCGATGCTGCTGTCTGCGCCCTCAGGATGACAGGCGCGTGCTTTGCCTTCGAGGGCGCCGCGGCAAACGCTGTCGACCATGCCGACATCGTGCTCGCCCCCGGCCAGACCCTTGGCGTCATCGGAGGCACGGGGTCGGGAAAGTCGACGCTCATCTCGCTGATCCCTCGCCTCTACGACGTTACCGAGGGCGCGGTCGAGGTCCTGGGCACCGATGTTCGCTTATGGCCTCTGCGCCAGCTGAGGCAGATCGTCTCTCTGGTTCCGCAGAAAGCCTCCCTCGTATCGGGCACCATTCGGTCCAATCTCTGCTGGCGCGATGCCGAGGCGCCTGATGATAAGCTGTGGCGTGCGCTCGAGTGCGCGCAGGCGGCTGAGTTTGTGAGAAAGCTTCCGCAGGGGCTCGACAGCCCGGTCGAAGCGGGCGGCAAGAATTATTCGGGCGGCCAGCGCCAGCGCCTAACCATCGCGCGCGCCCTCGTCGGCTCGCCTGCGGTGGTGATTCTGGACGACTCGGCGTCGGCCCTCGACTTCAAGACCGATGCGGCGCTGCGCCGGGCGATTCGCGGCCTGGGGCAGACGTCGGACGCGGCCGGGGGCATCCCCCTCACCACCGTCATCGTGTCGCAGCGCGTGTCGTCCGTGCGCGACGCCGACGTTATCTGCGTCATGCGCCGCGGCAAGATCGTGGGCCAGGGCACGCACGAGGAGCTGTTGGCGGAATGTCCCATCTACCAGGAAATCTGCCTCTCGCAGCTCAAACGCGAGGAGCTGGGCGCAAGCATGGGGGCCAAGGCGGGAGCTCAGGCAAAAGACGCTGCAGGGCCGGAGCGTCCGGGCGCCGACCCGTCGCGATCTGGCCGCTCGGAGGACGTCGCCGTCCGCCTCGATGGCGCGGATGCTTGCGCCATGAGTCGAGAGGATGAGAAAGGGGGTCTCCGATGAGCAACCCATATCAGTCGGTGGGATCGGTCGCCACGGTGGCATCGAGCATCTCCGGTTCAGGGGGGCTTGACGGACAGGGCGGAGATTCGGGCGGCAGGGTTCCACAGATGCCGACGTCCGTGGTGGCGCGCAGGCTCCTCTCCTATGTTCGCCCGCATCTGGGTTCGTTCATCGTATCGTTTGCCTCGGCGGCGATTTCGGTGGTGCTGCAGCTCTATGTGCCCATTCTGACCGGCCAGGGCATCGACCTCATCATTGCAGCGGGCGCCGTCGACTTTACGGCGCTTGCGCCTCTTCTGGTGCGCATGGCGGTCGTCATCGTGCTCGCCGCCGCGTTTCAGTGGTTGCAAGGCTATTGCGTGAACCGCCTCTCATACGAGACGGTGCGCGACATGCGCGTGGAGGCCAACGACAAGCTGTTCCGCATGCCGCTCTCCTTCGTCGACTCGCACGCCCACGGCGATCTCATCAGCCGCGTGGTGAACGACGTGGACCAGGTCGGCGACGGTCTGCTGCAAGGCTTTACCCAGTTGTTTGGCGGGGTCGTCACCATCGTGGGAACGCTTGTCTTCATGCTTTCGATCTCTGTCCCCATGGCAATCGTCGTGGTGTTGGTGACGCCGCTGTCCGTAGTGGTGGCCTCGCTCATCGCGAAGCTCTCCAACCACAGCTTCTCGGCCCAGCAGCGTATTCAAGGCCAGCTGGGAGGCTATGTCGAGGAGCTGGTGGGAAACCAGAAGCTCGTCGACGCTTTTGCCTATGGCGACCGTGCCCAGGCGGGCTTCGACGCCATCAACGCCGAGCTCTATACGGCCGGCGAGCGCGCCCAATTTCTCAGTTCGCTCTCGAACCCCGGGACGCGCTTTGTGAACAACGTGATTTATGCGGTGGTTGCCATCATCGGATGCGTCTGCGTGATTACGGGCGTTCCCGCCGCCCTCACCGTGGGCCAGGTCCAGACGTTTTTGTCCTATGCCAACCAGTACACGAAGCCTTTTAACGAGATCACGAGCGTCATCACGCAGATTCAGACGGCGTTCGCCAGCGCTCGCCGTCTTTTCGCGCTTCTGGATGCTGCCGAGGAAACCCCCGATTCGCAGGATGCCGTGGAGCTCTCGTACCCGACCGGCGACGTAGAGATTGATCATGTTGACTTCTCGTATGTGAAGGACCGTCCGCTGCTCCGAGACATCTGCGTGCACGCCCGGCCGGGAATGCGCTTCGCGCTCGTCGGACCCACGGGGTGCGGCAAGACCACGCTCATCAATCTGCTGCTCCGGTTCTACGACGTCGATACCGGCCAGATCCGGATCGACGGACACGATATCCTCGGGCTTACGCGGAAAAGCCTGCGGGGCGCCTTCGGCATGGTGCTGCAGGACACCTGGCTTTTTGAGGGAACGGTGCACGACAACATCGCTTACGGCAGGCCGGACGCCACACGCGAGGAGGTCGAGGCGGCGGCCCGCCGCGCGCACGCCCACGCGTTCATCGCGGCTTTGCCGATGGGCTACGACACGGTGATTCCCGAGGACGGGGGCACCTTTTCGCAGGGGCAGAAGCAGCTGCTCTCGATTGCCCGCGTCATGCTTACCGACCCGGCGATTCTTTTGCTCGACGAGGCGACCTCCTCGATCGACACGCGCACCGAGCTGCAGGTTCAGGCTGCCTTCGACGAGATGATCTCTGGCAGGACGAGCTTTATCGTCGCGCATCGACTTTCCACCATCCGCAACGCCGACTGCATCTTGGTGATGCGGGACGGCAAAATCATCGAGCGGGGGACGCACGACGAGCTGCTTGGCCAGGGCGGCGCCTACGCCGAGCTGTACTACAGCCAATTCAGTGGATGATCGGGGACGGGTTCGATTCATCCACCTGGATGCGTGGGGACGGGTCCAAATCATCCACTGTTGGGGGCAGCCCCGTCTCGCGCCTTGGCTGGTCGACCCCGGGGGATGCATGGGGCGTCCGATGATGTCTTCTCGCGGCAAGAAAAAACCATCCACTGCTCAATAAAATACCCTTGCATTGTGTATAGGTGTGTATATACTGTACTTAACGGATATACACACATATACCCGTTTGGGGAATGCGATGACGTCAGGCGTTCCCCATGCCGCATTGCGGGGACGCCCACATGCGGCATTCCCGGCAGGGGACGCCCTGCCGGGCGGAAGAAAGGAAACCGGATTCGTGGAACTCATCATTTCCAACGCGAGTGCCAAGCCCATCTACGAGCAGATCGTCGACCAAATCAAAGGTGCGATTCTCACTGGTGAGCTTACCGAGGGGGAGCAGCTCCCCAGCATTCGCGCCCTGGCCAACAGCCTGCGCGTAAGCGCCATAACCACGAAGCGCGCCTACGCGGATCTTGAGGCCGCCGGCCTCATCGAGACCGTCCAGGGCAAGGGGAGCTTTGTCGCCGGCGGCAACGCCGACCTCATCCGAGAGGAGCAGCTGCGTCAGGTGGAAGAGCTCATGGGCAAGTCCGTCGAGGCGGGCAGGGCCATAGGGCTTTCCGACGAAGAGCTCTCCGAGATGTTTTCCCTCGTACTCGAGTAGCAGCCACTGCCGGGCGTCTCCCGGCTGGCGCCACAGCGGCGCCGCACATGTTGCAGGTGGCGGCATGGCATGCACGCAAGGGCCCCTGCCGCCTTAATCGAGAGGTGACCAACGATGTCATTCGCATCTTCAGAGTCTGCTGACGTCCTCATCAAGGCGAGCGGCCTCACCAAGCACTACGACGGGTTCTCTTTGCAGGGCGTTACCTTTGCCGTCGCCGAGGGCGAGGTCGTGGGATTTGTCGGCAAGAACGGTGCCGGCAAGTCAACCACCATCAAGGCCCTGCTCGGCCTCATCAAGCTTGACGGGGGCGCGGGCGCCGTTTTGGGCCACGACTCCGCAACGCTTTCGCATCCCGAGGGCGCGCGGATAAAAGAGCAGGTCGGCGTGGTGTTTGATACCATCTCCATGCCGGGGCATCTCAAGGTGTCTGAGGTTGCACGGGTGTACGAGTGCGCTTTTGCCACGTGGGACCAGCGTGCGTTCCAGTCGTATCTCGGTCGGTTTGAGCTCCCGGCGGACAAGGCCGTCAAAGACCTTTCGCGCGGCATGGGCATGAAGCTGAGCCTCGCCTGCGCCCTCAGCCACGGAGCACAGCTGCTCATTCTTGATGAGGCGACGGCAGGCCTCGACCCCATGGCGCGCGACGAGGTGCTTGACCTTCTGCGCGAGTTCGTTGCCGAGCCTGGTCGCGCGGTGCTCATGTCGAGTCACATCACCTCCGACCTGGACAAGATCGCGGACCGCGTCGTATGCATCGACGCCGGCAGGATCGTATTCGATCGCTACAAGGACGAGATCTGCGACCAGATGGGCGTCGCCCGCTGCCGCGTCGCCGATTTCGAGGCGATTGCCGCCTCAAGCATCATCCCGGAGCGCGAGCTGGTATACCTGCGCCACGACTACGGCATCGATGTGCTCGTGCCCGATCGCTTCGCCTTCGCGGAGAACTTCCCGCAGGTTCCCTGCGATCGCATGACCATCGACGACTACCTTGCCCTCACCCTGAAAGGCGGTGTGCGATAAATGAAGCGCGCGTTCCTGATTGAAATGACGGTGCTCAAGAGCTACGTGAGGCAGCTCGTCGGCCTGGGATTCTTTGTATCGATCTTCGTGTCCATCGGCATGCAGCGCATCGTGTCGGTGCCCGGCGTCCTTACCATGATGATGTTCATGATGGGCTCCATGTCGGCCGCGGCATATGACGAGCAGAGTGGATGGGGCCTCTTCCGGCTTACCATGCCGGTGTCTCGCCGCGACGTCGTGCTTGCGCGCTACGGCGTCATTCTTTCGCTGGGCGTGGTCGGCGCGTTGGTGGGCCTTGTTGCCGTTGCCGTGCTTACGGTCGCGGCGACGGCGGTCGAGCTGCCGGCGGGGCTTTCCGCCGCGTTGGCGTTCTCGCCCGAGAACATGCAGGCGACGTTGTTCGCATCTATGTTCTGCATGGCTATGGGCTCGACGATCTCATCCATCGTGACGCCCATCTATTTCCGCCTGGGGCAGACCAAGGCCACGCAGTATATTCCCATGATCGTCTTGCTCATCTTCATCGTGCCGTTTCTGGTGCTGGGCGGCACGGGCGTGCTGGATGCGGGTTCCGTGCACCTCGAGGGCATCATGCGCGTGCTTGCCGAGGTGCTGGCGTTCATCGAGACGCCTGCCGGCGTGGCCGCGTTCTCGGGGGCGGCACTCGTCTTCGTGTTGGCGGTCCTCGGCATCTCTGCCACGGTTTCCCTCAAGCTCTACGAAAGCCGCGAGCTGTAGCGCCTGCAGACATAGTCGCCTTTGTCGGGGCGTCTCCGCTTTATTGGGGGCGCCCCGTTAAAAAGCGTGTCACAACTGACAGGCAGGTGCCTCATCGGGGCCTCTCATGTCAGTTGTGTCATGCTTTTTGGCGCCGGGTAGATATGCGGCGGTTGGGGTAGAGTTCCTTAGACATCGAGATGGAGCTTCAAGCCAAGCTGTTGGAGACAATGCCTCAGGCATGATGGAGCGAGGGCGCCGAGCTGTTCGGTGCGGCGTCTCGAGCGTCGACAATTGGCTGCCTGGTTGGAAAGGGATGGGCATATGAGATGCGTCGTGCTGTACAGCAGTAAGGGCGGAAACACGCGGATGGTGGCTGACGCCCTGGCGGACGCCCTGTCCACGGATGTCGATAAGGTCACGCCGGTCGAAGTGGTGCCCGGCCACGAGGGGGATGCCGTTTCTGCCGTCGCCGAAGCCGACGCGGTGCTTGCCGGCTTTTGGACCGACAAGGGAGATTGCGCCCCTGAGATGGCACAGGTTCTCTCTCAGCTCGAGGGAAAGCGCGTCTTTCTGTTTGGCACGGCCGGCTTTGGCGGGGAGGCGACGTATTTCGAGCGCATCGTTGCCAACGTCAAGACCCATCTTCCGGAGAGCGCCGTGCTTATCGGCTCGGCGATGTGCCAGGGGAAGATGGGCATGGCGGTCCGTCGCCGCTATGAGGCGGCGCTCGCCGAGCATCCCGGCGACGCGCGCATGCAGGCGATGATCGATAACTTTGATGCCGCGCTCTCGCATCCAAGCGCCGAGGATCTGACGGGCATCGTGGACGCGGCTAAGGATGCGCTCGACCTATAGCCGCACGTTCAGCAAAAGGTAAGCGTTTCGTCAGGCGTGCGGCGCCCTCTTAAGGGATGCCGTCGGCGAGGGTTATAGTACCTTTTCGTTGTCTGCCAGCATCGAGGTCAAGAGGCGACCATGTCCCAGACGCAGCTGTATACCTCAGAGGCGCTTCCGCTGCGCGGCGCGCGCAACGTTCGTGACCTGGGGGGATATCCCTATGTGGACGAGCGCGGCCACGCGGGCAGAACGGCGCGCGGCGTCTTCTTGCGCGGCGCCGCCCTGGGGAGGCTGCACAGGAGCGATGTCGACCTCCTTCGAAGGAGGGGCCTGCGCCTCGTGATCGACATCCGCAGCTCCTTCGAGCTCCGCCACTGGCAAGATCCCTTTGCGGACGGCAAGGTCGCCGGGATCGACTATATCCATATTCCCATGATGGACCAGCTGAACTCCAATGGGTTCCAGGGTCTTTTGCCTGCCAGCATGTTTGACGTGTACCGAGACCTGCTCGACGAGGAGCCGGAAGATTTCAAGACGCTGCTCGAGGCGGCCGACGCCCGGGCGGACGGCTGCACGCTCTTTCATTGTCGGGCTGGCAAAGACCGCACGGGGGTCGTCGCCATGCTCCTCTTGGAGCTTGCCGGGGTGGACGGCGCCCATATCGTCGCCGACTATGCGGCGACCCAGCGCTACATGGGACGAGGGCTGCGCGCGCAGCGGATCGCGGTGTCGCTGCTTCTTCGTAAAAAGGTGCCGAGCTGCCTGTTTGAGGCGCGTCCCGAAGAGATGGAGCGCACCCTTGCCTATCTGCATGAGCGCTATGGCGGAGCAAGGCGCTATCTTCGCAGCGTGGCTGGATGCTCGGATAGCCTGCTGGATCGCACAGCGGCGCGCCTGCGTGGCAGGGCATAGCGCCTGGCCGCGGCGCGCCGCGCATCGGTGCGCCCGCTTTCGCGCCAGCGACACGAGTTTTCAAGTGCAGAGGGGCTGCGTGAGCAAGCTGCATAAAAAGCCCCGGGCACATCCGCGTACAGGCTCACAGGGCCTGTATGGGATGTGCCCGGGGTCACCTCGGCTATAGGGTCCGTTACTTGATCTTCGTCGTGCCGGGGTCGAGATTCGGATCGGTCTCGTTCGCGGCACTTTGCAGCGTCTTGGTAAAGATGCCGTCGCCATGGTCGAACAGCTTCAAGTACTGCATGAGCGACAGCCGCCTTCTTGCCTCGGTCGCGTCGGCGCCCGCCTGGCTCATGCCCTCGACGCTGTTGCGGGCGGCCTCGCTCAGGTACCAGATGCCGTCGGCGTCGCAGTAGCCGGTGGTGTTGATGGCAGGCAGCGCTTCGCGCAGCGAGAGCTGCGCTTTCTGATAGTCCGAGAGCGGGGCGCCGACGATGTCCATCAGCATGGTGCCGAGGTAGTTGCACGACAGGTCGACCTCTTGGCTCGTCTGGTCGTTGCCGGCAACGTCGTAGTTCGCCCAGATCACATAGTCGGTCTGCCAGAGGCGCTCGGTGTGGGTGGCGGCGTCTTCGCCCGTAAACCACAGGTCGTTATATTCCGAGGGGAAGTAGGGCTGGTGGTCGCCAAAGAAGACCACGATCACCTTGCGGTTCAGGTTCTGCAGCTTGCCGATGAACTCCTCGAGTGCCCGGTCGGACTCCTCGATGAGGGCGAGATACTCGTTGACCTCGGCATCGTAGACGCCGTCGATGAGATAGTTGGTGCGCTTGTCGGCCGGGATGAGGCCCGTCTCGTAGCCGGAGTGGTTCTGCATGGTCACGTCGAAGATGAACTGCGGGTCCCCGTTGTTCTCCAAAAGCTCGAGGATGCGATCGTAGGTGGCATCGTCGGTCACCATGCCGCGGAGCGTGTCCGCCCCCTCGAAGTCATCGATGGTCAAGAACTCGTCGAAGCCCAGGTCGCGATAGACGTTCTCGCGATTCCAGTTGGTGCCGTGGTTGGGATGCATGGCAGTGGTGGTGTACCCCAGGTCACGGAACTGATGCGCCAGGCTCTCGGTCTGGGTAAGGTTGTAGATGGTGTAGGGATAGACGCCCTGGCCCAAAAACGCCATGGAGTTGCCCGTCAAGAACTCGAACTCGGTGTTGCAGGTGCCGCCGCCATAGGCGGATACATAGAGACGTCCGCGCAGCAGGGCATCCGAGATGCTCTTGAAGTACTGCGGGCCCTGGTAGTTGGCATGCAGGAACTGGTAGATGGACAGGTCGGAGAAGGTCTCGTTCATGATGGCGATGACCGTCGGCTTTTCCTCGTCAAACTGTGCAGACGCTTGGGTGTGGGCGTCGCTTGCGCCCTCGTTGGCATCGTAGGACGCGGCGTATTCGTCGATGAGGTCCTGCGCCTCGCCGGCGTCGTAGCCCTTGGGCTTTGGCGGCACGATGGTCTGCGCGCTTGAGATAAACGCCGGGAGGAAGCCCTGGCGGTAATAGCTCTCAAGCGGTCGCCAGGTATACACCTGGATGCCGAGCGTGTTGTAGTAATCGATAAGCGTGACGTGGCAGGTCACGCCTGCGAGGCAGAGCACGCCGACCAGCAGGTTGGTCGCAAGGCGGCGGCGGTTGGCAATAGCCCGCCCGGCGGGGCGCAGGGCTCCCGCAAGATGAAAGGAGACCATGCCGAGGGCGGCGAGCGCCAAGCCGTACAGGCAAAACGACGAAAGCGTATAGGTGTAGCCGGTGCCCGCCACCGCGGCGGCGGTAGAAAGGGCCGAGAGGTCTCCCGGCTGGATGGGCGTTGACTTGAAGGTGATCACGAAGTATTCCGCGATGCCCAGGATGAAGAGTCCCAGCGCGAGAATCGCCGGCGCGCCTCCGCGGCGCTGGCCCAGGAAGAAGAGCCCGGCGGCCACGGCGGTGATGAGGGCGTACTCGAGGAGCAGGCAGAGGGGGTACATCCAGAGGATGTTGTGGTTGCTGGGAATCTCGAGCCCCAGCGTCGCCATGACGCCGCCCAGCAAGATGAAGGCGACCATGAGCACGAGCCTGCGAGGCAGACGCCCCTCAGCCGCGCAGAGAAGCTCCAGGCGTTCGCGCACCAAAGGGCGTGCAAAGCTGGCGCCCGCGCAGAGCGTAAGCGTCACGTTCATGATGATGGCGGCGAGCAGGTCTTGCTGCACGAGGCCGATGCCCGACCACGCGGCTATGAAAAGCTGCAGCGCCACAAAGACGGCGCCCCATGCCATGCCGCTTACGTGCTGGTCGGTGCGCCTCGCGTCCGGGGTGTCGGCCGCGAGGGCGTGTGCGCGGCGTCGCGCGATAACGCCAAGGACGACGCTGGCGACGGCGAATATACAAGAAAGAAATGCCACGAGCATAAGGGCTCCTTTACCGGTCATGCGCGGCGGTGTATGCACCCACGTGCCGCCTGGATGAGTCCTGACAGGCAGCTGATGTGATCCTGACAATACAACGCAACCTATGGTAGCGTCCGTTTGTCGAGATTCTATCGACGCGCTTGCCCTCTTCGCCGAATAGGCACGTACCGTGCAAGGCGGCCTGCGGCCGACGGAACGGGTGTGTGCGGCGCGGGACGGATGATATGCGAGATAATGGGAACGGCTCGACATCCCGCGCGGCTGGCTGCACGCACGCGGGCCGCCGCCACAGCTGCCACAGATTTCCCGCAAGGAGGCCACCATGGAGTCCATCCCCGAGGCGTACGCCGCAAACCCCGTGCTCGCGAGCATCGAGCAGCGCTCGTCTACCAGGCAGTTTGCCTCTAAGGCGCCCACGCCCGAGCAGCGCCAGGCTGTGCTGCACGCTGCGACCCGCGCGCCCTCGGCAGGCGCCATGATGATGTACTCGATCATCGACATCCAAGAGCCCTCGACGCTCGAGCGGCTGGCGGTGCTCTGCGACAACCAGCCGTTTATCGCCAAGGCGCCGTGGGCGCTCGTCTTTGTGGTGGACTATGCCAAGTGGATCGCCCTGTTTGAGCATGTGGGCTGCTTTACCGACGAGTTTGCCGAGCGCTGCGGCAAGGCCCCGCGCCGGGCTCCCCACATGGGCGACTTTGCCATAGCGGCGCAGGACGCGGTCATCGCGGCGCAGACGGCCGCCATCGCCGCCGAGGCGGTGGGACTTGGCAGTTGCTATATCGGAGACGTGGTAGAGCAGGCCGAGCAGATGGCGGAGCTGCTCAAGTTGCCCCCGCACACCATGCCGCTCTCGATGCTGGTTGTGGGCGTGCCCGCAAAGGAGCGTCCCGCGACGCCGCATCCGGTGACAAACATCGTCATGCCCGAGCGCTATCGCCCGGCCGACGAGGCGACCTTGGACGCGCAGGTGGCCGAGATGGACGCGATGTTTAGGCCCCATGCCACAGAGCCCGGCGAGCGTGTGCGCGACATCTACGTCCGCAAGCACACGAGTGCGTTCATGGCCGAGATGGACCGCTCCGTGCGTGCCTGGATCGACAACTGGACAGGCGAGAAGCCGCTGCTCTAAGGTGTCGCACGCCACGCGCCCGCCGGCGCGGTAGCTGCGGACGGGGTCGCCCATGCATGCGAAAAAGCGCTCGAGAGGGCTCTGAAGTCGCATCGGCTGATGAATCAGTGGTTCCTATCAGTGGTTCCTTAGAGATGCCAAGGATGAAAAAGCCTCCCATCCCTGGACTTGAAGCCATGGGATGGGAGGCGGTCGTTGAGGGGTTGGAAGTGGGCCGAGGCGTGTTGCGCCTGCGCGGCTACGGCCTGTCGTTGGGGGACACGCGCACGAGCTTGCTCATGCTGGTGAACTTGATGAACAGCGGCACGTACTCCACGAGCACCGACGAGTTCTCAAGGCCATACCAGCGTGCGGGCGAGCCGGCGACGCTGCGGATGGCGTACTTGAGCGCGATGGCGGTGCGCTCCTTGGAATCGACGTCGGACTCCTGCGCCAGGGTCTTGCGAAGCATGCAGAACTTGAAGGAGC
This sequence comes from Enorma phocaeensis, assembly GCF_016901575.1. GTDB lineage: Bacteria > Actinomycetota > Coriobacteriia > Coriobacteriales > Coriobacteriaceae > Limicola > Limicola phocaeensis_A. The sequence continues at coordinate 211,755 of NZ_JACJKQ010000003.1, forward strand.
CGATAGGGCCTGGCTTCTTGTACACGGAGTACTCGTGGGTCTGCGGGGGCAGCTCGCCGGAGACGGAGAGGTCGGTGACCACCTGGCGCAGATAGGCGTTCACGCGCTGGTTGACCTTATAGCCCAGGTACAGGTGCACGCGGAACACGTAGTCGGTGCCAAAGGACTCGACCGAATACGCATAGGTATGCGGGTCGTCGGTGACCTCGACGTTCACAAACCACCAGGCGCGCGCACGCTTGGGATGCTTGTCCAGGATGGAGTAGAGGATGTCGCGGTCGAGGTAGTCGGTGTTGGTGTCGTTGGTGAGGTAGACCAGGTTGTCGCTCACCAGGTCGTAGGTGGTGTCGTCGCGCAGGCGCTCGAGTTGCTTGAGGTAGTTGCGCACCGGCAGCAGCGTGGCCTGGCGGCGCTCCACGGCGGTGCCGGCATACCAGCACAGCATGACGCCCATGATGAGGGCGGCGAGCAGGATGGTGAAGTAGCCGCCGTGGAAGAACTTGGTGAGCGAGGAGCCAAAGAAGAAGCCCTCGAGCGCGATGAAGAACGCCAGGAAGATCCAGGGGAACAGCTTGAGCTTGCGCACCTTGTGCAGGTACACAAACAGAAGCGTCGTGGTGGAGAGCATGGTGATGGTGATGGCCAGGCCGTAGGCGCTCTCCATATGCGCCGAGCTCTGGAACAGCAGCACCACGATCACGCAGCCCGCCCACATGACGTAGTTCACCATGGGGATATAGAGCTGGCCCTTGGTCTCGGCGGGGTAGAAGATCTGCATGTGCGGCATGAGGTCCAGGCGGCTCGCCTCGGACACGAGCGAGAAGGCGCCGGTGATGAGCGCCTGCGACGCGATGATGGCCGCAAGCACCGAGAACACCACGCCGAAGGGACGCACGAAGTCGGGAAGCATCTGGAAGAAGGGGTTGAGGTCCTCGATGACGGCAAGGCCGGTGTTGCCGGCGTTTGCCAGCAGCCAAGCGCCCTGGCCCAGGTAGCTCAGGATGAGGCAGACCTTCACGAACGGCCAGGTGGCGTAGATGTTGCCGCGGCCCACGTGGCCCATGTCGGAGTACAGGGCCTCGGCGCCGGTCGTGGCAAGGAAGCAGCTGCCCAAGATCATGATGCCCGCATGGTTGTGGGAGCTAAAGAGGAACTGGATGCCGTAGAGCGGGTTGATGGCGAGCAGCACCTTGGGGTTGGTGAAGGTGAAAAGGAGGCCGGTGATGCCCAAGAACAGGAACCATCCCAGCATGACGGGGCCAAAGGCCCGTCCGATCTTGCTGGTGCCGGCGCGCTGGACCAAGAACAGCACGCACACGATAACGAGCGTGATGATCACCACGTTCATCTGGTTGTCGCCGATAAGAGCATGCGTTTCGGGGATGGTGCGCAGGCCCTCGACGCCCGTGGTGATGGTGACGGCGGGGGTGAGCACGCCGTCGGCCAGAAGCGCCGAGCCGCCGAGCATGGCGGGGATGATGAGCCACTTGCCGTAGCGGCGCACGATGCTATAGAGGGCGAAGATGCCGCCTTCGCCATGGTTGTCGGCCTTGAGGGAGACGAGGACGTACTTCACCGTGGTGAGCAGCGTGACCGTCCAGATGACCAGCGAGAGCGCGCCGAGCACGAACTCCTCGGTGATGCTCATGATGCCGCCCTGGCCTGCCAGCAGCGCCTTGGTGACATACATGGGCGAGGTGCCGATGTCGCCGTACACGACGCCGATGGTGACGAGCATGGCTGCCAGGCTTACGGGGATGGCGGCCCCGCCGTGGTGCGAACCCCTCGGGTCGCGATGCTCCTTCGCCGCGCCGCCGGCCTTTTTCTTCGACGGGCGCTTGAGGCTCAGCGTGCCCGTGCCTCCCGGCGAGGCAACGCCGTCCGTCGCGTCATCCGTGCGACGAGACTCGATATCTGATTGTTCGGACATGGGTGCTCCTAATCAGGAAAACGTGCCGCTCGGCGGCAGGTCCAACTGAGGCGCGCTCGCAGGCGCGATAGAGAGCCATTGTATCAGATGGGCGTATGGCGAGCTGCCGGCAGGGCACTTTGCCCCTGAGCAGCGAAGAGCGCCCATCGCAACGCTAGCTCATGCGACGTACGAGGTAGCACTTGTGGATGCGTGGATTGCGGGAGAAATCCTCGGGGATGGTCTGCGCCGTGATGTCCTCGATGACGACGCCTGCGGAAGCGAGCTCCTCGACGCGCGGCTTGAAGGTCCGCAGGTTGCACGAGAAGATGGCCTCGCCGCCGGGGGTGAGCAGCCCCGCGACCCCCTCCAGCAGCTCGACGTGGTCGCGCTGCACGTCAAACGAGCGCCTGCTCATCTTGGCGGAGTTTGAGAACGTGGGAGGGTCGCAGAAGATGAGGTCCCAGCGGTTCGCGGTTCGGCGCATGTCTCGGATCCAGGCGAGCACGTCGGCGCGCACAAAGTGGTGCTCGCCTCCGGTGAACCTGTTGAGCTCCATGTTGCGCTCGGCCCAATCGAGGTAGGTGTTAGAGAGGTCCACCGTCACCGTCTCCTCCACGCCCGCGTCCGCCGCGTAGCAGGTGGCGGTGCCGGTGTAGGCAAACAGGTTCAAAAACCAGCGCCTGCCGCGGGCGCGCTCGCGCACCATGCCGCGCGTGACGCGATGGTCCAAAAAGATGCCGGTATCCAGATAGTCGTCAAAGTTGACGGCGAAGGTGAGCCCGCCTTCCTCGATGAGGGGGAGCTTGCGGTCGCGCGGGGCTCCGTGTCCCGTGCCCTGGCCGGTCTGCACGCCGTGTGGGGAGGAGCCCCGGCCGGCTGCCTGGCGGGCGTGCGGGGCAGCGCCCGCGCCGGAGCTTCGAGGCTTCTGCGCATATTGCGAGCCTCCGCGCGAGCGCATGCGGGCCTTGGCGTAGACGTGTGCGGGCTCCACGTCGAGCACGCGCGGAGCGATTGTCAGAATATCGAGCATGCGGGCCTGCGCAAGCGCGGGATCGACGCTTTTGGGGGCGGCGTACTCCGCCACCACGAGCCAGCGACCCGGGGTCGCCGCCGATCCCTCGTAGAGGTCGATGGCGGCGGCGTAGTCGGGCAGGTCGGCGTCGTAGACGCGATAACAGGTGACGCCCTCGCGCTTCGCCCAGCGACGGCGCAGGCGCGCCACCTTCATGAGGCGTCGGGCAAACTGCTCAGACTCGGGGACGAGCACCGGCACCGGCTTGCCCTGGCCTACATCGACGGTGGCCAGGGTCTCGGCGCTCTCGGACGTCTGGGGTTTCTGCTTTTGGGCCCTGCGCCTCATGTCTTTGGCGCTCGGGGCGCCCGTGCTGGCGGCATCCTCGGCACGGCCGCCGTCCCCACCGGCGCCGCTGGGCTCCGCCACATCTTCGCGGGCGTTCTCTGGGGCGACGGCGCCTGCTGACCGCATGGAGCTGCTGCCGGCGGGGAGGTCCGCAGGGGTGCCAGCAGATGCCCCCATAGGTCCAAAGCGCTTGATCGTTGCCTCTTCGTTGTTGGGGCGCACGGCTTGCTCTCCAGAAGCTGGCCCGAGGGCGCGGCTCAGCACCTCGTCAAAGGAGAGCACCGCCGCGGGCAGTGCATCAAAGGGGGCATGGCTCCGCAGCTCGCGCGCGAGCGCAACGACGGCGGGCGCGAGCGTTAGGGGGAGCTCGGTCGTATCGGCAAGCATGCCGCCGCGCGCCCCTGCCTCTCCCGCCTGCTTGTCGGGCCCGCTCGGCAGGGCGACGAGCACGGCATGAAGGTCGGGCTCGACGATGTGTGCCACGTCTTCAATTCCAGCTAGGTGGAAAAGCCGCTTGGCAAATCCACGCGCACGCGCGTCGGCATCGGTCGCCACGAGGACGGCTCCGGCTTCGCGCATGCGGCGCGCCCCGGTCTCCGCGCGCCTTGCTGCCTCGTTGCGGATGCGCTCCCATGCCGCCTCGTCATGCTGCGCCCAGCCCATGAAGCCCCATGTTCGGCGTGTCACGCCAGGCGCTCGGTCTGCAAGCATGAGCGCTGCCTCAAGCTCGGCGCCGCCGCCGGCACATGAAATGTCGACGTAGGCGGGCGCCGGCGCCTCGGGATCGTCATGGAAGGCGCGGCATGCCTCCGGCAGCCCCAGCTCGTACAGCAGCAAGGCGGCATAGTCAGGACGCAGCACATGTGCCGAGGGGCCGGAAGCGTGGCGGGTCGCTGCGCGGGGGAGTCGACGGAAGAGGGGCTCTCCGGAAAGGTCAAACGAAAGCGTCGCCTTGTTTCCACGAATCGACAGCACGAGATGCGCATCGGGGCGCTCGGTATCGATGGAGGGGCGTACCCCGGCCACCTCCATCATGTGGTCGCAGACGGCGTCTTTGACGCGCAGCGCCGCAAAGCGTCCGTCGCGAAGGCGGTCGTTGGAGCCGTTGGCGCTCACGGCAATGGTCGCCCCCAGGCGCAGGATGCGCTCCCAGGGCATGGCGCGCACCGCGGCATAGAGGGCGTCGGCATCGGGAGCCGAAAAGCGTGCGAGCACGGTGAGCACGCGGCTCGCAAGGTGCGACCACAGGCAGGCCTGATACGCGTCGCCTGCATCGCCCTCGAACGTCACGCGTCCCTGGAGCTTGCGCACGCGCGCAAGCCCGAGCGCGCGCAGCTCGTCGGCAAGCGCGTCCTCGAAGCCGGTGGGGCAGCTTGCATACAGTTCCATGACAGGCCTTTCAGTCGCGGGATGTTTGCCCAATATCGGTGCGAATGCTTGGGCGGGGCGGTTTGGTGGAACCATTATATGATGCGTCGGCGGATGGTTTTTGCGGGCGCTCTTTGCTGCCTATTATCATCTGGCGAAAATGCCTACCTATGGAAGGGAATGCACCATGGATCTTGCCCCGCGTGACGATCGCGCCACCCTGTTTTTCGACGTCGACGGAACCATCATCCACCACCCTGCCGACGCCGATACAGGTGAGACGGTGGCGAACGCGGTTCCCACGCCGGCGGTCGTCAGCGCCTTCCACCGTCTGCGCGATGAGGGGCATCACACCTTCATCTGCACCGGCAGGCCGCTTTGCCTCGTGTCCCAGGCGCTCAGGGACCTGCGTCCGACCGGCCTTGTGACCTCGGCCGGAGCATGCCTGGTCATCGACGGCAAGGTCGCGTCCGAGGAAGTCATTCCCGAGGACGTGCTGGTGGAAACCATCGAGCGCATCGTCGACGCCGGGGCGCAGGTGCTTCTCGAGGGCACCGAGGGCTGCGTGGCGCTCGTCCCGAGCGGAGAGAAGTATCACGGAATCCCGGGGGTCGCTACTGCGAGAGATCTGGACGGCGTGAGGCGGGTCTCCAACATGCGTTTCTGCAAGTTCTCCTATGAAGACGACCAGCTCGATCGCGTGTGCGAGCTCGGCGGCTTTCTGGATCGGTATTTTGTTCGCTACGACCTGGGTCTGGGGTGTGGGGAGGCCTGCCTCATAGGGCTCGACAAGGCGACCGGCGTGCGCCGCGCGCTCGAGTATCTGGGCATCGGTTTTCACAACACCTATGCGTTTGGGGACTCCGAGAACGACCTGCCCATGCTCCGCGCCGTCGAGACGCCTGTCGCCATGGGCAACGCGCTTCAAAGCGTAAAGGACGCTGCGGTCTACGTGACGAGGGCGGTTGAAGAAGACGGCGTGCCCGCTGCGCTCGAACACTTCGGACTGCTGTAGGTAGGCTGGTCATACAGAAGCTGGTGCAGACGCATTCGATTGGACTTTATGGCCTTCGGTCGGTCAGCGCTTCCCTGCAATGTGTTCTGCACGCGTCTAGCGAATCGTGGGCGTGCGACATGGATTTGATAACTAGATGATAACTAGAAGGCAACTAGAATCTCAGGAGCCACTCAGGAGAAACCGCAGGTATACGACTCGCATACGCATGGATGACCGGCGCCAGATCTCGTATTTGTGATTCTGAGGCAACTAGAACGTGGTGTCGGGGGCAATTCGTATCGGCACACAAAGAAATGGCGGTCCGCCCCGAGGGGACGGACCGCCATGCTGGACAGGATTCGGGCTGCTTCCGATACAGCTCCTTCTAGTGGCGCGAAGCTTGCCGCGCGTCACTCCAGCTCGAATGCGCCGGTGTAGAGCTGGTAGTAGGTGCCACGCTTGGCGATAAGCTCGTCGTGGCTGCCGCGCTCGATGATGCGGCCGTGGTCGAGCACGATGATGGCGTCGGAGTTGCGCACGGTCGAGAGCCGGTGCGCGATCACGAAGGTGGTGCGGCCGTTCATGAGGGCGTCCATGCCCTTCTGCACGATCGCCTCGGTGCGGGTGTCGATCGAGGATGTCGCCTCGTCCAGAATCATGACCGGCGGGTCGGCGACGGCGGCACGGCTGATCGAGAGCAGCTGGCGCTGGCCCTGCGAGAGGTTCGATCCGTTGTCCGTGAGCATGGTGTTGTAGCCCTCGGGCAGGCGCTCGATGAAGCCGTGGGCGCCGGCGAGCTTCGCGGCGGCGATGCACTCCTCGTCGGTGGCGTCGAGGCGTCCGTAGCGGATGTTGTCCATGACGGTGCCGGTGAACAGGTTCACGTCCTGGAGCACCATGCCGAGGCTTCGACGCAGGTCGCTCTTCTTGATCTTGTTGACGTTGATCCCGTCGTAGCGGATCTTGCCGTCGGCGATGTCATAGAAGCGGTTGATGAGGTTGGTGATCGTCGTCTTGCCGGCGCCGGTCGCGCCGACGAACGCGATCTTCTGCCCCGGCTCCGCCCACACGCTCACGTCGTGCAGCACGGTGTGGCCGGGCTTGTAGCCAAAGTCGACATGGGAGAGGCGCACATCGCCGCGCAGCGGCACGAGCTCGACGCTGCCGTCGTGATGCGGGTGCTTCCAGGCCCAGTTGCCCGTGCGCTCCTCGCACTCTTCGATGGCGTCGCGGCCGTTGTTGCGCACGTTGACCAGGGTTACGTAGCCCTCGTCGTGCTCGGGCTCCTCGTCCATGAGCTCAAAGATGCGCTCGGCGCCGGCAAGGCCCATGACCACGGCGTTGATCTGCTGGGAGATCTGGCCGATCTGGCCGGCAAACTGCTTGGTCATGTTGAGGAACGGCACGGTCACTGCCACCGAGAACGCCAGGCCGGAGATGGACACGTTGGGCGTTCCAAACGCGATGAAGACGCCGCCGGCAAGCGCCACGATGACATACATCAGGTTGCCGAGGTTCATAAGGATGGGGCCGAGCGTGTTGGTGTACATGTTGGCGGCGCGAGAGGCGCGGAACAGGCGCTCGTTGCGCACGTCGAAATCCTCCTGCGCGGCATCCTCGTGGCAGAAGACCTTCACGACGCGCTGGCCGTTCATGATCTCTTCCACATGGCCCTCGACCACCGAGATCTCATGCTGCTGAGCCACGAAGTTGCGCGCCGAGCGGCCGCCGAGCTGCTTGGTCATATAGGCCATGAAGCAGACGCCCAGGATGACCACGAGCGCCATCCAGACGCTGTAGTACACCATGACGCAGATGACCGAGCAGCAGGTGATGACCGTCAGGCAGATGTTGGGCATGGACTGCGAGATCATCTGACGCAGGGTGTCGATGTCATTGGTGTAGTAGCTCATGATGTCGCCGCGTTGATGCTGGTCGAAATAGCTGATCGGCAGGTCCTGCATGTGGTCGAACAGCTTCTCACGGAACTTCTCAAGCGAGCCCTGGGTGATGATGGCCATGAGGCGCGTTTGCGTGAAGTTAGCGACAAGCGTGACAGCATACACGCAGATGAGCGTCAGGGTGAGCGTTGTGATCCGGCCGGATACCGACTCCCAGTCGCCTGACTGCCACGTGGCGGTCACGATTTCAAGCGCTCGCTGGATGAAGGTGGCGGGCATGGCCGAGAGAATGGCCTGCACCACGATACAAACGACGACGATGGGCAGGAGCTTCGGATAGAAGCTGAACAGCGTGCGGATGAGGCGCATGAGGGCGCGGCCGCGTCCGCCTTTGGGTTTCGGCGCATCGGATTGACGTCCCGCGACATTCTGGCGATTCGCTTCATACTGCTTCTTGGCTTCGCTATTAACGCTCATCGGCGACACCTCCTTCCTGGGTCTGGGCGCCTGCGGCGTGGTCCTTTTGGGTTTGTGCCACAGGGTTTGCCGCGACGTCCTCCTCCGCCTCTCCGGTTCGGTTTTGGCTCTCGTACGTGTCGCGGTAGATGTCGCAGGTCTCCATGAGCTCGGCATGGGTCCCCAGGCCTGCGATGTGGCCGTTGTCCAGCACGAGGATGCGGTCAGCATGCTCCACCGAGCTGGTGCGTTGGGCGATGATGATCTTGGTGGTGTCGGGCAGGTACGACGCCAGGCCCTCGCGGATGAGCGCGTCGGTCTTGGTGTCGACGGCGCTCGTGGAGTCGTCCAGGATTAGCACCTTCGGGTGCTTGAGCAACGCGCGGGCGATGCACAGGCGCTGCTTCTGTCCGCCGGACACGTTGGTGCCGCCCTGCTCGATATAGGTGTCGTACTTCTGCGGGAAGCCCTGGATGAACTCGTCCGCCTGCGCAAGCTTGCAAACATGAACGAGCTCGTCGTAGGAGGCGTTCGCGTCGCCCCAGCGCAGGTTCTCCTTGATGGTGCCGCTGAACAGCACGTTCTTCTGCAGCACGACGGCAACGTTGTTGCGCAGGAACTCGAGGTCGTAGTCGCGCACGTCCACGCCGCCCACCTTCACAGACCCCTCGGTGACGTCATACAGGCGGCTGATGAGGTTTACGAGCGAGGTCTTGGCGGAGCCTGTGCCGCCCATGATTCCGATGGTCTCGCCGCTCTTGATGTGCAGGTCGATGTCGGCAAGCGCGCGATGCTCGGCCTTCTCGGAGTACTTGAACGTCACGTGGTCAAAGTCGATGGAGCCGTCCGCCATCTCGGTCACGGGATGCTCGGGGTTCTCGATGGTGGGCTCGGTCTCGATGACCTCGACGATACGCTCGGCGGACTCCTGTGCCATGGTGATCATGGCGAAGACCATGGAGACCATCATGAGGGCCATGAGAATCATGAAGCCGTAGGTGGTGAGCGCCGAGAACTGGCCGACGTTGAGCATGGTGCCACGGCTGGAGATGATGAGGTAGCTGCCGAACTGGATGATAACGGTGAACACCGTAAACACCGCGAGGTTCATCATGGGCGAGTTGAAGGCGAGGATCTTCTCGGCGCGGGTGAAGTCGCGGCAGACGTCCTGGGCCGCGCGGCCGAATTTCTCCTTCTCAAAGTCCTGGCGCACATAGCTCTTGACGTCGCGCATGCCGGTGACGTTCTCCTCGATGGACTCATTGAGGGCATCGTACTTGCGGAATACCGAGCGGAAGATGGGGTGCACGGTGCGCACGACGGTGAACAGGCCGAATCCAAGGACGGGCACCACGATGACAAAGATGATGGCCATGGGGCCGCCCATGACGAACGCCATGATGATGCCGCAGATGAGGATGAGCGGGCAGCGGATAGCGGTGCGGATGATCATCATGTAGGCCAGCTGGACGTTTGTGATGTCGGTGGTGAGGCGCGTCACGAGCGAGGAGCTCGAGAACTGGTCGATGTTGGCGAAGCTGAAACGCTGCACGGCGGCGAATACGTCGTGGCGCAGGTTTTTGGCGAAGCCGCACGACGCCTCGGAGCAGGTGAGTCCCGCGCCGATGCCGAAGCACAGCGAGGCCAGCGCCATGGCTACGAGCAAGCCTGCGTACGGCAGCATGTCGGCGATGGACGCCCCTGCCTGAATGGCGTTGATGAGTTGGGCGGTGACGAAGGGAATCGCCACCTCCATGACGACCTCGCCTGTCACGATGATCGGCGTGGCGATGGCCGCCCGCTTGTATTCCCTAATGCTCTGCATAAGGGTGTTGATCATGCAAGTTCCTCCCATCTGGTTCGAATCTTCTCGAGCATGTCGGCGAGCTGCTCCTGCTCGTCGGCGGTGAGGCAGTCAAAGGCGCGCTGGCGGAACTGGCGGCGCGCCTGCTGGTCGCGTGCCGCCTCGGCCACGCCTTTCTCCGTGAGGCGAATCGTGAGCTGCCTGCGGTCTTCGGGGTTGCGCGTACGCTCGATGAGGCCCGCAGTCTCGATCTTCGCCAGGACCTCCGAGAGCGAGCCGGGCTTGAGCTCAAAGAACGACCCAAGCTCCTGTTGCGACATCTGGCCGCCGTGCTTGGCGATGAGGCAGATGATGGGCGCCTTGCCCGACCTGCCGCCGCCGTGGAAATGCAGGTAATGCCCGCAGTATCCAAGGCCGGCGAGCAGACGCCTTGCCAGCGCGTCCTCGGGGCTGTCGGCAAGCCCCAGGTCGTCCGAGGTGCCGTCGTCGCCCACAATGGGCGCCGACGGGCATGCCCCGACACGTTCACACATGCGTTCTCCTCTCTGATAGGGCTGTACATTGTCTTGACCAGAGAAGATTACTACTGTGATGCCAATAGTCAAGGTACCGAATTATTAGGTAACTGTATATTGACATATCATCTTTATATCGGGCGACGATGTAGGCTTCGCCGCGTCAACGCCTGTCGTTGTGTGGCGTGGGGAGTGCAGGTGCGCCGGACGGCGGACAGGCGCACCCGATAGTCGGCGCGCGCCGGAGCACGGTGCCCCTGTGCTTTATCCCAGCTTTTCCAAGAGCGCCTGGCAGCCCTCGAGGACGTCTCGCCATGTGGCGTCGAAGTTGCCGGTATACCACGGGTCGGCAACATCGCCGGGCCGGTTGGTCCAGTCCAGCAGGCGGCTCACCTTGTGCTCGGGGTCGTCGCCCAGGATGCGCATGAGGTTGCGGCGGTTTTCATCATCCATATATATGATGTGGTCCCACTGGCTGTATTCATCGCGCGCGATCTGCCGTGCGCGATGGGGGACTACGGGAACGCCCTCGGCTTGCAGCTTCCCTACCGTGCCCCGATGCGGCGGATTGCCAAGCTCTTCTCGACTGGTCGCTGCGGAGTCAATGACAAAGTCATGCTCGCGCCCCGCTCGCCGAACAAGTTCGGTCATAACGGATTCGGCCATGGTGGAGCGACAAATGTTGCCGTGGCAGACGAACAGGATTCTATGCATCGTTCCAAACCCTTTCATATATGAGCAAAAGTGCAGATAACAGCATATATCCTACTTCGACTTCCGATACTCCGTAAAACGCGTCCTCTCATATACGAACCGGTTTTTTCATCCCGATGCGGTGTAGGAAATGGTGTAAAACCGAGCTCCGTACACCACGCATGTTTAGGCGGATAGCCGGTTCATCTCCTCGCGAGCCTCCTCGAAGCCAAGATGCGTGTACGTGTTGAGCGTCACCCCGATCTCGCTGTGGCCCATCACGTACTGGAGCACCTTGGGATTCATCCCGGCGCGAGCCTGGTTGCTGCAGAACGTATGACGGCAGACATGAGGTGTCACCTTGGGGATCTCCTCCTTGTAGATCGAGTTGAACTTGGCGACGATGCGCTGGAAGTAGTGCTCCCAATGCAAGGCGACCAAGGGCATACCGTTCTTGTCCAAGTACAGAAAGCCGCTAATACCGTCGACTTCGGGCTCGCTTTCCGGCGCGGGCCTCTGCGTGATGACCTTGCGAAAGCACTCGGCAACCTCATCGGACATCGGGACGAACCGGATGCCCTTCTCGGTCTTCGGCTCCTGGATCACGTAGCGCATGTCGCTCGTTCTCTGTAGCTGCCGCTCGACCCGAATGCGTCGCGCCCCGAAGTCGATATCGGCAATTGTCAGGCCGCAGAACTCGGATATCCTCAACCCGGTTTTGAACAGGATGAAGATGCCCTCGTAATAACGCGAGTAGTGACGGTCGGCCTTGACGAACTCAAGGAACCTGCGCTCTTGTTTCCGCGTCAGCGCTTCCCGTGTCACCGAATCGTTCACCACGACCGTGGCCAGCTCAAAGTCGAAGGGGTTCTTTCGAATCCAGTCGTTTTCGACGGCCATCCGAAAGGCGGGGCGAAGGACGCCCCGAATCGAATGGATGCTGCTGTAGCCGCGACCATCCACGGTTTGAAGACGCGCGAGCCACGCCTTGGCCTCCGCAAACGTCACCTTGTCGATGCGACGAGACCCAAAAGGGTCTTTACGCAGGACGTTGAGCACCGTTTTGTAGCCGGCGCGGGTGCTGCTCCGCACCCCGGCTCGCAGAGACGTATACGCTTCCGCAAGGCTGAGAACCGTAAGGTTGTTTCCATTGGGAACGACCTGGTTGAGCATATCGAATTCGATCTGCTTCTCTTGGGCTCGAAGCGATGTGCCCCGCTTCTTGCCCTTGGGAGCGAAGTCCTTATCGGTAAGCGTCCAGCTGTAGACAGCGTGTCTTTTGCCGTTGGAGTCGGTGTACCTGTACATGTATCTGCCGTCAGCGCGCTGGCTCTCTCCGGGCCTCAAGATGCGATTCTTGCTGTCTCTTCTTTCGGCCATGTGAGCCTCCTTTCTCTATGAAGGGAGCCTCGCAAACGATGGGTCCATTCTACCGTAGCGAGGCGGTTGAAATGCCAGGTTCCTAACCCAGCAGCGATTCGTAGAGCTGTTCGCTGCTACGGTTTGAGGATTGAGCGCCGCGCCCGAAGCTGGAAAACGGGTTCGGGCGCTCGGAACCCTTGACGGGCCAATAGCTACCCAGCTTCACGTCAAAGCGCGATTCGCAAATCTCCTTCTGCTGCATCTCGACCACGAGGCCCAGACGGCGCTCAAGCTGTCCGAAGCCGTCGATCACGTCATAGCTGCGCAGGGGGCGCATGCCGCCGACCTGCTCGCTGTAAAACTGCAGGGGATCGTAGGGGCTGGTGACGATGATGAGCTCGACTGCAAGCGCCTTATCGAAATAGCGAGCGGGAGCCATGACCTCATGTTCCAGCGCATGCGGATCTGTGATGCGAAGGAGGTCAGCGTACCCGATAGACTTCGGTCGCAGCTCATCGAGGATGACGGTGTGCTGCCCCGCATATCCCTGGAAGATGTCGCGCGTGGAGCCGGACACGAAGTAGCCTGTGCTCCGTTCTTCCGCGTACTTCTTTGCAAGCGACGTCTTCCCTGCGCCGGGTGGACCGAAGATCCAGATGGTGGTGATTTCCCTGCCCTCTTCGAGCATCCGCTTTCGCCATTCCGCCGCCTGCACCTGAAGTCTGCGGGCGTATACATCATCGATCTGCTTCCGCGCGCGGGCATATTCCGAACCCGAGAGCTGCGAGACAAGCGCCTCCCTGTCGATGGAGCCGTCGAGAAGCGCGTCGAGGAGCACCTTGATGTTCGAATGGCTGGTGGAGCGGATGACTTCGGCCTCGATGCCCTCCATCTCCTTGACATAGTCGAAGTTCGCGCGAACGGCATCGAGTGGATATTGAAATTTTCCCCGTGCGCCAGCGGTCCGGTGGCAGAGATAGGAGAAGCCGTTCTTTTCCGCGGCCCTCCCCGTCCAGATTTCGACGCTTTGCGGCTTATCGCCCAAGAGCTTCGCGACGTTTGAGGGGGAGCGCGGGTTGCTGAACGACATCATCACATGGACGTGGTCTGCTACAGGCGAGCCGTTGTCCTTCATGTCATGGTCGTGGATGATGCCCGCATATCGTTTTGGGCCGAGCCTGCTCTCGATGGCCTCGTAGAGGGAATCGGCGTCGCTGAAGGGCAGATGCGAGAGCTGCTGCGTATACATGAGGGTGCGGCTCTTCGGTGCTGAGGCGCGCTTTGGCATTGTTCCGGCACTCCTTTCATAATCGAGGGCTTTGCAGGGTGGTTTTGGCACCCCTTATCGGGTGCCGTGGGCCATAACAAGCCCGGCCCACGGCATAAATGAACGGAAACGACTGGATGGAACAAAGAATCGCTCCCCGCCTCGCTGCGCTCGGCGGGGAGCATTGGCGGTTACGAGTAGTACAGATTCAGGAGACGGCCCATTTCCCCATACACGGGGAAGCTCATCACCGGGAAGTGGACGAAGGAAACGCGGTCATGGATGCCGTCCGTGCTTGAGAACCAGGCGTCGCCCGGACCATACGTGCGGGCAGGCATGTCTTTCACCTTCTCGGCGTCCCACATGAGGCGGGCCTCGGGGAGCGTCGGCCTGAACAGCACCTTCGTGCTCATCGCGCTTCGGAGCATGGCGGGCAAGCCGCCGCTTTCGACAGACGCCTCCGCGATGCTGACGATCACGTAGCAACCTGCGCTCGCCCCCATCGTCACGATGCGCTTGACCAGGTTGTCGAACGTCGCAAGGCAGTAGTCTGGGTCATCCTTGGACGCACGCGGCGGGAATATCGTCCGAGCGCTGACGTACTCATCGATGAAGAGCAGGGAGACATGGAGGCCTGCGTCCCACCACTTGACGGCGTCGCCCCGTTCTCGAGCCAGCGTGTTGAGGTATGCCTGCCGCTCTGTCACGGAATCGGCGAAGTCGCGGAGAGCGTCGAGGACGGCGCGCCCGCCCCCGTCTGCGTCGAGCGTTACCACATGGGGAAGCTGCGAAAGCTCCGCCCTCTTCGGGTCGATGATCGTTACGCGGGAACCATGGTCATCGGGCCCGACAAGAAGGGCTTGGAGAAGGAGCGCGATGATGCCCGTGGTCTTCCCGCTCCTTGTCTTGCCTGCGACCAGCATGGACCCGGACGTCGAGAGATCGATGGAAGCGCCCCTTTGGACGACGAGGATGTGAGGTCTGCCGGAGCGAAGGTCTTCCACGCTATCGCAATACAAGCTCCGGTCGATGGTCACGTCCTCAACGGTGAATGTTACAGAGTTGAATGCCACGTCGATGTCCGTCTGGGTAACGGCGAAACTCTCGAAGCGGCTGGAAAGGCTCGCGCTGATGCTCGACGAGATATTCGAGATGTCTTCAACCCGTGAAGCAGCGATCCCGACAACGATCTCATATGATCCTAGTTCCGTCCTCCTGCAGCGAACGGACGGCAGTCGCTCGCCTTCCTTGAGGTGAAGCGGGTTACCCATTGAGTAGTCGAAGAGCCCCCTGCGTACCATGATCCGCATTCGCTGGGCGTCGGTCGCTTTCCAGCAGATGATAAGCGCGAGCACAGCAGTCAGGAACGCGGATGCAAGGAGAGCGGCCCCAACGTTCCGGAAAGCAGAGCTGATTTCGATGAGCGCTCTGGGATCATCAAGCAAGTTGGGAGGAATGGATTCTAGGGCAAGCGCAAGCCCCTGCGCCCCAAGTCCCGACAGGAAAAGGGCGACCCCCAGCGCCGCTAGCTGGACGCTGGGGGCCGCGAATGCGAGGCGGGGCGCGTCTTTGCTGAAGTACAGCATGCCGCACCGCCTGCCTTACCCGTTCTGGCTCTTGGTGCGAAGGACCTTGATATCCGCGCACTTGACCGAGAGCTGGTTGCGGTAATCGCCGTAGATGGTGGCGACCGCGTCCACCGGCTCGATGATGGCCTCGGTGGGAACCTCAACATCCTTTTTCACCTTGAAGGTGAGCTTCTCGAAGCGGTTGCTTACAGACTCGCCCTCCTTCTGGACGTACGCAGTGTCGTCACGGTAGATTACGACCTCGACCTTGGTCCCAAGGTGCTCGCCCGTGTTGTAGTCCTTCCACTCGGACTGACCCGTGCAAAGATAGAGCTTGCCCTTAGAAAATGCCTCGAAATCGAAAACGTTGAACTGCGAAAGCTTCTTCATGAGAAGCCTCCTTTCCATTGGAGTTGCTACATGTGCGATTAGACGTCCATTAACGCTGAGTGGAGATACCCTGCTTCATCGAAGCCGCGAACCCTGAGCTTGAGCGGGCCGATTTGAAGGTCCAAATCGTCCTGTGTGCTGCCGCTAAGGTATCGCTCAACACGGGCAGTGGTGCTCCCGAGCAGATGGCAATCCTTGCGCAGGGCATCATATGCGCCTTCTTCAAGAAGGATGGTGCCCATATCACGGATGTCGAAGTAGTAATCGATGCACTTATCCACGCAACTCACCTCCTTTCAAGTTCTTCTTTGAACCGATCGGAGGATTGGCGACGAAGGACAGATCATTCCGTCGCATTGCCTTGATTTAATCCGGGATAATCACTCTGTCAGCGCCTAGGCGCATCTCGCACCGGAAACGGTCAATGGACAATGTCTGCAGAGGAACTTACAGATTGCAATTTCCTTTGCTGCTGCCACTATACCCTAATAAAAGACCAGGTAGAAGGCATCTTTTGTCTTTTGGGAGAACGCAAGGACTTCCCCTCGTTTATGAGAAGATTCCCTCCGTCTGATTGTGAACAAAATGTGAAATGGATAAGTTGGAGAGTCCTCTACAAGGTGACGGATTTACTCAAGCGCCGCTCTTTGCCTGCCAGCCGCTGTAACTCGGGGCCGTATTGGATGGATGCCTGAAGGCATCAGGGTTAAGCAATACACAATCGATCAGACGAATCGAGATGCTGTGCACCTTTCGTTTCGTCTCAACCTTTTCTCGGAGAAGGGTGGGAACCTCAAAAACCAATAGGTCGTTCAGATTGGACATCTCTATTGCCCTGAGCGACAAATGATTATTTGGCTGCATAGGTAGCTCTATTTGCGAGACGTCGATTTCACCAGACATTAGCTTAGGTAACAGAGTATCTCGCAGCTCTTCGAGCATTTTCGACTCGTATTCA
>NZ_JACJKQ010000021.1 GCF_016901575.1 Enorma phocaeensis
TGGTCCTCTTATCCATGTGTCCTCCTTCGGCTGAGGACTACGCTAGGGGACCGGGGGGTCGCGGGGTGACAGAATCAAAAAACGAGGGGTGACAATTTCATTTGCTTATAACACTGCGAAGGAAGACCCCGCACTCTTTCTCCGGTGCCACCGTCCACCCGTTCTCATCGACGAGATCCAGAAAGCGCCGGAGCTTCTTCCCTATATCAAGGAAATAGTCGACGCGTCTGACCAGACCGGAACCGTCTGGTTCACCGGCTCCCAGCCATTCCACCTCATGAAGCAAGTCTCTGAATCGCTTGCAGGGCGCGTCGGCATCATAGAAATGCTCGTCCTCTCCGGCGCTGAGATTTCCGGAGTTCCCTCCGAGACACTCTTCCCTGGCAGGGATTACTTCGTGCGCCGAGTAACCGCATCTAAGCCATATGACGTGGTGGAAGCCTACGACCGCATCGCGGACATCGATGAGAAAACGGCATCGCCTTCGCGCAAAGACGCACGCAACCTAAACGCCTTAGACCCGGTCAATGCGCCTGACGTGGTACCCGAGCTCTCGATGTTCAAACGCAAGATTGGAGCAGGCACCATCGTCTGCATGGCTCAGGAAACATTCCCTGTAAGCGAGCGAGCATGAGCATTTCCGGTTTGGGCGATTTAGGGTGTGACCTAGCCTTTATCTGCTTACTCAATTCGGAAGATTGCGTTCTCACGCACCAACGCAGCAAGCTCTGCGCTCGTCATACCCCCTGAAACCAGTTTTTGTATCCACTGATACGCCATGTTATCTTCCGGATTCGAAGCATCAGACAGCTCAATGTCGTATCCGCAATAACCGACCATCGCGATGAGCATCACTAACGCCGTCCGCTTGTTGCCGTCATAAAAGATGTGGTCCTTTGCCAAATGCTCGCAAAAGCTCGCCGCCTGCTCGAACGCATCAACAAATCGCTCGACAGGCGAAACGCCGAAATGCGTACAATATGCCGCACTGACTACGGACTCTAAACGTCCAACGACCTCCCCATCTTCATTGCTTGCGTCCGGATTAAACATCTTGAGGCGTTCAGCGAGCCGATCATGCATCTCCAGAATAAGCACCGCGAGACCGTGAACCAGCTCCTCATCATCAAAAACAAGGGGGATGGGCTCCCTGCGCCCATCCCCGCTCACGAGTCCTCCAACAGCTTCAATGCATTCGGAATAGATTCATATGCCTCCTGGATGCCCCGCTCGAGTGTGCGCGCAAATCCCGGAAACCCCTTGATATCCTCAGACCGCTCAATCACCTCACGCGTTATGGGCACGTCGGCATCGGAGCGGTAAACCAATGACCAGGCGCCGCCCTCACGGTGAGACAAATTCACCAAATCGAACGCGGAAAGTCGTCCGTAGGTGTCGGACACGTATTGCACGATCTCGCAAACGCTGGAGTCCAGACGGCTCGTTTGCGGGCACTCCGGCACAATACCACGCCCGAATTGCTTGAATGCGTGATATACCATCGGCTCGACAGGGCCATATCGCCATGCCTCGATGGCGTCATTGAAGAGCAAGGCGCCGGTGCGACGGAGAGATTCCACTTGAGCATAATAGACAAGCTTGTTCAGCTTAAGGTTCGTCAGCCCAAGCGATGCTCCGTAACCGGAGAGAAAAGCATACGCGATGTCTATCGACTTCATGGCACCCCCTTCGATAAGCTCGATGAGATGAGTATACCCGCCGTAGCTTTAGCCTACTGATAGCTTTGCCCCAGTGAATGCGATTCCCCTATCCTCCCATTACGACGACTTAAGCGAGCGTCACTCGTCCCCGGCACGGCCGCGCATGCGCTTCAGCTGCGAGCGATGGTGCTTGTCGGCGAGCCGGCGCTCGCGCGAGCCCTTGGGCACCTTGGTCTTCTTGCGCAGATGGGGCGGCTGAGCGCGGCGCTCGATGATCCGCTGGATCTTCTGCAGGCAGAGCTGGCGGTTCTGGAACTGGCTGCGCGTCTCGCGCGCGGTCACGGTGATGCCCGTGGGAACATGCGTCATGCGCACCGCGGAATCCGTGGTGTTCACGCCCTGTCCGCCCGGACCCTTCGCCCGAAACACCTGCACCTCGCAGTCGCGCGCAAGCTCGTCGGCGCTCTGCCGGGCGTATGTCGCATAGTCGCACCAGTTCATGCAAACCCCTCCACTCGCATCAGAATGACGCTGGAAGACCCGGTCTCCCAGCGTCAAGCGCCGCCGCGTTACTTCCCCTGCACCATGGTGAGCGAGATCTTGCCGCGCTCGCGGTCGACCTTCTCGACCCACACCTTAACGGTATCGCCGACGGTCACCACGTCGCTCGGATGCTTGACGAAACGCTTGGACAGCTTGGAGATGTGCACGAGGCCGTCCTGATGCACGCCCACGTCCACAAACGCGCCGAAGTCGACCACGTTGCGCACGGTGCCGGTGAGCTCCATGCCCGGCTGCAGGTCGTCGATGGAGAGCGCCGCGCGGCTGAACACGACCTCGGGCGCGTCGTCACGCGGGTCGCGGCCCGGCTTTTCCAGCTCGGCGATGATGTCGATGAGCGTGAGCAGGCCGCAGCCCAGATCCCCCGCAAGCGCAGCGACGCTGCCCACACGCTTCTGGATATCAGGAATGCCTCCCGCCGCCAGGTCCTGCGCCCCGACGCCGGCGCGCTCGAGCACCTTCGCCGCCACCTCGTAGCTCTCGGGATGGACGCTCGTCGCGTCGAGCGGATTAACGCCGCCCGAAATGCGCAGGAAGCCGGCGCACTGCTCGTAGGCCTTCGGACCGAGCTTAGGAACCTTCTTGAACTGGCGTCGGTCGGTGAAAGGACCGTTCTCCTCGCGGTATGCGACGATGTTTTTCGCCACCGCCGAGGTGATGCCCGAAACGTAGCCCAAAAGGCTCGCGCTCGCCGTGTTGACGTCCACGCCCACGCGGTTGACCACGTCCTCCACCACGTTGCCAAGCGTGCGCGCGAGCTCGGCCTGGTCGAGGTCGTGCTGGTACTGGCCGACGCCGATGGACTGCGGCGGAATCTTCACGAGCTCTGCCAGCGGATCCTGCAGACGGCGACCCAGGCTCATGGCGCCGCGGGTGGTCACGTCGAGCTCGGGATACTCCTCGCTTGCCAGCTGGCTCGCCGAATACACCGACGCGCCCGCCTCGTTGACGATGGTGTAGCGCAGCTCGGGCTCCTCCGTCGAGATGAAGTCGGACACGACCTCTTCGGTCTCGCGGCTCGCCGTACCGTTGCCGATGACGATGGTGTTGATGCGATGCTTGTGCACGAGGCGCGCGAGCTCGCGCTTGGTGCCGGCGACGTCTCGGCGGGGCGGCGTGGGATACACGACGCCATGGTCGAGCAGCTTGCCCGTCTCATCCAAAACGGCGACCTTGCAACCCGTACGATACCCCGGGTCAAGCGCGATCACGCGCGCGCCGCGCACGGGACGCGCGGAAAGCAGCCCCTCGAGATTCTTGGAAAACACCTTGATGGCGTCCGTCTGGGCGCGCACGGTCAGCTTGGCGCGGGCCTCGCGCTCGAGCGAGGGCGCCATGAGGCGCCTGTAGCCGTCGGCGATGGCGGCGTCGAGCACCGGGGCAAACGGACCCTGGCGGCGCGGCCAGCGGGCGCCCAGGCGCGCAATCGCGGCCTCGGTATCCACCCCGACGCGAACGCGCAGCTTGCCCTCACGCTCGCCGCGGTCGATTGCCAGGACGCGATGGTTGGGAATCTTGCGCAGCGGCTCGGAGAAGTCGTAGTAGGGCTCATACGGGGTCTTCTCGTCCGCGTCCACCGCCACGGCGACCATCTCGCCCGTTCCCTCAGTGAAGGAGCGCAGGTCGGCGACGTTCTCGGCGTCTTCCGCCACCGTCTCGGCAACGATGTCCTGTGCGCCGGCGAGAATCTTCTCGGGCGTGTCATAGCCGGCCTCTGCCGCCTCAGGCGTGGCAAACGCCGCCGCCGCGTCAAGCGGGGTCGCAGCACCCTTGGGCGTGACCTGCATGATAATCATGTTGGCAAGCGGCTCAAGCCCTGCTTCGCGCGCCTTCTGCGCACGCGTCTGACGCTTCCTGCGATAGGGCTTGTAGAGGTCCTCGACGCGCTGCAGCTGCGTCGCCGCACGGATCTCGGCCTCAAGCTCGGGCGTGAGCTTGCCCTGGGCGTTGATGAGGGTGATCACGTCCTCTTTGCGCTGCTCGAGATTGCGCAGGTAGGACAGACGTTCCTCCAGCGTGCGCAGGGCGACGTCGTCCATGCCGCCCGTCGCCTCCTTGCGGTAGCGGGCAATGAACGGAATGGTGTTGCCCTCGTCGATGAGGGCGACGGCGGCCTCGACAGAGGCTGGCTTGAGACCGAGCTCCTGCGCGAGCGTAAGAATGATGTCCATGTGGCTCCCTTGGTTGGGTGCAGAGGGGAACTAGAATACCCGCCCGCGCGGACATGGGCAACCCGACCGAGGCGCCTCTGCCCCGCGCCTAGAGCTCCTCCGTCCCCGGGAACAGCGCTACGTCGGCAAGCCTCTGCGTTCTGAACACCCGCTCGACCGCAGCCGTGTACTCCTCGATCTTGCGCGTCTTTCGCACCGCGCGATGCACTGCCCGCGGATCGGCGAAGGCAAACCGGGCGTAGGACCACCACTCCTTCATGCGGAAGACCGCGTTGCCGCCGATCGCGTCCTCATAGGCAGAGAACAGCCGGTCGTGGAAGTCCTTGAGCTCGGTCGCCGACGCCGAAGGCCCGCCCTTGAGCATGCGTACCAGCGCGGGATTGGTCAGAAGGCCCCGCCCCACCATCACATGGCTCGTCTCTGGATACGCCTCGAGTAGCGAGTCCATATCGCCGGGTCCAAAGATATCGCCGTTGTATGCAACGGGAAACGGCGCCCGCTCGAGCGTCTTGCCATATTCCCGCTGGCGCGGAACCCCTTCGTAGCGGTCCTTTTGAACGCGAGGATGCACGATGAGCTCCTTGAGCGGGAAGCTGCGGTACAGCTCGAGAATCCTGTCGTATTCCGAATCGTCCAGGATGCCGATCCTCGTCTTGACCGACACCGGCAGGCACGACCTCTCGCACACGTCTTTGAGGAAGACCTCGAGTGCAGGCAGATCGCGCAGAAAGCCCGACCCACGCCCCTTGGCGACGACGGTTCCCGAAGGGCAGCCAAGGTTGAGATTCACCTCGGCATATCCCATATCGGCGAGCAACCGGCTCGCCCACACGAACTTGTCGGCATCGTTGGTGAGAAGCTGCGGGACGACAGCGAGACCCTGGTTGTTCGCCGGATCGATTTCCTTGAACGCCTTGCCTCCAAACGAAGACCCCACATGCGGAGGGGCGAGAAACGGCGTGTAGTAGCGGTCGAGAGGCCCGAAGCACTCCGCATGAACCCGACGGAACACATGCCCCGTGATCCCCTCCATGGGAGCCAGCGAGAAAATCATCTGCCATTCCCTTCAATACGACGCGACGCAAAGAGGCGCCACGGTAAAAGCGCGCCCACGTGCAAAGGACATCATTGTATCCGGCAGGGCGTTTTACCGAAGGACCGTCGTCATCGTTCAAGCAACAGCCATGACGGGGGCGACGGCGCGGCATGCGAGCCCGCAACGACACAGGGCGCCCATAACGTGAGAGCGCGCCGCAACCCTTGCGACGCGCCCCGCAGCTTTATCTCAATGGCTCTGTTTGGCCTCGCCGAGCAATCGTTCCCGTCACTCCCACTCGATGGTGCCGATGGGCTTGGGCGTGAGGTCGTACGTCACGCGGCAGATGCCCGGGACCTCGGCCAGGATGCGGTCGGTGATCTTCTTGAGCAGCGCCCAGTCGAGCTCGGGCACCGTCGCGGTCATGGCATCCACCGTGTTGACGGCACGGATGACGGCAGGCCACTCGTAGGCACGCTTGCCGTCGCGCACGCCGGTGGCGCGCATGTCAGGCACGACCACAAAGTACTGCCACACCTTGCCCGCGAGCCCCGCCGCATCGAACTCGTCGCGCAGAATCTTGTCGGCCGCACGCAGCGCCTCAAGACGGTCACGCGTTATGGCGCCCAGGCAGCGCACACCAAGGCCGGGACCGGGGAACGGCTGGCGCTCGACCATCGACTCGGGGAGCCCAAGCTCACGGCCAACGACGCGGACCTCGTCCTTGTAAAGCAGGCGCACGGGTTCGACGAGCTCGAACTGTAGATCTTCAGGCAGACCGCCCACGTTGTGATGGGCCTTCACGCCATCGGACTCGACGATGTCGGGATAGATGGTGCCCTGCGCGAGGAACGAGACGTCACCTGCGACCTTGCGAGCCTCCTCCTCGAACACGCGGATGAACTCGGCGCCGATGATCTTGCGCTTGCGCTCCGGCTCGGCCACGCCTTCAAGCAGGCCGAGGAAGCGGTCGGTGGCGTCGACGTAGACGAGGTTGGCGTCCATCTGGTTGCGGAACACGTCGATGACCTGCTCGGACTCGCCAGCGCGCATGAGGCCGTGGTTCACGTGCACGCAGATGAGCTGACGGCCGACCGCCTTGATGAGCAGGGCCGCGACCACCGAGGAGTCGACGCCGCCGGAAAGCGCAAGCAGAACGTTCTTTTCCCCCACCTGCTCTCGCAACGCCGCAACCTGCTCGTCGATGAATGCTTGGGCGAGCTCGGGCGTCGTGATGCGAACCATATCATCCGGGCGCTTGCTGGGTAGCTCCATGAGTGCTCCTTCAATCGATGGGAACTGCCGGCTTGATTGTAGCTTGTGCGGATAAGCCCGAATAAGGCATGCCGCACATCTCCGGCGGACGTTGGAAAGCGGCACGTGGACGTATCGATGCGCGTGAGCGAGCACAAGCTCCAACCGACGAAGCCCCGTTGCGCCATCAACCTCCAAGCACCATGTGGAGCACAAGGAGCGCCGCGAGGAACGCTGCGTTCCACGCGGTGAACATCGCGATATACCTGCCCTTGGCACGCGGCAGCACCAAAGCGAGCTGCTTATAGGAGATAAGGCTCGCCATGGATGCGATGAGGGTGCCCAGCCCGCCCAAGTTGGTCCCCACGATGAGCGCCGACCAGTCCGCGGTAAAGCCCGAAAGCAAGATGGCGGCAGGCACGTTGGAGAGCACCTGGCTTGCACCGACCGCGACCGCGAGCTCGTGACCGTTCACCATCCCCGCGATAAACGTATCGACCGCCTCTATGCGGCCCATGTTCCCCACAAACACGAAAAACGCCGCGAAGGTCGCGAGCAGCGCGTAATCGACGTGGGCGAGCGCCCCGCGATCGACAATGACCCCCGCCGCGATTGCGACGGCCACGGTCGCCTGGAACGGAAGGAGTCGCGCCACGGAGCACAGCGCGCAAAGAAAGACCGCGGCCCACACGACGATGCGGGCCGTCGAGGGGCGTTCGCACGAGGCCGCCGCCGAGGGTCCGCACGTCGCCATCTCCACATCGGAAGCGCGGCCGAACACAAAAACCGCCGCAACCAGGCAGGCGAGCGCCCCCAGCGTATAGGGAAGCATGAGCAGCGCGAACTCGATGAGCGACATGTGCGACGCCGAATAGAGATAGAGGTTCTGGGGATTGCCCACCGGCGTGAACATACTCCCTAGATTTGCCGCGATAGTCATCATGACCACGGTAAAGCAGGTGAGACGCTCCGAACCCAAAGCGCCGAGGGCAAGCAGCGCCAAGGGAACAAAGGTGACGAGAGCGACGTCGTTGGTGATGAGCATGCTCGAGAAGAAGGCGAGCAGGGTGAGTGCGAGGCAGAGGCGCCTGGGCCCGCGCGCCACCGCAAGGAGCCGCCTGCACGCGGCGCTGAAAACCCCCAGGCGAGAAAGCCCCGCCATCACGGTCATGAGGCTAAAGAGCATGCCGATCGTCCTCAGGTCGACATAGGCAAGATATGCCGCATCGGGCGGCACGACTGCACACGATATCGCCGCGAGCACCAGTGCGGCAACGAGCACGGGGTCCTTGCGAACAAACTCTCTTACATCCAGGCGACGTCGAACCGCGGCAAACATGGAACTCCTCTACGACCTCACTATGGGGCTTCGCCCAGTCTTCTCACAAGCGCAACAGTATATCTTGCCTGGCACTTGCGGCACGACACCGGGCGATGTCCGGGCCCATCCCATCCACGGCAAGACGCCGCGGCGCCCCTCTTCACCCATCCTGGACCATAAAGGGGAGACATTGAACCTGTTTGCGGAGAGCCCTTCCGCCAGCGAAGGCGCGCTACTTGTCGCGGAACGTCAGCAGATCGCTATAGTCCTCGTTACGCGGACGCCGGAGGTCGGGATCGCGGAAGAAGTCCTGCGAGAGCCGCCTGATCACCGGCGCGAGGGCGATGAGCGCGATCAGGTTGGGGATCGCCATGAGGCCGTTGAAGCAGTCGGCGAACTCCCACACGGCATCGAGGTTCGCCACGCAGCCCGCGAACACCATCGCAACGTAAGCCACCTGGTAGACGCGGATCGCCACACGGCCGCCCCGACGTGCACGGAACAGGTACTCGACGCACTTCTCGCCGTAGTAGTACCACGCGATGAGTGTCGCGAAGGCGAAGAGTATGAGGCCGACCGTCACGACGTACTGGCCGCCGGGAATGCTCTGTCCAAAGGCCGCCGAGCTCATGGCGCCCTCGGACATCATGGGGTCGGCGCACCAGAGTCCCGAGGTGAGAATCACCAGGCCGGTGATGGTGCACATGACGATGCTGTCGAAGAACACCTCGAACGTGCCCCACAGCCCCTGGCGGGCGGGATGGTCGGTGTCGGCGGAGGCATGGGCGATGGGCGCGGAGCCCATGCCCGCCTCGTGCGTGAACACGCCGCGCGACATGCCGACGCGACAGGCATACATGACCGTGGCGCCCACGAATCCGCCCGTCGCCGCCGTGCCGGTGAAGGCGTCGCGGAAGATCATGCCGATGGCGGCAGGAATCTCGGCCGCATTGATGACGAGCACCACGAAGGCGGCGATGAGATAGAACACGGCGGCGAAGGGCACCAGCACCTCGGTGATCTGCGAGATGCGCTTGATGCCGCCGATGAGGACGAGCCCGGCGAGCACCGCCACGACCGCGCCGATGGCGGGCAGCGGGACGCCGAACGTCGCGTTCACGCTGGTGGCAAGCGAGTTGGCCTGCACGCTCGCCCCGATGCCGAACGAGGCCAGGAAGCCGAAGATGGCAAAGAGCACCGCGAGCCAGCCGGTCCCCAAGCCGCGGGAGATGTAGTACATGGGGCCGCCGACGATCTCGCCGCGCTCGTTGCGGGTGCGGTAGGCCACCGACAACGTGACCTCGCAGTACTTGATGACCATGCCCGCGAGCGCACTCAGCCACAGCCAGAAGATCGCCCCCGGGCCGCCCGTCGCCACGGCGAGCGCCACGCCCACGATGTTTCCCGTGCCGAGCGTCGCCGCGAGCGCGGTGCATACCGCCTGGAACGGCGAGATGGCGCCATGCTCCAACTCGGACTTGTTCGGACGATGGAAAAGCGTCTTGGTGGTGTAACGCATCACGACGTTGAAGCGTGCAAAGACGACGCCCTTCGTGACAACGAGCAAAAACAAGCCCGTTCCGATCATCAGGACGACCATGGGGATGCCCCACAGCACATTGTTATTCAGCGCAGCCAGCACAGACATGATGGATTCGAACATGGATCATCCCCCGACAGACCTCTCGACAACGGCGCGCGGACCACGCAACCTGAGGACTCAATGTACACGCTCCGTGTTTCGGGGATGTGAACGCGAGCCAGTCGCGCCATCGTGCCCGCAGACGAACATGGAGAAGCCGAGGGGCAAACGCCCCCTGCCTGGGATGGCACGTCTCGCCCTTGGAGGCTTTGAACCTGCCCTCACACGCTCAAGTCGCGCCGCTCAAAGGCGATGGTCCCCAGCGCAAAGAGCACGGCGCCCGAAACGCCAAGCGCAGCCGCGCCGGCCAAGGCGCCCATGCTCCCAGACGCAATCCCAAGCGGATCGAACAGCGCAAGCGGCGTGACGTCGCCGATCCAAGAGAGCTCGTCCCCCACCCCCGAGAGCATCTGCGCGAGGACGAAGAGGGTGCACAGAGCGACGCCCGCCCACCGCGCCGCCGAGACGTTCGGCAGCGCACAAGCGCCTGCCCAGCACATGCCGGAAAGAAACAGCCAGAGACAAAAGGTCGCCGCATTGACGGCAACGAGATCGGAGGCGTCGAGCTCGCCGGGAAACAAGGCCTGGGCGCAAGCCAGCTCGAACGCGGTGAGCACCGCCACGAGAAGGACGAGACAGAAGACGAGGACGCTCGCCTGCGAGAGCATGAGCCTCGTGCGGCCCACGGGCTGCGCGAGCAGATAGGAGATGCTGCCGCGCTCGATGTGGCGGGCCACGAGCCGGCTGGAGAGCACAGCCACGAGAACGAGGGGGAGCGCCACGAGCAGAAAGCCGTACAGATAGTTGACCATGAATTCCAGAAGCGTCGTCCCCTGGTCGGCCATGCCGAAGGCGGCAAAGAGCTCGGGCATGGCGTCGCGCATGAGGGCGAGCGACTCGCCGAGCGCGGGATCGTACATGCCGACGATGACGCCGGCATAAAGGATTGCCACCGCAGCGATGATGAAGGTCGGAAACAGGCAGGACCGAAGCTCGTGCCTGAAGAGAGGAAGAATCATCGTGACCCCCTACTTTCGTCCTGAGGGCTCGTCGCCCTCGTACAGGTGAAGGAACAGCTCCTCGAGCGTCTGCGCGCGGGACGTGACCTCGGCCACGTCGTAGGAGGAAAGCTCGCGGATGAGCGCGTTCACATCGCGCACGCCTCGGAGCTCGACGACGCGGGCGCCTCCTTTCGCGGGCTCATTTCCATGGGCAAGCTCCCAGCGCGAGCGCTCCCGCACGTTCGCAAACTCGACCGTGTAGCCACGTCCGCGCATCGAACGGACCTCGTCCATGGTGCAGGTCATGACGACCCGCCCCGCGCGGATGAACGCCACGCGGTCGCATGCCCGCCCGATCTCTTCGAAGATGTGCGAGGAGAGCAGGACGGCTGCGCCTCGCGCCCTCTCCTCGGCTACCAAGTCGAGAAAGCGCTCCTGCATAAGCGGGTCGAGACCGCTCGTGGGCTCGTCGAGGAGAAGCACGTCCGGGCGTGCCATGAACGCCGTGACGATCGCGACCTTCTGCCTGTTTCCTTTGGACATTCCACCGATACGCGCATCAAGATCCAGCTCGAAGACATCGGCGAGCTCTCGCATCCTGGAGCGATCACGCAAGCCGCGCATCCCCGCCATGAGATTGAGAAACGATCGTGCGGTCATCTCCCGCATGCAGGAGCTTTCTCCGGGGAGATAGCCCAGATGGACTTGCACCAGGGGGCGATCACGGAAGCAGTCATGTCCGAGGACCTCGACCGTCCCGCCTTGCGCCCTGATGAACCCCATGAAGTGGCGCATCGTGACTGTCTTCCCCGCTCCGTTGGGCCCGAGAAAACCGAGCACCTCGCCAGATGAAACCTCGAGGCTGACATCGAAGACGCCGCGACCCCGTCCATAGTCCTTCGTGAGCCCGCGCACGCAGATCGCAGGCGCTGAAGCGTTCGCCATCACAGGTATTCCTCCTTGTACGTAGCCCTCTTAAGCCAATCGAGCCAGACGAGAAACTCCGAAAGCATCGCTTCCATGTCGAACTCTCCTCCCCCACGAAGCCGCTCGTGCAGATAGCCGTCACCGCACCACACGAGCATGCGTACCACACGCATGGGATCGACGTCGTCTCGAAAGCGCTCCCAGCGCACATGGCCCAGATACGTCCGCACCATGGCGGGCACGGCATCCGTCATGAAGGCGTCGAGCGGCCCGGAAACGTCCCTGTGGCCAAGATAGAACGCCCGGACGAAAAAGCTCATGACGCGCGGGCTCAGCCCCGCGAAGGACGCCTTGCGGGTCGCAGCGTAGCGCATGACCTCGAAGAAGTCGTCAATCTGATACCAGCGCTCGTCGACCACCGCCTCCGCCACGCGCCTGGTGACCGCCGTGAGAACGTAGAGGTAGAGGTCCTTCTTATTTCTGAAGTAGAAGAAGAGCTGGCTTTTCGACACGCCGGCGCGCCTGGCTATATCCGCCGTGGATGCGCGGGCGTAGTCCTCGTCGCCGAACACCTCGGAAGCAGCGTCCACAATCGCGCGCCTGCGGTCTTCGGGGAGGCTCTCGAAGCGCTCGAACCTTTCTGACATGGGGCCTCGCTTTCCCTCGCCTTTCGAGAACAAGGCTACCCCGTTGACCGAAATATGGAAGGGGCTTTGAGCTGGCAAAACAACTCTAGGAGCACGTTTCGAAATGGGGGGCTGCGCGCAAAAGCCAGTATACGGAAAGCCCAAAGCACGACCGCTACTACGTTGGGGGCGTGCGCCACGCCGTTACGCATCGAGCCAGACCGCGTCCACGGGCTTATCCCGGTCGTACACGCACTCGTCCTTCTCGCCAATCTCGCGCAGCACGCGACAGGGATTGCCCACCGCGACCACCCCCGCAGGCACGTCGCGCGTGACCACGCTGCCCGCGCCAACCACGGACCCCTCGCCCACCGTCACGCCCGGAAGCACCACGCAGCACGCGCCGAGCCAAGCACCGGCGCAGATACGAACGGACTTGTTGTATTGAAGGCCCCTCGCACGCAGGCGGGGCGAGATGGGGTGCGTTCCCGTGCAGATGGTCACGTTGGGGCCGATCATGACGTTGTCCTCAATGAAGATATCAGCATCGTCCACCAGCGTGAGGCCCATGTTAGCGTAGACGTTGCTACCCAGGTGCAGGTTCGCCCCGCCCCAATTGGCGTGGAAGGGCGGCTCGATCATGCAGTTCTCGCCCACCTCGGCGAGCAGCTGGGTGAGAAGCGCGTCACGCTCCGCGGAGCTGCTGAAGGGCAGGGCGTTGTAGGCGTCCAGCACATCGCGGCGACGCTCCTGCTCGGCAAAGAGCTCCGGGCTGTTGCAGGCGTAGAGCCGCCTGTCCGCCATGCGCCGCCGGACCTCATCGAGACTCATCGGACCACCTGCTCCCGCTCAGCAATCAAATCGGGCAGTCCTACCCCGACTTCCAGCGGCTCGTCCTGCTGTCCGACTACTACGAGATGAGCCTCGACGAGCTCGTGAGGGGCGTCGACGTGGGCGACGTGCGCGCCCTCAACGAGTCCGAGAAGCAGATCTCCTCGATCTACTCCGACGTCGAGCGGGGCAAGAAGGCGGCGCTCAGGGCCTGGCGGGCATTTCTGGTCGTCGGGAGTGTCATCCTGGTACTTTTTGCCCTGGTGGTGGCCTACGGGGTTCTCAGCGGGGGCCTCTTCGTGAGGTAGGGCAACGTCGCTCCGCCAGTTCACAAGCGAGACCAAGACGAGGTTCGTAGAGGTTGTCACAGAGACAGCCACCGGGTCTGTGCGCACCAATGACCGGACGCCGAGAGCATAGCCTCGGCCGAGCTTCCTTTACTTTCGTTTAGCTGGGCTCAGCCGATTATCGGTGAGCCCATGCTATCTTCCTCTTACCATACAGTTATAGGCTATATTCAGCCGATTATTGTATACTCATTACAAGAGAGGAGACAGCATGAAGCTCATGGAAGCTCAACGTCGCTTTGCCCAACTTGAGCACGTCAAGAATGCGTATCGCTCTCGCGACATCGGACTTCTGCTCGAAGAACGGGGAGAGAAGCTCAGGAGCACCATCAGGCGTCTGACGGACGTCCGCATCATCGAGCGCGTGGCACGTGACCTGTATTGGCACCGCACCACCGCATCGACTCGATACCGGCCTGTCGAAGAAATTGCAGCGCTGCTTCGCATTGGCAGCACCTGCTATGTGGGGATGGAAAGCGCCGCATCACACTGGGGAATCATCTCGCAAATTCCCGTAGACCGACTCACGGTTGTGACGTCTGGACGGGAGGGCCTCTTCCCCACCCCGTTCGGCACCATCGAGTTCATCCACACTGCCGCCGATGCGCTTGAAATCATGACGAACACGGTCGACGTCCCCGATAGCCCCCTGCGCCTGGCCACAAAGCGCTACACCGTCACCGGTCTCAAACGCGCTCGGCGCTCTCTTGACCTTATTGACGAAAAGGAGCTGGCGGATGAATAGAGATACGTTTCCTGCATTCGCGCGCGAAGTCGCGCGGCGACACCGGCTTGAAGCCATGCTCCCCGTCGTAGAGAAGGAGCTTCTCCATTACGACATCCTTGCCGCCCTCGACACCTCGGGGTGGCTGGACCGACTCGTGTTCCAAGGTGGCACCTGTCTAAGGCTGTGCTACGGAGGCGTGAGGTATAGCGAGGACCTTGATTTCACAACCCCAGAAAAGCTGAGCGAAGTTGATCTCGCTGGATTTGCCGATGCACTGTCACGCGCGCTTGACGCGCAATACCATCTTGGCGTACGCGTCAAGGAGCCGACATCAATCAAGGCGTTCGACGGGGACGGTATGCTGAAACGCTGGCAAATCATCGTGAACACCGCCCCTGAGCGACCCGATCTCCCCTCTCAGAGAATTAAAATCGAAATCGCGCACATTCCCTCCTACGATGTCGTGCCACGCCTCCTATCCATCAACTATCCCGAGCTACCCAAATCGTTCGCCAACATGCTCATACGCTGCGAGAGCACCGACGAGATTCTTGCCGACAAGCTCATCTCGTTCGCCAACGCGACACACACGCCTCGCTATCGCGACCTGTGGGACATTCCTTGGATTATCGGGGCTTGTGGATGGCGCGCCGTTGAGGTCGCAAGCATGGTGAGACGCAAGCATGGAGACTACGGATGCGTGCCGCAGCTACTGGAGCTTCTGGAGTCTGGGCGCGCGCGATCCATCGAACTGGCGGCATCGGAGGAGTTTGTCCGCCAGATGCAGCGGTTTGTCCCGCACAACTCTTTCGAAACCACGCT
The DNA here is from genome assembly GCF_016901575.1 of Enorma phocaeensis. Taxonomy (GTDB): domain Bacteria; phylum Actinomycetota; class Coriobacteriia; order Coriobacteriales; family Coriobacteriaceae; genus Limicola; species Limicola phocaeensis_A. The sequence goes on from NZ_JACJKQ010000021.1 coordinate 14,928, forward strand.
TGGCCGCAAGGGATACGCAGAGGCATTGGCGGCCCGTATCGAGGAGACATATGCCGTCACGATACGCGAGATTCAATCGTAAAGAATAACTATAGGCGACCGGGAGCGGGCAGCCGGCGACGACCCGCCCCCTCACCTTCAAGTGGCCCGCCGCGAGGGAGACGGCGCGGTCGAGCCTCGACGATGGGCGGGCGGTGGTGAGGTGTGGGCTATTACCTACTCTTATTCGGGCTGGGTGCTAACAACCCCGGCGTTGTCTCCTGAGGATGGGTGGCGCTTTCCCTCTCTTTCCAATTGCCTTGTCACATTCCATCTTCTTCCGTGTGTAATAGGTGGGAGGGAAAGCAGCTGCGACCCCGAGGTATCCGACGAACCATGAGAGGAGGCCGCCTATGACAGGCTCGAAAAACGCGCCCGACCGCGACCCCGAGCGGCTCGTGCGCGACTACGCCGACCTCGTCCTGCGCGTGTGCTACACCTACCTGCGCTTGACGGCCGACGCCGAGGACGTCTGCCAGGACACGCTCGTGAAGCTCATCTGCCGCGACGAGCCGTTCCGCGACCCCGGCCACGAGCGCGCCTGGGTCATACGCGTGGCGGCCAACGCCTGCAGGAACCTGCTGCGCGACCGCGGCGCTCACCCGGCAGTGGGGCTCGACGACGTGCCGGAGCCGGCGGCGGCGCAGGCGCCCGGCGAGGACGCGCTCCGGAGGCGCGACGACCGCGTGCTCGCCGCCGTCATGGCGCTCCCGCTGCCGCAGCGCGAGGCGGTCTACCTGCACTACTACGAGGGCTATCCCACGCGCGAGGTCGCGCGGATCGTCGGCGCCACCGACGACGCCGTGCGCCAGCGCCTGAGCCGCGCCCGCGCGAGCCTCAGAGACGACCTGAAGGGAGACTACGATGACTTCCCCGCTTGATTCCTACACCCGCTCGATGGATGGCCTGCACTTCTCCGACGAGGCCAAGGCCCGCATGGCCGAGGGCCTGCGTGCCGCCGCTGCCGCAAAGGGCGCCGAGAAGAACGTTCAGCCCAAAGCCCCCGCGGAGGTCCTGATCATGTCTGAGCGCCGTCCCGGTCGTCGCCGCACCCGCCGCTGGGCGCGCGTCGCCGCCGGGCTCGCCCTGGCCCTCGTGCTGGGCGGGGGTGGCACCGTCGCCGTGGCGGCGGGCGTGCTTCCCAACCCGGCCGACGTGCTCTCCGACGTCTTCGGCGGCGCGCCGGCCCAGACCGAGCTCCTGAACGAGGTGGGCCGGCCGATCGGCGCGAGCGCGACCTCGAACGGCGTCACCGTGACGGCCGAGGCCGTGGTGGGCGACCGGTCGAACCTCACCGTCGTGTACGACGTCGAGTTCGACGACCCCTCCGCGCTCGAGGGGATCGAGCCCGGCGAGGACGGCACGCTGCCGCTCGTGGCCGAGGCCACCCGCTACGTCGACGGCGTCAACGGCGGGGGCGGAGGGTCCTGGTTCTTCGACGCCGACCCGGGCGACGGAACCATCCAGTACGCCGAGACCATGGGCTTCACCACCTGGAACGGCGCCGGCATCATCGGGCGCACCATGCGCTTCTGGATGAGCGAAATCAGGGCCTACGATGCCGAGGGTGGGTACACGACCCTGGTGACCGGCAACTGGAGCCTCAAGTTCGAGATGAACTACGCCGACACGACCGTCGACCTCCCGGCCGGCCAGGAAACTACCTGGCAGGGCGCGGACATCACAATTGACGCCGTGACGGTGTCCTCCGTCGGCGTCACGGTCGACTACACGATCGAGCGCCAGATCGGCGACCTCGGCCCCTCGGGTAGGCTGAGCGACGAGGCGCAGGCCAAGCAGGACGCGGTCCTAGGCCTCCCCGTCACCGTGACCTTCGCGGACGGCACCACGTTCGACGCGGCCAACGCCAACACGCACGCGGAGGAGCAGAATGACGGCACGAGCGCCGTCACCAAGACGGTGACCTACGACCGCATCATCGCCGCGGGTGACATCTTAAGCGTGATCGTAGGCGACGTGGAGATTCCCGTGAGCGCCGCATAAGGATGCGACAACCGGAACACGAGAGGGGCGCGCCGCTGCGGCTCGCCCCTTTCTTGCGGCCATTCTCATTCCGCTCTCCGCAGCCCCATCCGGGGCTGCTCCTACTCCCCGTGCGCCACGCACTCGATGCGCATGGCGGCGTAGGCGGCGGCGACGCGGGCGTAGCGCGCTGGGTCGTACCCGATGCGGTCGATCTCGGCGACGTCGTGCGCGTCCTTCTCGCGCCCGCTCGCGACCTTGGCAGCGCGGACGGACTCGAGCGTAGCGCAGCCGACGGCCGCGCCGGTTGGCAGTGCGCGCTCCTCAAAGAGGTCGCCCTCCTCGACGCCGGGGACGACAGCCTCGAGCAGGGCGTCAAAGCCGTCGGTCGCCGCGACCGCAGCGTTGCGCTGGCGGAGGTCATTTCCCTCGAGGAGGAACGGGCAGAAGCTCACGAGCACTCCGTCGACGATCGCGTGGGCGCCGAAGTCGCCACGGCCCCCGTTGCATCCCAGGTTGAGCGAGTCGAGCGCGGGGTCGTACAGGCCCTCCGCGTCGAGCCAGGAGCGCACGGCCGGCATGTCGCCCAGGCGCACCGAGACGTCCGCGTCGCCGTGGGGCCTCCCGGAGTCGCGCCCGGAGGCAACCCAGGGCACGAGGCCTCCCTGTAGGTAGGCCCTCCCAGCGAGGCCGGGGGCGGTCAGCACCCGCAGGGCGGCCGCGCGCGCCTGCTCGAAGGGGGCTCCCCCGCGGGCGCCCTCGTCACGCCCGCCGAGCGGCAGCGCCATCACGGCCTCCCCGTCGTCGCCGGAGACCTCCCGAAAGCCGAGCCGCTCGTAGAGTCGCACTGCGCGGTTGGAGCGCTGCACCGAGAGCGCCAGCACGGGGTGGCCGAGCTCTGAGCACCGCTCGATGAGGGAGGAGAGCAGGGCGGTCCCCAACCCGCGGCCGCGATGGCCCGGCAGGACGGAGACGGCGAGCTCCGGCACGCCGTCCCCCGCGAAGCCGTAGCCGCGCATGAGGCGCGCCCAGGCGGCCCCCACGACCTCGCCGCCCTCCTCGGCGCAGACGGCAACGTCGCCGGCTCGGCCGAAGCCCTCGACGTAGACGCGCAGCACCGGGCCGGCGGTCACAGAGCGCGGCGGGCGCGGCTCGCCCGGCTCGGTGTGGATCGCCTGGTACAGGAACTCGTCCAGCAGTCCGTACTCACCGGGCAGCATCTCCCTGATTCTCGACATAACTGTCCCTCCATCCGATAGCGAAAGCGTCGGGCGTCATCGGCTAGAGGTCTGTCGTCATGCGTGCCTCCTCAGGAGGGGACATCTGGGACGATTCTACCCGCGGCGAGGCCCACGGACGCACGGGGACGAGCGGGCGCCCCGCGGGAGGCTCCCGCGGGGCGCCCGACGGCATTATCGATTCCGGCGGGGCCACGCCTACCCGCGGCGGTACCTCCGCCCAATCGCCCAGAACGCGAGGAGCGAGATCGCGCCGCCCGAAACGGCAATCCAGCCGCGCGGCGAGGCGAGGCCGCCCGTCGCGGCACCGAGGGCAATGGCTCCCACGACCCAGAGCGCCGGCAAGATGGCCGCCGTCCACGCCGGGCGGGCGTAACGGCCCAGCATCCGTGCCGCCACCAGCGCCGCGATAACGCCAACCGCCGCCGCGAGTCCGATGAACCCCCGCATATCGAGCATCAGGTCGCTCAGCACGAGCACGCCGATGCCCACGGCGAGCCCCACGAACACCTGGAGCACCAACCGCATGACGTTGGCAGAGGCGCTCTCCTGGGCCGCCTCCGCAGGGTCGCCGGATGCCGCGCCCAGAAGCTCAGCCGCGCTCTTAGCCTCCCGGCCCTCCCCGCCGCGCCGCGCGACAAGGGCGACCACGGCGGACGCCAGCACCAGCGCCGCCAACAGCAGGCGCAGCACCGGCTCCAGGTACGCGCGCCCCACCACCGCCGTGATGGCGAGCACGGCGATGACGGCGACCTCCACCGCCCCCAGCGCCATCGCGAAGGCCCTCGTCCGCTGCTCGTTCTTCTCGACCATCTCACGCATCTCGTCCACGTCCCCTCTCACCATCTCGTCGATCGTGGTGCCGAAGAGGTTCGCGAGGAGGAGCATGCTCTGGACGTCGGGCAGGGTCCTGCCGGTCTCCCAGTGCGAGATCGTGACGCGGCTCACGTAGAGCCTCTGCGCGAGCTCGTCCTGGGAGAGCCCGAGCCGCTGCCTGCGCTCCCTGATCTGGTTGCCGATGTCCATGCGCGCTTCCTCAACTCTCGCTGCCTCTCCTGCAACCCCAACGTAGCCGAGGGGCGTCCAGGGTGCAGTATAAAGTGCTTTACAGGTCATCTGAGCTGCGGAGCAAGGTCTTCCGTCGAAGCAGCGCCACCAGAGATCGAGGGCGGTTCGCCCGGGAGGACGGGCGCGACGCCGGGGAGGGGCCACCGTGGGGACTTCTCGCGGCGGCCCTCGGCGTCACTCGCCCCAGCCGGGGCCCGGGAGACCGCGGCGGGCGACCGCGCGGAGGGCTGCCAGGCCGGCGAACGCGCAGGCGGCGGGGGCGGCGAGGTTGATCGCGACCGACGCCGCGGGCCCGAGGGTGCCCGCAGCCGTCACCGAGAGGAATCCGAGGCCGAGCGAGGCGAGGGCCCCGCCGAGCGCCCCGACCATCATGGGCAGGCCGCGCTTGACGACCTCGGCGGGCGTGGTCCAGGAGAGGTTGGGCCGCGAGGCGTCGATCGCGAGCGCGACCGAGGCGAAGCCCGTGAGCATCCCGACGGCCGCCACGACGCACTGAAGCACCAGGAGCGGCGCGGTGCCGCGCGCCAGCAATGCGACGGCGGAGACCGCAACCGCCGCCCCGCCGAGCACGAGGTTGGCGAGGAGCTTGGAGCCGAGCACCGTCCCCGCGCCCACCGGCGCCGTGAGCATGAGCCAGCTCGCGCGCGCCTCGAGCGAGACCGCGGGTCCCGCCGTGAGCGACATAGCGCCGCAGAACCCGAAGACCCACGGCAGCGCCGCGTCGATTTGGGCGCGCATCGCCGCAACAGCCTGGACGTCGAGTTGCACGCCGTCGACGACCCCGGAAGTGAGGAGCGCGTCCGCGCCGAAGAGGGCGATCGCGCCCGCGGCCACGACCATGAGGATGAGCCCCGCGCAGCTGTTCAGCGCGTAGAAGGGCATGGAGCCGATGCGGCGAAGCTCCTTGACCGTGAGGGCGCGAAGCGGGGTCACGGCGCCGCGGGAGGTTGCGGCGGGGCGCGCACGGCGGCGGGGTCCGGAGGTCGCCACGGCGTTCGCGTGCGGATAGCGTGCCGCGAGGGCCAGCGTCACGACCACGGGGAGCGCAAGCGAAAGCGCAGCAAAGGCGAGAAGACCCGCGAGGGACCCCTCCCGGACCGCAGCGGCCGCCCAAGCCGCCGGCGGGTAGGCGGATGTCACGGCCGCTGAGAGCGCGCCCGCCACGTCGCCCATCACCACGAGGGCCACCGCGTCGTCGACCCCCGACGAGGCTCGGCCGAGGGCGAGCGACCCGGCGACGACGGCCACGACGAACAGCGCCGAGAGGGTGAGCTGGACCGCGCCCGCGTGCCGGAACCTCACGGCGACCGACGTGAGGGCGAGCGAGACGAGCGTGGCCACGGCCGCCGGCGCGAGCGGCGCCAGCACGGAGACGGCCGCAGCGGTGGCGACCGCGGCGGGAGAGGCGGGCGCAGAGGTGAAGTACGCCGCGTACAGCGGCGCCGACAGCAGCGCCGAGAGCGCGACGCCGAAGCCGTAGAGCGGGGCCGTCCGCGCGAGCACCACCGTTCGCACGGGAACGGGCAGCGCCGCCACGAGGTCGTAGTCGCGGCAGCCGAAGACCGTGCCCGGTGCCTTGACAAACACGAGCGCCACCGCGGCGAGCGAGCCCGCAAGCGCGGCGAGCGCCGGAATCGCCCCGGCCGCGCCCACGGCGACCATGCTGCCCCCGAGCAACCACATGCTGGCCACCGCCATGCCGGCAAGCAAGACAACGAGCGCCGCGGCGCCGAACAGCCGCGCACGGCCCCTCCCGCCCCGGAAGCCGAGGCCGTAGAGGAGCGAACGCGCCTGCAGCGAGAGCAGCGGGACGAGGGCACGCCCGCGAGAGTGAGAAGTCATCGCAATCACCTCGTCCTTCTCGCCACGACGAAGTCGTTCTTCTCGTCCACGAGCTCGAGGAACACGTCCTCGAGCGAGGCCGAGCCGCGCACCTCGTCGGTCGGGCCGGAGGCGACGAGCTCGCCGCGGCGGATCACGGCGACGGTGTCGCAGAGCTTCTCCACCACCTCGAGAACGTGCGACGAGAAGAACACCGCGCCGCCGGAGTCGGCGCGCTCGCGCAGGATAGCCTTGAGCTCGTGGGAGGCCGAGGGGTCGAGGCCCACGAACGGCTCGTCCAGCACGAGGAGCGCCGGGTCGTGCAGGAGCGCGCCTGTGAGCACGAGCTTCTGGCGCATGCCGTGGGAGTATGCGGAGACGGGGTCGCCGAGCGCATCCGAGAGCTCCAGGCGCCCCGCGAGCTCGCCCGCGCGCCGCCAGCGCTCCTCCGTGCCCACGCCGAAGACGTCCGCGATCAGGTCCAGGTACTGTATGCCGGTGAGGAAGTCGTAGACGTCGGGGTTGTCCGGCACGTAGGCCATGAGGCGCTTGGCGGCCACGGGCTCGCGCCAGACGTCCGTGCCGCACACGCGGACCTCTCCTGAGGTGGGCGGCTGCGCGCCCACCACCGAGCGGATGAGCGTGGTCTTGCCGGCGCCGTTGTGGCCGATGAAGCCGCATATCTCTCCGGGGGCGACCGAGAGCGAGAGGTCGCGCACGGCCACCTTGCCCCGGTACTCCTTCCGATAGTGGCTCACGTCGAGGACGGGTGCCTTCATGGGTGCCTCCTGATTCGTACGTTTGTTATCTCTGCTATAGGTCAGCTATAACAATTGGCGGCATACTACCACTCTTGTGGACCATTTGCTATAGTTCACATAGAACAATTTCCGGGAACGGGAGCCCCATGGTCATCACGGTCGACAAGCTGTCGGACGCGCCGCTCTACCTGCAGCTGCGCGACTCGGTCATAGCCGGCATCGCCGCCGGCGAGCTGCGTCCCGGCGACGCCCTGCCCTCCGTGCGCTCGCTCGCCGAGGACCTGGGCATCAACCTGCACACCGTCAACAAGGCCTATGCGACGCTGCGCGACGAGGGCTACGTCATCATGCTCGGCCGGCGCGGCGCCTACGTTGCCGACGCACCGGCCGACCCCGCCGCCGGCATGGGCGAGGCCGCCCTCGAGGCGTCCCTCGCCAAGCTCGCCACCGAGTTCAAGGCGAGCGGCGGCACGCGCGAGGCGTTCCTCGCCGCCGCGGGGCGCGCCGCACAGGATCTGGACTAGGGAGCGAACATGTCCCCTGATCTCATATCGCTCGTCACCAGCGCGTCAATGGCGCTCGTCACCCTCCTCTCCGGCTGCCTCATCGCTGCGACGCCCTGGCTCACCCGCGGGCGTGAGGCCTTCGCGGTGAGCGTGCCCGAGACCGCGCAGGCGGACCCCCGCATCCGCCGCATGCGCCGTGCCTACCTCGCCTGCACCCTCGCGGTCTCGGCCGCGTCCGCCGTCGCCGCCTTGACGCTCTGGTCCGCGAACCCGCTCGCAATGGCGGCGGTCGTGTGCGCGCCGGTGGCGGCGGGCTTCCTGCTCATGCTCGCCTTCCGCGCCCGCGTGATGGCGATCAAGCGCTCGGAGGGATGGGGGACGCGCAGCGCGCGGCTCTCCACCGTCGCCGGCGCGGCCGAGGCGAACGCGCCCCGTCCGCTCCCCCTCGCCTGGGACCTCCTGTATCTGCCCGTGATCCTGGCAACGCTCGCCCTCTCGCTCGCCCTCTACCCCGCGATGCCCGACCCCGTGCCCGTGCACTTCGACGCCGCGGGCGTGGCCGACGGCTACATGGCCAAGGGCTGGCAGGTCATCGCCATGCCGACTGCCGTCCAGGCGTTCATGGCGCTCTGCCTCACCGCGTCGCACTGGCAGATCCTGAGGAGCCGCAGGCCGTCCTCGCCCGAGCATCCCGTTGCCTCCGCCATCGCCTACGGCATGTTCGCCCGGGCCCAGAGCGCGACGCTCCTCGTCACGGGCATCGTGATAACCGTGTCGATCGCGATCATGCCGCTCGCCTTCGCCGGCGTCGTCACCTCGGACCAATCCTTTGTTGCGCTCATCGTCATCATCATCGCCGCGATACTCCCCAACCTCGCCGTCTCGCTCGTCTACGGTCAGGCGGGGTCACGCCTCCTGCGGCGCATGACGGCGTCGAGCGTGCTCGACTACGACGACGACGAGCGCTGGCGCCTCGGCCTCTTCTACGTCAACCGCGAGGACCCATCCGTCGTGGTGCCCCGGCGCTTCGGCATCGGCTGGGCCATGAACTGGGGCAACCCCAAGTCATGGGGCCTCGCCGCCCTCCTCGTTGCCGCGATCGCGGCGTTCGTCGTGCTCGTCGAGGTCTTGTTCAGGTAGGGCGGGCAGCGAGCGTGCCCTGAGCGCGAGCCAGAAGCAGGGGGCAGCGACGAGCGTCATGAAACCCAGAGCCGAACCCACGCCATGAAACACCGCCGATAGGCAGCCCTCCCCTCGCCTTCAGATGGCCCGCCTACTCCCCGTGGGCCACGCAGTCGATGCGCATGGGCTCATGGGAGGCGGACACACGGGCGTAGCGCGCGGGGTCGCAGCCAATGCGGTCGACGACATGGGCTGGCAGCACCAGCATGCGGCGCACGTCAGGACACTCGCTGAGAACGGGTTCACTCAGAGCATGTCGAGGAAGGGCGACTGCCTGGACAGCGGGGCGACCGAGCAGATCTTCAGCCATATGAGGGACGAGTTCTTCCGCGGCCACGGCGCGCAGGTGATACATGATGTGCCGCAAGGCTGATTCTAGGCCCCAATATATCCAGTTTGTTGGATAGATTTGCCAATCTGCAGATATCCATCTAGATAATTGGATAGAATTGGGATGTTTCCTTAGATTATCCATTTAGTTGGACAGATTGGACTCGCTCATGACAAACCAGCCAGTCATCGTCCCGCGCCCCCAGGCAACCGAATGGCTTCTCCGCTGGAAGGACCGTGACGTCATCAAAGTGGTGACCGGCCTGAGACGCTGCGGTAAGTCAACCGCGCTCAAACTGGCCCAGCGAGCCCTTGTCGAATCCGGCGTGAACGAGGAGTCAATCGTCTCGGTTGATCTTGAGCGCCTGGGCTTTGCCGCCCCCGCCACGCCGCAGGAGCTCTACGATTACGTCGTCGCCCGCATCAGCGCCCCGAGCTGCTACGTGTTTATCGACGAGCCTCAGCGCGTCAAGGGCTTTGAGCGAGCAGTCGACGCGCTGTACGCGCGCGAAGACTGCGACGTCTACGTCACCGGATCGAACTCCGATCTGCTCTCGAGCGAGCTTGCCACGCTGCTCACCGGCCGTTATGTTGAGCTCCGACTCCTGCCGCTCTCGTTCGCGGAGTATCGTGGCGCCCGCGCCGCCTTTGCGGACGGCGCGGACGATACCGAGCTGCTCAACCGCTATCTCTCGCTGGGGGGCATGCCGTACGCCTCCCTCTTGCCTACCGAGGACGTGTCCGAGTACCTTGACGGCGTACTCAACACCGTCCTCGTCAAAGACGTGGCGACACGGCACCCCCGCATCAGCATGCCAGTCCTGCGCGCGCTTCTCGCCTTTCTCGCCGATAACGTGGGGAATCGCTTCTCACTCAAAACGGTCGCGGACACGCTGACGGCCAACGGCTCAAAAGTCTCCCCAACCACCGTCAGCGAGTACCTCAACGCGCTCATGGAGTGCTACCTCATCTTCAAGGCCGACCCCTATGACGCCAAGGGTCGGCGCCTGTTGCAGCAGGGGGGCAAGTACTACCTCGGCGACCTTGGCTTCAGACATCTGCTGCTCGGACACGACGGAAGCGACCTCGGACATCGCGTGGAAAACGTCGTGTATCTAGAGCTGCTGCGGCGCTATCACACGGTACGCGTAGGGCGTGTGGGAGATCTGGAGATCGACTTCGTTGCCGAGCGAGAGGGCAAGCCGCATTACTATCAGGTCGCGCTGTCCGTACTGGACGAGGCGACGCTGCGTCGCGAGCTGCGTCCGCTCGAGCTGCTGGGGGACGCCTATCCCAAGACGTTGCTCACCCTGGACCGCATCGGCGCGACGGACCATAACGGCATTGAGCAGCGCAGCCTCGTTGATTGGCTGCTGGAATAAGTTGGGAGGGCGCTCCCCGGCAGCAGCGCCGCAGCGTTCGTGCGAGACGTGTACCAGCGCAGACTCGTGAATCTTGAGACGCGAGCGAAGTTGAGCGCACGGTCGGTCTACGCGCGGCAGACATCCGCACCCGAAGAGAGCCGTTCCGCGCCCGCATCAAACCAACAGTAGCTTTACGCCGACGCCATATTCCCATTTTTCTCCCGCGCAGTACGTGGGGAGCAATTTCAGACGAGCCTCTTCTAGATTCTAGGATTCCTGCCCAAACTAGCGTGTCCGCCATCCGATACGGCCAGCTCCGTTTGCGCCGCCACCGTTGTCCGCGAATCCCCTTGCGCGCACGGGTATACGGAGAGAAACGACCACCGGGAGGGCCCATGCCAAGCCAGCTCACCAAGCGCGCGCTCGAGGAGTCGCTCAAGCGCCTCCTGCTCGAGAAGCCCCTGAGCAAGATCACCATCGCCGACATCACGAGCGACTGCGGCATCAGCCGCATGACGTTCTACTACCATTTCCAGGACATCTACGACCTGGTCGAATGGGCGTGCGAGGAGGACGCCGCGCGGGCCATAGCCGGCAACAAGACCGCGGGCACCTGGCAGACCGGCCTTCTTGACACGTTTCTCTCCCTTCGCGAAAACAAGCCCTTCATCGCGAGCATTTATCACGACATGAGCCGCGAACAGGTTGAACGCTTTCTCGTCCCCGTGGTGAGCGACCTGGTGAAAAGCGTGGTGGACGAGCACGCGGAGAGAAGGCACGTGCGCGAGCAGGACAGGGACTTCATCGCGCTCTTCTTCGCCCACGCCCTCATCGGGACGGTGCTGGACTGGATCGCCCGAGACATGCGTGACGACCCACAGCAGCTGGTGCAGCGGGTGGCCACCGTCGCAGACGGCGCCATCGAGACCGCGCTCGACCGACTCGAGGTCCCCGGCGGCTACGTCGCCGGGAGCGAGGGCAGCGTGCCGGAGGGACCCGCAGCGCCTTAGAGGTCGCGGGGAACTCCGCCCGCTCTTCTCACCCGCCCTTCTCGCCCATCTGTACAATCCGGCCGCATTGATAAGAAACCGTACAGAGGCACGGCACTGTCTATGGTGCGCCGCCCATCGCGGCTCCACCATGGAACGAGACGCACGGGACACGCCCGATGCGCACGTTAGAAAGGTGCTGCCATGTACTATTCAAGCGGCAACTACGAAGCATTTGCTCGTCCTAAGAAACCCGCGGGCATCGATCACAAGAGCGCCTACATTGTGGGCACGGGCCTCGCTGCGCTCTCCGCGGCGTGCTACCTCGTCCGCGACGCCCAGATGCCGGGCAAGAACATCCACATCTTCGAGAAGGACGACGTGGCGGGAGGCGCATGCGACGGCCTCGACATCCCCGGCCTTGGCTACGTCATGCGCGGCGGTCGCGAGATGGACAACCACTTCGAGGTGATGTGGGACCTCTTCCGCTCCATCCCCTCCATCGAGACCCCCGGGGTCTCCGTTTTGGACGAGTATTACTGGCTCAACAAGGAGGACCCCAACTACTCGCTCTGCCGCGCGACAAAGAACCGCGGGCAGGACGCGGGATGCGACGGGAAGTTTGGCCTCTCGGACAGGGCGGCCATGGAGATCATGGAGCTCTTCTTCACGCCCGACGAGAAGCTCTACGACCGACCCATCACCGACTTCTTTGACGACGAGGTACTCTCCTCAAACTTCTGGATGTACTGGCGCACCATGTTCGCGTTCGAGAACTGGCACTCCGCGCTCGAGATGAAGCTCTACATCAAGCGCTACATCCATCACGTCGCCGGGCTGCCGGACTTCTCGGCCCTGCGCTTCACCAGGTACAACCAGTACGAGTCGATGATCTTGCCCCTCGTCGAGTACCTCAAGGCCGCAGGCGTGCAGTTCCACTTCAACACGAAGGTCGAGGACGTCAGGTTCTCCATCGGAGGCGGCGCGGGCCCGGTGCGTCCGCGCACCGGCACCGGTCAGGACACCATCCAGCGCATCCAGCAGGAGGCCTTCCCGCGCAACCCCTACAGCTCGCCCGCGAAGAAGGTGGCGACGCGCATCGTGCTGAGCCGGACGGCGGCAGGCGACGGGGCCGAGGCCGGCGCGACCACGGTCATCGACCTCACCGAGAACGACCTCGTCTTCATCACCAACGGCGGCTGCGTAGAAAACTCCACCATGGGCGCGCAGGACAGGCCCGCCGCATGGAAGCCCGAGCTCGCCCCGGGCGGCGGCTGGGATATGTGGCGCCGCATCGCGGAACAGGACCCCAGCTTCGGCCATCCCGACACCTTCTGCGGCAACCCCGAGAAGACCAAGTGGATGAGCGCTACGGTGACGACCCTCGACGGCGAGATCCCGCCCTACATCCAGGCGATCTGCAAGCGCGACCCCTTCAGCGGCCGCGTGGTCACCGGCGGCATCGTGACCTGCACCGACTCAAACTGGCTCCTAAGCTGGACGCTCAACCGCCAGCAGCAGTTCCGCGACCAGCCCAAAAACGAGCTCTGCGTGTGGGTGTACGGCCTCTTCCCTAACGAGCCCGGCAACTACGTGAAAAAGCCCATGTGCGACTGCACCGGCGAGGAGATCTGCCAGGAGTGGCTCTATCACATGGGCGTTCCTGAGGAACGCATCGCCGAGCTCGCCGCGAACCATGCCAACACGGTGCCCGTCATGATGCCCTACATCACGGCGTTCTTCATGCCGCGGGCCGCGGGCGACCGCCCCGACGTGGTGCCCGACGGCGCGGTCAACTTTGCCTTTATCGGCCAGTTTGCCGAGACACCGCGCGACACCATCTTCACCACCGAGTACTCCATGCGCACGGGCATGGAGGCCGTCTACACGCTCTGCGACGTCGACCGCGGCGTGCCCGAGGTATGGGGAAGCGTCTTTGACGTGCGCGACCTGCTCATGGCGAGCGTGAAGCTGCGCGACGGCAAGTCGATCACCGACATGAGGCTCGGCCTCGTCGAGCGGTTCGCGCTCAAGGAGGCGCTCAAGAAGGTCAAGGGGACGGACATCGAGAAGGTCCTGAGGGAGTTCGAGGCGATTCCGTAGGGACGGGCGCCGCAAGTCAAGATCCGCAACAGCCGCCACATATGCCCCGCCGCGACCGCCAACGTCCTTGCTGCGGTCACGGCGGGGACGTCGCGTTCCGGTTGACCAGTCGCGCTCAAAGTCAACCGCTGCTCCTTTGATTCCACCGGAGTTTGATTCCATACTGGAAGCGAAAGCCGGCATCCATCCGTTCACCGCAAAGAAAGGACAGCCATGCGCGAAACGATCAACATCGGACGCACCATCGCGCGAGAGCGGCGCCGTGCCGGCATAACCCAAGAAGCCCTGGCAGAGCATCTCGGCGTCTCGAAGGCAGCCGTGTCCAAATGGGAGCTCGGGCAAAGCCTGCCGGACATGAGCCTTCTGCCGCGCATCGCCGCATACTTCTCGCTCACGATGGTGGCATCGCTCGAGCGCGTCGTTTCCTAGGCCCGCTTGGCGCCCGATTCACAACGAAACCGTTGGTGAAATCCAGCCTCCAACATGTCCGGCTCGGGCGTTCCGGCAACCCCCGCCCTTAGGGGCGCGTCATGCCCATGACGCGATAGAGGTCCTCGAAGCCAAGCCCCTTGTGGTCCCGACGGCGATACCACGTCGCATAGGTATTCCAGTCTGGCGCGAGGACATGGTTGCAGAGCAGGATCCACAGGGGGATGAAGGGGATGAAGAGCAGCCCGGCAAACGAGAGCCAGACGATAACCCTGAGCTCCGTATCCATGGGAAGCGGAAGCGCCAAGATAGCAACTAGGGCGAGCACGGCAATCACCGCATAGGCGATCATTCCGCGAATCTGCAGCCTCTTCGCCTTTTCATAACCAGAGAGAATGCGTCCGAGCAGCTGGGCGTGGCCATGACTGAAGGTCCGGAGCGCGTAGGCAAGCATCTCGTTTCGCTCCGCGGCCGAGGCGGCAACCCCCGCCGCAGTCGCCATCTCTGAGAAACCGTCGGGCGCGCGCAGCTCGGCATCGGACGCCCACTCGTAGAAATCGTGGTCCATATGCGCCCCTCCAAACCTGAGATGTTGACGCTCGCCAGCGGTGGCAAAGCGGGTCCATTCTATCATGGGTCCAGCTCGGCCTTCTGCCGCAGGGACGGGCCCGACGGAGCGCCCGAGGAGGTGCCCCCCGGTATTAGAATCCCTGTTCCCCAATGAGCCAACGGGCCAGATCGAGCACCCTGATGCCGTCAATCGTGTAGTCGTCGTGTCGTGTCCTCGCGATAAGAACCTTGGGGTAGGCATCTCGTATCGCACGCAGAGGAGCGAGCTCGCGCTCGAGCGTCTCGGGTGCGTCTACGTTATCGCTCACCTGAATGTAGACGCCTGCCCCCTCCACGGAGCGGAGTCGCTCGAGGTACGATGCGCGCTCGACCCAAGGCATACGAGTTCCAATCTCACCGGTTTCGAAACAACCATAATATTAAAGTTTCGAAACCGCTGACGCAGCGTCTCGCACGATAGAGGCGGTCGACGAGGAGGGCAACTAATTGCAGCACCTCATCTACCGCACAGTGCCGCAATTCATAGTGCGGGACTGCGGTGGTAACCCTTGCAGCGGTGATGACCTCCGGCATCGGAGCGGGGCCCATCGTCACGGCTCTCGTCGGGTCGAACTTCTCGGGATTGGACGGCGCCGCGCTGGCGAGCGCGTGCCTCGCATACTAGAAACGTCTATGCCGAAAGCAACATGGCAAGACCCATTATTTCTGCAGGTAGACCTGGCAATTGGCTTGCGAATACCACACGAAATCACAACAACGACATGAACGAAAAGACACGAGAAAAAACGAGGGGGACCGCTCTCGGCCTCCCTCGCGAAGAGCCTCAACTATTCCCACTCGCGATCAAATCGCTCCTTTCCATGGCCTCTCGTCCACATGATGTAACGGTCGTCTCCCCATTCTCACCGGAATCAGGTGATTTCAGGGCACCCAAGTTGAACTCAAAAATGAACTCAACACCTCTATCGGTCGGCGGCTTCCGAGCAGCTTGCATCCCCCGAGGAGAGCAGGCGCCTCCGGCATGACCGATACCTGCTAGATGCGCACAACATAGCCGTCCTTGCGCGGGGCGGCCGCGCCCTCGGGCCCAGCGGCGTATCCCAAGGCGATCGCACCCACGCCGCGCAGCGTCTCGGGCAGGCCCCACTCCCTGAGGAGCGCCTTGCCCTCAGCGCCGTCGAAGATCTCGCGCTCGCGGTGGATCCAGCAGCTGGAGAGCCCCAGGGCGTGCGCCGCGAGCATGAGGTTCTCCAGCACGCAGGAACCGTCCTCAACGAAGGTGCCGCGTCCGCCGTCGGCGAGCACGACCACGATGACCGGGGCGCCATAGTACGGGTCGGTGTCCCTGCCCATGACGGCGGCGTTGAGCCGACGCAGGCGCTCGCGGGTCTCGGGGTTGGTCACCGCCACGATTACCGGAGACTGATGGCCGCCGCCGGTGGGCGCGAAGGTGCCCGCCTCGAGCACCTGATCGAGCAGCTCCTCCGGCACGGGCTCCGCCGTGTATGATCGCACGCTGCGACGCGTCTTGATGAGGTCGATAAGGTCGTTCGCCATGATGTCATGTCCTTTCTCCCGCTGGTGCTGTCTATATAGAAAGGCCGCCCGTCTGCCAGAGGCAGGCGAGCGGCGAAAAGATGACGGTATCCGGAAAAATCCGCTGCGATTTTCGAGACCCATTATGGCCTCGACGTCAGCGCTGTCAAGAGCCGAGGGCGATCCGACCATTCCTGCTTGACATTTTCGAAGAACCCTCGACAATTTAGTCCGTCTAAAAACGTGTGGACTTTTCTGGGCGCAAGCCACCTTTTTGCCACGCAACCGAGCTTCGGTCGCGTGGTTTTTGTTTGCCGGCAATACCCGACAGCATGATCTCCTTTCCGACGGCTCGAACCGTGTAAAACCGATCCCGCGCAAAGCGGGCAGAGGAAGGAGAGGATATGAGAAACGCGATTGACCCACAGGCTCCCCTCACGAGCGCCCCGTCCTCGGGACGACGGCGGACGGTTGCGGCGCTGCAGGTCTTCGCCGGCGGCGCCTGTTATGGCGCGATGGCAACCACGTACAAGCTTGCTTACGCAGCAGGCTTTACCTCCGCGCAGGTGGTGGCGAGCCAGGCGTGGTTCGGCTGCCTGTTCTTCGTACTTGCAACGGCTGTGAAACTGGCGCGCGGCGGGCGCTTGGTTCGCCTTACGGGCACGCAGGCGCTCAAACTCATGGGGCTTGGCGCCCTAACCTGCACCACTTCGATCCTGTACTGCTACGCCATGAGCGTGCTCCCCGCACCCGTAGCGCTCACGCTGCTGTTCCAGTTCACCTGGATGGGACTCATCTGGCAGACCATCATAACGCGGCGGGCGCCCAAGCCCCTCGAGATTGCCTCGGCCGCGGTCATCGTGTTCGGCACCGTGTTCGCAAGCGGCGTCTATAAAACAGGGCTCGCCGGCTACGACCCCGTCGCCCTCGTCTGTGCCCTCGGAGCGGCTGTGACCTGCTCTCTGTTCGTCACGTTTTCCGGCAAGGTCAAGGTGGGCTGCTCCAACGAGCAGCGAGGCGTCATCGTGTGCCTCGGCGCGGGCATCATGTCGCTCACCGTGTGTCCCAACTACCTCGTCTCCGGCGTCGTCTTCCAGGGCATCCTGCCCTTTGCCGCCGTAGCGGGATTCTTCGGCCTCATGTGCCCGGTGCTGCTCTTCGGCCTGGGCTCCCCGCACCTGCCCGCCGGCCTCTCCACCGTCATGGCGGCCGCCGAGCTCCCCGCCGGTCTCTTTATCGCCATGATCGTGCTTGGCGAGCCCCTCGGCGCCGTGGAGTGGCTAGGCGTGGCCGTCATACTCGCTGGCGTGTGCCTTGCGCAAGTGCCCGCGCTGGGAGGAGCCCGCTCACAGAGACCGACGGTATAGCCAAGCCAATGAGACGGCTGCGGATTCGGAGCGACCAGCTGGAGGGAGCAGTCAGCAAGGATAATGGGGTTATTCAATCGGAATGTGACAGGGGCGGGCATCATGGAACTGAGGAAGCTCGATCAGGATTTCTCGGTATGCAAGGTGAAGGACTACTCGCTGGTAGACCTTGGCGCAGAGTACTGCTTCATCGGCAAGACGGATGAAGAGAACTCCCTGGTATGCGCCACGAGCGATGTCCCGCCAAACGTTATTGAGCGCGACGACGGGTGGAAGGGCTTCCGCATCCAGGGGGTGCTGGACTTCTCGCTCATCGGGATACTGACCGGCATCGCGGAGATCCTGGCAGAGAACGGTATCTCGATTTTTGCCATCTCGACCTATAACACCGACTACGTTCTGGTGAAGAAGGAGAGCTACCAGAGGGCGCTGGACATTCTCGGGCGCGCGGGATACGAAATCGTCGAGTGACGGCACCGCCTTTTGCCGGGCAGCGTCTTTGAGGTGCGCCTGCTCCTCACGTAGGAGGACACGGGGGTGTCTCTATATCGTGATGCCCTTTTTGATACGGGGCCACGCGAGCGAGCGGCATGCCTCCGCGCACCGCGTACTCGGCCCAGCCCTGGTAGCGGTCGCCGCCGGAGCCCTGCATGAACTCGGAGAAGGACAACGGCCGTATTCGAACCTCGTCCCCGCGGCCCCGGAACTCCGTCATGACGTCATGCGAGAGGAGCTTCGAGTTGCCCCCCGTCACGCACACGTCGACGTTTCTCATGCACAGAAGCCCGTTGAGTCTGTTGAGGTATTGGTCATGCCCGATTTCCACGCGTACCTCATCTTGGTTTCCAAGTCGGTTCTATTGAGCAGTTTTGCCGTATGCGGCATTTCTTCTCAATAGAAGTGTCTTGTGCCACAGAGACGCCCGGCTCAAAATGCTGTCACGCTAAACACGTCCCGCTCAAATCACTGCATGCCCCATCTCCGGCCCTACGACCATTGCCGCCTCCCCGTAAACAGTCACGCAGACCATCACATTGCTCGGCCTATCCCCACAACCCCATGTTCGGCATCGCGTACAGCGGGACGTTCCTCATCCAACCCTGCTCACGGTATCCCGAGAGGCTGAAGCGGACGGACCTTATTTTCGGATGAGCGCCCTTGAACGCCCGGAGGTTCTTAGCGCGCAGGTTCTCCTTCGCCTTCACCTCGATGGCATAGACGCTGTTCGCGTTCTGCACCAGGAAGTCAATCTCACCCGAGGAGTTCTCGGCCGACCAGTAGTACGGCGTGAGCCCGCAGTCGGAAACGAGCTGCTGGCAGACGTACTGCTCGGTGAGGGAGCCCTTGAACTCCTCGAAGATTTCGTTCCCCCCGATGACCGCCTCCTTGTCGAGCCCGGCCATAGCGCCCAGCAGGCCGACATCCACCAGGAAGAGCTTGAACGCCGTGTCGTCGGCGTAGGGGGCGAGCGGGATTCCGGGCTTCGATATCCTGCGGACGAGAGTCGTGATGCCGGCCTGCGTGAGCCATGTGATGCCGGCTTGGTAGTTTCTCGCCCGCGCCCCCTTGGCGATGTGGCTGAACACGAACTTCTTGTTCTCCCTCCCGAGATGGAACGGGATCGACCGCCACGCCGCGAGCGTGTACTCGGTCTCGGCCCTGCTGAGGTGCTTCGAGACGTCGCGCTCGTAGCCGCGGAGGATCTCGAGCTGCACCTCGCGAGCGTCCTCCAGGAGACCTCGCTCAAGGAAGACGCTCACCGCCTCCGGCATGCCGCCGACGTAGTAGTACTGGCGGAGGAGCGGAATGAGCTTGCTTGAGAAGCTGTTAATAAGGCTGGCATCGCCCGTGTCGACAAGGTCGCAGAGCGTCCGGTTTCCCGTTGCTACAAGAAACTCCCGAAAGCTAAGGGGATAAAGGTCAAGCGTATTCACCTTCCCGACGGGATACCCGCTGCCCTCGTGCACGGTGATGCCCAGAAGCGGGCCGGCTGCCGCCACCGCGTACCCGGGCGCGTCCTCGCAGAAGTACTTGAGGGAGGTGAGCGCCTTGGGGCACGCCTGGATCTCGTCGAGGACGATGAGCGTAGTGCCCTCTGACACCGCCTCCCCCGTCTCGAACTGGATGGCCGCGATGATGCGCGGGATGTCGTAGCCCAGCTCGAACTGCTCGCACATCCTCGGGTTGTCGTCGAGGCTCACGTACGCGACGTTCTCGAACTGCGTCCTGCCGAACTCCCGGAGCAGCCACGTCTTGCCGACCTGGAGCGCGCCGTTGAGAATGAGCGGCTTGCGACGGGGCCCGTCCTTCCAGGCAACGAGCTCGTTCATGAGGAATCGTTCCACGCTGACCCTCACCTGAAATGGCTACGGCCTTATTTTCGCAAGATTTGGCGAAAATAAGGCCTTAGTTTTTCAAAGCAAGTGCAACACCACCGAGTGGTAGACCTCGTGGGGCGTCCGCCAGCCCAGGCGCTCGCGCGGCCTGCGGTTCAGGTCATCATACACCGCCGCGACCTCCTCGTCGCTCACGGCGTCGAGGTCGCAGCCCTTGGGGAAGTACTGGCGCAGCAGCCC
>NZ_JACJKQ010000022.1 GCF_016901575.1 Enorma phocaeensis
ACCCGGGCGGCGCCCCCTCCTGAGGAAAGGCTATTCGGTTGGGGCCGGTACCGCGTGCGCGGAACGCCGGTACTCGGTAGGCGGAACAGCGGTACTATTTACGCGTGCTAGACAACGTGAAACAGAAAACCCGGCTACGCATCGCTGCGTGCCGGGTTTTCTGCGAGTCGCCAATGGCGGATCACGTGTAAAGGGGAAGGGGAGAGAAAGCCTTTACAGTGCCGCCGCATGTCGAAGGGGCTGTGCGCTCAGGGCGTCGAGCAACTTCCGATAGGATGCGACCAAGTTGGCCCGCTGGTCGCACGAACGCCGTTGCGCAGCCGGTTGCTGGCGATAGGCGGGGGAGCTGAGGAGGCAGAATCTCTGTGTCGGGGGGAAGGAGAGTTGATCCGCATGTGAGGATGGCTGCATGGCTGCTCGTGTGTCAGCTGCGTCTCTGGAAGAAAGCATGCGTAGCCTCCTCGCTCACCACCTGTACCATACGCGCGAGGAGTGCTGCTTCTCCTGCGCTGACCTCATTATGTCCAGTGCTCGATGTAGATACACCCGACGGCTGCTTAAGACCTTCTTACGGCTTCGTGAAGGGCTCGTGATACCGCAGGTGGTATGCGAAATTTGTACCGCTCAAGACAAATTGGGGGGCACAAAAATCGGTTATTGAATGTGTTGAAGACGTGATGGGACCAGAAAGAAGCGCCGGTCAAGGCCGCTGTGCAGCCCGAACTTGGTCGATGACCTTCGCCATGGTCTCGTCGATGCGGTCGCGCTTGAGCTCGCATTCCCAAATGGTGATGGCGGTCCAGCCCATTTCGCGGAGCTCTGCGATGGCGCGGGCGTCGCGCTCGACGTTGCGGCGAAACTTGGCCTCCCAGAACTCCGTGTTGCGCTTGGGGACGCTTGGGTTGCAATGTGGGCAGCGGTGCCAGAAGCAGCCATTGACAAAGATGGCCACCTTGCGACCGGGGAAGGCGATGTCCGGCTTCCCCGGCGCTTTCTTCCACTGCAGGCGGTAGCCTGGAAGCCCCGCCTCGCGCAGGCGCTGGCGAACGAGAAGCTCCGGCTTGGTGTTCTTGCCTCGATTGCCCTGCATGGAATGCCTGCTGTCGTGGCGCCGCTTCACCAGCGCCTGCTCGGCTTCGGCATCCGACGTGCTGGCCAGCGCGTCGACCAGCCCCTCGTCTGCAGGCATCCAGGTGAGCGTGGCAAGCGAGCTGCGCTTGACCCAGCGCATGTCCATCTGACGGTCCGAACGTTTGGGTTCGCCAGAGCCCTCATCAAGTTCGCAGAAGAAGCACTCCATAGAAAGGTGGAAGTCGGGGTAGTCGTATTCCACCGTATAGAAATCGCGCAGGTTGGTGATGCCCACCTGCAGCTCCTCGGCAAGCTCGCGTTTGCAAGCGTCCTCGGCGGACTCTCCGCGCTCAATCTTGCCGCCGGGAAACTCCCATAGCCCCTCCATGTCGCCGTAGCCGCGCTGCACGGCAAGCACCTCGTCGTGGTCTCCGTTGCGGCAGATGATGCCGGCCGACACGCGGACGGTTTTCATGGGGCGGACCTCCTCTCGGCGTTTGGGCAATGGCGCATAAGCATCCTATCAGATGGCGCGCGTCCATGCCGGGCTGGCTGGCAGGAACACAAACATGCAGGTCATAGGCATCTTAAGGCTTCCTTTAGCCTACCTTACAAAACCGCAAGCCGCCTGTAAGGCAAATCGATGGCACGCCTGCCGCGCTCCTGCGAGGATATGCTCAGGAGGTGTTGATGATGAACATCACGAACGCAGCCACTACCACCCCTCGCACGATGCCCTCGCGCATGGAGGCCCGCAGCCCCTACGAGACGGCCCCTGCGGTCGAGAGCCACGGTCGTGTGGTCAAGGCGGGCATGTCTCTGGTCGAGATGGTCGCCTGGCTCGCGATCATGGCGGTGCTCTCACTGGGCATGATTTGGCTTCTGTGGAAGACCGCGCACTGAAGGTACCGATAATCGCCAGGGGCCAGGGCGGCATGACCTCTCTGGTTCGAGGAGGCCTTGGGTACACGGCCTCGTGTGCCGACGCGTGAAGACGCCCCTATTGAGCGCCTAAGCGCGCCTCGCGACAGGGGTGGCCCGGGTCTCCCTGCGCCTGCGGCGGCAGATAGCGAGCTGTCGCAGGCGCAGAGGCTTTCTTTTGTCCATAACCGGCCATGTAGAAAGGAACACCATGGCACTTCTTTCCCACGTCCCCACCCGTCCCGGCGACACCCCTGTGCGCCGCGGGGCAACTCCTGCGGTGCCCGTGCAGGTTATGCGCTCGACTGCGGCGGCGAATTCCGCGGCATCGACGCCCGTGCAGCCCTCGGCGGGCGTGCACATGCGCCTGGATCCCACGGCTCGGCCTTCAGGCTCGCAGGCGCCTTTTGCCTCGACGCCCCAGCAGACGCCGGTTCTCGACGTACGTCACATCGAGAAGGTCTATGGCGCGCGCGGCAACCTCACCCGTGCGCTTGCCGACGTCTCGTTCACCGTCATGAAGGGCGATTTCGTGGGCATCATGGGCGCTTCGGGCTCGGGCAAGTCCACGTTGCTCAACTGCGTATCGACCATCGACTCGGTAACGAGCGGAAACGTGCTGGTCAACGGCGAGGACGTGACAAAGCTCAAGTCCTCGAAGCTGACGCGCTTCCGTCGCGAACAGCTGGGCTTCATCTTTCAGGATTCAAATCTGCTCGACACCCTTACGGCTCGCGAGAACATCGCCCTGCCGCTCACCATCAGCCATGTCGGTGCCAAAGAGGTGCTGCGCCGCGTGGAGGAGGTCGCCGGGCGCCTGGGCATCCATGAGACGCTCGACAAGTATCCCTATCAGCTTTCCGGCGGCCAGCAGCAGCGCGTCGCTGCCGCCCGCGCCCTGGTGAGCGATCCGGCCATCATCATGGCCGACGAGCCCACGGGCGCCCTCGACTCGAAAAACGCGCGCCTTCTGCTCGAGAGCTTCGAGGCCATGAACAGCAGCTATCAGGCGACCGTTCTCATGGTCACCCACGACAGCTTTGCAGCAAGCTATACGCACCGCGTGCTCTTTATTCGCGATGGGCGCATCTTTACCGAGCTTCGGCGCGGCGACTCCACGCGCCAGCAGTTCTTCGAACGCATCATGGAGGTCGTGGCCATGATGGGCGGGGAGGGCTCCGATGCTCTGTAAAATCGCCTTGGGCAACGTGCGGCGCGCCGGCAAGGACTATCTGGTCTACCTGCTCACGCTCACGCTCGCCGTCACCGTGTTCTACGCGTTCAACACCATTTCCATGCAGGTGGACATCGCCGGCGTCACGGCGCAGAACTCCGGCATGGGAGAGACGCTCGGCAGCATCATCTCGGGGCTCACCGTGTTCCTCGCGGTGGTCATGGGATTTCTCATGGTCTATGCAAACAACTTCATCATGAAACGGCGCAAAAAGGAATTCGGCCTGTACCAAGTGCTTGGCATGAGCCGTGGCCAAGTCGCGCGCATCATGGCGCTTGAGACGCTGTTCGTGTCGCTTGCGGCGCTTGTGCTGGGCGTGCTGCTGGGCCTTGCCCTCTCCCAGTTGATGGTCTTCTTTACGGCGTCGCTCTTCAAGACGCAGATCGCCGACTTCCATTTCTTCTTCTCCATGGGCGCCTTCGTGACCACGGTGGGATGCCTCGTGGCGATCTTCCTCGTGACGCTGGTGTTTAATCTGCGCGTGGTGGCGCGTGCCAAGATCATCGACCTCATGAGCGCCGGCCGCAAAAACGAGGCGATCAAAGCGCGCAACCCCTGGGTCTCTGCCGTCATATTCTTGGTGGGCCTTGCAGCGATCATTGTCGCCTATGTGCGTCTGATCAACGACGGCCTGCCCTATGATGGCCAGCCTGAGGCCATGCAGGCATTTCTCATCACCACCATCACGGTAGTGGTGGGCACCATCCTGTTCTTCTTCGGCCTCTCGGGATTTCTGCTCAAGGCGCTTCAGGGCGCACGCGGCCTTTATTGGCGCGGCCTCAACATGGTGACGCTTCGCCAGCTTGCGGCCAAGGTCAACACGGTGAGCTTCTCGATGGCCATGATCGCGATGATCCTCTTTCTGGCCATCACCTCGGTTACCGCGGGCATGTCGCTTGCCAGCGTCATGAACGAGAACGTCGAGCGCGGCACGCCGGTCGACTATGCGCGCACGCTCGTGTACTTCAGTCCCCAGTCGGTCGATGATATGAATGCGGAGCAGGCGGGCATCGCCGGGGACCCCGATGTGCCCAGCGAGGCGACCACGCAGGACTTACGTGAGAGCGGGCAGGCGCGCTATGCCGTCGCGACCGAACCCGTCGATATGCTTCAGGCAAGTAGCGGCGACACTATCACCGCGGGCGAGCATGCCGGCGAAAGCTTTGATCTGGCGAGCATCACGGGGTCGTCGGTCCAGGTGGACTGCTACGAATCGACGCCGATCGGGGCGTCGGTGCCCGTGGTCACGTTGCAGGACCTGTGCGACGCGGTAGACATGCCGCTTCCCAGCGGCGTGAGCGAGGCGGGGGTTCAGGCGTACGGCCTCGCCGTGGTGAGCGAGAGCGGCTACAACGAGTACCGGGCATTCCGCGGCATGGAGCCGCTCAAGGTGGGCGAGAACGGCTACACCCTTCTTTCCGACATGGGCGAGACGGTGAACCGTATCTACAACGCGGTTCTTGGCGAGGACATCGAGCTGACGATTGCTGGAAGGACGCTTGCGCCGGTGCAGGACCGCGTCGATGAGAATGCGAGCGTGTTCACCAACTCGATGATGGGCATGAATTCGGGCACGATCGTGTTGCCGGACAGCCTCGTGGAGGAGCTGAACCTGCCGCTCTACAATAGCTACCTCATGGTGAACTACGCGGACGGCGTGAGCGTTGACGCAGGCGACGCCTACATCGGGGATGTGCGCACCTATGGCGATGTGACCAACGCCGCGGGAGAAATCGTCGCCAGCTGGGGTTCTGAGTCCACGCGCACCACGACCTATGAGAGCGTCGACTCCATGAACGGCCTCATCAGCTACCTTGCCATCTACATCGGCTTCGTGCTCGTGGTCGCGTGCGCCGCGATTCTCACCATCCAGCAGCTCTCGGGCGTAGCCGATGCGGGGGGCAACTATCGGATTCTCTCGGAGCTCGGCACTTCGAAGCGCGAGATAGCGCATTCGGTGCTGGTGCAGCAGACGATTTTCTTCGTCTTCCCGCTCCTGATGGGATTTGCCCACTCGTGCGTGGCGCTTTCGGTGATTATCGACCTGGTGGCGCTGTTTGGCGGCATGTCCATCGGCGGCACCGTGGGGCTCACCGCGGCGATCTTCGTGGTTGCCTACGGCGGATACTTCCTGGTGACCTACCTCATGAGCAAGGGCATCATTCGCGACGCGGTGCGCGTGCGCCACGGCGAGTAGGGTCGCCCGAGGGCGGCATGGCCTGGGCTGGGGCCAAGATTTCGGACCGAATATGGCTGGGCTTGGCCCTGGCTCTCTATGGGCGTGGCGAGCTGCCTGCCTCATGGCCGCTTGCATGCCATGGCTCGCGAAACGTGCGCGGCTTGCGACGACGCGAGCGCGGGCGATCGGTGCGGACGAAGGACGACATAACCATATCGACGCGAAAGGGGGCGCCATGAAACGCGCTCTAGGGATTGTAGTGACGTGCGTGCTCATCTGCGTGGCTGCGGTTGGCGCGTGGTGGGGATACCAGCAGGTGTTCGTCAGCTCGACCGAGTATTACGCGCAGGTGGATAACACGCGCCTCAGCCCTGCCGGCGAGAACAGCAACGGTTTCGACTATCACTACGACTTGCCCGCCGTTGACGCTACGGGCGGTGAGGAGACGCTCGGGTTCGATACCTCGCGCGAGCTGCGCGAGGGCGCCTACCTCAAGCTTGAGACGCTTGCGCTGCGCGGCGTGGTGCGTTGGGAAGAGGTCGCCTGGGACGACATCCCCGCTGCGGCGCAGGAGCGCCTGACGCCGCCGGACTCCGCGCCGGGTGCATAGAAGTCGGCCTCACGCCGTCGGCTGTGCCCGGGCGTCTGCGCCGGCCGTTTGCCGGACCCGCCTGACGAGCATTCTTCTGGAGACTGCCGTCGAGATGAAAGGAGCCGTTCCATGTTCAAGGACATCAACCTGTCGGCTGTGATTCAGAGCGTCACCGATACCTGGCTTCCGCTTATGGGATGGCTCGCCGCGGCCGCTGTGGTGTGGCTTGTTGTGGGAGCCATCCGCCGAAACCGCTAGCCGGCCCGCTGCCCCGCATGGGATCGTCCCATGCGGGGCGTTTGGTTTACTCGATTGCGTCGGGCGGACCGAGCCGCTCTGTTGCGCCTAGAGCTGGAAGGTCGTGGTGCGACAGGTGTGCTGAAACACGAGCTGGCCGAGGATTCCTGCAACAACGCCTACCACCAGCGTTACGACGTGGGCCGCCGTGATCCCGATGGCGGTCGAGAGCAGCATCATGCCGACGCCTCCGCCAAGGCCCAGCGCCATGCCGCCGAACACGCTCACCATGACGGGCAGCCCGCGCTTGACCACCTCGTTGGGCGAGCTCCAGGAAAGATTGGGCCGACGCGCGTCGAGACATAGCGCGACGCACGCTATGAGGTGGAAGATGCCGTATCCCAGCACGACGATCTCTGCTGCGGCGATGGGGGGAATCTGCCCCGAGACGACAAGGATGCCAGAGCAGAGGATGAGCGTCGCGGCGGTGGGGAACGCATTGGCGGCCAGCTTCGATCCCAAGATGGTGCGTGGCGAGGCCGGAAGCGTCGCCATGATCCACGCCCCGCGACCCTCCATGGATACCGAGCAGGCGGCGGTTGGGCTCATGGTTGCAAAGAAGGCAAACGCCCAGGGGACAAGAATCATGATGTGGTCAAACGCGGCGGCAACATCTTGAGAGGAGAGGTCGACCCCGTCGACGCTTCCTGAAAGCAAGATGTCTTTCAGGCCGACGACGGAAAGCGCGATGGCGATCACGATCAAGAAGACGTAGCCGAACAGGCAGTTGATGGCATATGCCGGCACGCCGACCATCGTCGAGAACTCCTTCATGACAAGCGTTTGGAAGGGAGAACGGGCATGCGCGCGTCCCGCGGCGCCAAGCGCCTCTTTTGGGGAGCGGCGTCCCTCGGATGCATGCGAGCGGGCGACAAGCAGACCGTTGAGCGTTAGGTAATTGCGCTGGATGATCTCGAGGGCTAGAGCAGGCACGATGAGCGAGACCGCCACGAAGGCCGCGAGCGCTCCGAGGGATCCATCGGAGACGGCTGCCGCAGCCCATGCCGCGGGCGGCCACAGGGCTCCCACGCCTTGGCTCGCAGCCGAGGCGAAATCGGTCATGATCTGCATGGCGGCGGGGTCGCCCTTGCCGGGGAGCGAGAACGAGACGCCATAGATTCCAATGACGAGGGCGGTGATGAACGCAAGGGTCAGCACAATGTATGCCGCGTTTGCATGCCTGAACCGTGCGGCGAGCGCCGTGAGGCCAAAGGATGCAAACACCGCGATGCTGACCGGGATGGCGGGCGCGAGCACAATGGCGACTGCAGCGCAGAGCGCGCTTGGCACGGAGGCGCCGACAACTATAAAGTAGGCAACATAAAGCGGTGCCGCCAGCAGCGCTGAGGTCACGATGGCTGCCAGGTAGAGGCTTGCGAGCCGTGACGCGACCACCGTGCGCCTGGGTACGGGAAGCGCCATGACGTGGTCAAAGTCGGTGAGGCCAAACAGGGTGCCGCGCGTTTTGGCAAAAGCGAACCCCACGCCTCCAAGAGCGCCTGCAAGCACCGCAAAGGCAGGGATCGCCGCCGCCAGCCCTACGCTCGCTAGGCCATATCCCATCAAAAAGAGGTAGACGGCGCAGATGCCGGCGAGCAGGATATAGCCCAAGACGGCAGCTCCGATGCGTGCCGCCCTGCCGCCGCGGGCTTTGCGGCGACTTCCGGGGGCGAGGGAGTTGAGCAGGCCCAGCACCTGGACGCGGCACAAAATGGCAAAGTCGCGCATGGCTATCGACCACCCTCGCCTGCGGGCTCCACAAGCTCGAGGAAGATGTCCTCGAGCGAGTCGTCGCCGCGCACTTCGTCGGTCGTGCCGCTGGTCACAAGCTCGCCGGCGCGAATGACGGCAACCTTGCTGCAGAGCTTTTCCACCACTTCGAGTACGTGCGAAGAGAAAAAGACGGCGCTGCCGCGCGTCGAAAGCTCATGGAGGATTTGCTTCAGCTCGTGGGCTGCCACGGGGTCAAGCCCCACGAAGGGCTCATCGAGGACAAGCAGCTTGGGATCATGCATGAGGGCGCCGATGATCACAAGCTTCTGGCGCATGCCGTGCGAATAGGTTCCTACGGGATCGGCAAGCGCGTCGCTAATCTGGAGGCGTTCGGAGAGCTCGCCAATGCGCTTTGAGCGCGCATCGACCGGAACTCGGAAAATGTCTGCAAGATAGCGCAGGTACTGGATGCCCGTCATGAATTCGTAGACGTCGGGATTATCGGGCACGTACGCCATGATGCGCTTGGCTGCAACCGGATCGCGGGCGACGTCGATCCCGGCGACTTGGATGCTGCCGCCGTCGATTCCCTGCGCTCCGACGATCGAGCGGATGAGCGTTGTCTTGCCGGCGCCGTTGTGGCCGATGAATCCGTAAATATCGCCGGGTTCAACGACAAGCGAGAGGTCGCGCACGGCGATTTTGTCTCCGTAGCGCTTTTGGAAATGGGAAACGTTGAGAATCGGCTGTCCCGCTGGGACTTGGTTGACGCGTTCCATGGTGCTCCTTTGCCTGAAGACGGTGCTGGCGGGGGTCTCCGCGCTTGCGGAAATGCTTTCCAGCGCCGTGTTTTCATTCGGGTCGGATTTATGCAGATTTTTCAGCGTGCTCGAGTACACTTTACCAAGCTAAAGCGCTTAACTGGGAAAACGATGGCCAATTTGGGCGTTTGCCATCGGTCTACTTCGGGTGTTGCAATTTATCTGCATAAAACCGAAGCGAACGATTTATACGGCGCCGTTTTCGATGTCGTCTTGGTTCTCGAGGGGTTTGTGGGCGGCATGTTCTTTTCCGGGGAGCCTGCCGTAGCGCTTGAGGGCATCGCGCAAAATCCATTCCACCTGGCCGTTTGCGCTGCGCATCTCGTCGTCTGCCCAGCGTTGGACAGCCTCCCATATTATGGGATCGATGCGTAGGGGATACTGTTTGCGGGCCATGGCGGTCACCTGCTTTGCGCGCACTCCGCTCGCTTGGTTGCTGGGAGGGGCGCGATGTTCGAAAAGGATGAAATGGTTTCCGCCGGCCGCGACGTCGAGTCGTGCGCCGCATGGCCGGCGGGTGCGTGTCGATGAGGTGCGTCATCGACACGCAATCAAGGGCGTGGCGTGTTTTAGTAGAGCGATCCGGTGTTCACCACGGGCCGGGCTTCGGATTCGCCGCAGAGCACAACCATCAGATTGGATGCCATGGCGGCCTTGCGCTCTTCGTCAAGCTCGACCTGTCCGCCGCGCGAGAGCTCCTCGACGGCCATCTCCACCATGGAGACCGCGCCTTCGACGATCTTCTTGCGTGCCGCGATGACCGCCTCGGCCTGCTGGCGGCGGAGCATCGCCTGGGCGATCTCGGGCGCATAGGCAAGGTGCGTGAGACGGGCGTCGTCTACCGTGATGCCTGCCGGAGCGAGACGCTGAGTGAGCTCATACTTGAGCGCCGTAGAGACCTCTTCGATATTGGATCGAAGCGTGATGGACTCCATGGAATCCGAGCTGTCTTCGGCGTGGTCGTAGGCATAGATGCTCGCGACGTGGCGCAGGGCAGTTTCCGCCTGAGTGGCTACGAACTGCTCATAGTTGTCGACGTCAAAGAGCGCCTTGGCGGTGTCCGCCACGTGCCACACGACGACGTTGGCGATCTCGATGGGGTTGCCCACCTTGTCGTTGACCTTGAGGATCTCGCCGTTCAGCGTGCGTGCTCGGACGGAGATCTTGGTGGAGAGCCCGCTTGCAGATTTGCTCGCCACGCTGATTTGCTTGCTCAGCGAGAGCCCGGACTTGCTCAGCACCTCTGCGGTGGCTTCCTCTGAAGAGCTGCTTGCGCCCATGGAGCGGCTATAGAAGGGGTTTGCCCAGCGAAAGCCCTCGTCGCGAACGGTGCCTTTGTAATCACCGAAGAGGATGCACACGCGCGCCTGACCGGGCTGCAGCGTAAAAAAGCCGCTCACGGGAATCCAGATCAGGCAAAAGGCCGTGATGCTCAGACCAAGGCCCCAAGCAAAGATGGGGCTGGCGGCAACGCCGGCGTCCTCAGCGCTGTCCAGCCCTACGATGCTCAAGATGAAGGCGGCGATTATGACGACGAAAGCGACGATGACGGCGAAAAGCATGCCCCATCCTGACGCAGCCTTGATCTTCTTTTCCACGCTCATTGTGGTTCCTTTCAACCGGTCACCCGAGTTAGCGTGACTTCCGGGCGGCACCCCATTTCCAGGCGGGGGGGGGGTAGCTCCCCGAGCAAAACCCTATTCGTCTTGCTGATTGCATTGTGATATCACATTGAAACCAAGTCAAGCAGAATATCGGGGAGCCGCCAACGGTGCTCTGCGGCCGACGAACGGAGGTGGTCGCGATTCCGCCCTATGCGCAGATGCGTGTCGCACGGATAACTTCTGGGTTGGAGCGCCATTAGAAATAATGGTTCGAGCGGGGCCGTCGAGGCAGTTAGCTATGGTATCCTTCGGCGTATAGGATTTCTCGGTGAACGGCTTCGAATGCGCTTTGAACGCATTGAGGGACAGGCGAACGGTACGGCGGTTTCGATTGGCTTGGCGGCGTGCTCACCGCGAGTCGTCCCCGCCGTGCAAAATGCTCCTAAAATGCTTTCATATTGTGTTCGCGTCGCCCCGAGAATCGGTGATTTCCGTGCCGCATCTACGGCACCGACGCAAGGAGCGTGGTTACACAATGCAGGAAGCATGGGAAGGCTTCGAAGGTGGAACGTGGACCGGTGAGGTTGACGTTCGCGACTTCATCCAGCGCAACTACACCCCCTACGAGGGCGACGGTTCGTTCTTGGCCGGCCCCACGCAGCGCACGACGGATCTTTGGAACTACGTCATGGAGCTGCTCACCAAGGAGCGCGAGCAGGGCGGCGTGCTCGATATGGACACGAAGACCGTTACCGGTATCGTGAGCCATCCTGCAGGCTACATCGACGCGGCCCATCCCGAGCGCGAGACGATCGTTGGCCTCCAGACGGACAAGCCCTTGAAGCGCGCGCTGCACGTGAACGGCGGCATCCGCATCTCCATGCAGGCCGCCCAGCAGCACGGCTACAAGATCGACGACGACGTGGTGGAGAACTACACCTTCCGCCGCAAGACCCACAACCAGGGCGTCTTCGATGTCTATACCCCTGAGATGCGCGCCTGCCGCTCGGCCCATATCATCACTGGCCTGCCGGACGGCTACGGCCGCGGCCGCATCATCGGCGACTACCGTCGTGTCGCCCTCTACGGCATCGACTACCTCATCAAGGACAAGGAGGCCCAGAAGGCCTCGACCCCCGTGGTCATGACCGAGGACAACATCCGCGACCGCGAGGAGCTGCAGGAGCAGATTCGCGCCCTCGGCGAGCTCAAGATGATGGCCGACTTCTATGGCTACGACATCTCCGGCCCTGCCAAGAACACGCAGGAGGCCATCCAGTGGATGTACTTCGCGTATCTGGCCGCAGTGAAGGAGCAGAACGGCGCCGCCATGTCCATGGGCCGTACCTCGACCTTCATCGACATCTACGCCGAGCGCGACCTCAAGCGCGGCACCTTCACCGAGGAGCAGATCCAGGAGTTCGTCGACCACTTCATCATGAAGCTCCGCATGGTCAAGTTCGCCCGTACCCCCGAGTACCAGAACCTGTTCTCCGGCGATCCTCAGTGGGTTACCGAGTCCATCGGCGGCATGGGCGTCGACGGCCGCACGCTCGTCACCAAGACGGCGTTCCGCTATCTGCACACCCTCGAGAACATGGGCACCTCGCCGGAGCCCAACCTCACCGTGCTGTGGTCGAAGAATCTGCCCCAGGCATTCAAGGAGTTCTGCGCGAAGACCTCCATTGCCTCGAGCTCGATTCAGTACGAGAACGACGACGTCATGCGCGTGTACCATGGCGACGACTACGCCATCGCCTGCTGCGTCAGCTCCATGCGCGTCGGCAAGGAGATGCAGTTCTTCGGCGCTCGCGCGAACCTGGCAAAGTGCCTGCTGTATGCGCTCAACGGCGGCGTGGACGAGATTTCCAAGAAGCAGGTCGGCCCGAAGTATCGTCCGGTCGAGGGCGACACGCTCGAGTATGACGACGTGGTCGAGAAGTTCAACGACATGATGCGCTGGCTCGCCGGCGTGTATGTGAACGCGCTCAACATCATTCACTACATGCACGACAAGTACTGCTACGAGCGCATCCAGATGGCCCTGCACGACAAGCACGTGCACCGCTGGTTCGCCACCGGCATCGCCGGCCTCTCCGTCGTCGCCGACTCGCTCTCCGCGATCAAGTACGCCAAGGTCCATCCTGTCCGCGACGAGAACGGTGTCATCGTCGACTTCGAGATCGAGGGCGATTTCCCCAAGTACGGCAACGACGACGATCGCGTCGACACCATCGCCCACGACGTGGTGCACCAGTTCATGGAGTACGTGCGCATGAACGACACGTATCGCAACTCCGTGCCCACCACCTCGGTGCTGACCATCACCTCGAACGTGGTCTACGGCAAGAAGACCGGCGCTACGCCTGACGGCCGCAAGGCCGGCGTGCCCTTCGCCCCGGGCGCGAACCCCATGCACCAGCGCGACACGCACGGCGCCATCGCCTCGCTGTCCTCGGTGTCGAAGCTGCCGTTCCGCGATGCTCAGGACGGCATCTCGAACACCTTCTCCATCATCCCGGGCGCGCTCGGCAAGGAGGACCAGGTGTTCTTCGGCGACATCGACCTGGACGGCATCGACTTCTCGACTGCCGACATCTCGGTCGAGAACCCCGATTGCGGCTGCTGCTAGTGTCTGGAGGCGTCGGGGTTGCCGGCAAGAGCGGAACTTCGGCGTGATTGACAATTGTTAGTACCGCGGTAGCAATACCGCGGTATACTAAGAGCAATTAGGCGCGGTCGGATTTCGGCCGCGCCCCCAGAGCAAAGGAGACACCATGAAGGTCCAGGACGTTCCTCAGGCCCAGGCCGACAACCTCGTCGGCATGATCGACGCGTACGCAGAGAAGGGTGGCCACCACCTCAACGTCAACGTGTTCAACCGCGACACCCTGCTTGACGCTCAGGCTCATCCCGAGAAGTACCCGCAGCTCACCATTCGTGTGTCCGGCTACGCGGTGAACTTCCACAACCTCACCAAGGAGCAGCAGGACGAGGTCATTTCTCGTACCTTCCACGAGGGGATGTAGGCTGCCCGCCGCCGGTGAGGCGGCGAATCCCGCAACAATCACGCTGCTGCAGGCGGCATGGTTTACAGGGGCCTCGCGCGTGCGGGGCCCCTGTTTTATATCCGGACGTTTATGCCCGCGCGCTACCAGCTCTCCTCTATTTCTCGTATGCGCTGGTAGAGCCAGGTGTTTTGCGGGACAAGAATGCCGTGCTTCTTCGCAAGGGCGCAGATGGTGCCGGAGAACTCCTCGACCTCGGTGCGACGTCGCGCCACGCGGTCCTGCGCCATCGAAGGCATGCCCTCGGGGTCGAGCGAGGCGATCAGCGATGCCATCTCGGAAAGGTCGCGCTCGGTGAGGTCGATCCCCTCGGCGCGTCCAACGGCGAGCACCTCGCGCATGGCGGCGACGAAGCAGCGATTCTCTTCGCCTGGCCGGCTCGCTGCCCCATAGCCGCATCCGTATGCCATGCAGGTCTGGTTGATGCCGGCGTTCAGCATGAGCTTGGTCCATAGGCGATGCCAGATGTCCTGCTCGACCACATGGGGAACGCCTGCGCGGGTGAAGAAGTCATCGAGTGCGGGGACGACGTCGGGGAGCGTTTCCTCGGCAGCGCCGAAGCGAATCTCGCCGGTATGGCTGAACGTAAGGGCGCCATCGAGAAAAACCGCATCCATCCCCTGCGCGATGGCAAGCACGGTGTGGTCCCAGCCAAATCGCTCGGCGATGCGCTGCTCGCTCCGAATGCCGTTGATGAGCGAGATGATGCAGGTTCGAGGACCGACGAGGGCCTCCATGGTGTCGAGTGCCTGCTCGAGTCCTGGCGCCTTGGTTGCGACTATGACCAGGTCGGCGCACGTCGCCTTGCTTGCGGGAACGGTTTCGAGCTCGAGCGGCTTGCCGTTGATCGATATGCGCTCGCCGAGGTGACGCTGGTAGCGAGCATCGTCCATCACGTAGGTCACGGCATCGGTTCCCAGTGTGTCCGCGATGACGGTGCCGTAGAGGAGGCCGACGGCTCCTCTTCCAAGTATCGCTGCGTGCTCGATGTGCATGGCTGCTCCTTCGTGTCTGGGTGTGGGCGGTGGATGTGCCGAGACGTGTCGTCGGTCTCGAGGCGCCGGCCTCGCATGCGTATTGTACGCCGGCACATCGTCTGTTCTGCGAGAGCTCCGAGGTGGCAGTTCTTTTACAATGGATGACATGTCGCGGCTTTGCTGCGCCACCGGTGGTACGGGTGGGCAGCGATGCGGGCGGCGAGCTTCTGAGCAAAGGGGGTCCTACGATGGCAAAGCTCGAGCTCGAGCAGTTTGAGGATGGGGCGCCGTCGCGTTTCACGCTGGGCAACATCCATTCTATTGAGACCATGGGGACGGTCGATGGCCCGGGCATGCGATTCGTCGTGTTTGTCCAGGGCTGTCCCATGCGTTGCGCCTATTGCCACAACCCCGACACATGGCCCGCGCGGGGAGGCACGAGCGTATCGGTCGAAAGCATCGTCGCCGCTTTCGAGAACAACCGGCAGTTCTATCGCAACGGCGGCATCACGGTTACGGGTGGAGAGCCGCTGCTGCAGCCGGAATTTGTGGCGGACCTGTTCGAGCAGATGCATGAAACGCCCCATGGGCGCGTTCATACCTGCTTGGATTCTTGTGGATATGCCTTTACTCCGGAGCATCCCGACCGCTTTGCGCGCCTGCTTGACGCAACCGACCTTGTGCTGCTGGACATCAAGCATGCCGATGCCGAAGGCCATCGCAAGCTCACGGGGCGAGATCCGGCGCGCATCCTGGCGTTTGGAGACGAGCTCGCGCGTCGCGGCATCAAGGTGGTGATTCGCCATGTCGTGGTTCCGGGCTATACCGACTCCAAGGAAGAATGCGAGGCGCTTGGCAGGCTTATCGCGCCTTGGCGCAACGTCGTGGGGCTGGAGATGCTGCCATACCACACCATGGGCATCGTGAAGTATGAGCAGCTCGGCATTCCGTATCCGCTTGAGGGCGTGCCCGCCATGGACAAGGCGCGCATGCCGGAGCTGCGCGCGGCGGTGCTTCGCGGCATGAAGGCGGGCAGGGCCGAGGGATAGCTTCGGCGTTCGCGTCGAGCGGCCGGCAGCCGTGCGCCGGGGTTGGGCGTCGAGGGAGCTGCGACGGCCGAACGCATCGAGGGTGCTGCGACGGCCGAACGCATCGAGGGTGCTGCGACGGCCGAATGCCTGGCAGGGCCACCCGGGAGATTCCGCATCGATCCTCTCAAAATCATTCTTGGGCAAGAATGTTCCGTAAATCGCATTAATAAGATTCAACAACGGTACAATCTTGCCCAAGAATATAACTGTCGAGGATCTCCGCCAACATGCCTCGTCTCCTGTGCCCCGGCGCATGCGAGGCGCGTTCACCCAGAAGGGGGTGAGAGCCACGCGATCAAAGGTTTCAGAGCGAATCGCTCGCCAGATTGCCCAGGCAGAGAAGGACGGCGCTCTTTCTCGTCCGTCGCGGGAAGAGATCCGTGCGTATCGTCGGCGTGTGAATTCAGGTGAGCTGACCGAGCCGTTTCCGCAGCTGTTTGGACGCAGCGCGTTTTGGTCGGAGCTTGAGCGATGGGAGCGGCCGCTTGTCATCATCAAATCGCTTGCGCGCCATGATGACCGCCTGATCTTTGCCTCGTTCTCTGCAGCATGCGTTTTCGGTTTGCCGGTGTCGCTCGAGCTGTTGGAAGACGTGTATCTTGCGGTTTCGCCCCGCTCTCATACGGGAAAGGCGGGCCGATTCGTGCGCTGCGGCGTGCGTCCTACGCCGGGTATCCCAACCTTTGCGCGCGGTACGGTGCATGGGATTCACGTGACATCGCCCGAGCAGACAGTGGTCGACTGCCTCTGCACGGCCCCGTTTCCCCAAGCGCTTGCCATTGCAGATGCGGCGTTGCGCTTTCTCGGTATATCGCCTGACGAGCTCGGGCAGCTCGTCAGGCGATACGGTGGTCGCAAGCGTGGCGTCAGGGGTGCGCTCCGTGTGGCGTCGTATGCAGATGCGCGCAGCCAGAGTGGGGGAGAGTCCATCGCGCGCGGCGTCATGATTCAAGAAGGGTTCGTCGTGCCCGACCTTCAGGTGGCGTTTCCCGACGTGCTGGAACCATGGCAAACGTTCTATGTCGATGGAGCGTGGATTCTGGATGATGGGTCAAAGCTGGTGTGGGAGTTCGACGGCAAGGACAAGTACACGCGCTTTGCGGGAGAACATGGTGATGCCGTGACGCGCATGATGCATGAGCGCCAGCGCGAATCCCGTCTGACGGCGGTGTGCGATGCGGTGATCCGGTTTGATTATCGTACGGTGATGGCGCCCGGCGCGCTCGCGCGACTGCTCGATGCGTATGGAGTCCCGCGCATTGCGTCGTCGGGCTCCTGATTTCGCCATTGGGACGTGCGTTCGGGCCCGCCTGGCTTCGTTTGGGCAGGTGTTTATATTCTTGGGCAAGAATGTGTCGTTACTTGCTCAAAAACAAGGACATAACGGCACAATCTTGCCCGAAGATAAAATGGCGGAAAGGACGTGGCTCGGGAGCCGTTTGCGGCTTGGTGCGCTGGATCCGGGACCGTCCTGCTCGCACGCGTCTGCTCGCGAGCCTGTACGTATGCTCCTGTTCGCGTGCCTGTACGTACGCGCCTATCTGCGCACCTGCGCCTGCGTGCGGGGTGCCAGCACGCAGGCGCTTTCGGCGCTACGCCTCGAGTGCGCGGCGGCCAAGCTCCAGGCAGCCCATGATGCCCTGCTTGCCCTCAAGGCTGTTGTTGACGATATAGCTGTCGAGATCGGCGAATTCGGGCGTCACGATGTAGCCGTTGAGCGCAGCGGCGCACTTCTCTCGTGCCAGCTGAACGATGGGGGTGTGGTCCGCCACGCCGCCGCCGATGATGATCTTCTGAGGGGCATAGCACAGGATGAACGTCGCAAGTGCCTGTCCGAGGTACCCGGCCAGAAGGTCCATGGCCTCCGCGTCGTCGGCCATCTGTCCGGCACTCTTTCCGTCCCAGCGCTTGGCGACGCCGGGTCCCGCAATCAGGCCTTCAAGGCAGTTGGCATGGTAGGGGCAGCCCGACTCACCCTCAGGAAGCGTCTCGCGCGGATCGCGGACCAGCAGGATGTGGCCTGCCTCGGGATGCATGTTGCCATGCACGAGGTGTCCGCCCGACAGCACGCCGGCGCCCACGCCTGTGCCAATGGTGAGATATACGACGTCGGTGAGGCCCTTGGCGCAGCCGAAGGTCACTTCGCCCAGGCAGGCGACGTTCACGTCTGTGTCGTAGCCGCAAGGGATGTTCAGGCGGTCGCGCACCGATCCGAGCATGTCAAAATAGCGCCAGGCGGTTTTAGGCGTCTCCAGGATCTGGCCAAAGCGCGGGTCCACAGGGTTGACTGCGGTGGGTCCGAAGGCGCCGATGCCCAGGGCCGAGACGTCTTTGTCGGCAAACCATGCCGCGACCTGCTCCATGGTCTCCTCGGGGGTGGTGGTGGGCATGGAGACCTGCTCCAGCACGGTGCCGTCGCCGTATCCTACCGCGCACACCATCTTGGTGCCGCCGGCTTCCAAGGCTCCAATGAGGGTCTTTTCCATGTTGTGGCGCTCCTTTCGCGGAATGTGCGTAAGTGTTTCAACAGATTATAGAATTATGAAACACCCGATGGCCCCGTGAACCGCGAGCGTTCGCTCGCAGCCGGTCGGCGGTCGCTTAGAAGAATATCACGCGCTCGTCGCTCGCATGATGGTGTGCGACGCCCCTCTTCCCGCAGATACCTGCAAAAAAGTAATACTGCCTGATAAAGAGGCAATATGTTTCATACGAGGAATCTGAGTGAAACCGTTTGCCCTAAAAATCCTACCGTTCATCCTTAAACAGATAGAATCGCTTCAATTTGTTTCATGAATCTGTATAGTGATGAAACAAGGAGGTTCAGCCGACCAAAGAGAGGAGGATTGGCATGGCAGGGGGAACCAATCAGGAGTTCAGCATCGCCAACGTCATCGACGAGAAGCTTATCGCACTCGATCTTGACGTGCACACCAAGGAGGAGATGCTCAACCGCCTGACCGACCTGTTCGAGGAGCAGGGCAAGCTCAACGATCGCGAGGGCTTCTTCAAGGACGTCATGTGGCGCGAGGGGGAGGGCCAGACCGGCATCGGCATGGGCGTGGCCATCCCGCACGGCAAGTCTGCCGGCGTCAACGAGACCGCGCTGGCCATCGGCACGTCGAAGAACCCGCTTCCGTGGGAGTCGCTCGACGACGAGCCGGTCACGGTCGTCATCCTGTTTGCCGTCACCGAGGGCGATTCGGACGTGGTGCATCTCAAGCTGCTCCAGCATGTCGCGATGCTTCTGGCCCACGAGAGCTTCGTCGAGAAGCTCCATGCGGTCACCAGCGCGAAAGAGATGCTCGCGCTTCTGGAGTCCAGCCCTGATGACTACGACGACTAGGACATTGCCTTAAGCCTTGTCGTCGGATGGGAGCGCGCCGCGGTTCATCGCCTGCCCGGCGCAGTGTGACAAGAAAAGGCGAAGGGAAGGGAGGAGCTCTATGAAGCTCGTCGGAGTCTGCGCATGCACGTCTGGTATCGCGCACACCTACATGGCAAAGGAGAAGCTGGTCAAGGCCGCAGAGGCGCTGGGTCATCAGATTCACATCGAGACCCAGGGCACCATCGGCACCGAGGACCCGCTGACTCCCGAGGAGATCGCCGAGGCTGACGCCGTGATTCTGGCCGTCGACATCAAGATCGACAAGTCCCGCTTCGAGGGCAAGCGCGTGATGGAGGTTCCGACCTCGCTCGTGCTCAAGGCTTCCAAGCAGATTATCAACAAGATCGAGGAAAGCCTGAACGCCTAGGGCTCGCAAGAGTAAGAAAGGAAAGGGGAACGAATGAAAGGCAAGTTTACCGTTGCTGAGGTCAAGAAGCACCTCTTGACCGCGATTAGCTACCTGCTGCCGCTGATTGTTGCTTCTGGCCTGCTCATCGCCATCGGCAACCTGACCGGTGGCACCACTATTACTTCTATCGACGACCTGGGCTCCATGACGGTCCCGTCCGCCTTCACCACGCTCGGCGGCATGGGCATGGGCCTCATCCCCGCATTCATCGGCGGCTACATTGCCTACTCCGTCGCTGACCGTCCCGGCATCGCCCCCGGCTTCCTTATGGGCGAGATTGCCTCCTTCCTGGGCGCCGGCTTCCTCGGCGGCCTGATCGGCGGCCTCATCGTCGGCTACATCGCGCTCGCTATCGAGACCTATCTCAAGGTTCCCAAGTGGGCCCAGGCGCTCATGCCCATGATGATCATCCCGCTGCTGTCCGCCATGCTGGGCGCGCTCATCATGTTCTTCGTGCTCGGCACGCCGCTCGTGATGTTCACCGCCGCGCTGACCAACTTCATCACCGGCCTCGACCAGTCCCAGAAGGCGCTCTATGGCTTCATCATCGGCTGGATCGGCTGCCTCGACTACGGCGGAGCCATCTCCAAGGTCCCGAACCTCATCTGCGACGGCCTCATGGCCGACGGCATCTACGGCCCCGAGGGCATCAAGGTGCTCGCCGCCATGGTTCCGCCCATCGGCGTGACGCTGGGCTGGCTGCTCTCCAAGGCCATCAAGAAGCCGATCTTCAAGGCAACTGAGGAAGAGAACATCAAGGTCGCCTTCCCGATGGGCATCTGCATGATTTCCGAGGGCGTTATCCCCATCGCCATGAACGACCTCATCCGCACCGTCATCTGCACCTCCATCGGCTGCGGTGTCTGCGGCGCCATCTCCTTCTCGGCTGGCGTCGAGTCCATGGTTCCCTCCGGTGGCGTATTCGTCATCCCGGCCATGACCAACCCGCTTATGGCCGTCGTGGCGCTCCTCGCTGGCTCCTGCGTGACCGCCGTGCTCCTGGTGCTCATCAAGAAGCGCCTCACCCCCGAGCAGGTCAACGATCTGGCTCTGCCCGAGGATGACACGGAGGAAGAGGTCGACCTCTCCGGCTTCAGCCTCTCGTAGCCTTTCCCGCGACGGGGCAGCCAAGACCCGTCGAGACCGTGCGCGGGGCATCCATAGGCCCGGACGCCCCGCGCAATCCGTCAGAGACGCTGCGGGCGGAGCTCGCCGATCCACTCCCGTG
Source organism: Enorma phocaeensis (assembly GCF_016901575.1). Classification (GTDB taxonomy): domain Bacteria; phylum Actinomycetota; class Coriobacteriia; order Coriobacteriales; family Coriobacteriaceae; genus Limicola; species Limicola phocaeensis_A. The sequence goes on from NZ_JACJKQ010000022.1 coordinate 20,594, forward strand.
CCCCGCCCGCCAGCCTTCTGCACGACATCTATGCGTTTAGCCAGAAACCCGGTCCCTTCCGGTAGAAAGGACGTAGCGCCATGTACGAATCGATGAAAGGCATGCTTGCAAAGGCGAACGCCGAAGGCTATGCCGTCATGGCGATCAACGCATTCAATCTTGAGACGGCGCGCGGCGTGATTACCGCCGCCGAGGAGATGGATGCCCCGATCATCATCGATTTGCTCCAGGACCACGTGATGTCGTTCTTCGATTGCGACATCCTCACCAAGCCCATCATCAAGATGGCGCAGGCCGCCCATGTGCCCGTGGCGATCAATCTCGACCACGGCCATGATATCGCACACCTCAAGCGCTGCCTATATGAGGGCTTCTCGAGTGTCATGTGCGACGCTTCGGCATACGACCCCGAGGAGAATGCTCGCATCACGCGCGGCGTCGTAGAGCTTGCCCAGGTATTTGGCGCCTCGGTCGAGGCCGAGGTCGGCAACATGGGCCGCATCGATGACGCCGGCACCGTCCTTACGGACGATGCCATGTACACCGACCCGGATGTCGCCATCAAGTTCATCCAGGAGACCGGCATCGACGCCCTTGCGGTGTCCTACGGCTCCACGCACGGCGACTATCCCGAGGGCTATGTCCCCACCTTCCATTTCGACATCGTCGAGAAGATCAAGGCGGCGACCGGTGCCGCGCTGGTCTTGCATGGAGGCTCGGGGGCAGGCGAGGAGAACATGCGCCGCTCGGTCAAGGCTGGCATCAACAAGATCAATGTCGGAACCGACTACATGATCGCCCAGCGCGAGTTCATCGCGAATGCGCTCGCCGAGAACCCCTCATACGACTTCCCCGCGCTCGTCGAGGACAGCTGGGCAGCTGGCCGCGAAGTCATCAAGCGCTACATAGAGATCTCCGGTTCTGCCGGAAAGGCGCGCTAGCGCCAAGACCAATTGGTTTCATTCCCGTCGCCCGATGCGGCGGGCGTGAGATAGCAGTAAACAGCGAACGAACACTAAGGAGAAAACCAGATGCTTATCAACATGTCTCAGATGCTTGAGGTCGCAAAGGAGAAGCATTTTGCCGTGGGCGCCTTCAACGTGTCCGAGAGCAATCTGTTCCGCACCGTGGTCGAGGCCGCCGAGGCCAACGATGCGCCCGCGATCATCGCCGTGCACCCCACCGAGCTGGCTTACTGCAAGGACGATTTCGTCAAGTACATGATCGCCCGCGCCGCCAACAGCCCCGTGCCGTTTGTCATCCACATGGATCACGGCGACAGCATCGAAAGCATCATGCGCGCCGTGCACTGCGGCTTCACCTCTGTCATGATCGATGGCTCGGCCCTGCCGTTCGAGGAGAACATCGAGAAGACCGCTGAGGTCGTCCGCTATTGCCACATGGTGAACGTCTCCGTCGAGGGCGAGCTGGGCACGATCGGCGACACCGGAACCTCCATCGAGGGCGGCATGACCGAGGTCATCTACACCGATCCCGAGGATGCCAAGAAGTTCGTCGAGCGCACCGGCGTCGATACCCTCGCCGTCGCCATCGGCACCTGCCACGGCCTGTATCCTAAGGGCGTCACCCCGAAGCTGCGCATGGATGTGCTCCAGGCCATCAAGGACGTCGTCGACATCCCGCTGGTCCTGCACGGCGGTTCGGGCAACCCCGACTCCGAGATCGCCGAGGCCGTCGAGATCGGCATCCAGAAGGTGAACATCTCTTCGGACTACAAGAGCGCGTTCTTCACCAAGGCTCGCGAGATCCTCTCCCAGGAGGGCTCCGGCTGGGATCCGAACAACATCTTCCCCGAGTGCATCGAGGCCGGCAAGGCGGTCATCAAGCAGAAGATGGAGCTCTTCCACTGCGTCGGCGCCGCGAAGTACTATCGCGATCCGGTCACCCCGCAGTGGCGTCAGGACCTGGCGTAGGCGATTGGGCCGGCCGGCCACAGGAGCCAGGTTGATGCGGCATCGTGCCGACGCTGCGGAAGCGTCTCCGTAGCTGGGCCGAAACATGCCGTTCTCGGGAGGGGGCCACGCAGCCCCCTCCTTTTTTACTATGATGGAGAAGAGGTGAAGAGCATGGCTACACAGCAGCGCAAAGGCAGCGTCATCAACGAGATATGCTCCCTGTACGACCGACTGAGCGATCGGGAGAAGTTGATTGCCGACTTCGTTATGGCAAACCAGAGGGACATTCCCTCTATGACTACGCGCGAGATTGCGACGTGCAGCGAGACCTCAGCCGCCACGGTGTCGCGTTTTGTGCGGCATCTGGGATATGAGAGCTTCTCAGACCTGCGCGATGCAATGTTGCATGAAAACGGTACGGGAGACTCGGCCGAAGTGCCATCGACCGTCATCTCGCTCGATGCGCCGCGGGCGGCCATGGAGACGGTGCTTCTGGCCAAAAACCGCGAGCTGCTGGATACGCTGAACCTTATTGACGAGCGCGAGCTGGTTCGAGCGGTCAGGCTGATCGAGCAGGCCGACACCATCGTTTTCGCTGCGGTGGGCAACACCATCCCCGCCGCGCTCTCCGCGTCGTTTCTGCTGGCGCAGCTGGGCCTGCGCACGCACTGCGCCCCCACGACCGAAGCCATGATGCTTTCCTCGATGTCTCTCACCAAACGTGATGTGCTGGTCTTCATGTCGAAGTCCGGCCATTCCAAGCGCCTGAATCAGATGATGGATAACGCCATCGACTCCATGACCCCCACCATCGTCATCACCAACATACCCGATTCGCCGCTGGCGACTCGCGCGACATGCATGCTCCAGACCGCCACGCGCGACAAGATGCTCAACAGCGACCTTCCGTTTTCGCACAACTCCATCAACTACATCAGCGAGGTGCTGTTTTTGCTCCTGTGCTCGGATGTTCCCAATTTCAAGGCGCGCGCGGGGCTGCTCTGGAAGTCGCTGGGCGAAGACAAGGGCGTTTCGGGCGAGGTGTTCTAGGGCTGGTCTGCCGGGCGGATCGGCGGACGCCTCCTCGAATGCCGGGGCGGCGGTGCCGCGTCGCCTGGGCCCTCTGGCGTCGTTCGGCCGCTTAAGCTTCAAGGATCGGCGCGCCGCGCGGGCCGATAATGGGCTGGAGAAGGTACGCGTGCAGGACCATTGTGCGCGGCATGCCTGTTAAGATGTGCTGCAGATGACGATGCGGCCCATGGGGCGTGCACGAAGGAGGAGACATGGCACCCACCATTGCGATTATCGGGGCGCTCGACAAAGAGGTCCGACACATCTATCACGCGCTCGAAAAGGGGACGGTGACCGACGAGGCCGGCCTTACGGTGATGGGCGGAACCTACAACGGTTTCAACATCGTGGCGACCACGGCTGGCATGGGGACGGTGAACGTCGCTGCGGCGACGCAGCACCTTATCAGCGTGTATGGGGCAAACGCGGTCATCTTCTCCGGCATCGCCGGCGGGCTGAATCCGGCTCTGCACATCGGCGACGTTGTGGTGGGAGAGCGCCTGCGCTATATCGACACCGATACGGCCCTTATCGCGGAGTCCGCACCCCGCTTGGAAGAGTTCGCATCGTCCGATTTCTTGGTCGACCTTGCTGAGGAGACCCTGCTGGCCCATGGCTTCGTGAACGCGGCGCTGGGGGATGAAGCGGCGTCTCCCGCCGAGGATGCGCGTGCCGCCGCGGACACCACCTTCTTCCGACGCAACAATCCTGCTGCCGAGCCGCAGCGCTATCTGCGCGGCACCATCGCCACGGGCAATCGCTTCATTTCAGGGGATGAGCTTCGTGCCGCCGTCATCGAGGCAACGGGTGCCGATTGCGCCGAGATGGAGGGCGCCGCGGTCGCTCATATCGCGGCGAAGAATCGGGTGGACTGCCTGGTGCTCCGCGCCATCTCAGACAACTGCGACGAGGCCTACGACGCGCTGTGCGAGCGTGAGTTCGACCTCGACGAGTATGCCAAGACCGCGAGCGACCTCACCATGTCCATCATCCGCCGCCTCGGTGCAAAGCTGGGGGTCTCATATCGCGACTAGGTCCTGCTGAGCTGAGGGCTCGTCAGGCTGGGGCTTGCCGGGCCACGGCACGAGTTCGCTGCAGTTACAAGAGCGCCCGCGCACTGCCTATGGCTCGTGCGCGGGCGTTTGCTCCTGGCGCCAGTCGTCGTTCGGGGTGGCCGGACAATCTGGCGTCATGTGTGGCGTGGCTGTCGTGCCGTGAGGTCGGCTCGGGCTTCTAGCGATCCAGGTTGGTGCCGTTGCTCTCGATGACCTGCTTGTAGTAGTCGAAGCTGTCCTTCTTGTAGCGCTTCTGGGTGCCGTTGCCGTAGTCGTCCATGTCGACGTAGACGAAGCCGTAGCGCTTGGACATCTGGCGCGTGGACTCGCTCACCAGGTCGATGCAGCCCCACCAGGTGTAGCCGATGAGGTCGACGCCGTCGAGGTTGATGGCGTCGGACATCGCGCGCACGTGCTCCTCGAGGTACGCGGCGCGGTACGGGTCGTGCACGGAGCCGTCCTCCTCGAGCGTGTCGCGGGCGCCGAGGCCGTTCTCCACGATGAACAGCGGCTTGCGGTAGCGGTCGTAGAGCTCCACGAGCGAGTAGCGCAGGCCGGAGGCGTCGGTCTGCCACCCCCACTCGGAACTGGGGAGGTAGGGGTTCTTCACCCCGTTCACCGTGTTGCCCGGCGCCATGTCGAGCCCCTCGGTGTCGGCGGCCATGCAGCTCGTCATGTAGTAGCTGAAGCTCACGAAGTCCACGGTGCCTTCGCGCAGGAGCTCCATGTCCTGTTATTGCTAATCTGAGTTTCACCGTTTAGACCAACGGGTCGCGCCGAATCCGCCAACGCATCCCCGCCGATCTCGCCAACGTATTTTCACCGTTTCCGCCAACGGGCGTAC
>NZ_JACJKQ010000023.1 GCF_016901575.1 Enorma phocaeensis
TCCAATATGCTTCTTGTCTCGACAACTCGAATCATACCGGGGCGGGCCGTGCCCTCCTTTCTTGCCTGGACGCTATTCCGCTGTCAAAGTGCGCAAGAAATTGTACGTTACCCAAACGCTTGGACGCGTTTGCTCAGCTTCGCGACCTCATCGGTTCGAGTCCAAGATGGGCGTCCGAAAGAAAAGGGCACCATATAGGTGCCCTTGACAAGTCTGGAGCCAGCAATCGGACTCGAACCGATGACCCCCGCTTTACGAGAGCGGTGCTCTACCAACTGAGCTATGCTGGCAACAAGGTGGTCACGTATGACCAGCGAATGGTTATGATACGTGCAGAACCTCTCCTGCGCAAGACATCTCTTTGAATCCGCATTGTTTCATACCGTATACAGAAGAAAATAAACCGTTCACCGAAAGAAATGGTGCGTTAGACTGGTATCTGAATAAAGGGCCAACTTGTTTATCAAATCTGATACAAGTTTAAGCCACTTCATATTCTATTCAAAAGAATTGCAGGTCGAAGGCCCTGTTGGAAACATTTGCGCAAAAGGGCTTGACAGATTTCAATCTTGTATCTGGACCGCAAAAACTCGGTTACATAAGCCTGTTACCAGCCATTTCGCCTGTGAACGGTCAAAATGAGACCGTCAACGGTATCTATCGACCGTTTGGCTTCCTAGAAAACGCGGCGAGAAAAGGATGCTATGATGTGAAAAACTCGTTATGTGGTTACTACCAGTACCGCACGGGATACCGCATCGGTGCCAAAGCGTTGGTTACCGTGTCGGCGTCTCCGAGGGGATCACCCGGCGTCTCCGAGGGGATCACCGAGTTTGCAAGGCGGACGCGCTGCCAGGCGCCGCCCGCGCCGCGCGCGAAGCGCATCGAATGAAAGGGGGCATTGGATGGTTGGCTTCATTCTCACCGGACATGGGCAATTCTCCAATGGTCTGGCAAGTGCAATCGACATGGTCGCGGGCGATCAGCCGGCGTTCCAGATCGTTCCGTTTGAGGGTTCGCAGGCCGCCTCTTATGGCGAGGACCTGCGTGCCGCCATCACTGCCATGCGCGAGGAGTGCGAGGGCGTCCTGGTGTTTGTGGACCTGTTGGGCGGCACCCCGTTCAACCAGGCCATGATGATCGCTGCCGACGTGGACAACGTCGAGGTCGTCACCGGCACCAACCTGCCCATGCTCATCGAGTTGCTGCTCACCCGTGGCGCCGGCTCCGGCCTTTCCGAGCTGGCCGAGCAGGCGGTCTCCGTGGGCCAGATGGGCGTCACGCATCAGTCGGTCGCCGCAATGGCTGCCGTCGAGGACGATCTCGGCGATGAGGACGGCATTTAATGGGTGACCTCGGTCCTAACATCCTCGCCTCGTCCATCGTGGTCTTGGCGCTCATGGTGATCATGGGCGTTATCTATACCATCTGGACGCAGGTCAACATGCGCAAGAAGCGCAATTACTTCAAGGAGCTTCATACCGAGATTGCTCCTGGACGTGAGGTCATGTTTGGAGGCGGCATCTTCGGCGTGGTTCAGAGCGTGAACGGCGACCGCGTCGAGATCCGGGTGAAGTCCGGAGCCGTGATGGATGTCTCGCGTTACGCCGTTCAGGAGATATCGCAGAAGTAGCGCACGACCTCTTCCGCGATATCAACGAAGAAAGGTACCAACAGGGCGCGTGCGAGCGACTCGGCGCAACCTCGAAGGTAGATAGAACCGATAGACGAAAGGAAGCGGACTATGGCAGAGCCCAACATTCTTCTCACCCGCATCGACAACCGTCTGATTCATGGCCAGGTTGCCACTCAGTGGAACTCCACCATTGGCGCTAACCTCATCCTTGTCGCGAACGACGAGGTCTCCCAGAACACCATGCGTCAGAATCTCATGAAGATGGCCGCCCCGGCCGGCGTCGCCACTCGTTTCTTCTCGCTGCAGCACACCATCGACATCATCAGCAAGGCGTCGCCCAGGCAGAAGATCTTCATCGTGGCCGAGAACCCGCATGACGTGCTCACGCTCGTCAAGGGCGGGGTGCCCATAAAGAAAGTCAACATCGGCAACATGCACATGTCGGAGGGGAAGCGGCAGGTCGCCACGTCTGTGGCGGTCGATGACGCCGATGTCGCCGCCTTCAAGGAGCTTCAGGATAGGGGGGTTGAGCTTCAAATCCAGCGTGTTCCCAGCACGCCGGTCGAGGACATCAACAAGCTGTTCTCGTAGCGCGCTGCGCTGTTGACTTTGGGTCGTACCTCGGTATGTACACCTGCGAACAAGGGGTTCGCACGTATTCATTGAAAGGAGGAGCATCAGATGGACGTCAATATTGTCCAGATCGTTCTCATCTTCGCAGTCACGTTTATCGCGGCTATCGATCAGTTCGACTTTCTGGAGTCCCTGTACCAGCCGATCGTGACTGGTGCAGTCGTCGGTGCTATCCTCGGTGACATCAACACTGGCCTGGTCGTTGGTGGCACCTATCAGCTCATGACCATCGGTAACATGCCGATCGGTGGCGCTCAGCCGCCCAACGCAGTCATCGGTGGCATCATGGCCGCTATCTTTGCCTGCACGCTCGAGGGCGTCGACGCCAACGCTGCCGTTGCTCTCGCCATCCCGTTTGCTCTGCTGGGCCAGTACGGCGTGACCCTCTTCTTCACGCTCCGTGCTCCGCTCCTTGAGTTCTTCCGTGGCTGCGCCGTGAACGCCGATACCAAGGGCATCACCAAGTGGACGGTCGTCTCCGAGATCATCCTTGGCCTCATCTTCGGCTTCATCGTCACCCTGTTCTTCATCGGCGGCCAGACCTTCGGCCAGACCATCGTGAACGCCATCCCCGAGTGGCTCAACACCGGTCTGTCGCAGGCGGGCAACATGATGAAGTTCGTCGGCTTCGCCATCCTGCTCAAGATTATGATGAATCGCGACATGTGGGGCTTCTTCTTCATGGGCTTCGGCCTCGCCCTCATCGCGAGCAACATCGAGGCCATCGCTGGCCCCGCCCTGCTCATCCTGACCCTCATCGGCTTCGGCTTCGCCTTCTGGGACTTCCAGCAGCAGACCGAGCTGAAGGGCGCTGTCTCTGACGGAGGTGACTTCTCCGATGGCATCTAAGACTGAGTTCGAGGTCCCCGCGCAGTATGAGGATCTTACCCCTGCGCCGAACGTTGACCAGAAGACCCTGAACCGCATGGCACTTCGCTCCTGCTGGCTCCAGTCCTCGTTCAACTACGAGACCATGCAGTCCGGCGGCTGGCTGTTCGCCATGATCCCCGGCCTCGAGAAGGTCCACACCAACAAGAACGACCTTGCTGCGTCGATGTACCACAACCTGGACTTCATCAACACGCACCCGTTCCTGGTGACCTTTGTTATGGGTATCGTTCTCGCCCTCGAGCAGAACAAGGTTGATACCCAGACCATCCGCGCCGTCCGCATTTCTGCGGCTTCGCCGCTCGGCGGCATCGGCGACGCCCTGTTCTGGCTGACGCTCGTGCCCATCACGGCCGGCATCACCTCGAACATGGCTATCGACGGCAACATCGTCGCCCCGATCATCTTCCTGGTGATCTTCAACGTCGCTCAGTTCGCTTGCCGCTTCGGCCTCATGAACTGGTCGTACAGGGTCGGCACCGCCGCCATCGACGCCCTGACCGCCAACATGCAGGCGTTCACCCGTGCCGCCTCCATCCTCGGCGTCTTCGTCGTGGGTGCCCTGACGGTCACCATGGGCGCCACCCAGATCAACCTGACCATCCCCAACGGCACCACCCGTGGCCTCTCCGCCCAGACGGTCGTCGTGTCCAACGAGGAGGCCGAGAACTTTGCCGACCTCGCCATCGACACCGAGACCGCTGAGGCCGGCACCCTCGGTGTGACCGACCTGGATGGCAACCCGCTCACCGCGGCCGACGCTGACGGCAACGCTGTCGAGACCGGCATCGTTGACCTGGGCAACGGCATGAGCTCCGTCACCTACGGCACCGTTACCGAGACTCCGGTCTCCTACTCGGTCGCTTCGACGCTCGACTCCGTCCTGCCGAAGCTCGTCCCGCTGGCGCTCGTGCTCCTGCTGTACTTCCTCTTCGCGAAGAAGAACTTCACGCCGATCAAGGGCATCGTCCTGCTGCTCATCATCGGCATCGTCGGCGCTCTCCCCATGATCAACCTCTGGGGCTAAGACGCCTGTCCTGGGGCGCGTACCACGCGGTCCGCGCCCCGGTTCTTACGTGCGATCCCCCTTATGCGCGTTTGAACATGTTTTGTAAGGCCGCGTCTCCCGTCTTGCGGGGACGCGGCCTTTTCCATCAAAAGATGGGGCGGGCCAAAGACTTCGGGCCCGGTCATTTCGGTAGTTGGTGCGTCACGGGCACAGCGTGGCGCAGCGTCCGTCTCAGGACAGCCGTTTCGAGGAACCATAGCCAAAACGTCTGTCCCGATACGAACGACGTCACCGGCAAGCTAAGGAGGCGAGTGCCGTGGCAGCATACGGCGTGCGCAAGCAGCCCCTCTATGATCAGCTGGTCGATATCCTCACGGAGAAGATCGACCACGAGTATCGCCCGGGAGACCTCATGCCCTCCGAGCGCGAGCTTTCCGAACGGTACGGCCTATCGCGCACCACCGTGCGTCTGGCGCTTCAGGAGCTTGAGCGTCTGGGGCTTGTTGTGCGTCAGCACGGGCGGGGGACCTTTGTTGCCGACCGCTCCGCTCAGACGACAAATCTCATGCAGACCTATAGCTTCACCGAGCAGATGCGAGAGCTGGGCCGTGTGCCCGAGACCACGATCTTGGAGTTTTCCGAGATGGAGGCCGACAAGAACCTTGCCGAGCATATGCGCACCAAGATCGGCGACAAGCTCTTTAAGCTGAAGCGCCTGCGCTCTGCCGACGGGATGCCGCTCATGGTTGAGCGCACGTATCTTCCCGTGCGCAAGTTCCTTTCGCTCAAGCGGCCGCTTCTTGAGAGCAAGTCGCTCTACGAGGTCATCGAAAACGACTATCACCAAAAGATTCGAGTCGCAGAGGAGGAGTTCTTCGCCAGCATCGCGCGTCCTGCCGATGCGCGCTTGTTGGACATTGCCGAGAACTCGCCGGTGCTCGATTTGGTTCGCACCACGTTCAACGTGTCCAACGAAATCGTCGAATACACGCTTTCGGTGGCCCGCGCCGACCAGTTCAAGTACAAGGTGTATCACCAGCGAACAGAGTGATTGCTATGCGGGGCACTGCGCCCCGCTTGCATGTGGCGGCGTTACCTGCGCCGTCAGGGTAGGTACCAGGTCTTGCCGGCATGGATCCGGCGGACGTGAGATAACAAGAAAGGGAGTTGTCCATGTTTGAGAAGGATCTCGAGGAGCTGAAGGGCCTCGGCGCCGACATCACCACGGCCGAGATCAAGCAGCAGCCAGAGCTGTGGGAGGACACCTATCAGATTTACCAGGACAACAAGGCGGCGATCGAGGAGCTGCTCGCCTCTGCCCGCGCCATGGGCGACGGCCGCCTGACCGTTGTCTTCACAGGCGCCGGCACCTCTGACTACGTGGGCGATACCGTCGCTCCCTATCTGCGCCGCGCCGGCAACACCGACCTCTATGATTTCAAGCCCATCGCCACGACCGACATCGTTTCGGCACCGCTTGACTTCCTTCGCGCCGAAGACCCCACCCTGCTCGTCTCCTTCGCCCGTTCGGGCAACAGCCCCGAGAGCCTTGCCGCCGTCGAGGTCGCCCGCACCGTGGTCAAGAACATCAAGTTCTTGAACATCACCTGCGCTCCCGAGGGGCGTCTCGCTGTCGAGAGCGCCGATGACCCCGATGCCCTCACCCTGCTCATTCCGCGTGCCAACGACAAGGGCTTTGCCATGACGGGCAGCTATTCGTGCATGGCGTTGCTCTCGACACTTATCTTCGACGCCGCCTCCGACGAGCAGAAGCTTGCGTGGGTGAATGCCGCCGCCGCGATGGGCCGCGACGTCATCGCGCGCGAGGACGAGGTCGCTGCATTCCTGGCCGGCGACTTCAACCGCGTCACCTATCTGGGCTCCGGCGCCTTCGGCGGCCTTGCCCAGGAGGCCCAGCTGAAGATTCTCGAGCTCGCCCACGGCCTGGTCGCGACGTCCTTCGACACCTCGATGGGCTATCGCCATGGACCGAAGAGCTTCGTCGACGACAAGACCCTCGTCTTCGTCTTCGTGAACAACGACGCCTACACCCGCCAGTATGACCTCGACATCCTGCACGAGATCGACGGCGACGGCATCGCCCAGAAGACCATTGCCGTCCAGCAGGACGTCTCGCCCGCCTTCGAGCACGAGGCGTTCACCTTCGCCGGCCACGAGGCGCTGCCCGAGGCATACCTTGCGCTGCCGTTCGTCATGGTCGCCCAGGCCGTCTCGCTGCTGAACTCCGTGCGTGTGGGCAACACCCCCGACACGCCGAGCCCCACCGGCACCGTGAACCGCGTGGTGAAGGGCGTCACCATTCACCCGTTCGAGGGCTAATCTGGTCATTTGGGGACGGGGTCGTTTTGACCCATCGACGGTCTCCCTCGCGCACCGGGTACCGGCGGCGTGCTGCCGGGCCATCGGGCGTCGGGGGAGGCCGGCGTCGCCGCAGAGGCGCGCCCTTCATCTCATGAGGAGGTTTTCATGAGCACGTTTGCTATCAAGGCCGACAAGTTTGTGTTGCCCGGCGCCACCATGCAGGGCGGATACCTCACCGTTTGCGACGACGTGTTTGGCAGCTGGTCGGCAGAGGCGCCCGAAGGCGTCGAGGTGCGGGACTTCACGGGTTGCATCGTGGGCCCCGGCTTGGTGGACACGCACATCCACGGCTTCCATAACCACGCCACCACCGACTGCGACCCTGCGAGCATCGATGATTCGAGCATCGCGCTTGCCAAGCGCGGAACCACCGCGTGGATCCCCACGACCTTCACCGAGTCTGTCGAAGACATCGGTCGTGCCTGCGAGGCCATCGCCAAGGCCGACGATGCCCGCCCGGCGGACTTCCCGGGCGCACGCATCGCGGGCATCTTCCTGGAGGGTCCGTTCTTCACCACGGCGCATGTGGGTGCCCAGAACCCCGTCTACCTCATCGATCCTGACGTCGAGGTGTTCGACGGCTGGCAGGAGAAGGCGGGCGGCCGCATTGTGAAGAGCGCCCTTGCCGCCGAGAAGCCGGGTGCCTGCGAGTACTGCGCCGCCCTCGACGCCCGAGGCGTCGTGACGGCTATCGGCCATTCTGACGCTCATTACGACGAGGCGCTCGCGGCGGTCAACGCCGGCGCAACCTGCTTCGTGCACACCTACAACGGCCAGCGCGGCCTGCATCACCGCGACCCGGGCGTGACGGGTGCCGCCATGACCACGCCGGAGACCTACGCCGAGATCATCTGCGACGGCAAGCACGTGGTTCCCGGTGCCATCAAGGCGCTCGTGGACGCGAAGGGCTGGCAGCACTGCGTGCTCATCACCGACTGCCTCATCTGCGGCGGCATGCCCGAGGGCGAATATGTCTCGGGCGGCTTGCCTGTTGTCATGAAGGACGGCCTGTGCTACCTCAAGAATGAGGACGGCACCACCGGCAGCATCGCCGGCTCGGTGCTCACACTCGCCGCGGGCGTCAAGAACATGGTCGATTGGCAGATCGTCACGGCCGAGCAAGCCATCCGCATGGCGACTGAGATCCCGGCACGTTCGGCGCGCGTCGACGATCGCTTTGGCTCGATCAAGCCGGGCCGCAAGGCGGACATGACCATCTTCAACGCCGATATGACGCTCAACGACACGTATGTGGGCGGTGTCTCGGTAAACGCATAGCCGCTCAAGGCACCAAGGCCTGAAAACGCGGCGGTCCGCCGAGATGCGGGCCGCCGCGTTGTTACATGCAAGGGATGGCCTTAGAACGAGCGGTCGAGGTCGTTGTCATAATCCCACCACACGGCATAGGCACCCATGGGGGAAATCTCATAGCGACGGCAAGATCCCTCGCCCAGCCAGCCGTCCATGCGCTCTTTGAAGATATCTGCCATGTCGAGCGGCACGAACGCTTGCACCGTGCCGCCAAAGCCGCCGCCGTGGATGCGGGCGGCGCCATAGCTGCCCAGCGCGCGCTGCGCCATGCCAATGACGACCATGGCGGGCTGGAAGGTGCCGCCAGTCGAGATATTCTGCAAAAACATTGCCGAGCTGGCGCCAGATTCCTTCGTACGCTCCAGGAACGTGCGGAAATCACCCGCCTTGAGCGCACGCCATCGTTCTTTCACGAGACGGTTTTCACGCCAGAAGTGGATAGCGCGCAACACGGCACGGTCACCCAGTCGCTCGCGCAGCATGGGTACGGCTTCGTCGAAGTCTTCCTCGGCAACCTCGCACAAACGCGTTTTGCCCAGTTGCTTGGCAACCATCTGCATCTCGCGGGCAACCTGGACGTACTCGTAGTTGAACTGCGTGTGGTCACAGCCCACATCGATGAGGAAGAGCGCGTGCCCAAACGTCTCGAAGTTCGCGTCGAGCACGTCGTTGGTGGGACGGTTGGGATCGGAGAAATCCATGAACGAGAGGCCGCCCAAGATCACCGAGAGCTGATCCATGAGGCCGCAGGGCTTGCCGAAGTAGGTGTGCTCCACGCGCTGGCAGAGGAAGGCGAGCTCGGCGGGGCCGAGGTAGGGACCGTCCCAGAGCATGCCCATGGTGCGCGCGAGCGTTGCCTCGAAGGCACCGGAGGACGAAAGTCCCGCTCCCGAGGGAATAGAGGTCGAGAGCGCAAGGTTGAATCCCTGCGGCTCGCGTCCCGTCTGCAGCATCTCGTGCGCCACGCCGCGAACGAAGGCGGCGGCGGTATTGTGCTCGTCGTCGTGGACCGAAAGGTCGTCGAGCGCGATCGAGAGCGAGCCGAATCCCTTGCTCGTCACGTTGATGGTGTCGGTGCCGTTCAGCGGGGCGGCGGTCGATGCGACCGAAGCAAAGCACGGCGGCGCGGCGCGATTCACGAAGTCCGGCGTCACGCTCCAATCTTGATAAGGAGGGCGGCGTGTGCGAAATGAGCGTGCGAACATATGCGTAAGGGCATCTATTCAAACAAAGTCAATCATCTATAAACGGTCGTTGTAGCGTTCCGAACGGTTTTTCGAACAGAGCGCAGCCCGATATCGAGAGCGGCCATGGTTTCAGGCATAATGACGAGTATGATGATAACGTTCACATGATGATCGCAGCGCATGCTGCGAGGAGGTAAGACCATGGTTGCGCGGCAGGCGCGCAGGGAGGGCGCGGAGCACCCCGGTCAACGCTCCTTTCCGGTGAGCTTGCCGAGCGCGCGCCGGTTGCAGATATCCGATAGCGATGCCGCATCGGTGGGATCGCGAGACGGGGAGGGACGATGATCAAGGCGGAGCGGCAGGACCATATCAAGCGGATCGTAGAGGAGCACGGGTCGGCGTCCGTGCACGATATCGCCTCACGGCTCGAGGTGTCCGAGATGACGGTCCGCCGCGACCTGATAGAGATGTCCGACGCCGGCGAGCTCGAGCGCGTCCACGGCGGCGCGCGCCGCGCCGGGGGCAAGCGCAGCTCGATGCTCCGACACGAATACAGCCATACCGAGAAGCGAGGCCGGCATGCCGAGGAGAAGCGGGCTATCGCCGAGCGGGCGGCACGCCTCATCGAGCCGGATTCGACGGTGTTTCTGGGTGCGGGCACCACGGTCGAGGCGATGGTGCCGTTGCTTCCCGCCTGCCATCTGCGCGTTGTGACCAATTCGCTGTCGGTGTTCAATATGCTGGCGGCAAAAGAGGCCTACGAGCTTTGCCTCATCGGGGGCGCCTATAGGCCGCGCACGGCGGCCTTCGTGGGTCCGCTCGCCGAAGAGGCCATAGAAAAGCTCGGCCTCGATATGGCGTTTATCGGGGCGAACGGCATCTTCGAGGGAAACGCGTTCACGTCGAACGCCGACGAGGGGCGCTTCCAGAAACTTGCATTCGACAAAGCGGACGTCCGCTACCTTCTCGCTGATGCTTCGAAGGTCGGGCGTCGTGACTTCTACGCCTTCTATCACCTTATCGAGCTCGATGCGCTTATCTGCGACAAAAGGGTAACGGGGGGCGATCAGGCGTCGATTGAGGATTTGATCGAGGTCTTGGTCTAGCAGGGAGCCGGCTATGTCGCGGTCCCAAGCGATCGCGCCGCGTGATGCGCATAACAGCGGGGCGCGGCTTGATGAGACCGCGCCCCGCTGCCGAGTCGAATGATGATGGCATCAGCGCATGTGGCGTGCGCTAGACTTCGAGCCTGCGGGTTTCTGAAACGCGCTTAAACCAATAGGCACTCGCTTTCGGGATGCGCTGCTGGCTTTCGAAGTCGACATAGAAAAAGCCGTAGCGCTTGCTGTAGCCGTTCGTCCAGCTGAACTGATCCTGCAGGCTCCACATGAAGTACCCCTCGACGTTGATGCCGATCTCTATGGCTCTCAAAATCCAGCGGAGGTGGTCCTTGACGTAGTCGATGCGCTCGGTGTCGTCGATCACGCCGTTTTCGATTCGGTCCTTGCGGCCCATGCCGTTCTCGGTGATATAGAACTTCTTGTAGTTCGGATAGCGAAGCGTGATATCCATCATGAGATCGAAGAGCCCCTTGGGATAGATGATCCAATCCCAGTCGGTGGTGGGAACTCCGGGGCGAACGGCGCGCTCGCCGACGCCCGCAACGCGCCAGCGGCCTGTGCCCTTGTCGCCGGTTCCGTTATGGTGCAGGTCGCTTTCACCTTCGTATGCCTTGAGGAACCTGCTCTGGTAATAATTGATCCCGAGGCAATCGTTCAGCATCGCGGCGCGGCGCATGATCTCGAGATCATGTTCGGCGATTTCGAACGTTCCCTGGCTGGAAGCGCAGAGGCGGTCGATAATCGCGCGCGTGCCGGGCGCGTAATCGCCGCGGAACGTCGCGTCGAGCAAGAGGCGGTTTTGAAGGACGTCATCGTTGCGCGCCGCCTCGATATCGGCAGGGCTCTCTGGATCATAGGGATATTTGTATTCGAGCGCATGGACGATGCCGATTTCGCCCGCGTAGCCGCCGTCCTTGAAGGCGCAGACAGCGCGCGCGTGGGCGACCATCATGTTGTGCTGGGCTTGGAGGCATTCATGCAGGCTCACCTTCTTGCCGAGCGGCCAGGTGCCTTCCACGTAGCGATTCATGGTCGCTGCGGCGATTTCGTTGAATGTGAACCAATGCCTGACGTCATCCGCGTATTCCTTGAAACAGAAGCGCGCGTACGCCTCGAAGGCGTCGATGTTCGCGCGGTTCAGGAAATCGCCGTTGGCGTAGATGGCGAGAGGGGAGTCGAAATGGTGGAGGGTGACAAAGGGTTCGACGCCATGCGCTCGACAGCTCGCGAAAAGATTATGATAGAATGCCACGCCCTCGGGATTCGGCTCGCCAGAGCCTTCGGGGAAGATGCGGCTCCAGGCGATCGAGACGCGGATCCCGTTCATGCCGAACTGTTCGCAGAGGGCGAGGTCGGAATCGTAGCGGTGATAGAAGTCGCAGGCGGGCTCGGGAGAGAAGCGCCCTTGTTCGGCAAGGTAATCATCCCATGCCACCTTGCCTTTGCCATGCGATCGCGTCTCGCCTTCGACTTGATAGGCGGCAGTGGCCCCACCGAAGATGAAATCTTGGGGGAACGTGTTGGTCAACATAGATCTCCAATCGGTTGATGTGGCGGAAGCGAGGCGGGCGCTTCGTTTTTGTCGCTTGCGCCCGCCGGACGATATGCGTTAGAGCCCAAGCTGGTCGGCAACGAACACGAGCGCCGCTTCACCGTTGCGAGTCAGATCGATGTACTGCTTTCCCTTGGTGACGCAGCAGGCAACGCCCATACGCTCGCCGTCGGCCTTGAGGTCGTCGAAGTAGGACGCTGCCTGGGGCGCCAGGATAACAAGGTCAAAGTCCGGCATGATGTCCAGATGGCTGCCGTAAGCGTCCGCTGCGGTCTCAAGGTCGATGCCGTGCTCGCGGGCAGCTTTGGCCAGCGCGTTGGCGAGCAGGCCGGAGGTTCCGCCTCCCTGGCACAGGACAAGGACGCGACGACCGTTGAGCGCTGCATAGGGGTCGCTCGCAGCGGCGATGGTGCTGGACGAGGCGCTGGCAACGGCGTTATCAGATGCAGCGGGGGTGGCGTTGCCCGCAGATTCTTCGTCCATAGACTGGCCGGCGGCACGCTTTTTCTCTGCTGCCATGCTCGCAGCGGCCTTGGCGACGGCACCGGTGGCGACGCTTGCGGTGTCGGCCTTGCCCTGGAATGCGGCGTTCATGGCAGCCTGCTTATGGGCGGCGCGCTGGGCGACCTCAGCCTGATCGGCCTCGGCTTCTTCAGCGCACTTCTCGCGGTCGTATACCTTGAAGAAGGGGAAATAGATGAGGAAATCGACAATCAGCAGGGCAGGGATGAGCAGGAACGCAAGGGGCTGAAGTCCCAGGCCCATGGCGATGCCAACGGGTGCGGGGGTGGTCCAGGGAAGGCTGAACATGAAGCCGTTCATACCCAAGACGTCGATGAAGAACTTGGTGATCCAGATATTGGCGATGGGCGCGAAGATGAAGGGGATGAAGAAGATGGGGTTCAAGACCATGGGCGCGCCGAAGAGGAACGGTTCGTTGACGCCAAAGCAAACCGGTACGGCTGAGGCACGGCCCACGGCGCGCATCTCTTTGGACTTGGCGAGGAAGGCGAACATGAAGCAGATCACCAACGTGGCACCAGTGCCGCCCATGGCGACGACGAAATCCTGAAGCGGTTTGGTGAGGACGGCGGTTGCGTGCTCGCCGGCCTGGTACATGGCCATGTTGAGCTCGAGGTTGGAGATGAGGGCGGCGGAGATTGCGGGCTCGATGATGGAGGGGCCGTGGACGCCTACAAACCAGAAGAGAGACATGGCGCCGTAGATGATGGCGAGGCCAACATAGCCGTCTGCCGCGGAGAAGAGCGGCTGGAACACCTGGATAACGCCTTGGGCGAAACAGAAGCCAAAGATGTTGCGGAATGCAAAGTCAAAGCCCCAGAAGAAGACCAGGCAGACGCCAAAGGGGATGATGTCCTTGAAGGTCTGGGAGATATTGGGCGGCACCTGTTCGGGCATCCTGATGGTGATGTTGCGCTTGATAAAGAACTTGTAGATGATGCCGGTGGCGAACGCGCAGATAAAGGCGGTTAGCAGGCCCTTGGATCCCATGTAGCCGTTGGCGAGGCCGGAGATGGAGACCCCGTTATCCGTGAAGCTGATGGCGTCGCTGGAGAGCAGCAGAAAACCGATGAGCGATGCGATCATGACCGAGATGAAGTTGATCTGGTTGTTCTTGGGCAGGTCGCGGTTTTGCGCATCGCAGAAGTGCTTGGCCGTGGTGGCCGCTGCGCAGATGCCGACGATGCCCATCGAGTAGTTGTAGGCCTTCATGAGCACGTCGTTGATCTCTGCGGGCCAGTAGAAGCCCCAGACGTTGGGGACGGCGCTGACGAGCAGGAAGACGCTCGACACGATGATGATGGGCATGACGGAGATGAAGCCGTCGCGAATCGCCTTGAGGTACTTGTTGCGCGCGATGGCGTTGAAGAAGGGCTTGCCCTTCTCAATCAATGCAATGAGCCGTTCCATCGGTCCTCCGTTTACGTAGATTGAAGGTCGAACCGGTCGCGTCTGCGCACGGTGCTTTAGCAGATCGCGCCGGAGAAGATACGAGAAGCAGATCCCGATGCCCGGTTTCAGGATGAGCACGTGCTCATATCTGTTATGAGCACGTTAACATACAGGTGGAATATGCATTCTGACATCGAATGGATAAACTGCTGACGGTAGCAATTTGACGGTGAACGGCGAACGTGCGTGGCCGTGCGCTGATGGCATGGAGCATGTTCGCAGAATTTGATGGTACATTGTGTGCATCGGCTTCTGTCGGGCAGGGGGATTTGGTGTCAAAAGAAGGAGCAGACGCAAAGCGTTCGCGCATCTCGAGGGGCGGTCGCAATGCCTCCATGGCGGATGTTGCGAAACTCGCGGGAGTTTCTCGACAGACGGTTTCCCGCGTTGTCAACGGCCAGGCATGCGTCGTGGAGGCGACGCGTAAGAAGGTTCTCGACGCTATGGATGAGCTTGGGTTTTACCCAAGCTTTGCCGGCAGATCGCTGCGCGGCGGTCATTACGGGTGCATCGGTTTGTGCATGTTCGACATCACGCGGGCGGGCAACGTCGCAACGGTCGACGGTCTTACCTCTGCCGCTCGGGCATGCGGGTATGCGGTGACGCTCACCGAGTTCGACATGTCGCATCCGGTGCGCCTTAAGGATGTCGCGCGGAAGCTGGCGGAACTTCCCGTCGATGGCATGGTGTTCAACACGAATCGCGCCATCGAGGACTTCGAAGAGTTTGAACCCATTGCCGGGTTGCCGACCATCATCATCTCCGTGAGACCGCACGCAGCGTGCACGACGATCGATTCGGATCAGAAGGGGTGTTCCCACCTGGCCGTGGACTATCTGATGCGCCACGGGCACCGTGCCATTCGCCATATAGCCGGCCCCCGCTCGTCGATTGCGGCGGCGGAGCGCGCGGCGGGATGGCGCGACGCTTTGATCGCTGCGGGCGTCGATGTCGTCGAGCCCCTTGTAGGGGACTGGACCGCCGACAGCGGTTATGAGCTCGGCGCCAAGCTCGCCCAGGATAAGGATATGACGGCTCTATATGCCGGAAACGATCAAATGGCATTGGGCGCGATTGTGGCGCTGCGCGACCATGGCATACGCGTGCCAGAGGACGTGAGCGTCGTGGGCGTCGATGACTCGCTCCAGGGGACCGTCCCCCATAATCGGCTCACAACGATACGCTTTGACATGCGCGAACGCGGGAAGAGAACGTTCGATTGCTTTTTCGCCGAGCTCTTGGGGGAGCGGGAGGTCAAGCACATTCTGCTTCCCGGCGAACTGGTCGAGCGGTCAACCGTCGCATGCGTTTCATGATCATGGGCCGGCATCTCGATGAGATGCCGGCCCATGAACGTCGAAGATGTGCCGAGACGGCTTATGAGAGCTTGGCTTCGAGCGCGGCGATGCGCCGGTATCCGTCAATCATGAAGCGAGCCTGCTTCTCGAGCATCATGGTGGTCATGAGGGTGTCCTGTGCATGGACCATGATGAAGGTCACATCCATCTCACCGCCCCCTGCCTCTTGGGAGAGCAGCTTTGTCTGGACATCATGCGCGTCGATAAGCGCTTGGTTGGCGGAGGCGCGCAGCTCTTCCGCCTTGTCGAAGTCGCCGCAGCGTGCGGCATCGATCGCTGCGATGAGGTCGGTTTGGGCATCGCCCGCATAGGCGACGATCTCGAAGCCGATCATCGAGATTTCTTCTTTAGTGGCCATGGCGTCCCTTCCTGTCGGCGTATGTAGGTTTCGTGGTTTGCCCAGCCGCCCGCTTCCGGGCAACGCGATGCGGCAGTAGGTCCGTCACCTACTCTATCAGGTTCGCCATTTTATATAGGATATGTTTGAACAAACAAAGATGAACGGTATTTATCAATCTGTGAACGGTAAATATCGAGTTATTTCCAAAAATCGAACAGTATTTCTTGCATAACATGTTTGATTATGTTCAAATGAACGCAACGACGGATTTGACGGCGGTGCCGTCCGTCGCCGTCGCGGCTGCGTCCGAGCCCGGAGGGTGCAGATCAGATTGTCCATGGCACATGGTTGCGCGCAATGCGCACCGAGGAGGATAACCATGAGAGTTGTCATCTCATCTGACACCGAGGGCATGCCCCTCAAGGAGACAGTCAAAGAGGCGCTGTTGGCAGACGGGCACGATGTGGTCGATTACGCCGAGACTCCCGCCGCCGATTTCATCGACTCCGCGCTCGTCGTCGCGCACGACCTGCTCGAGCACGATGGCTCGCTCGGCTTCTCGTTCGATGCGTATGGTGTGGGCGGCTATATGGCAGCGACCCGCGTGAAGGGTATGGTCGCCGCCAACATCTCCGATGAGCGGAGCGCGTACATGACGCGTGAGCACAACAACGCGCGGATGATCTGCATGGGCCCCAAGGTGGTGGGGACCGAAGTTGCCAAAAAGATCGCGCGAGAGTTTCTTGCTGCCGATTACGCCGGCGGACGGCATCAGATTCGCGTGGACATGCTCAATAAGATGGCATAGCGTCGCTCGGCTCAAATCGATTGCGCGCATGCCCCTGCTGGCCCCGGGCAGCTCGACATGCGCGCGAAAGGAGATACCATGATCATCGCACTCGGCTGCGACCATATCGTTACCGACGAAAAGACCTACCTGCACGACCGTCTCGAAGAGGCGGGGTACGAGGTGTTCGATGTGGGCACATACAGTCACACACGCACGCACTATCCGATATTTGGCAAGAAGGTCGGCGAGGCGGTCGCCTCCGGAAAAGCCGATCTCGGCGTCGTGCTCTGTGGCACGGGCATCGGCATCACGAATTCCGTCAACAAGGTGCCAGGCGCCCGGTGCGCATTGGTGCGCGACATGACCAGCGCCCTCTACGCGCGTCGCGCGCTCAATGCCAACGTGGTGGGCTTCGGCGGCAAGATCACCGGCGAGTTTCTGATGGCCGATATCATGCTTGCGTTTATCAAGGCGAGTTATGAGAAGACGCCCGAGCATGATGCGCTCGTTGCGAGACTCGATGCGATCAATCAGGCCGATTCCGCCGCGCAGTCTGCCCCGCATTTCTTCGATGAGTTCATCGAGCGATGGGATCGAGGCTATTATCACGACTAGCGCAAGGCGCACCCATCTAAACTTCATGTGGCAGCGACGTTCGCCGTCCCTGCCGGCGCGATGCACGTTCCGCCGGGGTATCATGGAGCTGTTCCAGCACCTGGCTGTCCGGGCGAGCATGAGGTCGGACATGAGGAGGACCATATGATTCTCACCGTAACCATGAATCCGTCGATCGATACGCGCTACGAGGTCGAGCATCTTGTTATCGACGATGTCAACCGCGTGACGCCCGCCAAGACGGCCGGCGGCAAGGGGCTCAACGTGAGCCGCGTGCTGGTGCAGTTGGGCGATGATGTGGTGGCGACGGGTCTTCTGGGCGGTCATGCCGGAGCCTACCTCTCCGACCTCATGGATGCCGACGGGATCTCCCATCGCTTCACGCCGATCGCCGGCGAGGCGCGCACGTGCATCGCGCTGCTGCACGACGGCAATCAGACCGAGCTTTTGGAGAGCGGTCCCGAGATCTCGCCCGAGGAGCTCGAGGCGTTTCTCGTCAACTACGCCGATCTCGTTGCACAGGCGGATTGCGTGACCATCTCCGGCAGCCTTCCGAAGGGCGTTCCCGCGTCTACCTATGCCGCCATGGTGAGGACGGCGGTCGATGCCGGCATGCCGGTGCTGCTCGACACCTCGGGCGCGGCGCTCGACGAGGCGCTCGCCGCGCCCGTGAAACCCACGCTCGTGAAGCCCAACCTCACCGAGATCAACGGGCTGCTGGGCACCTCGTTTACCACCGAGCAGGCCGCCGAGCTAGGCGATGCCGTTGCGGCGGATGCGCGTTTCCAAGGCGTCGAGTGGGTTGTTGTCACGATGGGCGCTGCCGGCGCGGTGGCATTCCACGGCGATAAGCGCTATCGCGTGGTAACACCCGCCATCGAGGCGGTGAATGCCACCGGTTCCGGCGATTCGACGGTCGCGGGCTTCGCGCACGCCATCGCCGCCGGCATGGACGATGTCGACGTGCTGCGCTACGGCAACGCGTGCGGCAAGCTCAACGCCATGGATCCGCAGACCGGCCACCTTGCCATCGAGCACTGGGACGAGGTCTTCGGCGGTATCGAGGTCGTCGAGGTCTAGCGCGGCGGCGCGCTGCATCGCGGTCGCCGAGCGCGTCGCGCACTCGGTCGTCAACGCCTCCTGGGGCCTGTGCCCGAGGGGGCGTTTTCCATGCGACGCTTGCGCAAGCGGATGCGATGGCGCGGCGTACGCTTGCGGCGGGCAAGAGCGAACGGGAGTGGCCATGCAGCAAGCGCTCATCCAAACAACCGGGGCAGGCGCTGCGGACGCGCGGCGCACGGGCGTCGTGTGCCTCTTCAGCGGGGGCGGAAGCGCCGGCGCGCGCTTCCGCGTCGTGCGGGCCCCCGTTTCGCGAGCGGGCGATCTATCCGCACGCCTCATTCTCCGTGCCGATGAGATGCTGAGCCGGCGCGGGCTCGGTGCCTCGGTGTGCGTCGCCGCGTGGGACGGCGCCGGGTGCATCGAGCTGGCCAACGCGGGCGACGCCATGGGCGCCGTCGTGGGCGCGCGCGGCGCGCAAGATATGCTTCGACGTGCTCGTGCAGCTTGCCAATATGCACGGCAGCAGGGTGGACATACGGTTCGCACAAGGATGTGGCGCGGCGCATCAGCAACACGCTCGTGCCGTATGATGAGCTCGATGAGACGTCGCGTGAGTACAACCGGGCCCACGTGCGCGACATTCCACGGTTGCTGGCCCAAGCTGGTCTCGCCATCGTGCGGTAGCTGCGTCGTTGTCCATACGATGCTGCGGTGTGCATCGCGGACGGTTTCTCACCGCATTTCCGTAGCATGCTCGTTCCAGTGGTCACGAAGGCGGACCTATGGGCTGCGGGGAAGCATATGCATTCGTTTTGCGTGCCTTTTCGGCACCCGATGGACGTTTCTCGCGGCGTGACCCCTACCCACACGAACTCACGAAGCCTCCGATTTTGCAAAACGTGGCAAATCACGAGGGCTGCGAGGCCTGCGGGGTTTGCGAGGCGCGTGCAGCTTGCGACGCCACCACCAGCTGACAGCCGAGCTCGTGCGCATCGGTCGCGATGACGCCGTCGGGGTCGCGGTCGACGATGAGGGTGTCCACTTGCTCCAGCGTGCCAAACCACAGCAAGCCAGGCGCTTGGATCTTCGCGGCGTCGAGCAGTACGAACGATTCGCTCGCGCAGCTGAGGTACCGCCGTTTGAGCTCAGCCATCTCGGCGTTGTTGGTCATGAGGCCGCGTCCCGGCACGTAGGATGTGGGCGTGACAAAGGCTTTGTCGGGGTGGAGCATCTCGAGCATGCGCAGGGTGAGCGGACCGGTGATGTAGCGATGTCCCTTGCGCAGGCTGCCGCCCAGCAGCAGCACGTCGAGCGCCGGTGCCGAGCGGTCGATATAGTCGGCGATGGTGAAATCGTTGGTGACGACGGTGACGTCGCGGTGATCCTCGAGCGCTCGCACGAACTCGAGCGCGGTGGTGCCCGAATCCACGAGCACCGCTTCGCCATCGCTCACAAACCCCGCCGCCGTACGCGCGATGGCGCGTTTTGCCTCGACGTTCACGTTGACGCGCCGATCCTGCGTCGAGACGGTGAGCGTTTTAGAAAGCGAGATGGCGCCGCCGTGGGTGCGGCGGAGCTTGCCGAGGGCGGCGAGGGCGTCGAGGTCGCCGCGCGCGGTCACGCGCGACGTGCCGAACGCCTCGGCAAGTTGCGCCACCTGCACGGAGGTGTTCTGAGCGAGCATGGCGAGGATGGCTGACCGGCGCTCTTCCGGGGTCATGGGGCCTCCGTTCCCTCATGCGGGCGCATGGTCCGCGCGGCAAGAATATGCAGGAATTATGTTGCCATTACTTTTCTAAAAAGCAAGATAACGCATTGCGTTTGATTTTCTTTTTGCACAAGGTGTCGTGGTGGAAGAGGGCGGGGATGCATTGCGGCCGCATATCGCACGCCATGATATCCACGCGAAGCCGAAATGGGGGCATCGTGATGCAGGCAGCCTGCGTTTGCTTGCCGATTCCCGGCGCCGCCCGTCGTCTGCGCGCGGGAAGCCGATGCGCGGGAAACGTACAATACGGGAAGCGATACGTTCCCGGCGGGACGGTGCCGGGGCAGGAAAGGAGTGGTCATGCTCGTTACCACGAAAGAGATGCTGCTGGACGCACAGAGGAACCACTATGCGGTCGGCGCCTTCAACATCGAGAACCTCGAGTTCGTCATGGCGGTGCTCGCCGCCGCCGAGGAGACGAAGTCCCCGGTGATCATGCAGACCACTCCCGGCACCGTGAAGACCGCCGGTCTCGATTACTTCTACGGCATGGTCAAGGCCGCTGCCGAGCGCGCGAGCGTGCCGGTGGCGCTGCATCTCGACCACGGCGACGGCTTCGATCGCTGCATGCAGGCGCTGCGCGTGGGCTATACCTCCGTCATGATCGACGGTTCCCACGAGACCTTCGAGGACAACATCGCCCTTACCAAGTCCGTCGCCGCGGTGGGCGCCGCCATGGGCGTGCCCGTGGAGGCCGAGCTCGGCAAGGTGGGCGGCAAGGAGGACGACGGCCCGGCCGTCGAGGGCGAGAACCCCTACACCGACCCGGACGAGGCCCGCGAGTTCGTTGAGCGCACCGGCTGCACCTCGCTCGCCATCGGCGTGGGCACCGCGCACGGCGTCTACACCGAGACCCCGCACATCGAGCAGGACGTCGTGAAGGCCATCCGCGCCGCCGTCGATGTGCCGCTCGTGCTCCACGGCACCTCCGGCGTGCCCGACGAGCAGGTCGCCGAGGCCGTGAAGAACGGCATCTGCAAGGTGAACTACGCCACCGAGCTGCGCCAGGCATACACGAAGGGCTTTATGGGCTACATGGCCGAGAACCCCGGATGCTTCGATCCCAAGAAGCCGGCGAAGCTTGGCATGGCCGAGATCACCAACATCGTGAAGGTTCGCATGGAGAACCTGGGCTCTGTGGGCCGTGCGTAACGCCTGCGTTGAGGATGGCGTGCCAGGGCTCAGTGCCTGGGCGCGCCTGACATACATCGGCTGACAAAAGGGGCCCCGGCGCCCCGCACCCGATCACATGGTCGGCGTCGCGGGGACGCCGGGGCCCTTTGTTGTGCGCGTCATGCGCGCGGCGCCTGCCGCCGCGTTGCCTCCTGTCTTTGGGGCTAGGCCGCCTGCGGGGGCATTGAGGCGTCCCTCGTTGTCCGAGTTCTGGCCCACCTTTCGCCGAAGCTCGGCTTTTTTACATTTTTGGGCCCGATTTCGTAATAAAACCGAGCGACGGTGAAAAACGGGGCCGCCGTTGCTCGCTACTTTTGTAGCAACGGGGAAAACGATGGGGGCGGGGCGAAGCGTCGGCCCCTGTCGCTCCGATAGGATGCCGGGCGAAGCCTCGACGCGCGCGGTCGCTCGGCACGGGTTTGAGCGTATCGCCCCGCAGCGATGCATCGAATAAAAACCTCCCTGTAAGGGGCGTGTCATATGTGCGTAAAAAGGCACAGTATGGCTTGCGAAGAGCCGCCGCCTACCGGCAGAATCAACACGTCCGGCCTTATTGGTCCGGTGTGTTGATGGCATCACCTATCCTTAATACGTCGGCCTGGGCACCGACATCGCCCGCTGCAGTCCGGCGGGCGAGCACTATAGCGAGACAAGAATCATTGGCAACGAGTATGCGAGAAGTGTGAGGGGACAACGATGAATAAGCGCACCAAGATAGTTTGCACCATGGGCCCTGCCTGCGACGACGAGGAGACGCTGCGCCAGATGATCCTCGCGGGCATGAACGTCGCCCGCTTCAACTTCAGCCACGGCAGCCATGAGGAACATCATATC
>NZ_JACJKQ010000024.1 GCF_016901575.1 Enorma phocaeensis
CGCCCGCGGGCGGTATCGAGGCGCGATATCGGCGGTATCGAAGCGGAATATCGGCGGGGGCGGAGGGTAGTATCGACTCGCGCTACACCCGGTACCGAGCAGGGTGATTACTCAAGACCTGGCTTTGCTGCTTTCGCCTGCGGCCCAATATGCCTACCAGAATCGCAGAGAGGATAATTTCCACGCCGACAAGCAAAGCTACTTTTGTTAAATTGCTCCCAACAAGCATGGTGACCGCCGCTGTGTCTATAAGCATATGGGCGAGAATGCAAGGAATGGAGCCGCGCGACAATTCTTTTACTGCACCCAGGGTAAATGTGTTCCCAAGTATCATCAGGAAAAAGATGAGGTAATTGGAGGAACCAGCCGTGATCCACGGCAGACGATAGATGGGGAAATGCCATATAAACCAGATGACGGATATAACGAGCATTTTCAGCACAAAACTTTTCTTTATGGATATATGGGTTTGCAGATACCATCGCCACCCCACCTCTTCCAGTCCGCCCTGCAAAAGCGTCCAGGGGAAATAGGCAATCATGGCCGAAAATGGGGAACCGGTAAAAGTCACATTTCCCAGTAAAACTGATATTCCGTAATAGATAAGCGGCACCGCCAGAGCGGTGACATAGGCATACCGGCGTTCGTGCGGTGAAAACGCCGCTTTAAGAATTTGCCCTATTCCAGACACTTCACCGGACATCTGCACGAAACCAAAGGCAACCAGCATCGGCAGCAGATTCATGAAAATGAACAGCACGGAAGCCCAGATATTCGTGTTGTCCGGTACAAACCACAGGATAAGCTGACCTACCAGGAAGGTACAGACAATGGTGATAAGGGCGTATAAATAGGGCAATAAAATGCGTTGATTTTTCATATCCGTCTCTTGAATACCAGATTTACTTTATACTATCAGATTATTCTGAAAAGAGCAAGAAAAATGCAGGTAGAAACACATTTCTACCTGCATGTCAGATTTGGTGGAGCCGCGGAGAATCGAACTCCGGTCCACGAAAGCCCCCTGATCGGCATCTCCAGGCTCAGTCGCTGGTTTGGTCTCGGACGCGTTGCGCGCAGCGACACGCTCGCGGCGTCCCAACCGGTTCGGTCTTAGCCCGCGCCATACCGGTTACGTGCGCGGGAGCATTCCCCTAAGATGACATCGCACCCGTGTCGGGGACATCACGGGATTGACGTGCCGCTAATTAATTAAGCAGCAAGAGCCAGCTGAGGCTCGTAAGAAGAATTCTTGTCAATTCATTTTGACAGTACCCCTGTTTAACGTGGCGAGGAGACCACGGCCTGCTTCCTCTCTCAGAGCTATCGTGTCGAAACCAGTCGGCCCCAAAGGCGGTCTGGCGGGCCCGCTCCAGGCGTGCCCAACTCGACCTGTCAAGGTTCTCTCCCCGCGACGCATCGCTGGGGAGTAGGTATTCTACCACGTTGTTTGCCGGCTTATTCCCTCGCTGCATCCTCGCCGCGAAATGCGTTGCCGAAAAGCGTGTCACAACTGACACGGACACCTCAAAATCGGGCCTTTCATGTCAGTTGTGACACGCTTTTGCTTCTGAGGTGCGTCCACGTCTCGTTTGCGTGCGTTGGGTGAAGTTCGGCAACGGTGGTGCGGCGCCCGAGCCCGGTTCCCCGCCCGCACGGGCGGGGAGGAGCCCAGGGGCACAGATAAGGGCTTTTAGGCGCGACGTCCCCGTCTGCTTGGCGGAAAAGAGTTCGCATGCGGCTTGCGGCGCCGTGTGACTGAAGTTGCTGATGAAGTGGTAGAAGATGTGGCAAGGAAACGGTTGCCGCCACGGCCCGTTGCCGTCGGGGCTCTTCTGCTGGCCACGTCTTTTGCCTTGGTGATGTGGGGCCGTCGATGTGTGCGGGAGGCGTGCTGCAGCGTGGCGGTGTATGAGAAAGGCATGGCATGGAGATGGGAGCTCAGACACCGGTTGACAACAGCGACAAGGTCGCCTTGGTACTTGAGGGCGGAAGCTTCCGCTGCCAGTTCACCGCGGGCGTGCTCGACGTGCTGCTCGAAAAGGGGCTCAATGCGGCGGCGATATACGGAGTGTCGGCGGGCACGCTCTCTGGCCTGAACTTTAAATCACGTCAGATCGGACGCGTGAACCGCGTCAACCTCGCGTTTTGCAACGACGGGCGATACATGGGCGCCGAGGCCGTGGCGGCCAGCGGCAGCCTTGTCGGCTACGACTTCATGCTCAACGACGTCCAGGACCGTCTCGACCCCTTCGACAACGATGCCTTTCTAGCCAATCCGGCGAGGCTCTTCGCCACGGTAACCGACATCGTATTCGGCACGCCGGCCTATCTCGAGGTCGCGAGCGCGACGCTTGACATCGATGCGGTGCGCGCCTCGACCTCCATGCCGCTTGTGACCTCTCCGGTCGAGATCGACGGGCATTTCTATCTTGACGGTGGCATTGCCGATTCGGTCCCCGTGGAGCATGTGTTCGAGGACGAGGGATTTGCCCGCGCGGTGGTGGTGCTCACGCAGCACCGCGACTACCAGAAGGGTCCCTACGAGTTCATGGGGGCCGCCCGCGCCCGCTATGCAAAGTACCCGTATCTGATCGATGCGCTCGAGACGCGTCACACGCGCTACAACGAGCAACGCGAGCACATTTGGGAATATGAGCGCGAGGGGAAGGCGCTTGTGATTGCGCCTCCCACCCCTGTCGAGGTCGGTCATATGGAGCGCGATCCCGAGAAGCTGCTCGCGCTCTACATTCAGGGCAGGCAGGAGGCGACGCGGCAGCTCGATGCGATTCGGGCGTATCTGGGGTAGCCTTGAGGGCCATTCGAAAAAAGTGTTGAAGACTCTGCGAAAAACCCTTCCTGTACCTGCGGAAGGTGGTTGACGCACGGCGGCGGCGCGGTATACTCATCAAGTTACTTTTCAGAGCCCCGTGAATCTCTGTCAAGACACGTATTATTGGAGGAGTCCGAAGTGATTCAGAAGTCGACTCACTATGCCAAGCAGGGTGAGGTTTCCCGCAACTGGGTCCTCATCGATGCCGAGGGTGCTGTTCTGGGTCGTCTTGCCACTCAGATCGCTATGATCCTGCGCGGCAAGAACAAGCCCCAGTTCACGCCTAACTCCGACTGCGGCGACTTCGTGGTGGTCATCAACGCCGATAAGGTCCAGCTTACCGGTAACAAGGCCGCTCACAAGACCTACTATCGCCACACCGGCTACAACGGCGGCCTCAAGGCTGAGAGCTTCCGCACTGCCATGGAGAAGCATCCTGAGACGGTCATCGAGCGCGCCGTGCGCGGCATGCTGCCCAAGACCACCCTTGGTCGCAAGCAGCTCACCAAGCTCAAGGTCTACGCTGGCCCCGAGCATCCGCACGCTGCCCAGAACCCCGTCAAGATCGAGCTGGAGGCATAAGCTATGGCTGAGAACACCGTTGTCTACCAGGGCACCGGCCGTCGCAAGAACGCCGTGGCCCGTGTCCGCCTTGTTCCCGGCACCGGCAAGGTGACCGTCAACAAGCGTGACGCCGCCGAGTACTTCGGCCGCCAGAACCTGCTCGACATGGCTCTGGCGCCCTTCAAGGTTACCGACACCGCCGGTTCCTTCGACGTCATCGCTCTGTGCGATGGCGGCGGCATCTCCGGCCAGGCTGGCGCTCTGCGCCTGGGCATCGCTCGTGCGCTGCTCAACGCCGGTGACTACCGCGCCGACCTCAAGAAGGCCGGCTACCTCACGCGCGACGCGCGCGTGGTCGAGCGCAAGAAGTACGGTCTCAAGAAGGCCCGTCGCGCTCCGCAGTTCTCCAAGCGTTAATTTCTCTTACCTTGGATGTTCAAGGGCCTGCCGAGATGCTCGGCGGGCCCTTTTTTTCGTCTCTCAAGGAGGCGCCCATCTTCGGTTGAGATTCTGGATGCTACAGCGACACCGAAATGGGAAGAAATGAGGTACGATAGAAGGGGCCGCGAAAGCGGCTTATATTCTCTTGCACGGGTGATCTAGGGGAGTCATGTTCCAACGAGCTTTGAGATCTTTTGGGTTACACAGGAGAAGAAACGTTCTACTTTCCCCGCTGGCGGGCAAGGTGATTCCGCTCTCTGAGGTTGGCGATCCCACGTTTGCCTCCGGGTCGCTGGGCGAAGGCGTGGCGATAATTCCTACGGGCAGCAAGGTCGTTGCGCCGTCGGACGCCAAGGTCAAGGCGATCTTTCCCACCGGCCATGCGGTCGCGCTCCATACCAACGAGGGGCTCGATGTCCTGATCCACGTCGGGCTCGATACCTATAAGTTGGAGGGGCGCCACTTCAAGGTTCACGCGGCGGTGGGCGATACGGTCAAGAAGGGCGACGTGCTCATCGAGTTCGATCGCGAGGCAATCCGCAAGGAGGGCTACGACGTCACCGCGCCCATTCTGATTTGCAATGCCGTAGAATTTTCCAGTATCAAAGGCAGCGTGGGCGACACGGTGTCTGAACTCGAGAAACTCATCACCGCTCGCGAGCGATGAGGGGTGATTGGAGCGGCTGCTGTCGGGGCGGCCGCTAACGTGAGCATCCATAGAAAGGGGTCCACATGCTCAAGATCGTACGCGCCCGTGACTACCAGGACATGAGCCGCAAGGCGGCGAACATCATCTCCGCCCAGATCATCCTGAAGCCAGACTGCGTTCTGGGCCTGGCCACCGGCAGCACGCCCATCGGCACCTACAAGCAGCTTATCGATTGGTACAACAAGGGCGACCTCGATTTCGCTCAGGTGAGCACCTACAACCTGGACGAGTACCGCGGCCTTTCGCATGACGACCCCCAGAGCTATCACTACTTCATGCGTGAGAACCTGTTCAATCATGTGAACATCGACCTTGCCAACACGCATGTGCCCGACGGCTCCAACCCCGATGCAGAGGCCGCCTGCTCCGGCTATGACGAGATCGTCGCCGCCGCCGGTTATCCCGACCTGCAGCTTCTGGGTATCGGCAACAACGGTCACATCGGCTTCAACGAGCCCGATGACCACTTCTCGAAGGGCACGCATTGCGTCGACCTTACCGAGTCGACCATTCAGGCCAACAGCCGTCTGTTCGACCGCATCGAGGACGTCCCGCGCCAGGCGTACACCATGGGTACCCAGACCATCATGTATGCCCGCCAGATCCTTGTGGTCGCCAACGGCGAGGCGAAGGCTCAGGCCGTGCATGACATGTGCTTCGGACCGGTCACCCCGTCCTGCCCCGCGTCCATCCTGCAGCTGCATCCCAACGTCGTGGTCGTCGCCGACGAGGCGGCGCTCTCGCTCTGCGAGTAGATTGCCGGACGGCCGCCCGCTACGTGGCATTGCCGTTGCTGCGAACGCCTGCGCCCCACGCGTGAGATGCGCGTCGTGAGCGCCGAATGATGCCGCGTGGGCGTCGCCATATCCTGATTGGGGCCCTGGAGATCCAGGGCCCTTTTTCTTGCCAAAATCTATCCAATATCTAACACGAGTGGGGACGATGGAACGAAGGCGTCGAGGGGTGGATTCGTTGTGTTGTCATGCGCCTATCGGCGTATGGACGAGATTCGTCTGTGAACGGTATCCATCTGGGCGCGCCGCGCCATCATAATGGTCAACAATATGTTGAGGGGGCTACATTGTTGCGTTGACGTGCGGATTTGCGAAATCGCGTCGCTTCGTGTCGAATGTGCGCGGCATTTCACTGTCTTCGATGTTTCTTGCCCGAATCTAACATGCCCCAAGGGGGGCTGAAAGATTTGGATGCTGTGGTCGGGCTGTCCGCATATGGTGGGGTTGGGGAGGAGCAAGCGATGACGATGAGGCAAGCGGGCGTGAGCGACGGCCAACAGGGCACGGAATGGCGGGGCGGGGACGGCAGCCCTTCTGCCTCCATGGCTGTCGAAGGCGTGCAGGCGCTTCCCATGGGGGTGAGCTTCACCGTGCGGAGAAGGGGTCTGATTCGCGATGTGCTTGCCCATGACGCCGCCGGAAAGGCGGTGCTCATATGTGCGCCGAGTCATTTTGGAAAGACGGCACTGCTCATACAGGTGGTGGAGGAGGTTCGCACCGATCCAAAGCGAGGCGCCGCGGTGCTGATAGATGCCCATGACGCGCAGATCGATGAGCTGCTGCTCCAGCTGGACGAGGTCGAAGAGATCACTTCCGGACAGGACCGCCCCCTTGTCGCGATCGACAACCTTCCTGTTTTTGAGGCGTGCGCCGCGCGGATGCTGGTGGAGCGCCTAAGAGGGCTGCGCCGCCTCGGTTGCGGGGTCGTCGCATCCTGCTTGCCGTCCAACCGGACGCTGATCAAGGCGTTCGGAGACTCGATTAAGATCGCGCCGCGGGCGCTGACGGTAGGCCCCCACGAATATGCGGAATGGATGAGGGTGTTCTCGCTGCCGGTGGCAATAGATGTCTACGGGCTCACGCAGGGCATCCCGGCGCTCGTCGCGGCGCTTCGAGGATCGCTGGGCGGACTTGCAAAACCGCCTCGGCAGTACAGCTCCTGCGTATACGAGGTCTGCCAGTCGGTCATGGCGGAGATCGAGGGCGAAGAGGGGTCTCTGTGGTCGGTGGCGGCGCTCATGATGCTGCTGGGGTCCGGGTCGCTCTCCGATGTGGGCCGGTGCGGTCCGGCAATCACGCAGCGTCAAGTCTCCGCACTTGCGCGCGACTATCCCATCTTTGGTATTGACCCTGCGAACCAGACGTTTACCTGTCTGACGGACGCGGCTGACGCGCTGGAGAGATTGCGGCAGGACGTGGTTGACAAAAGTCCGCGGCTCGCGAGGCGCGCCGTGAAGACGCTCATGAAGCTCGGGCGCGTCGACGATGCGGCACGTCTTGTCGAGGGACAGTTTTCCCCCGCCATGGCGCTCGGCGCCATACGGGCATATCCCGTAGAGTTTTCACTCGCGGGACATGCCCGGCTTGTGCTGCGCACGCTCGATGCCCCTCGCGGCCCCTCGTCCCATGCAGGCCCGCGGGCGATCGAGCTTGTGGCGCTCTATGCGGCTTCGATCATTGCCGGAGACCTTCGTCAGGCGCGGTTTGCGGCAAAGCGCCTCGAGCGTCTTTCAGACGACGGCGGGGGCGAGCGATGCGCGTTTGCGTGGGCGCGGGCGGAGGCGATACATAGTGCCTGGGGCGGCTCCGATGGGACGGAGCTTCCCGAGCGAGACCATGGGGGAGATGTCGCGACAAGCGATGACGCGTGCATCTTGCTGTCGCTGCATGCGCGGCTCCTCCACGCTCTGGTGCGGCATGAAGACCTCGAAGAGCCTCTGGCGGCCGAAGGGCTGCGTGACAGCGTCCGCCTCGATCAGCCGAGGCTGCTGGTCGAGGCGGACCGGATGATGGGGGAGGCGCTCATGGGCGGCACGCTGCGGCTCGATGAGCGCGACGAGCTGTACGCGGGCATCTGCGGGGAGTTGCTCGACGAGGGGCTTACATGGGTCGCAGGCCAGATGCGCTTGGCGCTTGCGACCCGCCGGCTTCTCGTGGGCATGCCGGTTGCCGACGAGCGTGCGTTTTCAGACGCGGGGACCCTCTATGTCAGGGCGAACAACCAAGAGATGCAGCTGCTCTGCACGGTGCTCGAGGGCTGGCAAGACCTGCTGCACGGAGAGGTCATCAACGCCGGATTTCGCGGGCGGCAGGCGGCAGGGCTCGCGGGGGAGGGACTCGACTTCATCTTTGGATGGGCAAAGCTCCTCGAACGGGTCGCACAGCTGCGAAACACGTCGCTCGTCACGCTGCGCGAGGAGGCCGTCGCCATAGATCTGGCCGAGCGGGGCGTCGATTCGCTGCGTGCGTGGCGCGTGGCGCTCGAGCTGTCAGCGGCGCGCATGGACGCCGAGCTTTCGGCTTGGTATTCCATGCATCGCGTGTCGCTGCTCGATCCTTCGATGCGGCTTGTGGCGCGCCTTGCCATCGATGCTCTGGGGGAGCGCGCGGATTCGCTGCGCAGGCTCCTGCCCAGGCAGCTGCTCGTGGGTTATAGCCTGCTTGCCCCAGAGGACGCCAAGGTCGACCGACCGTTTCAGGTGGTCGCGCAGCCCGAGCTTGACGAAGAGCAGGTGCGGATCAATCTGTTCGGGGGCTTTCGCGCCGAGCGGGGCGGCCATGTCATGGTCGACGAGCTGTGGAAGCGCAAGAAGGCGAGCGTCCTCGCCGCGCGTCTGGTGCTCGCCGAGGGCTCGTTTGTTCCGCGCGACGTGCTGGCTGGAGAGCTTTGGCCGGGACTCGCTCCCGAGCGGGCGAAATCCAATCTCTATACCACGCTCTCGACCTTGCGGGGCGCCCTCGGTCAGCGCCAGATGGGCGTGAACTACCTCGTTACGCAGGGAGAGGGCGTGGCCATCAACGTCGAGTACATCTCTTCGGACATCATGGTCTTCAACGCCTTGACGCGTCAGGTGCTGCTGAGGCGCAACGGCGCCAGCGCTCCCCAGCTGATCGAGCTGTGCCTGAAGGCGGAGCAGGTGTATGTGGGGCCGCTCTACGTGCCGGATCGGAATACGCCGCGGTTTTTTGTAAACATGCGCAGGGTGCTGCAGGCGAAGTTCGTCGACTGCATGATGCGCGGCGTCGAGCTGGCGATCGACGAGGAGAACACGGGCGCGGCGATATGGATGGTGGAGGCGGCGCTTCGCTATGAGCCGAGACGTGAAGACGTGGTGAGGGCGGCGATGCGCGTGTATGACCTGGATGGACGGCGTCGAGAGGTCGAGGAGCTGTTCATGCGCCACGGCGTCTATCTGAGGGAGCACGGGGGAGGTCTGCCCGAGCCGGAGACGCGGGCGCTCTACGAAAGGATCATGCAGAGGAAGCGTCGACATGGGTCGGTATCGTAAGGGGTGCGCCCCCTTGCGCCAAGGGGGCACAAGGGGGCGCATCTGGTGTCGGCGAGTTTCGTTTTGGCTCTCGTTTTGCCGCGGGGGCGCAGGGCTCGGCTCACGCGGCGACATGCGGGCCGTCGCGTTCTCGCCTGTGCCCGCATCGGCCCTGTGCCGGGGCTTCCTTTTACCGGGGCGGCCGAGCGGCAGCTTGCTAGACGAGCTTGATATGCTCGATATCCTTGCGTTGAGAGAGCCGGTACAGCGAGAACTTGCGTCCGATGACCTGCACCACCTCTGCCTGGCAGCGCTCCGCGAGTTCGTTGGCCGCTTCGCGCGTCTCGAGGCTCGAAGTGTCGAGAACCGAGCATTTGACGAGCTCATGGGCCTCGAGCGCCTCGTTTGCCTGCTCGACGGTGCCGTCGTTGACATCGCCTTTGCCGACGATGATCACGGGATTCAGATGATGTGCGAGGCTGCGGAGCTGCCTCACCTGCTTGCCGGTCAAAGCCATGGAACCTTCCTTCTGGATGCCTTGGAGCATCCGCTGCGTTTGGTGATGCCGCCTGCCGGCGGCCCGATTTGTCGCGCCCCACCTTACCGCATGGCGTATGCATTGCGCTCGCACGCATGCCGGCTTCGTAAAGAAACCGGAATGCATGGGCGGGACCGTCGAGCTGCGACATGTCCGGAAACCCGTGTATCAGCGCGCATAATGTGACTGTAAAAAAGCAATATATGGTGTTACCGTTTACGGAAAAGCACAATATCTTGGAATGGCGCTTGATAGAATCGTCATCGGCTGACTCTTGACCGCACCGCCTGCCGCGGCACGGAAAGCGTATGTCCGCGCAGGATGAGATAGTAGGCCCAACCGATGGAAAGCGAGGACCGCCATGGCAACCAAGATAGAGGAGCTTGTCCAGCGTCGCTTTACGAGCGTGCTCGAGGAGCCGCAGTGCGCCGGCAAGACGGTATATGATCTGTTCGAATGGTCGCTTCGCGACGTGCATCTGACCGACTATAAGACCGGTAAAGTGCTGTGCGACATGCATGACCTGGAGTTTCCCGTTCAGTATTCGCAAAACGCGGTCGACATCATCGCGTCGAAGTACTTCCGCCGCGCCGGCGTCCCCGGCAAGGGGCACGAGACGTCCATGCGCCAGGTCGCTCACCGCATGGTGGACTTTTGGGTTGCCTCCCTGGTCGACGAGGGCCTTATCGAAGACGGCGAGCAGGCGCAGGTGCTCTATGACGAGCTCGTCTACATGATTTTGGACCAGCGCTTTGCCCCCAACTCGCCCCAGTGGTTCAATACCGGCCTGAAGCGCGCATACGGAATCTCCGGCGAACCCCAGGGCATGTTTTACGTCGACCCCGACTCCGGCGAGGTCGTTGAGTCCCCCGACCAGTATTCCCGCACCCAGGCGAGCGCCTGCTTCATCGTTTCGGTTGAGGACAAGTTGCTGGGCGATCATTCCATCTCCGACGAATACGTTACCGAGACCAAGCTGTTCAAAGGCGGGTCGGGAACCGGGTCAAACTTCTCGGCCCTGCGCGCCGAGGGGGAGCGGCTTTCGGGAGGCGGCGTATCGAGCGGCGTCATGAGCTTCCTGCGGGGGTTTGACCGCAACGCGGACGCCATCAAGAGCGGCGGCACCACGCGTCGAGCGGCCAAGATGGTGTGCCTCGACATCGACCATCCGGATATCGAGAAGTTCATCACCTGGAAGGCCCGCGAGGAGGACAAGGCGCTCGCCCTCATGAAGATGGGCTATGACGGCGACATCAACGGCGAGGCGTATTCGACCGTGTCGGGCCAGAACTCCAACAATTCCCTGCGTATCGACAACGAGTTCATGGCGAAGGTCATGACGCTCGACGAAGACCCCGATGCCACCTATACCCTAAAGGGCCGCGTGGACCCCGCGCTCGACCGCGAGGTATCGGTGGCCCATGTCTGGGACATCTTCAACGAGAGCGCATGGCGCTGTGCCGATCCGGCGCCGCAGTTTTCCGACACGTTCAACGAATGGCACACCTGCCCCGGTGGCGAGGACGGCGTGGTCGGGGCAAGTTACAACCGCCTCAATTCCACGAATCCGTGCGGCGAGTATGCGTTCTTGGACGATTCGAGCTGCAACCTCGCATCCATCAACGTGTATCGCTTCTATGACCCTGCGCTCGACGAGTTCGACGTCGAGGGCTATGAGCATGCCATCGACCTCATCCAGCTTGCCCTCGAGGCATCGATCGCGTGGGGGCAGTTCCCCACGCGCGACATCGCTCGCAAGACCTATCGCTTCCGTGCGACGGGCCTCGGCATGTCCAATCTTGCCAGCCTGCTCATGGCGAAGGGCATGCCTTACGACTCGCCCGAGGCCCGCGCCCTGGCGTCGGCGCTCGCCGGCGTCCTCACGGGCCGAAGCTATGCCGCCTCGGCCATCATGGCGCGCAAGATCGGGCCGTTCGATTGCTATTCCATCAACAAGCGCCACATGGCCCGCGTCATCCGCAACCATGCGCGCGTGGCCGGAGCTCGCACCGATGCCTTCGAGGACCTCACGGTTGAGCCGCCCATCGTCGACTTCGACCTGCTCACGCAGGCGGGTGAAGGCAGGCTTGCAAGCGCGCTCATCGAGTCGTGGACCTTTGCCGAGGAGCTTGGCGAGCGCTACGGATACCGCAACGCGCAGGTAAGCGTCATGGCGCCCACGGGCACCATCTCGTTTGCGATGGACTGCGCCGCCACCTCTATCGAGCCCTTCTTCAGCCACATGATCTACAAGAAGCTCTCGGGCGGCGGGTTCATGACCATTGCGAACCCCGTGATCGGCGATGCCCTGCGCCACCTCGGCTATTCCGAAGAGGAAGTCGAGGACATCCTCGCCTACGTGCAGGCGACCGACGATGCCGGCATGGTCATCGACGGCAAGATCGAGGGCGCCCCGCATCTCAAGCCAGAGCATCTCGCCGTCTTTGACACGGCGAACGTCTGTGGAACCGGCGAGCGCTACATCTCGCCGCGCGGGCATGTGCTCATGGTCGCGGCGCTTACGCCTCTTGTTTCGGGCGCCATCTCGAAGACCGTCAACCTTCCTCACTCGGCCACCGTCCAAGACTTCAAAGACGTGATCATGCTGGCGTGGCAGACGGGCGTAAAGGGGATCACCCTGTATCGCGACGGGTCTAAAAACGCCCAGCCGCTCAACACGACGCTTGCTGATGACGGCGGCGAGAAGGATCTGGGAGAGCTCTCCTATGCCGCCCTGCTCGACTATGCTCGCTCGGCAAAGGCCGAGCTTGCCCGTCCCGCACGCCCGGCGCAGCGCCGCCGCATCATGGGCATCCGCAACGGGCGCACGCATTTGGCGCAGATTGACGGCGTGAAGATCTACACCACGGTCAACCGCAACGAGGACGGCCAGATCTCGGAGCTCTTTGTGACGACCGACCGCGAGGGCACCACCATCATGGGCCTTCTGAACTCGCTTTCAAAGACCATCTCGGTCATGTTGCAGTACGGCATTCCCGCCGAGAGCATTTCCAAGATGCTGCGCGGACAAATGTATGAGCCCTATGGCTTCGTCCAGAGCCATCCCAACATCAAGTACGTGACAAGCATCTCGGACCTGATCTCAAAGGTCATCGACATCGAATTGGGCGACTATACGCGCGTCCAGGTGAAGCCCGAGGCGATTGAGCAGCCCCGTGCGCTGAGTGCCGCCGATGCGGTCGCTGCGGTCGAGAGCCGCGTGTCGGCATCGGGATATGGCGAGGAGGATACCCCGGCGGTGCCCGGCGAGCAGCTGACGCGCCTGGTGGAGGAGAAGACCGTCGAGCTTGTCGAGGAGACCGGTTCGGTCGATTCGAGCGACTTCTATACCGCCGCCTTCATCAATGAGGCGGCACATGACGCCGCCTTGCATGGCGAGCGTCTCTACGACGGCAGCACCTGTCCCACCTGCGGCAGCTCACGTATGGTTCAAAACGGGACATGCAAGGTGTGCATGGACTGCGGCACCACCACCGGCTGCAGCTGATATCAACGAGGGCAACCTCCCGTAGCACGCCGCCTTGCCGCTCGGCTTCGGGGCATGGCGCCATGGTCCGTGTCCGTCCACGGCAGCCTGATGCGTTGCGGGAGGTTGCACATCCGGGTAGAGGGGCATGCGCTCCGCCCAGCAACCCTATCTTTTGGGCGTGTTTGACAGAAAAGGAAAAAGGAAAAGATAGGAAAAAAAGGAAAACCGGCCCCGAGAACGTTGCGTCGGGGGCGGTTGCCGGACGTTTGAGAGGGTTGTGAGAAAACCTTTTGTGGCGAGTCGGGGTGGTAAGCTGAAGACGCGGCGCAAAGCGTCCGCGACGTCGCGTTTTGCCTTAAGGAGTTGCCATGCCCGAAAGCCGCCCCTCTCGCACCCCCAGCCCATCCTCTGGCCCATCTTCTCGTCCTGAAGGAAGGCGTTTCCGCCAGACGGGCTCAGCTGCGCCTCGCAACGCCTCGAATGTGCAGGCACCCATCAATGCCGCTGAGGCTGCGAAGCATGCGGCGCATGCGACCCGTCCAGAAGAAGAGGCGCGGGCGCGCCGCGCCGCCTTGGGAACGGACCGGCCGTCGGCTGCCACGCCGTCTCGAAGGGGCGGACGCGCGCGCGTGGCCGTGGCGGTGCTTGTTGGCTGCGCGCTTGCCGCAGCGATCCTCTTCGTGCTCGGAGGCGCGTTTCTGGGCGTCATGCTGCACGATGACCGCGCCGACGTCGCTGGGGAGGCTGCCCAGCTTGATGTCAGCGGCCAAAAGACCGATGGCGCCCCTGCCGATGGCTCCCAGCAGCAGGTGGCGCTCTATGCCGATGGCGACACCATCGACGCCATGTCCTACACCTACTCCATCGCCGTGACCGAAGACGGTCGAACCATTTTTGGATATCAGATGCAGGGCTCTGATGCGGCTCCGATCGAGCTGCTTGAGGTCGCAGGAGACCCGGTCGGGTTTGTTGTGAAGGACTACGTGTTCTACGTGGTATCAAATACCGAAGACGGGTTCTGCATCCAGAGCATCATGCATGGCGATGGCGGGGTCGCCTCCGTGTACCGTACGGGCGACGTCACTGTTGCAAGCATCGGCTTGGACGGGACGGATCTTACCCTTACGGACACGGATGGCAAGGCCTACACGGTCGCTCTTGGTGGGACCCAGTAGCAAAGCAGAGGGGCTCTCGTTCTCGTCGTTTCGAACCCATGCCCTTGCTCAGTGCATGGGCGGTCTCATTGCGTGCCGAAGCGTTATGGCGGGCTTGTGCCGCGGATT
Source organism: Enorma phocaeensis (assembly GCF_016901575.1). Lineage (GTDB taxonomy): Bacteria > Actinomycetota > Coriobacteriia > Coriobacteriales > Coriobacteriaceae > Limicola > Limicola phocaeensis_A. Next base: position 14,141 of record NZ_JACJKQ010000024.1, read on the forward strand.
CAGTTCAGGCGCGGCGTGGGCTCCACGTCTGGTGCTGCTAGCGTGCCCTTGTGTTCGAGAGGGGAGACCAGGCAATGAATGCCCAGCGCACGACGCGCTGGTGGTCCAGCATATAGCGGCCTTCGGGCCTGCCCTTCTCGCCGGGTTCTCCCGCGCGCGGGTTTTCTATCATATGCTGCTCGATATAGCGCTTGAGCTCGGGGAGGCGGTCTTCGTTGCCGCCCTCGAGCATGCGGGTAAAGTCGGAGACGCCGGCCTCCAGGGAATCAAATGTGTCGCGTCGCCATGATTCGATATAGCGGACCTCGGGGCATGCTCCAAGGCCAACGAGGATATTGAACGCATAGACATAGTCGCGGCTTTCGGTGACCGAGGCCCCGATGGCGTCCATGATGTGTCGGTCCACGCGAGGGCTTGCGTTGGCAACGAGGGTGATGCAGCAGCGGCGTCGCGCCGCTTGGTCGAGCTTCAGCAGGGCCTCTGCAAGATCGGCGGTGGCAATCGAGCGGCTTGCGATGGCGATGTCCACGCATTTTGGCTCCATGCCCGCCTCATCCCAGTCTTCATCCCATGCGAGGCAACGGGTTTGGACAAGGTCCTGAAGCCCAAAGTGTCGGACGCCCTCATCGAGCACATCGAGCATGCGAGGAGAAAAGTCGCAAGCTAGGACCGGATGCCCGTTGCGGGCAAACGGTATGGCAAGCGATCCGGCGCCGCATCCCATATCGAGAACGCTCTCGCCCGGGCGCGCCTCGACGAGTGCCATGAAGTCGCGAGCATACGGATGGGTCTCGCGCGGTTTGAAATGCTTTGCCCTCGCATTCCAAAACGAGGGGTCGTCGGGTCGGCGGCGCATGGCCTGCAGTGCCTTCCATTCCTCGTTCCAGTCTGTTGTAAGCAGGGTCGCCGTAGATGCTGCCATGCGTTCATCCTTTGCTGCCCGGGTCTTGCTCCGCTGTCATCGGCATCTATAATACGGCGGCGTTTTCCATGTGTGCGGGGGCGATTCGCTTTGCCGGGCGAGCGGGCGGTCGAACAGGCCGTGCTTTTGGTATGCCGCTGGCAGTTGATAGGGTTGTCGGTCAATAGCGGGCATTCGTATTGACCATCGAAAGGCGTCGGCCACGAGGCACCTGCCCAGCGGGTGGGCACGGCGACCATCGTGGCCGATTCTTGGCGTGCGCAAGCGAATGCAAGCGTAAGTGAATGCAAGTCCAGGGGCTTGCAAGACGAGTACGGTGGAGAGCCCCTGGCGGTACGCGGCTAGTTCTTGAGCGAGTTGAGCGGGGCGGGGAAGCGTCCGCCGCGATGCGCGAACACGTTGCCGGCGAATTGGTTCACCGGCATGATGGGCGCACGGCCAAAGAGGCCGCCGTACTCCACGGCGTCGCCGACGCCCTTGCCGATGGCGGGGATGATGCGAACAGCGGTGGTCTTGTTGTTGATCACGCCGATCGCCATCTCGTCGGAGATGATGCCGGCAATGGTCTCCACGCTGGTATCGCCCGGGATGGCGATCATGTCCAGGCCGACGGAGCACACGCAGGTCATGGCCTCGAGCTTCTCAAGTGAGAGCGCGCCCGCCTCTACGGCGGCGATCATGCCCGCGTCCTCAGAGACGGGGATGAAGGCGCCCGACAGGCCTCCTACCGAAGAGGTCGCCATGACGCCGCCCTTCTTCACGCAGTCGTTCAGCAGGGCGAGGGCCGCCGTGGTGCCCGGGCCGCCGCAGGTGCCGACGCCGATGATCTCAAGGATGCGCGCGACCGAGTCGCCCACGGCGGGCGTCGGGGCGAGCGACAGGTCGACGATACCTTTTTCGACGCCGAGGCGACGAGCCGCCTCGCGGCTCATAAGCTCGCCCGCGCGGGTGATCTTGAACGCTGTCTGCTTGATTTTCTCGGCGACCTCCATCATGCTGGCGCTTTCCGGAAGCTGCTCGAGGGCGGCTGCCATGACGCCGGGGCCGGAGACGCCCACGTTGATCACCGCGTCGGCCTCGCCTGCGCCATGGACGGCACCGGCCATGAAGGGGGAGTCCTCGACCATGTTGGCGAAGACCACGAATTTGGAAGCGCCCACGGAGTCCTCGTCGGCCGTGAGCTCGGCGGAGCGGCGGACGACCTTGGCGACTTCGAGCACGGCGTCCATGTTGATGCCGGCGCGCAGGCTTGCCACATTGACGCTTGAGCACACGCGGCTCGTATTGGCGAGCGCTTCGGGAATCGAGGCGATGAGGCGACGGTCGCCATCGCCGGTGCCCTTGTGCACGAGCGCGGAGAATCCGCCAAGGTAATCGATGCCGAGCGTCTCGGCGGCACGGTCGAGGGCGTGCGCGATGGGGGTGAGGTCCTCGTCGGGACATGCCGCCGCAATCTGCGCCACGGGCGTTACCGAGACGCGCTTGTTCACGATGGGGATGCCGTATTCGCGTTCGAGGTTCTGCGCGGTCTCCACAAGGTGCTCGGCCGTGCGCGTGATGCGGTCATAGACCTTGGTGCACATGCGGTCGATGCTTTCGTCGGCGCAGCCCATGAGGGAGATGCCCATGGTGATGGTGCGAATGTCGAGATTTTGCTCCGCGACCATGCCGCGGGTCTCGGCGATCTCTGCCGGGGTGATTGCCATAGCGCTCCTTATGTCGATGTATTGCAGCGTCTGCCGGTTGTCGTGGCACCTATTCTAGCGTCCATGGCAAGCGTCCGGCATGACAAGGAACTCGTGTCCGCACCGTTTACAGGGGCAATGCGGCGTTGGGTGGGCCTACCGCGCCCAGCTCCTATGAGAAGAGCTCCTCGCAGATGCGCGCCGCCTCGGCGGCGTCCTTGGCATAGTAGTCGGCTCCGATCTCGTGCGCGTATTCGGGGGTGAGCACGGCGCCTCCCACGATGGTTTTGACCTCGTGGGCTTCACGGCGCAGCAGCTCGACGGTCTCGCGCATGGCGGGAACCGTGGTGGTCATGAGTGCCGACAGCCCCACCACGCGGACCCCCCGCTCGCGCACGCAGGCGAGGACGTCGGCGGGGTCGACATCTCTGCCCAGGTCGAAGACGGTGTAGCCGTAATTTTCAAGCAACATGCGCACGATGTTCTTGCCGATGTCGTGGATATCGCCCTTCACCGTGGCGAGGCATATGGCGCCTTTGCTGGGCGCGTCGTCTGCGGGCATGTGGGCGCGTATGGCTTCAAAGCCGATGCGCGCCGCCTCCGCGGAAGCCATGAGCTGGGGGAGGAAGTACGTTCCCGCATCGAAGCGGCGCCCGACCTCGTCAAGAGCGGGGACGAGGCAGCCGTTGACGACCTCCAAGGGGTCCGTCGATGCCAAGAGGCGCTCGACGGCCTCGCGCATGCCGTCGCGTCGCCCGGCGAGCACGAGGCTTTGCACCTGGGACGCGCCGTCTGGGGCGGCATCGCTTTCGGGTTCCGTTTTCGCCGTAGACGGGGAAGCGGCGGAAGCGCTCGCCGCATGCGCCGGTGTCCTGTCCTTATCGGCGCCCTGCCCCTTATAGGGATCGCGCCATGTGGCGTAGCGGTCGATGTAGGCGACAGACCCGGTGTCCTCTCCGTTCAGCACCCGAAATGCGCGGACGGCGTCCATGTAGCGTTCAGATCCCGGATTCATGATGGGGGCGTCGAGCCCCGCTCCAAAGGCGGCGGCGAGGAACGTGGCGTTCATGATCTCGCGCGCCGGCAGGCCGAAGCTGATGTTGGACACGCCGAGCGCGCAGTGGACGCCGAGCCGTTCTCGGCACAGCGTGACGGCACGCAGGATCTCGAGCGCCTGGTCTTGGTTGGTGGAGGCGGTCATGACTAGGCAGTCGACGAGCAGGCGCTCTCTCCCGATGCCATAGCGGGCGGCCTCCTCTATGATACGGCTTGCGATCTCAAGGCGCTCGTCCGCCGTCTCGGGGATGCCCCGCTCGTCGAGCGTGAGGGCAATCACGTTCGCTCCGTAATGGGCGGCTATCGGCAGGATGGCATCCAGGCTTTCGCGCTTCCCGTTCACCGAGTTGATGATGGGCTTTCCGGGATAGCGCCTCACGGCCGTCTCGACGGCAACAGGATCGGTCGAGTCGATCTGCAGGGGCAGCGAGACCGTTCCAGAAAGCTGCTCACAGACGCGTGTCAACACGTCGGCTTCGTCGATGCCGGGCAATCCCACATTGACGTCGAGGATGTCGGCCCCCTGCTCCTGCTGGCTGATGCCTTGGCCCACCGCGTAGTCAAGGTCGCCGTCGCGCAGGGCTTGCTGCAGCCGCTTCTTTCCGGTCGGGTTGATGCGCTCGCCGATGACGGCGATCCGTCTGCTATCCGAGGGCAGGTCGACCATGGCGCGGGCGCTTGTCGTGGAGCAGGTCGGCTCGACGCGGCGCTTTTCGGGGCGCTTGCCTTCAAGCAGCTGCGCGAGAAGCTCGATGTAGTCGGGCGTGGTGCCGCAGCAGCCGCCGACGACGGACACGCCGTCGGCGACCATGCCGGCTACGGCGTGAGCGTAGGCCGAGGGGTCGATGTCATACACCGTGCGCCCGTTCTCGACTCGCGGGAGCCCGGCATTCGCCTGCACCATCACGGGCTTAGAGGTTGTGGCGAGCATGCGGTCTGCGAAGGGGCGAAGCTCGGCGGGCCCCAGCGAGCAGTTGATGCCCACCACGTCGGCGCCGAGGGCGTCGAGCGTCGCCGCGGCAATCTCTGGCGAGGTTCCCAGGAAGGTGCGACCGTCGTCTTCGAAGGTCATCGTGGCGAAGATGGGCAGATCGGTATGCTCGCGGCATGCGAGCACCGCCGCCTTGATTTCAAGAAGGTCGGTCATGGTCTCGATGACAAGCAGGTCGACGCCGGCCGCCGCCGCTGCCCGGGCCTCTTGGGCGAAAAGCTCGTAGGCTTCGTCAAACGAGAGCGTTCCCAGGGGATGCAGCAGGGTGCCCAAAGGTCCGATGTCTCCTGCGACGTAGCGCGCGCCGGCGTCTCGTGCGATGCGCGCGGCCGCCGCGAAGACCTCTTCCACCGAGGCGTCGCCGCCCAGCTTGAGGGCATTTGCGCCAAAGGTATTGGTGGTGATGACTTCGCTTCCGGCGGCGACATATGCCTCGTGCACGCCTTGGATGACGTCTGGGTGCGAGAGGTTGAGCAGCTCGGGCCTCTCGCCTGCTTTCATGCCGGCAGCCTGGAGCATGGTGCCCATGCCTCCATCAAACAGCAGGTAGCGCTCTCCATGAAGCGAGGCCTTGAGGTCGGCGTCGGCGATGCGCAGGCGTTCGAGCGAGCGCGGCGTGTACGCGTGGCCTGCGGCGAGCTGGGCGCAGATCGGGGCGCTGTCTCTTATACACATCT
>NZ_JACJKQ010000025.1 GCF_016901575.1 Enorma phocaeensis
GGTCGTTCCTCTCTCCAGAACCGTCTGTTGTGGTGACTACGATTCTAGGGAACGGCCGCGCCCTTCCGGGCGCCGGCCGGGATGCCGCTTACACCAAATAACGGGACGCGTCCCTCCACACAACAAATCGGCCCAATTGCTAAACAGAACGCGCATCATTTCGCGCTGCCGCTCCATTTCCCACGAGTTTTTCTCTGTGTAGCAGCCGTTGAGCCGCTCCGCCAGGTAACGCGCCAGTTGGCGGAATCGCCACTCATCTTCGATCTGTTCGTGCGTGAGCAAAATGACCTCGTACCCCATACGCTGCAGCGCAAGCTGACGGTCGGCGTCTGCAATTGAGACACCGCCCGCCCCATGAGACGACCTACCCTGACACTCAATCACCAGCTCAGCCGCGCCGTCGTGGGCGCATAGGAGCATATCCGCGATAGCGTAGTCGTGCCCGGCAATCGAAGCCGCAGCAGATGTGAAGCGAATGACTGTGTTGAGCTCCGCCCTCCCGATTCCCTCGCCTCCGCTCGATCTGCTCCCGCAGATTCGCATCGCGGCACGTGCCTCAAACGGCGACGCCGCCGAACCCACCACCTCGCGCGCGGCGCTAGCAAGCGCTTTGCAGCCGCGAACGCCTTTCATCTCGTGGATAAACGCCCACAGCTCATCCAGCGTGAGCAAGGCAGGACGCTCCCACAAATCGCCTGCGAGCCTGCCATTTTCGTCACGCGCCGGCTCCCAGCCGCCCTCGAACGCAACCTGCCCCGCGTCGATGCACTGCTGAACATACGCACGATCCCCGGGCAGCATCCTGATTACGGAGAAGGTACCCACCATCTCGTAAATCGCCATCGTAAGGCACGTCTTATCCAAGTGGCGCGCAAGCATCAGCAATGTCATCGCAGGCGAGGTCACATAATGGTAGACGTCGATCTCGCGCTTTGCGCCGAGCGGCAGCTCGCCGCTCCACAGATGTTTGACCATGCCCCGCGCGGTAAAGCGACGCGCGCGATCGGTCTCGAGCACATGAAGTGGCGTCTCTATATACCCCAGGAACGAATTGGCGTCCGCCAGCTTCTTGCGTCCGCCCTTCGTCGACAGGTCGATTTCCTCGACCATGCGCCGCAGGAGACAGGGCGGAATACGATAGTACTGAAAGGCAGATATGTCGCACAGCGTGGTATCCATATCTCTACGATACGCGCTGGTAAACACTAGCAAGGGCCCGCAAGAAAAAACCGAAACGTCGTCTCACGAACTTCTAGCAGCCAGTACGCGAAATCTAACAACAGCGTATGGACTATCCAACAAGGCGATGTCGCGGCCGAGGAGCTCGAGAGAAATGGCGCGCATATCGCGCCCCAGGCTGCGCTGGCCCACGCGCTACGTGCCGAGCTCCTCGGCGATATAGCGGCCGGTAATGCTCTCGGGGCAAGCGGCGATGTGCTCGGGTGTGCCCGTCGCAACCACGCGGCCACCGGCATCTCCACCGCCCGGCCCCATGTCAACCACCCAATCTGCGTTCGCGATCATATCGAGATCATGCTCGATCACCACCACCGTCGCTCCGTTGTCGATAAGCCGCTGCAGCACCGTAAGCAGCACCTCCACATCGAGCGGATGCAAGCCGATCGTAGGCTCGTCGAACACAAACAGCGCGTCGTTCTGGTTGCGCGTGAGCTCGCTTGCGAGCTTGAGACGCTGCGCCTCGCCACCCGAGAGCACCGGCGTTGCCTCGCCCAAGGTGAGATACCCCAAGCCCAGTTCGGAAAGGGTGCGCAGCTTGCCAAGCGCCGGGCGCAGGCCGGTATCGGCAAGCACCTCGCGCGCTTGGTCGACGGTATAGGAGAGCAGCTCGGGCAAGCTCAGGTCGCCCGCGAGCTTGATGCCGTAGGCATCCCGACTGTACCGTGCGCCGTTGCAGGCAGGGCACGGAATAGCGACATCGGGCAGAAACTGCACATCGAGCGAAATCTGGCCTGTGCCATCGCAGGTAGGACACCTGAGCGAGCCAGTGTTATACGAGAACGCCCCTGCCTTGAGGCCGCGCTCGCGCGCCTCGGGCAACTTGGCAAACGCGCGGCGCAGATCGTCGAGTACGCCAGAGTAGGTGGCGACCGTAGAGCGCACATTTGCCCCGATGGGCGTCGCGTCGATGAGGTTCGCGCGGCGCACGCCCGACGCTTCGATCGAACGCACGTGCACCGGCAGCCGCTCGCCCGCTATCGAAGCTTTGAGCGCGGGAATCAAGCTTTCGAGCACGAGCGTTGTCTTGCCCGAACCCGAGACGCCCGTAACGGCGGTGAGCCTGCCGCGTGGAATATCAACCTCGAGCGGACGCACCGTGTGGATGCCGTCGGTTGCAAGATGAATGGCGCCTTCGTCGAACATCGCTTCGGGCAGAGCGCGCTCGCGCGCGCGAATGCGCCGTGTGCCCGCGAGAAACGGCCCGATGCGCGTTGCCGGCGACGCCTCGACCGCAGCGACCGTGCCCTGGGCGATGACCTCGCCGCCCGCCGTGCCCGAACCAGGCCCGATCTCGATGAGGTGGTCGGCATGGCGCAACACCCGCACGTCGTGGTCGACGAGCACCACGGAGTTGCCATCGGCGATGAGATCTCCCACGACACCAAGGAGCCCCTCGACGTTCGAAGGGTGCAACCCAATCGAAGGCTCATCGAGCACATACATCACCCCGCAGGTGCGGTTGCGCACGGCGCGGGCAAGCTGCACGCGCTGGCGCTCGCCGGTGGAGAACGTCGAGCTCGCGCGGTCGAGCGAAAGGTAACCCAGGCCAAGCTGCTGCAAACGCTCCATGGGCTCTGCCATCCCGGAAACGATCGTTTGCGCCATGGATCGCATCTCGTCGGGCATAAGCGCGGGCACAGAGAGAACCCACGCCGCAAGCTCATCGAGCGTCATGCGTGTCGCATCGCCGAGGTTCATCCCGTCGATCACCGGCCCGCGGGTGCGCGCCGACAGGCGCGTCCCCTGGCAATCGGGGCAGGTCTCCTCCTTCAAGAATTTCGCCACGCGTGCAAGGCCCTTCTCATCCTTCACCTTGGAAAGCGCATTCTCTACGGTGTAAACCGCGTTGTAATAGGTGAAGTCCATCTCGGCCACGTCGCCGGTCTTGGGGCTCTGGTAGATGATGTGGCGCTTCTCGGCGGGCGCGCGGAACACGATCTCGCGCTCGGCGGGCGTGAGCTCGCAAAACGGCACGTCGGTGCGCACGCCCATCTCGCGAGCAATCTGCACCATGAGCTTCCACATGAGCTGATTCTATGAGGCCACCGCGCCGTCTTCAATCGAGATCGACTCGTCGGGCACGAGCGTAGACTCGTCGACCGTACGCACGACACCGGTGCCGCCGCACGTGGGGCAGGCGCCCGCGCTGTTGAAGGCGAGGTCCTCGGCGCCGGGGGCATAGAACTCGGCGCCGCATGCAGGGCAGCGCGACTTGAGCCCCATAGCCACGTCCATGGAAGGCGGCAGGTGCGCGCCGCACTCCGGGCACTGGTGGCTGCCCAGGCGCGAGAATATGAGCCTGAGGTAGTTGAGCAGCTCGGTTGAGGTGCCAAACGTGGAATGGACGCTCGGCACGCCGGGGCGCTGGCGCAGCGCGAGGGCGGCGGGAACATGCAGCACCTCATCGACCGTGGCGCGCGACACCTGCCCAATACGACGGCGCGTGTAGGTGGAGAGCGCATCTAGATAACGGCGGCTACCCTCGGCGTAGAGGGTACCAAGCGCAAGCGAGCTCTTGCCCGAGCCCGAAACGCCCGCAATACCCACAAGACACCCGAGCGGAATGTCTACGTCGACATTCTTGAGGTTGTGCACGCGAGCACCGCGCACCTGGATGCACGTAGGTGCCGCCGTGCGCCGTGACGCCGGTGCTACACCAGCAGACCCTGCGGATCCACGCCGATCGTTGTTCAAAGCCATCGCTGCGCCCTTTCATGCCCCTGAGCGGAGCCCGCCTTACAACGCACCAGCTGCTCTGGGTGGTTGCTCCGACGGGGCCCAATCGCGCCATCTTCCACCTTCATGGTAGCAAGACGCGTGCCCGCGCGCATGCTTCCCGCTGGCACAGGCTTCCGGCGCGAAGGCATCCCGGCAGACGGCAATACGGCAGCGAACAGGCCCTACGAGAGCGCCTGTGCATTCTCCAGCAGCGCTGTCTTGAGATCGCCCTCGATCTTGCGCATGCGGTTTTCGGCCTCGACGCGTGCCGCGCGCCCTTCCTGCTGGATCTGGACCGTCTGCTTGAGCGTGCTAATGAGACGCTGGTTGACCTCCTCAAGGGTCTCGATGTCCACCGAACCGCGCTGGTTGGCGCGCTCGGCGTCCACGGCGCCCTGCTCGAGTGCCTCGGCGTTGGCGCGCAGCAGCTTGTTCGTCGTGTCATCGACGCTCCGCTGCAAATCGAGGGCGGCGCGTTGGTTCGAGAGCCCCAGCGCAATGACCATCTGCGACTTCCACAGCGGAATGGTTGTCGAGATGGTGGTGTCGATCTTATCCGAAATGCTCTTATCGGCATTCTGGATCAGCTTGATCTGGGGTGCCATCTGCAGCGCCACCACGCTCACGCGATCAAGGTCGTCGAGACGCTTGTCAAAGCGCTCGAGCTTGTCTTTGAAGTCCTTGAGCACCTGCGCATCCATCGCGTCGCCCGATTCTCGCGCCTCGGCCTCGAGGCCCGGAAGCTGCTCGGCGCGGAAGGCCGCGAGCGCCTGCCGGCCCGCGGCGACAGAGATCTTGAGGGTACGATACTGCTCGACGTTGCGGGTGTACATCGTGTCGAACATGGCGATGTCCGCCACCATCTGCGCCTGCGCGCGCTCGAGCTTCTCGACGATCTCATCCACCTGAGGGGCAACCTTCTGGTACGTGCGGCGAAGCTTGTCGATGCTCACCACCACCTTGCCAATGATGGGCACCTGCTTGATGCCCGAGAGCTCGGCGTCCTCGACGTCGGCAAGCAGCTCGCGCAGCAGCTCCCCCGCCTCGCCGGCAGACTTGTTGGCGGTCTTGGCGAGCACCGTGTCGGCAAAATCGGTCATAGAGCGCTGGGCGTCACGCGCATAGCTGCTCTCGATGCCGCCTTTCATGAAATCGATCGAACGCGCAAGCTCGTTAACGCGCTGCTGGTCCTCGGGACTCAGCTGCACCGCCGGCGGCTCGTCCGGCGCTACCGGCGTGGCTGCCGGCGACGAGGCGAGCGTTCTCCCCTGCGAAGCTGCGATATCCGAGAGGCTCACGCGCGCCTTCGCTGGCTCGACCGTCGCCTCGACCTTGATCTCGTCGCCCATCATGAGCTCCCTTCCGTCTGCGCCAAAGCTTCTCTCTGCGCCATGGCGCTCATCAACCTACTCACCCGCGGCGCCGACACTCACGCTGCGAAGAAAACCCGTCCTTACGCCCCGCTCACAACCTCAATGAGCCGCCGCATGGCATCGGGCGCGGGCAGCTCCACCGCCGCCGGCACCCGCTCCGCGATACCGGTTACGCCGAAGCGGCTCGCGCTATCGGTACCCAGCTGGCTTGCTCCGCGAAATCCATGGCGCTCCCACGCGAGCTGTTGCACCTCGTCGCTCATGAAGAACTCCGAGAGACGCTCGCCGTTCTCGTCGAGCGCCATGAGCACGTGCGTCGACCACACCGTGGGCGTGGTGTACGCCACCACAAGATCGCCTTTCACCTGCTCGTAGAGGTCTGGCTCGTTCACCGCAAGGTCGAGCACCTGGCTCTCGTAGCCCACCATCATGGGCTTTGACCCCTCGCCGAGCGTGAGGAACTGGCTGAACGAATCCTCCGAGCTCGTCTCCATCCAACCCGATTTGGAGAAGATGGCCCGAATGGCGTCGGCGTCGCGTTCGATGGTCTCAACCGTCGCCGGGCGCCCGCCGGCGAGCGAGTTGGCAATGAGCGCCGCCCATTCGTTGCCCGAGTTCGACGCTGCCGGATCGGTGCTATCGATGCGGAACTGCCCGTAGCCTGCGGTGTAACCGAGGTCCGCCCACGTTTTGTCGGCAAGCATCGCCTGCACCGCGGCGTCGACGTTCATCGTGTACGCGTCGTCGTCCTTCGCCATGATGCCCGAGCCCACGAGCGCATCGGCAACGCTGCGGTAGGTGTAGATGACTATGGGCGAGTTGAGCACAATCTGCTCGCTTGTCGACGCCACACCCAGCTCATGGCCGTATTCCACCGCCGCCTGCGACGAGGGGAACAGGTAGTTCATACCCTCGGTGGACGCCTCCATCATGGCCAGCGAACCAGCCTTGCGATAGGAGATATCGAGCCCCGCCTGTTCGGCGAGCTTCGTGAATTCCTCGTCTTCGAACAGCGAGATCTTCTCGCCGCCGAGATACCCGTTCACCTTGGTCAACTCAACCGGCGCAGGCGGCTCGGGCTGCGCTGCCTGGAAGGCGAACACCCCGCCCACCACGGCAACGGCTGCGAGCACGCATACAAGGCCGATGATCTTCGCTCTCGACAACTTCATCGCGTATTCCCTTCCGCAGGGGCATCGGGCTTGTGCCCGTCCATCTCGATCAGACGCTGGATCGCCTCGGAGCTTGCCTCAAGCTGCGAGGCCTTGGCGCCGGTTGCCCGCGCGAGCTCGCCCTGCACCGCACCCTGCAGCGCGCAGAGCGCCTCGATCGCGTCCTCTCGCCCTTGCTGCATCATCTCGGGCACGCCGGAGCGCTCGACGCTCAGGTACCCGTCGAGCATCTGCGTGCACTGCTCGGCGTAGGTCGACAGGACGTGCGCCAGGCATCGATAGGCTGCCGGCTGGCCCTCGACGTAAGCAACGAGCCTCCCGATGTCCTGCACCAGATCGTCCGCCTCGCGTGCAACCGCTGCGTCGCGCATCTTGGCACGGCGATGTTGGATGCCGCGCATCAGCTCATGCGCCGCATCGATGCGCGTCGCAGCCGCCTCGCCGTCGGGCAAGCTGCTCGCGATCACGCCGCCCAGCCGGCGCTCGGGTTTGAGCAGTGCGCCCAGCCCCAGATAGAGCAGCGCCGCTGCGATAAGCCCCGCCGCGATACCCGCCACGCCGCCCACGAAGACGACGCATATAACGCCCGCCGCAACGCCCACGATTGCTCCTATCACGTACCCCATCGACGCGCGCACTCCCTAGTTATAGCCCTTGACCTGGCGAAACACCGCGGCGAGATCGCCTTCGCGGCCATCGAAGGTGCGCCCGTTGGTGCGCTGGGAGAGCTCGTCGAGCTGCGTGGGATCCGCCTCGCCGAACATGATGGAAAACACCGGCACGTCGATGCCCACCGCGTCGTAGGCGCGATAGAAGGCCTCCTGGTTGTCCGTCTCAGACTGACCGTCGGTCATGAGCGCGATCGCCACGGTATAGCCGCCGTCTGCAGTGGCGCTCTTTGCCAGGCGCAGCGCCTCTGCGAGAGCGGCGTACATGTCGGTGCCGCCATCGGCGTCGTGCCGCTTTGCCGCGTAGAGCAGGTCCTTGGTATCGGACCCCGTGGCCTCAATGGGCTCTTGGGGCTCATCAGAAAACGGTATGAGCACGTTGATGTCGCTTTCCGTGGGTTGGATGAGCGACGCGGTGGCGAGTTCGGGGTCGAGCGCCTGGTTGAGACCGTCGACCACGCCGTCCTTGCCCTCGCCATACATCGAGCCCGAGTAATCGACCACCCAGATGGTATAAGACGGCTTCTTGAGCGCCGTCTGATAGAGGACGAGCGCCTGCGAGATCACGTCGCCCTCGGGGAGCGGGATAGACTTGAGCACGTTCGCATCGGGCACGATGCCCCAGTCAGCAGAGAAGGCCGCCTGGACCTCGGCATCGTCGGCATGGAGCAGCTTGCCGCCCAGGCCGCAGCGGCGGCCCACGCGCTCGAGCTCGAGCGTGGCCTCGTTATCGGCGAGCGCGCCCTGGAATGCCAAAAACGCGTCCTCGGCATCGGACCCCTGGCCTCGGTCGACAAAACCCAGCGGGCTATCGGAGACGGCGATGCCATCCGCCGGATAGACGGCAACCAAGGGCTCCTCGCCCGCTTCCTCGAGCTCGCGGTTCGCCTGCGAGACAAGCGATTCGTAATTCACCATCGCTGGATGCGCCGCAGGATCGGCAACGACCATCTCCTTGAGCCAATCCGATGAGCCCGACGAGCGATCAACGCCTGCGAGCAGCGCCGCGACGCGGTCGGTAAGCTGCGTGTTCGCCAAGTCATCTGCCGTGAGGGGACCGTCTTTGCCCGCCAGCGCCGTGAGGAAGGCAAGGTAAGCGCTCGCACCGCTGTTTGACTGCGTGGCCGAGGTCATGGCAAACGTGAGGTCGCCGCGCTCGACTGCCTCGAGAATCTCGGTGGTGGCAGGCGATGCGGTAGCGCCCGATGCATCGACCCAGCCGAGCTCCTCGGCCTTGGACCGGGCGATGCCAAACACCACGGGCGTGGTGGACGTGGACTGCGCGTTGCGCACGATGTGACCCGTGTCTCCCAGTGTGATCCACATGGAGGAGGCGGGCCACACAGCATCGTAGTCATCACCGCCGCGCTCGAGCAGCGAGCGAATGTCGAGCGAGCCCATGTAGTGGATCTCGACCGCAACGTCCGATGCGTTTACGGCATACTCGATCGCGCGCGCGGCCTCCTTGTTCTCGGAGCCCGATGCGATCTTGAGCGTATAGGAGGCGTCGCCGTCTGCCGGGCTGAATGTCTGAACCGTACCGGAATCATCGGTGGAGACCTGGGCCGCCTCGCCCTCAGAGGCGTCGCCGCCCTTGCTGCCGCCTCCAGCAGGCACGCCGCCTGAGCAACCCGCGACAAGCATCGCAACAAGGCAGCAGGCACTCAGGCATGCGAGCAGGCGGGCAAGATAGCGCTTCATGGCAGCCTCCGTCATCTGGCCCCGACAATGCGGGGCATCGACATTGCCGCCATTCTAGCAAGCCAATGTTAGGGCTCCGTAAGGTTGGCCGCAGGCAGTCGCCGCGAGGGAGCTTGCCTGCCAAACGGCCCGCGTGGCGCGGCGCGGCCGTCTGCTGCGGCGCCAGAAAGCATATCCCCCGGCACTTGGGAGATAATAACGGTACCCGACAGCCATGAAAACGGAGGCGGTCATGCTCGATCTCGCACACGACATACTCGGCAACCCCTGGCTCCACAAAGCATTCTGGACCATGGTGCTCGGTGCAGCCACGCTCCTCGCCGCCAAGCTCGCAGCGCGCGGCGTGTCGCGCCTGCTTCATCAGGATTCGAACCCGCTGCCCACCTCGTCGATCATCGTCAACATCGTGCGCGCGATCATCTGGATCATGGGGGCCAGCGTCATCCTCGACACCATCTTCAACGTGAACACGAGCTCGATCATCGCCGCGCTCGGCGTCGGCGGCATCGCCGTGTCGCTCGGCTTTCAGGACACGCTCGCCAACCTCATCGGCGGGCTGCAGGTTACGTTCATGGGCATCGTGAAGCCCGGCGACAACATCGAGGTGGGCAGCGAGACCGGCGTGGTGCAAGACGTGAGCTGGCGCCATACCACCATCCGCGATGCGCTCGGCCAGACGGTCATCATTCCCAACTCCATCATCTCGACCACGGCGCTCGTGCACCTGCTGCCTGCAAATCGCGTGGCGGTGCCGCTCGCCATCCCAGGGCATCACCTCGACGAAGCGCTCGGTGCCGTGAGCGAATGGGCACCGGCTTCCGACCCTATCGATGCGCTCGCCGATTCGATCATCGCGCACGCCCGGGAGTCCGCCGGCACCGTCTCGCCCATCGTCGACGGCCCGCGCGTCTTTCTTTCCGAGATCACCGAGTTCGGCGTGAAGGGCAAGGTCATCTTCCAAGTTGAAGACGCCACCAAAACAGCGTTGGCGGCCGACGCCGTCGTACGCGCCATCTCCCGCGACCTTGGATGAGCGCCGGGGTTCCCCCTCTTGCTTCGCGCGGCGTGAAGGAGCATACTCGCAGCAACGCACCATGAGGCGTCGAAGGGGGCTGTCGCCATGGACGAGTTCGCCGGCGTCATCATCACTGCCATCGTCTGCCTGATCATTGCCGGGTTCGGCATCTACCAAATCATTACAGGCGACGTACGCCTGCTCCACAGCTACCACTACGCCACCACACCGCCCGCAAACCAACCCAAGCTCGCATGCATTACCGGCGCGGCGCTTGTTGGCTGCGGTGTGGGCTGCCTTTTGCTCGTGCCGACAGTCCTCCCCAACTGGACGTCGATTGCCGGCATCGTTATCCTCGTCGCGAGCGTTGTCGTGACACTCGCCGCGATCATCCACTATAACGGCAGCCTTATCTCGTTTGGGCCCGACGACACAGGGAAAGGCGGTCTGTTCGGTGGCATGAGCCCGCGCGCCACCATGGCTGTCTGCTCCATCTTGGGCGCGGCGCTCTCGCTTACCGGCATCGGGCCCGGCGCCTACATGATCGCCGCAGGCGATGTGAGCTTGCTCCATGGCTACCACTACGCCAACGTCGCCGCCGCAGACCTGCCATCGCTCGCGCTGGGCGAGGGGCTGAGCATGATCGGGCTCGGCATTGCCGTGTTCATCGGCGTGGTGGCGGGAGGCGGCATCGCCGCGTATCGCGGAGCGCGTTGGGCAAAGGTGCTCTTAGCGCTCTGCGTCGCTCTCTTCGTCGTGTGCCTTATCGCAATGGTGGCCTTGATCATTCACTATAACGGCTCGCTCATGGGATAGGACGCGGACGCAAACCCACTCCGCGCTCTCGCGTGTACCAAAGGAGGCACCTATGACGACACCAAGCCAAGCAAGCGAGGCGGGCCGCCTTCGCCTGTTCGCTTTCAAGCCGCAATCGCTCATCATCTCCGCGATCGTATGCTTTGGCATCCCGGTGGCCATCGCATGGTTCATCATCTCGCAAGCCCCGCTCTCATGGACCAATTTCCGTGAGGAAAGCAACGGTATCGGCGTTGCGGTGGGCATCGGTTTTTGGCTGCTGGGCTTTTGGTACTATTCCACATTTCGCAATGCGAACGACGACAAGGGCATGGCCAAGGTCCTCGTATGGGCCATGCGCATCGCGTTGGCGCTCACGCTCGTCGTTGTCTTCATGGCGTTCTTTGCGTTCTGGGCGTATCTCTCGGCGCGCGCCAACGGCATCCTCCAGCCAGGGCAAACATGGAGCACCTTCATGGATGCATCCGTGCAGCCCTTCCTCTCCTCGGGTGTGCCGGTCGCCGTGGTAGCCATCGCAGCGGTCCGGCTCTGTTCCGGCGCCGCCAAACGCGCCGTCGCGCGCCTCGAGCCAACCGAAGCCACCTGGTGGCTCGATGTCCTGCGGCGCGGGGTCCGCTTCATTGCCTACCTCCTCACAACCCTTATGGCAATATCATCGACGATGCTGTGGCTGCGAGCGATTGACCCCACGGTTCCCATCTGGTTCGAGGGCGCCTGGTGGCAGGGCATCGAGCCGCTGCTAAGCCAGCTGGGGGCTGCGGGCATGCTCCAGGTCTTCCTCTATGGGTTCGTGCTGTTCACCATACGACGCCGCGTCATCCTGTGGTTCGATGTGCAGCGCGAGCGCAACCGCCGCGCGGAACACGCCGCCAAGCCGTCCCTCGAACTGCTGCGCACGGTGTTCAAGATTGTCTTCACCGCCGCGGTGGCATGGCTCGCAGTTCAGTTTCTCGCGGCGTGCTTTACGCTCACCAACCCCGCGCAATACACCCAGCCCTCATTGTTCGCGTTCATATGGACGGCCTGTTTCCCGGCAACCGCAGCGGCTCCGCTGCTTGGCTTTGCGCTGCTCTGGCTCATCTCGACAGGCAAAGCGCTCTGGCGTGAATCCGCCGGGCGCACCCACGGATTTCTCAACGGGCTCTTTACGCTCGCCATTGTCGCGGCGTTTCTCGCGCTGCTGGTAGAACTTGTTCGCCGCATCGCCCTAACCGGTCTCTTCCCAGTGATGATCACCACGCTGGGGAACATCTTGGAAGCGAGTCAAGCTACACCGAATATCTGGGGTTACCTTGTGAACCTCGTGATAACTGTTGTGCTGGTAATCGTAGGAATCTGTGTTGCGCTCGTAGTGATCGTGCTGATTGCCTCGGGCGATGGCGGCGGTGGCGGCGCGGGAGCGGGTGCCGGCGGCGGAGGCGGGAGCTCCTTTGGCGGCGGCTTCTCGCGTGACCCGCAGCGGCAGACCATCACCGATCGCTACGGCAACAAGCTGCTCGAGGTTGATGACTCCGGCATCTTTGGCCCCACGAAACTTCGCGATCGCCATGGCGCAGCAGTTGGTACCGTGCGCGATCGTTTTGACGGCAGCACCAGCGTGCGCATGGGGGACAACGAATACCGCGTGCGCGATGCGCCGTTGAGCAGCGACAAGATCGTCACCAAAGACGGCCAGGAGGTCGGCAGGATCCAAACCGACCACCACGGCGACGACGTCTTTCGCTCAAGCTAGGCAGAAAACAGCTCCGCACGCCATCGTGGCATGCGGAGCATATCGTAATGCATGGGACCGCGGGGCACACGGCGCCAGGCTTATCGGTGTTTGTCGTGGTGCACAGCGCCGCCACACACGCTACCTGCGGCGACCTCTAAAGAGGTTGCGGGTTATCTGACGCGTGGCCTCGCGCCCGAAGGTGCCAAAGATCTGCCCAGCAAACTTGCCGATGCCCTTCATCATCTGCTCCTGCCGCTTCTGCCGAGCGCGCTCCTCGCGCTCGGCCTCGCGCTTAGCCTTTTTGGCGGCGCGCTCGACCTCCTTGGCACGCTCCCTTTCCAGCTCTGCCTTCTCCTGTTCGAGCTGGGCGCGCTCAGCGGCAAGCTTCTCGGCTTCTTCGTCTTTCTCGGCCTGCTCGGCAAGCTTCTCGAAAGCGCTCTCGCGGTCCTCGGCCTCGCCGTACTTCTTCATGAGGTCGGACTGGGCGTCGAGGGCGGCCTTGAGCGCATCCACGGGCGCGGCAGCCATGAGGCACTGGGGCGGCAGGATCTTAGCGCGCTCGACGATCTCGGGCTGGCCATCGGCGTTTAGGAAGCTCACGAGGGCCTCGCCCGTGCCAAGCTCCAAAATCACTTCCTCGCTTTTGAAGGCGGGATTCTCGCGGAACGACTGCGCGGCGGCGCGCACAGCCTTCTGCTCGGCTGGCGTGTAGGCGCGCAGCCCGTGCTGGATACGGTTGGAGAGCTGGGCCAGAACCTCGTCGGGGATGTCGCTCGGCGACTGCGTGATGAAGTATACGCCCACGCCCTTAGAACGAATGAGCTTCACCACCTGCACGATCTTCTCGAGCAGCTCGCCCGGCATATCGTTGAACAAGAGATGCGCTTCATCGAAGAAGAACACGAACTTGGGCTTTTCTAGATCGCCCTCCTCCGGCAGCGTGTCGAAGAGTTCCGAGAGCATCCACAGCAGGAACATTGCGTAGATCTGCGGGCTCTGGATGAGCTTGGCAGCATTCAGGATGTTCACGTAGCCGCGACCATCGGGCGCACACTGGAACCAGCCGGCAAGGTCGAGGTCGGGCTCGCCGAAGACGACGTCGCCGCCCTCATCCTCGACGGAGATGAGACTGCGCAGGATAGCGCCAACCGACTGGCTGGACACCTTGCCGTAGGTGGTCTCGTACTCCTTGGCGTTCTCGGCCACGTAGTTGAGCATGGCACGCAGGTCCTTGAGGTCGATGAGCAGCAGCTGCTTGTCGTCGGCAATGCGGAAAACGATGTCGAGCACACCAGACTGGACCTCGGTGAGGCCAAGCAGGCGCGCAAGCAGCGTAGGACCCATATCGGAGATGGTGATGCGCACAGGCAGGCCCTCACCACCCAGCATATCCCAGATGCGCACAGGACAGCCTTCGAAAGAATAGCCCTCGATGCCAAGCTTCTCGATGCGCTTCTGCATGTCCTCGGAATCCTTGCCCGCTGCGCACATGCCGGTGATATCGCCCTTAACATCGGCCATAAAGACAGGGACGCCCGCATGGCTGAAACCCTCGGCCATAACCTTGAGCGTCACGGTCTTGCCCGTGCCCGAGGCCCGGCGATGAGCCCGTGGCGGTTGGCTTGGCTAAGGAGCAGCTTGACGTGGGTGTGCCCGGGCTCAGAGCCCACGCCCATCCAAATGACATTATCTTGCAGCATGCATTGACCCTTTCCTTCGGCTTTGTCGATCTGTTTTGGCCCGTCGAGACGATGTCCAACGAGCCTACTGTCCTCGCGCGTGAGGATTCTCTCAGGTATTTCTACTCTACCGGCTTAGAGGACATACCTGCAGGAAAAAGCATGTACGGCCCTACTGAGCTGCGCAGATTGTCTTTACTGCAACTTCTGGTTTAGTCGTGCCGTCCGCCGATGAACCCCCCTCCCCAAAGCGCGCTCCGCAGATGCGCCGGGCAGCTGCAATGATGCTGCCAAACGGCTTTGCGTTTGCGACGCGCCAGTCGTGCCGCCACGTGTCCTGTTAAGGGAGCAGTCATGAGCAGATACGTGATCGTTGTGGAATCCGGTGCCGACGTTCCGCCAGAGCGGGCAAAAGGACTCGGCATCGAGATCGTGCCGATGCATGTTGCCATCAACGGGCGCACGTTCGACGACGGCAGCATCGATTCCGACGAGCTGCTCGCCGAATGCGAGCAAACCGGCACCATCTCGACCACCAGCGCGGCGACACCAGCTGATTTCCAGGCGGCATTCGACCGCATCCACGCGAAGCATCCGTGGGCGCATATCCTGCACCTTGCCTACTCAGCCGCCACCACCACGTCGTACGAGTCTGCCCTGAGCGCCGCTGAGGGGCGCGATTACGTGACATCCATCGACACCAAGAGCGTCTCGGGCGGACAGTACTATATCGCCTCCGAGGTCGCGCACCTGCTGCGTGAGAATCCCGAGATGCCGCTTGACGAGCTGCGTGCAGAAATCGAAGATCTCATCCGCCATGTACGTATGGGCTTCATCCCCGGCGGGCTCGAGTTCCTCAAGAAGGGCGGCCGTCTCTCGAACGCCGCGTACCTGGGCGCGCAGATCCTGCGCATCAAGCCTGTCATCGAGATTGAGAACGGCAAACTCGTTGCCACGCGCAAGCTCCGGGGCGGCATGCACAAGGTGGTGGCGGACTTCATCGACGACTTCCTCATGCGCGAGCCGCTCGACATGGACCGTGCGGTGCTCATCTATAACCATGGCCTCGATCCCGAGATTCGCGCGCAGGCGGAAGAGCGGCTGCGCATCGCTGGATTCCAGTCGTTCGAGTGGATCAAGACGGGCTGCGTGATCGCCTCGCACTGCGGTCCCGGCTCCTTCGGTCTTGTGGTCGAGGCGACAGAGCCGGAATTCACCGAGTAGCGCCGCGCCTGCCGCCCCTGTTACCATGGGCGCACGCCCCAAGCCTTTGGGGTATACCCCCTCTACTTTTGGAACGCTTGCGCTGCCGTCGCGGATGCTACCTCGCCTTTGGGGCGCGCTTCTTCTCACGGTGCTCGGCCAGCCGCTTTTTTGCCAGCGCCAGATCCTCGCGCGAAGGCTTCACCCGCTGCGCTCGCGCCGCGAGCGCACCCATGGGCGCATCGATGTTGATGCCTAGCAGCAGATTTGCCACCCAAAGGAAGAACACGAGCACGAGCAACGGAATGAGGCACGAGGTCACGATCATAACCGCTGCCTGCTCGATAAGCGCATTGACCTGGCTGAGCATATCGTCGGTGACGCTCGAGACGCCGTCGGCAACCATGTCGGGGATCGACAGGATAAAGTCAAGGGGGCTTCCATCGCCCTGCTCCTCAGCCTCGACGGCCGCCGCCTCGTCTTCCGCTTGCTCCTGCGCGGCGACCATTTCTGCCGTCAGATCGTATGTTGCGTCTATCTGCTTGGTGACGAACACACTCACCGGCACAACGAGCACGATGACCATCCCCAGCGCGACTGCTTTCGCCGCGATCTGGTGCAATATGGCGCTCAGCCCAATGCGCCGATGGCACACGATGCCAAGCGCAATGAGCCCAAACGCCACGGGGAACAGGATGCCGAACGTCGCGAACCCAAAGATGGTAAGCAGGTATTTCTCGAGGTAAATGACCGCAAGAATAATCATGAGGTTGCCGCTCAGGTCCATGAGCTTGTTCGCGATGGGCGTGCCCACATCGTCGGGGATGAGCGAGATGCCCGCCGAGGCAGCTGTCGACGCGGCAACAAGCCCCATCACATTGGTTTTCTTCTCGTCGAGCACCTGGATGACGCCCTCATAGGTCTTTGGCTCCGTGAAGTGCGCGCGCACCGGAAACGCAGAGATGAGCGCGGCCACGATAAGCGCCGCGATAACCGCGACGGTGATGCGACGGTCGCTGGTGATGCGATCCATGAGGCTGGGGGGCTCGGCCGGACCTTCGATGATGACCGAGACGTCCGCATCGCTGGAGAGCATCCCACCGCCCGCGGCGCCGAGCCCCGATGCCTCGGGCCGCACCGCCCTTTCAGCATAGCCGCGCATGATATCGCCCCGCTCGGACCTCGGATTATCTGCCATCGCAGTGTCCTTCCCTTGCAAACCTTCTCCCCGCCGTTCATCTCTCAACAATATCGCAACATGCGTGTGACGCCTGGCTATTGTTGCGTGATTGCGTCCGAATTGTTTCCGGAACAGGCGCTCTTGACCTCTTCGGCGCATGTCATTGCGACGTGGGTATAACGTGGGCGTTGGCAACGTATCCGCTTGCAACCATATGAACGCACACGCCGGAAACCACGAATCAAAAGGAGTGCACCATGGCAGCTGCAACGACCGCTCAGTTCGAGATCCACTCCCATGCCGTCCAGTATGTTATGCCCGACGGTACCGTGCTTGCTGAGGTCACGTTCCCGACGGTTGACGATGGCGCGGTCGACATCAACCACACGTTCGTCTATGAGTCGCTGCGCGGGCAAGGCATCGCCGGAAAGCTTTTAGAGCAAGCTGCCCAAGAACTTGAAGAAACCGGTCGCAAGGCACATCTGAGCTGCTCGTATGCCGTGCGCTGGTTTGAGAAGCACCCCGAGCGGGCAAACCTCGTGACGTAGTACGACAGGTTTATTGTCCGATTTTGTGCAAGATTTACGGTAGTGCACTCCTAATTATTGATATGCATTTTTAGGACAAAAATATGCAGATAAAACCGCAGGATTTGGATGTCTAAGCCCACGCCGCAACATCCCATCTCCCCTAGAGGAGTGCGCTACCGTCAATTTGACACATAATTAACTGGATTTGCTGAAATTGGGATCCCGAAACGCTCTGAAAAGTTTACCAGGCTGCATAACGCTGGAGAAGCCTTGTGTCCGTATGGCTGATTGAGCATATATCCCGCAATGTCTGCAGTGCACAGGAGGACGCCACCCCTCATAGCAAGCACTTGAGGGTGTGTTTCCAACATGAATCAACGATTTTTGAGATCATTGTCATCTTGCACCCTGTTTTTCATATCGCGTCACGAAAAGTGGTGTACGGCCGTTCCCCGGGGCTCGCAGCCTCGCCCCCCATCCTACGCCGCCCTCCTCTTCCTGTCGAACGCCTCCTCGACGAGCCTGAGCACCCTCTCCACCCCGCCGGGCTCCGCTGGCAGCGGCTCGCGCCCGTAGCCCGGCTCGAGGCTCCTCCTGTCGATGAAGTTGCGCTCGCACGCCCACGCGTCGTTCTGGTCGAGGCACACCGCCCCGACCAGCCTCACCAGCGACGCCGCCGACGGGAACACCTGCACCACCCTCGTGCGCCTCTTGATCTCGCAGTTCATCCTCTCCTGGACGTTGTTGGTCCTGACCCAGTGCCGGTGCTCCCTCGGGAACGCCAGGTAGGCGAGCGCCGCCGGGGCGGCGTCCTCGAGCAGCTCCGCCCCGCGCGCGTCGGCGGCGGCGAGCAGCTCGACCGCCCTGCGGTACCCGGCGCGCACGAGCGCGGGGTCCGCCTCGGCGAAGGCCGCCTTGAGGGCGGCGACGGCCGCCGACCCGTCCCCCTTCCTGCGGCAGCGCTCGAGCACGTTGCGCTCGAGGTGCGCGATTCAGCGCTGCCAGGCGGCGCCGGGGAGCGCCTCGCGCACGGCGCGGACGAGGCCCTCGTGGGCGTCGGAGGTGACGAGGCGCACGCCGGAGAGCCCGCGCTCCCTGAGCGACAGGAGGAAGCCGCGCCACGACAGGTAGGACTCGGTGTCGATGCACTCGACGCCGACGACCCGCCTGCGCGCGGACCCCGAGCAGGCGACCGCGGTGACGATGTTATTGCTAATCTGAGTTTCACCGTTTAGACCAACGGGTCGCGCCGAATCCGCCAACGCATCCCCGCCGATCTCGCCAACGTATTTTCACCGTTTCCGCCAACGGGCGT
>NZ_JACJKQ010000026.1 GCF_016901575.1 Enorma phocaeensis
CGGACCGGGACGCCGGAAGCGGCGCGTGACGCTGGCGGGATCGGCGCATGTGCGTTGGCGCGAACGGGTGAGGTTCGTTGGTGGAATCGGCGAAAGATAGATTGACACTAACAATGTCCTCGGGGCGGTACTCGATGGAGACGCCCTTCTGCTCCATCTCCTTCCACAGGTAGCGCGGGTACTCGCCGAAGACCTGGATGTCCACGTAGCGGTAGACGCCGCGCATGCGCTGCTGCGTGGCGAGGTTGTCCTCGGGCTTGCAGGAGTAGGGGTAGAAGCAGAGCTTCGTCATCATGCAGCCGACCTGCGATCCCGGCACCATCTCGTGGCAGAGCTTCACGGCCTGGGCGCTGGCGACCATCTGGTGGTGCATGGCCTGGTAGATGACCTCGTCAAAGTTCTTGCCGGGGAAGCGATCCTCGATGAGGCCACCGGAGGTGACGGCGTGGCGCAGCATCGCGTCGACCTCGTTGAAGGTCAGCCAGTACTTGACGAGGTGTCCGAAGCGCTCGAAGCAGGTGCGGGCGTACTTCACGAAGAGGTCGATGACCTCGCGCGAGTACCAGCCCTGGTAGTCGGTCACGAGCGCGAGCGGCGGGTCGTAGTGCGACAGCGTCACGAGCGGCTCGATGCCGTGCTTGCGGCACTCGCGGAACATGTCCTCGTAGAAGGCGATGCCCTCCTCGTTGGGCTCGGGGTCGCGCGGGTCGGTATAGATGCGGCTCCAGCAGATGGACACGCGCAGCACCTTGAACCCCATCTCGGCGAAGAGCGCGATGTCCTCCTTGTAGTGGTGGTAGAAGTCGATGGCGCGGCGCTTGGGGTAGTTCGCCTCGGGACCAGCGGCGAGCGCCTCGGCGAGGTCCGCCGAGCTGTAGGCGAACTGCTTGGTGAAGTCGGCGACGCCCACCTCGCGGTAGGGCAGGCAGTCCTGGATGGTCATGCCTTTGCCTCCCTCGTCCCAGCCGCCCTCGACCTGGTTGGCAGCGGTCGCGCCGCCCCATAGGAAGCCGTTGGGAAAGTGCAGGGATGCCTGATTCTGGTACATGATGGTCCTTTCGAACGTGAGTGGATGGGTGCCGTGTGCCGTGTGTGCTGGCGCTTGTACATTCTCGGGCAAGAATGTGCTGAAAAGCGGGCTTTTAGGGGCGTTTAACAGCACAATCTTGCCCAAGAATGAATAACGAGCAGCAAACTTGCAAACAGCGACGTCGGGGCCCGCCCGACGGCGGCGCGTAGTTCCGCCCGACAGCGGCGCGTGGTGCTGGCGTTGCCGGGCGGGGTCCGCTACTTGAGCGTCTTGATGAGCTCGTCGCCCGCCTTGACCGCGCCGCGCTCGTTTACGGGGAACACGTCAAGGTAGCTTGCCGTGTTGGAGATGATGACCGGGGAGACGACGGAGTATCCTGCCGCTTTGATGGCGTCGATGTCAAAGGTAAGAAGCGTGTCGCCCGCCTGCACGTGCTGCCCCTGCTCGACGGCCATCTCAAAGTGCTTGCCGCCAAGGTTCACGGTGTCGATGCCGATATGGATGAGGCATTCCACGCCGGAGTCGGAGGTGACGCCGATGGCATGCTTGGAGGGATAGACGGCGGTCACGGTGCCGTCGAAGGGGGAGCGCAGCACGCCCTCGGTCGGCTCGATCACGACGCCCTTGCCGAGCGTTCCGGATGCAAATACGGCGTCAGGCGTTTCGGAAAGCGGGGAGACGGAGCCGGTGAGCGGGCTTGCCACCACGTCCACGGAGTTGGTGGCGCCTGCGACGGCGACGCTCGGTGTGGCAGCGCCGGCGGCTTCGACCGCGGGCGCGGGCTCGGCCTTCTTGCTGAAGAGGCGCGCCTTGATGCCGTCGCCCTCGTCGAGGCCAAAGAAGATGGTGAGGCCGCAGCCCAGCGCGGTGGCAAGCGCCATGCCGATGCACATGAAGACGAAGTTCTCGTCAACGAACACGGGCAGGGACAGGATGCAAGAGTTGACGTAGGCATAGGCATGGCAGCCGATGGTGGCCACGAAGGCGCCCGCGATGCCGCCGGCGATGATGTCGGCGATGAGGGCCGTGCGGAACGTCATGAGGACGCCGTAGATACCCGGCTCGGTGATGCCCAGGAACGAGGAGACGAAGGTCGACATGCCGATCTCTTTGTTCTCGGACTTCTTGGCGCAGATCCACACGCCCAGGCAGCAGCCGACGATGGCCATGGTGCCCATGGTGTTGACCGGCAGGATGTAATCATAGCCGAGCACGGAGATGTTGTTGAGGCACACGGCGCCCAGCGAGAGGTGCATGCCGGTGAAGACGAGCAGCGAGCGCGTGGCGCCGATGACGGCACCGGCGATGAGCGGCGAGACGGTGAAGAGCCAGGTGAAGAGCGTCGCGATGGCCTGGGCAAGGTAGTTGGCGATGGGGCCGGTCACCACGAGGGCGACGGGGGCCATGATGAGCACGGTCACGAGGGGCGTGAACACCAGGCGCAGCATCTTGGGGATGAACTTGTCGACATACTTATACACATAGCTCATCACCCAGACTGACAGGATGATGGGGATGGAGCTTGCGGAGTATTTCGCAAAGGGGATGGGCAGCACGCCGAACAGATACATCGGGTCGGATCCGGCGGACTGGCCTGCCGTCATCGTGGGGTAGAGCAGGATGCCGGCGATGACCAGCGCCATGGCAATGTCGGTCTTGAAGCGCTTTGCCGAAGACCATGCGAGGAAGAATGGGAGGAAGTAGAAGACCGAGTCGGCCGCCATCGTCAGCACCTGAATGAGTACGTCATCAGAGGCAAAGCCGAGGTAGCTCGTCATGATGGTGACGACGCCCTTGAGGATACCGGTGCCAGCCATGGCGGGAATGACGGGTAGGATGATTGCGGAGATGGTCTCGAAGATGCCGCCGATGCGGTATTTCTTCATCTCCTCCTTGTTCTTCGCCACGTCGGCGTCGAGCTTGGCCTTGGCGTCGATGGGGCCAAGCTGTGCCTGGACGGCGTTGCAGACCGTGTCGACCTCGTTGCCGATGATGATCTGCAGCTGTTCGGTGGTGTTGACCACGCCGAGCACGCCGTTGGTCTTCTTCAGGCGCTCTTCATCGGCCTTGGAGAGGTCGTTGAGGTAAAAGCGCAGACGGGTTACACAGTGGAATACTTCGCGGACGTTGTCCTTTCCGCCCACGGCTTCGATGATCTGACTGGCAAGGGTGTCGGGATTCATCGTCGCTCCTTTCAGGTGATTGCTGACTATCTCTGGTGGTCGCCTCCCAAAGCCGGCATAGGGAGGCGAGGGGGTAATCGAAGGGGTCGGTGCCAAAGCGTCTTGCCTGTGGGGCTCGAGCGCTATGTCTCATCACTCATGCAGATGGGGCCCGTAGACACGCTGGATGTGGATCGTGAGGTAGAGCTGCTCGTTTTCCGAGATCTTGTAGCGGTATGTCGCCTCGATGAAGCCCACGATTTGCTCGACGCATGCGAAGGCGGCGCCGTACTGATGCTTCACGAGCTCAAAGAGCTGCGGGTCCTGCAAGCTGTCAGGCGTGTCCGGGTTGGTGATGACACGGGTGGCAAACAGCTTGAGGTGAATCATCAAGCGGTAGTAATCGAGCGACGCCGGGTCGATCTCGATGTGAAAGTGATGGCGGATGAGCGAGACGACCTCTTGCACCATGCGGGTGATCTCGATCGTTTTGTCCATGCTGGTCTCGGTTTCGGCATTTACGAAGTGCAGCGCGATGAACGCAGCCTCGTCTTCGGGGAGCTTGACGTCGAATCGCTTCATGAGGTAATCGATTGCCTCGAGAGCGACGGCGAATTCCTCTTGGTAGAGCATCTTTGTCTCGATGAGGAGGCGGTTGCGTATCTGAACGCCGCGCCGGGCGCGTTCGATGGTGAAGTGGATGTGGTCGGTGAGCGAAAGGTAGATGTTCTCGTCCAGCTGCTTGCCGAGGTGCATCTTTGCGTTTGAGATAATCGATTGCGTCGCCTCGAAGTACTCTTCAGGAATCTGCGCGACAAGCTCGTTCAGGCGTTTGGAGAACTCGGGAACATGGCGAGTGAAGATGCTTTCGACGATTATGCCGTTTGCCGCTTGATTTCTACCGTTCGCTGCTCGGCGCATTGAGTACTGATACCATGTCAGGACGACCGATCGTCCCATCGACCTGTCAGAAGGCCCCATCAGGAGGTATCCCCATGGCCGATCACATCAATTATCAGCTCGTCCACTTTGTCGCCAGCTACGGCAAGGCGTCGCAGATCCCGCCGTCGACGTGCCCGGAGGTATCGTTCGTGGGGCGCTCGAATGTGGGCAAGTCCTCCATCATGAACAAGATCTTCAACCGCAAGGGCCTCGTGAAGGTCTCTGCGACGCCGGGCAAGACGGCAAACGTGAACTTCTTTGAGGCCGATGGCGTTCACTTTATCGATCTGCCGGGATACGGCTTCGCTAAACGTTCGAAGGCTGAGCGCGATCGCTGGGCGAAGCTCATCGGCGATTTCTTCAACCTTGAGCGCAGCTTCAACTTGGTGGTCTCGCTGGTGGACATTCGCCACGATCCCAGCGCCCTCGACCATCAGATGATCGAGTTTCTCCAGGAGGGGGGATATCCCTTTGTGGTCGCCCTTACCAAGGCAGATAAGCTGAGTCGCTCGCAGCAGGGCCGCCAGCTTGCGACGATTCGCAAGCAGCTCGATGTCGCAGCCGATGACATCATCGTCACGAGCTCTGAGAGTGGTCTGGGCATCGACAAGCTTAAGGCACGTATCGAGCAGGCGTGCCTGTAGGCATCGAGCAGATGCGCCTATGGGGCGATGCTGAGCGTGCCCCGTTTCGGTTCGCTCTAGCGGGGCGTTTGGCCCCGCGCATGGTCGAGGGCCTCCTCGCTGACGGATCTGCCTGCCAGCGAGGAGGCCCTCTCATCAAAAGGCTGGTTGGGTCGGATGAGCTTATTGCGTTGAGAAGGGTCTCATCGACTTGATCGCCTCGTCGGTCTCTCCTAGACATGCAACTTTTTACGTTTTAGAGCCGAAAACGTAAAAAGTTGCATGCTGCGCGGTCGCCGCCGCGTCTCGTCGTCTCCGCGCCCTGCTGCGCCGCCGCGCGTGACTTCCTGTGCGTTTTGGACGCCGCGGGACGACTTCTGTTGCAGAATGGACGCCAAGTCCCGCATAGAGGCCCCTTGGCGGCCGTTCTGCATAAGAGGTCCCGTCTGGGCGTCCAAAATGCACAGGAAGCTTCCGTGTGGCCCGAGCGCCGGTCCGGCTATCCCCGGTGGCCTCCGCGGTTGGCTTCTCGCCCTTGTCCCGCCCGGTTGCGTCCGATGGCGTTGGCTCCGCGCTTGGCGCCCTTGCCGACCGGTCCTCGCGCCCCGTGCCCATCGAAACTCTTGGCCTGGCGTCCGGACTGTCGCGGCTGCTTCGTGCCGTGCGGACGCGTGGGCCTCACGAGGCATTTGGGCCCAAAGCCGATGAGGTCCCCTCTGCCTGCTTTGCGCAGCGCCTCAACCACCAGATCGTAGTTCTCGGGTTTCCGATACTGGATGAGTGCGCGCTGCAGGGCCTTTTCATGTGCCGATTTGGGCACGTAGATAGGCTTCATGGTGCGCGGATCGACACCGGTATAGTACATGCAGGTAGACATCGTGGAGGGCGTGGGATAGAAGTCCTGCACCTGTTCGGGCATGTAGCCCATGTCGCGCACGTACTCTGCGAGCTCGACGGCTTCGCGCAGGGTGGAGCCGGGATGGCTCGACATGAGGTAGGGAACCAGATATTGCTTCTTGCCCAGCTCTTTATTGACCTCTCGGTACTTTGTGACGAAGCGGTCGTAGACCGAGCGGCTCGGCTTTCCCATGACTGAAAGCACCGCATCGCTCACGTGCTCGGGGGCGACCTTGAGCTGGCCGGACACATGATGGGCGCAGAGCTCGCGGATGAAGGTGTCGTCGGTGTCGGCGAGCACGTAGTCGAATCGAATGCCGCTGCGGACAAATACCTTTTTCACCCCCGGCAGGCTGCGCAACTCGCGGAGAAGCTGCACATAGTCACGATGCGAGACGTCCATCTGACGGCAGACGTCAGGCCACAGGCAACGCTTGTGGACGCATGCCCCGCGGGTCAGTTGCTTTTTGCACGCCGGCTGCCGGAAGTTGGCGGTGGGGCCGCCCACGTCATGGATGTATCCCTTGAAGTCGGGCTCCTGGGTGATCTTGCGAGCCTCCGCAAGCAGGCTCTTATGGCTTCGCGTCTGCACGATGCGCCCTTGGTGAAAGGTGAGCGCGCAAAACGAGCACTCGCCAAAGCACCCGCGGTTCGAGATGAGGGACATCTTGACCTCTTTGAGCGCCGGAACGCCGCCTGCCGCCTCGTAGTCTGGGTGGTAGGTTCGCGTATAGGGCAGGTCGTATGCCTCATCGAACTCGGGTTGAGAAAGCGGCTTCGACGGAGGGTTCTGCACGACGAAGACGTTGTGCGGATAGGGTTCGACCAGGCGTTTCCCCGAGAACGGGTCCATGTTTTCGTACTGGGTGTTAAAGCTTTTGGCATAGGTGAGGCGGTCGGCTTCGAGTTCGTCCCAGCTGGGGAGGAGCGTGTAGTCATATACCTCGTCGAGCGAGCGGGTGCGATAGACCGTGCCTTCGATATAGGTGATCTGCTCTGCCGGGAGGCCCGAATCTAGCGCGTCGGCGATGGCGACGACCGAGCGCTCTCCCATGCCATAGGAAACGAGGTCTGCGCCCGAGTCAAGCAGGATGGAGCGTTTGAGGCGGTCCGACCAGTAGTCATAGTGGGCGAGGCGCCTCAAGCTTGCCTCGATGCCGCCCAAGATGATGGGCGTCTCTTTGAAGGTGCGGCGGATGAGGTTGCCGTAGACCACCACGGCGTGATCGGGCCTCGCGCCGGAGGCTCCGCCTGGCGTGTAGGCGTCGGTGCGGCGGCGGTGCTTCGAGACGCTGTAATGGTTCACCATGGAGTCCATGTTGCCGGCGGAGACAAAAAATCCCAGGCGAGGCTCTCCGAGCGCGGCGACGCTTGCGGGGTCACGCCAATCGGGTTGGGCGATGACGCCCACGCGGTATCCGTGGGATTCGAGAAGCCGCACGATGATGGCGGTACCAAAGCTGGGATGGTCGACGTAGGCGTCGCCCGAGACATAGACAAAGTCGCACTGGTTCCAGCCGCGCTCCTCCATGTCGGCGCGCGTGGTGGGAGGAAAGTCGGCCCGCGTGAAGCCGAGCGCCGTGGGGCCGCATGGGTCGAGATTCGCTCGCTGTGGTCGACCTGTCGCCCGCGCGGTCGAGGGGTGCTTGCGGTGGTGTTGCGGTGCTTTGTTGGACAATCGCTTTGACATGCTGCTCCTGTCTGAAGATGTGCTGCACACATCCTAGCAGAGGGCCGGCAGCGCCAAGGCAGCCGGCGATGGCAGCAGAGAAAGAACGAAGCCCAGAGCCGGGGCGCGTGTCGGGCGCTGGCCCTACAGATACTCGATCTGCGCGCCCTCGGTGTCGCAGGTGAGGATGTGCGTCTCGCATGCGGGGAAGCTCTCGCGCAGGCGCACCTGCAAGAACTTCGCCACGATGGTGTCGTCCGTCACCGCCATGAGGGTCGAGCCCGAGCCAGAGATCCAGATGGTCTTCGCGCCGCCCGAGAGGCAGGTCTCGCGAATGGCGTCGTAGTCGGGGATGAGGCGTCGACGGTACGGCTCCTGCAGGCGGTCGTCGTTTGCCGCAGCGATGAGCGCGGTGTCGCCCGTTTCAAGGCCGCGCGTGAGTCCGGCGATGCGTCCCATCTGCCACACGGCAGTCGAGAGGGGGACTTCCTGCGGCACCACCTTGCGGGCGTCGGAGGTGTGCACCTCGTAGGGAGGGATCACAGTGATGAAGCGCAGACGATCGCTCACGTTGTAGCGCAGGCAGCGCGGCAGCTCCCCTTCGGGCGTGAAGGAGCATACGGCTGCTCCCAAGATGGCCGGTGCAACGTTGTCGGGGTGGCCCTCCATCTGCGTTGCGAGCGCGACGAGCTCCTCTCGCGTTACCGTGTGGCCGGTGAGCGCGGCCGCGCCCATGATGCCGGCGACCACGCATGTCGAGCTGGAGCCTAGGCCGCGCGCGACGGGTATTTCGGTCTGGATGTCGATCGAGATGGGGAAGGGGTCTTCGCCCCACGCCGCAAGCGCCTGCTCGAAGGCGACATACACCATATTGTCCGCGTTCTGGAACTCCTCGGGACAGCCGGTGATGGTGAGGCTCTCGGCACGATCGAAGGTGAAGTGCGAGTAGAGCGACACCGCCATGCCGAGCGTATCGTAGCCAATGCCCAGGTTGGCGCTGGTGGCGGGTACGGTGACGCGAATCATCTGATGGTTCCTTTCAAGCTGAAGCGAGGCTGATGGGACGCCGCGCGACATACGCTGCATGGCATAAGGATAAACCGCGCGACGTCGTCGCGGGGCGGAGGCGAGGCGAAGACGTCGCGCGGAGGCGTGGTTATGGTCGAGCGAACTCGGGTCGACGAGCTCGGGGCGGGCGCTACAGCTTCTTGGCGGCGCGCTCCACGAAGGCTTCCATGCGGTCGATATCGACCACGCTGTCGTGGAGGATGGGTGCGTCGGCAAGGCAGGAAAGCTGTGCGGGCGGCTGCGTGCCGGTTGCCTGGGCGAGAACGTCCATGCAGGCAAAATCATCCTTCGGAGTCCTGAGCCCGAGCGCCTCTGCCACGGCGCGCGGGAACTTATAGGGGCTTGCCGTAGAGAGAAGCACGCGTGCGCGGGCGCCTGCGGCGGCAGGCGTCTGGCCGAGCACGTGATAGCCGCAGGCGGTGTGCGGGTCCATGACGTAGCCATGGTCTTGCCAGCAGGCGGCGATGGCCTCCGCGACCTGCTTCTCGTCGGCCCATCCGCATCCGAAGACCTCTTGAATGCCTGCCAGAAGATCGGGAGAGATCTCGTAGCGGCCGCTCTCGGCGAGCTCTCCCATGAGGCGCGCGACCAGGTCGCAGTCGCCACCCGACAGGAAGTAGAGCATGCGCTCCAGATTGGACGAGATGAGGATGTCCATGCTGGGCGAGGTGGTGGTGAAGAAGGGGCGGTTGCGGTCGTAGACGCCCGTGGTCAAAAAGTCGTAGAGCACGTTGTTCTTATCGCTTGCGACCAGCAGGCGTGCGACGGGCAGGCCCAGCAGCTTGGCATAGTAGCCGGCGAGCACGTCGCCGAAGTTGCCGGTGGGCACGCAGAACTCGACCTCGTCGCCCGGCTTGACGGCGCCTGCGCGCAGGAGCTGCGCATAGGCGGCGAAGTAATAGACCACCTGCGGCACGAGGCGTCCCACGTTGATGGAGTTTGCGCTGGAAAGCGCCACGCCGCGCTTGCGCAGGCGACAGGCGAGCTCTTGGTCGGCAAAGATGCGCTTGACGGCGCTCTGGGCATCGTCGAAATTGCCGCGCACGCCGCAAACGGAGACGTTCTTGCCCGCCTGCGTGGTCATCTGCAGCTGCTGGACGTGGCTGACCTTGCCTTCGGGGTAGAACACGGTGATGCCGCACCCCGGAGCGTCGGCAAAGCCTGCAAGGGCGGCCTTGCCGGTGTCGCCGGAGGTGGCGGTGACGATCATGATGCTCTCGTCAGCGCTGTCGCTCGACGTACGCGCCATGAGACGCGGAAGCATCTGGAGCGCGACGTCTTTGAAGGCGCTGGTGGGGCCGTGGAACAGCTCGAGCACATAGGTGCCGACCCCGTCCGCCTCGCCCGCGCCCTCGAGGGCGACCAGCGGCGTGACCTCGGGACTTGCAAACGAATTCGCATATGCCTCATCGACGCAGACGGCTATCTCGTCGGGCGTGTAATCAGGAAGTAACATTCCGAGCACTTCGCGGGCGATGGCGGCGTAGTCTTTAGACGCCAAGGCGCTTACGTCGAGTTTCTCGCCTCCCAGGGCGTCACAGACAAACAGGCCGCCGTCGGGTGCGATGCCGGTGCGTATGGCGTCTTTACTTGAGCATGCTAAAGCACGTGAACGTGTACTATGATACAAACTCATGTCGGTAGCTCCTTGTTTGCCTGGTCATTTCGTAGGCCCATGGTATCAGAGCGCTGCGCCGCGCAATCACGGCTTAAGAAAGGTAACCTCTTTGTCATGATTAAAGTTGCTAAATTCGGCGGGTCTTCGGTGGCCGATGCCGAGCACTTCAAAAAGATCCGCTCCATCATCGAGGCAGACCCGTCCCGCCGCTTCGTCGTCGTGTCGGCGTGTGGCCGTCGCTATAAGTCGGACGCCAAGGTCACCGACCTGCTCTACCTTGTTGCGGCCCACGTGCGCTACCACGTCTCGTGCGACGACCTCCTGACGGATATCGGCCAGCGCTATTTCGACATCGCCGACGAGCTGGGGCTCACGTATCCCATTCGCGAGGAGTTCGCCACCTTTGCCGAGAAAGCCAAGGCGGGGGACCTCACCACCGAAGAGCTGGTGAGCCGCGGCGAGTACTTCACCGCTCGCCTGATGGCCGAATACCTGGGGCTTCCGTTCTTGGATGCAGCCGATGTCGTGGCGTTTCACCACGACGGCACCCTGTCCATGACGCGCACCCAGGCGCTCATTCAGGAGCGCGGCGTCCCGGGCGGCTTCGTCATGCCGGGATTCTATGGCGCCACCCGCGAGGGCCGCATCATGCTGCTCGATCGCGGCGGCGGAGACATTTCGGGATCGATCCTCGCCAAGTGCCTCGATGCGGCGCTATATGAGAACTGGACGGATGTCTCGGGCTTCCTCTCTGCAGACCCGGGCGTCGTTCCTCATCCGCAGCCCATCTCCCGCATCACCTATTCCGAGATGCGCGAGCTCTCCTATATGGGCGCCTCGGTGCTGCACGAGGAGGCCGTGTTCCCCGTGATGGAGGCCGGGATCCCGATCGCGGTGAAGAACACCAACCGCCCCCTTGACCCGGGAACCATCATCTCCGACCGCGAGGACTACGTGGCCGACGAGCCCATCATCACGGGCGTTACGGGCAAGCGCAATTTCGTCGCCGTGCATATCCTGAAGGACCACATGTCCAACGAGGTGGGCATCGTTCGTCGCGTGCTCTCGATTTTTGAGCGCTATCGCGTGTCGATCGAGCACATTCCCTCGGGCATCGACTCGTTTGCCGTGGTCGTGCAGGGCGAGGACGTGAAGGACTCGCTGTGGTCCATCGTGGCGGACATCAAGACCGAGGTTCAGCCTGATGGCATCAAGGTCGTCGACGACTTGGCGCTCATCTCGACGGTCGGCCGCAACATGAGCGGGCGTCCGGGCATCTCGGGAAGCCTGTTCGCGGCGCTCGGCCAGGAGGGCATCTCCATCCGCATGATCGCCCAGGGTTCTGACGAGATCAACATCATCGTGGGCGTGCGCGACGTCGACTTCGAGCGCGCCATCCGCGCTATCTACAGCGCCTTCTCCGATGGCGACCACCTGCTTGAGCTCAAGGACCTGAAGCGCGCCGAGGCGGCGTCGCACCCCGCATCGGTGAGGTAGCGAAAGACAGGCATCATACAGAGAGGGCCTCGGCAACGATACTATGCCTCCCGTTTCTCGGACGTGAGAAACGGGAGGCTTTTTATGTCCGGCGGCTTGAGGCTGAGATGCGACGAAGGCATCCTCAGAATTGCGGCAGGGGCGCCGGAGGGCGTGGCTGCAACGGGGCGAGCGCCCGGCGCGGCGACGAACGCGCCCTTCCGGGCATTCTCGACAGGCTGGGCTGCCTTGCCCCATCCATGACGGCCCCGAGCTCAGGTATGGCGCGCCCGCGCCGGTCCCGGAAGCGCTATCGGCTTCGTCTAGGCTCTATGGGACGGTGGGCGATGGTTGCCGGCGGGCCTAAGGCCAAATCGACTGGCCTCTGGGCAGCTTGCTTGCGGGTGATGGCGCGTCAGGTCAAATCATTCGAGAGCTGGGCATGGGTCTCGTGGAGCCCGGCCTGCGGAGGTCAATCGGCATGACCTCTGGGTAGGGGGATGCTTCCTAGAGGCGCCCGCCTCCCAGGCTGGAGCAATATGGGCCAGCATTACGCCATGCTTTATACCATAGGGCCTCTTTCCCTAGGACGACCTTGGCTTGTCTCATGCCCAGCGCTCGGAAAAATGACCAATCGAGGTCGCGGTCCGCGATGGCCATGCCCAGCTCACGAGTAGATTGGCCACGCTGCCCCGTTCGTCACAAAAGGGCCGCACAGACGCCCCCGATCACAGGGGTCCCTGATCGTCATGCGGCGCCACTCACGCGGCAATAAAGGGCGGGGAGGACGAATGACGATCTTCTTGGATTGGCGCAACAGCCTAGATGATAATCGGCCGATGTTCCCCGTCGCCCCTGGCCTTCGCGAACAAAAAATCGGGTATTCACACAACGGAAATACTGCAACGGTACACTCGACCAACTGACTCATTCAGAACACGGGAGGTCGAACGCCATGAAGGAGTACACGGTTGCCATTCTGGGTGCCACGGGAGCGGTTGGCACGCAGATGCTTGCCTGTCTTGAAGAGCAGGAGTTTCCTGTAGGCAAGATCAAGCTGCTCGCAAGCGCGCGCAGCGCGGGCAAGACGCTCTCCTTCCGTGGCGAAGAGGTCGTTATCGAGGAGGCTACGCCGGCGGCCTTCGAGGGTTGCGACATCGTGCTCGGCGCCGCCGACGACGCCATTGCCAAGCAGCTGCTTCCGGCCGCCGTCGAGGCGGGGGCCACGGTGGTGGACAACAGCCACGCCTTCCGCATGGACCCCGAGGTGCCGCTGGTGATTCCCGAGATCAACGCCGATGACGTGTCGTGGCACAAGGGCATCATCTCCAACCCCAACTGCGCCACCATCATCGCGCTGGTGCCCACCTGGCCCCTGCATAAGGTCGCCGGCGTGAAGCGTATGATTGTCTCCACGTACCAGGCGGCATCGGGCGCCGGCGCACCCGGCATGGCCGAGCTCGAGGCGCAGATCGCGGCCATGGGACGTGAAGAGGCGATTCCCGAGCCGAAGGCATTTGCGGCGCAGCTCGTGAGCAACCTCATCCCGCAGATCGGCGGATTTGACGACGAGGGGTACACCTCGGAGGAGATGAAGCTCCAGAACGAAGGCCGCAAGATCATGCATCTTCCCGAGCTCGCGGTGTGCTGCACCTGCGTGCGCGTGCCCGTGCTGCGCTCGCACTCCGAAAGCGTGACGCTTGAGTTCGAGGGCGATATCACGCTCGAAGAGGCGCGCGAGGCGCTTGCGGGGGCTCCCGGCGTCAAATTGGTCGACGACCGAGGCGCCGAGAGCGCGCACGATCGCTTCCCCATGCCGATCGACACCTCCGACCAGGATCTCATCTGGGTCGGACGCCTGCGCCGCGACATCTCGAATCCCGAGGCGGCGCGCGGCATCACCTTCTGGTGCTGCG
The DNA here is from genome assembly GCF_016901575.1 of Enorma phocaeensis. Lineage (GTDB taxonomy): Bacteria > Actinomycetota > Coriobacteriia > Coriobacteriales > Coriobacteriaceae > Limicola > Limicola phocaeensis_A. The sequence continues at coordinate 13,402 of NZ_JACJKQ010000026.1, forward strand.
GCGACCAGATTCGCAAGGGCGCTGCGACCAACGCCGTGCAGATCGCCAAGCTGCTGGTGTAGCAAAAGGGGCGCTCGGACGTGCCCGGGTTGGTTGGCGCGCCGGCCTGGAGTACACTGAGCAGCTGGAAATCAGTGCCCCATGCGGCACATGCAAAGGGCAGCCCTCGCGGGGGCTGTCCTTTTTCGGCGCGAGGAGCGAGGGGGCGCGGTGGATATTCTCGTTATCATGCTTGTGGGCGTCGTGGCGGGGTGCTTTGTGGTGCCCGCTGCCTGCAAACGACCCGTCGAGCTGCTGCAGGTCGTTTGCACCTGCCTGCTCATATTCACCATGGGCGTGTCGCTTGGCCAAAACGACGAGTTCTTTCGCGAGCTGGGCACGTGGGGCTTGCAGAGCCTGGTCTTCTGCCTGCTTCCCATGGCATTCTCGATCGCCATCGTCTATGCGCTGACCTCCTGGCTCATGGGGGACGGCAGGGCGCCGCAGGATGGCGGCAGGCCCAAAGACGCTTCCGGCGGGTCGCTCGTAGCGAGGGTCCTTGCGTTCTTGCGCGGGGAGACCATGGTGGTCTTCGCTTTCGTCGCGCTGCTTGCAGGCATTGGTGCGGGCGTCTGCGCGGGGGATACTGCCCTGCTGCAGGCCGTCGTCTCGGCGAGCGACCTCATTCTCGACGTGCTCATGCTGCTGGTGGGCGTAAGCGTCGGCATGCATCGCGGGCTCATCTCCAGCATCCGGGAGCACCACATCAAAACGCTCGTGATTCCCGCGGGCGTGATCGTGGGGTCGGTCGCGGGAGGTTGCGTCGCCGCGCTGCTGCTGGGCTATCTGCCGCGCGAGGGTATGGCGGTGGCAAGCGGCCTGGGGTGGTATAGCCTGGTGGGCGTTACCATCGAGGGGCTTGGCGGCGCCCAGCTGGGCGCCATCGCGTTCCTGGCGAGCCTCATGCGCGAGCTCCTCTCGTTTTTCAGCATCCCCCTCATCGCGCGACGGCTCAACTACTATGCCTGCATCGCTGCGGCGGCGGCCACGAGCGAAGATACGACCCTGCCCATGATGATCAAGTACACTGACGAGCGCACCGTGGTTTTCTCCCTGGTCAATGGCATAATCTGCTCCACCTTTGTGCCGATTCTGGTGTCGCTGTTTTTGGCATGAGCCCGTGCCCCCACGGTCAAAAGACGGGCGGGGAGGGGGCAAGGCAGGAGCTGTCTCTTATACACATCT
>NZ_JACJKQ010000027.1 GCF_016901575.1 Enorma phocaeensis
GAGAGCGAATGGGGGTCCCGCCGCTATCTGGACGTGACGCTGCTGGAGGGGTAGCCGCACCGGAGGGCGGGCCTATGGGGCTGTCGGAAAGTGCGCAAGAATCTTGACGGTACCGGGCCGGAGGTCACCGGCAGGCGAGCGCATCGCACCCGCCGCGAGATCTTGCGCATCGACGGCGTCGTGGCCGTGCTCATCAGCTTCTTCTGCTATTGCGCGCTCGAGGGCACCTGCGGCACCTGGGCGGCGACCTATCTCACGCTTGGTCGCGGCATCGATGCCGGCACGGCCGCAGGGTGGGCGTCGCTATTCTTCATCGGCATCACGGCGGGGCGCGCGGTGAGCGGGTTCGTGTCCATGAAGGTGCGCGAGCACAATATGATCCGCCTCGGCCAGGCACTCATAGCGGCGGGGCTTATCGCCGTCGTCGCGCAGGGGACGGACGCGCTGCTCGCACCGGGCCTCGTGTGCCTTGGCGTGGGGTGCGCGCCCATCTACCCGTCCATCATCCATGCGACGCCGGCGCGCTTCGGCGAGGATGTGGCGCTCGAGCTCACCGGCATGCAGATGGCATTTGCCAACATCGGCTCGCTCGTCATGTCGCCGCTGTTCGGCGTCATCGCGCAAAGCATCGATGTTCGGCTCTATCCCGTCTATCTCGCGGCGCTGCTCGCGGTGATGGTCCTCGCCGCAGAGCGCCTCAACCGCGTCATGCGCCGCAAGCATCTCGCCGCCGGGCGCTGAGGCGGCCGCTCCCGGCAGGTCCTCAGCGGTCCTCGCCAAACAGGCGCTGGGCGTTGTCCTTGACCTGTGCGACGAGACCGTCTATCCGTGACGCCGCGTCGTCCTCGAGCCCCCTGAGGCAGAGCTTGCGCGCGTCCTCGGCGGCGCGCCCGATCGCCTCGGCGAGGGTCGCCGGCAGCTTGTAGAGGCGAATGGACGCGAGGGGGACATCTTCGGGTCCCAGGCTCTCGCGCAACTTGGCCTGGGCGGAATGTGCGCCCTTCGGCCCCAGCTCGAGCTTGTCGCTGAGCGACCGCAAGATCTGCGACACCTTGCCCTCGTCGTCGGTCTCGGCGATGCGGTCGAGCACCGCCTCGACATTGGGTCCCACCTTGATGAGCTGCTTTGCCGCGAGCCCGGCGATGGTGGGGGCGAGGGTCACCGTCGGTATGCCGAGGAAGTCGACGAGCTCGCCCATGCCCGCCATGCCCCCCGCGAAATGCAGGTAGGCGAGCACCTGGGCCTCTCTCAGCTCGAAGTCAAACTGGTCCGCGACGGTCTGGAGCGTCCGCAGCCACACCTTCTGGGCAAAGTACGAGGCGCTCAAGGGGTGCCGCGTGGTGCCCGGCGTAACGATTGCCCGCACGCGCTCCCGTCCGAGCTTCTTGGTGCTGGGCAGCATGCCGATGACGGCGTCGTCGTGCGAGTAGGTGAACAGGAAGCCGCGGATCTCGCTGCGCCTGGCCTCATAGTCCGCTTCGTCGTAGACCCGGCGGAAGAAGTCGTCGTAATACTCGATCACCGAGAGCTTCATGCGCACGATGTTGCCCATCGTGAGGCTCTTCTCGATCAGCGAGCCCTTCGTCTTGACGTAGTAGTACACCGGCACACGCAGGGGGTAGATGAGGCGCGTGTGCACGATGTATTCCATGTTGAAGATGAAGTCCTCGCACCACGAGAGCTCGGGATCCATGCGCAGGCGGTGCTCTTCCACCACGTCGCGGCGAAAGAGCTTGTTCCAGATCACCCCGTAATAATAGTCGGCGGGGTTCTCGATCATGAAGTCGGCGTATTCTTCGGGCGTGATGGGCCGGTCGAGGTCGATGTCGCCCTTGCGCGAGGCGAGCTTGTCCACCACGCGGAAAAAGTCGGTGACCACCATGTCCGAGCCGGTCCGCTCGGCGGCGCGCACCATGAGGCGGCTCGCTTCCGCCGACAGCCAGTCGTCGGCATCGACAAATTGCAGGTAGGTGCCCCGGGCAACGTCCAAGGCGGCGTTGCGCGCCACCGAGACGCCGAGGTTTTGCTGGTGGATCACGCGCACGCGGGCATCCCGCCGCGCGGCCTCGTCGCACAGCCCTGCCGAACCGTCGGTCGAGCCGTCGTCGACCAGGATGAGCTCCAGGTCGTCGATGTCTTGCGCGAGGATGCTCGAGATGCAGCGTTTCAGGTGGGCGGCGGCGTTATACACCGGCACGATGATGCTCACCTGCGGCACGTGCTCCGCCTTCTCAAGCGTCGTCTCATCCATCCGGCTCCCTTCGCCGCCCTGCCCGTCGTGCGCTTCGACGCGTGAGGTAATGGTAGCCGTCTGGGTCTGGCCGCGGCAAGGGGAAGGGCGCCGTGCCACAGGTTGTAACGTTCCGTCAGGCTTCTTCGTCCGCCTCGGCCTTGGCCTCGTTGAGGTAGGTGTAGAAGGAGTACTTCGAGATGCCGAAGAACTCGCAGGCGCGTTCGCTCGACTTGCTGATGAGGAAGGCGCCGCGGCGGTCGAGATACCCGATGGCGCGCACGCGGTCCTCCTTGGTCATGAGCGCGGGTGGCTTGCCTACCTGGCGCACGCTTTCGGCAAATAGGTCGTCGAGCAGGTCGGCGATGTTTCGGGTGATGGCCTCGGGCTCGCGGTCGCGGCCGTCGTCGGGGGTCTGGGTGAAGGAGGCGAGCTCCTGCTCGAGCGCGGCCATGAGCGTGATGTCATAGTTGATGGCAAGGATCCCCACGGGCTTGCCCTCGTCGTCATGGATGAAGACGGTGCTCGACTTCAAGGTGCGCCCATCGATGGTCTTCGTGAGGTAGGGGGGACGGTCCTGCAGCAGCTCGGGGTCGCCTTGGAGCGCTTCGAGCACCACGTGGGACGGGCCGGCGCCCAGGCTTCTGCCGCTCACGTGGCCGTTCTCGATGGCGACGACGGCGTGGTCGAGGTCTTCGGCCTCGAGGTCGTGCACGACGACCTCGCAGCGCGGTCCAAACTGCAAGGCGAGGGCCTTTGCAAGGCGGCGATAGAAATCAATCTGAGATTCGGTCATGGCGGTCCTCCTCTAACATGCTGTCAATAACCTAACAAAAAGTTTGTTAGGTTGATAGGGAATTCATAGATTGTTCGGCATATTACCGTTTACCGGGTCAAACCATCCGTCTGCCGGACCTAACAAAAAGTCTTGCATAGGTATGGCCGTGCGTGGTACAACATCAGTGTCAAACAAAAAGTTTGCTTGGCGAATAAAACGTTCGGACGCCTGGCGTCCGGCATACCAGCCCCAAACCCAAGGAGGAGCCGCACCTATGTCGCACAGCAAGATCGAATGGGTTGAGAACCGCATGGAGAAGAGCGCCGACGAGCATCTTTCCATCATGTCGCTCGAGCACGTGGCCGCGGCGCGTGCCTTCCACGGCAGCTTTCCCCAGTACTCGGTGACCCCGCTTGCGAAGCTCGACGCCTTGGCGTCGGAGCTCGGCCTTGCGAACCTCGCCGTCAAGGACGAGAGCTATCGTTTTGGGCTCAACGCCTTCAAGGTGCTCGGCGGCTCTTTCGCCATGGCGAGCTACATCGCCGAGAAGACCGGCAAGCCCGTCTCCGAGATGACCTATGACTACCTGACGAGCGACGAGCTCGCCCGCGACTTCGGCCAGGCCACCTTCTTCACCGCCACGGACGGCAACCACGGTCGCGGCGTCGCCTGGGCCGCCAACAAGCTGGGCCAGAAGGCCGTCGTCCACATGCCCAAGGGCAGCGTGAAGAGCCGCTTCGACAACATCGCCAAGGAGGGCGCCACCGTCACCATCGAGGACGTGAACTACGACGAGTGCGTGCGCATGGCTGCCGCCGAGGCCGATGCCTGCGAGAACGGCGTCATCGTCCAGGACACCGCCTGGGAGGGCTACGAGGAGATCCCCTCCTGGATCATGGAAGGCTACGGCACGATGGCTTCCGAGGCCGCCGAGCAGTATGCCGCCGCCGGCGTCGAGCGCCCCACCCATGTGTTCGTTCAGGCGGGCGTCGGCTCGCTCGCGGGCGCCGTGGTGGGCTACTTCGCCAACCTGTTCCCCGACAACCCGCCCACCTTCGTGGTGATGGAGGCCTCTGAGGCAGCCTGCCTGTACAAGGGCGCCGTGGCCGGCGACGGAGACCCGCGCATCGTGGACGGCGACATGCCCACGATCATGGCGGGCCTCGCCTGCGGCGAGCCCAACACGCTCGGCTGGGACATCCTGCGCAACCACGTGAAGGTCTTCGTGTCCTGCCCCGACTGGGTCGCCGCCCGCGGCATGCGCGTCCTCGGCGCCCCGCTCTCGGGCGACCCGCGCGTGATCTCCGGCGAGTCCGGAGCGGTGGGCGCAGGCCTCATCGACACCATCATGACCGACGAGTCCTATGCAGGGCTGCGCGAGGCCATCGGTCTCGACGAGACGAGCTCCGTGCTGCTCTTTTCCACCGAGGGCGATACCGACCCGGTGAACTATCGCAAGGTGGTCTGGGACGGCGCCTATCCGGCTGAGTAACGTCGGCTAGGGGTGCCGGGCACTGTCCGCGCCGCTGCTCGGGTAGCCCACGCGAACTGCGGAGCTCGCGGCGAGGCGAGCGGCGTCCGGCACCCACCACTCCATTGTTTTCGAGTCCGGATGGCAGATCATGTGCCCCTTGTAGGGCGGAGGGCCGGTATATCCCTCCGCGCGGAGTTCCGCAGGCAAGCGGAGCGCAGCCGAGGACTGTTTGAGCACGGAGGGATATACCGGCCCTCCGTCACGAGGACGTGTATCAACCCCGTAAGGGAGAGAGGATTGCACCACGATGAAAGAGTTGGATTTCGATCAGATCAAGAAAGCAGCCGAGGACTATGGCAAGGACATGACCGCCTTCCTGCGCGCCATGATCTCCCACCCCTCCGAGTCCTGCGAGGAGGGCGAGGTCGTCGCCTGCATCCAGGCCGAGATGGAGAAGCTCGGCTTCGACAAGGTCGAGGTCGACGGCCTGGGCAACGTGATCGGCTGGATGGGCGAGGGCGACAAGATCATCGCCATCGACTCCCACATCGACACCGTGGGCATCGGCAACCGCGACAACTGGACGCACGACCCCTACGAGGGCTATGAGGACGACGAGGTCATCTACGGCCGCGGCGGCTCCGACCAGGAGGGCGGCATGGCCAGCGCCACCTATGCCGCCAAGATCATGAAGGATAAGGGCCTCATCCCCGAGGGCTACAAGATCATGGTCGTAGGCTCGGTCCAGGAAGAGGACTGCGACGGCATGTGCTGGCAGTACATCGTCAACAAGTACTTCGACGGCCCGGAGGACGCGGCGGAGAAGATCGAGTTCGTCATCTCCACCGAGCCCACCGACGGCGGCATCTATCGCGGACACCGCGGCCGCATGGAGATCCGCGTGGACGTCCACGGCGTCTCCTGCCATGGCTCCGCGCCCGACCGCGGCGACAACGCCATCTACAAGATGGCCGACATCATCGCCGACGTCCGCGCCCTCAACAACAACGGCTGCGACGAGTCGACCGACATCAAGGGTCTCGTCAAGATGCTCGACCCCAAGTACAACCCCGACCACTACATGGACGCCCGCTTCCTGGGCCGCGGCACCTGCACCGTCTCCCAGATCTTCTACACCTCGCCCAGCCGCTGCGCCGTCGCCGATTCCTGCGCGATCTCGATCGACCGCCGCATGACTGCCGGCGAGACCTGGGACTCCTGCCTCGACGAGATCCGCAACCTTCCCGCCGTCAAGAAGTACGGCGACGACGTCGAGGTCTCCATGTACATGTATGACCGTCCCAGCTGGAAGGGCACCGTCTACGAGACCGAGGCCTACTTCCCCACGTGGATCAACGCCGAGAGCGCCGCTCACGTCCAGGCGCTCGTCGATGCGCACCACGCCCTCTATGGTGACGAGCGCATCGGCTGCGAGCAGTCCATGGACAAGCGCGCCGGCCGCCCGCTGACCGACAAGTGGACCTTCTCCACGAACTGCGTCTCCATCCAGGGCCGCTACGGCATCCCATGCGTCGGCTTCGGACCCGGCGCCGAGAGCCAGGCGCACGCCCCCAACGAGGTCACCTACAAGCAGGACCTCGTGACCGCCGCCGGCGTCTACGTTGCCGCCGTGAACCTCTACGACGAGTCCAAGAAGACCGGCGACGTCACCGTGTTCCGCGCCGGCGCCACCGATAACGACATTCAGTAACGTCGTCGACGTTGCGCGGCTCCGTGGCGGGCATCTCGCCCTTCCCTCGTCGGGCGGGCGCCTCGTCGCCCGCCCAGACTCCCCGGCATGACCCGCCCGCCACGGTCCCGCCCGCTGACGAGCCATAGACCGTCCAACCTCCATCGCCATCCATCGAAAGGAACCACCATGGCCAAGGACTTCTCCGCCCTCCTCGACGAGCTTGCCGGCTACGACTTCTCCGGAATGTACAACTCCGACTTCCTGCACACCTGGGACAAGACCACCGACGAGCTCCGCGCCCTCTACGCCGTGGCCGCCGCCCTGCGCAACCTCCGCGAGCGCAACATCTCGCCGCGCATCTTCAACTCGGGCCTTGCCGTCTCGCTCTTCCGCGACAACTCCACCCGCACGCGCTTCTCGTTCTCCAAGGCCACGAACCTCCTGGGCCTGCAGCTTCAGGACCTCGACGAGAAGAAGTCCCAGATCGCCCACGGCGAGACCGTCCGCGAGACCGCCACGATGATCTCCTTCATGGCTGACGTCATCGGCATCCGCGACGACATGTACATCGGTGCCGGCGACGCCTATATGGCCGAGGTCGCCGAGTCCGTCGACGAGGCCTATCGCGACGGCGTGCTCGACCATCGTCCCACGCTCATCTCGCTGCAGTCCGACTCCGACCATCCCACCCAGTCCTCTGCCGACCTGCTCTACCTCATCGAGGAGTTCGGCGGTCTTGAGAACCTTCGCGGCAAGAAGGTCGCTGTTACCTGGGCCTATTCGCCCTCCTATGGCAAGCCGCTCTCCTGCCCGCAGTCGCTCATCTCGCTGCTCCCGCGCTTCGGCATGGACGTGACGCTGGCCCATCCCGAGGGCTATGACCTCATGGGCGACCGCGTGGAGGCCGCGCGTGCCTACGCCGCCGAGTCCGGCTGCACCTTCAAGCAGGTCAACACCATGGAGGAGGCCTTCGAGGGCGCCGACATCGTCATCCCCAAGAGCTGGGCGCCGTATGCCGCCATGGAGCAGCGCACCAAGCTGTACTCCGCCGGCGACGACGAGGGCATCAAGGCGCTCGAGAAGGAGCTGCTCGCCCAGAACGCCACGCACATGGACTGGTGCTCCACGACCGACCTCATGGCCAAGACCGCGAACGGCCAGGACACCATCTTCATGCATCCGCTGCCCGCCGACATCTCCGGCGTCTCCTGCGAGCACGGCGAGGTCATGGCCGACGTCTTCGACATGCACCGCGTGGGCATGTACAAGGAAGCCTCCTACAAGCCCTACGCCATCGCGGCCATGATCTTCCTGCAGAAGTGCAAGGACCCGGTCGCGACCCTGAAGGCGCTCGAGGCCCAGGGCAAGGACCGCTGGTTCCAGGCCTAATGGCTCATGTGGGGACCGGGCCGTCCGGGCAGTCCGAGACTCGGGGCATGCTTGCTTGCCGCGTTCCGGCTCCGGGGACGGAACCGTCTCTCCTTGGGCGGCTCGGCGTCCTGCCGAGCCCCTAGATAATCGCCTCTCCCCTTGGCGGCGTCGTCCGGACAGGCCCGAGCGGCACCCGGACGACGCCGCTCCCTCTTTGTACGACCGAGAAAGGTGGTCCTATGTCCAAGCGAATCGTGGTTGCTCTGGGCGGCAACGCCCTGGGATCCAACCTCCCCGAGCAGATGGCGGCCGTGAAGATCACGGCGCGCGCAATCGTCGACCTCATCGAGGAGGGCAACGAGGTCGTGGTCGTGCACGGCAACGGTCCGCAGGTGGGCATGATTGCCAACGCCATGGCCGAGCTGACCCGCTCCGACCCCGAGAAGTACATTCCGTGCCCGTTGTCGGTCTGCGGCGCCATGAGCCAGGGCTACATCGGCTATGACCTTCAGAACGCCCTTCGCGAGGAGATGCTCGACCGCGGCATGGACCGCGGCGTGGCGACCGTGCTCACGCAGATCCAGGTCGACCCCGCCGACCCCGCCTTCGAGCATCCCACCAAGCCCATCGGCCCCTTCATGAGCAAGGACGAGGCGGACGGGCTCGAGCGCGATCGCGGCTACGAGTTCATGCATGACGCGGCCAAGGGATTCCGCCGCGTCGTGGCGAGTCCGAAGCCGGTTGCCATCGTGGAGCTCGACACCATCCAGTCGCTCGTGCGCGCGAACCATGTGGTTGTCTGTTGCGGAGGCGGCGGCATCCCCGTCATCCCGACCGAGGGTCACCACCTGAAGGGCGCCGCCGCGGTGATCGACAAGGACTTCGCGGCCGAGAAGCTCGCCGAGCAGCTCGATGCCGACGCGCTCATCATCCTGACGGCCATCGAGAAGGTCGCCGTGGGCTTTGGCACCGACCACGAGGAATGGCTGGACCGCCTGACGCCCGAGCGGGCTGCAGAGCTCGCCGAGGCGGGGGAGTTCGGCGCCGGCTCGATGCTTCCCAAGGTGCAGGCGGCCGCCGCCTTCGTGGAGAGCAAGGAGGGGCGCACGTCGCTCATCACGCTGCTCGAGAAGGCAGCCGACGGCCTTGCGGGCAAGACCGGCACCACGATCGCACGCGACTAGATGGGCTTCATCGGGGCGTCCGGGTCTTCGGATGCCCCGATTTGCTATGGTGGTGGGGCAGGCCTCCGTCGCCGGGCTTCCCGTCCCCGGCGGGTCGCGCCCCATCGCCGGACCGCCCGTCTTCGGCGGGCCTCGAGAGCAGGCGCCCATTCTCTTCTGCAAAATGGACGCGAGCGAAAGCCTCTTATGCGTTTCGGCCGCTAACGCCGCCTGAGAGGGCCGTTATCGTCCATTTTGCATCACAGGCTTCTCTGGGGCGCCCATTTTGCAGAAGAGAATTCGGCACGCGGCATGCGACATGAGGAGGAGGTTGGGAGCATCGATGCGTATCGGGTGCGTGGTCATGGCGTCGGGTGAGGGGCGGCGGTTTGCCGAGGCCCTCGCCTGCGAAGGCGTCCCGACGCAGCGCGTCCTTTCCGGGCGGGGCGAAGGGGGCAAGCTCGCCGCCCTGCTCGGCGGCATCCCCTTGATCGAGCGCACCGTTCGGTCGGTGCTGGCGGCGGGGGAGCGGGCGCCCTTCGACATCGTGGTCTCGACGCGATGGCACGAGGTTGCCCGGCGTTGCGAGCGCCTCGGCGTGCGCGTGGCCCTTCATGATGGGGGGCTCCGAAGCGAGTCCGTTCGCGCGGGGCTCTCGGTCGGGCTCGATCGATGGGACGGCTGCCTGTTTTTGCCCGGCGACCAGCCGCTCGTCTCTCCCAAGAGCTTCGAGGGGCTCTATGCCGCCTTTGCGTCAGACCCGCATGCGGCCGTTCGGCTTGGATGCGAGGGGGCTCCCGGCAGCCCCGTGCTGTTTCCCGCCCGGCTCTTTCCGGAGCTCATGCATCTTTCGGGAACCCAGGGCGGCGGCGCGGTCCTTTCGCAAGCGGGGCGCGTCGGCATCGTGGAGGCGTCTTCCCCCATCGAGCTCATGGACGTCGACACTCCTTGCGACCTGGCTGTTTTGGAGCGCTGGCTCCCAGAGGCGGCAGGGTAGGGAGAGGACGCGCGTCGCCCGGCTTCCCGCCGCCGGCTGCAACGTAATTTCGATAGGAGGCACCATGATCATCATACGAAACGGCACCCTCGTTCTCCCCGAAGGGCTCGTCCGCGCCGATCTCGCCATGGAAGGCGGTCGCATCGCGCGCATCGCGCCGTCCGTCGAGGCGCATGAGGGCGACGAGGTGCACGACGCGTCGGGCTGTTGGGTGATGCCCGGCCTCATCGACGCCCATACGCACCTGCAATGCTGGACGGGCATCGACTGGACCGCGGACAGCTTCGAGACCGGCACCAGGGCGGCCGCCTGCGGTGGCACGACCACCGTCGTCGACTATGCAACGGCAGACCGCGGCGTCAGCATGCCCGACGCCCTTGCCGAATGGCACCGTCGCGCGGACGGAACCTGCACGGCAAACTACGCCTTCCATATGGCCATCGCCGAATGGGGCGAGGGCTCGCTGGAGCAGCTCGACGAAATGTTTGCCGGCGGCGTGCGCACCTTCAAGACGTATTTCGCCTACGACCATCTGAAGCTCGACGACGCCCAGACCCTCGAGGTGCTCGAGGCGGTGCGCGAGCGCGGCGGCATGCTGTGCGTGCATTGCGAGAACGGGGCGCTCGTCAACGAGCTGCAGCGCCGCGTCCTCGCCCGGGGCGTCGTCGGTCCCGAGGGGCATCCGCTCAGCAGGCCGGCCGAAGTCGAGGCGGAGGCGGTGTCTCGGCTGCTCTACCTCGCCCATCTGGCGGGAGACGCCCCGGTAAACGTGGTGCACCTCTCCACCGAGCTTGGGCTCGCGGCCATTCGCGAGGCGCGTGCGCGCGGACAGCGCAACATCCACGTCGAGACCTGTCCGCAGTATCTGGTGCTCGACGACTCCCGCTATCTGGAGGAGGGCGAAGACGGCTTCGCGGGCGCCAAGTACGTGATGAGCCCGCCGCTCAGGAAGCCTTCCGACAGGCGGGCGCTTCGCCGCGCGGTGCTGTCGGGCGAGATCGAGACCATCGCGACCGACCACTGCTCGTTCAACATGAAGGGGCAGAAGGACCGCGGGCGCCCCGATGCGGGCGGCAACTTCACGATGATCCCCAACGGCGGCCCGGGAATCGAGCACCGGCCGGCGGTGGTGGCGACCACGTTCGGCGACGAGCTCGGCCCCTGCGACCTCGTGCGCCTCATGAGCGAGAATCCGGCGCGGGTCTTTGGGATGTGGCCCCGCAAGGGCCGTCTTGCCGAAGGGGCCGATGCCGACGTGGTGGTGTGGGACCCCGCTGCACGCTGGACCATCAGCGCGAAGACGCAGCAGCAGGCGGTGGACTACACGCCCTACGAGGGCTTCGAGGCGCACGGCAGGGCGCATCTGGTGTTTGTGAACGGCGAGCTCGTCGCTCGCGACGGGGAGCCGACGGGTGTCATGAGCGGCTCCTACGTGGCGCGATAGGCGGCGGCCTTTCTTACTCGGCGATGCTCCAGAGCGCTTGCTGGGGGTAGTCCACGGCAAGCACGGGGCGTCCCAGGGCATGGTGGAGCCCCCGCGCGTCCTCGAGGCGCCGCTCGTCGGCGACGTGGGTGACCAGGATGCTGACGGACGCCTCTCGAGGGCACGGGATCGCTCCGTCCGAGAGCTCGGACGCGAGGACCTTCGCGACGAGCTCCGGGGTCACCGGGTCGCAGGGGCATGAGCCCGAGCGCCTGCAGAAGACCTCGGGCCGGTGCGCGACCGACTCCACGGGGGAGCCAAACCCATGCGCGCCCACCACGATCACGAGGCTTCGCGTCTCGGTGGGTACCACGGGCTCGTGGGCGGCATGCGCCTTGATGGGAAGCGCGCGCGACCCATCCGCCTCGGCAAGCACGTAGTCGGCAAGCCGGGCCAGCCCGTCGAAGGGCATCTTCGGTGCGGCGAGCTTCCCGTCTTGTGCGGGTGTCCCGCAGCAGACGGTCGGGTGCCCGTCCAGTACCTGGGCAAGCTCGCTGACGCGCTCTCCGGTGTAGAGCGGCGTGAAGGGGAAGGGGCGTATATGGGTCGTCGTGGTGAGGATGATGCGCGGGGGAGTCGCCGCGTGTGTCCCGTCGACGCCCGCCCCGTTCATGTCGGGGCTGCCGGGCGCCTCAAGCAAGGTCGCGAGCGTGGCGAGCGTGGTGGTCTTGCCGCCGCTGCCTACGACGGCGGTGACTCCGCGGCGGATATGCAGCGCGGTGGGGAGCATGCTCATGGGAAGGCGTTCGGGCATCGGGGTCCTTTCGGATGCGGGCCGTCTGCCGGGCGGCTCTCCTAGACGGGGCACCAGGCAGATACACTGTACGTTGGTTGCGATTGTATCGCGGAGGTGCGAAAGGGGATCCATGTTAGTTGTGATTCGCGGGGCGGGCGACATCGCCACGGGCATTGCGGCCCGCCTGCATGCGGCTGGCTGCGAGGTCGTCATGTGCGACATCGAGCGGCCCACCACCGTCCGCCGCACCGTCGCATTCTCCGAGGCCATCCGTCTGGGCGCATGCGAGGTGGAGGGCGTGCGCGCATGCCGCGTGGACTCTGTGCAGGATGCGCGCGCGGCGGCGCGGTCGGGTGACGTTGCCGTGCTCGTCGATCCCGAAGCCGTCTGCGTGCGCGAGCTCAAACCTGCCGCGCTCGTCGACGCGATCCTGGCAAAGCGAAACCTCGGGACCACCATCGCCGACGCCCCGGCGGTCATCGGCGTCGGACCGGGCTTCGCCGCCGGCCACGACTGCCATGCCGTGGTCGAGACCAAACGCGGCCATTACCTCGGTCGCGTCATATGGGAGGGCTCGGCGATCCCTAATACGGGAGTTCCTGGCGTCATCGCGGGGCATGGCGCCGACCGCGTGCTGAGGGCCCCTGCCGCAGGCGTGTTCGAGCCCGTGCTGAACATCGGCGATACGGTGCATGCCGGAGACGTCGCCGCGCGAGTCGCGGGAACCGATATGCTCTGCACGATCGATGGGGTGCTTCGCGGGCTGCTTGCCCCGGGCGTTGCCGTGACCGAGGGCATGAAGGCGGGCGACATCGATCCGCGCGGGGTGCGTGAGCACTGCTTCGGCATATCCGATAAGGCGCGCGCCGTCGGCGGCGGCGTGCTCGAGGCGGTGCTCGCGCTCACAGGGGCGCTGCGATAGCGTGCCTGTCGGGACGGTTCCAAAGAGAGAGGTGTCTACCATGGACGATCTGCTGTCGGATCGCATGAAGGAAGAACTTGACGCGGGACGGCCGGTGGAGCTCTGCGTGCTCGTCGAGACCCATGGCTCCTCGCCGCGCAAGGCGGGCGCGAGCCTCGTGGTGCTGGAAGACGGATCGACCGCCGGGACCATCGGAGGCGGCGCGCTGGAGCGTCTTGCGGTCAAGGAGGCTCGCCGCGCCCTGGAGTCGGGCTCGTCGCGTGTGCGCGACTACACCATGAACGGCGCCGAAAGCGACACGGGCATGATCTGCGGGGGCGACGCCCGGGTCTGCCTGCTGCACATCGCGCCTGGTGCGCCCGGAATCGCGAGCATGCTCGACGCAAAGAAGTCGGGGTCGCCGACGGCCCTGCTCATCGACATGGCAGACCTCGAGAACCCTGCAGCGGTCATCGTTGCCGACAACGAGGGCCCCACGACTGCCACGCTGGAAACCACCGCAGAGGAGCGGCGGGCCCGCGCCTCGCTCGCCAACGCGGCGACGTCGGCAGGCCTCATCTCGGTTCCCAAGGCGTGTGACGACAAGACCTGCTCGTGGGCGCTTTCCTGCACCGAGGCGCAGACCAAGGGGACGGCGTTTGCGCTGCCGTTGACTGCGGAGGGCCGTGTCTACATCATCGGGGGCGGCCATGTGGGCGCGGCGCTCGTGCCCGTGCTTGCAGGGCTGGGATTCGAGGTCGTGGTGTATGATGCGCGGCCGGAGTTTGCCGTGCCCGAAAACTATCCTGCTGCGAGCAGGGTGATCTGTGCGAGCTTCGCCGAGCTGGCGAGCCATGTGACCATCACGCGGCGCGACTATGTCATGGTGTGCACGCCCGCCCATGGGTCCGACCTCGAGGTGGTCGAGCATGCGCTTGCATGCCGTCCGCGTTTTCTGGGATGCCTGGGGAGCGCCAAGAAGACGTCCTTTGTACACGGCAGGCTGCGCGATGCCGGCTTCAGCGATGAGGAGATCGCGCGGCTGCGCATGCCGGTGGGCATCCCCTTGGGTGACGAGACGCCTGCCGAGATCGCCATTTCCATTGCGGCCCAGATGATTTGCGTGCGGCGCAACCATCCCGAGCCGACGGCCTAGCGTTCGCCGTGTTCTCACGACCCGTTCGTGAGGTTGGTGCGCCGTCCGGTTCATTTGAACTCCGCCTCGCCCTCGCACGCCGTGCGCTTGGCGCGGACACCGGGGTCCTTGGCGCGGACGCCGCGGACAAAGGGGTAGAGGCGCGGCTCCGGCTCATCGCAGAGACGATATGAGAAAGCCATTGAGGGGTCGCCTCCCCGCGGCATACCTGGTCGCGGGCTGGGCGGGGACAATGGTGTTGTATCGTCACCTGCGGTGCCGCCGTACCGCACGTATGGGAGGAGGCTCCCCATGCCGCATGTTACCTCCATCGGCCTCGACGTGCACGCCCGCTCAGTCTCCGCGTGCGCCTTCGACCCCTTCACGGGGGAGGTGACGCAGAGGGCCTTCGGCACCGACGCCGGGGAGATCGCTGAGTGGTGATACCGCTAATGTAAAAACAACCACTCGCGCAAACGCTTCGCGCCGTCCGTGCTAACGGAAACCCGCCATCCGCGCTAACGCATTTTCACCATGTTCGCAAACGAGGATAT
>NZ_JACJKQ010000028.1 GCF_016901575.1 Enorma phocaeensis
GCGCGGCAGGTGAATATATTGCCAGCGCCGGGCGGGCCGCGCAAGGGGGAATTCCGCCTCCACAAATCCGACACATGTCGGGGCGGGCGGCCCCCTCATATGGGGAGGCCCGGCACTGGCCCGTCATGCTCTTCACTATAGGTATGTATGCATCGTTCTGGTTTCTTGGCTGTCCGTCGTTTGCAATGCGGCACCCTGCTGCGGCTCTCCTAGCTACAGCGCTTCATACTTCTTGCGCTCTGCCAAACTTCTCTATCGCTTTGTCCATACACGATGCCGTGTTATGGGAGGAGGCTTGATACGAGAACGGGGCACCCGAAGGCGCCCCGTTGGCACAATCTATATTGCGTGAAGACCTTAGGCCTCGAGCGCCTTCTTGGCGATGGCGCAAAGCTCGTTGAAGGACTCGATGTCCTCGTAGGCCATCTGAGACAGGACCTTGCGGTCGAGCTCGATGCCGGCGAGCTTCAGGCCGTGCATGAACTGCGAATAGGAGAGGTCGTTCATGCGGGCAGCGGCGTTGATACGGGTGATCCAGAGGCTGCGGATCTCGCGCTTCTTGTTGCGACGATCGCGATACTGGTACTGCAGGGAGTGCTGGACCTGCTCTTTAGCATGCTTGTATGTACGCGAAGCGGCACCGTAGTAACCCTTCGCACGATTCATAACGGTACGGCGCTTCTTCTTGGCGGCCACTGCGCGCTTGATGCGTGCCATATCTCATCAACTCCTAGTCGGGAACGTATATATAGGCAGAAATCGAAACTTAGGCAAGACGCGAAACGACGGTCTTGCGATCGGCGGAAGACACCTCGGTCTCCTGACGGAATCCACGCTTGCGCTTGGTGGTCTTCTTGGTAAGAATGTGGCTCTTATAGGCCTTCCCACGCATGATCTTACCGGAACCGGTCACGCGGAAGCGCTTCTTGGTGCCGCTGTGGGACTTCATCTTAGGCATGGAATTCTCCTTAATCGCTTGCAGAACTACTTGTCGCCATCGCTTTTGGAGGGCTTCTCGTCAAACGCTCCCTTGATGGGGGCGAGCAACATGAGCATGTTGCGGCCCTCCAGCTTAGGTGCGGATTCGACCGTTGCGTAGGGCTTGAGGTCATCGGCGAGACGCTCGAGCACGTTCAGACCCTGCTCCGGATGCGCCATCTCGCGGCCGCGGAACATGATGGTGATCTTGACGCGCGCGCCCTTCTTGAGGAAGCGCAGAACATGGCCCTTTTTGGTCTCATAGTCGCCCACGTCGATCTTGGGACGGAACTTCATCTCCTTGACCTCGACACGGGACTGGTTCTTTCGAGCCGCCTTGGCCTTCATGGCCTGCTGGTACTTATACTTGCCGTAGTCCATCACGCGGCAGACCGGCGGATCTGCGTTCGGCGCGATCTCGACAAGGTCTAGACCCTGCTCGTCGGCGACACGCTGCGCGTCACGGATGCCGAACAGGCCCAGCTGGGAGCCGTCGACGCCGATCAGGCGGCACCGGGTAGCGGTGATCTCGTCGTTGATGCGCGTGTCATCGTGCTTAGCTATTTTCCTTACCTCCCTACAAATGAAATGACCCGGAGCCTCATGGAGACATCCGGGTTCACACTCAGAGAAACGACGGACAAGCCGTCGCGACACATCTTGTTGTGGAAACCAGACAGCTACCAGAAGGCGCCGAAAGGTGGGGACCTGAGGTCCCGCTTTTAGGCACCGCATGCGCGATGCAGAGTGGATGATACCACAGAGCAGCTTCCTCCATCACAAGACCACGAACCTTGTTCGCATGACACGGCGCTATCGCTGCAGCTGGCTTGCAACCGTGGAGACGAGCCGGCGCGCTGCATCCCATCCGTCATCTGTGAGGCGGTACTCGTTGCACATGGTAGCACCGCTCTCACTTGTTCTTGCAACCCGTTCGATCAGCCCGGCAGGCATATCGGAAGGCACGCGTCCGGCATCTGTGGCGCGTCCGTACATGCAGGGCACCGCACGCGGGCGCCTCATGGAAGGGGCGCCGTGCTCCACGCCGCCTGGCGGGCGGCCCTGCGGCGGCGCCGCAGAAGAAGCCCATATCAAAACGCGGGGCATACGCCCCGCGCACGATTCAAATGCTGCTATAAGGTGTGGTGCCTGAGGAGAGACTCGAACTCTCACGATGTCGCCATCGGCGGATTTTGAGTCCGCTGCGTCTGCCAATTCCGCCACTCAGGCAAGGTGGTCTGCGACCTCTGCGCATCTTTGCGCCGGTTCATGGTACCACAGTTGTGCTGGTTGGGCCACAGCCATTCGATCGAATGGCCTTGCCGACATGGTCCGCGCATCTCGCACCCGGCAGCGGCGGCACGACCCCCATCGGGCCGGAGCCCTAGAGCTCGACGAGAGAGACGAGCTCTATCGAGCGACGCATCTCGCAGTCGTCGCAGCCGCGCCCTTCCACGCTCGCCTCCCCCATCTGGTTGTCGAAAGGATCCCAGCGAACGCCGTCTGAGGCGGGCGTGAGCTCTGCCTGGAACGCAGCGTTGGCCACCATGCGCCAAGGGTCCAGGTTGCCGAAGTGGTGCAGGCGCCTCGATTCGTCTCCCGTACGGCGCGCAGACGACCCGAACGAGCAGTCTGCCCATAACCAGCCATATTCCTGCGTGTAGAACTGGGCCCAATCATGCGGGCCCACGTGATCCGACGCCACGTAAAGGCCGCTTTGCCACCTCGCGGGAATGCCTGCGATGCGGCACATGGTGATAAACGTAAGCGCGAACACGCCGCAATCTCCGCGCAGCGACTTCGCACATGAGTCGGCGATGTCGTCGAGGTGCGCATAGGCAGGCTGGTAGCGATAGTCGACGTTGCGGGTGATGTAGTCATAGATCGCCCGCGCCCGGTCAACAGGACGTTCCACCCCCGCGACGAGGCGCTCGGTGAGCGCCGCCAGGTATGGGGTGAACCGGATGTGGGGCCGCTCTTCCGCCAGGTCTGCCTCGGTGAAAGCTGGGTCCGGGTCCTCGACGGCATGGGCGCTGGGAGCAGGCGCGGTCGTGTCGACATACGGGGCACGAATTCGATAGCGATAGCTCACCTCGAAGGAGCGCCGCTCCGTCGACTCCCAATAGATGGTCCGCGCAGGAACATCCTCGGGGGCGACGCACGCGCCGGGCGTGGCGTCGAGAATCTCGATGTCCGACTGCTGGAACGCCGCCGCAGGCAGCGGGAGCCAGGCGCGCACATGCTCATTTGGCAGCGCGCCGGGCACCTCGATAGAGGCGCGCAGGGTTATCTCGCATGTTACCGACCCCTCGTCGCGCATGCGGGCGAGCACCGCGTCACGCCGTGCAAGATCGTACGGAGCATCGGGCCTGAGCCGGGGAACCTCAGCGGGATACACCCGCAGCGAGTCCAGGAAATTGTTGAGGAAGCGCTGCTCGCCGTCGATGAAGCGCCAATCGATGCGGCGGGTGCGAACCAGACGATCGAGGTCGTCGTCGGAAACGTCGGGCCACTCGGCGCGCAGGGTACGGAGCGCCTGCGAGCGCGTCACACAGAACTGCCGCGCCAGACGCCCCATGCGGTGGCGCTCCGCGCGCAGACACGCCTCGAGCTCCGGTTGAACGCCGGAATCGATGATGCGCGTGCATTCCGCCCGCGCCTCCTCGAGATAGCCCGCCGCCTTGAGGCGGGCAACCTCCGCCGGCAGCCCCACGTCAAGAAAGCGATAGTCGTCGTTCGAGACGACGTCGGTGCAGCCCACCGGGCCCTCGACCACGAGCTCTTCCTTATCGGGATACGTGAATCTCACTGCCATAGATGTTCTACCTCCGTGGTCTTTCCACACGCGATTCGAGCGGCATACATGTATCAATAAGGATACGCCCATGGGACACGCAAGGCGAGAAGAAGGGCCGTCGAGCGGCTCTGCGCGGCGGTCGGACTCGGCGGAAAGCGAGCTCCTCCTGCCCGCCGCGCATTGCCGCCCCCAAACAGAGGGAGCCCCCGGAAAGGCGTTCTCCCCCACAGCCCCCGAGCAGTGCTGGGACCGGAGATGGAGAGGCCTTTCCGGGGGCTCCCGGTCAGTACGGACGTTGAGTCGCTACGCCTTGTTCACAGAACCAAACTGCTCCATGAGCTCCTTGGTGCGCGCCACGATGGCCTCGCGGCCGGGCTTCAGGAGCTTGCGGGGGTCATAGCCCTTGCCCTGCTGGTCGGAGCCAGCCTCGATGTAGCCACGGGTGGCCTTGGCGAAGGCGAGCTGCAGGTCGGTGTTCACGTTGATCTTCGCGACGCCGAGGGAGATGGCCTTCTTGATCTGGTCCTCGGGGATGCCCGTGCCGCCGTGGAGAACGAGCGGCAGGTCGCCGGTCAGGGCCTTGATCTCGCCGAGGCGCTCGAAGGAGAGGCCGGCCCAGTTCTCGGGATACACGCCGTGGATGTTGCCGATGCCGCAGGCGAGGAAGTCGACACCCAGATCGGCGATGGCCTTGCACTGCTCGGGGTCAGCGAGCTCGCCGTTGGAGGCAACGCCGTCCTCGACGCCGCCGATGCCGCCGACCTCGGCCTCGACGGAGATGCCCTTCTCATGGGCAACCTTCACGACCTCGGCGGTGCGCTCGAGGTTGAGCTCGAAGGTCTCCTCGTGGCTGCCGTCATACATGACGGAGGTGAAGCCGGCCTCGATGCACTTGAAGCAGTCCTCATAGGAACCGTGATCGAGGTGCAGGGCCACCGGCACGGTGATGCCGAGAGCGTCGACGCAGGCCTTCACCATGTCGGCGCAGACCTTGTAGCTGCCCATCCACTTGGCAGCGCCACCGGTACACTGCATGATGAGCGGAGACTTGGCCTCCTCGGCGGCCTGCAGGATGGCGAGCGTCCACTCCAGGTTGTTGGTGTTGAACGCGCCCAGACCATAGTGTCCGGCCTCGGCCTTCTTGAGCATGTCGGTTGCATTAACGAGCATAAAAACCTCCCATATCAGGATTGCCCAGAAACGCTACACATTTTACCACGCAGCCCCGAGGGTCATGCGTGCAGAATGCGTCCCAGTCGGACACATTTCTCTCCGGGGCATCGCCGAAGCCGGCTATTCGGAGTCCCGGCGCATGCGGCCCTCGCGGCGGCGCTGGTCGAGCAGGGCACGCTGCATGAAGGGGTTTCCCTCGAGCTCCTGCGCGATGGTTGTGCCCGAGCCATGGCCCACGAATACCTGGGTCTCAGGGGGAAGCAGGGTGCCGAGCTTGGCCAGCGAACGCATGATGGCGAGCCAGTCTCCGCCCTCCAGGTCGACTCGGCCGTGGCTCCCGGGGAACAGCGTGTCGCCCACAAAGGCGACCGGCCCCTCCCGCGTCTCGGCAAACAGCACCACGCCGCCCGGCGTGTGCCCCGGCGTCGAGAGCACCTGGAGCCTGACGTCCCCCACCGAGACCACGTCGCCCTCGGCAAGCAGGCGGTTCGGCTCGCCGGGGTCCTCGGTATCGATGCCCCAGTTGATGCGCTGGTGCTCGATATTCGAGCGAATCATGGGGACGTCCTCCTC
This sequence comes from Enorma phocaeensis, assembly GCF_016901575.1. Classification (GTDB taxonomy): domain Bacteria; phylum Actinomycetota; class Coriobacteriia; order Coriobacteriales; family Coriobacteriaceae; genus Limicola; species Limicola phocaeensis_A. The sequence continues at coordinate 5,522 of NZ_JACJKQ010000028.1, forward strand.
CGCAAGCGCGAACGGGAGGTCCTCCCCGAGCGCGCGGCGCACGCCCGCCACGCCCCCTACATGGTCGGCATGGCCGTGCGTGCACGCGATGCCCGCGAGGCGCACGTCGGGGTGGCGGCGAGAGAACTCTTCCACAAGGCGCTCGCCCTCCCATGCGGGGTCGATGACGAGGGCCTCCCCGCCTGAGATGACGAAATAGGTGTTTGTCTCGACCGGGCCGTTCACCACGTATTCGATGGCGAGGCTGCCGCGCGGCGTAAGGTCGAGCGGGGCGGCCTCGAGGTTCGTGTCACTCATACAAATCCTTCCCAAAAGGTCGGTGCTGATCCGGGGCCCACGCGGCCGGCGGCGCTTCGGCCGCGTGGAGGCGGAACCGTCTTGCTCCAAGCCGCGGGCAGGGGCCGCGCGGCCGGAACAAGACGCCACACCGAGGCAGACGCCCCGCCGCGAGACGGGCGACTGCACCGGAATCGGTCAAAACGACCCCGTCCCCAAATGACCCAAATGGCTATCCGCGACGCTTCATGGTCTTCGAGCCCTCGCCGGGCATGAGGCGACGGGCGTCGTAGACGCTCTCGACGCGGCTGATGGCGGCGAGCAGCGGATCGAGCCCGCTCGCATCGGAAATCTCGACCAAGAAGCGCAGGGTCGCGATGCCCTCGCGGTTTGTAGAGGTCGCCGCCGAAAGGATGTTTGCCCCCGCATCGCCGATGGCGATGGTCACGTCCTTGAGCAGGCCCATGCGGTCGAGGCATTCGACCACGATCTCCACCTGGAACAGGGCGTCGGCGGCGTTGTCCCACTCGACTGCGATCATGCGCTCGGGATGCTCCATAAGCCCCTTCACGTTGGGGCAGTTGGCACGGTGCACCGAGACGCCGCGGCCGCGGGTGATGAAGCCCACGATGTCGTCGCCCGCCACGGGGTTGCAGCAATGCGCCAGGCGCACGAGCAGGCCGGAGTCCGGCGACCCCTTCACCACCACGCCCGAGGACGCCTTGTCCTTGTGCGGGCGACGGTTGGAGCCGCGGGCAGGCTGCTCATCTGCCGCATCGGGCGTGCGGACAGGCGCCACGGGCTTCGGGTCGAGAATGTGCGCGACCTTGTTGCCCACCATGCGCGGGGCGACCTTGCCCGACCCCACCGCGGCAAACAGGTCCTCGAGCTGACGGTAGTTCAGCTGTTCGCACACCGTGTTGAGGGCGCGTGTGGAGCGCGGCGTAGAGATGCCGTATCCGCGCTTGCGAAGGTCTTTCGCGAGGATTTCTCGGCCGGCCGCGGCGTCCTCGTCCTTGGTCGCCGCAGCGAAATAGCGACGGATCTTCGACTTTGACGACGGCGTCTTCACGATGTTCAGCCAGTCGCGGGACGGCTTGGCGTTTTTGTTGGTGAGGATCTCTACGCGGTCGCCCGTGAGCAGCACATGCGTCAGCGGCGCCACGACGCCGTTGACCTTCGCCCCCACGCAGTGGTTGCCCACCTCGGTGTGCACCGCGTAGGCGAAGTCGAGCGGCGTGGAGCCCGCCCGCAGGCTCATGACCTCGCCCTTGGGCGTGAAGACAAAGATTTCCTGGTCGTAAAGGTCGACCTTGAGCGAATGCAGGAACTCCTTGGGGTCGTCTATGTCGTCGGAGGCGACCCAGTCAAGCGAATGCTTGAGCATGTTGATCTGGTCATCGAGGCGCTGGGCGTCGAGCGACTTGGTGGCGGAAGACCCTCCCGACTTCTTGTAGAGCCAGTGCGCGGCGATGCCGTACTCCGCCTGCTCGTGCATCTCGTAGGTGCGGATCTGGATCTCGAGCGGGCGCGCCGTCGGACCGATGACCGTCGTATGCAGCGACTGATAGTTGTTGAGCTTGGGCATGGCGATGTAGTCTTTGAACCTGCCCGGCATGGGATGCCACAGCGAGTGCACCGCGCCGAGCGCCGAATAGCAGTCGCCCACGGTTTGGCAGATCACGCGCAGGGCCACGAGGTCGTAGATCTCGGAGAACTCCTTGCCCTTGCGGCGCATCTTCTGGTAGATGGACCAGTAGTGCTTCGAGCGGCCGTTGATCTGGAAATCGGTGAGGCCCGCGGTCTTGAGCTCGTCGGTCAGCGTCTTGATGGTCTCGGCCAGGAAGCGTTCGCGCACCTCGCGGCTTTCGGCCACCATGCGCGCGATGCGCTGGTAGGCGTCGGGCTCGAGATAGAAAAACGAGAGGTCCTCGAGCTCCCATTTGATGGAGCTCATGCCCAGGCGGTCGGCGAGCGGGGCGTAGACGTCCATGGTCTCGCGCGCCTTGAAGAGCCGGCGGTCCTCGCGCAAGGCAGCCAGCGTGCGCATGTTGTGAAGGCGGTCGGCGAGCTTCACGATGATGACGCGGATGTCGCGCGACATGGCGAGAAACATCTTGCGCAGGTTGAGCGCCTGCTTCTCATCCATACTGTCGACCTCGATGTTGGTGAGCTTGGTGACGCCGTCCACGAGCTCGGAGACCGTCTCGCCAAAGATGCCGGCGACGTCGGCAAGCGAGGTCTCGGTGTCTTCGACCGTGTCGTGCAGCAATGCGGCACACACCACGTCGCAGTCCATCTTGAGCTCGGCGAGGATGATCGCGACCTCGACGGGATGGTTGATATACAGCTCGCCGGAACGCCGCTTCTGGCTGGCGTGCTTCTCGGCGGCGAAGCAGTAGGCGTGCTCGACCTTGGCGCCGTCCGCCTCGCTCATGTACTTGCCGCACAGCTGGGCGAGCTTGTCGTAGTTGTCCGCCTGGATCTCGGGCGGGAGGTCGTCGGCCCGGGTGTAGAGCACCATCTTGTCGAACGGCCGGAGCGACGCGTCGTGCGCCGCGCGGGAAGCTGCGTCCATCTTCGCCCCCTCACCTCGTCTTCTTACGCCCGAGGGACGATCGGGCGGTTCACTCGTGCAAGCATATCACGAGCCGGGGCCTCAAGCGCCCAGCTCCGAAACGCCGTGAAGGCAACGCGCGCGTGGAGGCCTTCGAGATACCTGATCGAGCTGGTAAGCGCCATGCGGCCGGGGCTCTCCGCCATCTGGATGCGCCTGCCCTCGTCGTGGCCGGAAACCGAAGCGAAACCAAGCTCTTCGAATATCGCGAGCCCGCTGCCCACGCTGCGCTCGTCGACAGGCGTGCGGGCATCGATCGCAAGGCACATGTTGGCGATATCGAGGTCGCTCGCCTGGAAGCTGCCCTCCCCCGTCTTGCCGCGGTTTGCGCGCCACATGGTCTGCAGCGCGCGATAGAGGGTCACGAGCTCCTCGCGCTCAGGCGCGGCGGCATCGAGCATGCGCTCGTTGATGCGCGCGTCGCGCGAGGAGTAGAGCAGATGGATGGAGGCAGGCGCCCCGTCACGCCCGGCGCGGCCGCTCATCTGGTTGAACTCCGTCGCGGAAAACGGCATGTGGTAGAGCACCACATGGCGGATGTCTGGAAGATTGACCCCCTCGCCGAACGCCGAGGTGGAAACGATGCACGACAGCGAGCCCGAGCGGAACGCCTCCTCGACGCGCGCGCGGTCGCCTCTGGTGAGCCCGGCGTTGTAGAACGCCACCGCGCCGGCGAGTTCGGGCACGCGCTTGCGCAGCGTGCGGACGAGGGCAAGCGACTGGTCGCGAGAGTTGACGTAGACGACGCACTTCTCGCCGGTGGCGACGATCGAGACGAGGCGGTTCTCCCGGTTTGCAAGGTCGCGGTCGTCCTCGATGTCGAGGTTCTCGCGCACCGTGCCATCGACCACCACCCGGTCGATGCCGGCAAGGCGGCACACCTCGCGCGCCACCGCGGTGTCGGCGGTCGCCGTCGTCGCGATGACGCAGGGATCTCCGAGGTCGTGCAGCACCTGCGGAAGCTCCTGGTAGGCGCTCCGGTCGCCGCCCTTGGCGCCCGCCACGTGGTGCGCCTCGTCCACCACGACGAAGCCGACGCGGCGTGACGCGGCGAAGCGCCGGCGATGGATCGCCAGAAACTCGGGCGTGGTGAGGACGATGTCGATGGAGCCCGAGGCGAGCCCCGAGAAGGTCGCGTCGCGCGCCGCCCCGACGCTCTCGCCGGTGAGCACCGCGACCCGCACGCCGAGCTTGGCGCATAGGGACGCCAGATGATAGGCCTGGTCTGCGACGAGCGCCCGCAGCGGGTACACGAAGACGCTCGCGCGCGCATTGAGGATGGCCTCGCGCACGGCGTGGACCTGGAAGATGAGCGACTTGCCGCGGCCCGTGCCCATGACGGCGAGCACGCTCTCGCCCTGCTTCAGGGCGTCGAGCGCCTCGGCCTGGGCGCGGTGGGGCTCGGAGGCCCCGATGAAGGTGTTGAGCAGCGTGCGGGTGAGCTCGTCGTAGGACAGCCCCGCAAGCATCGCCCGCCTCGACGCGCCTTCAGCGGCGCGAGGCCGGGGCGAGGGCGCGCCGCCAGGGGATGCGTCCGCACCGGAAGCGGGCACGGCCCCCGCCCCCTCCGGACGCGCCGAGGCGACCCCGGCGGCACCTTGCCCCTCTGCGGCGGGGGCTAGCATGACGGGAACCTCGCCGTCTTCTTCCGAGCGCTCCTGGGGCGGCATGCCCTGGTAGGCAGGGGCGTCCCCGCAGCCGCGCAGCAAGATGTCCTTCACCATGAGCTTGGGCTTCACCCTGCCCTGCCAGTGCTCGGCGACCGCCTCGAATACAAGGTCGACCACGCTGTCGCAGGCGCACAGCGCCTCGACATCGGGGGCGCGAAACATGATTGCCGGAACGCTTGCCACGCCGTCGGTGGCAGTGAAGCGCATATGGTCGCCGGTGCGGCCCACGGCGGCGCGGTCTTGCATGGTCACGCCGGTGGCGGCGAGCAGCGGCACGCGATTGCCCTGGCCAAACGGCTCGAGGATCGAGATCTGTTCGACGGTGTCGATATCGAGCTCCGACAGCTTCACCGTCGAGGCGACCTCGCCCGTGTCCTCGAAGGCCTCTATCGGCAGCTCCGAGAGCACGGCATCCATGCGCTCGCGCAGCGCGTCGAGGTTCTCGGCGGGCAGCGTGACGCCCACCGCGCCTGCATGCCCGCCAAATCGGGTAAGCAGGTCGGAGCAGCGCTCGACCGCCTCGAACAGATTGACGGCTCCCACCGACCGGCCCGAGCCGCGCGCTATGCCGTCTTCGATGGAAAACAGCAGGCAAGGCACGTGGTAGCGGTTGACCAGACGGCTTGCGACGATGCCCTTCACGCCCTCGTGCCAGCCCTCGCCGCCGACCACGATCACGCGGCCGCCGGCATAGGTCTGCTCGACCTTCGCCATGGCGTCGTCGGTGAGGGCCGCCTCGATGTCGCGGCGCTCCTGGTTGATGCCCTCCAGGGCGGCGGCGAGCCTGCCCGCCTCGACCGGATCGCGCTCGAGCAGCAGCTCGAGGGCGAGCGTGGGGTCGGTCATGCGCCCGGCGGCGTTTAGCCGGGGAATGAGCGAGAACGAGAGCGAATCGGCCGTGATGGTGGAGAGGTCCGTCTTGGTGAGGGCCGCCAAGGCCACGAAGCCCGGACGCGTGGTGGCCCGCATCTGAGCGATGCCGTCGGACACCAGGGCTCGGTTCTCGGGAGTGAGCGGCATCATGTCGGAAACCGTTCCCAGGGCCGCCACCTCGGTATAGCGCCGCCAAAGGTCGGGCATGCCGCGACGCGAGCCGAGGACGTCCACCAGCTTGAGCGCCACGCCGGCGCCGGCGAGCTCGTGCGAGGGGCCGCATGGGACCAACTTGGGGTCGGTGAGCGGGACGCCCTCGGGGACCATGTCCGAGGGCTCGTGATGGTCGGTCACCACAAGGTCGATCCCGCGGCTGGTCAGGCAAGCGACCTCGTCGCGCGCGGCGATGCCGTTGTCGACGGTAATGACGAGCGAGGGCGAGCACGCCTCGACCACCCGGTCGAGAGCCGCCTCGGAAAGCCCGTAGCCCTCGTCGAAACGGTGCGGGATGAACGGCTGCACATGCGCGCCCATCCCCCGGAGCGCCTCGGTGAGCAGGCAGGTCGACGTGATGCCGTCGACATCGAAGTCGCCGAAGATGGCGATCTGCTCGCCCGCCGAGATGGCGGCGTCCACGCGGTCGGCGACCTCTTCCATGCCGGGTATTGATAGCGGGTCCGCCCAGTCGCGCTCAAGCGAGGGCGTGAGGAAGAGGCGTCCCTCCTCGACAGACTGGATGCCGTGGGCGACCATGATGCGCGCGACAAGGGGCGCGACGCCGAGCTTGGTCGAGAGCTCGTCGGCAAGATGTGGGTTTTGCGGGGCAACGACCCAGCGGTGGGTGGTCTTAAGCGATGCCACGGCCCCCACCTCCCCTGAGGGCTTCCCAAGGCTCCGAGGCATGGAGGAGGCTGGCGGCGAGATATGACAGGGCGCGGCGGCCGAGCATGCGGCAGCACGCAATACTTGCGCTTTTCATAGCGAACGTCCTTGTATATGGCCCGCTGCGGCGGGTCGAGCTGTTGTTCGCTGGCCATTATACCGTGAGGTCCGGACACGGCCCCCATGCACGCCGGCGAGCGGGCGCGTAGAGCAGACTGGCGGCAGGCACATCTGCCACAGGCGCCCTCGGCGCGCCGGCGACGAGGCGGAGCGCCCCTGTCATCAGCTCCCTGGCATCAGCTCCCTGGCATCAGCCGGCCGACTCGAGGCAGCGATGGTCGACGCCTCGCTAAAAGCGGCTCGACGTGCGCAGGCTCGGCTGCTGGCGGCGGCGCTCCCCCCTGTCGGGAGCGGAGCTGCGGGCGACGCGCGTGGCCGGCCTGCGCGTGGGATGCGGGGCGGGCGCCGAGGCGGCATAGGAGCGCGCCGCTCCCCCGCGCGACCCCGCGCCGGCGCCGGCGCCCCCGTAGGAGGGACGGATGCTCTCCCATGGGACGAACACCGCGACAGAGCCCGCCGCCGCAATCGCCAGCACGAGCGCACCTGTAAGGATCGAGGCGGGCAGCACATGGACCCCCACGCCCACGATGCCCCACACAGCCGCGACGCCGAACGCCACGTCGTCACAAAGCCGGCGCATGAGATACGAGGCCGCGAGGAGCGCGCCCACGGTAAACAGCATCCCCGCGCATGCGGCGAGCGCCCCCGCCTGGGCGCCTTGCGGAAACGCCAGCGTCGCCAGGCAAGAGACGGCGATCACGGCCGACCAGCCTCCCCACAGCGAAAACGGCACCCACCGCGCCCAGATATCCGTCATGCGCTCCGAAACGAATGCCGCCGCCACAGCGATGAGCAGGAGCGTCGCAAGCACCGCCGCGGGAAGCGCGGCGCCCGCGCACCACGCAATGCGCCACGCGGCGTCGAGGACGCAGGCGGCGGCGACCAAGAGGTAGGTCGTCGGAGCGACGGGTCGGGCGGACCCTCGATCCATCAGGGACCAGACGAGCCAGGCCGCAACAGAGATGCACGTCGCCCACGACGCGAAGAAGGCGAAGCCCGCGGGGACAAACCATGACGTATGGGCGTCGGCTGCCTGCGCAGTCGTCGCTGGACCCACATGGCACAGGTCAAGAGCCACCGCCGTGGCGATCATCACGAGCCATGCGGCGGCGCAGGCGGCAACAGGGGCCAGAGGGGCCGGCTTGGGGCGGGCCCCACGCATCGCTGCAGGACGCACGGCCCCAGGAACCGCCGCCTGCCGGCCATAGCCAGATCGCTGAGAAGGGTAGGCGCCCCGAACCTGCGGGCGGCGGGCGGCGTCACGCCCGCCCATATGCGTCGCTACCGGCCCGCGCGCTCGCCCCATATCCGAAGACGAGGCATTTCCAGGTCCTCGGCGAGGCGCTCCCGCCCGTCCTGCAGGCATGCCGCCCTCGCCGATAACCGGCCAGCGCTCGGTCGTGCCGAGGCCGTACGAACGCTCCGCCGCCGGCCGATATCCGCTGGCGGCCGCTCCGCCAGAACGAGACGGTGCCGCCGCATGGCCGGCCGGCGCGTGCCGTCCGGAGCCCATGTCGCCATGTCCATATGCCCTGTAAGCCGCCGGGCCCTCCCCCATGCCGGCGCCGCCGGCCGGCGGCTCCCCGGCACGCGAGGTCGCAGGGCGTGCAGCAAGGTGCACGCCGGCACGGGGAAGCGGCCTGGTCACCTGGGCCGGCGAAAACCGCGTCCCCACAGGGCGATAGGCCTCTCCGAGCGGCTGGGACCCCGGGACCCCGGTCCGCGACGCCTGCGTCGGGCGGGCGGCATGGGCGGGGCGGTACGCCTCCTGCGAGGCAACGCCGCGGTCGGCGTGCGGCCCCCGCCCCAGAGCGGCCCCGTGG
>NZ_JACJKQ010000029.1 GCF_016901575.1 Enorma phocaeensis
GAGAGCGAATGGGGGTCCCGCCGCTATCTGGACGTGACGCTGCTGGAGGGGTAGCCGCACCGGAGGGCGGGCCTATGGGGCTGTCGGAAAGTGCGCAAGAATCTTGACGGTACCTGCGGCTCACCCGCGACCTGCGCCTGCGCGGCCTTGCCATCGTCCTCGCCACCCATAGAGGCCCTACCTTTCCAACCAGGCGGGCAAAGAGAAAGCCCGCACCCTAACCTGCGGTCAGGGTACGGGCGTGTCACAAAGGCCTCAGTTACCGAGCTGCCGTCGCTGCGCCATACGTCGACGCGGCGCCGACAAGCTCTGTGCCTCAGCCCTTGCGGACGAGACACTTCGGGCACATCGTGTGAGGATCGCAGCTGACTGGCCGGCTGCGAAGCTTCTTGATGGCCTCCTTGGTAGAAACCTTATTCAGGACTTTCATCGCTCTCCTCCTCTCTGCTTTGGTTGTCCATCAGATACCGGTAATACGCCATGACGAGTTTTGGCATGATCGTCTTTGAAGGCGGACAGGCGAACTTGTCGCCATACATCAGGCGGTTTGCATTGCACCCGCCATGGCAGATTGGGAAGATGGCACAGTTCTCGCACCTCTCATCATGGAGCTCGTCTGTTGAAAAGTACCTGTAGCAGTCGTTGGCATCGATGCCCTCAAATACGCTCCCACAGGAGAACCTCTCTTGACCGAGATGCTTCTGGCACTTATAGAGAAGGCCCCTGTCGTCAACGGCAAATCGCCATTTATTAATCATCATGCATGGAGCGGGAAAGGGGGATAGCAGCAGATTGCCGAGCACGATGTTGTTCTCCTCTGATGCGCTGACTCCATCCCGGAAGTTAAGCTCGTCGTCTTCGTATCCGTTGTCTAGCGACATCTTGAGAACGTCCAGGTACAGATTTCCCTCGCTCTCATCGAATTCCGAATACCCCTTTTCATCAGGTAGGTCGAGAGGGGCGCCATACAGGCTGAGGTTCTCATATGTCCCGAATTTTCCATTGAAGAAGTCGAATCCCTCTTCGATGCTTTTGCGATTCGTGCTGCGGTAATTGATTCTTAGGTGGACGCTGATACCGCTATCGAGCGTGCGCTTGATGTTCTCAACAATCTTTTCGAAGGGGTCTCCTTCGATTCCCTGGAGCCTTTTTGTCTTGTTGTATTGGTCCCCAATGCCATCAACGCTGATTTGCACACGATAGGTGCCCCAATCATCAAATCTTCTAATTATTTCGTCGGTTAAGAGAATGCCGTTCGTCGTAATTGTTGACTCAACATCGATGCCGGCGGTCTTGAGTGCATAGGTGATCCTGTCGATAATCCCCGGAACAAGAAGTGGCTCGCCACCGAACCAAGAGATATACAGCTTCTTTCCGGGGCAATGCTCGATAATAAAGTCGGCAACCGCATCAGCGGTTTCTGTGCTCATGGTTCCTCGACGAGCACCGTTCTCGAAGCAGTAGTAACAGCGAGCATTACAGTCCATTGTTGGCGCGATCATGATGCCACTAATGCCGTCATCGCCATTAAGAACACCACGTCGAAGTTCTGCAAGAGTTTCCTCTTGCGATTCGTCCTCAGCAACGAGCATGCCCATATCGTGCAGCGCGTCGCATGTCTCATTGTCCTCAAAGCTGTGCTGAACGAAAACCTTCTCGTACTCGTCTCGCGTAAGGACGATAAGCGAGGTGGTTAACGTGCTATACACAATTATTCTCTCAGAGTCGAGAGGTACTTCAATCAGATACTTTGACGCTCGGTACATGTCTAACCCTTTCGCGATTTCAACTTTCATAAAGAAGTCGCTGAGTTTGTTTATCGCGCGAGTCGCCGTTTGCGCGAAGCAACTCTTGCGTTAATTCCAAGCAGGTAACCCTCATAGCCGTGAAGCAGCATCGGTAGGTTATGCCTGTTCTTGTAATACTCAATTTGAGACAGAAGGGTTGACGCAACGGCAGTCTGCTGGAGGCAGAGCGAAGATATTTCTTGTGAGTATGCAATGTAGTCGAGATTTTGGGCGCATTTATCTATGCTGCCGTTGATCGCATACACGCTATCGCGAACAGAGAGCAGAGCGTCAAAGAGAATATGCTGGTTGTCTCGTATTTGATAAAGAACCTGAAGAGCCTTCTCGGAATTGTCAATGAGGCGGTCAAGACGTACCTCCAGCTCATATTGGTTGTAGGCAGCACCAAGCTCGGTGAATCGTCCTGAGTCGAAATACTCGTACAACTGGCATATCGCAGGAAGGGTTCGATACTTCTGATAAATTGGTCCGTTGGAGTAGTGCTCCTCAAGCATCTTTTTCACAGCGTTCTTCATGTCGGTCAGGATGGCTGTGTCCTCTTTGAACTGCAATACCGCAGCAGCGTCTCTCTCTTTTTCCTGCTCGATTTCCTCTTCCCAGGCTCTCTTTGCTTCCCTGTTCTCATCTTCTAGGGAAGCCCTGGCGCTACCACCGATCGAAGAGCCGATCAACAAGCCTATGAACGCACCAATGGCCGCCCCGATTGCAGCGCAAATAGCAGCAGCCATAAAGAACGCGATATAACTTCCCAGCCAATACAACGAGTTATTGCTTTGACCAACAGTATGCCAATCAAGGCAGAACTCGAAGATCACTCCGCATACTGCTCCAATGAAAGCACCCGTATGCCAAGCTTTGGAACTTGTCCGGTCCGACTCCTGTTCCGGATGCGGGTTAGGAGGAACGAATTCAGGGTATACGCGGTGTTCGATACTCGATATTTCAGAAAGGGCATGCTTTTCTATCTCAGAGAGCTTCATCAAGCCCGTCTCGAGGTCGCAAGCAACACGAAGGTAGTCGAGAAGTTCTTGGATGTCATCCGAAGTGTTATGCCCCGCCCCGGACGGCCCAATTAGCTCATCCGACATAGACGTAGCCCCCAAACATCTTCTTCTTGAACGAAGAGAGCATGTCCGAGCAATCAAAGCCCCTCTTACCGGCCTTAACGAAACACTCGTAAGCCTTCTGGTCGTCACGAGGAGAATAATGCCAACCGCTCCACAATGCCGGCCCGAGGCTAATCATCCCTAGACGGGCGTAGCAGAGTCCGGGATGAGCATCGTCGCTATCGGAAGAGGCACACTCTGTGAAAAGCTGGACCATGAGCTGAAACTCGTCCTGAGGAAGGGATGTATCAGACTCCAATAGACCGAAGAGCGTGGAGGCTAGATAAACCTTTCCCTCGATAGACAAATTGGATAGATGAGCGAGAAGATGCAATCGTGCTTGCTCGAGGCAGTTGCCCTCAGAAACCGAATTGCTCTTGTCATCACCCAAAGAAGCGAGATACCAGCAAATGCCGAGCTCCTCGTGCATCCTTCCGTATAAGCTGTCGTCCTCAGGGATGCCCGCGGCCTCTGCATACCTAAGTCCCTTGGTCAAAGTGTCGATGCACTGAAACGCCCTATCACCACCTGCGATGTTTCTCAAGGCGTGGGCCTCCATAGAGCACGATCGCGCTGCTGCAGAGTAGGATCTTTCGTCGCCGTTGTCCGCAGCGGCGATAAACCAGTGGATGGCCTCGCCCCATTCGTCCCGGTTTACATAATGGGCAGCAAGAACACCCATTGCTCGTGCGTTCCCGCTCTCTGCCGCCGCTTTAAGCTCTTCAAAGCTAATTTCCATCGTCTTGCCTCCTGGGAATAGATGATTTCTCACCGTAGTTTCTTGACAAGCTGACCGATTTTCTTCGTATCGTCGGAATCGCTCCCGTCATACCCCTGTTGCCCGATCAGTCTTTTTATCGTTTCAGCGTCGCCAACCATTGCCGCATGACTTACGCGCTCAAGCTCGGTCCTAGAAAGATTCTTAAGCGCTGTTGTGAGAGTGATCTTCATCGCATATCGCCTTTCTGTTCTCTAATGCGCCCCCGCATCTTTTCTCCCAGCGTCGCAACCTCGCGACAGTGCCCCTCAGGAACGCATATCCGAGTGCCATGAGGAGACTCAATCAGCTCGCTACGAGCCGTGCACATGTTGCAGAGCGGGCGATCTATACACCCAGAGCAACCCTCAATAGGAACGTCTTTAAGCTCTTCAATCCACAGTCGCATCAGCCGGTATGCCTCGTCGAAGCCCTTCCCAGCCGTTGCCCACCTTCGCTTCATGTCGGGACAGATGCTTAGTTCGAGCTCGGGGGATAGGAAAACGGCTCTGTCAGCCGCCTTGCACTGCAGCGAGCGGAGTGGTGTGCAAACAACATTCTCGTCACCATATCCCACGCCAAAGCGCCTTACGTTGAGGTCTACAAGAGCCTCCCCATTAACCGCCTGCGACTCAGCGTCGATACCGTTCTCCCCATTGAAGAGGACAGGATCGAATAAGAAAGGAATGTCGTGAAGAGCACACCAGCGCTCCACGGAATGGAGGAGCGCCGCATTTTCGCGTGAGACGGTGAACTTGCCAAGTACATCGATGCCGAGATTTCTAAGTGAAAGTGCAGCCCGGTAGGGGCGACTTTCAAAATCGTCGTCATAGAAGGTAATTTCCACTGAAAAGGGAGGAAGCTCGCTAAACAGATTGAGGACGCCTTCATCAATCAAGCTCCCATTGGTGAAAATCGTAACGAGAACGCCGCTCTCCTTTAGGTATCTATAAATGCTTGGGAAATCCTTATCCAAGAGACATTCTCCACCAGAAAGCGTGGCTCTAACCAACCCCAGCGAGATGATTCGCTCTAAGAGGGGAAGGACGCTATCAAACGTGGGGTCTCCGTCAAAGCCGTTGTCTCGGATGAAGCAGAATGGACACGCGAAGTTGCAGCGTCTGGTCATATGCCACATAAGGGATAGCGGGCGGGGCTCCCCCGCCCGCTCGATGAGAGCATCCATAAGTTCATCGACAGACACCTTATCGGCTTCTCCCAACATCCCGTAAAGAGTGTCGTCCAACGCAAGAGCGCAGGAGCGGCTGGGGTCAACCTCATAAGCTGCGTCTGCAACGGCCCTCTTTACCAGCATGCTTCGCCGGTTGCATTCTGCGTGCATCCGCAATCATCGGCAGCACTGTAGTCGCTAAGGCCCCTCCGGATTGAGTACGCGTTAACGTCATGCATAGAGGATGCCTGCGGTATCATGCGGCATTCACAGAAATCATTGCTCTTGTAGCCCGAGGGGCGCGGCTCAGAGCCGCCACCACAATCCTGAGGACCCCAATAGGCGCTCGTCGGAGCCTGTGCTCGGCTCCTATCGTAAACACTTACCGCGTGCATGGGCCTGCGGGTCCCGGCACAGCCAGTCACCTTATGCCTGTTGGGCTGCGGGATGGGGTACCCGCCGCAGTCGCTCGCAGAAAAGTGCGTTGCGGTTGGCGTGGCAGTACGGTCTGCCTCGATTACGCTAACAGGGTGCGTGCATGTGCAAGCCATGGTATCCTCCTTCGGCCGCAGCCTTCTATTCCATCCAGCTCTCAACGACCTGCTGAATCGTCTGGAGAAGCGTCCCGTAATACATGCTCTCGGTCTCGACGGCATTCTGGTCGGTCATGGCCTTTTGCAAAGCGCCGCTGATCGAGAACATCCCCTTTGACGAAGCGGAGTTCATCCTTTGCATTCCAGAAGAGACACTTCCTTGCTGAATGACGTCAATCGAGATAATTGCCGCGGTCTTGCTGATTCCGACAAGGAAGCGAGCCCAGTCAGTGTGGCCTGTGAAGGAGAACTCGACACCAGGGAAGGACGTGCTGCTGAAGAGACCACCGACCGTGATCTCTTCATCGCTTGCGCTTACCTCGATGCCATATTGATTAGCCATGATCGATGTCACGTCGCTCTTCAGCTCTGAGGCGAGAAAGCCGGGCTCAATGTTTGCAGCACCTCCCATGCGAGTCCCCCACTGATGCAGAGGGTGCTGTGCCAGAGGCTGCTTGAACTTAGGCATTTCAATCGCTCCCTTCCCTGGCGAAGTTTGCCGACACGCAAGCGAGTCGGCTTGCACCTCGTCAAAAAGTACGCTTTATTAGAGAGGTGATATGAGCGGCAAGAATAAGCCGTTCGACCGATTAATCCTCGCGTTTTGTAGTGTTTGGTTGCGTTTCGCTGATAACATATATAGGAGTCTGAAAAGCGTACTATTTGAGAGAGCGAAATAGTGCCCTTTATCTGCTGAAACTGCACTGACTAGCAACGTTGCCAGTCTTCTCGAATCCACCTATCAAAAGTACTCGCAGATATCTTTAGTCTCTTTGCGGCCTCCGCCCTAGTTAGGGAGCCTTCTAGGTAGAGCTTCGCCGTCTTTTCGTAGATTCCCGGCTTCTGCTTTCTCGGTCTCCCGAACTTGACTCCACGGGCCTTTGCCGAGGCGATGCCCTCGGCCTGCCGTTGGCGGATGTTCTCTCGCTCAACTTGGGCCACATAGGAGAGCAGCTGGAGAACTATGTCGGCGATAAGCATGCCGGTCGCTCCTTCGTGCTCCCTTCGAGTATCAAGCAGGGGCATGTCCATTACGACGATGGCCGCCCCTTTGCCCTTTGTTATCAGGCGCCACTCCTCAAGAATCTCGCTATAGTTTCGACCTAGTCGATCAATGCTCTTGATGACAAGCGTATCTCCGCTCCCGAGCTTGTTCATCAATCTGATGTAGTTCGGTCTATCGAAGTCCTTGCCACTCGCTTTGTCTGTGAACAAATCCCGCTCTGCTACTCCGAAGTCGATTAGCGCGTCGATTTGTCGATCGAGGTTTTGGTCGCGCGTGCTAACGCGAGCATACCCATAGGTATGACCCTGCATATTTCACCTGCTCTTTCCCTAATTGCTATAGCTCAGAAGAGTCTAAAAAGTGGTCACATATCCCATGTGTGTCTCCACATTAGGGCCGAGTTCGTAAAACCGTCGCCCAATTTCGAGACGTGACAGTTAATCACGATTGCCAAGCAGTGAACAGCCTTGACAGTGATGCAACAATTGACAGTAGGGCACGAGCGGGAGGACGCAATATGGCCATTCGAGCATCAATCGGCTTTGCGCCGTACCGTCCGGAATGTCTCGAACCGGACGATCGTGAGGCGCTCGCATTGTGGAGGGGGTGCGACTGTGGATGCCCTTGCTTCATCGATCCGTGCATGCTCAACGAGCTCACGAGCTATCTTCTCGACCGCGCGGAGCCGGGGCCGTCCAACGACCGGCGCTTCTTCCTGCTTCGGCAACAGCTCGTCATGTCGGCGCGCGCCTACCGTACCGCAGACGGGCACGACATTCTTGTCCTCGGGAAAATAGCTGAGTTGTCAGTCCTAAAGCGACTTGCCGATTTCGACAAGGAGGATCGCCAGGACCTGCGCTCGCTCGGCCTTCCGCTCTCGCATGCGATGGCGAGCATTGGGGAGGACGGCGTACCGGCGGAGGTTACGTCGGTCGCCCTGTCCGCATGGGCAAAGGCCGCCGATGCCCTCAACGGATTCCTTTCCAAGCCCAGGCGAACCACACGCTTCGCCCTCGACGACATGCTCGAGAGCATCGACGGGCTCTACGCACTCATCGACGTTCTCGAGCTTTATCGCAGGCTCCTGCTCGCCGCAGGGCGCGCGATTGACATCTTGGGTGCAGCCACCGTCAGCCACTACGACTTCCAAGGGCTAGAGGACGCGGTCGACACCTGGCGCGTCTCCCAGGGTGAGGCTGCGAGGCAAATCGGCCTGGCGCTAAACGGGCTATCCCTGCTCACGCCTGGCATCGACGCCGAGGCGGGTCTTCACGGGCCAATCTCCAGAGACGGGTCATGGATTCTGTCGTACTCACGTCTCGGACAGCGAATCATGGAGTGGGCCCTGGGGCAGGAATGCACCTCGCTCAACTTCGCGGCGGTCGGCGCCGCCTGGCCCGGCCCCGCCATATACGGCTTTGACGACGGCGAGGAGGAGCCGACGGCCGCCTGCGCGCTGCTGCGCGAGCTCTCTGGCGATACTGGCAAGCCAGCCGGAATGCTCTACGGCACCGAGGATGTCGTCGTTGCGGAGGACTTTACCGTAACCATCCCGGAGCGCATGCTCGAGGGAGACCGGAGGCTGTACGTTATTTCGCGGTCGGACGAGTACGGGAGCTATCTGACGTGCGTGACGGGGCGTCGCCGAGCCAAAATGCTCGCCGGCCTCATAGCTGACGAGCAGGCGATGCGAAGCTATGCGTGGGCCCATGCGCGCGAAAGAGGGGACGTCGCGCAGCCAGAAGTGCTCAACGACCTTCCGGATGCCTTCGAGGACGAGTTCTCCGCTCTTGCGGTCGAGGCCGAGGCCATAGACCTCGATGCGTCGGGCCGGCTCCCGCTCTCCGACACAGCTTTCGACGACCTCGAGAAGGGCGCGAAGCTCGTCATCGTCGGCGAGGCGGACGTCTTCCACATCGCTGAGAAGTCCCAAGAGGAGCGAAGGGACGCCTGGGCGGAAGGGAGGGATCCGTCCGAGTTGTACTTTGAAGACTAACCGCAAATCAGTGTGCGCATGAAGGAGTGGCTTTTGACGCGTGCCGCGACACGCCATGCCGTAGCACAGGCATTTTCAGGCAGCGGATGGTCGTCGCAAACGATGATTCATGGAGATTGTCTGCGCCGCCATCCCAGGTCGCTTGCCCGGCGGCGCGCTGCGTCACCAACGATCGCCCGCACGCACCCGGCCAGCCATCCAGTACGGGCGACGCAAGCCCAGCGTGTCCTTGGCGCCAGCCGGGCGCTAATGCCCGCTGGCGAGCCGGCGTGCCATAATGAAAGATGCACCCACCCGCTACACGAGCGACGAACCAGGAGGCTGCGCACATGCCCTGGTACGACAACGCCGACATCTCACGCATAACCGACGCGCCCCGCGAGGGCGTCATCTGCTTCGACACCGAGACCACGGGCCTCGACGCCGGGGGTCGCGACGAGATACTCCAGCTGAGCGTCGTGGACGGAACGGGCGCGGTCCTGTTCAGCGACTACGTGAGGCCGGAGCACCGCCAGAGGTGGCCGAAGGCCCAGGAGGTCAACGGCATCACGCCCGCGATGGTGAGGGACAAGCGCACCATGTCCGAGCTCCTCCCGGAGCTCAACGAGATCTTCTCCCGCGCGCGGGTCCTCGTCGCGTACAACCTCGAGTTCGACCTGAGGTTCCTCGAGGCAGCAGGCGTCCGGGTCCCGACATGCCCCCACTTCGACGTCATGAAGGAGTTCGCGCCCGTCGCGGGCAAGTGGGACGAGCGTCACGGGGACTGGAGGTGGGTCAAGCTCGGGCAGCGCGCCAGGCACTACGGGTACCGCTTCGACGCCCACGACGCGCTCGAGGACACCAAGGCCACCCTCCGTTGCTTCGACGCCATGCTCTCAGACGACGCGCCCGGGGGCTACTTGTCGCTCGTCGAGGGCGGCAGGAGGCGCCAGGAGGAGTCGGCCCGACGACGCGAGGAATACGAGGCCAAGCGCAGGGGCGAGGAGGAGCGGCGCGAGAGGTACGAGAGCAGCGCGGAGGGAACACTGGAGCGCCTGCAGCGCGAGGAGAACGCCCGCACCGAGAGGGCCTTCGCCTCGGGCGACGCCAAGCGCGTCAGCAAGACGACGTACGTCGCCCTGGCGACCCTCCTCGGATGGATAGGAGCGCACGAGTTCTACGCGGGGAGGACCGCCCGAGGCGTCCTCAGCGTCGTCTTCTGCTGGACGCTCGTCCCCTGGGTCGTCGCCATAATCCAGGCGGTCAAGATGGCCCGCGCCGAGGCGGAGCCCGACGGCTCGATTGTCGTTTGGAAGAAGCCGAATCACCGATGAGGGGGAAACGGCTACGACAGCCGCAAAGACGGGTGCCGGCAAGAACGGCGGAGCCCCTGGGCCGACTCTTCGGTTGATAGGAGCGAGAAGAACGAGAAGAACGAGAAGAACGAGAAGAACGAGAAGAACGAGAAGAACGTCGAGCCCTCAACGAAGATCCTGAGCGCCACACCCCACCACCACCCGCGAACGAGAAAGGAGGAGGAGCAGCCCATCTGCCGTAGCGGAGTGCGCGCCGCCGCGAGGAACCGACCCGACCTGCGCACGTCAAACTCCCGGCAGGCCATGCCCAGAGCGTAGGCTGTGTATGCGCAGCGCCGCGAGGGACAGACGGCGCAGCCGGAGTGTGCGACCGCCGCGAAGGGCAGACGGCGCAGCCGGCTGGCCTGAGCCGGGAGCGACACGCAGGCGGAGCTGGCTGGCCCGAGCCGCGGAGCATACACAGCCGGAGCGGCGGGCATGGCCGTGAGTGACGCTCTCCGCGCAGGGCGGGGCGGGTCCGAGCCGTGCGCGCAACGGAGCGCAGGCGGATGGGCTGCGGACGACCCTCGACGGGCAGCGGGTGGTGGTGGGGTGTGGATGTCCTCGCGGCCCTCGCCGAGGGGCGGCGAGCGCGACTCCGTGGCGACGTCGCCCCCGGGCTCCCGCACGGCCGTCGCGCACCCGTGGGTGGCGCCACGGATCCCCGACGCGCCCTGGGCTCGCGACAGCCACGAAGCCGCCTGTGTTTGATAACGTCTGACTTGCGGATTTGATCACCCGGAGCTTTCGGGAATGGTCACGAAAAACTTTCGGGTTTGGGCATGGGCACGCCGACCATCCCCAACGGGGCCTAACGTTGTCGCTGCTACGGTTGCGACGATGGGAGGCCGGGAAGGAAATGATCGGCGTGGACAAGATCGACGATATCAGAAGGCTCGGGAGGGGCGGGGCGAGCGTCGCCTCGATCGCCCGGGACACCGGGGTCTCCGAGCCCACGGTGCGCAAGTACCTGAGGGAGACCGACCTCTCCGAGAGGCCGCCGGCGGTCGGCAGGGCGCCCGAGTCGCCCCTGCTCGAGCCCTTCGCGGCGCTGGTCGACTCGTGGCTGCTCGAGGACAGGCGCTGCTGGCACAAGCAGCGCCACACCGCGAAGAGGGTCTTCGACCGGCTCGTCGCGGAGAAGGGCTTCGAGGGCTCGTACTCGACCGTCAGGAGGTACGTGAGGAGGAGGCGCGAGGAGCTCGCCGCCGAGCTCGACGCCCGCGAGGCGCAGGGGTTCCTGCTGCTCGACTGGCTCCCGGGCGAGTGCCAGGTCGACTTCGGGCAGGCCGACTTCCGCGTGCGAGGCGTCGTCACCCGCGGCCACTTCCTCGTGGTCGCGTTCCCGCACTCAAACGTCGGGCTCGCCCAGGTCTTCTGGGGCGAGACCGCGGAGTGCGTCTGCCAGGGGCTCCGCGACGTCTTCGAGTTCCTCGGGGGCGTGCCGCTGCGGGCCGTGTTCGACAACGCCACCGAGGTCGGCCGCAGGGTCTGAATCTACCCCGATTCCGTTTACACCCTTACGCCGCCATCGGGTGGCGGTCCTCCTCGGGCCAGTTGGCCCGCTCGAACTCCTCGGGGCTGAGGTACCCCAGCGCCGAGTGC
>NZ_JACJKQ010000030.1 GCF_016901575.1 Enorma phocaeensis
GCATCCCGGCCGGCGCCCGGAAGGGCGCGGCCGTTCCCTAGAATCGTAGTCACCACAACAGACGGTTCTGGAGAGAGGAACGACCGCTATGGACACTGTACACGAGGAGGCCCTGGCCGCGGCCGGCGTGCGCGCCGGACGACGCTCTACATGATGTGCGTGGACTCGAGTGCATGCTCCAGGCGCTCGTTGGCGCGGATGACGGGGCGGCGCAGCACGAGTCCCAGCAGCAGCGCTGGTACGAGATAGGCGGAAAGCAAGCCGAGCTCGATCCAGAAATCGTTGCCATATAGTCCGAACATCGCGGCGCGCAGGGCGCCTTCCGCGTGCACGAAGGGAAGCCACGGGTAGATGGCCTGAAAGACCGGTGGCAGCATCTGCTGGGGAAACGTTCCGCCGGCGCCCGCCACCTGCAGGACCATGAGCACCACGGCGACGGCCTTACCGACGTCGCCAAACGACGCGGTCAGCGCGAAGATGATGTTCACGAACACGAAGGATGCGGCGAGCCCTGCGAGCAGGAACAGGGCGGGATGCGCGCATTGAACTCCCAGGTAGCAAAGGTCGCCGCCACAGATCAGGAGCGTCTGGGCCGCTCCGAGCGCCGCGAAGAGCGCCAGCCGGCCTACGTAGGCCTGCGTCTGCGAGCATCCCGTCTGGGCGAGCGCGGCCGCGCTCGGCGTCGCCTTAATAAGCGCTGCGATCACCACGCCTCCGATCCAGATGGCGAGCACCGTGTAAAACGGCGTCATGGCCGACCCGTTGTTCTCGACGGGGAAGACGGCGTGGCGGTCCATCGTGATGGGCGCGGCGATAAACGATGCTAGGTCGACGGGGCTTGTCGTGAGGATCGCGCGCACGCTGTCAAGGTCGTTGTCGGCGAGCGCGGCGTGGATGCGACCCTGCAGGTCGCGCAGGTCATTTGCGGTGCCGTCAAGCGCCTGAGCCGTGTCGCCAAGTGAGGAGCGGGCGTTTCCGAGGCCGTCTGCCGCCGCCGCGGCGCTGTTCGAGATGGATGCCGTGATGCCCGAGAGCCCCTGCAGCGTGCCGTTCACGCCGGCAACCGCCTCGTCGATGCAGTCGGCGAGCTCGCCAAGCGTTCCCTTGAGTGTCGAGTCGTACGTCGATCGGGCACCCTCGAGGCTCGATGCCGCGTTCGCCACCATGCCGTGCAGCTCGCCGCGCGCGGCGTCAGCGTCCGTTGCCGCCTGAGCGATATCATCGGCGGTCTTGCCGATGCCCTTCGAGAGGTCCTCGAGTTCCGCGATCGCCTGCTGGACGCGGTCGTTGATGCCCTCGATGGTGAGGCTCGCCTCGTGGATGCGGGTAACCTGGAGCGACCCCAGCTCGTAGTGGTTTTCAAGGCTCTTCACGAGCGTGTCGCTGCCGGCAAGGTCATCGGAGAGCTGCCGCAGCAGTTCCAGCTGGCGGTCGACGGTACCCTGCACCTCGGCAAGGGCGCCGGATAGCTTGTCCGTCTGGCCGTTCGCGGTGTCGAAGGCCTGGTCGATGGCGGTGTCGATTCCGCTCAAGCCGGCCGCTCCCTGCTCGAGCGCGTCACCCGCGGATTCAGCCGCGCTGTCGATGGTATCGCCCAGACCACGCAGGCCATCGGCGCTCTGGGTCAGCGCCTCGGTGATGTCTTGCGTCGGTGCCGTGGCGCCGGCAAGCGAGCTGGAGCTCGACGAGATGAGCGCCTGCGAGGAGCCGAGCAGGTCTGCAAACGAGCGCGCCGTCTGCGCGGTGGTGCCGAGCGTGCCGGCTGCGGTCGAGAGCGCATCGTCGAGATGCGCAGCGAGCGGGGCGAGCTCCTCGTCATCCATCAGGTTTCCCAGCTCGTCGAGGGCGCCGGCGCCCACGTCGGTCACGGCGCGCGCGAAGCCCTCGTCGATGTCGCGCTGGATGGCGGCGGACGCCTTGTCGGTCACGATCTCGGCGATGGCGTTGGCCTTCTGGTTCTGGTAGAAGGCGACCTCCGCCTGCCGGGGGTTGTCGGAAAAGCCGCTCAGCAGGCAGGCCGAGAAATCCTCGGGAATCACGACGGCGGCGTAATAGGCGCCCGACTTGACGCCCTCGAGCGCCTCGTCGCGGGTGGTGGCGGTGTAGCCGATGGTGGTCGATGTGAGCAGGTTCTCGACGACGCGGTCGCCGAGGTTGAGTTCGATGGGAACGAGCTCGCTCGAGTAGCCTGCATCGTCGTTGGCGATGGCCACTTTCAGATTCCTCGTGTTGCCGTAGGGGTCCCAGCTGCCGGCGATGTTGAACCATGCGTAGAACGACGGAACCGCAACGATGCCCACGATGACGACGATGCTGACGGCGTTGGCGAAGGCATGCCGCGCGTCGCGGCGGATATATGACCAGATGGCGTGCATGATGCTACGACCTTTCTGCAGGGAAGCTGGACAGGTGGCGAGGGCGGCTGGCGCGTTGCGGCGCGGCTCCGGCGATCACGCCGAGCGCGCGGCTGTGCAGGTATTCCACGACGATCAGGTACGCGCAGGTGCCGGCGAGGGAGGCGATCCAGCAGATGAGCAGGGCGAACTTTGCGGGCAGGACGAACAGTGCGAGCAGCAGGGCGGCGGGCACCGCGGCGAGCGCGAAGAGTCCGCGCCGAACCAGCACGGGATAGTGCCGCTCGAATCGCTGGGCGCGCCCAGGGCTTGAAACCCAGATTCCGGCGCTCGCGAAGCGCTCCGATCCAGCGGCAAGGGAATCTTCCGCGCCCGTGTGCTCGGCGATCATGAGGTCGGTCTCGGCGAGGCGGCGATCGAAGAGCGTGTTGATGCCCACGAGATGCCGCCGCGCGCCGACACCGATGATGAGCGCCGGTACGGCGAACAGCAGCAGGGTCGCCAGGCAGCGCAGGTAGGTATCGCCGTAGAATCCGGCAACCGCCTCGCGCATGGCGTCGATGCCGTAGGTGAAGGGCAGCCAGGGGTGCAGCGCCTGGAAGAAGCCGGGCATCATCTCGATGGGATAGGTGCCCGAGGTGCCGGGAATCTGAAGCACGACGAGCAGGACTCCGAGGGCCTTGCCGATGTGCTTGAAGGCGACGGCGAGCGCATAGACGAACAGCACGTACACGAGCGATTCGACCATGCCTGCGAAGATGTACGCCACAGGCGATACGCACTGGACGCCGAGCACGATATCGCCCGTGCAGCAGACGATGGCCTGCACCTGTCCCAACAGCGCGAGCAGAAGCCATCTGCCGAAGAAGCCCTGCCAGGGCCGGATGGTGCCGATGCCCTCGGTGTCGACCTCCAGCTTGTAGATGGCTACGAGCACGAATCCTCCGACCCAGAGCGCCAGGTTGGTGTAGAAGGGCGCCACGCCTGAACCGTAGGTGCTCACGGGGAAGACCGCATGGGTGTTGAGTGCCACGGGCGCGCCCATGAACGAGCCGACCTCGGTGGGGTCGAGGGCGATGAGATCCGACAGACCGCGGAAGGTCTGCGCACTCTCGAGGGCATCGAGGTCGCTCGCGAGGTCGCCGATGCCGTCTGCCGCCTCGCGCAGCGAAGCGGCGGTCTGGTCGATGGTGCCCGCACCCTGCTGCAGCAGGGTGTCGAGCTGGTCGAGCGTCGAGTTCGCCTGCGACGTGAGGGGGCCGATCGAGTTCAGCGTGCCTTCGAGGTAGCCGCCTGCATCGGCAAACGTATCGAGTGCCGACGAAACGCCCGGCCCGATTACGGTGGCGAGCTGCGTCTGCAGGCCGCTCAGGGCCTGGTTTCCCTGCTGTATGGCATCGTTGACCACACCCGACAGGTTGCGCACGTCGTCGGCGGAGGCCTTGATGTCATCGGAAAGCGCCTGCAGGCGGTCGAGCTGGGCCAGCTGCTCGTCGGAGAGGCTGATCAGCGCCTGAATCTCCTTGTCGAGCTGCATTACCACCTGCGTCTGGATAGCGGATTGCCCATCTTGGCCCTCGGTTTGCTCGAGACCGACGATGGTGGTGCGGGTGAGCTCAAGGGAGGTCTTCAGGTTCTGAACCGTGCCGTTGAGGGAACGAATCTGCGTGATGGCGGCATCGACCTTCCCCTGCGCCCAGCCGATATCGCCGGCGATCTCGCCGATATCGTAGGCGGCGGTCGAGGAGATGCCCGCGATTGCTCCCGCTCCTGCCCCCAGGTCGCCCGCGAGATCGGTCGCAAGCGCCTGCGTGCCTGCCCGTGCGTCGCCGAGCACGCCCATCGCGTGGTCAAGGGAGTCGGCAAGCGTGTCTGCCGACGACGAGATCTGGTCCAAGGAGGCACGTGCGCCATCGATGGCCTTGCGCGATGAGGCGATAAGCCGCTGCGCGTCGCCGAGGCTGTCTGTCTGTGCGGTAAGCCCGTCGGCGGCGCTGCGCAGCTTTCCCGCCGTGCTTCGCACCGCCTGGTCCGCATCGTTGGCCATGGAGGCGGCGGAGCCCTTGAGCTTTTCGGCAACCGTATCGCCCACGACGTGCAGAAACTCGCTTTCGATCTGCGTTTCGAGCGTGGTCGCTCCCGTATCGGTCACCTTGGGCGCGATAGCGTTTGCCTTCTCGTTGACGTAGTAGGCGAGGTGCGCCGGTTCCGTTTTGCCATCGAGCACGCCGGCGAGCGTGGCGGAGAAGTCGCGCGGGATCACGAAGGCCGCGTAGGCGTGGCCTGCCTCGACCTCGGAGATAGCTTCGTCTTCGGAGGCGGCGAACTCCCAGCCGAGTTGATGGTTCTCTTCGAGCTTCTCGCGGATCATCGAACCTGCGTTCACGAATCCCATGTCGGGGATGGTTGTGCCCTCGTCTTCGATGACGACGGCGACGGGAACGGTTCCGGTGTTCTCGTACGGGTTCCAGTTGGCCAGGATGTTGATCCACGCGTAGAGCGACGGGATGATGCACACGCCGAGCGCGATGACGATAGCGGCGGGATTGCGCGCGATGCGCTTGAGGTCGCGGACGAAGATCCGCAGTATGGTGTTCACGGTGGTCCCCTCTGAAGCAAGCATGCAGGTGTTGAAGGACTGTATCCCCAGATTGACACCTTATGCACCTCTATCAAAGATTTTTGAAAAAGATTCAAAAATCTTAAGCGATGGTACACTTTCTGAAGGCGGAATCTACGACGGGAGGTGGCAATCGTGGCAAAGCAGGCGGGTCAACCAGGGATGCATCCCGGCGCGAAGACATCTAAGAGCGCGGCGACGCGCGAGAGGATCATGGAAGCTGCGACCGACCTCATGATCGAGCGCGGGGGCACCGGCTTTCAGATCGGAGAGGTCTCGGAGCGCTGCGGCATGTCCAAGGGCGCGCTCTACTACTACTTTGCCGACAAGGGAGCGCTTGTCCAGGCGATCTTCGACCGATCGATGGAGGGGCTCGTTTCCGATGTCGAGGCGGTTGTCGCGCAGGCGCCGTCTGCCCGTGCGTCGATCTTGGGCCTCGTTGAGGCTGTCGCCCATGCCGTCCAGCCGGGCAGTGCGCTCACGTTGGCGCTCGCCCACGGTCTGTGGGATGTCGAGCACGAGGTGCTTCCGCATATCAAGGAGCACATGGAGCGCATCATCGCGGTGCTCGAGGCGCAGCTTGAGCGCGCGAAGGTCGAGGGGCTCGTGCGCCCGGGCACCAACAGCCACTTGGTAGCGGTCGCCATCATCGGTGCGTTCGCCATCACGGAGTACGCAGGCGAAGGGGTCGATACGGGTGACGATACCGAGGCGTTCGTCCATGGCGTGCTCGACGTGGTGTTCCACGGTATCGGTGTGCGTGCGGGGGAGCACGACGCATAGGGGACGCCGTGTCATGCATCTTGCCCCCAGCAGGGCAGACTGGAGGCTCAGTGCCG
Source organism: Enorma phocaeensis (assembly GCF_016901575.1). GTDB lineage: Bacteria > Actinomycetota > Coriobacteriia > Coriobacteriales > Coriobacteriaceae > Limicola > Limicola phocaeensis_A. The sequence continues at coordinate 5,814 of NZ_JACJKQ010000030.1, forward strand.
TGAGATTATGCACGTGATACCGCGCGTTAGCAGTGCAAAGCGGGGCCGGGGATCAAATCCGCGACTTTTGAGATATCTCGAATTAATAGGTTGAACTGCGCTCGAAGAAGGGCTGATTCTATGCATGGAGAAATCTCCGACCTGCAGAAATAACATTGCGATATACATGAAGCCAGAAAGGTTCAAACCATCGCGATGAATACCCTCTCAAAAGTCGTGTTTTTGATACCGGCTGCTGGAGAGCGGGTCTTTCATGGCGCGCGATAGGGCCTGGCGAAGCGATATGATGGGGATGATACGCCGGGGTGCGGCCGATGACATCGCCTGTGCCGCGTCCAAGGGGCCGCGCTATGCAAGAGCGCCATCGAGAAGGAGGCCGTATGTCCAAGATCGCATCCGAATACCTCGATTTGATTGCTCGCCGCTATTCGTGTCGTCGTTTCCGCGACGAGCAGATCACAGATGACGAGCTGGCAATGTTGCTCGAGGCGGCGCGCCTGTCTCCATCTGCCCGCAACTACCAGCCGACGCGCCTGTGCGTGGTGCAGGATGCGGAAGGGCTGGCCAAGATCGACCGTTGCACCGCGTGCCGCTACGGCGCCCCGACGGTGATCATTGCCGCCTATGACGAGCGCTGCTCCTCACATCCGGTTCCCCCGAAAGGACCAGAGACCTGCGATTTCGGCGATATCGACACGACGATTGCGCTCACCAACATGGACAACGCCGCAACCTCTCTCGGCCTTGCAGCCTGCTGGGTGGGAGCTTTCGACCACGATATGGCCCGCGAGCTGTTCGGCGTGCCAGAGCATTACCGCCTCGTCGACCTGCTGATGGTCGGCTATCCCGACATGGACCCGAGTCCCAAGCACGTCGAGCGCCGGTCACTCGACGAGATGGTCGCTCGCGAGACGTTCTGACGCGTCTTTCCAAGAAGCCTCTGCATGAAAAAGGGCGTTCCGCATTTGCTGCGGAGGGGATGCGGACATTTTCTTGTACCGGCCTACGCTGCCAGCCCGAGCCGCCTCCTGCGGCCCGCGATCGTGTCGTACACGGTCCCGCCGCCCTCGTCGAAGGCCTTGAGGCGGCCCTCGCGGTGCCAGCGGATGTAGGCCGACAGCGCCTCCATGAACCCCTCGGCGGTGACGCCGGACCAGTCGCGGCCGAAGAAGAACTCGACCTTGAGCCTGCCGAAGAAGCCCTCGCAGGCGGCGTTGTCCGGGGAGTGGCCCTTGCGCGACATCGACCTGGTGACGCCCGCGGCCGCGCAGTCCCGCACCCAGTCCGGCGTGCGGTAGTGCCACCCGCGGTCGGAGTGCAGGGTGAAGCCGCCACCGGTCGCCACCACGGCGCCCTCCAGCATCTCGGCGACGAGCGCCTTCGAGGGGCTACGAGGACACCGACGGCGAGGGCCGCTTGGAAGAGCTCTCCATCCCCACGTTTTGGGCAACGCGCGATAAAGGCCCGATAGCTCGTCTGCACGCGCCCACAGCCACGTCGCGCTCCTGTTGGATAGTTGCGGATTGGCCGCTCTTGCGATGGCGGGGTTTCTCGACGGTTCCCGCGGCGACTTTTCTCATTCGATTTGCGGTTTTTGGACATTTTTGATACATACGAACGATTTTGTCTGTGCAACCAGCGGCGTCTGCAAGGATGCGAGTTGTATATTGCTATAAAATAATACGAAATAGACATATGAAGAAGAGATTTTGCCTCCAGTATTGAGACTGATTCCTATTGAATCTTCCCCCGCGGCCTGAAAAAACGATCAAATCGTTCGTATTTATCAAAAATGTCCAGAATCGGCAAACATGGAGGAAAAATCTGGAAAGACGTTCGGTCTTGAAGGAATGGTACGCAAAGCGCCCGCCGTCCCGAAGGGCGGCGGGCGCTTTCGTGCGCGACAGACGCGCGGCAAGCATGGGGCGCGCGTCGAAGGCCGACGGCTGACGCCGAGGCGGCCGTCGAGCCTATCGAACGTCGATGGTGACGTTCACCTCTTGTACGGGCACGTCGTAGAATGGATCCTCGCGACGTCCCAGGAAGTCGCGGGCCTGCTCGGGGAACAGTGCGTAGGACAGCACGTCTTCCTCTGAGTGCGCGTAGCAGGAGATCTCTTCGCGCAGGCGAGGCATCTGCGGCTCGATGAGGTCTGCCGGACGGCAGGAGATGACCTCGTCGTCGCCGATGATCTGCTTGCGGATGCTCTTCGAGATGGAGACGGGCGGACGTCCGTACATGCCGCGCACGTAGTCGCGGATCTCCTTGGGGACCACCTTATAGCGCTCGCCGGAGAGCACGTTCATAAGGGCCTGAGAGCCCACCATCTGCGAAAGCGGGGTCACGAGCGGGGGATAGCCCAGCTCGGCGCGAACGCGCGGCACCTCGGCGAGGACCTCGTTGTAGCGGTCGCTGGCACCGAGGTCGGCGAGGTTGCTGATCAGGTTGGAGAGCATGCCGCCGGGCACCTTGTACAGCAGCGCCTTGGGCTCGACCTCGAGCACCTTGGGATTGAGCCCGCCGTCGGCGATGAAGCGGTCGCGAACGCCGGCGAAGTGCTTGGCGATCTGATCGAGCTCGTCGACATCGAGTCCGGTGTCATAGCCGAGGGCGTCGAGCGCGATCGCGAGCGACTCGGTCGCAGGCTGCGAGGTGCCCTCGGCAAAGGGCGACAGGCACGTGTCGATGATGTCGGCGCCCGCTTCGACGGCCTTGAGGTAGGTCATCTGGGCGATGCCCGCGGTGCCGTGGGTGTGCACCTGCAGCGGCAGGTCGGTGTTCTGCTTGATCTCGTGCACGAGGTCGTAGGCGACGTCGGGGGTGAGGACGCCCGCCATGTCCTTGATGCAGATGGAGTCGGCGCCGGCGCGCTCCATCTCGTTGACGAGCGACACGAAGTAGCGGATGGTGTGCACGTCGCTTGTGGTGTAGCAGATCGCCGCCTGCACCTCGCCGCCCGCCTCCTTGGCGGCGCGGATGGAGGTCTTGAGGTTGCGCGTGTCGTTGAGCGCGTCGAAGATGCGCAGGATGTCGATGCCGTTCTCTACGGACTTCTTGACGAATGCCTCAACGACGTCGTCGGCATAGTTGTGATAGCCCAAGAGGTTCTGGCCGCGCAGCAGCATCTGAAGCTTGGTGTGCTTCACGTTCGCGCGAATGGTGCGCAGGCGCTCCCAGGGGTCTTCGTTGAGATAGCGCAGGCAGGAATCGAAGGTCGCGCCACCCCACACCTCGAGCGCCTCGAAGCCGCACGAATCGAGCGGCTCCAGCATGGGGACCATGTCCTCGATGGGCATGCGCGTGGCGATCTGGCTCTGCTGGCCGTCGCGCAGGATGGTCTCCATGAAGCGAATCTTACGGGTCATGTGCGTTGCACCTCCTTCAAGGTTGCAAAAGGGTTACTCGCTCTCGGGCGGGAACATCCGTGAGAGCACGAGCGAGACGAGGTAGATGATGAACATCACCAAGAAGATGCCGCCCCAGCCCAGGCCGAGGATCTCCACGGCGATCAACAGGTTCTCAGACATGTGTCACGCCCCTTTCTAGAGCAGCAGGCCAAGGATGAGGCCGCCGGCCACAACCGAGGCGATCTGTCCGGCGACGTTGGCGCCGGCAGCCTGCATGAGGATGAAGTTCTGCGGGTCTTCCTCGGTGGCGAGCTTCTGGATGACGCGGGAGCTCATGGGGAAGGCGGAGATGCCCGCAGCGCCGATCATGGGGTTGATCTTCTCCTTGCGGAACAGGTTGAGGAGCTTGGCGAACATGACGCCGCCCACCGAGTCCATGACAAAGCCCACGAGGCCGAGCGCCATGACGATGAGGGTGTCGACCTGCAGGAACTCGCCTGCCTGCATGCGTACCGACACGCACAGGCCCAGCAGGATCGAGATGAGGTTCACGAGCTCGTTTTGGGCGGTGTTGGACAGGTTGTTGAGCACGCCGCACTCGCGCAGCAGGTTTCCGAACATCAGGAAGCCTACGAGCGGTAGCGAGTCGGGCGCGACAAGGCCTGCGACGATGCAGATGATGACGGGGAAGAGGATCTTCGCCGTCTTGGAGACCGCGCGGGGGTTGTAGGTCATGCGGATGCGGCGCTCCTTCTTGGTGGTGACCGCCTTCACCGCGATGGGCTGGATGATGGGCACGAGCGCCATGTATGAGTATGCGGCGACCATGATCGCGCCCATGTATTTCGATCCGAGCGAGTTTGCCACAAAGATCGAGGTGGGGCCGTCGGCGGCGGCGATGATGCCTGTCGAGGCGGCGTCGACGATGTCGAAGCCCAAAAGGGTGGCCACGATGATCACGAAGAAGATGCCAAACTGAGCGGCGGCTCCGAAGAGCAGAAGAAACGGGTTCGAGAGCAGGGGACCGAAGTCGATCATCGCGCCGATGCCGATGAAGAGCAGAAGCGGGAAGAGCTCGGTCTCGATGCCCATATTGAAGAGCACCTGGAACGGGCCGTCGGCGCCTCCGGTGGCAAGCACGCCGGAGTTGGGGATGTTTACCAGGATGGTGCCGAGTCCCATGGGCACGAGCAGCGTGGGCTCGTACTCCTTCTTGATGCCGAGATACATGAGAATGCAGCCGATGAGGATCATCACGATGCGGCCCGGTTCGGCTGCGAGCCCCATCACTCCTTCAATCAATACTTCCAACGGGATACCTCACTTACGGTCGCGCGAGACGCCCGTCCGGCCTCGTCCTGGCCAGACGGCTGCGGCGCGAGGGGTGCTGACAGTTCCTATTCGATGCTGAAGAGCGTGTCGCCGGGGTTGACCATATCGCCCTTGGCGACGTTGATCGAAGCGATGACGCCGTCCTTCTCGGCGACGATCTCGTTCTCCATCTTCATGGCCTCGAGCACCATGACGCGCTGGTTGGCGGTCACGGAGTCGCCCACGTTGACGTGGACGTCGATGATCTTGCCGGGCATGGGGGCCGTCTGCACGTGGGTGCCG
>NZ_JACJKQ010000004.1 GCF_016901575.1 Enorma phocaeensis
AGATGTGTATAAGAGACAGGCCCCGTGGCGTTCGGCCCCCGCGGCGACCCCGCGCCCCGCCGTCTCGCCAGCAAAGGACCGATACGACGAAGCGACGCCCATCGAAGCCCGCCCGCGCCGCGCGGCGTCAGACGTGCCCCGCCCCGCCTCATGAGGGCGGACCGTCGCTCCGTGTTCCTGAAGCTGGGCGTCGCGACGCGCACGGGCGAGCCTGATCTCTTTCGCGCGCGACGGGTCGACGCCCGACGCCGCCGGGGCCGCCGTCTGCCGTGAGGCGCGCCACGCCCCCTTCGCCATCTTCCTCGACGCCTCCCATGACGCCCGCCACGACGAGCGAGGGGCCGGGCGATACGTGGGACGCTGGTGCACCCCCGCGGCAGCGGCATCCCCGCGCCACGGCGTGCGGGCGCGCGAGAGATCCGATGCTCGGCGAGGTATCGACATGCATGCTCCAAGATGACGCGACAGGGTGATTCAGCTTCAACAATAGCCGCATTTCTCCCGTTCGGCGCCGTCATGCGCCCCGGGTGCGAATCTTTACGGTCCAAACGGTCGAAAAACCCGTTTCACCGGCTATTGTGCGACTACTATGGGAGGGACCGCCGCCCGGCGACGCCCGGCGGCATCGCACGTCGTCTCCAAAGGAGGGTTCCATGTCCAAGACGCTGATACTCGTCCGCCACGGCAAGCCGGAGCCTACAGGGCTCGGCAAGGCGGACTTTGAGCGCGAGCTCACGCCCGAGGGGGCAGCGGCCCTTGCCCGTCCCGACGGCTTCCCCCGGACCTTCTCGCTGCTCTCTGACGCCGAACGCGCCGGCGCAGAGGTCTGGGCGAGCCCTGCGGTGCGCGCCCAGCAGACGGCCCGTGCCGCCGCCCGCGCCATCGGGGTAGACGAGGTGCGATCATGCGAGGCCCTCTGGCAGCAAGACCACGCGGGCTTTATCGCCCAAGTAACTAAGAGCACGGCCCGCTGCATCGTCGCCGTGGGGCACATTCCCTTTATGAACGAGGCGACTGCCTTTCTTGCCGACGTCGCGGTGTCGTTCAAGCCCGGAGGTGCCGCCGCTCTCGAGATTCCCGATGACATGCGCCCCTCTGCGCTCGAAAAGGGCTCCTGTCGCCTGCTGTGGTTTGTACAGGGGCCCAAAGCCTAGGAAAGCCAGCCTCCCAAGAAGGCGGTTCACACGAGCCAAGCAAGAGCCCGACACCGCACGGTGCCGGGCTCGTCAGTTCAAACGTAGTCGGCGCGGCGCGCTACAGCTCGACGATCTTCGTGCCGTGCACCTCATGGGCGCCGAGCGCTCCTGCAACCGCCTCGGCGTTGGCGTGGGTGATTCCCGCGCCGGGCAATATGATCAGCCGATCGCCAGCGGCATCCATGAGCTCGCGCAGCCTGCCAAGGTTATCCTCGATGGGCGTGCCTGCCGGGCCACCGTGCGTGAGGATGCGCGAGAAGCCAAGGTCGGACAACGTATCGATTGCCAGGAGCTGCTCGCTTGGCGAGAGCTCGTCGAATGCCATGTGGAAGGTCATCTCGAGCTCCATGTCAAAGGCGTCCGCCGCGCTTTCGGCGACCGCGACGAGCCGCGTCAACGCGTCCGCGTCAAGCGTGAAGGAGCCGTCCTCCGCGCGCTCAAGACAGCCGAGCACGATGCCGTCGGCGCCCGCCTCGCATGCCGCGAATATGTCGGCTTCCATGATGCCGAGCTCTTCCTCGGTGTAGACGAAGTCGCCGCCACGGGGGCGAACCATCGCCATGACGTCGGCGCCATGCTCGTGAGCATACAGCACGGTGATCTCCATAACGCCCATCGACGGCGAAGTCCCGCCCACCGCAAGGTTGTCGCACAGCTCGATGCGACGCGCGCCCGCCTCGATGGCCCTCGGCACCAGCGTAAAGTTCTCTGCACAGAATTCGCGAAGCAGGTCCGTGGTTTGCGACATGTCAGGCTCCCCTCAAACGACGAACGCCGGACATCGCCCGACGGCCGGTCGGCTCGATATCAGAGACTATACCCACACGAATGCCTCGCCGCTCATGATGCTGTCGAACAATTCGCCCCGGCGGACATGTCCGCCCCTCTCAACATCGTCCAGCTGTGCAACCCGCCCGCAAAAGGGCGGCTCGCCACGCTCGGCATCATCCGGCTTCGCAAGCTGCACCCAGCGTGCCTGCCGTCCCTTTCGGCATCATCCGGCCGAGCCGCCCGTTCCCTGCTGGCACGCTTACCTCTCTCGACATGCAACTTTTTACGTTTTCTCGCCAAAAACGTAAAAAGTTGCATGTTATCTTCCGGCGATGGCAGGAAACGTAAAGATTTGCATGTTTATCCCGGCTAGGAATCGTCGGCAAGGCGCTGCCCCTGCTCCTCAGCCACGCGCTTGACAAGGTCCGGGTCGATGGGCATCACCGTAAATGACAACGCACTTCCCGGCGATGTCTTCGCGAGCTCGCGAACCTGTCTGGCCACCTCGGGCCTGCGAGCAATGTCATAGGCAAGCATTCGCTCCACAAAGCGCGTCGTGTCGTCGATGTCGTAGTACGAGAACCGCATGATCGGCTTTCCGTACAGCGTGAGCCGCGCCTCGCGATGTTGTTCGTCCGCCAAAGCGCGTACCGGCGAACGCCCGGCGAGCATAAGCTCGTCCTCGTACTTCTCAAAACCGTCGACCTCACACAGGACATCGTCACCTTTCGATGTCGCGAACACCATGTCGACGCGAAAAACGCTCGAGCGGTCCTGGGGATCGGGATATTCCACCTGAAGCCTCGGAAGCGCGAAGCCTTGCGAGATCGCGAGGGCTCGAACAGCCGACTCCGCCCAGCTCTCGCTGCGCGCATCGGCATAGGCGAGTATCCCTATCGCCCGGCGCGCTCCCCGATGGTGCACGCCCAAAGCCCTGATTGCACCCGATAGCTTGCGGACACTTGTCTTTCCCACCGCAAGCGCGCGATCCGCAATGGCCAAGCCGTCGGTAAAGGAGGCCGCCCTCAGGCAGTCCATAACCGTGAGCTCCAGTGAGGTCACCCGAATGCCTTGGACCGTTTTGGGTTCGAAATCTCCCTCGGCATGGAATCGAATGAGCCCGTCTCGGGATGACCTTCCGTAATGCCTTGTTGCCACATGGACCACATCTAGGGCTGCATACGAGACGGGAAGCCCCCACGCCAGCGCTGCCGACTCACGGCAAAACGTCCAGTCAGGATGCTTTTCCTGAAGGGCGCGGATTACATGAACGGCCTGCTCGTGGCGCCTCAGCCTCACCCAATATGAGCTGCGCGCATACAGCGTCTTTGCTGGCGATACCACCTCGCCGGCGTCGACGCGACGCCTCAGCAGGTTGCGCAGGCGGGCGTCCGACGCGACGAGACAGGAGCGCTTACGCTCAGAAGCCTTGAACAGGCGGTCAAGCTCTGCCGAAGCGGATGCACTCATAGCGACCCCTCCTCCTTGCGCGACGCCCGTGTTGTCCCGCATCGCGCCACATGCCTCACCTCTGAGGTCAATGGCCCAGGTCAATTGCTCGGCTCAATCTGCCGAGAGCGACACCGTGTATATACCTCTTAGCATGCAATTCTTTACGTTTTCTCGTCAGAAACGTAAAGAATTGCATGTTTATCTTCGGCGAGAAGAAAATTCGACGCGGACAAACAGCGAGACGCTGCGGTCAGCGCCGCCATCCCGCCGGCGGAGTGTGCCGCGGCGCCATCATTGGGCCGGGCAGCCCGCCGGCGGAGTGTGCCGCGGCGCCACCGGCGGGACACGCCACAGCCCCGCCACCAGGGCGCATAACAGCGCCACCGGCGGGCACGCCGCCGCTCGCCGGCGCCGAGCCAGATGAAGCGTCGGCAGCGGGACGAGCGGTACCGGCACCCCGACAAAACAGGACGCCCCGGGCAGGATCGACCTGACCGGGGCGTCTATGGCTCGATACGTTGGCGCTGCCCTGCCGGCGCTAGCCGCCCAGATAGGCCTTGCGCACGTCGTCGTTGTGCAGCAGCTCTTGACCGGTGCCGGTCAGCGTGACCATACCGGTCTCCATGACGTAGCCGCGGGTGGCGATGGAGAGCGCCGCCTGGGCGTTCTGCTCGACCAGAAGGATCGTCGTCCCCGCCTCGTGCAGCAGCTCGATGATCTCGAAGATCTGCTCGACCATGATGGGGGCCAGGCCCATCGAAGGCTCGTCGAGCATGAGCAGCTTGGGGTTTGCCATAAGGCCGCGACCCATGGCGAGCATCTGCTGCTCGCCGCCAGAAAGGGTGCCGGCAACCTGGCGGCGCCGCTCCTTCAGGCGCGGGAAATGCGTGTAGACGCGCTCCAGGTTCTCGGCGATGGTCTCCTTCGGCTGGGTGTACGCGCCCATGTCGAGGTTCTCCTCGACGGTCATCTGCGCAAAGACGCGGCGTCCCTCGGGAACGTGCACCAGTCCGTGCGCCACGATGCGCTCCGCGGGCATGTGCATGATGTCTTCGTCCATGAACTTGATGGAGCCGGAGCGCGACCGAAGCAGGCCCGAAAGCGTCTTCAGCGTGGTGGACTTGCCGGCGCCGTTTGCGCCGATGAGCGCCACGATCTCGCCGTCCTCGACGTCGAAGGAGATGTTCTTGATGGCATGGATCGCCCCGTACCACACGTTGATGTTGTATACGGAAAGCATTTACGCCTCGACCTCCTTCTTCTGCTTGCCCAGGTATGCCTCGATGACGGCGTCGTTTCGCTGGATCTCTTCAGGGGTGCCCTTCGCGATGATCTTGCCGAAGTTGAGCACGCAGATGCCCTCGCAGATGTTCATGACCAGGTTCATATCGTGCTCGATGAGCATGATCGCGATATGGAACTGGTCGCGGATCTTCACGATGTTCTCCATCAGCTCGGCGGTCTCGGACGGGTTCATGCCCGCCGCGGGCTCGTCAAGCAGCAGCAGCTTCGGGTTGGTGGCAAGCGCGCGCACGATCTCGAGGCGGCGCTGGGCACCGTAGGGCAGCGACCCCGCCTCGTTGCTGGCGAGCCCCGTCATGTCGAAGATGTCGAGCAGCTCGAGGGCGCGCTCGTGGTAGTAGCGCTCGCTCTTCCAGTGGTGCGGCAGGCGCAGGATGCTCGTAGCCATGCCGCAGTGGCGCTGGTTGTGCAGGCCCACCGCCACGTTCTCCTCGACCGTCATCGAGTTGAACAGGCGGATGTTCTGGAAGGTGCGCGCCACGCCCAGCTGGTTCACGCGCGCAGGATTCATGCCTGCGGTGTCGTGGCCGTCGACCATGATGGTGCCGCGCGTGGGGGCGTACACCTTCGTGAGCAGGTTGAAGACGGTGGTCTTGCCGGCGCCGTTCGGGCCGATGAGGCCGCAGATCTCGGTCTTGCCCACCGTGATGTTGAAGTCGTCGACCGCCTTGAGGCCGCCGAAGTCGATGCCCAGATGCAGGCACTCGAGCGCAGGAGAAGACCCCAGGTCGCGCTCGGGCATGATCGAAACGCTCGGCACGGGCACCATCTTGGTGTTCTTGCGACGAGCCTCGGCGAATTCGGAGAACTTACTCATCGGCCTCACCGCCTTCCGCGGCTACGGCAGGAGTCGCCTTGCTGAAGCGGCTGCGCAGCGCATCGGCCGCACGCTGGTAGATCTTAAGGTGCGGCACGACCATCACGAGAATGAGCACCACGGCATAGATGAGCATGCGGTAGTCGTTGATGGGACGCAGCAGCTCGGGCAGGACCGTAAGGAACGCGGCCGAGATGATGGAGCCCCAGATGTTGCCCATGCCGCCCAGGACCACGTACACGAGGATGAGGATCGACTGGTTGAAGTCAAACTGCGACGGGGTGATCGTCGAGTAGTTCATGGCGTAGAGCACGCCCGCCGCGCCCGCAAGCGCAGATGCCACGGTGAACGCGATGAGACGGTACTTCGTGACATTGATGCCCACGCTCTCGGCGGCGATGCGGTTGTCGCGCACGGCCATGATGGCGCGGCCGTCGCGGCTGTGCATGAGGTTCAGGACGATGGCGACGGTGATGAGCACCAGCACGATGCCGATCACAAACGTCGAGACCTTGTCGATGCCCACCGCGCCCTTGGGGCCGTTGATGAGAATGGTGCCCTGCTGCATGCCGAGCGAGGCGGTGTCTTGCATGGAGAAGTGCAGGCCCGCGTCGTCGACGCCGATATAGAAGTTGTTGAGCAGGTTCTTGATGATCTCGCCAAAGGCCAGGGTCACGATAGCAAGGTAGTCGCCACGAAGGCGCATGACGGGGATGCCCACCAGAAAGCCGATGACGCCCGCAGCGAGCGCGCCCACGATGGCGGAGGCCACGAAGAGCAGGAGCTCGGACTCAAGCCCCAAGCGGGTGAGGCAGCCGGCGACGATGACGCCCGTGAAGGCGCCGACGCTCATGAAGCCGGCATGTCCGAGCGACAGCTCGCCCGAGACGCCGACGACCAGGTTGAGCGACACGGCAAGGCAAACGTAGGCGCAGATGGGCACCAGCTGGCCGGACAGCGAATTCGAGATGAAGCCGGCGGCGTCGAGCACCGTCACGGCGATGAAGGCCACGATGACGATCGCGTAGGTGAGAATGGTCGAGCGCGTCTGCGGCTTGATGTTTTTAAAGCTCATGACAATCACCTACACCTTCTCGCTCACGTTTTTGCCCAACAGGCCCGCCGGACGGATGAGGAGCATCACGATGAGCACCGCGAAGACCACCGCGTCGGCGAGCTGCGTGCCGATGTAGGCGCGCGCGAAGATCTCGATGATGCCCAGCAGCACGCCGCCGAGCGCGGCGCCGGGAATGGAGCCGATGCCGCCGAGCACCGCAGCCGTGAAGGCCTTGATGCCGGGCATGGAGCCGGTGGTGGGCATAAGGGTGGGATAGGCGGCGCACATGAGCACGCCGGCGATGGCGGCCAGGCCCGAGCCGATGGCGAACACCATGGAGATGGTCGAGTTCACGTTGATGCCCATGAGCTGGGCGGCGTCGCGGTCCTCGGAGCAGGCACGCATGGCCTTGCCCATCTTCGTCTTGCCGGTGAACAGCGTGAGCGCCACCATGATGATCATGCAGGCGGCGATGGTGAGCACGGCGGTCGCGCTGATGGTGAGGCGGCCGTCGAAGAGCTGCAGCGCCGGGAGGCTGATGATCGACGAGAACGACTTGGGGTCGGAGCCCATGATGATGAGCGCCGCGTTCTGCAGGAAGTAGCTCACGCCGATGGCGGTGATGAGCACGTTGAGCGATGGGGCCTCGCGCAGGGGCTTATAGGCCAGGCGCTCCACCACGATGCCGAGCACGGTGCAGCCCACGATGGACAAGAGCACGGCGGCGATGACGGGAATCCCCAGATAGCTTACGGCGCAGAAGCAGATGTAGGCGCCCACCATGATGACGTCGCCATGGGCGAAGTTGAGCATCTTGGCGATGCCGTACACCATGGTGTAGCCAAGCGCGATGATCGCGTAGACGCTGCCCAGACTCATGCCGTTGATGAGGTTGGCAAGTACCTCCATGTCCCCTCCTTTCAATAGGAAAGCGGAGACCACCCTGCCCAGGTGGCCTCCACTCACAACAAGTGCGTCAGATGGCTGGATCCCTTAGGCATCGAGCGGCATGTACACGCCGTCCTGGATGACCATGCCCATGGGCTGCTTGGAGATCTCGCCGGTCTCGGACCAGGTAGCGGCCTCGCCGCCGGTGGTCAGGCCGGTGTAGGAGAACTCGCTCGAGGTGAAGACCTCGACCAGGGCGTCGCAGATGTCGGAGTAGTCCATGTCTGCGGTGACCTCGGCCTGCTCGATGGCCTGGCGAAGCGCATAGATGCAGTCGTAGGAGTCGGCGGCGAACTGGTTGGGGGTCTCGCCGTAGTCCTCCTCGTACTTGGAGACGAAGGCCTGGGTGGCCTCGTCCTCGGCGGTGGCGACGAACGGGGTCAGCAGCATGCAGCCCTCGGCCAGCGAGGTGTCGAAGCCCTCGACGGTCAGCAGGCCGTCCATGCCGTCGACGCCGAACCACTTGGGCGCATAGCCCATCTGGTTGGCCTGGGTGAGGATGAGCGAGATGGGGGTGTAGTAGATCGGCAGGAAGACCAGGTCGGCGCCGGCGTTCTTGGCGTCGTTCAGCTGCACGGAGAAGTCGGTCTGGGAGTCCTCGGTGAAGGTGGTCTCGGAGACGATCTCGAGGCCGTACTCGGAGGCCTGGTCCTTGAAGCTCTGATAGATGCCGGTCGAATAGGTGTCGGAGTTGTTATAGATGATGGCGATCTTGGTGCCCAGCTGCTGCTCGGAGATGTACTGAGCGGACGCCGCACCCTGGTTGGGGTCGGTGAAGCACATCTGGAAGACGTTCTCCTTGCGCGGCTCGGCAACGTTGCCGTCCACGTCGGGCTGGCCGCCGATGACGTCGGTCGACGAGCCGGACGGGGTGATCTGGAAGAGGTTGTCCGCGTTGGTCTCGGAGGACACGGCCACGCACGGGGTGGAGGTGGTGGTGCCCATGAGGATCTGCATGCCCCAGTCCTTGAGGTTGTTGTAGGCGTTCACGGAGCGCTCGGCGTCGTTCTCGTCGTCCTGGAAGTTGAGCTCGAACTGGATGTCGCCGCCCTCGGCGTTGATCTCGTCGATAGCGATCTGGGCGCCGTGCTGGCAGGCATTGCCATAGATGGCCGCGGCGCCGGTGATGGGTCCGATGCCGCCGATCTTAAAGGTCGCGCCGCTGGCGTCGGAGCCACCGGTGCTGCCCGAGCCGGCATCGCTGGAGTTGCAGCCGGCGAGTACGCCCGCCGCGCCCACGCCTGCGAGACCCATGATAAGGCCCCTGCGGCTCACTGCTGGATTGAAGTTGATGCTCGACATGCGACTCTCCTCTCGAACACACCCGGCGCGCGGGTGGCTGTGGATGATACCCCCACCCCAGTGCGGACGCCTGGGACGAACCCCATGGCGAATCCCCCAAATGCCCTGCTTATGGTGGTTTTGCTAGAGTACTCGTTTTTTTGACAAAACGTAAGGCACCCCCGGACTAAACGGGTGCGCCACGGGGTAAAGGACGGCGCCGCCGCAGCGAACGACAGCTGTACCTGCGCATTCATGGGCCTCAAACTCCCGAGGAGCGTGTTACATCTGTGTTTCACGACGTCAAGCGGCAGAGCGCGCGCCTCGAACCCACCGCCCAACAGGTATACCTATGGGATACTTAGCAGACACGGCCCGGGGATCGCCCGCGGCAGCGCGCGGCGACGCGCCCGACTTCAAGGAGGCAGCATGGCAGAAACAGACCGCACCGTGAACGTAGGACTCATCGGCCTGGGCACCGTCGGCGGCGGCGTGGCGAAGGTCATGGCGCGCCATCGCGACGAGTATCGCTCCGCATACGGCATCGACGTGCGCATCAAGCGCGCCTGCGCCCTTGAGGAGGAGCGCGCCCGCGAGCTGGGCTTTGAGGGCGACGCCTTCACCCAGAACTGGCAAGACATCGTCTCCGACCCCGACATCGACATCGTGGTCGAGCTTATCGGCGGAGAGCATCCCGCGACCGAGATCTTCGAGGGCGCCCTCGGCTCGGGCAAGCACGTGGTGTCCGCCAACAAGGCGCTGCTGGGACGTCACGTCGAGCGCCTTGCCGGCATCGCCGCCGAGCACGGCGTCCAGATTCGCTGCGAGGCGTCCGCCGGAGGCGGCATCCCCATCGTGAACGCGCTCGAGCATGCCCTCGTGGGCAACGAGGTGCTCACCGTCGCGGGCATCCTGAACGGCACCACCAACTACATCCTCTCCCGCATGGACGCCGAGGGCCTCGACTTCGCCGAGGTGCTCGCCGACGCCCAGCGTCTGGGCTATGCGGAGGCAGACCCCACGGCCGACGTCGACGGCTTCGACGCCGCAAGCAAGGTCGCCATCCTCTCGTCGATCGCGTTCCACACCCGCGTGACGACCGACGACGTCTTCATGGAGGGCATCCGCGACGTCTCCGCCGCGGACATCGCCGAGGCGCGCAGCATGGGCTATGTGGTCAAGCTTCTGGGCATCGCCCGCAACACCGCCGAGGGCGTCGACGTGCGCGTTCACCCCACCATGCTTCCCGCCGACCACATGCTCGCCGGGGTCAACGGCGCCATGAACGCCGTGTATGTGGTGGGTGACGCCGTGGGCGAGACCATGTTCTACGGCGCAGGCGCGGGATCCTTCCCCACCGCGAGCGCCGTCGTGGGCGATATCCTGGCGCTGGCCGACGCCATCTCGCACAACGACCATGTCCAGGCAGAGATCAAGCCGTTTGGCCGGGTGCTCCCGCTGAAGTCGATCGAGGGCCTCTCGACGAAGTACTACATCCGCCTCGCCGTCGAGGACCGCGTGGGAGCGCTCGCGCCGGTGGTCGACGTGTTTGCCCGCCACCAGATCTCGATTTCGCAGATCAGCCAGCTCGCCGACGCCGACGAGGGGCGCTGCTCGGTGGTGTTTTTGACCCACAAGGCGAGCGAGCGCGACGTCGCCGCGGCCCGCACGGAGCTCGAATCGCTTGATGTGGTCGAGCGCGTTGCCAGCGTGATTCGCATCGAAGACGTCGAGGCCTGGAGCGAGGGAGCAGAGGCGAACGAATAGCAGCGGGCATATCCCGCCCCTCTGCGAAGGCGAGCGCCCGCCATGACGGCAGGGGCCCACGGATTGCGCGCCCGGCCCCTTCGGGAAGGCGAGCGCCGGTGCTTGGGGCTCCGGACGGGCCTTCAGGCGGAGGGCGGCTCCCGCGGCCTCGAAGCGAAACCTGCACGGACGGTCCCACCCGGCCTTCACCGGTGGGACCGTCTTTCTTTGCGGCGCGGTGACAGGGTGGGGCATCCCTCGCTCGGACCTCGCCGGTGCGAGGCGCCCTGCACCCCGGCAGCCAAGGTCCCGCATTCGCCCACGTCCCTTGGGGTCGCTTGCACGCTCACGGGAGAGAAACATGCAAGTCTTTACGTTTTTTGCTCAGAAACGTAAAGACTTGCATGTTTTGCTCGATATGCCGAGTCGAAACGGGCTCCCCCATCATCGTTGCGGATCGGCCCTCCGTTGTTTGCCAGCCCCTGCGTCACCGCACGCCTGCCATCTGGCATCGCTCCTCGCCGGGCTTGGGCGCCGGCGCGGCGTCAGGCCTCATACAGGCGGCAAAGCTCGCGCATCGCCGCGTCCCCCGGCACGAGCTCGCGCACCTCGCCGCGCCAGGCATCGTCAAAATGCCGGTGGGCGGCGCCCAGCAAGTCGCGGCGCACGACGGCGAGCGCGTGGGGCCAGCACAGGCTCGGACCCTCGCCAAGCAGCCTCATCGCCGAGACCAGGCCCTCGCCTCGAGGCGCGCCGTCAGAGACTCGAGCCATCGGGTCTTGCCCGTCTGGATTTCGCCCGTAAGCAAGTACAGCATTGCCCTCATGCCCCCTTTCGGCAGCCACGTCGCGCCCGCCATGACCGCGGCTTCCGACCAGCTTCACGTCCCTGCAGCCACCTTATCATCCGCCAACGCGGACGCGCCGCCCACCCTGCAGGCGTCTTCCGGTTCGTACGATGTGGGCCTGCTGTGGCAGCATGCATTAATTCTGGTGCGCGGTGCATGCCCTTCGCTGGCGAGGGGAACGCCGGAATAGGTTTTTTCAACTAGAGGGTCAAATCTGTGCAAAAAGTCGATTTGTCGGTCAAGTCCACACCCTGGAGCAGCTTCTGCATAAACGTTTCCGCAGGATTTAGTTTACTAACACCCTGTTTGATCGTATGCAATCCCCTTGTCTTGGCGAAATGACGACCGACAAATCGACTTTTTGCACAGATTTACGAACAGGCGGCGAAAAAGTCATCGCAGCCGCCCGCGGACGTCTTCATTCTATGCAATTGTGGCGTCAATCTATGCATTTCCCGCTTCGACCTGTCGCCGGCGTGGCGCTACTCGGTCTTCGAGCAGCGAACCGCCACGCGCGCCCGGCTATCGTAGGTGCATGTAAACAGCGTGAGGTCCCAGCCCTTGTCCGCGTCGTCGGGGTCGCCCACCATGAGCTCGATATCGGTTGGCTGGACGGTTTCGACGCTTGTCACCTCGTAGGTGAACACGTTGCCCACCGTGTCGGTAAAGATGACCTCTTCGCCGCCGGACAGCTGCCAGAGCGGAGAGAAATGCGAGCGATAGCTATGCCCGGCGATCACCAGGTCGTCTGCGTAGGCAGAGCCGCTGTAGCGGCAGGGCGCTATGTCGAGGCGGGCGTAGCTCCAGTTGGACATGACAGGCAGCTCCAGATCCAGAGCCGGCACGGCGACGACACCGATGTAGTCGTTGTCTTGGATCTTGACCGCGGGCATGCTTGCCTCCGGGTCCAGCGAAGACGAGTCGATTGCCTTCGCCTGCACGGGAAACTCCTCGAGCACCGACGCCGCGGCAGATCCCGCCCGGGCATCGAGCACCACGTTGACCCCGGCAAGCACTGCTGCAGATAGCACCAAGAGCGCCCCTGCGACCATAAGCGATACCGCCACGATGCGCGTGCGCGACCGCCTCGGCGGACGGTCCTGCACCGCACGCCGCGACGCGGGGCGCAGGGACGGGGCCTTTGCGTCATGCCCCTGTGCGTCCTGGCCCCGGGCTGCGCCGGGACGCGCAGCCGAAGCCGTCGCGCCTTCTGTATGCGCGCCTTCGCTGCGCCTCATCATTTGGAGCGGCTCCTAAGGTAGAAGCCCACGCCGAAGACGACCATTCCCACCAGCGCAAGCGGCGGCACCAGATACCAGGTCGTACCTGTCTGCGGCAGCCTCTCGTCGGTGCTGGGGGTCTTCGGGCCACCGGGGGTGTCCGGGGTCGTCGGGGTATCGGGCTTGTTCGGGTTGTCAGGCGTGTCGGGGGTGTCGGGAGTGTCGGGGGTGAGCGGCGGCTTCTCGGTCGAGTTGGTGATCACAAACGTGTTGTTGCCGCCCTGCCCCACGATCACGTCATAGCCTGCGGGCACCTCCCGCTCCACAACGGTCCACCATACGGTGGGGTCAAGGTCGGTCCATGTGTGCGTCCAGCCGTTATCCGCGCTCAGGCGCTGCTCGTCCACCACCTTGCCGTCGCCGAGCAGCTGCACGTCGACGTAGGTGGGACGATTGGGCGCGTCGTCATCGGCCCACTGCTTGATCACGGTCACGTCGATGACGTCGGAGGGGATCTCATGCTCGGAGAACTTGAGCTCCACCGTGGCGTCGTAGTCCCATGCGTCGTCGACCAGCTGGGGAACGGTCACGAGCGTCGGCTCGAAGGTGTAGCACAGCCCGCCCTGATGGTGTGCAGACGCCCCCATGACGACGAGATACATGCCCGGCTTGAGCCCGCTGAAGGTGGCGACGCCCTCGCTGTTCGAACTCTGGGATGCCGTCGGGGAGATCTCGTCGCGCGCGGCATAGCCGGCAAGCGTATAGGCGGCGCCGCTCCAGCCTACCGTGTCATCCTGATCGAGGCTCACCGAATAGGCGTCGAAGGGGTCCACGAGGGTTGCGTGGCCCGTCGCGGACAACTCTGCCACGCGCCAGATGTTCACGCGGACGTTGCGCAGCTTGACCCCCTCGTGCTCGCAGACCACCGTAAGCGAACCCGTCTGCGTGGGGTCGATGGCATCGGCGGCTCGGGCGCGGACGGGGGCCAGCGCCAAAGCGAGCAGCACGACAAGCGATGCCGCAGCAAGAATGCGGGTGTGGAGGGCGCGTTTGATGGTCATCGTCTCACTCCTTCGGGTTGAGGGGACGCAGGGGCTGCAGGATATGGTGACGCCGAGGCGTCGGGACGCGTCGTCGGGGCGACGCCGACAGGGCCCGTCTGGACGGCGCCGGGGCTCGCGGGTACCCCCGGCGCAGGCATGGTGCCCCACCGGGCGTCTGTGGGTCCGTACCCGCTTGGATACGCCGGACGGTCGGGCCGCGGGTCGGGCGCCGGCATGGGGCGCGCCGACGTGGGGGCGGCACCGCTTGGATACGGCGGCATGTGGGACTCGGATGCAACCGGGGCAGACGCGATGGTCTCTTCCCACGAGACGAGCTCGGGACCGCGCGGGATGATGGGCACCTCGTCCAGATCCTCGCCGCGCCCGTCGCGCGCATCGAATCCTTCCCACTGCGTCAGCCGGTCGAAGGCCCCGGCCATGGTGGCCGCAGCCTCGCTCGACGTCTGGCGCAGGCGCTCCGCCGCGGTGGGATCGGACTCTTCGGGAAGGTCGAGCATGGTGCGCAGCCGCTCGACGAGCGCGTCGTATTCCTCGGGAGCGCCTTCTGGGCTGTCCGCGGGCGCCGGGGATGCAGGTTCCGGGGTTGTAGGCACCTGGCCAGCAGACGCCGGGCCTGCCGGGACGGGAGCGGCCCCTTCCTGCTCGGCCGCCTCCATGGCTTGAAGCCGAGGCGCTACGCTTTCCTGCGCCTCGGCAACGGATGCCGCCTTGGACAAAGCCTCCGCAGCAGCGCCATCCTGGGCGAGCTCCTCGGGCGCGCCGCCCGCAGCAGCCTCAGGCGACTGCCCGGCAGCATCGTCGGCGCTCGGTGACATAACATCGGCATCCCGCGCGTCCCCTTCCGTCGGCGCAGGCGCATCCTGCTGCGGCGCACCCTCCCCCGGCGGCGCAGGCGCGTCTTCTGCCGAGGCGCCTTCCCCGGCGCCGTCGAGCGGGCCGTCCGGCGAATCCGTCGGGGGCGGGCCCACGGGCGCATCTCCGCCAGGCGAGTCCGTCCCACGGCGCTTCTTGCGTCGGCGATCGCCCATCAGCAGCGCCACCAGCAGCACTACGATGATCGGCGCCGCCACGAAGGGGGCGACGTACACCGGGTCGATCTGGCGGGCATCGGGGTCGACGCGTATGGCATCGGGGTCGTTTGCCACGCGGTGCCCGCGCACCAGCAGCCGGTGGGTGTTCACGCCATAAGGGGTGCAGGTGACGAGCGTGCAGAGGTCGCGTCCCTCTTCGACTTCAAGGTCGTCCAGCTCGTCGGGCTCTACGATGCGAATCTGGTCCACCTCGTAGGTGAGCGTCTCGCCGAGCGTCTGCAGCATGAAGTGGTCGCCCTCTATGAGCTGGTCGATGTTGCTGAACAGCTCGGCCGAGGGGAGCCCTCGGTGCCCCGAGATCACGCAGTGCGTGCTCGCGCCGCCCACCGGCAGCGAAGAGCCCTCGATGTGCCCGATGGCAACCTGGAGCACCGTGTCGTCGACGCCGTGGTAGACCGGAAGCGACACGCGGATGCTGGGGATCTCGACGTAGCACATGATGCCGTCGTCGGTGACGTTGAGGGTGTCGAGGTAGCGCTCGTGCTCTGCGTCGGTAGGATGATAGCGGTTCGAGAAGCCCTGCAGGTCCTCGTTATACGAGCGGGCGTCGGCGAGCATGCGCTCGTAGTCTTCGTTGGTGAGGTTCGTCACCTGGTCGACATAGCTGGCCACGGCGCGCGACTGGTTGAACGAGTTCCACCAGTCGCTGATGCCCGGATACAGCAGCAAACAGAGCCCCGCGATAAACACGAGCAGCAAAACTATGGTTGAGCGGCTGCGCTTCACGAAGCTCTCCTTGCTGCTGCATCCCGACGTGCGGGATGCAGGCGTTTGTATGGTACAGGTGGTGCCGGGGCAGGCGAGGTGCCCGCCCCGGCCGATATGGAAAGGACCAAAGAACTAGAACGGATCGTTCACGGCGCGGTTACTTCATGTGGTTGGCGCGATAGCGCGAAACCAGCACGACACCGGCGCCGATGACGAGGGTGGCGCCCACGGCGTAGAAGATCGTGGTGCCGATACCGCCCGTGGAGGGCAGGGTGGCACCAGGAAGGTTCTGAATAGTGAGCACAATGATGCCAGCGGCAGGACTGCCTTCGATGCCCTGAGAAACCTCAGCAAGATTGTCTGGAGTCGAGGTGACAGTCCACTCGCAGGCGGTATTGCCCGTCGTCGGAGCCCCCCAGCCAATCGTCACGGTGATGGGGTCAACCTTGTTGTATCCGTCAGGAGCAGTGAGCTCGGTAATGGTATACGTGCCGGCCTTGAGGCCGTCAACCTCGAGGATGCCCTGGTCATTCACCCACGCGGTGACCTTTAGCTCTCCACCCGCCTCAACGACAGAATCACTAAACACCTTGCGGTCGTAAGTCTGGGTCGTGCTCTGGTAATAATTGTCCTGAGAGCCATCAGCAGCAGGCTTAGTAGTGGTGTAAGCACCGCTAGTGAGCAGGTAATACTGGCCTGTCCCATCCTGATTCTTCACGAACTCGACGCCGGTGATAAGGGTGGTGTTGAGCGTATCGCCCTTAATCTCGAATTGAGCGCCAGGGAGGGCCTCCCTGTCTTGGTCGACCTTCTTGAGCTGGAGTCCGGTCACATATACGCGGACGGTGCTCTTCGGAGTCTCGCCCTTCGGCTCCCCCTCTTCAGGATCGTCTCCCTCATAGCTGTAGTTAGGATCGTTGCTGAATACAATCTTGACGTCGTTGGGGTTGCCCTCTACACTAATGACCGCGTCTGTGTCCACAGTAGCGGTGTAAACAACCTTGATGGTTTTGCCGTTGTCATTGGCATGGCGCTGCAAGAAGTCAAGGAACGTGACCGTAAGCGTCGAGGGTTGATCTTTTTCGGGAGTGCCAGGTTCAGTTACTTTGTAATCGGTCCCCTTTACTAGTAAGTTATGTTCGGTCAATTCAGTGTCGGGAGTATCGACCAGATACACCTTGAGCGAATTCGCTTTATAAGTAAGACCGGCGGAAAGAGTGTCCTCAACTACAAATTTAAACCTGTTGTAGCCATCCATCTCGGGAACGGTAGTGGTGATGGTGAACTCTACCTCATCGCCGATGGCGGCATCTTCTGCCTTGGCCGCCTCGGTTTTCTCGCTATCAACCCCGGTGATTTCCTTATCCACAGGAATGGTGTCGTCCTTGGCCTCGGCGGTCACATCTGCAACGACCTTAAGCATGAACTTGGTCTTGGTTCCAGCGGGAGGATTGTCAGGAGTAGTCGGACTATTATCTGCGTCGCGAACCAAGTAGTAACCAGGGGCAAGATTCTTAATGGAGTAACTCCAACATCCTTCACCTTGTACACCAGGATCGGAAGTCGTCTTAGCGTTGAGATACGAAGGATGCTCCGCGCTACCATCCCCACCAATCACCTGGGTAAAGATATCTAGCTTGTTAGCCGTGTAATTCTTCAGTACAGCTGCTACATCGGCAGCACTGGTCGCCGAAGCAAAGTCAACTCCGATGTCTGGATCGGCCTTGAGCGCATCCAATAAATCGAGGATGCCGTCGGAATTGCCATCAGTAGTAACGACGCCATCACCCCACATAATATTAGAAAGCGTGGTGCCGTCGGAGCTGATGTCGCCCTTAAACACCTGGAAGGCCTCATAGGTGTGACCGCTCGTCTTTGAATTGATCGTGATAGTGTGAGTGCCACTTGCCGCGAACGCGGGCACGGCCAGCACGAAGGCTGCGACGACCGCGCATAACAATGCGAGCAGTGACTTTGTCTTTCTCATCTCTTCTTCCCTTCTTGATCGTTTTTGGTCCGTTTTCCTATCTAGCGATGAGGAGAGGTCAGCAGCATGGTCCGTCCCCCTTCCTCGAGCGCTTCCTATAACCAGCGATGCATGCGGCGCCCATAAGGGCAACGCCGCCGAGGGTGAACAGTGTGGTTCCGGGACCACCGGTGGAGGGGAGCTCGAAGGAGCCGAAGTTGGCAACGGTTATGGTCGCAACACCTGTCTGGGCATCTTGGTCGCGATAGATAACCTGCCCCGGCTGATCGGGCATGACGTATCCATCGGGTGCCTTCACCTCAAGCAGGTAATAGCGATCGCGTTTGAGGTCAGTCCACGTATAAGAACCGTTTGCGTTTTCTATGGTCACCACGCCAGCAAGATAACCCTTAGCGGAGGTGACCCCGCCAATGCCTTCAAGCTCAAGCTTGATATCAAGGTCGCCATACTCGCCGGGCACCTCGTCCAGCTTGTCGGCCTCGTTGGGACTGTAGAGGGCAAACACGGCACCGGTAAGCGGCGTGTTGTTGTCGCCGTCAACCTTGTTCACGGTTATAGACCAGAGCACTTCCTGATTTGTTGCCGTTAGGACGATGTTCTGGCTGGCGTCATATTTGAAGTCAACAGCAGAATCGGGTTCGTTATTGATGTTTCCGAACTCATAGCCGTCGGGACACTCCAGCTCATAGATGGTATACGTCGCATCGTCTGCCCACGTCCAACCTGACTTACCCTCATGGGCTAGCAAATCCATATACGCCTTGGTGAGATACACCGGTTCGCTTGCCGAGGCACCAGCCGGTACCGTGACCTCGAACACTCGGTAATTGCGGTCCGGCGTATTTTGGAGCGCGTTAAGCAGCTCTTCGTCAGTCGCATAGGTGCCCGTCACCGGGCCGCCGGTGTACACCACAAACCTGAACGTCTGAGTGTTCTCGAGCTCAACGGGCTGTCCCTCGTCATCGATCACCCGCTTGGTGAGCACCGGTGCCGTGGGAACGCGCACGCCAACCGGCAGCGACAGCGCCGAGAGCTCGGTAGTACTCTCTCCGTTCACCACCGCATAGTGATAACCATAATTGTTCCAAGCAAGCGTACCCGGCGTGGCGTCTTCGGCTGCCTGGGCATTGAAGGTCACGCGCACGATGGCGTCTTGAGGAATCTCGTAATCAACGCCTTCACCACCGATAACCACACGAATCGACCTTACGTCTGCCGACCATTTTTCGCTCCACGAACCGGGTCTGCCCTGCCAATCCTTATCGGTAAATGTCGTGGCCTTCTGATACTCAACAGTGAAATATTTCGGGTCAAGATCGGTCACCGTTGGCTGGGAGGCATTGCCTTCGCCGCCCTCTTCCGCGGGCATCTCAACCGTCACGCGCACGTTGGGATTCTGGGCAAAGTTCACCTGATATTGGCTGCCACGACCAGCCTCTTCATCGAAGGGACTTGTGTCGCCAATCGCAGGCAGGCTATCTATGAGCACCAACTGGCTAATAGAGTTGCCCGTGGTGTTGTCGACTTCGAGGGTGTAATCGAAGGTCGATGCCTCGCTACTCAATGCCACGGTGTTGGCTCCCTCGCCATCAGACGACACCGCCGTGTTTTCAGGATTATCAACCTCGGTCACGCGCTTACGAGCCGTGGTCGCAAGGCCAAAGGCAACGTTGATGGCCGCATTGTTGGTCACGCCTACGCGTCCCTCGCCGTCATCTTCAACCTTGGTGCCCGTTGTCGGCGTGAATACCGGATAGTTGCCTTCGCTGTCTTTCCAGGTGTCTGGGCCAAGCAGCAAGCTTGCGGTGTTGGTGTATACCTTGTTGTAGTTCTCACCGGTGGTGTTCTTGGTGTCCACCGTGATCAGCGAGTACCCGCCGTTCTCGGGAAGCGCACGGCTAGGATTCGTGAACCTGAGCTCAAGCACCTCGCGACCGTCTTCATCGCGATACAAGCGGAACTGGAACGTATCGGAATACGTCTCGTACCAATCCCTTTGATCCAAATTCACTTCGCACGACCACTGGTCGTTACGCCTATCGCCAGGACGCACAGTGATCTTCTGGTCCTCACTCGTGTGCTCGGGGATATACAACAACGCGGCGGCGTCACTGAACGATGCGCCCGCGTTTTCTCCTGGGTAGATGTTCTTGTTCCATACCTCTCCGGCGTATACAAACTGCTCAGGCAGCTTATCCACAACGATGTAGTCCAACAAGGCCTGCTGGCCGTTGTTCTGCGCCTTGATTTCCCACGTCACCGTTGCCTCTGGCGGCACCGTCTCAAAATCGGTCACGGTGTTGCCGGTGGTATCGGTATATGAGCTCGCACGTTTGCTCACGTTGGGTTGAATATCGCCTTTCTTAAGCGTGACAGCAGAGGTAAACCACTGGTCCTCTTTACTGGGATGAGCGGTGACGAAATCCTGATCTACCTGATCCCCCGCTACGATAAGCGGAGTGTTGTCATCATTCACCTCGACGTAGGTGCTGTTATTGGTGTAACCATGAACGTCAACTTCAATGCCCGCATCGACCGCCTCATCTGAGATGGCCGAGACCACGTTGGACGAGAGGTAGTCCGAGTACGGCATGCCCACCACATTTGTGGCCTCGGGCTCAGTGGCTTTCACCTCGCCGATGTTGACGGTATATGCAAATAGAATGGCCTCACCGCGATTGAGGTAGTACTGCTCGGTCTCCTCGTCATAGCGAACCGCATAATCACCGCTTCCCGGACCAAAGTCAAACTTGAGCAGTCCACCCGAAGTGCTTGCCGTCACCGACGCTGTTCGGTACGAAATCTGCTGTCCGACGCCATCAACGGCGTAGGTGGCATTGACCAGAGAATTTGATGACGGCCACGCGTCACCGCTCTCGGCCATGCCTCCGATGGTCGTGATAGAGTTGGTTGTGCCCGTTGCCGTGTTGGGGTTGGCAGCCGCAGACGACTTGACAAGCGCAAAGGTGAATCCCTTCGGCAGCTTGTCATATATGGTATTCAGATACAGCCGCTTGCTGCCCGCATTGAGCACGGTCACGTAGTAGGTCGCTGTACGCTTCCGAGAATCCAGGTTGTTGTAATAGATGCGCTCGTGCGAATATGCGTTGCCAGCGCCCGTGTCGTACACGCCCTTTTGCAGCAGCGCATATCCAGTTTCACCTAAGTTATGTGTTACTACCGACTGATATCGATAGACCCATAGGGTATTCGAGATGGTTACGCCATCTGCCTGTTTGACATAGTTGCTCCAGGTGGTCTTTCCCGTCGTGTTGGAGGGAAATTTGAGCGTCACATAGATGTAAACCTTCGAGTTGGGCGCAAAAACAATAGACGATGACTTAGGCCACAAGATGTATTGCTGGCCATAGCTCGATACCAGACCGCCATACGAGTCGCCAATAGTCCAATCCTGCATTCCGGCGAGCTTAGTGCCATTGTCCTCGTTCACGATTTCTATCGAGACGTTCTTGTCCTTAGCCCATTTGAACGTAAGGTCACCCGCAGCATCGTTGAACGTGTTGGGCAGGGCATCCGCCAAGTCGCTGCCGTTAAGGGTGAACATCGCATTGCCATCGTTCTCGAGCTCGAGGCGATAGGTGACCTCGTCACCCTCCCTCACAATGGAGTACTTGCCTTCCTCGCCGCCGTTCTCGGTCACGAAGGTATCATCCGCGGGCGCGTCGCCTCTTTTTACGATGTTCTTGTCAAACTTAATGATGCTGCCGCCGCCCCAAACGGCATCGTAGATGCGCTTGTGCTCTCTGTCATTTACCCAAATGATGTTGCCGAGCGAGAAGGACGACTCGCCGCGTTCGTTCACCCCGGCATCAACGATGGTTTCGTAAGACAGGGTTATCTCGTAGGCTGTCCCGGGCAACGAAGATCGATACCACGAAATCTGCGTATGCAGACCAGCGTAGTCATGCTCGCCTTCGCTGTCGGTCACAGTGCCATTCGACCTCTCGACCTCAACGGTTGCCGCGGTCCAGTAGGTGCCGTTTGCCTCGGAGCCCACGACCACGTTCTTATAGGTGTCCGGCTTGTTGAGAATGTAGTAGTTGACTTCGTCCCTGGTAACTTCTTCCAGGTCTTTCCCTTCAAGGCCCGGGTTGAGATTCTTCTCGACCAGCAGCGCCTGCGTGCCATAGATGTCATCCACGAACGGCAGGTTGTCATAGGATCCTGTGCCGAAGTGCTCAAAGGTGAACTCATAGCTGATCACGTCATTGTTGTTGACAACAAAGCCGCCCGAGAGATCGTTACCCTCCTCGTCGTACACCTCTTTGTGGATGGTGGCCTCACGGCGCAGCGAGTTTTTCACGTCCGCATGCTTATATGCCTCATTGGGCCCGCCTTCGGCATTGACGGGACCGTTTTCGTCGTACAGGTCTACCTCATTGATCGGGGTGACTACATTGCTTTCCCCAGATGCATACTCATAGGGCCAGTCGGCACCCACCAGCTCAAAGGTGGTCTTTGCCGTGGCGTGAACCTCAAACTCGTAGACCTTACCGCCCGGAGCTGTAAACGCGGTGTCTTTGTCGTTCAGCGTCCACTCAATGTAGTATTTCGCCTGCTCCGTGACGTCATAGCCCGCGTCTTGCAGGAGCTTTGCGACAGAGGTGTCCGTTGTAGAATCAGTACCATCAATGGTGAGTTGATAGTCCTCCCCCGTCTTGGTAATCACGAGGGTGTGAGCATTAGTGCCACCCATGCCTGTAGTGTTTCCCGGGGTCTTATACGCCGTCTCGTTTGAATCGACCGCATCCGGCACCTCTACCCAATTTTGGAGTAGAGCACCCTCGATGCGCACCGCCACCTCAACGCCTGTGGGACAGTCACCAAAAAGCGCCTCGATATTCTTGGGCTTGAGATACAGGTAGCCGCCCTCACTCAGTGTATCCACGAGCGTCCATGAGCCAGAAGCGTCCGCCTTGAATGTATCTGCACCGGTATTCTTCAGCATGACGGTGTAGTCGATATCCTCACCAAAGTAGGAAGCACCGCCCGACGTCTTGGTAAGCTCCAGGCTCGCGGTGCCCTCACCGAGCGACTTCGTGGCCGTCGCGTTGCTCCTGTCGTCCTTACGCCAGTGATAGTGCACGGTGGAATCAACTGTGTTGACAACCTGATTGGACACGGTGGAGTCATACTCTTCCATATTGACCACCAACGCCTCAGGCAGAATGGTGAAGTCATGCGTGGGAAATGTCATGGGAGCGCTGCCGATGGGTGTGCCGCTCGTGTTGCGCTTAGTCCATGAGAACACGGGCGTGCCTTTGTCATTAAGCGCTAAGCTCATGTTCACGGCTGCGCCGCCACCGCTGGTGGTCACCGTGGCGATGTCGATGCCGCTAGCGCTAAAGGTTGTAATAGAACCCGACGTGAAGTAGGAAACCTCACCTTTCTTGATGGCGTTAATCACGTCAGGATTCCACGAGACGCCTGCGGGCAGATCCGTGATTGTGTCGGTGATATCGTACGAGACAACGTTGTCCTTGCCGTACGAGCTATCTTCGTTGCCTTCGCGCTCATGAGAGATCGTCCAGGTCAAACCCGAGGCAGGATGCACCGTGCCCTCGCCGTCACCGGCAATATCGATGGTGGCGTCGCCTTTGCTCGCCTTTTTCACCTGAAAGGTGTTGGGCTCGGTCTTCCAGAACGCATATAGGGCATCATTCCACGAGTCGGGCTCTTTCACGGCAACGGTATCGCCCTCGGTGAGACCACCTTCCTCGATCGTGCCCCAAATCACCACGCCGCCGCCCGGGGTGTTGGGAGAGGCATAGGAGGTGTCGATGGGGAACGAGATGGTCCCCTCCGCCACCGGCACAAACTCGAAACAGATGACATACGGGTCGTCCGTCGCACGGCAATAGACCGTCTGCCCTTCATAAGACGTCGACGTGCCCGGCTCGGCACCAACGGTGCCCTGAAGCGACGAACGACGCACAAACACGCGGTACACGTAGTTGCTGTTACCGGCAGTATTGCCCACCGTAGCGTTCACCTTGAGTGTAGCGCCGGTCAGCAAGGTCCAACCGCCACCATCGCTATTGGCGTTGGGCGTCCACGTTGCTGTCGGGCTGCCATCGGCGTCGACCGAGATATTCATATCAGAAGCACCATCGGCTGAAACCGTAAGCGACTGGCCTCCGGTCATCGAGTCTTCAAAGTCGCCACCCGGAGCGTCCGAAAGGCCGCTGTTAAAGAAGGCGTTTTCGTCAACCTTAGCGTTAGAAAACAGTTTCGTCGCAGCATCGATGTCAGTTGCAGAGTCCCCGCCACCAAATGTACGAACTGTTTGTAGCGACGGGCAATTGCCCAGCGCGTATGCCTCAAGCACCTTGATATTCTCAGGAGCATCGAAGCTGATAATCTCCAAATCGGAGGCCTGGGCAAGCGCATTCTGCTTCACCGAGGTCACGGTGTATGCAACCGTTTGACCGTTGTCCATCTTAACCCGCAGGGGATCGATGATGCGCGCACGGGCAAGGCCTGAAGGCACATACACCAAAGCGGCCTCGTGCGTTTGCTCGTCCAAGGTGTAGACCGCACCCTGGTCGTCAACCCAAATGAGGCCGGATACGGAATTCAAAGGAATCGGCAGGCCCTCAAAGGCTCCCTCTTCAACTTCAATGAGGTTGGGCGTGACGGAATCTTCTCCCTCGCGCTCGCCGAAAAACACACTCGTGGCTCCTGTCGAAAACACCGAGAAACCGGCACCAAGGTAATCGACATCGGAACCGATGGTCAGGACATACGACCCCTTACCGCCATTGACGGACTTGGGATATTCGGTGGCATGCTCCGCGTTATAGACCAGCCTCTCCAAACTACTCGTACCCGAGAACGGGTCGCCTGTCCAAAAGGAGGTGATGTTCTTCGGGATGGTTATCTCTTGCAGGAGATAGTTGTTTTGGAACGTGATCGTCATGCTATTCGCGGGAGATATGTCGTCAGGAAGCTCGAGACGTTCGAGCTTTTGGCATCCCGTAAACAAAAATTGAAATGATGTGCTCTCAAACTTCGCCCCGTTGCCAATCGTAATCTCTTGGAAGTTTGAGTTTCTGAACAAGCCATTTCGTATGAGAGCATTAACCGTATCGGGAATCTCAACCACGCGCACGTTGTTGACGTACTGCAGCGCAACGCCGTTAATCGCGGTCACTTTATCGGGAACGGTAAATGTATCCAGCTCTTTGTTGCGAGGAAAGCGCTCAAGCTTCCAAGTTCCGTCGGCATTCTTGGAATACAGCACGCCGTCTTGATCAAGATATTTGGGATTGCCCTCGGCAACGTTGTATGCAGCGGCATTACAGGTTGAAGCAGCAAACGTTGTCATGGAACTCGGGATGTTGACAACACCCGTCGCGGACAACGAGCTTTGTAGCGTGTTGGTGCCGATGGACACAACGCCTTCCTCAAAGGTGATTTCAGGCACGAACATGTCACCCGCAAAAGCGAAGTCACCAACTGTTTTCACCGTGCCCGGTACCGTAATGGGGTCATCGAAGTAGTTTGTCTCGAATGCGCGAAATCCAATCTCGGTGACATCGGCACCTAGGCTCAGACCGCCCCCCGCATACAGATTTGAAAACGCATAGTTGCCCACACGGGTGACGCCGTCTTCAATCACAATATCATGCAAGTTGTGGTGCGTGGCGTTATACCAGGGCGTCTGTGTGTGGCTGGAATAATCGGGGATGGCGCCGTTGCCCGAAATGGTCAGCACGCGCTCGCCCGCGTCGTTAAGCGAAAGCGTCCATGTGAGCTTCAAGGGAATAAGGTCGCCGCTCTGAAATGTTCCCGAGTCCAGCACCTGGCCAGATGCGAGAGTGGAGATGCCGTCGTTTTTCATGGAAACGTCGGCGCCGTTCGCAGCCGCACCCTGCGCATCAACGGGAGTCTCTGAGTTGGAAGCCATCTGGGAACCGCTAGCATCCACATCATTAGCGGACGATGGGCCACCTTGAGTCGTATCAGTCGCTGCATTCGAGCCGGAACCGCTCGTGACATTGTTCTCGTCGGCGGGATTGGAAGGATCTGTGGCCGTGACGTCAGCTGCACCATCGTCCGTCGTTGCCCCGGTGCCAGCGCCATCTTGATTCGAGGCAGGAGCGTCGCCGTTCGACACGTCACCAGAAGACACGCGACTGCTCAGCTCGGCAGCCTCCTCAGCGCTCGATGCCGGCGTGCCGTCGGTGGCGTAGTAGGTGAGCGTGGCCTCCTCGCCCAACGCCTCGATACCCGGTACATCGTCCGAGGTCTCCATGGTAATAGCCGGCAGAACCAGCAGGTACACCGTGGTGAACACCACCACCGACGCCAAGCAGGTCGCCACGACGCGCCAGCGACGATTGCTGCGCACGCGCGCCTCAAGCTCGTGGATGATCTCGCGAATGATGTGGTTCTGCTTCATGTCAGTCATCCTTCCGCCAGCTATTCGACGGGTCCAAATTCAGAGAGCGGCCATATGCGCCAGGCAATGTCGCCCACGATTTGCTCTTCAGATACGCAGCCGATGGTCGAGCTGCGGCTGTCCACCGAGGTCGAGCGGTGGTCGCCCATAACGAAGTACCGGTCGTCCGGCACCTGATACGGCAGGTCTATGTCGCATTCGCCCAGCGCCTTGTCGGTGAGGTACGGCTCGTCGAGCTCCTCGCCGTTCACCGACACGTTGCCGTAGCGGTCGATGTCGACCCAGTCGCCCGGTCCCGCGATGACGCGCTTCACCAGGACCTTGTTGTTGTAATAAAACGCGATGACGTCGCCCGTGGAGAACGCGCCGCCCTTGATGGACACCACGTACTGGCCGTCGTGCAGGGTGGGCGTCATGGACGACCCGGTGATCTCAAGCACCGGCGTGATGAGCGTGGCCACGAGCACCGCGATGGCCGCGACCACGATGAGCACGCCCATGGTCGAGCGCAGCGCGCGCAGGAAGCGGCCCTTCTTGCGCTCCTGGGTGAGCTCCTCGTACAGGCCGTCGAGGGTCGGCGACTGGTTGGCGGAAGACGCCTCCACAGGGAGGGGCGGCGTCGGTCCGGAGGCAGCCTCGGTGGCCGCGGCGGCCTCGTCGCTGCCAGATTCAGGTGCCTGCGCGGACGCCTCACCCTCGGGGGACGAAGCGTCGACGGCCTGCTCGCCCGCCGCCTGCTCGCCTGCCGGCGTGCCGTCTGCCGGGGAGTCTATGGCCGCACCCGGATTCTCGGCGGCGCCCGGCAGATCTGCCGCCGTGCCCGCCGGCGAGATCGCAGCCGCCCCTACGGAAGCCGACGCGTCTGCCAGCTGGGCTTCTACCTGCGGGACCAGCGAAGGCAAGTCGTCGCGGGACGGGGTCTTGCCCTCGGCATGCATCTGCTCGCGCAGCTGGGCGATGGACTCGCTCGCCCGCGCCGCACGCTCCGCCTGCTCTTCTGCCCTGAGCGCCGCCATGAACGCGGTGTAGTACAGGTGCTGGATGGAGTTCGCCGGCGCCTGCGCGAAGGACGGCATGTTTGCAAGCAGGTCGTCAAGCGGGACATTCGCCCAGTCGAGCGACTGCTCGTACAGGCTTGGCTCGCCCTGCTGGGGCGCCTCTGCCGCAGGCTGCACGCCCGAGGTTGAGGCGGCCTGCTGGGGAGCGGGCTGTTGGATGGGCGCCGGTTGCAAAGGCGCCGTCTGCTGGGTTGCGAGCTGCTGGGTTGTCGGCTGCTGGGAAGGCGCCGCCTGTGAAGGCATCGGCTGCCGGGGCGTCGCCATCTGCTGTGCCGAGGGTGCGGCGGGAACCGCCACAGAGGACGGCTGCTGCACGGGCACAGGGGCGGGCGCCGGCTGCTGGACGGCAGGCTGGGCCGGCTGCTGGAACGGCTTCACGGCAGGCCCTGGCACACCTTGCTGCTGCGCCACAGGCTGCGCCGACGTCGCGCCCTGCTGCGGCGCCGCGGGGGCAGCCTGCGGGACCTGCGCATAGTCAGCAATGGTCACATACCCCGGAGCCGCCGGCTGGTAGGCGGGCTGCTGCGCGACGGGCGCCGGCTGCTGGAACGGCGCGGACGCGTGAGGCGCCGGCGCGGACGGGGCGAACTGTGCCGCAGGCGGCTGGACCTGCGCAGGCTGCACAGGCTCGGCCGCTGCCGGCTGAACCGGTGCAGCGCTGCCTGCGACATACGTCGTTTCCCGAGGAGCTGCCTGGGCAGCCGTCCTCTGGCTCGCATCGACATCTTGGGCGTTCGACGAGGCGCTAGCGCCCTTTGGAGCATTGCCGCGCGCCGAGCGCTTGGCAGGGGCTCCGCCTTCCTGCAGACGGGCCTCCTCCTCGTCGAGCCCCTCGCGCACCACGGCAGCGATCGCCGCGACCGTGGTGAGCATATTGACCGTACCGCGCATGGCGCGGATAAACCGACGCTGGCTCGCATGCGACATCGCAGGGGTGGAAGTGCCCGCGGCAGAAGCGGCCTTCTCCGTAGAAGGCGGCTGGGTCGCCGGCGACGGGTCTACCGGCTGCGCCTGCTGCCCCTGATAGGCAGAGGGCTGTGCTGCCGCCTGCTGCATGGCGGGCTGGCTCTGAGGCTGCTCGGCAGGCTGAGGTGCCGCGGGTTGAGATGCTATCGCGGGTTGCGGCGGCACCATGGCTTGTGGCGCCGCTGCAGGCTGAGGCGCGGCTACGGGTTGGGGAGCTGACACAGGCTGAGGCGTGACTGCGGGCTGAGGTGCAGCCATGGGCTGCGGCGTTGCCACCGGCTGTGTCGGCCAGGTTGGCTGAGGCTGCTGACCAACGTAGGATGCCTGCGGCTGGGCATACAGCGGCTCGCCCTGCGACGGCAGGGCAAACGACGCCGTCTGATCGGGCGACTGAGACACCTGATAGGCAGAGATGGCGGGCCAGCTCGACGTCTGGTCCGCCGGCGGCATCGAGGCTGCGCGCTCTGGCGTCGACAAGGCAGGCCAGCTTGCGGTCTGATCTGCAGGGGCAGGAGCCTGCTGCCAAGCAGCGGGCTGACCTGTCTGCGCGGGCGCAGGAATCGCCTGCCAGCTCGCCGTTTGGTCGGCAGGCACATAAGCCGGGGTCGCGGGTACAGAGGCCGCCTGCTCGACGGGTGCCGCCACGGGCATCGCCGGCCAGCTTGATGTCTGGTCTGCCGGTGGGACCGCCGAACGTGCCGCCCAGCCCGACGTCTGGTCGGCAGTGACGGGCACCGTGGGCGCCGGCCAGCTCGACGTCTGGTCCGCAGGCGGCACCGAAGCGGGGCGCTCCGGAGCCGAGAATGCCGGCCAACTCGCCGTCTGGTCGGCAGAAGCGGGCGCCTGCGCCGCACCTTGGGAGCCAAGGGCGGCAAGCTCTGCCTGCTTGCGGGCGAGCTGCTCCTGCATGGACAGGAGCTGCTGCAGCGCCTCTTGAATCTGCTCGGTCGCCTCGGAAAGATCGGAGGTGGCCTGCGAGGGGTTCATGGGGGACGTCTCGGAGACGGATGCCTGTGGGGGTGTGGTCGAACGCGCCTCCGAGACGGTCTGCGTTGCGGCAGACTGCGTCGCCGCGGCCTGCGCGGCAGCGGCGCGCGCCGCCTCGGCCGCCTGCTCTGCGGCCGCTGCCTGCGCGTCGTTATGCTCAACGCTTGCGATAAGGAGCTCGAGCAGCTCTTCTTTGCTTACGCTGCTCAGCTTATGCCTCGACATGAGTCACCCCCTCCCCGCTGCCGATTACGAATGCGACTACATAGACAACATAATAAAAACACTTTATCAAGATAAAA
The DNA here is from genome assembly GCF_016901575.1 of Enorma phocaeensis. Lineage (GTDB taxonomy): Bacteria > Actinomycetota > Coriobacteriia > Coriobacteriales > Coriobacteriaceae > Limicola > Limicola phocaeensis_A. Next base: position 29,226 of record NZ_JACJKQ010000004.1, read on the forward strand.
ACGTCCCCCCTCCTGAGTTCTTTTCGGAAAGTAAACAGTCATTTTTCGGACTTTGTACCAGCAGATATATTTTATTGACACTCTGTAAACAACATATTAGTTACCCGGGGGTATTCTAATTTGTGAAGCAACATGTCCATGTTTTTCAATACCAATGACCCGCCATGCGACATCAAACGGAGGGCACACCCCGTGCAGTCATGAAAAAGAGAGCGGTCCTGCCCCCGAGCCAAGGCGCCGCCCACGCCGCACATCCGCCGCACGCGGGGCCGACACGCCTTGTCCGCGCCCTCGCAACACGGCACGCCCCGAACAAGAAAGGGCGGGCGCCCGCGGCCAAAACCGGCACCGCGCCGCCTGCGTGTTTTTCAACCGTTCGCCTGATGTCTCGCGACCGCATAGATTTATTTGGGCATAACCTAAGGAGCGCTGATCGATTGTTTCGCGCCCGCCATACACATATACCTACGCGGACGCAGCGCACAACGGAAGGAGAACCATGACCGCATCCGAGCCCATCACCTACGATACCTCGCGCGTGACGCTTGTCGACCACCCGCTTGTCCAGCACAAGCTCACCCTCATGCGCGACAAGGCAACGGGCACCAAGCAGTTCCGCGAGCTGGTTCGCGAGCTGGCCATCTTCGAGGGATACGAGGCGACGCGCGACCTTCCGCTTGAGGACGCGCCGGTCGAGACGCCCATCTGCGCCACCGTGGGCAAGCGCCTCGCAGGCCGCCGCCTGGCGGTCCTGCCCATCCTGCGCGCCGGCCTCGGCATGGTCGAGGGCCTGCTCGAGCTCGTGCCCGACGCCCGCGTGGGCCACATCGGCATGTATCGCGACGAGGTGACCCACAAGCCGCACGAGTATTACTGCAAGGTGCCGCGCGACATCTCCGAACGCATCTGCCTCGTGGTCGACCCCATGCTCGCCACCGGGGGCTCTGCGACCGCCGCGATCGAATACCTGCGCGAACAGGGCGTGCGCGACCTGAGGCTCCTGGTCCTCGTAGCGGCTCCGCAGGGCATCGCCTGCGTTCTCGACGCAGACCCGGACGTACATATCTACACCTGCGCGATCGACGAGCGCCTGAACGACGCCGCCTACATCGTGCCCGGCCTGGGCGACGCCGGCGACCGCATCTTCGGCACCCTGTAGCGCAGGCCCACCGGACCCTCCCCTAATAGCCCATCTCCTCGAGCATGGCCTCGTCGTTGCCGAAGTAGTGGCCCACCTCGTGGATCACCGTCTTGCGGACCTCTTCGAGTATGGCGTCCCGCTCCTGGAAGCAGCGCTCGTGCGGGCCCTTGAAGATGGTGATGACGTCGGGCATGTCCCCCTCGCCGTACCAGACGCCCCGCTCGGTGAGCGGCAGGCCGTCGTAGAGGCCCAGCAGCTCGTCGTCGCAGACCTCCGCCCCGAAGACGTCGCGGCAGGCAAGTTGCTCCTCGTCGGGCTCGTCCGCGACGGTGACCACCACGTTCTCCATCGAGCGGATAAAACGGTCCGGGATCTCCTCGAGGGCAGACTCCACCGCGAGCTCGAACTCCTCCTCGGTCATGACATACATGAGGCACTCCTCACCGGCTGCATCGTCGTGCAGGCCCATGCGCATCTATGGGCGTATCTGTGGGCGTATGCACAGTCTACCCAGCGGAGAGGTGAGTTGTCGTATCATGAGAGCTGTATGTGAATCCGGCAGGAACCGCCACCCCGAGGGAAGGGCAGGACGTAATGGTCTCTCGCATCTACGTGGAGAAAAAACCGGGCTTCGATGTCGAGGCGCAGCAGCTCAAAAGCGAGCTGGTGGGCATCCTGGGCATCGAGGGCCTCACGGGTCTCCGCCTCATCAACCGCTACGACGTCGAGGGGGCAAGCGAGGAGCTCTTCCGCTCGTGCGTGCCCACGGTGTTCTCCGAGCCTCAGGTAGACGTCGCATATGACGAGCTGCCCGACACCTCCTCGGCAGCCGCCGTCTTCGCGGTGGAGTTCTTGCCCGGCCAGTTTGACCAGCGCGCCGACTCTGCGAGCGAGTGCATCCAGCTCATCTCCCAAGGCGAGCGCCCGGCAGTTCGCTCGGCAAAGGTGTACATCCTCGAGGGCGAGCTCGCGGCGGAAGACATCGACGCCATCAAGCGCTATGTGGTAAACCCCGTCGAGGCGCGCCTCGCGTCGCTCGAGAAGCCCGAGACGCTCGCCAGCGAGATCGTCGACCCCGAGCCCGTCGAGGTGCTCTCCGGCTTCCGCGAGTTCGACGAGGCGGGGCTTGCCGCCTTCATCGCCGAGCGCGGCCTTGCCATGGACGAGGCCGACATCGCATTTTGCCAGCAGTACTTCCGCGATGAGGACCGCGACCCCACCATCACCGAGATCCGCGTGATCGACACCTATTGGTCCGACCACTGCCGCCACACCACCTTTGGCACGGTGCTGGACGAGGTCGAGATCGACGACGCCGTGGTGCAGGCGGCCTTTGACCGCTACCTCGAGATCCGCCACGAGCTGGGGCGCGACGAGAAGCCCGTCTGCCTCATGGACATGGGCACCATCGGCGCGAAGTACCTGAAGAAGACCGGGCAGCTCAAGAACCTGGACGAGTCCGAGGAGATCAACGCCTGCACCGTGAAGGTCACCGTGGACGTCGACGGTAAGGACGAGGACTGGCTCTTCCTCTTCAAGAACGAGACCCACAACCATCCCACCGAGATCGAGCCCTTCGGCGGCGCGGCGACCTGCATCGGCGGCGCCATCCGCGACCCGCTCTCCGGCCGCAGCTATGTGTACCAGGCCATGCGCGTCACCGGCGCGGCCGACCCCACCGTGCCCGTCGCCGAGACGCTTGCCGGCAAGCTCCCGCAGCGCAAGCTCGTGACCACCGCCGCCGCCGGCTATTCGAGCTACGGCAACCAGATCGGCCTGGCCACGGGACAGGTCAGCGAGCTCTATCACCCCGGATATGTCGCCAAGCGCATGGAGATCGGTGCCGTGGTGGGCGCCACGCCGGCCTCCCACGTGCGCCGCGAGTGCCCCGAGCCCGGCGACAAGATCATCCTTCTGGGCGGCCGCACCGGCCGTGACGGCATCGGCGGCGCGACCGGCTCCTCCAAGGCGCACAACGTCGAGTCCATCGAGAAGGACGGCGCCGAGGTGCAGAAGGGCAACGCCCCCATGGAGCGCAAGCTGCAGCGCCTGTTCCGCCGCGGCGACGCGTGCCGGCTCATCAAGCGCTGCAACGACTTTGGCGCGGGCGGCGTGAGCGTGGCCGTGGGCGAGCTTGCCGACGGCCTGTATATCGACCTTGACCAGGTGACCAAGAAGTACGAGGGCCTCGACGGCACCGAGCTCGCCATCTCCGAGAGCCAGGAGCGCATGGCCGTGGCCGTGGCCGAGGGCGACGTCGACGAGTTCATGGGGTATGCCGCCGAGGAGAACCTGGAGGCCACGGTCATCGCCGAGGTCACCCAAGAGAAGCGCGTCCGCATGGCGTGGCAGGGCGACGCCATCGTGGACCTCTCCCGCGAGTTCCTCGCGTCCAACGGCGCGCCCAAGCATCAGGCCGCCCACGTCGAGGCGCGCCAGGTGTGGCAGCCGGCATGGGAGGGCGCGACGCTCGCCGAGCGCATGGGCTCGCTCGTGCGCGACCTCAACGTATGCTCGAACAAGGGCCTCTCCGAGCGCTTCGACTCCACCATCGGCGCCGCGACGGTGCTCATGCCCTTCGGCGGCAAGACGCAGCTCACGCCCGCGCAGGCCATGGTGGCAAAGATGCCCGTCGACGGCGAGACCACCACGGCGAGCGCCATGGCCTGGGGCTTCAACCCCTACCTCATGGAGGCCGACCAGTTTGCCGGCGCCTACCTCTCGGTGGTCGAGAGCGTGAGCCGCCTCGTCGCGGCCGGCTTCTCGCACGCCGACGCCTACCTCACGTTCCAGGAGTACTTCGAGCGCCTGCGCGACGTCCCCGAGCGCTGGGGCAAGCCCGTCGCCGCGGTGCTGGGCGCCCTCATGGCGCAGGTCGACCTGGGGATCGGCGCCATCGGAGGCAAGGACTCCATGTCCGGCTCGTTCGAAGACCTCGACGTGCCGCCCACCCTCGTGAGCTTCGCCGTCGCCGTCGGCCGCGCCGCCGACGCCGTATCGCCCGAGTTCAAGGGGGCCGGGCACCGCGTGGTGCGCATCGCGCCCGCTTCCTACGGCGAGGACTGGCGTCCCGACGTCAAGCAGCTGCTCGCCGCCTTCGATGTGGTCGAGCGCCTGTGCGACGAGGGCGCCGCGCTCGCGGTGTCCACGCCCGGCTACGGCGGCAGCGCCGAGGCGCTGTTCAAGATGTGCGTCGGCAACCAGATCGGCCTGGAGCTTGCCGACGACGTCGACCAGGACTCGCTCTTCGAGCCCATGTATGGCAGCTTCATCGTGGAGCTCTCCGACGAGGCCGACCTCGCCGGCGTACCCGAAGACCTTGTGGTCGAACCGCTCGGCACCACGGTCGAGGGCTATGTCCTCGAGACCGCCGACGAGCAGATCGACCTTGCGGAGCTCCAGGAGGCCTGGGAGGGCCGCCTGGAGGGCGTCTTCCCCTATCGCACCACACCCGAGGAGGCCGCAGAGCTCCCCACGGTGGAGGCGATCACCTATACCGCCGCCGCCCCGCACGTGTACCGCGGCGACGCCTTCGCCCGCCCGCGCGTGATCATCCCCGTGTTCCCGGGCAACAACTGCGAGTATGACACCGCCCGCGCCTTCCGCGCCGCCGGAGCCGTGGCCGACACCTTCGTCATCAACAACCTCTCGCCCGAGGCCGTCGCCGAGAGCACGCATGAGCTGGCACGTCGCATCCGCGAGAGCCAGATCGTCATGATCCCCGGCGGCTTCTCCGGCGGCGACGAGCCTGACGGGTCCGCCAAGTTCATCACGGCGTTCTTCCGCGCGCCCGAAGTGACCGAGGCCGTCCGTGAGCTGCTGCAATCCCGCGACGGCCTCATGCTGGGCATCTGCAACGGCTTCCAGGCGCTCGTGAAGCTCGGCCTGGTGCCCTACGGCGACATCGTGGACGCCACGCCCGAGGCCCCGACGCTCACCTTCAACACCATCGGCCGCCATCAGAGCCGCCTGGTGCGCACGCGCGTGGCGAGCGACCTCTCCCCCTGGCTCTCCAAGTGCGATGTGGACGACATCCACACCGTCGCCATCAGCCACGGCGAGGGCCGCTTCGTCGCCAACGACGAGGTGCTCTCACAGCTCATCGCCGGCGGTCAGATTGCCACGCAGTACGTGGACGCCGCGGGTACGCCCAGCATGAACCTCGACGTGAACCCCAACGGCTCGGTCATGGCCATCGAGGGTATCACTTCGCCGGACGGTCGCGTCTTTGGCAAGATGGGCCACGTGGAGCGCAGCGGCAACGGTCTTTACCAGAACGTGCCGGGCGACAAGTACATGCCCATCTTCGAGGGCGGCGTGAGCTACTTCGCGTAGACGCGCATATCGCATCCCACAGGAGGCCCCGGAGGGTTCCTCGTAAACGTCCTCGGCGCTGTACGCCTGCGGAATGTTTACTCGGAATCCCTCCGGGGCCTCTTCTATTCGTATATAAGGCGTACAAACCGTCCGTTAGTGTGCCGCTCGGAAATGGACAAGACCGTAGACGATAACGCTATCGGTCTTTGAATCATACTCATAAATCAGATCGAACGGCTCCACCACCGCTTTGCGTATACCGTCCCCGTATTGGGCGCGCAACGACGCCGGAATATCGCGAGAACCGATTTCTGGAAACGCCTCTATCGCGGCAAGCATGCGACCAAGACGATCCCGGACCTGTCCCGACCACACTGCTGCAGCATCATCGAGAAACCCTTCCGTGTACACCATCCTAGACACGGGCAGCCGCCCTCCGCTCGATTTCTGCCAACGCGGAGTCCGTTCCCTCAATAAAACGTCCTGTGGCGTAATCGATTCGCCCGCGCTCCAGTACGGCACGCATGCGCTCCTCGTATGCGGCGTTCTCCGCTGCGCGGCGAATCTCGCTCTCGAAGACTTCCTCGGAGCAGAAAACGAACGCGGCGTTACCATTTTCTGTGATATGCACGACCTGCTTCTGAGCCTCATTCTTAATCTCGCGTTGACGCGTCTTGAGCGCTGCGGAAGAATAAATGGCAGCCATTTCCTACTCCTTGGTATGTTCTAGAACACTCTTTAAGGTATTGTATCAGATCCCATATTTGATACTTAATACAATACCATTTACAGACTACTACCCACCTGACATGTTTATTTAACAGCTGGATTCATCTCAACAGACCCGACAACAGGAGTATCATCTCCCTTATCAACATCGGGATAGGGAGCAGCGATGGGCATCCTCGAGGCACGTGACATTGCTTTCGGTTACGGACGCACCAACGTGTGGGAGCATGTCTCACTCGCACTCGAGCCAGGCGAGATGGTGCTTCTTGTTGGCGAGAATGGCGCTGGCAAATCGACGCTTTTGCGCTGTCTTGCCGGGTGGGAGCGTTTGCGCGCGGGTGAGATTACCTTTGAGGGGACGACGCTTGAGAAGCTGAGCTCTAAGAAGCGCAGCCGCATGGCATTCGTGGCGGACGTGCCCGCTTTCTACGACGACCTTACCGCCTAAGAACACGTAGAGCTGCTTGGCAGAGCCAATCGCTGGGAGGACGCGCGTTGGAATGAGGCGGACCGGCTACTCGAACGCTTTGGCATCGCGTCCTTTTGTGATCAATATCCTCAGACGTTCTCCCGTGGCATGCGCCAGAAGCTCGCCTGTTCGCTTGCACTGGCGCTCGAGCCCGCCTGCCTCTTGCTTGATGAGCCCACAGGTCCGCTCGACCCCACCTCCGCCACGATCTTAGAAGATGAGATTGCACGTATCGCAGGCAAGGGCTGCGCCGTGCTTATGAGCTGCCACCACGAGCTCGAAACCATTGTGCCCACGCGCGTACTCAAACTTGATAACGGGACCCTCTCGACATGCGATGTCGCGAACGAGCCCTTTGCCGTCAGCGCACACAGCGACACCATGCACGCTGAAAGTTAACGAGGTCCTCATGTCCTTCGAACTTCCTGCGCTTTTATGGCTTGAAACAAAGCACCTGCGTGCTGAGCTCAACTTTTGGCTCTGGGCCGCAGGGACGGACCTCGACGAGGCGCGCGATGTCACCGAGCGCGTCTACCTTGCGTACCTCGTTGTGATTGTGGGAGCGGCGGTCACCGCCTGTTGGCTCTGGATCCTCGGTCTTGTCGTTGGTGCAGCGCAGGCATCAAGCCCTCAAGAGGCAGCGCTGCTGGCAGACTTAGGCCGCCTGATTGCTGGCGCGGCGCTTGTGCTTCCTGCCACCGCCGCTGCAGCATGGACAGTACGCGCGGCGTGGCGTGCTCCCTGGATTCCATCGCCGCCCGATGTTGCCTGGCTCACACAGCAGCCCGTCTCCATCATCTCGTGGAGCGCCATCGAGCTTGCGAAGCGTATTGTTGTCCGCGCGATCGCATACACGTGCGCGGGCTATCTTGTCGCCGCCTTTGCCTTAGCGTCGGCAGGCGGTGCCCCGACGCTCCCCAGTTGTCTTCCCTATGGCGCTACCCTAGGCCTTGCATGCTCTGCGGCATATGCCATCGCATGGGTGATAGGAATAACACGCCTGCGCTTGGGACGTTCGAGACGCCTCGCACTCACAATCGTTGTCCTTATCGGAGCGGCGGCCCTTGTCTGCGTCGCCGCGGTGTTGTTCACCACGTGTCAGAACATCGCGCTCGACCTGCTGCACGGAAACCTTGTTCCTTTACTCGGTGCGAGCATATTCTTTATCGCAGCAATTCTATTCGCCGCCGTCGCCGCCCGCATGCTCTCCCCTGTCGCACTCTCTAGCGAGGCTGCGACTAATCCCTCGCTGTATACAGTACGCCGCATGGCGGTATACAACCCAAAGGCGTACCGAGCTCTCACCAAAAGTCGTCGAGAGGCGCGTCGTTCACCGCGCATCCGTATGCCCCGCGCCCAAGGCTCGCTCGCCATCCTTGCGCGCTCGTCGATCTCGCTTGTCCGGCAAATTGCTGTGATACCTGCCCTTATAGCCGCCGGCGCCCTCATCGCACCGCTGGGAGCCGCACTGCTATCCGGCACGCTCGCGCAAGCAAGTACGACGGCCGTAATACTCGGCGGAGAGACGGGAGCGCGCATACTCGGTGCAGCAAGCTGGATTCTACTCGCCATCAACAGTTCGGATGCACCCCGAACGCTCGCCCGCGTCTTTATCGCCGACACGAGGAACCGCTTCTTCAGAGAGCATCTCCCCGTGTCAACGCAGGTGCTCTTTGCCTGGGACGTGCTGCCGGGCCTCATCGTCGCCACGCTCTCCTCGATCGCCGTAAGCCTCTGCATGGAAGCGCTGGGTGTTTCTGCTGACAAGACTTTTGCTTTCGTTCTATGTGCCATCGCGCTTGACGTCTCATTCGCTTGCATCGGCGCCCTCGACGTAGTCGACCTCATGCCTAAGCGCGTTCGCCTTACCTGCGAATCGGCGACAGCAATTCTCGCCGTCGTGATCGCCGCCGCCTCGGCACTCATGCCGAACGCCGTTCCTCTTGCATTCTGGATTGGAACCGTCGCTACCGCAACCCTCGCGGCGGTACAGCTGCGTTGAGCCACACAGCCGCTCAACGTCTGAGAGCCCTCAACTTGGCAAGCAAAACCTTGAAACAGACTAAACCGTGTCCAGCATAGAGTGAACGGCCTAGCAGTTGTTCCGACGCTCGCGAACGACGGCCACAACGTCCAACACCACAACGATGGCGATGAGGGCGATGCAGCCCCAGAGCCACGCAGGCAACACGTCAATCATCCCCTGAAAATCGGGGATTTGCGCCATGCGGTTGAGATCGGCAATGATGAGCGTGGGAACCACCGTGCATAGCACGCCCTGAGCGGCGAGAGCGGCCCTGGGGAGGCTGCCCCGCAATGCGCACAGGGCGCTGATAACCACAGCGATTGCAGAGATCAATAGGACAATCTCGGGAATCATGGCAGCACCCTCTCTCTTTCTCGCCAGCAATGGCTTTACGGGAAGTATTCCCCACGTGCCCCCCTAATCAGCGTGCGAACGATAATTCCGCTGCGTCGCACGGGGTACAATGGGAAAACGCGCTCCGACCAGAAGGAGGCCGCCATGCGTAAGAACGACCTTGTTGCCCCTGTGATCTCCCGCCGCTCGATGATGGGGCTTGCCGCGCTTCTGGGAACCGCGGCGATTGCCCCAACGGCTCTTACCGGCTGCGACAACACAGACGGCGCGCTTACGCTCACCGCAACCGACCTCACCGAGCCCGCACGCGAAGCGGCGTCCTTCTCAATCAGCGGCGAGGACCCCTATACCATCTTGTCGGACGAGCAGGCGCTGTCGGCATCGTACGCGCTTACAGCGAATCTGCTCCGCACCTGCTCGCAGGCCGACCGCGCAAAGGACAAGCGCGCCAACACCTTCATCTCTCCCTTCTCGATCCTCTATGCGCTTGCGCTCGCACAAAACGGCGCCGCGGGCACCACGCTCGACGAACTCGCCGCGGTAACCGGCCTTGGCATCGACGAGCTCAACTCCTATCTGGGCACCTATGCGCGCTATCTTGAGACCGGCGACCTGCGGGGCACCGAGCTCGACGGCGAGGGCGATAACGAAGGCGGCGCGACGGCATCACTCCACCTGGCAAACTCCATCTGGATCCGCGAAACCGATTCGCTCGAGGTGGGCGACGACTACCTTGCCACCTGCGCAAACGAGCTCGGCGCAAGCGTATTCTCGGCACCTTTTGACGCAACCACCGTTGACGATATCAACGCCTGGGTGGACGAGCATACCAACCATATGATCGAGCAGCTCATCAGCGAAATCCCCGACGCAGCACGGCTCTACCTTATCAACGCGCTCGCTTTTGAGGACGCTTGGGAGGAGCCCTACGAAGACGCCGATGTGGAGGATGACGTCTTCACGTGCGAGGATGGCGCCGAGCAAACGGTGCGGATGATGCACTCGCATGAGGGAACCTACGTGGAGAACGAGCAGCTCCAAGGTTTCGTCAAGCCGTACGCCGACTACCGCTATGCCTTTGTGGGCCTCTTGCCGCGCGAGGGCGTCCAACTTGCCGACGCCGCCTCCGCGCTCGACGGTCCCGCGCTCAAAGCGCTCCTCCAGCCGGTCGTGAACGCCGAGGCCAACGCCGGCCTGCCCAAGTTCAAACTCGAGTACGGCACCGAACTCACCGACGTGCTCCGCGCACTCGGCATGAACACGGCCTTTGATCCCGAGCTCGCGGACTTCACCCCCATGGGCACCGACGAGGACGGGCCGCTCTATATCGGGCAGGTGTTGCACAAGACTTTTCTCGACGTGAACGAGGAGGGCACGCGTGCTGCGGCCGCAACCTCCATTGGCTTGGAAGCGGGCGCCTCGGCACCGCTCGACGAGCCGGTGGTCTACGACGTCATCCTCGACCGGCCCTTCGCCTATCTCATTATTGACAATCAGCTGGGCGCGCCGGTCTTTGCGGGCACCATGCTGGCGATGCCGGGCGCATAGCGAAAACTGCAGGTGCGAGAAGCAGGCTAGCTGGTCAGCCATGTCTTCACAAAACTGGTAAGAGTTTGTTACCAGTTTCCGGGCAAACTGGATAACATATCTAGCCAATTTGTCTTTTGTCGAGAATAGAGGCTGAAAACCATGGCACCGTTGGAAATCGACCGCGCAAGGGCGCGAGCAGCGTTTGACGCCTATGTGGCACCCTACGATGCGAGCAACCCGCGCGTGGCGCTCAAGATCGAACACACCCTGCGCGTTGCAGAACTTGCCGAGGAGATTGCGCGCGCCCAGGGCTTTACGCCGGCAGGTATCGACCTCTGCTGGCTCGCCGGCCTTTTGCATGATATCGGCCGCTTTGAGCAGCTGAGGCGCTGGGACACCTTCAACGACCGCGCCTCGGCAGACCATGCCGCCATCGGCGTGGACGTGCTCTTTGAGGGTGCCTGCCACCTGAATGACCCGGCGCTCGTGAACGTTGTGGCAGCAGAGCGCGCGGACGACGACGCCTTCGCAGCGCATGCACGCGAGGCGGGCGCGCTCGCTGCGTTTGCCCCCGAGGCCGCGGCAGACCCCGGGGCAGCTACCCTCGTCCGCGCTGCCGTGGGCTACCATAGCGCCTTCCGCCTGCCCGATGAGCTTGACATACGCACACGCGCCGTCTGCGACGTCGTGCGCGACGCAGACAAGATAGACATCCTGCGCGTCACCTGCACCGACGACGTCCAGACCGTCCTTGGCATCACAGAGGACGAACTTCTCGCCAGCGCCGTCTCCCCCGCCACCGAGGATGCGTTCTTTGCGCACCGCTGCGTGCGGCGCGACGAGAGGACCGAGCCGGCGGACTACCTCGTTGCCCTCGCCTGCTTCACCTACGAGCTCGTCTATCCCGCAAGCCTCGAAATCGCACTCGACCAGGACTTCATCTTCCAGCCCTTCGAGAGGCCCTTTGGCATCGAGCGCCCCTTCACCAACCGGGCGACGGCGCAGCTCATGAATCGGATGGACGGGCACCTGCGCGCTTGGGTGGACGAGCAAATCTAACCACAGGTTCGCAAGGGCGCAATACCTCCGCGAGTACGCTCGACTTAACCTCGAGCTTGGCGATCGAGGTGAACGAAGCTATCCGACCAACGCTACGACGTCGGAAAGATCTTGGTCCTGCAGCAGCTTAAGCTGATACGTCGATTCCAGGTTAAGCCAATACATGGGAATCGAGCCCGAGCACGTAGTCGAGGCTTGGATTGAACGTCACGGTGCAGATCATATCGCCCTCCCTTCAATCGCATCAGCCAAACCGCGTCGCAAGCACACCAAAGCGAGCGGGGCGCGGACACCTGCATTGTAGGCGCAACCGCAGCGCTTGCCCCAGGCGGCTCCGCAACCGGCTCCCATCGCCATGGAAACGGCTTTATCCTTGGACGTTACCCTTGATCAGCCATCGGACGAGGCAATGGGAGAAACGTCAGAACTGCGTAAGATATCCCGTGCGATCCGGTTTTCCGCACCCCCAAGGCATACCATGGACAGAGGGCAACGAAACCCATCTGGGGGCTAGAGTGAAAGGACGCAAGATGGCGGAGATGATCGAGCTGGTCAAACTCGAGCTGTCCCTCGTGACGCCCTCGTCGTACCTCGCGCTCGCGCCCGTCATCGTCTACATAGCGCTCAGCATCCTCTTTCGGATCAGGAGCATGGCGACGAGGCCCGCTCCGGCGGTGAGCGCCGACGCCTCCCGCCTCGACCCGTCCGTGCACCCCGCCGTGATCGGCTCGGTCGCCCTGGACCAGGGCTACGGCAGGGACAACACCCTGAACCGCGGCCTCTTCGACCAGGCGGCGGCATCGCTGCTTCACATGGCGGAGCAGGGCATCGTCGAGCTCAGGTTCTTCGATGACGACCCGATCGACGCGAACGGCTCCACGGGAGCGCTGCTCAACTCCCTGAGAAGGAGGCATTATCGCTTCCGCTACACGCGCGAGCCCGACCTTCCCCTGGACCAGGCCGCGCGGCGTATGCTCTATCCCCTGGACTTCGGGGAATGGGCGGACACCGAGAAGGACCCCCGGGCAAAGCGGCAGAGGGGCGCGTCCTTCCAACAGGAGCGGAAGGCCTTCGACGAGGCGCTGCTTGAGGAGGCGATCGCCCTCGACCTCGTGGAGCGCGAGCCCGCGCTCTGCGGCCACATGAGAGGCTGGATCTTCTACGCCCTCGAGATATGGCTCTTCATCGGGGTCATGCCGCGCCTGGGCTTCTTCATCCTGATCGCCTCCTTCATCGCGCTCTTGATCGCGTGCCTGGGGATCCTACCCAGGGCGACACGCCTCACGGCGGCGGGCGAGGAGCTCAAGGCGGCGGCATGGGCGGATCGCAGGCGGATCGCGGACCTCGCCCAGCTCGGGCGGGCGCCGCGTGACCAGGAGGCGTGGGCGCATGCGCTCAAGGCCCTGGTGGCGATGGAGGGCGCTGAGTGCGCCGGCAACATCGTGGAGGCGGCGGCGGAGGCGGCCTCCACGGCCGAAGCGAGGCGTAACCGATCCCTCGATGCGCTGCTCGCGTGGTGCAGGCCTCCCGAGGGACTCTCCGGCGCCCCCGCGGCGATAACGACGCTCTGCCAGGCGGGCGAGCGGTCGCGCAACGCCGAGCACGACTGACGCGGCGCACCTCCCTTTGACGCGCATCGACCCGGTGCCGTACCATGAAAAGCACTGGCACGAACGCCGACGCGAGAGAAAGGGATTGCGATGAGCCTCTGGACCGACCTCGAGAACCTGAAGCGCTGCACCTGGGTCGACCTCACCCACCCGCTCACCGACGACAGCCCCTATTGGGCGGGCATCCCCGAGGGGTCGGTCGAGCTCTGCCGCACCGTGTTCGACTACGACGAGGAGATGCTCTCCTGCCGCATCCACACCTACAAGTTCCCCGGGCAGTTCGGCACGCATATCGACTTCCCGAGCCACTTCACGCCGGGCGCGGCGGGCTCCGAGGCCTACGGCGTCGAGCAGATGGCCATGCCGCTCGTCGTGATCGACCTCACGCCCAAGATCGCGGCCGAGGGCCCCGACACCGCCGTGACCGTGGCCGACATCGAGGCCTGGGAGTCCGAGCACGGGCGCATCCCCGGAGGCGCCTTTGTGGCGCTCCGCACCGACTGGTACACCCGCTGGCCGGACAACGACGCCCTCAACAACTTCGATGCCGAGGGCGGCGAGCACTGCCCCGGCTGGTCCATGGAGGCCCTCAGGTTCCTGTACGAGGAGCGCGGCATCCAGATGAACGGCCACGAGACGTTCGACACCGACGCCTCGTTCCTCGCGGCAGAGGCTGATGACCTCGCCTGCGAGCGCTGGGTGCTCGATCACGGCCACCTCCAGGTGGAGGTCATGGCAAACCTCGACAAGGTCCCCGCGACGGGCGCTATCGTCTTCGTATCGTGGCCGCACATCGAGGGCGCGACGGGCCTGCCCGCGCGCGTCGCGGCCGTCTTCGCCTAACGCACCCCTATCCCCGCCCGTTGAGCGGAGCGCCGCGTGCGCTCCGCTTTCTCTTGCCTGCCCCCGGAAGCCGCCCATGACTGAAACGACCGATACGACCGGCGCTGCGCCCGGTGCGCGCCGCCTTCCCCCTTACCGTCCCCATCCTCGCCGGGTTCGTCTTCCTCGGCATCACCTGCGGCATCTATGCCGGATCGCTCGGGCTCCCCTGGTGGGTGCCTGTGCTCATGAGCATCGTGATCTTTGCGGGGTCGGCTGAGTTCGTGGTGGCGTCGCAGCTCGCCGGGGCGTTTGACCCGCTCACCACGTTCGCCGTCGTCCTCATCATCAACGCGCGCCATCTGTTCTACGGCCTCTCCATGCTCGAGTGCTTCCGCGGGCTCGGCCGCAAGCGCCCCTACCTCATCTTCGGTATGTGCGACGAGACGTTCTCCATCAACTACGCCACCGAGCCGCCCGAGGGCATCGACCTCATCGTGGGACTTGCCGGCGAGCGCTACACCACGAGCTTCAAGTTCTACGCCGTCTTCCAGGAGAACGAGGAGTTCACGGTGCGCTCCGAATCCGCCGAGCTCGGCACGATCGTCAACCCGCCGCCCCCGGGCGAGCGCATCGCCATCGCCGGCGCGTGCTGGGTGGTGGAGGAGGTCGACTGGAAGCGGCACCTCGTCTACTGCACGCAGGTGAAGGGGCGCGTGCCCGCCTATTTTGGCGACTGCCCGGGGGATATCCACACGCACGTGCTCGAGCGCATGCGCCGCTTGCTCGCCACGCACGAAACCTATCCGTACCTGCTCGCCAACGCGCGGGCGCGCCTCGCGCAGGCGCGGCGCACGGCCGAGCTCTCGGGTGCGGCGGCAGAGCCCCTCATCAACCTGGGCGGCGACACCTGGGTCCTCATCCCCTGGCTCGGGAGCTACGGCTTCCTCGCGCTCGAGCGCCTCATCAAGATCAAGTGCGCCAAGGAGCTCGGCATCTCGGGCGTGGACGCATCGCGCCCGTACTTCCTGCAGTTCAAAATGAAGGCGGATGCCGAGACGTTCTTCCGCGTGCTCGCCGACGAGGCGGACGCCCTCGAGGACCCCATCGAACTCGTCTACCCCAGCGAGGTGCCGTACTTCGACAAGTACGACGAGCTGCTGCCCGCCGAGCTCGTGCGCAAGGGCTTCGCCGAGGGCGTGCTCGATGTCGAGGGTATGCGCCGCTGTGTGCGGGAGTGGGGGTGGCACCTTCACCCCACGGCCTTTTCGGCATCCGGAGACGACAGCGTCATGTAAGCAAGCGAAATCGCGGAATTATTGAGCCGGCTATGAGGCCATTCCTTGACGAGTCGGCGACCATCCCCCACGGCATCCCAGGCGGAAATAGCCAGGGGCTGGTAGCGTTAACGCGCCTGCAGAGTGAGCCACGTGAGGGCATCAGCACTGTCCATAGCGCGCACGGGGCAGTGACGCAGAAAACACTCGTCGTTGGTAACGAGAACGTCCGCTTTGCAGCGAGTCGCCGCTGCAGCGATGAGTGAGTCTTCGAAGTCCCGGTGAAGCTCCCGGTACATACCAGCGAGCCATACGTCGGAGAAATCAATCCCCACCGGCGCAGCGAGCTCCTGCACACTCTGAACGCAGGCCCATGCTATCGTTTCTGAGCTGAGCGCATCCTCCGGCAATACTGCCCCATGATCCCTACGCGCTTGCTGTTTGAGATTGCGTGACAGGGTATAGTACAGATCCTTGACGCTCGTCACATAAAAGAACACCTCAGCGTCATGCTCGATAGCTTTGGAGAGAAGCGCTTGCGCCCGAAGGTGCATCGGCCGATTCCCGTCAAAAAGGTCGATCCATACGTTCGTGTCGAGCAGCATGCTGATCGCCTCACTCATTGATGAGGCCCTTCTCAACAAAATGTTCGGTCATGAACTGGTCGTAGTACTCGCGGTCTGAGAGCGCGCCGAGGTCGGGCCTTGCACCCGATAGCCCGTACTGCGCACAGAGCGTGTCGACGAGCGTCGCGCTGCGCTCCAACGCATCTTTGCGGCGCTCACGTTCAGCCATCTTATCGGCAGCGACATCGTCATCTGCCGCGGAGAGCGCCTCCCGAATCTTTTCCGGGTCGTCACGATAGCGCCTCGCTAGATCCCAGAGCGCGCCGATTGCCTGCGTGGGGGTATACCCCGCCTCCGCGAGCCCCGCATCGCCGGCCTTCTTGAGATCGGCATCGATGTGCGCATTGACCTGTGCTTTCTGCTGTCTGCAAGCGCGCGTAAACCGCACTTGCGTCGTCTGCGCGCACTCGGACCGCATCGCCGACGCTTCGGACATGGGAACCTCCTCTTGGGAGAAGCTCTACCAGCCTTATGCTATCCGAGCGTTACCTACCTGTATAGCATGTAAAGCATGCTATCGTTCCAAAAATGCCGCACTCCGCCATTTCGCGTGCGACAACGCCCGACAGGAGCATATGCCCAGTTTGAGCGCGCCGGCGATGCGCGTCACAAGGCGTGCATGCGCCGGACGGCGCGTGCTGCACAGGCGCCGTCCGGCATCGAGCCACCCTACTTGGCGAGGCCGGACTCCTCAGGAGCGAGCGGCTTCTTCAGGAAGGAGAGCGCGAGCGCCGCCACCACGGCTCCCGCCGCGAGCGCCACGAGGTACATGACCGGGTTGCCGATGACGGCGATCACCCAGGCGCCGCCGTGGGGCGCGGGGCTCGTGCAGCCGAATCCCGCCGAGATGGCGCCCGCGATGGCGGAGCCCACGATGCAGCTCGGCAGCACGCGACCGGGGTCGGCGGCGGCGTAGGGAATCGCTCCCTCGGTGATGAACGACAGGCCCATGATGTAGTTCACGATGCCCGCCTTGCGGTCCGCGGCGCTCCAGCGATTCTTGAAGAACGTGGTGGAAAGCGCGATGGCCAGCGGGGGAACCATGCCGCCCACCATGACGGAAGCCATGATGATCTGCCCCGAGGTGGAGCCGTCGGCGAGCATGGCGGTGCCGAACACGTAGGCAGCCTTGTTGAAGGGGCCGCCCATGTCGACGGACATCATGCCGCCCACGACGGCGCCGAGCAGCACCAAATTGCCGGTCCCCATGCCGTTCAGCACGTCGGTGAGCCAGGTGTTGATGGCTGCGAAGACGGGATTCAGCGCGAGCATGACAAGGCCGATGGCGAAGACCGACACGAGCGGATACAGCAGCACCGGCTTGATGCCCTCGAGCGAGTCGGGCAGGCGGTCGCACAGCTTCTCGAATCCAAGCGTGAGGTAGCCTGCGGCGAAGCCTGCAAAGAGCGCGGCGATGAAGCCGCCCGAGATGAGCGCACCCTGGGCATCGGCGTCCATGGCCGTAGCGAGATAGCCCAGCGTAAAGCCCTGCTTGGCTATCCAGCCGCCTACAAAGCCGGGCGCAAGGCCGGGCCTGTCGGCGATCGACATGGAGATGTAGCCCGCAAGGATGGGCAGCATGAAGTTGAACGCCTGGTTGCCCACCAGGTTGAAGAAGGCCGCGACCGGGGTCGAGGTGCCGTACGAGCTCGTGCCCATGCCAGCCTGGTCGAGCAGGAACGAGATGGCCATGAGGATGCCGCCGCCCACCACGAACGGAAGCATGTGGGAGACGCCGTTCATCAGGTGCTTGTAGAGCGACGAGCCGAGGCCCTCGGTCTTGGCCTCCGCCGCAGGGGCGCTCGATGCGCCGGCCGCGTGGCAGATGGGCGCCTCGCCGGACAGGATCTTGTTGATGAGGCCCTCGGCATCGTTGATGCCGGCAGAGACGTTGGTGGAATAGAGCGGCTTGCCGTCAAAGCGCGAGAGCTCGATGCCCTTGTCGGCAGCGATGATGATGCCTTCGCAGGCGGCGATCTCTTGAGCCGTGAGGGCGTTCTTGGTGCCGACGGAACCCTGGGTCTCGACCTTGATGGTGACGCCCATCTCCCCGGCGACCTTCTCCAGGTTCTCGGCAGCCATGTACGTGTGGGCGATGCCGGTGGGGCATGCGGTGATCGCAAGGATCAGCGGGAGCCCGCCCTCGGCCGTGCGCGGACCCTGCGGCGACGCGCCCTGCGCGACCTTGCTCACCGCGGCCTTGGCGCGCTCCGCCTGCTCGGCCTTGGCAGCCTGCTTGGCATCGTAGTCGGCCTCCGCCTCGTCGATGGTGGCGAGGAACTCCTCCACCGAGGACGCGGCGCGCAGCGCGGCGGGAAACTCCGGATGCATGAGCAGCGCCGACAGCTTGGCGAGCACCTCGAGATGGACGTTGGCCTGCGTATCGGGCGCGGCGATGAGGAAGATGAGGTCGGAGGGCTTGCCGTCGGGCGCCTTCCAATCCACGCCTCCGGGCACGGTGATGGCGACGAGGCCCGGCTGGGCGACGGCGGCAGTCTTGGCGTGGGGAATCGCCACGCCCTCACCCACCGCGGTCGAGAACTCCGCCTCGCGGGCGAGCACCGCCTCGCGATACGCGTCGCGGTCGACGACGGCGCCGCAGGACACCTGAAGGTCGACGAGGGCCTCGATGGCCTCTGCCTGGCTCGAGGCGGCAACGCCCAGCTTCACCCCTTTCGCCTGCAGCAACTCGGTGATTTTCATGATGTGCTCCCTTCCCCGGCGCATGCCGGATGATCGCCCGGCATCTCGGCCGGACGCGTTGGTGACAAGTGGATGGAGATGGATGGCCGGCGTCCTTGGCGCCTCGCCTCGCTAGGCAGAGGCCGCAAGCAGCGCCTCGACGTCGTCGCGCGTGGCAAGCTCCAATGAGAACGCGCTCGCAGAACCCGTACAGAGGCCCATGCGGAATGCCCGCTCAAACGATCCGTCGCCCTCAAGGTAGCCGGCAACGAAGCCCGCGACCATGGAGTCGCCGGCGCCCACCGAATTCACGACGTGCCCGCGCGGCGATTCGCTCATGAGCACCGAGCCGTCCTCGCCGACGAGCACCGCCCCCTCGCCCGCCATGGAGACCAGCACGTTGCGGGCGCCTCGCTCCTGGAGCATCTTCGCGTAGGGCACGACCTCCTCGCGACGGGAGAGCTCGACGCCGAAGATGTCGCCCAGCTCGTGGTTGTTGGGCTTGATGAGAAACGGCCGATACGCCAGCACGTTGAGCAAAAGGTCACGCGTGGCGTCGACCACGATGTCCACGCCGCGGCCCTCGAGCCGCGCCAGAATGCGCTCGTAGATGTCCTGGGGAAGCGCCGCCGGCACGCTGCCCGAGATGATGAGGATGTCGCCGGCGGCGAGCGCATCGAGACGATCGAACAGCGCCTCGACGTCGCTGGAATCGATGTCGGGCCCCATGCCGTTGACCTCGGTCTCCTGCTGGGAGGCGATCTTCACGTTGATGCGGCTCATGCCTTCTTTCACGCGGATGAAGTCGCAGGCGACCCCGCGCTCCTCAAGCTGGCGAGCGATCTCGTCGCCCGTGAAGCCGGCGAGAAAACCGAGCGCGCGGCTCTCGTGCCCCAGGTTCTTGAGGACGATGGACACGTTGATGCCCTTGCCCCCGGCCATGATCACCTCACTCGAGACGCGGTTGACCGCGCCCAGCGCAAGGTCGTCGACCTTGACGATATAGTCCAGGCTCGGGTTGAACGTGACGGTGTAGATCATGGGCGTACTCCTTTGCATTGGCATGACGGCTTTTGACCGATTTTGAGCGTTTTCTGACATGCCTTCGGTCGAGCGCGTCGAAACACACCTGCAACGAAAGCATTTTGAGGCCGCCCGTTCACTTTAGCATGCTATAGTGTCCCCAATCCGAAAGCGTCCGGCCCCGCCGGCAACAGGAAGGCCCGCCATGACCATCGCAGCGAACATCTCCTCTCGCCTGTGCGCCGCACAGCGCATCGCTGCCGCGTGGTGGTGGAACAACTGGATGCCTCCCCTCTCGGATTAGCACCGGCTTCTGCTCGCTCGCACGAAGGCCTCCGGTCGAATCCGGGGGCCTTCGTCTTGTTTGTCGGCTTTGGGTCCGCCGGCGCGCTGCGAGTCTGAATCCGGTCAAACAAGGCGAAAGGGGTCGCAAGGCCCCGCCCGCACCCCGCCGATGCATTCGCCCAGGCGCGCCCGCGCCAGCCGTGCCGAGCCCCGGCAAGGCACACGACCAGAAAGGACCCGCCATGACCGCCCAGACTCAGACCACCCGTGAACCCCATCGCCTCTACCTGCGCGAAGAGCAGATTCCAACGCGTTGGTACAACCTGCGGGCAGATATGCCCGTAAAGCCCGAGCCCATGCGTCTGCCAACGGGCGCCGTCGCCTCCAAGGCCGACCTCTCCCCCGTCTTCGCCGACGCCCTCATTGACCAGGAACTCGACGACGCCACCCCCTACTTCGATATCCCCGAGCCGGTGCTGGAGATGTATCGCGTCTACCGGCCATCGCCGCTCTGCCGCGCCTACAACCTGGAGCGGGCGCTCAACACCCCCGCGAAGATCTTCTATAAGTTCGAGGGCAACAACACGTCGGGCTCGCACAAGCTCAACTCCGCCGTCGCCCAGGCATACTATGCCAAGGCGCAGGGCCTCACCAACGTCACCACCGAGACGGGCGCGGGCCAGTGGGGCACCGCCCTCGCCGAGGCTTGCGCCCACTACGGCCTCGACCTCGACGTCTTTATGGTGAAGTGCTCCTATGAGCAAAAGCCGTTCCGCCGCAACATCATGGAGACCTTCCACGCCAGCGTGACGCCCTCCCCCTCCGACACCACCGAAGTCGGCCGGCGCCTCCTTGCCCAAGACCCCGACAGCTCCGGCTCGCTGGGGACGGCGATCTCCGAGGCGGTGGAGCGCGCGCTGCACGTGCCCGAGAACCGCGGACGGTACCAGCTGGGGTCGGTCCTGAACCAGGTGGTGCTCCATCAGAGCATCATCGGGCTCGAGAGCTATGAGGCCATGCGCGAGCTGGGCGAGTATCCCGACATCGTGATCGGCTGCGCGGGCGGCGGTTCGAATCTGGGCGGCCTCA
Source organism: Enorma phocaeensis (assembly GCF_016901575.1). Lineage (GTDB taxonomy): Bacteria > Actinomycetota > Coriobacteriia > Coriobacteriales > Coriobacteriaceae > Limicola > Limicola phocaeensis_A. The sequence goes on from NZ_JACJKQ010000004.1 coordinate 50,265, forward strand.
TCGCCCCGTTCATGCGCGACAAGCTCACCGGCGCACGCCCCGACACGCGCTTCATCGCCGTAGAGCCCGAAAGCTGCCCCTCGCTCACCCGCGGCCGCTTCGCCTACGACTTCGCCGACACGGGCCAGACCTGCCCGCTGTGCAAGATGTACACGCTGGGCAACGGCTTCATCCCCAACCCCGACCACGCGGGCGGGCTGCGCTACCACGGCATGAGCCCCATCATCTCGCAGCTCAAGCACGACGGCTATCTCGAGGCCGTGGCGGTGAGCCAGACGGACGTGTTCGAGGCCGGCGAGCGCTTCGCCACCTTGGAGACGATTCTGCCCGCCCCGGAAAGCAGCCACGCCATCCTGCAGGCGATCCGCGAGGCGGAGCGCTGCCGCGAGACCGGCGAGGCGAAGACGATCCTCTTCGGGCTTACCGGAACGGGCTACTTCGACATGGTCGCCTATGACAAGTTCAACCGTGGCGAGATGAAGGACCACCGTCCCACCGACGAGGAGCTCGAACAGGGCTTTGCCACGATCCCCCGCATCGAGGGCATTCAGTAGGGCGCGCCGAGCCAATCCGCTATCCTGTTGACCTATCCGACACGAAAGGGCGGAGGGCAGCTTGAGCAACACGGGCATATCGACCGAGCACATGCGGGACCCCATCGGGGACTCCGTCGACCGCGGCGCCTGGAAGGGCGCCCTCAAAGCCGCCTTCCCCTACACCATCCCCATTCTCGCCGGATTCATCTTGCTCGGCATCACCTGCGGCATCTATTCGGTCTCGCTCGGGCTTCCCTGGTGGACGCCCACGCTCATGGCGACCATCATCTTTGCCGGCTCGGCCGAGTTCGTGGTTGCCTCGATGCTCACCGGCGCCCTGCCCTTCCTGGCGTTCCCCGAGGGCCGCGAGACGCCGCGGTTCGTCCGCTTTTTGGGCGATGCGCTTCCCGGCGCGGTCTTTGCGCTGCTCGTGGTCTACTGCCTGCGCGAGGTGGACCCGCTGGGTGCGAGCCACGGCATCCCCGAGGCGCTCGGCATCCTCGTCGCGGGAGGCACCTACCTCTGGCGCCGCAACATGCTGCTCTCCATTTTTGCCAGCACGGCTCTCTATATGGTGCTCGTGAACCTCGTATTTGTCTGACGGGCCCGCGCGCCGCAGCCCCGCGCAGCGGTCGAACCCTGCAAGAGAGACCCCGGCGCGGCCACATGCCGCCGCGCCGGGGTCTCTCTGTCTAGCCGCGCTCCTCAAGCAGGCGGACGAGCTCGCCGACGACCTCGATGCAGTCGCCCACCACGCAGCAATCGCTCGCGCCGAATATGGGGGCATCGGGATCTTCGTTGATGGCGATGACCGCCTGGGCGCCCCCGATGCCCGCCAGGTGCTGGATGGCGCCCGACACGCCCACGCTCACCAGCAGCCTCGGCGAGACCGACACGCCGGTCTGCCCAACCTGGTGGCGATATTCAAGCCAGCCCGCCTCGACGAGGGGGCGCGTGCAGCCCAGCTCGGCGCCGAGCAGCTCGGCGAGGCGGCGCATGAGCGGCAGGTTCTTCTTCGACCCGATGCCGCGTCCCACCACGACGAGCACGTCGGCGTCGGCGATGGACGCCCCTGCCGCCGAGGACTCCCGCTCGAGCACGCGCACCCTTCCCGCCACGTCGGGGGCGAGCCCCACCTCGCTCACCCGCGCCCGCAGTGCCTCCGCTTCCAGGGGCGACAGGGCGTCGTCCAAGGTCTCGGGCACCGGGAAGATGCCCGGGCGGACCGTCGCCATCTGCGGACGATGCCCGGGGCACACGATCGTTGCCATGAGGTTTCCGCCAAAAGCCGGACGCGTCTGCTGCAGCTGGCCGGTCGCACGGTCGATCTCGAGCACGGTGCAGTCGGCGGTCAGGCCGGTGCGAAGGCGCACCGCGACCGCAGGGGCGAGCTCACGTCCAAACGCGGTGGCGCCCATGAGCACGGTCTCGGGGCGACGCTCCTCGACAAGCCCGACCAGCCAGCGGGCATGGACCTCGGTGTCGAGCGCGGCCAGGCGGTCGTCGCGACAGCGCAGCACCTCGTCGGTGCCGGCGCGGACGAGCGCGAGCGCCGCGTCGCCGCCTGCGCCGGACCCCTCGCCGAGCACCGCCACGACGCGGCACCCGCGAGGCGCGGCGAGCTCGCGCGCACGCCCCACAAGCTCGAGCGACACGCGCTCGACCCCGCCGTCCGGACACGGCTGGGCGACCACCCAGATGTCGCGGTAGCTCTCGAGGTCGTGCCCGCCCGAAGGCTCGTCGCGCACGATGGAGATGGCGTCTACGGGGCAGGCGTCGACGCACGCCCCGCACAGGACGCAGCCCGCGGTGGGCCGCGCCAACCGGTCGCGCACCTCTATGCCCGCGCTTCCGCATGCGCGAACGCAGCGCTTGCAGCCTATGCAGCGCTCCGCATCGATCACAAGACCGCTCATAGGCCCATCCCCTCCACGATCTGAAGCAGCTGTTCCGCCTGCTGGGCGGCGGCGCCTTCGATCCAGGCGCCGCCCGAGGCCCGCTCGGGCACAAAGGAGCGCACCACCTGCGTGGGCGACCCGGCAAGCCCGCAGCGCTCGGGGTCCGCCCCGGCGCCGGCGACGTCGAGCACCTCGACGGGCGCCGCAAGCGACGCGCGCACTCCGCAGATAGAGGGCATGCGCAGCTGGGCGGCGTCTTTGGCAACGGTCATGACCGCAGGTAGCGGAGCCTCCACAAGCTCCACGCCCGCATCGGTCCCCCGCCACGCGCGCAGGGACGTCCCGTCGCATGCCACGAGCCTGCGCACATCGGCGACGCAGGGCGCATCGAGGAGGCCGGCGATCTCGGGACCGATCTGGGCCGTATCGCCGTCGACCGCCATCTTGCCGCAGATCACCAGATCGGGCTCTCCCAGGTGGCGTATGCCGCATGAGAGCGCATACGAGGTGGCAAGCGTGTCGGCGCCCGCAAAGGCGCGGTCCGAGAGCAGCAGCCCGTCGTCGGCGCCTCGGGCGATGCAGTCGCGCAGCAGCCGCTCGGTATCGGGGATGCCCATGGAGAGCACCGTCACGCGCACGTCCTCGCCCGCCGCTCCGCGCTCGTCCTTGATGCGCAGCGCCAGCTCGAGCGCCGTGGAGTCAAACGGATTCACCACCGACTGCGCGCCGTCGCGCACGATGGTGTTGGTGACGGGGTCCATCTTCACTTCGGTCGTGCTCGGCACCGCCTTGACGCATACGATGATCCGCATGGCCTCACGCACCCCCTTCCAGCAGCGACTCGTCGAAGAGGTTGCCGCGCCCCAGCTGCCCGGCGGGGTCGAAGGCGAGCTTGACCCGCGCCATGTCGCGCAGACCCTGCTCGCCGTACATGGTCTTCAAGAAATCGCGCTTGAGCTTGCCCACGCCGTGCTCGGCCGAGACCGCCCCGCCCATGGCCGTGACCTCGCGCGCCCACGCGCCGAAGAGCTCCTTGCCGCGCCGGTAGTCGTCCATGTCGCGGGGAAGCACGTTGACATGCAGGTGGTTGTCTCCGATATGCCCCCACGCAGCCGACTCGAGCCCCGCCTCGGCGAGCGTCTCGCGATAGAGGCGCATGACGTCGTGCAGGCGCTCGTCGGGCACCGACATGTCGCTGCCCAGCTTGGTGATGGCGGGATCTGTCCGTCGCCGCTCGTCGATGAGCATGTTGACGCTCTCGGGAACCGCATGGCGGAAGAACTGCAGGCTCTCGCGGTCGAGCTCGGTTCGAGCGACCCAGGTCGCCGCCTCGCTGCCGCCGGCGTCGCGCAGCACCTTGCCCACGCGGTCGAGCGCGTCGAGCGCCTCCCGCTCGTCGCCGCAGTGCAGCTCCACGTAGACGCAGCAGCGGGCATCATCGGCAAGCAGGGGAAGCGCCGAGAACGCAGTGCTCCGCTCACGCTGGACGCGCAGGATGTCAAGCGAGGCGGGGTCGAAGTATTCTATGGCCGCCGCGGACGCGACACCGTCCCGAAGGCCGCAGGTCGCGTCGAGCGCCTGGCGCTCGTCCGCAAAAAAGCAGCTCACGCCCCACATGACCGGAGGCACGGGCATGAGCGCGACCTCGAGCTCGGTGATGACCCCCAGCGTGCCGTCGCTGCCGATGACAAGGTCGATGGCGTCCATGCCCTCGTGCACGTAGTAGCCCGAGGCGTTCTTGGCGCGCGGCATCGTATAGCCCGGGAGGTCGAGAGAGATGCGCCGGCCGAGCTCGGTGGCAAGCTCCAGGTGCCGACCGCATGCGACGACCTCGCCGCGACGCAGGGCGAGCATGTCGCCGTCCGCAAGCGCCAGCCTCAGCGACACGACATGCGGGCGCATGGGCCCGTAGCGGTAGCTGCGCGCCCCTGAGGCGTTGCACGCCGCCATGCCGCCCAGGCAGGCAGAGGCCTCGGTGGGGTCGGTGGGAAACATCTGCTCGGGCGCCTCGCGCAGCTCTCCGAGAGCCTGCAAGCTTGCCGCATCCCAGCCCGAGGCGGGAATGGCCTTTGCCTTGAGATACTTGCGCAGCTCCGAGAGGATCACGCCGGGCTGGAGGCGCAGCACAAAGGCGCCGCCGTCGTCGCGGCGCAGGCCCAGGCACCGATTCATGCGCGACAGGTTGAGCACGTGGCCGCCATGCGGGACCGCGCCGGCGGCGAGACCGGTGCGCGCGCCCTGCACTGTGACGGGCGTGTGCGACGGATGCAGCTCGCGCAGCACCGCGCGGACCTCGTCTTCGGTGGTTGGAAACGAGATGCTTTGTGCCTCGCCCTGGCTGCGGGACTCGTCGTGCCGGTAGTCATCGTATTCGTCGGTGAGGTGACGGATGAGTGTACATCCCTGCTGAACAGGCCCTTTCATGCCTGCCGCCGGTACGTCCATATGCCCCCCATTCTTTATCCCAGCAAAGTGCGTGCTGCTGATTGTATCCGCTGAGGCACCCGGCGGCGTCCGGGTGGCCGCTCGTTGCCGGTTGGAAACAATGCGCCGGCAACAAGCGGCCGCCGCTCGGGCGCCATGGCGTGTTGGCGGGGCGGCAGGGCGTCCTCCCGTGCGGCAGGCGAGCCCAAGAACGCCGTGGCAAGGACTCCATCTCGAGAGATTGCGCATGCGGCCCGCACGTCATACCATGCATGAGGGCTCAGCCGGGCATCGCCTGGACCGCGGATACCGAGGGGGCAGTCGTGATCGGCCTAGGAACTCTCATCAACGTCGCGCTCATCGTCGTGGGCGGCATCATCGGCATGCTGGGCGGCAGGCTCTTCACCCCCGGTCTGCAGGACACCCTCATGAAGGCAACCGGCGTGAGCGTGCTGTTCGTCGGCCTCGCCGGCGCGCTCTCCGGCATGCTCAGCGTTGAGGACGGCTCCCTCGCAAGCAGCGGCTCCATGATGATCGTGGCTTCGTTTGCCCTGGGCTCGCTCGTGGGCGAGCTGGTCGACCTCGACCGACGCTTTGAGAGCCTGGGCGAATGGCTCAAGCGCAAGACCGGCAGCGAGGGCGACAACCGCTTTGTCGACGGCTTCGTGTCCGCCTCGCTCACCGTATGCATCGGCGCGATGGCGATCGTGGGCTCCATCCAAGACGGCATCGCCGGCGACTGGTCGACGCTGGCGCTGAAAGGCGCGCTCGACTGCCTGATCGTATGCGTCATGACGGCGTCGCTGGGGCGCGGATGCATCTTCTCGGCCCTCCCCGTCGGCGTATTCCAAGGCTCCATCACCCTGCTTGCACGGCTCGTCCAGCCGCTCATGACGACGGCGGCGCTCGCCAACCTGTCGCTGGTGGGCTCCATCCTCATCTTCTGCGTCGGCGTGAACCTGATCTGGGGAAAGCTCTTCAAGCCCGCCAACATGCTGCCCGCCGTCATAGTCGCCGTGGTGCTCGCGTTTCTGTAGGAGGGCCTGAAGGGGCGGCAGGACGGCATCCCGAAGGCAAGGCCGCGCCTCCCGGACAGGATGCACGGCATATAAAATAGAACGCGTGTTTGGTTGATGCTATACTGGTGGGATTGACCGACAAGTGCCCAGGAGGCGAGACCGTGGCGCGAAACCCCGCCGACATCGAGCAGCTCATTGCGCGCATCAACGCAAGCGAGCGCCTGCGCGCCAACTCGCGCTACTCCGCGGAGGTCTATCGGGACGAGCCCATCGTGCGCACGGGCCGCCAGCTCATGAAAGAGCGCGAGGCGGCAGGGCGCCCGAAGCAGGCGAGCGCGCCTGTCAAACGCGGCGGGCAGCCGGCGGCGACGGCCGGGGCCGCATGGCAGGCGAGTGCGTCGGCCACGCGCGGCAAGGACTTCCGGGAGGCCCGGCAGGAACGCATCCCCCTCGGCGCTATGGGCGGGAGAGTCACATCGGCCGGGCATGCAGCGGTCTCGGGCGGCACGGGCCCCGAGGTCTTGGCCCCTCAGGCACCGAGCAGGGCCTTCCAGCTTGGGCCCCAGGCACATCGCTATCAAGAGATGCGGGGCATATCGCGCTGGCAGGAATCCGGCGGCCGCGGCAGATGGCTCACCGAGGCTGAGCTCTTCGTCCGACAGGCGCGCCTCATGGCCGACATGGAGGACGACCACCCTTATCACGGCACCTTCAAGTCGTACTTCCCCACCTACAACGCCATGAGCGACCAGCAGCTGCGCGGCTACTTCACCTGGCGCGCGGCCGTTCGGCGCGGCGACATCCAGGAGACCTCCCTTTCATTTGCCTACGTCTACCTGTATGAGCTCATCAACGGCATCGGAGTTGCAGACCCACAGGAAGGCTTTTCGCGTCTGCACGGCTTCTGGCAGGCATACCGCACCTTCTCGCCCGAGATCGACCGCTTTGTGCGGGTGTGGCTGCGCGATTACGTGGTTTTCTATGGCCTCGACCCCAAGCTTCTCGCCGACGACAAGACCCTTGGATTCGACCGCGCGCTCATCGAGCTTCGCGAGCTCTCTTGCCTGCTCGATAGCCCTGACTCGCCAGCCGCCGCGATGCCCGTGACGCCGGGCGGCCCCGCGGCGAGCCCTGCGGGCGCGTCGCTCCGGAAAGGGGCGTCGAAAAAGACAAGGCGCGGCCCCGCCCTCCCCCTTCCCGTCGACGAGGCGCTGGAAACCCGGCTGCTTGAAAGCATCGACGCGCTCTCAACCTACCGCATCCGCCTGTCGCGCCTGTACAAGGACCATCCCGACGACCTGCGGCATGTCGCATGCGCCGTCTATGTCCGCATGCTGGAGTACTATCGACGCAACCGAAAAAGCGGCATGCTGGAGAGCCTGTTTGGAAAGGAGGCGACCATGCCCTACACCATGTTCGCCTCCGCCGTGTTCTGCCCCGAGAGCCCGCATCCCGACGCCTTGGTCGAGCTCGACCCCATCCACAGCTATCGCTGCGAGCGAGGGCTGTGGACATGCACCCGCGTCTTCGGCACGCGCGAGAAAAACGCCCGCCTGGGATCCATCATGCGCGCCTGCGACCGCATGCTGCGCGACGCGATGGGATACCCCTATGCGCTCAAGGCGCGGCCAGAGCCAAAATACCTCGAGCGCATCATAGACCGCGAGGCGACCGAGTGGCTGGCATGGAAGAGCGCCCATGCTCCCCGGGTGATCGACATCGACCTGTCCAAGCTCTCGGGCATTCGCAGCGCCGCCGCAGAGACCCGCGAGGCGCTGCTCATCGACGAGGAGCGCGAGGGCGGCACACCGGCATCCGCACCGATGCCCGCCGCTGCGGCGCCGTCTAGCACCTCCGCGGACGTGCCCGGACGCGCGCTCGCCACAGACGTCGGCGGCGGCAGGGGCGCCGCGGCAGCCGGGCCCCATGATGAGCCGCCAGCGGTCGCGCCCCGGGCCGGCGACGCATCCTCACCCGAGAAGGCCCTTGCCCCCGACGCTCCTGTCGCCGATGCGCCGAAGCCCCCAGAGGCCGGCTCGCCCCTCGGCGCGCCGGCCGCGGGAGCACCGGTGCCGCCCGCCGACGGGGACACCTCCCCGCTGACGGGCGAGCAGGCGGCATACCTCGCCGCCCTGCTCGAAGGCGCGCCGGCACCCGTACCTGCCGGCACCAGCGAGGACATGTTGGTGGACGCCATCAACGAGGCGCTGTATGACGCGCTCGGCGACACCGCGATCGAATTTGGCGCCGACGGACCGCGCATCATCGAAGACTACGAGGACGACGTGAGAGGACTGATCGCCCCATGACCGATACCGTACCCGCCGCGCCGCGCGTGCCCAAACGCGTCGCCGCCGTGATCATCAACTCGCTCAAAGGCGGCGTGGTGCCCCGCATCGGGCTACCCTACATCACCGTGGGGCGCGAGATGGAGATTCGCGCGCTGCTCACCGACCTCGACCTCATCGCAGACGGGGGCGCCTCGTTCCGCTTCTTGGTAGGACGTTACGGCAGCGGCAAGAGCTTTCTTCTGCAGACCATCCGCACGCACGCCATGGGAGAAGGCTTCGTGGTCGCCGACGCCGACCTCTCGCCCGAGCGGCGCCTGCAGGGCGGGCAGGGCCAGGGCCTTGCCACCTATCGCGAGCTTATTCGCAACCTTTCGACCAAGACGCGCCCCGAAGGAGGCGCGCTCACGCTGATCCTCGACCGCTGGATCTCAAATCTGCAGGCATCGGTCGCTCAGGAGCTCGCCCAAGAAGCCGCCGGGGCCGCTCCTGCCGCCGACGATGCGGCATTTGTGGCGGCAGTCGACGCGCGCATCCGCTCCGAGGTCGCCAACCTCGAAGAGATGGTCCACGGCTTCGACTTCGCGCGCCTGCTCACCCTGTATTTCCACTCCAGCGTCACGGGAGACGACGAGACCAAGGGCCGCGTGGTCAAGTGGCTCCGCGGCGAGTATCGCACGAAGACCGAGGCCCGCCAGGAGCTCGGCGTAACCGTGATCATCGGCGACGACGACTGGTATGACTATATCAAGCTGTTCGCCCGGTTCCTCAAGGGCGCCGGCTACCGCGGCATGCTCGTGCTCGTCGACGAGCTTGTTAACCTCTACAAGATTCCCAACGCCGTGACGCGCCAGTACAACTACGAGAAGATCCTCACCATGTATAACGACACCCTGCAGGGCAAGGCCCACTATCTGGGCGTCATCATGGGAGGCACCCCCCAGTCGATCGAGGACCGCAGGCGCGGCGTGTTTTCGTACGAGGCGCTGCGAAGCCGCCTTACGCAGGGGAGGTTTGCACGCGACGACATGCGCGACATGCTGGCGCCCATCATCCACCTGCACCCCCTCACCTACGAGGAGCTGCTGGTTCTTGCCGAAAAGCTGCAGCAGATCCATGCCGGCTATTTTGGCTACGCCCCCAAGCTGGGCGAAGGGGACCTGGTGCGGTTCTTGCAGATCGAATTCGGCCGCGTGGGCGCCGACACCCACCTCACCCCGCGTGAGGTGATTCGCGACTTTATCGAGCTTCTCGACATCGTCTACCAGCACCCAGAGATGTCTCCCGACAAGCTGCTCGGAGAGGTCGGCGGAGGCTTCGGCAGCATGCAGGCGGGCGCCGGGTCGCCGACGCCGTGGGGAGGGCCCGCGGCCGGGGCACCTGCCGACGCGCAGGGCGGCGCCCCCGCCACCGATGCGGCAACGCCTCTCGCAACCCCCGCGACACCGCTGCGCGACCCCGCCGCCTTCGCCGAGTTCGAACTATAGCCCTCGGCCCGCGCATCCTGTGGCCACCTGATGGTACCGCGATTCTGTACATAGTTAACGACATAGTTGGCTACAATATTGCCGAGCTAGAGGAGGCCCTATGGATGCCATCTATTCAGCGACCGCGCTTCGCGACCATCCGCGCGAGGTGAAGCAAGCTGCCCGGGAACGCATCGTCCGCATCACGGAAAACGGTCAAGGGGCGTATGTGTTCTGCTCTGAGGACGTGTTCCAGCATGCTATTGATGCTGCAGTTGACGAAGCTCTGTACGCAGAGCGTGCCAAAGAGGCGATCGCACAAGGCAGGGTCGCATACCAGCAAGGTGATTACGTCATTGGGCTCGATGCGGGACGTGCAGCCGTTGCGGCCATGAGAGCCCAGCATGACTAGGATGATTCTTACCCGGCCGTTTCTAGAAGACCTCGCTCGACTGAGCGTTCAAACCGAGGAAGCAGTCTGGGAAAAGCTCGAGCTCGTCGAAGCGTTTCCCGGCGTGGGATCGTCAATATCCAATCGCATGCTGCAACGCGCCTTCGGGGCATCTTGTCTCAAAGTGGCCGTCAACGGATATGACATCATCTATGAACGCAAGACGCGCCCTGACGACACCCAAGAAAATCTTGTAATCGTCTTGGGAATCATCGCCCAACGTACCGTTCGTTAACCTCGCGAGCGTTCCAGATCGGCACCGATGGTCAAGACGCGTCCGCTGAGGTCGCGATAGAGCTCAAGGATCTCGGTGCAGGGCTGGAGGTCGGAAAGGCCGTAGCGGAAGCTCGACGTGTTGACCTCGATGCCCTTGCCGTCCGAAATGGCTCGCTCCAGAATCGCCGCGATGACATCGCGGTTGTTCTCGAAGGGATAGACCCCCTCGGGGTCATAGCGCCTGATGAGGTCCAGGTGCCCGAGCACCGAATACCCCGAGAAACGCTCCACCACGGAGAGCATCTCCTCGTAGTACTCGTCGTTATACTCGCGCCGCGTCGACGTTTCACCCCCTACAGGATGAAGCGCGACACCGCCGCGCGCAAGGGGCGCGACGGGACGATTCTGCTCCGATGCCGGGCAGCATGCGTCACGCAGACGGACCGTCCGGCCGCCTGGCGCAGCGCACTCTGCGGACGCGGGCGCGCTCGAACCATGCGGGAATCGTCGAGCGGGCCTTGAAGCCGAAATCACCGGCTTGCCGCGCCTGATGTGGCGTATACTAGAACTGTTGTTCGTTTTCTTGTTGAGGAGGTGCCCCCATGTCGATCTTCGACCGCTATGCGCCCTTTGTGCAGGACTTCATCTATGCACACGACTGGGAAAGCCTGCGCTCGATCCAGGTCGCAGCAGGCGACGCCATCTTCAACACCGACGAGAACGTATTGCTCACCGCCTCGACCGCATCGGGCAAGACGGAGGCCGCGTTCTTCCCCATCCTCACGCTTTTCTGGGAAAACCCTCCCGCCTCGATCGGCGCCCTCTACATCGGCCCGCTCAAGGCGCTCATCAACGACCAGTTCGTCCGCCTCAACGACCTCTGCGAAGAAGCCGAGATTCCCGTGTGGCACTGGCACGGCGACGTCGCGGCGTCGCACAAGCGACGCCTGCTGAAGCACCCATCGGGCATTCTGCAAATCACGCCCGAGTCGCTCGAGGCGCTGCTGCTGCACAAGCATATGGCCGTGCCGCGCCTCTTCTGCGACCTACGTTTCGTGGTCATCGACGAGGTCCACTCGCTCTTGCGTGGCGACCGCGGCGGCCAGACCCTGTGCCTGATCGAGCGCCTCAGCCGCATGGCGGGGGTGAACCCGCGCCGCATCGGGCTCTCGGCCACCATCGGCGACCCCGAACGCACCGGCGCCTTCCTTTCCAGCGGCACGGGGCGCGGCTGCATCATCCCGCGCTTCGAGGAGCCGCGGCACGTATGGCGCGTGTCCATGGAACACTTCTATGTGACCGGCCCGCAGGCAACCGAGCGCGCCCTGGAACGCTCAGACGGCACCCAAGAGGCAGAACTGCTCGCCGTTGAGCGCGTCGGCAGCGAAGGCACCCCGCCTGGGCTGCCGGGCGATGCCTCTGACACGGCCTTTGGCGGAACGCGGGTCCCCCCGAGCCCTTCAGACGCCGCCGGAAAGGGCGAGGCACAGGCAGCCATGGGCGAGGTGGACATCCCGCCCGTCGACGAGCAGTCGCTGCTTGCACCCACCGACGCCGCGCCGCGCGACGCCGACCCGGGCATCGGCTACATATTTGAGCGCACGCGCGGCCATAAGTGCCTCGTCTTCTCCAACTCGCGCGAAGAGGCAGAGGCCGTGTGCACGATGCTGCGCAGCTACTGCGAGGCGAACCACGAACCCGACCGCTTCCTCATCCATCACGGCAACATCTCGTCCGCGCTGCGCGAGTCAGCCGAGGACGTCATGCGCGATGACGAGCGGCTGGACACCACCGTCACCACTGCGACGCTTGAGCTCGGCATCGACATCGGCCGTCTCGAGCGCGCCTTCCAAATCGACGCGCCCTTCACCGTGTCGAGCTTCTTGCAGCGCATGGGCCGCACGGGACGCCGCGACCTGCCACCCGAGATGCACTTCGTCATGCGCGAGGAGCAGCCTGAGCCGCGCACGACCATGCCCGAAACCATCCCCTGGAAGCTGCTGCAGGGCATCGCGCTCGTTGAGCTCTATCGCGAAGAGAAGTGGGTCGAGCCGCCGCAGCTCGACCGTCTGCCATACAGCCTGCTCTACCATCAGACCATGGCGGTCCTCGCCAGCACCGGCGAGCTGTCGCCGGCAGAGCTCGCCCAGCGCGTGCTGACGCTTTCGTACTTCCACCGCGTCACGGCGGACGACTTCCGTGCGCTGCTGCGCCACCTCCTTGAAACCGACCAGCTCGAGCGAACCGAAGCGGGCGGCCTCATCATAGGGCTTGCCGGCGAGCGCTACACCAACTCGTTCAAGTTCTACGCCGTGTTCCAGGAAAACGAGGAGTTCACCGTGCGCAGCGACTCCGCCGAGCTGGGCACCATCGTGAACCCGCCGCCGCCCGGCGAGCGCATCGCCATTGCCGGCCATTGCTGGGTTGTCGAAGAGGTCGACTGGAAGCGCCACCTCGTGTTTGCCACGCAGGTGAAGGGGCGCGTGCCGGCATACTTCGGCGACTGCCCGGGCGATATCAACACGCACATCCTCGAACGCATGCGCCGCGTGCTCGCCGAGCATGAGACATACCCCTACCTGCTGGCAAACGCGCGGGCGCGCCTTGCTCAGGCGCGGCGAACCGCCGAGATATCGGGCGCTGCCGCGCGCCCGCTCATCAACCTCGGCGGCGAGACCTGGGTGCTTTTCCCCTGGCTTGGCAGCTATGCGTTTCTGGCCCTGGAGCGCCTGCTCAAGATCAAGTGCGCCGGCGAGCTGGGACTCAAGGGGCTCGATGCGTCACGCCCCTATTTCCTGCAGTTCAAGATGAAGGCAGACGAAGAGACGTTCTTCCAGGTTGTTGCGGATGAGGCGGCACGCGACTTCGACCCTATCGAACTCGTCTATCCAGGCGAGGTGCCCTACTTCGACAAATACGATGAGCTGCTGCCCGCAGAACTCGTCCGCAAAGGGTTTGCCGAAGGCGTGCTCGACATCGAAGGCATGCGCCGCCGCGTGCAAGAGTGGACGGACGCGCGCCTATAGCGGCGGCGTCGCTGTGCCCTCATGCGACGCGTGGCGCCCCAGCGCCGCCCCTAGGCTGCTAGCGTGCAGACGCCCGACGCGGCGTCGTAGCCCGCGCCCAGCACCTCGCCGCAATGGGCGTGGCACCAAGCGAGCGAGAAGTCGGCCGCCCCGCTCTCGCGGCGAACGGCGTTGGCCGCCGCAAGCGCTTCGGTATAGTCCGCCACGGGGTAGGTGGTCATAGCGGGGCTGAGGGCAAGATGGCTCACCAGCGGGATGAGCGAGGCCCGGGCAAGATGCATGCCGCCGGCGTCTCGCTCAAACGCCAGCTCGGCCATGCCTCCCACCATGGTGTCCTTGCGCGCCTGCCACGAGATGAAGTTGCCCAGCGAGTAATACACCGCCATGCGATGGCCGTCTTCGCGCACGAGCACCTCGGCAGGCTGCAAAACATGGGGATGCGTGCCCAGCACGGCGTCGACGCCCCACTCCAAAAGCCATTGGGCCCATGTGCGCTGCAGGTCGTTTGGCTCGGCTTGATATTCCTGCCCCCAGTGCGGACACACCACCACCAGGTCGGCGCCCTCGGCGCGGGCGCGCTCGACGTCTGCCGCCACGCGATCGCGTTCGAGCAGCTGCACGCACCAGGGCGCCTCGACGGGAAGCGCAATGCCGTTCGTGCTCTCGGTGTAATTGAGCACCGCCAGCCGCACGTCGCCGCGCGCCACCATCGGAATGGACCGGGCGTCCTCCTCGTTCGCCGCGATGCCGCAGCACAGCACGTCCTCGGCACGGTCCCGCCAGCAGGCGCAGGTGGCCTGGATGCCCGCGAATCCCTGGTCGAGCGCATGGTTGGTGGCGGAGAGCGCCACATCGAAACCCGCAGCCGCCTCGGCGTCGGCAAGCTCCTGAGGGCTGTTGAACAGCGGATAGCCCGAAAGGCCCATCGCGGTGCCGCCCAATATGGTCTCTTGGTTGACCAGGGCGACGTCCGCCCCGCCAATCCAAGGCTTCACCTGGGAAAAGAGATGGTCAAAGGTATAGCCCCCATCTGTCTCCCCGCTCATCCAAACGCCCTCGTGCACCAGCACGTCCCCCACCATGGCAAGCGTGAGCCGGTCGCTCGCCGACCGGTCCTCGATCGTGGGCAGAAGCGGTCCCTCGTCCCGCCCGGCATGTTCCGACTCGCGGCGCGTACCGCCCGAGACGCTGCAGCCGCAGAGTCCGGCGGCACCGGCCGCCACGAGCGCCCCCATGAAGGCGCGGCGCGAGACTGGCACATGCCAGGACCTGGCCACCTGTTGCTGGCAGCGCTCCCTATTCCTCGTCATCGTGAAGCACCGTCCCTAAAAATCCGTCGTCAAACGGAACGGCTTCGGGAACTTCGACGGGAGCATCGGTCGCCATCACCAGATAGTTGTCTTCTCCACCCAGTTCGTCATCGGTTGCCGGCAGCACAAACACCCGCTTGAACACCGTCGCAAGCGTCGCCACCTCGTCACGCAAAAAGGTGAGGTCGCTCCCCTCGCCCGCGCTTACCACGTTCGTGAGGTAGACCCCATCAGGCACCAGGCTGTTTCGCACGGCGCGCGCCGCCTCGACCGTGGATAGCCGGCGCGCCGGCACAGCGCCGACAAAGGTGTCGTTGACGACGGCGTCATAGCAGGCAGAGGTCCCCTTGAGGTATTCCCTGCCGTCCGCCACGACGAGGCGCAGCCGGTCTCCCGCAAGCTCTTTGAGCTCGTCGACAAAGAACCAACGTCGCGCGACCTGCTCGACCGCGGGATCGATCTCGACAACATCCATGACGAGGCCCGGATGCTCGGTCAGGGCATGTTTTGGCCATGCGTATCCCCCTCCGCCGAGCGCAAGCACCCGCCGTATGCCATGGCCGCCCGCAGCGCGCAGCGACTCCTCCAGATCGAACATGACGTCGAAGGCACGATGGTAGGCAAAGACCGGCTCGAAGCGACGCGGCCCCAGATACGTCGCAGATTGATACACCCCGCCCTGCCTCAAGACGCGCATCGGGGTGCCGGCAACGCGCCGCGTGTAGATGAGGGCGCGCCCTTGCGCGGTGCGCGCCGCATGCACGTCAAGGCTGAGATAGACGACGCCCGCGACGATGAGCGCAACGAGGACGAGGATGGCGGGCACCGGAAGCCGTGCCAAATAAAAGGCGAGTGCCGCCGCCAGCGTCACGGCGACCGCGGCTACGATACGCATCGCCTGGTCCATGCCGGGGACCTTTTGAAGCTCCTCCAGGCCATCGCGATTGACGCCGCATCGACAGGCAGGCTCGGGCTTTGCCGCCTCGCGTGCCTCGACCCTAGCTGACGCCCCTTCCGCCGCGATGCCAGGGCCCTCTATCTCGCGGCCCGCCGCGCCCGACTCTCGCGAGCCATGCCCGGAACCCGTCCTCGCGCCATCTGCCAGACGGTCTTTGCCGCCCCCGCCCCCGTCCATCAGAGCCTCCTCTGCTGGTATAACCCGTGATCATAGAACCCAAGGTGACGATAGTATTCCCGCGTGCCCACGGCGCTGATCACGTTGATGCGCGCAAAGCCCGCCTCGCGCGCCATCTCGCATGCGCGCTCGACAAGGTTGCGCCCGAGCCCATGATGCTGGGCCGCCGACCCCTCCTCGCCCACGCGCGCAGCCATGCCGTACACGTGCACCTCGCGAATCATGGCCTCGCCGGGCGCGACGACAGGCATCGGCTTCGACCAGGACGCAGAAATGCCTTCGTCCCCGCCGGCGCCCGCATCCCTGTCCCGCCTGCCCGTCTGCCCGGCAGCGCCTGCAAGTTCCTCGACAAGCGCCCGGACCGCATCGTCGTGCGGAAGCGACAGGCGCAGAAAGCCGGCGATGCGGCCCTCGGACGTCACCCACTGCAAGAAGCGCTCGCTTGTCGTGCTCGTCTCGTAGGGCACCACCTGAAGCCGGAGCTCGCCCGGGGACACCTCGCTCGTCGCGATCTCTCTGAAACGTATCTCCTGAACCCGCTCGTTCGATGCGCGGAGCCTGTCTTCCACCATCTGCCGCAGGTTTGGCTTCTTGTTGCCCGCAACGATGTCCTTCGAAGAAAAGTCCCTGATCATGCGCGAGACGCGGGTAAATGCCGGGGTCGCGAGCACGTCGCGCGTCAAGACGTCGACCAGCTCGTCCTCGCCATAGGGCTGCCAGCTACCGTCCTCGTAGCGCTCGCTCAGACGCGAGCTCGCGATGAGCGCGCAAGGATACAGCTTGACCTCGTCGGGCTGAAACGCGTCGGCCGTAGCGAAGCGCTGATAATCCAGCACGTCGCCCTCGGGCGTGGCGCCCAGCAGGTTCACCATGAAGTGCGCGTGTATCTTGAACCCAAAGAGGCGCAGGAGCGAGAACGCCCGCTCGATCTGTGCCACCTGTATTCCGCGGCCATTGGCGTCAAGCGTTTCCTGGTCGACGCTCTGCACGCCCATCTGGATCTTCGTGGCGCCCATGCGCCTGATAAGGGCGAGCGCCTGCGGGGAAATCGCATCCGGCCTCGTCTCGATGACAAGGCCCACCACGCGGTGGCGCGCCGTCTCGTTGCGGCGCTGCTCGCGCTCCAGCTGCTCAAAGGTCGCACGCTGCCACGCGGCGGCATCGCCCCATGCGTCGTTCGCGCCATACACCTGTCGAAAGGCCTCGTTGTAGGACATGCGCCCCTCGTCGATGGCATGCTGGGCGGCACGTGCCGCCGGGGGAACCAGCGCCCGGGGATGTGCCTCGTCGGCTGCGGACATGAGACCGCACCGGCAGAGCTGCTCGCGCCTGCGAGCGACCCCCGGAGGAACCGAAGCGTCGGCACTCGGCCCGTCGGCGCGCACCGAATCGTGCCCCGCATCTTCTGCGAAGCCTCTGAGCAGCGGATTTGCCGCCACCCCCGCGACCGCGTCGTCGTTCAGGGCTCGAAACAGCTCGGTCATGAACCACACCTGGTAGTCGCGCGGGTAATCGCTCCATGTTCCGCCCAGCACGATGAGCTCGATCTTGTCCGTCGCGTGACCCATCTGGCTGAGCGCGGTCAGGCGCGCCGACACCTGCAGGTAGGGGTCGAAGCACGCCTGCTCGGCGCGCGCGCACGCCGGCTCGTCGGCAAGGTAGCTCTTCGGCATGCGGATATCGCTGGGGCAGAACAGGCATGAGCCGGAACACGGCCACGGCTTGGTGATCACCGTAATGGTGGCAACCCCCGATGCGGACCGCCGCGGCTTCATGCGAAGCACCTTGAGCAGGCGTTCCTCCAGTTCGGGCGAAATGCCCCAGCCCTTCCATCGCTCGGGCTCGTCGCGCTTGACGTGTTGGTAAAACGGCAAGAGGCGACGCTTCGCAAATGCGCGTTTGTCGCCGCCGGCACGTCTCGCCTCGGCGTGGATGAGCTTGACGAGCACGCGGTCGTCAACCGCATCCCCCGCGCGAAGCATCTCGAGAATCTGTTCGATAATGTGTTCCATACCTGGGATTCTACTATGCTTGGCGCATTCTGTTGCGCCGCCCGAGGACCTTCCCCCTTGAGCGGGATCCTCTCCTCATCTGAGGCCTTACCCCCGCTCTTCGCCGCGGCAGACGGCTCGCCTGCCTAAACGGATCCGGGCTAGAGTCGCGTCCAGGACGCGCCGGCGAGCGACGAGCCCCATCCTTTCCGCCGTGAACCCACATGCGCGCCCGCGCGTTCTTCAAAAAATCTCGAAGGAGGGTACATCTGTGCAAAAAGTCGTTTTGTCGGTCGCATTGGATGTGCATGCACGACCGATACATCGATTCTTTGCACACGAGAGGGAGTTCTTGTTCAAAAAGTCGATTTGTCGGCCATGAAATCTTACGTGGAACGACCGACAAAACGATTTTTTGCACAGATTTCGACGCTCTCGCGACGATTCACATTTCCAACACATTTTTGCCTGCATAAAACCCGCCCTAATCTCGGATAATATGCATCTACGGAAAACGCAGGCTCCAGGAGGACGATGTGGACGATCGCGGCGCGAGGGCGCTTATCGAACTCAACAATACGTTCTATCGCGAGAACGCCTCCTCCTTTTCCGAGACGAGGTCCGCGCCCTGGCAAGGCTGGCAAGAAGTCGCGCGCACCTTTTGCCGCGAGTGCCTAGAGGGACGCGCGGCGGGCGATCCCGTGCGCATCCTGGACATGGCCTGCGGCAACCAACGCCTGGCATCGTTTTTAGAAAGCGCGCTCCCCCATAGGGACATCGTGTACTGCGGCGTCGACTCCTGCGACGCTTTCCCCGCCACCGCGTCCCAGGCCTCGCGGCACATGCGGCGCGACTATATCCAGCTCGACGCGCTGCAAGCGGCGCTCGACGGCGCGCAGCAGCGCCTCGAGCGCATCGCGGCGCACAGGAACTATGACTTGAGCTGCTGCTTTGGCTTCATGCACCATATCCCGGGCTTCACTCTGCGGCTGCACATCCTTCGGTCCCTCATCGAGCTCACAAAGCCCGGCGGATTGATAGCGGTTTCGTACTGGCAATTCATGAGGGACCCGCGCCTCGCACGCAAGGCTCGAGAGACGACCGCGCTCGCCATGCGAGAACGCCTCCTTCCCCAGGAGGCTGCCTGCGCCCTAGAAGACGGCGACTGGCTCCTTGGCTGGCAGG
The DNA here is from genome assembly GCF_016901575.1 of Enorma phocaeensis. Taxonomy (GTDB): domain Bacteria; phylum Actinomycetota; class Coriobacteriia; order Coriobacteriales; family Coriobacteriaceae; genus Limicola; species Limicola phocaeensis_A. The sequence goes on from NZ_JACJKQ010000004.1 coordinate 69,210, forward strand.
ACAGCCCCCGCAGCCTTCGCTACTGCCACAGCTTCACCGACTCCGAGGTCGATGCCCTCATCTCGGAGCTGTCCGCAGGACTCGCTGCGGAGATATGCAGGTTCTCAGCCGACGGCAAGACGGGTGACCTCAACCGGTATATCATGCTCAGGCGCGCATAGCGCCCTCGCGGCGCATCGGCGTCCATCCGCGCAAGCAGACATCACCGCGAAAGGAAGCCATGGGAGTCACCCACATCCGAACACCTAAGAACTTCGTGCTCGAAGAGCGGCTCGAACGCTATGCCGACGGCTTTGAAACCCATGCCGAATCGCTTGCGGGGCGGTGGGCGGAAGCGTGCTACCCGCTTCGGAGCGGTACGTGCGATTGCAGGCGGGATGGACAGGCGAAGATGCGGGGGGACGCGCCCGGCTCCTCCGCCAGCCCCTGTCGGCACCGACGTTTTGACCATGTCGAGCTCGACCTTGGGTGCGGCAAGGGCGCCTACATCATCCAGGCGGCACGCCAGCGTCCCGACACCCTGTTTCTAGGGATGGACGCCGAGCCCCTCTGCATCGCCTATGCCGCGCAATACATTCTCGAGAGCGGGCTGCCCAACGTGCTCGCCATTCCGCGAGGAGCCGACTCGGTGCCGCGCGTATTCGCCAAGGGCGAGCTCAGCGGCATCACGCTCAACTTCTCGACGCCCTTTCCGCGCGCACACGACGTCCGGCGTCGCCTGACAACCGCCGCCAGGCTTGACGCCTATCGGGGCGTGCTCGCACCGGGCGGGACCATAACCTTGCGTACCGACAGCCAGCCCCTGCGAGACTGGACCCTCACCCAGCTCGCAGCGGCTGGATACAAAACGCTTTGGACCTCCGACGACACACGTGCCGAGCATCCCGAGCTCCCCACTACGGAATACGAGTCTCGCCTCGTCGATCGCGGTGCACGCGTCTGGAGCGTTTGCGCCACGCCCGGCGACGCCCCTTCGCGCGAGCAGCTCGAAAGCGCCCTCGAGGCTGACCCCAGCCTCATGTCCTACCTGCCGGATGACCTCGAAAACCTTGACTACGTCCCACTCGGCATGGAAGACGCCGTGAGAAACTTCATCAACCGCCGTCGCCGGGCGGCGATGGGCGCCCGCCAGAAGCACTGACGACCCCGCGGCGCCGCAAGCGCCACGACTCGCACCATACACCGCGACGCGCGACGTCTCATGGCTCATAATGAACTCAATCACAACGAACACCACACGCTACACGACGGGAGCAGCCCGGATGAGTACAGAATCGCATCGCATAGCCCGAGGAAGCGTCGACGGCGGCGCGACTGCGGCGCCCGCCCGCACGAGCGCCAGCTCTTTTGCCGCTGGAACCGACGGCGTGGGCGAGGCGGGGTCGCTTGGCGCCCTCTCCCCCAGCTGGTTTTTGCCCGAGGACGGCTCCGAGCCAGAGGCGTGGCTCACGGCAGACGAGGCGTTCGAGCGCTTCCTGACCTGGTGCGAGGACCGCGGCATCGAGCTGTGGGAGCACCAGGAGGAGGCCCTCATGGACCTCGCCGCCGGCGACCACGTCATCCTGGGCACGCCCACGGGCTCGGGGAAATCCCTCGTCGCGCTGGGCATGCTTTTTATGGCCATGGCCCAGGGCAGGCGCGCCTACTACACCGCCCCCATCAAGGCGCTGGTGAGCGAGAAGTTCTTTGACCTGGTCGATGTGCTGGGACGCGACAACGTCGGGATGATCACAGGCGACACGCACATCAACACGGCTGCGCCCGTCATCTGCTGCACCGCCGAGATCTTGGCAAACCAGGCCCTCCGCGAGGGCGACGAGGCCGACGTGGGCTGCGTCGCCATGGATGAGTTCCACTACTTCGCCGACCCCGACCGCGGCTGGGCATGGCAGGTCCCGCTGCTCACGCTGCCGCACACCCAGTTCATGCTCATGAGCGCGACGCTCGGCGACGTCACCCAGATTGCCGACGCCCTGCGCGAGCGCACGGGCAACGAGGTCGACCAGGTGACAGACGCGCCGCGCCCGGTTCCGCTCGCCTACGAATACGTCGACACCGCCCTTGAGGGAACGGTCGAGCTCGCGCTTCGTCGCGGCGAGGCGCCGCTTTACATCGTGCACTTCTCACAAGACGCAGCCCTTGCCACGGCAAGCTCGCTCGCCAACTTCGGCATCGCCACCAAAGAGCAGCGTGAGGCGATCAAGGAGGCGGCAAAGGGCACGCGCTTCACCACGGCGTTCGGCAAGATCTTGAAGCGCCTGATCGGATGCGGCGTGGGTGTGCACCATGCCGGAATGTTGCCTCGCTACCGCCTGCTTGTCGAACGGCTGGCGCAGCAGGGCCTGCTTCCCGTCATCTGCGGCACCGACACCTTGGGCGTGGGCATCAACGTTCCCATCCACACAGTGGTGCTTACCGCGCTCACCAAGTTCGACGGCCACCGCATGCGCCGCCTGCGCGCCCGCGAATTCCATCAGATCGCCGGTCGCGCGGGGCGTGCGGGATTCGATTCCGAGGGCATGGTGATCGCCGAGGCCCCCGAGCACGAAATCGAGAACGCCAAGCTCGTCGCAAAGGCCGGAGATGACCCCAAGAAGCTGCGCAAACTCAAAAAGAAGAAGCCGCCCGAGGGCTTTGTCACCTGGAACAAGCAGACCTTCGAACGCCTCATCGAGGCCGCGCCCGAGACGCTCAAGCCGCGCCTGCGCATCACCCATTCCATGGTGCTCTCCATGGTTGAGCAGGGAGGCGACGCCCGCGAGCACGTCCACGAGCTCATCGCGGCGAGCCTGCAGACCCCGGAGGAGAAGCTGCGCCTCGAAGAGCGCGCCGACGAGATCTTCGCCACGCTCATAGATTCGGGCGTCGTGGTGCGAACCCAAGTGCCGCCTGCGCCGGACGCGCCGGACGACGCCGAAGAGGAATGGGACTACGCGCTCACCGTCGACCTGCCCGAAGACTTTGCCCTCGACCAGCCGCTCTCGCCGTTCCTGCTGGCGGCGCTCGAGCTTCTGGACCCCGAAAGCGAGACCTACACCATGGACCTCATCTCCATGGTCGAAGCGACGCTGGAAGACCCCAAACAAGTCCTGCGCGCCCAAGAGCGCGCCGAGCGCGACCGCGCCATGGCGGCCATGAAGGCCGACGGGGTCGACTATGAGGAGCGCCTGGAGCGCATCGCCGACGTCACCTACCCAAAGCCGCTTGAAGACGAGCTTGAAGCGGCATTTGCCCAATATTGCGAGAAGGTGCCATGGGCAAACGACTACGAGCTCTCTCCGAAATCGGTGCTTCGCGACATGCTGGAAACCGCATCGGATTTCAAGGGCTACATACAGCGCTACAAGATCGCCCGATCGGAGGGCATCCTGCTGCGCTATCTCGCCGAAGCGTTCCGCTCGCTGGACCGCACGGTGCCCGCATCAAAGCGCAACGACCAGCTGAACGACATCATCTCGTGGCTCGGCTTCGTCGTGCGCTCCGTTGACTCGAGCCTGGTCGACGAGTGGGCGGCGGCAGGAGACCCCGCCGCCCTCGATGCCGCCCCGCCCCAGGGCGCCGATGTGGTGGTCTCGGACCGCCGCGGCATGACCCTGTTGGTGCGAAACGCCCTTTTCTTGCGCGTAAGGCTGGCGGCACGTGGCCGAACCGAAGACCTCGGCGACCTCGACGAGACGTGGGGCATGACCGAGGTGCGCTGGTCGCGCGCGCTCGACGCGTTCCACGATGCGCACGAAGAGATTCTCACCGACGGCGATGCGCGCTCGGCGGCGTTCCTCTCTATTGACGAGAGCGACGAGCAGAGCGGCCACGTGTGGCACGTGCACCAAATCTTCCGCGACAACGACGACGACCACGACTTCGGCATCATGGCAGACGTCGACCTGGACGCCACGCAGGAGGAGAGCGAGGCCGTGTTCAAGAACTATCGCGTCGGCTTCTTCGAGGAGATCAACGAGGGGTGACGCATGCGGGCGCGGGGCGAGGCGTCATGACGAAACGCGGCCGAGCCCCTCGCCTACCGGCAGCAATGAACAGGGCGGTCTGCAAGATCCTGCACAACCCCACGCGAAACGTTCGTGTGGGGTCGACTGAGCGCGCGTCCCTACAGGGAGAACCAAGACTCCTGCCGCGCCGCACACCTCTGAGCAAAGGCATCGCGTGCCGCCTGAAGCTCTGCGCCGCCCCCGATAGAGCGTGCGCCCTCGGGACACACCGCGACGCAGCGGAAGCACGAGACGTAGAGCCCGGCGTCGGTCGCGGCGGCGTCTGCAATGGTGGTGGCTCCTGTGGGGCAGGCACGCGCTCAGAGCCCGCAGGCGGTACATGCCCCGGCGTCCACCTCGGGCTTGAACGCAACGCCGCCAAACGCGCGGTACGGCCGGTTGCCAGGGGCTGCGGCGACGCACGCCGCCTCGGCTCCGTCCACGCGCGCAAGTTTCTCGACGACCTGCGCGGCAAGCGCGCGCACCGCCGCGAGGTCGTCGGCATCCGGACGGCCCGCCGCCACATTGGTCATAAGCGAATGATGTGCCACGAAGGAGCCCAGCGCAACGGGCACGAAACCGCCTTCTACCAGCACGTCGGCCATCTCGAGGAAGGTGTCGTCCACAGCACGGTTGCCATAGCTCACCACAAGCACCGCAGGTACGCCCTCCGCCGCACCCGCTTTGTTGAAGAATCTCTGCGGATGCTTTATTTCGGCAAATATTGGTCTCTCGTAGCCAGCTCGTAGCTAGCTGCATAGGCGTAGATAAAGGGAGCGAAACCCCCTTCCGCCCGTGTTCCAGCGCAATCCCTCTACTAACATCCAAATGCATAGGCCGTAAAGTTCACACAGTGCGGATTAACGGAAACAAGACGTGCAGACAGCTTGGCATCAGCGGTAATCACCGGAGTTCCCCCTTTTGCCAGCTCCACGAATGATGCGTCCGCGAGGCCAAGTTCTTTATCGATAGTATATCACTTTTGCATCAAAATACGAACATATGTTTCATTATTCAATATGTGAGGCGTCTCCTCAATTCTTTACTGCGCTGAAACATTGACTTAAGACACGTTGAAGTTCGAGCCATGCAGCCGAAGCGCACCGAAACAAGTGCTACCGTCTTGAAACCGAATCAGCCCAACGGGCGCCAACCGATGAAGGGAACGCACATGATCAAGCCCATCGTCACCTCCTTGATAATGCTCCGCCTGCCCTCTGAGGAGGCGACCCCCGACGACGCGCAGGTTGGCCAGGACCTTATCGACACGCTCGAGGCCCACGCGCATGAATGTGTCGGCATGGCGGCAAACATGATCGGCGTGCGCAAGCGCATCATCGTGGTACGCGACGGCACGAAGACGCGGCTCATGTACAATCCCGACATCATCAAGGGCACAGGTGAATATCGCGCGCAGGAGGCCTGTCTCTCGCTTGACGGCGTACGTCCCGCCGCTCGCTGGCGGCGCATCAAGGTCTCGTATCTTGACGAGGAGTTCCATCGTCACGTGCGAAGCTTCACCGGAGACGTTGCGCAGGCCATCCAGCACGAAGTTGACCACTGCAACGGAGTGATTATCTAGGGGAAATCTTCGAACTCCTACGTCGTAGGGAATTTGGAGGAGGAGCACCGGACACGCCCGGGCACGCGGGCCCCACATCGGTCAGGCCCCGCAGTCCCAAAGCGCCTCAAAACACCGACCACGTCTCTTCTGGGTGCTATCTAACTGGCTTGGGCGGCCAGGCACGACGAGGGCACTTTATTGCGCCCGCCGTGCCTGACCGCCCAAAAGGCAGCGAGCGCATAGATGACCTTTGTCGAATATCAGGCTGGACCCGACGGCATCGTTCGATTCAGCCGGGTCCAGCCTAAAGACATGGATATAGGTTAGTCAGCAAGCCGCCTCGCCATGGCAAGCCCGATTCTGTGTGGGATGCCTGTAACCAAGGCGTTTCCCATGCAGAAAGCTCGCTGGCCATCCGTCATACCAGTATCGGTCCAACCTTTGGGAAAACACTGCAACTGATCGAGTTCGTCTGGGACAAGTCGACGAAGGCGCCCGTCAGGGGTCTCGATTACATGCTTGAATCGCGATGGCGAAACTCCACCCTCTCCTGTCAGAATCGTCCGTGAGGGCCTATCGAGAGCATCTGGGAACGCCATGGCGCCCTCTGTATACATGTACTCGAAGCCAGTTCTCTTGTTTTTCCGAGGCTCTCGCTTGGCGCCTTTGAGATATTTCCAGTCTGCGATTTTGTCCTCCGAGACGTAATACTCTTCAGGCACCTCGTCGTCTGAAACGAGCACGTCGCCAAGCGTAGCGCGACTCCCCTGATACAGTTCGACAACCTCTGCCGTAGTGACGTGACCGCCCTGCATGATTCCCGCAGAGCGGAAAGGCGACGTCTTGCACCCCACGCCAAACGAATCGGAATTGTCGGCAGGACTTCCAAGAAGATCGAACTCATCGCAAGATAACACCTCTTGAATTGGAAATGCCTCCGCCATAATCCCCTGCGTCAGCCTTTCGACATGACTCCAGCTTTCATCTGTTTTCTCGGCATAGATGTAAACGCGCTTCCTACGTTGAGGAAACCCATATTCTGCACTGTTTACCACACGCCACTCAACCGCATATCCCAGAGACGAAAGACATGAAAGGATGATTGCGAAATCGCGGCCACGTTGCGACGCGGGGCTCTTCAGCAAGCGGTCAACGTTTTCAAACAGACAATACGTAGTGTCCGGCTTAAGCCGGAGGAAACGGTAGATGTCCCACCAGAGCACACCTTTCTTCCCCTCAATACCACTTGCCTGAGAAAGCGTTCGTGCCACGGAATAGTCCTGGCAGGGGAAGCCGCCGACGACCATATCAACATCCGGTATATCGATGTCCCCTGCCTCGTATTCATCAAGAACGGCATGAATATCCTCGTTGACAACAGAATCCATACCAAAGCGTGCCTTGTAGCATCGGGCTGCAAACTGGCGTCTGTCCGTTCCCGGCTCCCACTGGTTGGCCCACACCGTCTTAAATGGACCCGCTGGGGGCATCTCAAACTCCGGATGGTCCGGGTCGTGATATCCATCAAGACCCAGCCTGAACCCACCGACGCCCGCGAAGAGCTCGGCAACTCTAATTACTGAGGACACGTTTCTCCAATCGCTACTGTGTTCTCGTTTATGTGCTGACTATTCTACGCGATCAAAGCTATCCGCTCGTCCGGACATTAGGATTCGCTCGGCTTTGTGTTCGCCTCAATACCAAATCGCAGAATCTACAATGAAGGCAGCCAATCACGAACCCTTGGAGGCGCCGCATGGAAAAGAGCGTCGAGCTTAGGAAGCTTCTCGAAAAAACTGACTTTAGCAGCGGTGAAAGCATCGAGCGATTTGCCCTGCACCTGCAAGGGATGACCTTTCGAGAGGTGTTAGACCTAGGAATTGCGCCTCCCAACATCAACGTTAAGGACTATGGCAGCAAACGCTTCAAAGGCGGTATGGGCAATCTCCTGGAAGAGAGATACTTTGGATATCGCTCGAACAGCGATGAGCGCCCCGACTTTCCCGAAGCGGGAGTCGAACTCAAGGCGACGTGCTTCGATATTCGTAAGAAGGACCATGAGCCAACCGCGGGCGAACGCCTCGTTCTCACCATGATTCCTTTCGACGAACCCATCGAGGAGGACCTCTTTACCTCGCACCTGTGGAATAAATGCAGAAGGCTGCTCCTCATTTTTTATCTGCGCGATCGGACGAAAGACAGATATGACCAAACGATCGAATACGTCACGCTGTTCACCCCATCGAGAGACGACCTGAAGATCATCCAAGACGACTACCGGAAAATCGTCTCCTACATTCGCGACGGAAGAGCCGACGAGCTAAGCGAGGGCATGACATCGTATTTAGGCGCCGCGACCAAGGGTGCCTCGGAAGCGACGATGTGGACCACCCAGTTTTACCCCCACATCGAGAAAGACGGTACCAAGGTCTACCGCAAAGCAAAGCGCCGCGCATTCTCGTTTAAGCGCCAGTACATGGATTACATCTTGCATCATGTGATTATGCAAGATCGGCACGCAGCGGAGAGAATCGTTGCTCCCGGAGAGCTTGACGGGGTCACCTTCGAAGAATACGTCACGAGCCAGATTGCGCTCCATATCGGAAAAACCGACCTGCAGATTGCCGAAGAACTCCAAGAGCCCTACACCGGCAATAAAGCGCAGTGGACCAAGCTTGTCTATCGCATGCTGGGCATCAAGGGCAACCGTACTGAGGAGTTCATGAAAGCCGGCATCTCCGTACGAGTCGTTCGAATTGAGGAGAGTGGGCGAATCAAAGAGAGCCTCTCATTTGCTCCTTTTGAATTCGAAAAGCTGCTCGCCGAATCATGGGACGACTCGGAGTTCCGATCGTATCTCGACGAAACGCGGTTCTTCTTTGTCGTGTTCAAAAAGGTCGATGGCGCCTATCGCTTGGCAGGAAGCATGTTTTGGAACATGCCCGTCGCCGAGATCGAGGGAGAGGCGAAGCGCTGCTGGGAAAAAACGCGCAAGGTTATTTCGAGCGGCGTTGAGCTCGTTCCATCAAAGCAAAAAGGCGGCAAGCTAATCTTCCGAAATAACCTTCCCGGCATTTCGGACAACGCCCTCGTTCATGTAAGGCCTCATGCCCAGCGAGCGGCCTATAAGCTGGATGATGGAACGACGATCGGCAATATAGAACGAGACGGCTCGCGCCTTCCTGATGGCAGATGGATGACGCGCCAGAGCTTCTGGTTCAACAATAGCTATCTCCTCTCAATATTGAACGCCACATTGAATGACGCTCGATAACCCCCACCGGCCCATAGCAGCGCAGCGATACCATTGGTATCATTAGTGCGGCATCTAGGAGGTCCGGCGCGCGGCGCGAGCAGGAGCGCGGCGCGCGGACAGAGCATAAGGAGTACACCTGTGAATCGCACCAAGATTGCGCAGCTCTATGCGGACGCCGAGGCATTCGGCGGCTCGCAGGTCACCGTGGCGGGCTGGGTCAAGTCCGTTCGCGACATGAAGAACTTCGGCTTCGTCACCCTAAACGACGGAAGCTGTTTCCGTGACCTGCAGGTGGTCATGAATCGCGACGCGCTCGAGAACTACGACGAGATCTCCCACCAGAACGTCTCTGCCGCGCTCGTGTGCACCGGCACCGTCAAGCTCACCCCAGAGGCCCAGCAGCCCTTCGAGCTCATCGCCGAGTCCATCGTGGTGGAGGGCCCCTCCGCCCCGGACTACCCGCTGCAGAAAAAGCGCGCCACCGTCGAGTTCCTGCGCACCCAGCAGCACCTGCGTCCGCGCACCAACCTCTTCCGCGCCGTCTTTCGCGTGCGCAGCGTAGCCGCCGCAGCCATCCACTCCTTCTTCCAGGATCGCGGCTTCGTCTACGTGAACACGCCCATCATCACCACCTCGGACTGCGAGGGCGCCGGCGAGATGTTCCATGTCACCACGCTCGACATGGAGAACCCGCCGCGCACCGACACCGGCGCCATCGACTGGTCGCAGGACTTCTTCGGCAAGCCCGCCTCGCTCACCGTGTCCGGCCAGCTCAACGCCGAGAACTTCGCCATGGCGTTTGGCGATGTCTATACCTTTGGCCCCACCTTCCGCGCAGAGAACTCCAACACCACGCGCCACGCCGCCGAGTTCTGGATGATCGAGCCCGAGATCGCCTTTGCCGACCTCGACGACGACATGGACCTCGCCGAGGACATGCTCAAATACGTGATCCGCACCGTCATGGACAAGTGCCCCGACGAGCTCAACATGCTCAACCGGTTTGTAGACAAGGGCCTTCTCGAGCGCCTCGAGCACGTGGCAAGCTCCGATTTTGCCCGCGTCACCTACACCGACGCGATCAAGATTCTCGAGGACGCCGTCGATGCCGGCCACCACTTCGACTATCCGGTGAGCTGGGGCATCGACCTGCAGACCGAGCACGAGCGCTTCCTTACCGAGGAGCACTTCCGCCGTCCCACCTTTGTGACCGACTACCCTGTCGATATCAAGGCGTTCTACATGCGCCTGAACGATGACGGCAGGACCGTCGCCGCGGCAGACTGCCTGGTTCCGGGCATCGGCGAGATCGTTGGCGGCAGCCAGCGCGAGGAGCGCCTCGACGTTCTCGAGCGCCGCATCTCCGAACTTGGCATGGATCCCGAGCAATACAAGTACTATTGCGACCTCCGTCGCTTCGGCACGTGCAAGCACGCCGGCTTCGGCCTGGGCTTCGAGCGCCTGGTGATGTATCTCACCGGCGTCGGCAACATCCGCGACGTGCTGCCGCACCCGCGCACCGTGGGCAACGCCGAGTTCTAGTGACCCGAGCGCACCCCTGGCCCCTGCCTCATAAGCGCTTCGACGCCTTATGCCAAGCGCCTCCACAAGCCCCGCCGCCCGGCGGGGCTTGTTTGTTGTCGTCGCCGTTGGGCGGGCGATTGGCGCCGTCTACCGAACGGGGCAGGCCGGCGCATCTGCTTCCCACCGCTGCAAGCTGGCCGGTTTAGAAATCGGAGAGGTATCTGTCAGATTTGGGAAAGGTCCCGCCGATAAGGTTGATGGTATGGCGTCGTCCGGACAGCGACCGAAGGGGGATCCCATGGCAGATGTCCTATCTCACAACGCAAGCCAGAAACGCATGCCAGGGACGCTCTGCCCTCATACAGGGGCACTCCGTCTACAGATTCCCGACCGCGGCACTCCCCCGCAGCCGGACGACGCCCCAATCGAGAGGCCTGGCGCCGCCTTGCCCCGCGGCATCTCGGCAGGGGTGCTCAGAACGCTTCGCGTGCTCGAGCTCCTCACGGCCCAGAGCGACGAGGAGCATTTCATCAACTCGGGAGCCCTGATTCAAGAGATCGAGCACCCCTCTTCGCCGGGGACGCCCGCGACGCACGCCAGCCGCGGCACCATCTACCTTGCCGTTCGCACGCTGCGCCTGCTTGGCTACAACATCGCCTCCAACAACTCCAGCGGCTACGCGCTTGTAGGAAGAGAGTTCAGCCGCGATGAGATGAACCAGGTCCTTCGCGCCGTCTCGCGATACCCCAAACTCGACGCCCGCGAGCGGCTCGACCTCACGCGCCACCTGCAAACCCTGTGCACGCCGACCCACCGCGCCGAGCTCGCCTGCGGCGCGGCCCATGCCGCAGGCGAGGCCGAGGCCACCCATGCGCTCCGCTTTTGCCTGGCGTCTCCGATGGCGATCGCGCGCGTCGCCGCGCGAGAGCAGGGCGACCTCTACTTTGAGCTCACCTCTTGCAGCGAAGGGCTTCCGCACAGCAGAAGGCGGCGACTGACGGCGCCCACCTTGCGCGAGCGCGGGGGAATTTGGTTTGTGGCGGGCCAGGAGCGCATGCCGCGGCTTGGCAGCACGAGCTGGCGCATGGTACGGCTTGACCGGCTCGCCAACCTTGCGACTTTTTCCGAGAGCGGCACGGTATATGTGCACCCCTTCGCCCCGAAGGCAAGCCCCCAATCGGCAGGCGGCCGCCAAGGTTAACAGTTGGTGACACCCCGGGCCTGACCGAGGGGGCCGCATATCATATATCTACTTGCAAGGGGCAGGCTGCACCCCTTCGCGACCCCCTCGCAATCCGGACGTCGCCACGACGCCCCGCGGAGGGCCCGGATCGTCGAAGGGCGGCACGCGCCCAAAGACGATTCGACCGCAGAAGGGGACCGCTCATGAAGCGACTCAAGACGCTTACCTCGGCTCTCGCCGTGGGTGCCCTTGCCGTCACGCTCGCAGCGTGCGGCGGGCAGGATGCCGGCCAAGGCTCCACAGCCGGCGACGGAGACACGTATCAGATCGGCGTGATCCAGCTCACCGAGCACGGCGCGCTCGACCAGGCCAACGAGGGCTTTATCGCCGCGCTCGACGAGGCCGGCATCTCCTACTCCGCCGACCAGCAGAACGCTCAGAACGACCAATCTGCCTGCCAGACCATCGCCTCCAAGCTGGTCAACGACGGCGATGACCTCATCTTCGCCATCGGCACGCCTGCGGCGCAGGCCGTTGCAAGCGCGACGAGCGACATCCCCATCGTGGGCTCCGCCATCACCGATTACGCCGAGAGCGGCCTTGTCAGCTCGAACGACGAGCCCGGCGGCAACGTGACCGGATCTTCCGACCTCACCCCGGTCGCCGACCAGATCGACCTTTTGCAGCAGCTGCTGCCCGACGCCCAGACCGTGGGCCTGCTCTACTGCAGCGCCGAGGCCAACTCCGAGATCCAGATCGAGATGGCCGAGGAGGCCCTCGACGAGGCCGGCATCGCCCACGAGCGCTACACCGTCTCGAGCTCCAACGAGATCCAGCAGGTCGTCGAGTCCATGGTCGGCAAGGTGGACGCCATCTACGCCCCCACGGACAACACCATCGCTGCCGGCATGTCGACCGTCGCGATGGTCGCCAACGAGAACAAGCTGCCCGTCATCGTGGGCTGCGACACCATGGTTGAAGACGGCGGCCTCGCGTCGTACAGCATCAACTACTACGACCTTGGCTACAAAGCCGGCGAGATGGCCATCGAGATTCTCGAGAACGGCGGCGACCCGGCGACCATGCCTATCGAATACCTCTCGAGCGACGAGTGCACGCTCATCGTGAACCAGGAGACCGCCGACGCCCTGGGCGTCGACATCTCGGCCCTTGAGGACGCGACCATCGTCTAACGTCTGCCGGACACAGACCCCACGGCGCCGCGCCCGGCGCCCGAAACCTCGGCGCATCCGCGCCACGAAGGAGGCTCCCATGAACATCAACACCCCTGTGACCAGGCGCTCCGCGGCCCTCGGCATGCTCGGCCTTATGGGCGCGGCAGCCCTTGCCGGCTGCAGCAACGACTCGGCCGGCAACGGCTCCACCACCCAGGGAGGTTCTGCGAGCTACAAGATCGGCGTGCTGCAGCTCACCGAGCACACCGCGCTCGACGCCGCCAACCAGGGCTTCGTGAAGGCCCTTGACGACTCGGGCATCGACTATGAGATCGAGCAGCAGAACGCGCAGAACGACCAGTCCGCCTGCCAGACCATCGCGCAGACCCTCGTGAACGACGGCTGCGACCTCATCCTCGCCATCGCCACCCCTGCCGCCCAGGCGGTCGCCGGCGTCACCTCGGACATCCCCATCATCGGCACCGCCATCACCGACTTCGCCGAGAGCGGCCTGGTTGACTCCAACGACGAGCCCGGCGGCAACCTCACCGGCACCTCTGACATGAACCCCGTCTCGGACCAGATGGACCTCCTGCAGCAGCTGCTGCCCGACGCCCAGACCGTCGGCCTGCTCTACTGCACGGCAGAGGCCAACTCCGTAATCCAGATCGAGATGGCCGAGGAGGCGCTCGACGGGCTGGGCATCGCCCACGAGCGCTACACCGTCTCGAGCTCCAACGAGATCCAGCAGGTCGTCGAGTCCATGGTGGGCAACGTCGACGCCGTCTACACCCCCACGGACAACACCATCGCGGCAGGCATGACCACCGTCGCCATGGTGGCCAACGAGAACGGCCTCCCCACCATCTGCGGCGAGGTGGGCATGGTCGAGAACGGCGGCCTTGCCTCGGTTTCCATCAACTACGAGGAGCTGGGCTACCGCGCCGGCGAGATGGCGGTCGAGATCCTCACCGAGGGCGCCGACCCCGCGACCATGGCCATCGAGACCATGTCGGTAGACGAATGCGACCTGGTGTATAACCAGGAGACCGCTGACGAGCTTGGCGTCGACGTGTCGGCGCTGGCCGACGAGGGCGGACAGGACGTCTCCGCCGCATAGCCACGGCCACATCGTCACGGCGCGCGGTCGCCACAATCGCACGTTCCAGCACGGCCCGGACATCCCATGTCCGGGCCGTGCCCGTATCAGGCGCGACCCTCTGTCCCGGGCGTGGGCGCGTTTCCACTCCATTACAAGCGCGGCTCTCGCGTTGGGCCAAAACGTGCGTGCTAGACTGAATAATCCCGTATGCATCGTGCATACACCGAAGACATGGTACCCCGGCGGCTCCTCCGTCGGGGTTCGTTTGGTATGAGAGGAGAGGCAGATGGGACTCGCTCTGCTTAGCGCCGTCTCCCAGGGCATTCTCTGGGGCATCATGGTGCTCGGCGTGTTCATCACCTACAAGCTGCTCGACATTGCAGACCTGACGGTCGACGGCAGCTTTGCCCTGGGCGGGTGCGTATGCGCCGTTCTCGTGGTGGGGGGCGTCGATCCGGTCGTGGCGGTGCTCGCCGCCATGCTTGCCGGCATGGTCGCCGGTGCAGTCACTGGCTTTTTGCATACCGTATTCGAGATTCCCGCGATTCTCGCCGGCATTCTCACCCAAATCGGCCTGTGGTCCATCAACCTGCGCATCATGGGCAAGTCCAACACCCCGCTGCTGAAGAATGACACCATCTTCAGCGTGGTGGGCGACCTGACGGGCCTCAGCAGCAACACCGTCGCCATGATCGTCGGCGTGGGCGTGGCCGTGCTCATCATCGCCCTGCTGTACTGGTTCTTTGGAACCGAGATCGGCTCCGCCTGCCGCGCCACCGGCAACAACGAGGCCATGGTGCGCGCGCTCGGCGTGAACACCAAGGTCACGAAGCTCATCGCGCTCACGCTGTCCAACGGCCTCGTGGGCCTCTCCGGCGGCCTCATCTGCGAGAGCCAGAAGTATGCCGACATCGGCATGGGCACGGGCGCCATCGTTATCGGCCTTGCGGCCATCGTGATCGGCGAGGTGCTGTGGCGCGTGCTCCCCTGGGCGAAGCTGCACTCCTTCGGCGGCCGCCTCACCGCCGCCGTCGTCGGCTCCGTGGTGTACTTCCTCATCCGCGCCATCGTGCTCCAGCTGGGCATGGACGCCAACGACATGAAGCTGCTCTCCGCCATCATCGTGGCGCTCGCCCTGTGCGTGCCGGTGGTGTGGGAGAAGTACCAGCTGCGCCGCAACTACAAGCTCGCGCTGCGTGACGAAGGGGGGCGCTAGGCCATGCTGACAGTAAAGCGCGTCTGCAAGACCTTCAACGCCGGAACCATCAACGAGAAGCGTGCGCTCGTAAACCTTGACCTGCACCTCGACGCCGGCGACTTCGTAACCATCATCGGCGGCAACGGTGCGGGCAAGTCCACGCTCATGAACATGATCGCGGGCGTCTACCCCATCGATGCGGGCACCATCGAGCTCGACGGCGTCAACATCTCGCGCCTCTCCGAGCATTCGCGCGCCAAGTACCTGGGCCGCGTTTTCCAGGACCCCATGATGGGCACCGCCGCAGACATGCAGATCATCGAGAACCTCGCCATGGCCCGCCGTCGCGGCCAGCGCCGCACCCTGCGCTGGGGCGTCACGCACTCCGAGAAGGACGAGTACGCCGAGCGTCTCGCCGAGCTCGGCCTGGGCCTTGAAAAGCGCCTCACGTCCAAGGTGGGCCTGCTCTCCGGCGGCCAGCGCCAGGCGTTGACCCTGCTCATGGCCACGCTCACCGAGCCCAAGCTGCTGCTGCTCGACGAGCACACCGCCGCGCTCGACCCCAAGACCGCCGCGAAGGTGCTCGACCTTACCGAGAAGATCGTCTCCGAGCATAAGCTCACCACCCTCATGGTCACGCACAACATGAACGACGCCATTCGCATGGGCAACCGCTTGATCATGATGCACGAGGGTTCGATCATCTATGACGTGGCGGGCGACGAGAAGAAGTCGCTCACCGTAAAAGACCTGCTGCAGAAGTTTGAGGAGGTCTCGGGCGGCGAGCTCGCCAACGACCGCATGCTGCTGAGCTAGCCTGTGCGGGCGCCGGCTCCAATCGGAGCGCCGGGCGATACGCTGCACGGGCGGTGGAGCCGCACGGTGGAGCCACATCGCGATCGCTCTGCCACAATCAATCGCTCTGCCACAATCGGGGCCTGTCCGAGACTCGGACAGGCCCCGATTTCCGTTCAAAGCCCCTTTTGAAATGATACTGAGAAAAACGAATTCGCTTTTCCGACATTTTGAGGTGACCAGCTCGGTAGCCGAACATAGTACAAACTCTCTACCAGGCGTTTTCTTGTAGCAAATAGGCTGTCTACTCGAAGGGCCGAGCAAAAATGTCGGAAAAGCGCGTTCATTTTTTGCCGGCCCTCATGCCGTGGGCTCCAGGGCCGCCCATTGCCCGCGATCGGCGGCGCAAAGCGCTAAGACTGCCCGATGCCCGCACGTGGAGCCGTCTACATACCGAAGCGGGGCTCCGGCGTTCACGACCAGATCCCCGTGTTGGGAATATGTCTCTTAGCTAGCGATCGATCCTTAAGCGCATGTCGCGTCGCACCGCGCCGCTATAGCGCCGCCTCGCCCCGATCGCCGGTACGGATGCGCACCGCCTCCTCGACGGGCTGCACGAAGATCTTGCCGTCGCCCACCTCGCCGGTCTTTGCCACCGACACCACGGCAGCGATCACGTCTTCCACCGCGTCATCTGCCACCACGATGGCGACTTGGATCTTGGGCACCATGTTCAGCAGCACCTCGGTGCCGCGATAGTATTCCTTCCATCCATGCTGGTGTCCAAAGCCCAGCACCTCGGAAATCGTCATGCCGGAGACCCCGACGCCCACCAAGGACTCCTTCAGGGGCTCCAATATCTCTGGCCGCACAATGGCCGTCACGCGTTTCATAGCTCGCTCCCGTTCTTATCGCCGTGTAAACCACCGTCCGCGCCATTGCGGGCGCAGAACAGAAGGCGCGGCGGGGCGTGGCGACGGCCGCAAAGCTCCGTCGTGTCCCAGCGCCGCGCGGATACATGCCTACGAATCCAGGCCGGTGTACGCCGGATAGGCGCTCTCGCCGTGCAAGGTGACATCCATGCCCAGCGCCTCCTCGCGGTCGTCGGCGCGCAGGCGTCCGCCGAAGAGCGCCCGCACGACCAGGATGATGACAGCATCCACGACGACCACAAGCACGAGCGTCACCACGATGCCCAGAACCTGGCTTATCAGCAAAGAAGGGTCGCCCGTGTAGAGCAAGCCGCCCGCATCGGTCCAGGAAAGCTCGGGCACGCAGAACAGACCGGTGAGCAAACCGCCCAGGATGCCGCCCACGCCGTGGCATCCAAACGCGTCGAGCGCGTCGTCGTAGCCCAGGCGCGCCTTCAGGTGCGAGATGGCAAAGTAGCACACCGGCGAGACCACAAGCCCCATGATGACCGCGGCCCAAGGCTCGACAAAGCCAGCGCTCGGCGTTACCACGACGAGCCCGGCGACCAGGCCGGTGCATGCGCCGACGAGCGTGGGCTTGCCGGTCGCCTTGGCCTCGATGGCCATCCAGGACGCCAGGCCCGCCGCACTCGAGACAACGGTGTTGAGCACCGCGAGCGCCGCCACGCCATCCGCCGCAAAGGCAGACCCGCCGTTGAAGCCAAACCATCCAAACCAGAGCAGGCCCGCTCCCAGAGCCACAAACGGAACGTTGTGCGGACGGTACGAAGCGATTCCAAAGCCCCGGCGCCCGCCGAGCGCCAGGCATAGCAAGAGGCCCGTCACGCCCGAGCTGATGTGCACCACGTCGCCGCCGGCAAAGTCGAGCGCACCGATGATGTCGCCGATCAAGCTGCCGTCTCCACCCCAGACCATATGGGCGAGCGGCGCATAGACCACGATGGACCAGATGGCCAGAAAGGCCATCACCGCGCCAAAGCGCATGCGACCGGCGACCGACCCCGTTATGATGGCGGCCGTGATGAGGGCGAACGCCATCTGAAAGACGATGTCGACCAGGGAGGGATAGGCCGTGCCGTCAGGCACGTCTGCGGCCTCGCCCAGCATGGATTCAACCGTGCCCATAAGGCCCAGCTGGTCGAATCCGCCGATAAATGGACTGGTTCCGTCGCCGCCGTAGGCCAACGACCAGCCCACGAGCACCCAGGTGAGGCCCACCACGCCGATGACGCCAAACGACATGAGCATGGTGTTGATGACGTTTTTGCGACGCGACAGGCCGCCATAGAAAAACGCGAGTCCTGGCGTCATGAGCAGCACCAGCATGGTGCTGACGAGCATGAATGCCGTAGTTCCGGAATCGTACATGCGTCCCCCCTTCATCGTACGGCGCAAGCGCCGGGTTCGTACGGGGCGATGCTACCGCCGCTCGTCGCGATGAAGGTGGCCTGCCCGCCCGGTTTACAGCCTCACAACCGTATCGAAACATGGGAAACGGGTTTGAAACCGCTCCGAAAGCAGCGGGCTACACGCGGTTCACCAACCTGACTCCAAGAAGAAACAAAGGCGTGGCAGCGCTACGACGCGATGGATGCCTCCCGGAGGGCGAGCGTATCCAGATGAAGCTCGGGGCGAGGGGCGAGGGTGGGCTCGCGAGCGCAAGGAAGGGCGCACGGCACTGCGACCGGACGAACCTGCGACGGCACGAGACGCGCACGGCCGTCGACGCAAACCGTCCTTGCCGGCTCGCTCCCGCCAGCCTGCATTCCCACGCGAAGCTCCCAAACCGATGCGATGTCCGCCTCGGGATCATGCGCGCGAAGCGCGACGAGAACGCCTGAAAAGACGGGGCCTGCGATATGGCACCGCCAAACATGCACCCTAAGCCGCCAGGCGTCCATGCCTTCCTCAGACGATGCCCTGGGAACCCAAAGCGTGGCGGGACGGTCGAACCACAGCCCTTCAACCAGGCCTGCGCCCAAGTCGCTGCGCTCCTCTGCGAGGGCGACCGCAAGCGCCTGCGGCCCCGCCGCGGCATCCGATGCCCCGACGAGCGCCACGCGGCACCAGAACGCACCCGCATGTCCCGGCACCTCGATGGCGGCCGGCACGATGCCGACCTCCCCGTCGGCCGGCGTTTCAAACGCGCCCACGACCCCTTCGGGCACAGGCGAATAGCGGTCTAGCGCCAGCATTCCTCATCCATCCTCTCCAAATCTGCACAGGGATGGTTGCCGCACATCTTGTAATCATCGTCCAGGCAGATGAGCCCATGCGCCCGACGAATGTCATGAAACCCCTGCGCCAAGCGCACGTAGTAGTCGACAGGCGCCATAGGCTGCCAGCCCAGCCGGGCTCGGCGATGCGGGCGCCACACGATAAAAAGACAGTTCACCCCGCGCTCGGCAAAGTATTCGCAGCCCGCAAGGTTCGACGCAAGCGCCTCGCCCGTCGTCTCGAAACCATGCGGTGCCGCAAGCTCGGCACCTGCGACGACCTGCGTATACACGTTGCCACGCCCGAAGACCTCGACGGCGTCGACGGTGCGGCGCACCCACTCGTCATGCCCCACCACGCGCTCCTTGCCCGGGCAGAGCCATCGGAACCTCTCGCGGTCCCACACCTCGATGTCGGCGCTATAGGATGTGATGCCGGTCTCACGCCGGATGCGCTCCAGCAGATGCCTGGGGTAGGCCGGCGCCATGAGCTGACAGGGAAACCGACCCGAAAAGTCGCGGCCCATAGCCTGGAGGTCGCAGATGTAGCGCTCGACTTCGCGCTCGAACGGCTCGGCGCCCGAATAGTCTGTGCCTCCCGACAGGTAGAGCTCGGAGAAGCGCCCCGGCTCCTCGAGGGCGGCGTGAACGGTCTCGTAGAGGTCTTCTGGGTCGACCGCGGGATCTTCATGCCCCTTGGTGAAAAAGGCGCAGAACCGGCATTGCTCGCGACGGTCCCAGAAATGACACGTGCGGTATGCGGTGAAGATGAGCTTTTGCGGGCGCACGTCGACAAGGGTGTCCATGAGGGTGCCGCGCGAGGTTCGACGCCCGAAGATCCCAGGGCGCGGCACGAAGTCCACCACATCGATCGCCGGGTCGCCCTCCCGCGCCTCGCGCAGAACGAACGCCCCGAGCTCCACATCGAGGTCCAGGAGGTAGGGGTCCTCATACGCCTCGCCGTAGTTGACGAACACGAAGGTGCCGTCACGAAGCACCACCGCCCCCGGCATGACCTGGCTCGTAGAGCGGCCGGCGAACTCGATTTCGAAGGAGTTCGCCTCGTCGCCCTCGCCGGGAACGGTGCCGAAGCGGTAGTCATCTTGCTGCAGGCGCTCCATAGCGCGTGGCGAGATGATCGCCCCGTGACACGTGAGACTGAGCTTCATGATCACGAAAGGCGCCATGCCGGGGTTCTCCTCGCACAGGCGCCGCCATTCGGCATACTTGGGATAGGAGCGCGGGTCCACGTCGCGGTTAAGGGCCTCGCGTGCGTCGGCAGCCCTCGATGCCGTCGCCGCCCGCTCGCGCCCAGGCGCCTCCCCGCGCCCGCCTCTTCCAGAAGCCTCCCCAACATGCGCCATCTGCTTCACGACGTCCCCTTCCTGCGACTTATCTGACCAGCATGAGCCCTGCGGCGATTGCCGCCAGCACGCCCAAGGCAAACGCGACGTCGCGGGCGCGCAGCGGCACGCGGAAGGCGACGCGGCGCGGGGCATCGTTTTCGAATCCACGCGACTCCATTGCCATGGCGAGGCTCTCCGAACGTTCGAGCGCGTGCGCCAGCATGGGCAGCAGGCGCCGGGTAGAGAAGGGTCCGGCCTTGACGCCACGCACCTTGAGCGCGGCCCCCACCGTGCCGAACTCCTCGCGCACCACCGGAAAGAAGTGATATGCCGCAAGGATCCCGTAGGCAAACTTCGGAGGCAGCCGGAACTGCTGCATCAGGCTCATCACAAGCTCGAACGCGTTGCTCGTGAAGGCAAAGAGCATCCCGAGGCCTCCGTAGGCAAGCACGCGCGACGCAAGCTGCATGGCGGTGGTCCAGTCAGTGGCAAGCAGGGTCCGCTGCCCGAAGACGCTCGTCGACACGCCCACCGCCTCTGCGTTGCCCGCGCCGCCCGCTCCAAAGAAGAGCCCTGTGGTAAAAAACGCCAGCGCCGTCAAGAAAAATGGCAGCAGGGCAAGCGCGAGGCGACGTCGGTTCACACCGGACGTGGCGACCGTCGCCACCAGGCAGGCTAGGCACACCGCCACGTTCACCGCAACGTTGTAGGTAAGCGACAGCATAAGCGACGCCACGATGAGCGTCGCCAGCTTGACGCCCGGATTTATGCTCCGCATGGCGGCTCCTTCCGCTCCTCGACATACCGGTCGACCTCTTGGGGCGAGAGCGCGCGCAGCGACCCGTCCTCAAGCAGCAGCACCTGATTGGAGATGGCGCGCGCCAGCTCGACATCGTGCGTGGCGACGAGCACGGCGAGCCCTCGCTCGACCCGCTTCATAAGCAGCTCGAGAATGAAGCGCGTCGAGCGCTCGTCCTGCGCATAGGTGGGCTCGTCCAAAAGCAAGACGTCGCAATCCGCCGCAAGCATGGCGAGCAGCGCCAGCCTGCGCTGCTGCCCCTGAGAGAGCTCGTAGGGCGATGCCTGCGCGCGTGCGTCGAGGCCGAATTCTTCGAGCAGGCCATGGGCGACCGGGGCGAGCTGCTCGTCCGGCACGCCCGGCCTCGACGCCCGAAGCGTTACGAGCACCTCGTCGCTTACGGTCAGGGCGAGAAACTGGAAGCGCGGGTTTTGGAAGACCAGCCCCACGCGGCCCGCCGACTCGACCGAACCGGAGAAGCGGGCGGCCCCCGCGAGCGCCGTGAGCAGCGTGGACTTTCCCGATCCGCACTCCCCGACGAGCGACGTGACGCTGCCACGCGGGAGCGCGAGCGAAAGCCCGCTCAGAAACGGCGTCCTGCCATGGCGCACCGTAAGGTCGCGCGCCTCGAGCGCCGCCGAGGCGTCGCCGGCAAGATGCGGCGGATGCACGCCGCGAAGCCAGTCGGATCCCAAGAAGAGCCCGCGCGCCGCGAATGCCTCGCGACGCGCGGGCGCCTCTGCCGGCGAAAAGGCAAGCTCGTCCAGGTTGCCCTTGCGCTCCATGAAGATAATTCGCGAGCAAAACGGCAGCCACCAGCCTGGCTTGTGGTCCACGACGACAAGCGTGACCCCCCGCCGCTTCAATCGCTCGAGCTCGCCTGCAAGACGCCTGCAGGAGAGCGGGTCGAGGTTGGCGAACGGCTCGTCCAGCACGAGCGTGCGAGCCCCGGTGGCAAGCGCCGTCACGAGCGCGAGCTTCTGCTTGGTGCCGCCCGAGAGCGTATGGATGGGGCTGCGGGCATAGCCGTCCAGCCCCGCAAGCTCAAGCAGCTCATGGGCGCGAGCGTCAAGGTCGCCGGGACAATCGACGTTCTCGAGCGCAAAGAGCACCTCATGGAGCACGGTGTCCATGCAAAACTGGTTGTCGGGGTTCTGAAAGAGGATCGACACCGCCCGAGAGCGCTCCTGCGGCCCCATCCGGTCGATGGGCCGGCCCTCGACCTCGACCGAGCCTTCGAGCACCCCCGCATAATCCGGATAGAGGCCGGCCAGGCAGTAGGCAAGCGTGGACTTTCCGCAGCCGGACGGGCCCATCACGAGCAGCGTCTCACCCGGCTGGACGGAAAGGGAGATGTCGCTGAAAACGGGGGTCTCCCCCTCCGCATAGCGAAAGGTGAGACCCCGGCACGAGAGGGCGGGTATGTCGCGCGGCGCCTTTGCAACCGAGGTGCGCGCGCCCCGAACGGACAAGGCGGAGGCGTTTGGCGCGTCCGGCCCGATGTGTGCCTTGCCGCTACTCATGCGCGCGACCGAGCGCATAGCTCTTCAGAAGGCCGGTGCGAGCAAGCTTGTCCGCAACGACCTTGCAGATGACGCCGGCAAAGAGCACCGAGCTTGCCAGGCGAATGATGAAGAACAGCGCCAGCAGCGGCACGGCGAGCTCGCCATAGCCGGAACGCACAAAGCTCCACACAAAGCTGATGATGCAGGAACATGCCGCCGCCAGAAGCATGGTCGACCAATCGAAGCGGCGGTAGCGAAACGCCGCGAACGCGAGCTCGGAGCCGATGCCCTGCACGAAGCCCGTCACGATGACCATGGGGCCATACATATTGCCCAGCAGCACCTCGATGAGCGCCGCGATGATCTCGGACACGAGCGCCACGCCCGGCTTCTGCAGGATATAGGCCGCAAACGTCGACGCCATGAACCACACGCCAAATAGAAGCTCGTTGCCCAAAAAGCCCAGGCCCATGGGCGTGCAGGCGGTGTTGATGAACGACGACAGATACACCGCCACCAGATACACCACGCCAAACACGATGCAGCACATGGCAACCAGAATAATCTCTTTGAGCTCCCAGCCCATCTTGTTGCTGTTCGTCGTCGCCATAGGTTACTCCTCCTCGTCGGTCGGGCTGTTTACGTTGATGGTGAAGTGCAGCACGTAATGGGAGACGGTGTGCTCCATGAGTGCGCAGACGTCGTCAAGATAGGTGAAGATGTCGCGGATGCTGCCCTCGACGCGCGTCGCGTAGTGGATGCTCGTAGGGTTGAGACCCAGCTCCTCGGCTCGATACCAGACCTTGGCGATGTCGTCGATATAGTTCTCGACGCCAAGCGGATAGAGCGAAAGCTTGGCGAGCGCCGGCTGCGTGGCCGATGCTACGGTCGCGGCGTTGGGCGCCTCACCCTCGCAGGACAGGACCGAGTCGCCCGAGACGTCGCCGGGGCATCCGCGCGAGACCTGGCCCTCGAGCGCCATGTGGACGCCCTCGCGCCACGCGTTCGCAAAGAGCGCGGCGACGGCGTCGACCACATACTCGCGCTTGCCGCGATAGACCGTGGACAGCGCGTCCGACTGGCACCAAACATGGCTGGTGTCCGTCTTGTCGAGCGCGCCCAAGATGATGGACACGAAATCATCGGTCATGGGATATAGGGAAAACCTGCACCCCGTGATGGGCAGATCGGTCCCTCGCCCCGACCACGGCAGGTCTTCGCGGCCGCAGCCGCACCCGCAACCGCAGGAATCAACGGCCTCGCTCGAAACCGCATTCATCGGTTTTTCTGTCATGGCTTCCCTCCCAGAAGCGTCAAGCCGTACACGCCGGCCGCCGGGGGAGAACCTGGTTTTGGTTTGGACGAAATGCCTCGGGATGTCTCCGAAGCCCTGGGAACCGCTGCAGACGGCCCCATACAAGGCTGCTTCCCTCCGCTGGTACAAACCAGATCAGGTTCAAGGGGTTGGGCTTCGGCCCTCTCAGCTCGCAAGAGCACCCCCAGCAAGATTGTCAATGCGGCATCGGGCAGCGGCGCGCCCATGCCCGAGCACCGCGGCAATTGTATACCGCGGGCCCGGGCGTAGCAAATGAAATCAAAGACCGCCCGGACCTCTCCCGAAAGCGCATCCGCTCGCCAAACGGCCCCCGGGGCTATCTACGCAGCGTAGGTAGCCCCTTGCGCGGCGCTCACCCATAATGGGGCCTGCGCCAAAGAGCACCAAGGCACCCCATCGAAAGGATAGACATATGGCGGCGCCCGCCCGCCATGCCGCGCCGCCGTTGCCGCGCGCCGTCCCGATGCCGCGCGGCAGCGGAGCCTTTTCGGCATATCCCCTGAAGCCGCCGACGCTGCCTTTACCTTCGCCCTCCATTACCCGCCGTTCACCGAGAAGTTTTCTCAAAACCGACGCTCACGCAAGATGACGACGCGTTCGCGGGAGCCGAGAGACGCACATGTGCCTCGCCGTACAATTTTTTCTGGAACATCGAGGGTTTCTGCCTCGAACTTGCCTGCCCCGGCATGGCAGTCGACCCAGAAAGGACACGCGACATGGCAACGAACATCAAGGCGTCGCCGGCACCCGCGGCGGCGAAGAGCCTTTTTGCGCAACGGCTCGCACGCCACCATGACGAGCTCCGTTGGCTCTATATGGAGCTCTACGATAATGGCGACATGTTCGCCGAGCTCACCCAAACGATGCAGGACTTCTACGACGACCGCTCCGACGAGCTCAAGCGGCTCGACGTGGAGCGGGAGGCGCAAGGCGCCTGGTACCGAAGCCGCGACATGCTGGGCATGCAGATGTACATCGACAACTTTGCCGGCACCATCAAGGGCGTCGAGCAAAAGCTCCCCTACATCGAGCGCTGCAACGTCTCCTATCTCCACCTCATGCCCTTCCTCGACACGCCTGCCGACAAGAGCCGTTCCGACGGAGGCTACGCGGTCTCCGACTTCCGTCGGGTGAAGCCCGAGCTCGGCACAATGGACGACCTCGCGCACCTTGCCCATGAGTGCCACGAGCGCGGCATCAGCCTGTGCATGGACTTCGTCATGAACCACACCTCCGACGAGCACGAGTGGGCACGGCGCGCCCGCGACGGCGAGGGCGAGTACATGAGCCGCTACTTCTTCTGCGACAACCAGGAGATCATCGACCGCTATACCCGCGACGTCCCGCAGGTCTTCCCCACCACCGCGCCCGGCCACTTCACCTACCTCCCCGAGTTGGGGCAGTCGGTGATGACGCAGTTCTATCCCTACCAGTGGGACCTCAACTACCGCAACCCGCGCGTCTTCAACGAGATGATGTACAACTTCCTCTACCTGGCAAACCAGGGCATGGACATCATCCGCATCGACGCGGTCCCCTACATCTGGAAGCAGCTCGGCACAAACTGCCGCAACCTCCCGCAGGTCCACAACATCGTCCGCATGATGCGCATGATCGGAGAGGTCGTATGCCCGGGCATCGTGCTTCTGGGCGAGGTCGTCATGGAGCCCGATAAGGTGGCGCCCTACTTTGGCACGGTCGAGAAGCCGGAATGCCACATGCTCTACAACGTGACCACCATGGCGACCACCTGGAACACCGTCGCCACGCGCGACGTGCGCCTGCTGCGCCGGCAGATGGACGTGGTGTGCGGCCTGCCCAAGGAGTACACCTTCCTCAACTACCTGCGCTGCCACGACGACATCGGCTGGGGCCTGGACTACGGCACGCTCTCGACGTGGGGCATGCAGGAGGTGCCGCACAAGGCCTACCTCAACGAATACTTCCAGGGCCGCACCCCCGGCAGCGTGAGCCGGGGCGAGCTGTACAACGCCGACCCCGTGACGGGCGACGCCCGGTTCTGCGCCACCACGGCATCCATGTGCGGCATCGAGGCCGCCGGCTTTGAGGGAGACGACGACGCCATGGACGTCGCCATTCGCAAGGACATCATGCTGCACGCCTATATGTTCACCCAGTCAGGCCTGCCGATCATCTACAGCGGGGACGAGGTTTGCCAGGTCAACGATTACACCTACAAAGACGATCCCGAACGCGCGGAAGACTCTCGCTACATCCACCGAGGTGCCTTCCCTTGGGAGCTCACCGACAACATCGAGCGTCCCGGAACCGTCCAGCAGCGCATGTTCGACGCACTCGAGCTTCTCGAGGGCATCCGCCGCGACGAAGCCGTCTTCGATGCCGACGCCGACGTGTCAACCAAGCATTACAGCGACCCCTCGATTCTGTGGATCATCCGCCGCAAGGGCGACCAAGAGCTCCACGCCGTCTTCAACTTCAGCGACAACCCCCGCTTGGTATGGATGCCAGAAAAAGACACCTATACCAACCTGGTCACCGGAAAGACATCCCCCGTCAAAACTTTCGAGATGCCCTCCTGGGACTTTGTGTGGCTCATGCGCTAGAGCTTTGAGCCGAGCAGCCTGCTCGCTAGAAGCCGGATGAGAAGAATGCCGCGTCCGCCTCGCGCCATAGGCGCAGGCGGGCGGGGTCGATTGACACATGGGCATGCTCGGGAACCTCGTGCCATTTGACGGTGTAGCCCGCCCCATGGCTGCAAAACACCGAGTCGGGCGTGTTGGGCAGGTCCGCCTCGGGATCGTAGGCGGCCTCGTCGATAACACGCTGCGCGTCATGGCATGTTCGATAGCCGGCATATTCCAGCATGAGGCGCCCGCGCCCTCCCGAGTAACCACTCACTTCCAGGGCATACTCGCGCATCTCGGAGGCAGGGGCGACGCCCTCGATGCCCGCAAGCTCGCCGTCCACCTCTGGAGCGTCGAACTCCGCCGCCATACGTTGCAGGTCGGCGAGCGAGCGCCCCACCTTCTCTTGGGGCACCACCAACCGAAAGCGATACCATGGCTCCAAGAGCTCGCAGGCGCCGCGCTCGCGCGCCATCATGAGCCCCTCGCGGAGCGCACGGTAGGTCGCCTGGCGAAAATCGCCGCCCTCGGTGTGCTTGGCGTGGGCACGCCCGCCCAGCAGGGTGATGCGGACGTCCGTGACGGGGGCGCCGGTGAGCACGCCCCGATGCTCGCGCTCAAACACATGCGTCAGAATCAGGCGCTGCCAGTTGCGGTCGAGGTCGTCTTCAGAACAGCGGGTCCCCGCCTGGATACCCGACCCTCGCGGCAAGGGCTCCAGCATGAGGTGCGCCTCGGCGTAGTGGCGCAGCGGCTCGAAGTGGCCCACGCCCTCGACCGCCTCCGTAATGGTCTCCTTATAGAGAATACCGCCCGGGCCAAAGGCGACGTCGAGCCCGTAGCGGTCATGCAGGAGCTGCTGGACGACCTCGCGCTGCACCGCGCCCATGAGCTGCACATGCACCTCCTGCAGCTGCTCCTCCCAGCTTACGCCGAGCATGGGGTCTTCGTCGGCAAGCTCGCGCAAGGCGCGCACGACGGCGTCCACGTCGCGGCCGTCCGCAAGGACCTGATACGAGAGCACGGGCGCCAGGACCGGCGCCGCCCCCGCGGGCTCGGAGCCGAGCGCGCTGCCGGGAACCACATGCGACAGCCCCGTCACGGCGCACACCCGGCCGGCGGGCACCTCGGATACCGTTTGGAAGGCATCCGCATCATAGATACGCACCTGGTCCACCTTCTCGGTCCAGGCCTCACCGCGGTCCACGCCGGAAAGCACCGTCTTCGCACGAAGGGCGCCGCCCGTCACCTTGAGCCACGCCAGGCGCTCGCCTCGAGGCGACCGGCTCACCTTGTAGACGCGGGCGGCGAACTCCTCCGGCCAGGCATGCTCGTCGACGAGGGCGGCGAGCCCGTCCATGAACGCCTCCACGCCCTCGCCCCGCAGGGCCGAGCCGGCAAAGCAGGGAAAGACCTTTCGCTCGCGCACGAGCCTGCGCAGGGTCGCGCGCGAGAGCGCCCCGCCTTCGAGGTATTCGTCGAGCGCCGCCTCGTCGGTCGCCGCCGCGTCTTCGCACGCCGCTCCCCCACCCAGGAGCTCCTCGCCAGAAAGGCAGACGGCATCGAGCCGGCGCGCAAGCTCATCCGTCACCGCGGCGCGCTCCGTGCCCGCCAGGTCGAGCTTGTTGATGAAGATGAGCGCGGGGATCCCGTAGCGCCCCAGCAGCTCCCAAAGCGTCTCGGTGTGGCCCTGGACGCCGTCGTTCGCGCCGATCACGAGCACGGCATAGTCGAGCGCCATGAGCGTACGCTCCGCCTCGGCAGAAAAGTCGACGTGCCCCGGGGCATCGAGCAGCATGAGGTGGACGTCGTTGTAGTCGAGCGACGTCTGCTTCGAGAAGATGGTGATGCCGCGCTCGCGCTCCATGGCGTCCGTGTCAAGGTGCGCGTCGCCGTGGTCCACGCGCCCGCGCCTGCGGATGGCGCCCGCGGCGAAGAGCATCGCCTCCGCGAGGGTCGTCTTGCCAGCGTCGACGTGGGCGAGCATGCCCACCACCGCCTGCCTCATGTCTCGTCCCCCTATCGCTCGACGCGCCACCGGTTGAGGGCGCAGAAAAGCTCTTGCGGACGCGGCAGCGCAAGGCCGCAAGCGATCTCGCCGCGCTCACAGAGCGCCTCCCACCCGCGGACGTCCATAAGATCGAACATGTCGTCAACGGCATCTCCCACCGCGGAGCCCCCGCCGCGGCGAGCCTGCAGCAGCACCCGCGCCATCTGCGCGAGCGCGGCAACCTGCTCGACGTCCACCAACTGCTCCACCTGGCGGAGGTCTACGGTCGCGCGCCCGACATCAAAGCCGTCAAGGCCGCGCGTGCGGATCTTGATGCGTGCGTCGCCCGATGCCCCTCGCGCTTGCCCGCGCCCTCCCCTGCCGGGGCGCGACGCGGCGCGCGGCTCGCCCGCCGAAAGCTTCAGCCCTCGAGGGGCGATTGCCTCAAACGGGTCAGCGGCCGAGCGCTCCTGCGCCACCGCCGCGCCGGCGGCATCTTCGCCAAGCATCTCCCGACATACCTCGCGCACGCGCCCCGTTATGTCGCGCGCCTCGTAGCAGTCCATCTGGATCACCACGTCCGCGACGGGAAAGAACGCCCCCGAGCTGCCCACCACGAGCACGCAGCTGACGCCCTCGCGTTTCCAGAGCGCCCCCACGCGCTCGACGAACGGCGTGATGGGCTCGTGGTCCGCCGCGACCACCGCCTCCATCAGGCGGTCGCGCACCATGAAGTTGGTGGCGGAGGTATCCTCGTCGATGAGCAGCACGCGGGCGCCCGCCTCGAGCGCCTCCATCGTGGAGGCTGCCTGAGAGGTGCTGCCGCTGGCATCGGCGGTTGAAAACGCATGCGTGTCGCGCCCGTCGGGGAGGTTGTCGATAAACGGGGAGATGTCGACCGCGCGCACGACGCGCCCGTCCTCGGCACGCAGCTTCATCGCGGTCGCGTCGGTGATGACAAGCTCGCGCCCATCGCCCGCCACATGATCGTAGACGCCTTCTTGCAGCGCCTTGAGCAGCGTCGACTTGCCGTGATATCCGCCGCCCACGATGAGCGTTATGCCACGGGGCACGCCCATGCCCGGCGTCGGCCCCCGATGCGGAAGATCGAGCACCACGCGCAGCGACTCCGGCGAGAAGAAGGGGCGGGCGTCCGCAAGCGGACGCGCCGACACGCCGCTCGCTCGAGGAAGGACGGCGCCGTCCGCCACAAATGCCACAAGGTCGCGCTCGCGCAGCTGGCGGCGCACCTCGCGCTGGTCGTCGGCAAGCTCGACGGCACTCCTCGCCGCGACGAGCGCCTCGCGGTCGCAGACCAGGGCGCGCTCCACGCATGCGGGCACGATGTCGAGCAGCATGTGGGCGAGCGCCCGTGCGTCGGTGGTGCGCCCATGGGCGGGAAACCCCGCCTCGAAGCGCAGTATCACGCCGTCGGGAGCGACTTCGCACGCAGAGCGCGGCAAGACCTCGGGCCCCGGCCGGCTCGTCGATAGAAGGCCGCTCTTGCCCGACCCTCCCACAGCATAGCTTGCGCGCGAGACCGCCTCGGAAAAGCGACGGACCAGCAGGTCCTCGAGCGCGATGCGGCGGTGCGGCTCGTCGAAGAGCTCTGGCGGGAACGCGGCGCGCTCTGCCGGAACCCAAACGCTGAGCTTCGAGGGCGCGGCAAACGGGTCGCCCTGCACGTGGTCGATCGAGAGGTCGAAGCCGTCAAGCCGCCACACGCCGCGAAGCGCCTTGTAGGCGGGGTAGCCCCGCCTGTCGATTGATTCCAGCTGCCGCAGCAGCTCGCGCCCCGTCTTCATGGGCAGCGCCTCCTCGCATCGCCGAACCCTGCAGCACCTATGAAACCACAACGGGACACGCGTTGCCCAGAAGAGGCGGCCACCTTCATGCGGGGACGTACGGGGCCGGATGTCCGCCCGCACGGGGCCCGCAGATGAAACGGACCCGTCCCCATCCATCCCACGGCGGATGAAACGGACCCGTCCCCATTCATCCACCCATCCATCCACGCGCCGCGAAGGCGGCCACCTTCGTACGGCGGCGCGGGGCGCTTGGCGGGGTCGAGCAGCCTAAAGGTGAGCCGATGGGCGATCCTGCCGCCGACAAGGCTCTCGAGCACGATCACCGCTGCCATGAGCGGGACGATGTCGGCAAAGGGCGTCCAAAACAGCTCGGTGGCAAGTCCTCCCGCCATGAGCGCCTGGTTGTAGAGCTCCATGCCGTACACCATGGCAAACGCCATGAGCAAAGAAAACACGACACGCTGCGCGCGATTGGTTGGCATATGCGCGAACCTCCTGTTCGCCCAGCCCCCAGATGTACGACGACGCGCTGCGGAAGGCAACTGGACTTATGCCTTCCGCAGCGCGTTGCAAGACCTCTGTGGTAGCTCCACCAGACGCTGCGGGCAGAAAAATGCCATAAGTCCCGCCATGGATCGAGGAGGGCTATCGCCGCTGCGGCAGGAGCGTTCGCGAACAGGCGCGGCTCGTCACCGCACCGTAGACCGCAAAGGTCGTCGCCGTAAGAAAGACCGTGCCAGCTACAAACGAGAGGTAGCCGACCGAGCCGCTCAGGACGGTCAGCACCCCGATCAGCACAAAGCCGAAGACGCAATGGACGCATGCCATGACGCCCGGCACCGCAAAGCTGATCGCCACCTGAAAGCGTATCGATGCGCGCACCATGGAGCGCTCTGCTCCCAAACGGTCGAGCGCGCCGTATGCCGCGACCGAATCGGAAGCCTGCGAGAGCTGCTGCAGCGCCAGCACCGCCGCCGCGCACACCAAAAACGCCGCCCCATAGAAGATGCAGGCAAAGGCGATGGGCTCGAGCCCGGTCTGGACCGACCCGAACAGCGCCCTCTCGCGCAGCCCCACGCTAAAGGTGAGACCCGCCACGACCATGCACATGCCTGCGGCCATGAGCACGCAGACCGCGGCAAGTGCGGCGCAACCGCTTTCGATACGTGCCTCGACCTGCCGCACCGTAAAGAGTCGAAGGCCGCACCAGTAGCCCTCGGGATGCCGTCGCAGGCGCTCGGGCACACGGGCTCCCAACACCCGAAACAAAAAGTAGGTGCCACCCAGGGCGATGAAGCCCATGGGAATGATAAAGACCACGAAGTATCCCGGGTTGAACAGGCAGGTGCCCCAGACCACGGCGAGCAGCACCGCAGCCGCCGCCTGCTGGAGGCGCACCGGACGCGTCTCGACGAGGCGGCGACGTTCGGGGGCATGGTCGCTGCGCATGAGCTCGACCAGGGTCCGCTTGCGTACGCTCCGCACCGCTCGCACCGCAGCGACCACCATAATCGCGGCGAAGGCGGCCAGCGTCTGCGCGGCGGCATCGGGCGAGAAGGTCATCACCGGATGCCACGCGACGCCAAACACGAAGGCGGCCACCAGACCGAACGCCGGAGACAGCAGGCCACCCATGCCGACGCCTGCAATCAGCGAGGCAAGGCCCACCATGCCGCTCTCAAGCGCGAGCACCGCCGAGACGCGCGCCTGCCCCATGCCCAAGAGCTCATACAGGCCAAATTCCCTGCGGCGCCGGCGCAGCAGAAACACGTTGGCATATCCGATGAGAAACGCAAAGATCACCGCCACAAACACGGCAAAGGCCTCAAGCACCCCGCCCGCCTGGGCAAAATTGGCGCGCTGCTCGGAGGTGAGGTCGAGCGCCAGCAGATAGCCGTTCGATGCGAGGAAGGAATACAGCAGGCATACCGCGAGAACAAGCGTCAGAAAATACACCGAGAAGTCATGGGCGCTGCGGCGAACGTTGCCCAGCGCAAGCTTGAAGAGCATCTCATACCCCCAAGAAAGCGATTCCACTTCGAGTCCGTTGCCCTCAGGCGCGGCGGCCCTCCCTTGCACAGGCTGCCGGCATGCCTCCCCTGCCCAGGCCGCCGACTGACCGACGAGCAGCCTGTGCCCTCAAGCACTGTGGACTTCCATTAATGCAGAGCGGCCCGTCATGCCGCCCGAGATAATCTTCGCAGGTTCCGACCTGCGGCATCTTACCGGCGGCTTACGATTCGCCGGCATAGCCGAACGGTTTTGTAAGGTTTGCCGGCACATCGGACCACAAGGCAAAGCCGGCGCCCCACCCAAGCCGCCGGCACGATGCAACCGGTCAAGTCACAATACAGGGCTGCGGCCACTCTTGACTCCTCATGCCGTCACCCCGCCGGCCCCGAACCGCCGCTCGTCGTGTCTCGCGCCGCCGCTCTACGGGCCTCGCGCCGCCTGGCGAGTCTCATGCCACCGCCCCAGCATTCCACTCGCCGGTGCCCGACGGGCCCCGCCCCGTTATCCGGCGAACCCCAAGCCCCGGGCTCCGGGCTCCGGACTTTGCGCTCCGGGCTCCGGGCTTTGGGCCTTGGACTCCGGGCCTTGGGCTTAGGGCTCCGCGCTCCAGGCAAACTTGTGTTGCAGAATGGACGCTCGCGAGGAACTTGTGCTGCAGAACGGACGCTAAGCCCCTCCTTGAGACCCCTTGCCGCCCATTCTGCAAAAGAAGTGTCTTCAAGGCGTCCGAAATGCAGCAGAAGTTCAGTCCGCGACGGGCGGGACTGCCCGGCTGGGCCCGGCCGGCCGAGATGCGCCTTGCTACCGTCGGAGGCCCGGCACGTCCAAGCAAACAGCTGCGGAGGGGCTCGCCGCAGCGCCAGCCAGCAGAACGCGGCCGGAGCCAAGAATAACATGCAAGTTTTTACGTTTTTCGGCTTAAAACGTAAATAATTGCATGTTTTGATCCCATACGAGGGCAAGGACCGCCCGGCTGATAAAAGAACAGCCAGCGCGCGGGCTGCCGGGCGGCAGTCGCTTGCTGGGCGCGCGCCGGACCGTTGGGCGACATGCCGGCTGTTGAGCTGCGCATCGATTGTTGGTCGCGTACCGGACGCTGTGCGGCGCGCTGACAACTGGGTCACGCATCGACCGCTGGGGTCACCGGCTGTTGAACGCATCGATCGCCAGTCGTGCAGCCCGTCGGCGCCAGCTCCCGTCCCCAAGCAGCCCCGAGCCTAGTCCTCGATATGTCGGATGCTGGGGATAAGCCAGGTCACCACCGCAAGCACCGCCATCGCGGCGCCGGCGCCGGCAAACCACACGGGCGCTCCGACCACATCGGCAAAGACCGATGAGACGGCAAGGCCCGCCGGCATGGCCCACGACATGATACTTCCATACAGGCCAAACACGCGGCCGAGATACTCGGGCGGCACCTTCTCCTGCATGAGGGCGGTCTGCGGACCCGAATAGAAGGGAGAGCTCACGCCCATCAGAAAGCTCATCGCCAGAAACAGGGGGAAGCCGTCGGGCGCGAGCGTCCCGGCGATAAAGGTCGCGACGCCGTAGAGCGCTGTCGCCGCCACCACCGTGAGCGCGCGATTCTTAAATCCGCCCGTCGTGGCAAGTAGCGCGCTGCCGGCGATCATGCCAACGGAAAAGACAATCTCTGCCAAGGCGGCATCGGAGGTGGTGCCGTCAAAATGATCGAGGCTCATGAGCGGAAACAGTGCCGAGATGGGCGAGAAGACGAGTGTGAAGGCAAATCCGCACCAGAGCAGGGCGAAGAGGCCGCGATAGCCGCGCAGCACTCGATAGCCGTCGAGGGTCTCCGCCATGATGGCGCGGACCTGGACGAACGCGCCGCGGAACAAGGAGCCCTCGTCTACGGCGGCGGACGGCTCAGACACAGAAGTGGCGGCGGCTCGCTCGGGCACCGAAGGAGAGGCGGCTCGCTCGGGCGCAGAAGGGACGGCAGCCGGCCCGGATGCAACAGAGGCGGCGACCTGTTCAGGCGCAGACATGGCCTCTCCCGACCCAGATGCTGAAGCGGCCTCTCCCGACCCGTGCGGCGCGGTCGAGCCGCCCGCCGGTGCGCTGAGACGGGACAGGTCGAGCCGAGCCGCCAGAATGGCAACGGTTGCCGCCAGCGCTCCGGCCACGTCGAGCGCGATCATCGTCGTGAGGCCCCACAGCGGGTAGATCACCGCCGCGACCGCCGTTCCCAAAATGTAGCCGCCCGACTGCACCGCCTGCGAGATCCCCGCAAGCCGCGTCAGATGCTCCGGAGGCGCCACGAGCGGGGTCAGGGTCTGGAAGGCGGGAGTGTGCAGGGCGCTGCCGATCGCACGGAAAAACAGCGCCACGATGACCACCTCTGCCGGAAGCGCCCCGGCGAGCGAGACCATCGCAACCGCAGCGCTCACCGCAGCGATAAAGAGGTCCGCCCCGATGAGCACCCGCTTTACCGAGAGCCGATCGACCAGGGTTCCCGCAAAGGGGCCCAGCAGCGCAAGCGGCAAGAAGCCCATGAGCGACGCCAGGGAAAGCATGCCCGCCGACCCCGTGGTCATGGTGATGTGCCAGATGAACCCCATCTGCAGAATGGAGCTCGTGAGCACCGAGACAAGCTCGCCGCCCCACACCCATGCAAGCTTTGCGCCCCACGTCGAGCCAGCACCCTCCGTCATCGCCACGGCCTCCTCCGATCGACCCTCCCGAGACCCAGATTCTACCATGCGCCGCAGACGAACGCCTAGAACGTCACGTTGCCGAACTCCGAGAGGCGCAGCGCCGGGTTATGCTCTGTCGCCCAGTCGATGTTCCACGGGCTTGTAAACAGCAGCAGCTTGTTGCCGCGCATGTCCTCGACACGCAACGTGTCACGCGTAAGGTTGAGCTTCTGGACATCGAGCTCTTCGGGATCGTTTGCAATCCAGCGGATGTCGGAATACGCGAGCGGCTGGCGGCGCACCTCGACGCGGTACTCGCTCTTCAGGCGCTGCTCGAGCACCTCGAACTGGAGCACGCCCACCACGCCCACGATGACGCTCTCCATTCCGGCGCCGATCTCGCGGAAAATCTGGACGGCTCCCTCTTGGGCGAGCTCCTCCATGCCCTTCACGAACTGCTTGCGCTTGAGGGTGTCGACCTGGCTGATGCGCGCGAAGTGCTCCGGAGCGAAGGTGGGGATGCCGGCAAACCGCACATGGCGCTTTCCGGTGCACAGCGTGTCGCCGATGGAGAAGATGCCCGGATCGAAGAGCCCCACGATATCGCCCGCGTACGCCTCGTCGACGATCGCGCGATCGTCCGCCATCATCGCGGTGCCCGTGGCAAGCTTGAGCTTACGGTCGCCC
The DNA here is from genome assembly GCF_016901575.1 of Enorma phocaeensis. Taxonomy (GTDB): domain Bacteria; phylum Actinomycetota; class Coriobacteriia; order Coriobacteriales; family Coriobacteriaceae; genus Limicola; species Limicola phocaeensis_A. Next base: position 104,885 of record NZ_JACJKQ010000004.1, read on the forward strand.
TGGACGTGGAACGCCTCCATGCCGCGCTCGAATTTGCCCGAGCAGATGCGCAGGAAGGCGATGCGGTCGCGATGGTTCTTGTCCATGTTGGCCTGGATCTTGAACACGAAGCCAGAGAAGTCGTCTGCCGTGGGGTCCACCTCGTCGCCGCTGACCGCGTCGATGTGCGGGGAGGGCGCAGGCGCCAGGCGGAGGAAGTCCTTTAAGAACGGCTCCACGCCAAAGTTGGTGAGCGCCGAGCCGAAGAACACCGGCGAGAGCTTGCCCAAGCGCACGGCATCGAGGTCAAACTCGTCGGCGGCGCCGTCCAGCAGCTCGATGTCGTCCATGAGGGCGCGATGGTTTTCCTCGCCGATGAGCTCGTCGAGCGCGGCGTCGCCAAGGGACGCCTCGATCTCTCCGACCTTTTTGGTGGCGTTTGCACGGCCGTCGCCCTCGAAGGCGAGCACGTGGCGGCTCGCGCGGTCGAAGACGCCGCGGAAGTTCTGCCCGCAGCCGATGGGCCAGTTCATGGGATATGTGGAGATGACCAGCACGTTCTCGATCTCTTCAATGAGGTCGAAGGGGTCGCGGATCTCGTGGTCGAGCTTGTTCACAAAGGTGAAGATGGGGATGCCGCGCAAGGCGCACACGCGAAAGAGCTTCACGGTCTGGGCCTCGACGCCCTTTGCGCCGTCGATCACCATGACCGCCGCGTCGGCGGCCATGAGCGTGCGGTAGGTGTCCTCGGAGAAGTCCTGGTGGCCAGGGGTGTCCAAGATGTTGATGCAGCAGCCGTTATAGGTGAACTGCAGCACCGACGACGTCACCGAGATGCCGCGCTGCTTCTCGATATCCATCCAGTCGGAAACCGCATGCTTGGAGCTGCTTTTGCCCTTGACCGAGCCGGCCGTCTGGATGCTGCCGGTATAGAGCAGCAGCTTCTCGGTAAGCGTGGTCTTGCCCGCGTCAGGATGCGAGATGATGGCGAACGTGCGGCGCGATGCGATCTCGTCGGCAATGCTTGGCATGGATTTCCTCCCCCGCCGCCATGTCGCCGGACGACGCGCGTCCGCGGGACGACCGATAGAGCGGCGATGATACATGATTTGACCGGTGGTATTGTAGCGGCAAGTCGTACCGGGCGGGGGCGGAAGAGCTCCCCGCCACGAGACTCCATCAACTTGCTGCCTTGAGGGGCGGCGACCTTCGCCCTTGCCGGCACGGCATCGCGCAGGCAGGCATCCCGACGCGCCCCGCGCACCCGATTCCACCGAGAAGGCAGCCGATTGCGGACACGGGCATCCCGACGCGCCCCGCGCACCGGGCCGGATGCGACGCCGCAGCACTTGACGTGGACCATGGAACCTCGCGCACCCCTTCCCCGCAATAAGGCGCAAGAAGGGGGCGAAGCCCCTGTCGACCGCTATCATAGAAACATCCGCCCGCCGCCGTGGGGCGCCGGGGCAGCATGGTTTGGGAGGTTCCCATGGAGTACGCGTCCATCGCACTCGGCGTCGTCGCCATCATCATCTCGTTTGTCCCCATCGTCCCCGTGCAGCTGGCGGGCGTCGTGGTGGGCATTGTCGGCATCGTGCAGTCGCGACGCGCCAGAAAACGGGACTACCGCAAAGACCTTCCCTGCACGATCGGCTTCGTGAGCTCCATCGCCGGCCTGGTGCTTTGCGCGGCGACGCCCGTGCTCTGGGTCATCTTCGCGATAGCGCGCGGCATCATGGGCTAGGGGCGCGGCGGCACGATGCAGTCGTAGCGAACCGCCTTGCCTGCCATCGTGTGGCTCGGCTTCACGCCCGCAAGGTCCGGCCCCTTCACGGGACGCTTGACCACCACCTTGCGCGGATGCGCGGCGAGGGCGGCCCGCAACAGCTCCTCTTGGTTTCCGCAGGGCCGTTCCAGCCGATGGAGCAGCTGAAACTTCTTTTTGACCGCCGCGCTCTTGCGACGCTCGGGGAACATGGGGTCCAGATACACCACATCGGGAGATGCGGGCAAATGGGGCAGCGCCGCGATGCTGTCACATGGATGCAGATGCATGCGAGATACGATGTCCGCCAGCTTGGGATGCTCCCGCGCCCTTCGCAACGCGTCTTCGAGCAAGGCGGCGATCACCGTGTCGCTCTCGAACAGCTCCACCTCAAAACCCGATGCCGCCAAAAGCAGCGAATCCGCCCCCAGGCCAGCGGTCGCGTCGACTGCACGCGGCGCGTATCCCGCAGGAAGCCCCTTCAGACGTGCCGCCCGAACAAGAAGCTCGCGCGAGAGGTTCCCGGGCGTCAGGCGCGGCAGCATGTCGGCGAAGTCGGCTCTAAGCTCGAGCCCTCCGCCCACGAGCGTCACCCCGTCCGCGTCGCAGCGAAGCGAAAGCACCTGCCCGTCGGGCGCCTCCGCAACAAGGGGCACGTCCAGACGGGTGGCGAGCGCCTCGGCGCGCCCGGCGACATCTGTCGGGGCAGCAGGGTCCGCCACGACCGCCGCCATCGGCCACACGCCTTCGTCCTTCCCCATCGCACGCTCCTCCCGTCGATTCGCGCCATATGCGCACGGCGTCCGCAATCCATGACATAAGGTTGGCCTGGGCACCCCGGCAGGGCTGCGCGCGGGCACCTTGGTCTAGCAGTATGCCATGTCGGCACCGCACATTGTATCAGCGCCCATGCGGCTCCCCGCCTGTGCCTGCAGGCGCAAAAAAGGGCGGAGCCTTACGCTCCGCCCCACTCTCTGTACTTTGGAATCGCCCTTTCATCTACCTCGTATATGACCTGCGATTCTATTGTCGAGCTTTTGGCCCGCTCGCGCACCTCAACGGCTCTTACCGAACCAGCTCCGGAAAGCTTTGGGCGAGTTCGCTCGCCCCCACGTGCTAAAGGACCTCGGTGTCGTGGAGAGCGGGCCCAAAAGCTGCTACATCCTCTGTGCCCATTGGACTCGCCTCCCTTCGCTACCTGTCGCTTTCTGTCCTGGGCGACTTTTTCTGTGCACTGCTGTTATGCCCCGCCGCCACGAAACCAAACAGCGAGCAGTAAAGCCAACGCGAGCGGTCGTTTTTATCGGTAAGCGGTCGTGGGGCAGATTCGCACGGGCACGTTTGCAAGGTGCGCTGCGCCAGGACAAGCATCGCGAACACATGACGCGTGCCAGGGGCTCCCCACGCGACCTCGGCGCACACGAGGGGCCCGGGAAGCCGGACGCAGCACAGCAAGGCCGAGCGCCACCTAGATGAAGTCGTACGGCATGCGGCGTGCGACCAGGTAGAACAGGGCAAGCAGCGGCCATGCCATGGGGAAGAAGAGGCACGAGCATCCCATGATCGCCAGGCGAGCGGCATAGAATGCCGCGCGGCGAGCGCCCGTGCGCTCGCGCGTCTCACAGGACATGCGGACAAACCCGCCGCCCGGGGTCGAGCCGCCGTGAAACCATGGGACGACGCCCTCAACGACGCCGAACGTGACCACCGCGATGCCCATGAGCCAGGGGGCCGCCATGAGGCGATCGCCTCCCGGGGTGTTGCTCAGCAAGTAGAATATCGCCGTGCTGAGCACCATGATGACAAGACCGACCAGCAACATGTCCAGCCAAAATGCCACGCAGCGGCGGATGAACCCAGGCGCGTGCGTGACCTCCCCCTCTTGCGCCAAGGCACCCGGAGGCAGCACCCGGGCGAGCATCGAGGTCATCCACCAGCCCACGCAGGCGCCCAAGGTGTTGTAGATGAGGTCGTCGACGTCGGCGGTGCGATACGAAAAGGGATAGATGCCGAACAGGCCCGTACCCTGCGCCGCCTCGATGAGAAAGGAGACGGCAAAGCCCAACGCCACCGTCTTCCAAAAGCCCAGGCGCACAAGCCTTCCCGCGATGAAGCCGAGCGGCACGAACAGCACCACATTGAACACGATCTGCGGCACCGCCGAGATGCCCTCCCGCGCGATGTCTCCCACAAAGGCAAGCGGGTTCAGCTGCCACGGGATGCCGCGCGTGATGCCCAGGCCCGAGCTTCCGCTCGGCAGCGGATACAGGGTGAAGCACCCCAGGCCCATCACATAGAGCACGGCAAGATAGGTCGATGCCACCGAGACAAACTTGAGACGCCCGTCGCGGTGGTACAGATAGGCGAGAATCGGCAGCGTGAGCATGAACGATGCCACCGGCCATAGGGCAAGCGCCGCCGCGAAGTTCTCGCTATAGCTTCCCAAAAACCGCTTGAGCAGCTCCATGGCCGCACCTCCTTGATCGTGTGGGCGACCGCCTCGTCGTCGCCCGCCCCCTACCATGGGCGGCCCGGCAGGCATCGCCCGGGCATCGCCCCTCTCCTGACGCCATTCTCGTTCGACCCGACGCGACGTGCCATCGATTTGCCTTACAGCGGGATTACAAAACGGTAAGGATTGCCGCGGAGACCGGTTTGAAAGCCGCTCGACACGGCAAATGCCACCTTTAGAAAAAATCGATTCGCTTTTCCGACATTTTTGGGCCGCATCAGCGAGTAGACAGCTCTTTTCGCTATACAAAACAGCAGCTAGATGCGTTGCGGTTTTTCGGTCTACTCGAGGGGAGCCTTTAAAATGTCGGAAAAGCGAATCGATTTTTTAATTGCTTGCACGAGCGGCCCCTCGCCGCGATGAGAGGCGCCGGCACGGGCGGTCTCGGCTCCGCGCCGGAGACCCCCCGCCAAGTTTCCCCGTTCGAACGTCGGCCCAGCGGTGCGCAAGCCGAGCGGATGGGCGTGGGCCTGGTTGACGCCTGCAGGAAGCGGTGCCAGCATGGACATGCCGGCATCCCTGCCCGCCAGATCCCGCATTGCACCAAAGCGTCCGGCATCCGGATCCCCAGTGCGACGGCCCCGGCGCGGCGGCTCAATGATAGGAGGACACGTGCCCAGCTTCGCGCCCACCTGTGTGACAAAGACCGCAGCGAACGCAACCGACGAGCTGCTGTGCGAGGCCGCGGGGCTTCGCTGGCTCGCCGAGGCGGAACCGTCTGGAGGGATGCACGTCGCCGGCGTGATCGACTCCTCCCCCACCAAGCTCGTCGAGGAGCGCATCGCCACCGGCCCGCCCTCTCGTGCCGCCGCACGGCGCATCGGCGCCTCGCTTGCCCGGACCCATGCCGCGGGCGCCGACTGGTTTGGATGCCCTCCGCCCGCCTGCCCCGACGCGACAGGTGTCGGGCGGGCGGCGACGCCCTACGTCCGCCGCGAGCACGCCGCCTCAAGCTGGGGAGCCTTCTTTGCAGAGCACCGCATCATGTACTATGTCCGGTTCCTTCGCGACGACGGCCTATTTGGCGCGCATGAGACGCATCTGCTCGAACAGGTCGCGGCGCGCGTGGCACGCGGCGACTTCGATGCGCCGCAGCCCGCCCTTGTCGCCGCCTCCCACGTTCCCTGCGCCCGCCTGCACGGCGACCTCTGGGCGGGAAACGTCCTCTACCTCGCCGACCGGGGCGCCCCCACGGGAGGCGCCCTCATCGACCCCATGGCCTACGGGGGCCATGCCGAGACCGACCTCGCGATGCTGCAGCTGTTTGGCTACCCCTACCTGGAAGACGTCCTCGCGGGATACGACGGCGCCTCCCCGCTCGCCGACGGATGGCGCGAGCGCGTCGGGGTGCACCAGCTTGCGCCGCTGCTGCTCCACTGCGTGCTCTTTGGAGAGGGCTATCTGGGCGAGACCCTCGCCGTGGCACGCCGATATCGCTAGCCAGGCGGCGGGCCATGGCGGGCCGCGGCCGGCACGGCCGCGTGCCGGCCGCATGAGCCGCGCCTGCGAGCGGGCCTTGCTCCGAGCGCGCGCCGTGCGCTACACTGGGTGCGCCGACCGAGTCGGACATGGGGTCCGGCAGCGCGTGTGGCGGCGCCATCGGTTCGGATGAAGGGCTGGGAGCAGGTGCGCATCCGCTAGACATCATCGTTTGTACCGTCATCGTCTGCATGGACGGGGCATCGCCCCGCGCGTCGCCTGTGCGAGCATGCAGCCAGCAAGGGAGAGATGTCTTATGCAGCTCGCACTTTCCGGCGTCACATACGCCTACCCCTCCTCGCCAGAACCCATTCTGTCAAACGTATCCATAACCTTCCCCCAGGGCTGGACAGGCCTCTTGGGCGACAACGGCTGCGGCAAGACCACGCTTGCCCGCATCGCCTGCGGACTTATCGCGCCCGACCGCGGGGCCGTCACCCAAGGCCTCTTCTGCGTGATGTGCGCGCAGGAGGCCGACGAGCCGCCCGAGGGGCTCTATGACTTCGCCGCAGACTATGGACGCGACGCCCGGGAGCTGAGGCGCGTCTTTCGCATCGAAGACGACATGCCCTGGCGCTTTGACGAGCTGTCCTTCGGCGAGCGAAAGAAGCTGCAGATCGCCGTCGCCCTGTGGCAGCGCCCTGACGTGCTTGTGGCCGACGAGCCCACCAACCACCTTGACGTCGATGCCCGAGGACAGCTCGTGGAGGCGCTCGGCCGCTTTCGCGGCATCGGGATCCTCGTAAGCCATGACCGCGAGCTCCTCGACGCGCTTGCCGGCCGCTGCGTGTCCTTTGAGCCGGAGGGACTCGTGGTGCGACCAGGCGGCTATTCGGCGGCACACGCCCAGGCAGAGCTCGAGCGCGCAAGCACCCTGCGCGAGCGCTCGGCGGCAAAGGGCGAGCTGGCAAGGCTCGCCGCCGAAAAGGACCGACGGGCGCACGAGGCGGCACGTGCCGACGCGCGCCGCAGCAAGCGCCGCCTCGATCCCAAGGACAAATCCGCGCGCGCAAAAATCGATCTAGCGATCTTCACCGGCCAAGACGGTGCCCGCGGCAGGCTCTCGGCCCAGATGGACACCCACATCGCGGCAGCCCAGGCCCGCGTCGAGGCGGCGTTTGTGCACAAGCGGTATGACGGCGACCTGTGGATGGACGCCGAGCCGAGCCCTCGCAAGACGGTCCTCCACATACCCATGGCAACCATCCCGTGCGGCTCGGGCACGCTGAGCATCCCCGAGCTCTACGTGGGCAACACCGACCATATCGGCGTCGTCGGCCCCAACGGGGCGGGCAAGTCGACCCTGCTCGCCCACCTGCGCACGCTCATCGCAGCCGACCTTCCGGTACTCGACATCCCCCAAGAGCTCGATCCCGACCGGCGACGGCAGGTCATCAAGAGCGTGCAGGCGCTTTCCTCGGCAGAGCGGGGACAGGTGCTCTCGACGGTAGCCCAGCTGAACTCAAATCCGGACCGCATCCTCGAGGGAGAGCGCACCAGCCCCGGAGAGCTGCGCAAGCTCATGCTCGCCGTCGGCATGCTCTCGCGGCCGGTCCTCATCGTGATGGACGAGCCCACCAACCACTTGGACCTGCACTCGGTCGAGGCGCTCGAGCGGGCGCTTTCCAGCTACCCCGGGGCGCTCGTGCTCGTCAGCCACGACCGCGCGTTTCTCTCGGCATGCACGCAGCGCACCTGGGAGGTTCGGCACGGGGCCGTGACGTCGACCTCCCACTAGAAGCGTGCCGCCCGCCCTGCCGGGCGCCCGCCGCGGCGCGCCACAGGCCCCTTTCTCTGGACAACCAACCTGCAGGAAGGGGCCTCGCGCGCCATCGAGCAGAGACGTCTGCCCAGGGGCTTGCCGGGCTAGAACAGCTCATCGAGCGTCGCCTCGATGAGCGCGTCGACGGTGCGCTCGAGGGCGTCGGGATGCAAAAAGCGCCGATAGAGCAAGGTGAAGGCGAGCGACATCTGCAGGTTTTCCACCGCGTGCTCGTCCACGTTGGGCGAGACGTCGGCCACCTCGCCCACGATCCATCGCACGAGGCGGTCGTCGGTGGCGGGGTCGAAGCTGCGTTCCTGCGGAAAGCTGCGCACCAGGTAGGCATACTCCTTCTCGTCCGCGATGCGGAAGATGTTGCGCTGCGACCGCCATGTGCGCTGAAACCAGGCGCGCATTCCGTCGCGGCCGAGCCTGCCGCCCGCGGCGACGCGTTCGTCCTCGAGCTCATCGACCGCGTGCTGGCGGTTCTCCATAAGCATGGCGTAGATGAAGTCGCCCTTCGAGGGAAAGAAGCTATAGAAGGTCCCCTTGGCAATGCCCACCGCCTGGGCGACCTGCTCGACGCGCAGCGACCGCACGCCACCCGAGACCAGCTGCCTCCAGCCAGCCTCGATCATGCCTCGGTAGAGCTCGTCTTTGCTTTGTTGAGAGAAGATGGCCGGCATGGGGGCTCCTAGCGCGCCCGCGCAGAGCGGGCGCCGCCCGCTGACTGCCTGCGCTCACGGTAGTTGAGCCATTCACGTACCAGCGCGAGCACGACGCTTGCGCCCACGATCAGGGCAAGAACGTGAAAAGCGACGTGCATGCCGTCCATGAAGACGTCCGGCCTGCCCTCGACGTAGCTCGTCACGGGATACCCGATGGAGCTCGACATGCCGCCGTAGAGCAGGGCGGAGCCGATGGTGATGCCCAGAGACTGTCCGAGGTAGCGCATGAGGTTGCCCAGCGACCCCACGAAGCCGAGCGAGCCCTCGGGGGCATGCCCCATGATGAGCGAGTTGTTGGGCGCCTGGAAGATGGAGCTGCCGAGCGAGGTGAACATCATGCAGGGAATCACCATGAACAGCGGGGTGTCGACCGCAAGAAAGCCCAGGATGGTGAGGCCGCAGGTGTAGATGGTCTGCCCCACGAGCGTGGGCCTCTCACACCCCACCTTGTCGGAGACCGCGCCCGAGATGGGGCCGCAGATGGAGTTCACCAGCGGGTAGCACGCCATGATGAGGCCCGACACGCCCGCGCTGATGCCGCGCGCCTCTTGCAGGTAATACGGGAAGATGAACGTGAACGCCGACATCGCCAAAAAGACGAGCGACATGTTGACGAGGTCGATCACGAAGCGCACGTCGCGAAAGACGCCGAGCGTCACGAGCGGGGACGTGGCATGGTTTTCCACCACCACGAAGGCCACGAGCAGGGCCGCTCCCACGGCGAGCATGATGAGCTTGCTCGCATCGACGCCGCTCTCGAGCAAGGTGATGGAGGCGAATATCAAAAGGATCGACGGGACCAGCAGCACCGCGCCCAGGGCGTCGAACGCCGGGCGATGCCGGGGCGGGCGATTCTCGAGCACCTTGATGCCGACGAGCAGCGAAACGATGCCGATGGGGATGTTGATGATGAAGATGAACTCCCACGGGAGCACCGAGACGATGAGGCCGCCGAGCGTGGGCCCGCACATGGCGCCCAAGGCCGTGAAGGTGGCGACCAGGCCGAGCGCGCGGCCGCGGCTATCGGGAAAGGTCTCGGTGATGATGCCCTGGTTGTTGGCAAGCGACGCCGCCCCGCCGAGCGACTGGACGGCGCGCGACACCACGAGCATCTCGAGCGTTCCCGACAGCGCGCACAGCGTAGAGCCCACCGTAAAGAGCGCCACGCCGATCTGGAAGATGCGCACCTTGCCAAACATGTCGCCCAAGCGCCCAAACACGAGCAGGGCGGCGCAGGTGACCACGCTGTAGATGCTCGCGACCCACTGGATCTGCGCCATGTCGACGCCGAGCTCGACCTGCATGGACGGCATCGCCACATTGACGATGGTACCGTCGAGGATCTCCATGAAGGTCATGCACAAGATGACGGCGAGCACGAGCCCCCGGCCCCGACGTTTCGGCGCCAGAGCCGGGTCCTGCGCCTCCGCCGCCGTAGATGTCTCTGCCATAAACGCCCCTCGATTCTTTTGTTGCCGTTCAATTAATGACTATTATATCTAAATAGTCATTTTATAGCCACTCAAGATCGGGCTGTGGGACCTGGGCTCTCCAGGCGTCGGCGTGCGAGGCCGCGGGGGTGCATCTCCGCCTCCCGGGCGACTCAAGACGTCGCCGCCCCCAGCTGGGACAGGCGCTGCCGGTAGCGTGCATAGGCGTCGTTCCACCCATCGTAAGCGGCGTCCTGCCGGTGATCGGCGATGTCGTAGGAGCCGCGGAGGATCTTTCCCACGGCGCTCGTCACCTTCTGCGCCCCGGAGAGGTTCAGGTGGTCTCCGGCGTCGTAGGTCTCGCTCGACCAGTCGATCTCTACCTTCGTGTCCCCCACATTGAGGTCGTAATAATCGACCATAAGCTCCGAGGCCGCCTGCGCCATGCCGCGATGACGCGCCATGTTCCAGTTCACCGTGCTCGGCGTGCTCACCAAGACGAGGCGGGCGCCGGCGGCGTCGCACATGCGCTTGATCTCTTGCAGGTACAGCCAGTTGAAGCGAGACAACCTCTGGACATCGTCAGTTTCCTGCATGTAGGTCGTGGCATCTGCCGGCTTCACCTGGGTGGCGTGGTCAAGTCGAAATCCCTTGAGGTCATCGGCCCACGTGGCGCGCACGGGGCCCACGAAGTCGTCGACGGTGAGGCTCTTCCAGCGGTTGTGGTACTCGAAAACGGGAAACAGGTCGGAAAGCGCCCGCATGGCCGCGTCTCCGACAGACATGGGCGAGAAGATGCAGTTTGTCTCGAGCACCACCACGCGGGGGCCCTGGTTCTCGAGCGCGCGGGCGAGCAGGGATGTCGTGTAATACAGCCGCTGAGCACTCGTCGCGCACACGTATGACGTGATGCCCTGCTCGCCCCAGAGCTGCAGGGGCGAAAACGAGCTGAACGCCTCGCTGTCACCGAGGAACAGCACGTCGATGGTGTCCGCAGGCTCGCCCATGACGCCGTTTGCCGCGGCGTTTATCTGACCGAACTCGGTCTGGTTGTTCTTTGGCATGACCACGCGGGACGATAGGGCAAGAAGCGCGATCACCGCGGCCGCTATGGCAAGCGCGCCCAGCACGCGGCGGGCGCCACGGGCGACACGCATCATGAGGGGTCTCCTTTCTTGTGAGATGTGCGGCAGCAGATGCGGCACGGCAGACGCGGCCGCCATGTGACGGGTGCCGCCATGCATGGCCTCCGCGCGCCGGAAGGGCGGACAGGGGCGTCCCCGGCAGCAAGGGGCCCTTGCCGCGGCAGACCCGCCCGGCGGCAGGGCGCCTCAGGGCAAAAGGCCGGCGAGCCCGCCCGCCGCTAGAACTGGGCGTACATGGGGTCGACGGGAACATAGGAGCCGCCGTAAGCGCCGAAGATCACGATGACGAAGGCGAGCGCGACCATCGCCGCCGCGCGTACGGGGACGGGAAGCTCCCACGCGCGCCGAACCGGATGCGCCCCGCGCTCGCGCAGGCGCCCCACGGCCGCGAGGACCGCCACGGCACAGGCGACCACGCCGAAGTCCGCCGCGTCCATCCCCATCGAAAACACCGTGCCATCCGCAAAGGAGGCAAGCGAGAAGCCGCTGGCAAGGGTCCCTAGCAGCCCGAGCGCCTCCGGAGCGCTCGATGCGCGGAAGATCAGCTCGCCGATAAAGATCACGACGAGGGTCCTCCCCCGCTGCCAGGCGTGCCACGCCGCCCCGTCGTGGTCGATGCCGAGCCTCGGGCAGAGCCGCTCGGCCAGCGGCGCCATCAGGCCGCCGAGCCATATGAGCACGAAGTAGTACGCGCCAAAGAGCAGGTACTGCCCGCCTGCCCCGTGCCACAGGCCGTTTCCAAACCACACGCATGCAAGCGCCACGCCGCTTGCCGCCAGCGGCCCCATGCGATTGCCCAGAAGATGCCTCGACCCGTTCGTGAGGCGCTTTATCGGCTTGGAGAGCGACACGGGATAAAACACGTAGTCGCGAAACCATGCGCCGAGCGTCACATGCCAGCGCTGCCAAAACTCAGAAGCCGTGCGCGAGGCGAAGGGCTGGCGAAAGTTCTCGGGAAGGCGCGTGCCAAAGATGCGCCCCACGCCCACGGCAAAGTCCATGGTGCCGGAAAAGTCGCAATAGAGCTGTATGGTGTAGAGCACCGCCGCCAGCGCGACCACGCCGCCATCGACCGATGCGCTCCCGTCGAAGACCGTCTTCACAAACACGTTGACGCGGTCTGCGACGATGAGCTTCTTGGCGAGGCCCCAAAGCGCGCGCGCCGTCCCCCCGAAGAGGTTCTCGGCCGTGACGGGCCTGCCCGACCACAGCGAGCACGCCGTCTCGTTGTAGCGCGCGATCGGACCCTCCATGATCTGGGGGAAGAACGCCAAAAACAGCGCGAGGCGCACGGGGTTGTGGTCGGCGGGCGAGGTCTTGCGATAGACATCGACCACATACGATACCGCCGAAAGCGTATAGAACGAGATGCCGATGGGCACGCCCAGCCTCAGGCCGCCCTGAGGGACCTCGATGCCGAGCGGCGCCAGGAGCGGTGCCGCGACGGCCTCAAAAAAGGCAAGGTATTTCAGGGCGGCGAGCACTCCGAGGTTGGCGACCACGCACGCCGCGACCGCGGCGCGCATGTAGCGCGCGAACCGGCGCTTGACGACCCTTCGGTCGACGTCGGGGTCGCGCATCTCGGCGGCCCGGCGCCGCTGGAGCTCTTCGAGCACGAGCCCCGTCGCCCACACAGAAAGCGTCGAGAACAGCAGGAATGCCAGGAGCTTGCCGCTGATGCTCCAGAAGAAGGCATAGCTTGCCGCCAGGAGCACCAACGGGCGCGCCCGCCGGGGCGCAAGCTGGTAGAGCGCCACCGCGGCGGGCACGAACAGCCCCAGCACCATCAGCGAGAAATACGATTTCATGATTGCTGGATTCGCTCCCTAGCGCTTAGAAGTCCTCGTCGCGCAGACGTTGGACCATGGCCCAGATCGCCTCGAGCGAGTTGAAGTTTGCCGCCACGATCTCGACGGCAGGGATCGAGATGTCAAATGTGTCTTCGAGCTCGGATGTGAGCGCAAGGATGGTCAGCGAGTCGAGCACGCGCGCATCCACCAGATCGGTGCGACCGCGGTAGTCCTCTCCCGACTTGAGGTCTTCGAGAATGTCCAGAATGGCGTCCATGATGCGATCCTTTCGTTTGAGGGATACCAGACGCTGCCGCCGCGGCGTCCAGGAAAAGGCGATGGGACGGGAGGGCGCCCCGGCGGGGAGGAGAGATGCCGGATGCGCCCCCGCGCCAGAAGGGGAAGTGTGCGGAGCGGCAACCATGGGCTGAAAAACGAGCCGCTCCGCGGGGGAAAGCGTTATCGGGGGCAGACGGACGGCGTGTTGAGCACGTCGGTTCGCAAGGCGTCGCGCACCAGGCGCGGCTCGCCACCGGAATCGAGCACCACCACGCGGGGAAGGTCGCGGCTGAGAAACAGCGAGATGCCCTCCGTCATGCAGTAGGCGCCCACGTTGGCGAAGGCGAGCACGCGCCCCTGCCCCATGCCGACGAGCGGCATCTGCTTGGCCAGCACGTCATTGACCGTGCAGAGCGACCCGAAGATGCTCCACGGCTCGGCCTCTCCGCCGGCGGCATCGCCTAGAAGGTGGCAGGCGGGCTGGTGCATGGCCATCGACTGGCCAAAGTAGACGAGCTGGTGAATGCCTCCGTCGACGATGGCGTAGCGCTCGCCACGGTTCGTCTTGGTGTCGACCACCCGGGTGAGATAGGTGCCGCAGCTCGCGACCAGGCTTCGGCCGACCTCGAGCGTGACCTTCCCGGCGAACGCCATCTTGGAGAGCGCCTCGGAAAAGGCGGAAAGATACGCCGCCTCGTCGAAGGAGTCGGCTTCGAAATAGGCAACCGGCAAGCCGGGGCCATACTCGAGCTCGGTCGCCGTCCAGCCATACCCCTCCTCGAGCGACGCAAGGAAGCGATCGAGCTTTTCCAACTCTCGAGACACGCGGCGCGGCGAGGTCTTCTGCGTGCCCGAGAAGAACTGGATGCCGCGCAGGTCGATCGTCTCGGACGTCCCGTAGCGGCCCACAAGCTCGCGCACCAAGGCGGCGTCGAGACCAAACTGGTTGCCGCTGGTAAGACGCAGCAGCACCGGCGTGCGCACGCCGCGGCGGCGGGCGCAGAGCTCGACGAGCTCCATCTGCGCCGCGGACTCGATGGTGAGCACCGCCCGCCCCGAGCCGTCCACAAGCGCGGCATCGACGGTCTCGGCGTCCTTGTGGACGCCGGAGACCACGAGCTTCTCGCTGGGAACGGAGACCTCGCGGCAGATGCGATACTCGCCTGGAGAGCATACCTCGACGCGATCGACCAGCTCGACGAGCCCCGGCAGCACGAACGTGTTCGCCTTCATGGCATAGCACAGCCCCGTGCCGCGAGGAAGCATCGAGCGCAGGAAGGAGGCGCGCTCGCGCAGCACCCGCTCGTCAAAGATATAGAGCGGGGTGCCGAAGCGGTCGGCAAGCGCGAGCAGCGCGTCATCGTCAAGCAGGGCATCCCCCCTTCGCCACGACGCGCCGCCACCAGCCCCCTCGCACGCCGATGCGACGGGGCGCCCGGGCTCGCCCATGGAGGCCGCCGCAGCATCGAGGCGCCCCGCGAAGGAGGCCTCGCTTGAAAGCGGGGTCGTCACCGTCCCACGGGATCGAAATGCAGATGAATACATTAGAGGCTCCTTTCGGATGCAGGCCCGCCGGTCGCCGATGGCGCCGTGCGGGCCGATCGGCGCGGGCGCGATGAAAGCTCAAGCAGGCGGGCGCGGTCGACCTTGCCGTTTTTCGTGAGCGGCATCGCGTCGACGCGTGCGATGCGCCCCGGCACCAGCGCGGCGGGAAGATAGCGCGCGACCCCTTCGCGGAGGCGAGACGCCTCGGCGTCGCCTTCAAAGAAGGCACAGATGCGCTCGCGGCGGGCGTCGTAGACGCAGCGGCACCGCTCTACCCCGGGCTGGCGCTCGAAGGCGGCATCGATCTCTTCCAGCTCGACGCGGTGCCCCAGATGCTTGACCTGGTTGTCCGCGCGGCCGCTAAAAAAGAGCTCGCCGCCCGCCCCCACGCGGGCAAGGTCGCCCGTTCGATAGAACGTTTCGGGCAGGATGGCTGCGCCGGGGCGCTGGACAAACGCCTTGCGGGTACGCTCCTCGTCGCCCACATAGCCGAGCGCGATCGCCGAGCCGCCGACATAGAGCTCGCCCGTCTCGCCCTCGCCCGCAACAGGCTCGCCCCGCTCGTCGAGCAGCAACACGCGCCGGTTGGGAAACGGCCGCCCCAGCGGGATGCCCTCGGCGTAGGAACGGGCGGGGACGAGCACATGGTAGGTACAGTTGCACGTGACCTCGGTGGGCCCGTACAGGTTTACAAAGCGGGCGCGCGGCAGATGCTTCCGCCAGCGGCACAGATGCTCATACGGCATGACCTCGCCGCTGAACATGACGGTGCGCAGCAGGGGCAGCCGCCCGTACTCAAGGCCATGCAGGCGAGAGAGCAGGCAAAGCGCCGCAACCGCCCAGATGAGCGTCGTCACCCGATGCGTGACGAGAGCGTCCACGAGCTCGGCCGGACTTGAGAACAGGCGTCGCGGCAGGACCACCAAGGTGGCGCCGGCGGCCATGGAGCCATAGATATCCTTCACCGAGACATCGAAGTCGAAGGGCGCCTGGTTGCCCAGCACCTCGGTAGACGAGATCTCCAGGGTCCGCACGAACGTCGAGATGAACTCGACGATGGCGCGATGGCTGACCGCCACGCCCTTGGGCGTACCCGTCGAGCCCGACGTGAACAAGACATAGGCGGGATCGGTGTCTACCGTCTCGCGCGCGATGGCATCGAGGCGCTCGGAGTCGATGGGACCTCCAAGAAGGTCCTCGGCGACAAGCACGTCGTGGTCGCTAAAGACCTCGCGCGCAAGCGACTGGCACGCGCGGTCCGCCACCACAACGGGATCGCCCAGGACCTCGGCGATGAGGCCCGCGCGAAGCGCCGGCACCGTCGAATCGACGGGCACATAGAACCCGCCCGCGGCAAGCGTGCCGAGCATCGTCGCCAACGCCGGCACGCCCTTCTCCGCAAACACGATCACCGGGCTGCCGGCGACATTCGCCTTCGCCAACGCGGTCCCTACGCTCCGGACAAGGCCGAACAGCTGCCCGTAGGTGTACGAGCCGACCTCGTCAACCACGGCGACCTTCGCCGGATGCATAAGGGCCCCGCGCTCGAGAAAACACAGAGCGGTGTGGCGATATCTCTGGTGCACGCCGACCCTCAGGTCCAGGACCTGTTCGGCCTCCATTGCCCCACGTGTGTACATGCGCTCCTCCTGTCTGTGCCTCGCGGTACGATGCATAAGTGTGGAGGAGCAACCTTCAGGCCGGCTGAACGGAGTCTAAAGGTTCCTTTAGCTTTGGATGAGAGCGTCCCGCATTGCGATGTACGCCTTTCGGCCCAAGGGGCTGTCGGGTCCTATATAAACATGCAATTGTTTACGTTTTATACCGAAAAACGTAAATAGTTGCATGTTAAACCTGGCGCGGGACCGCAAGCAGAGAGTTGGACCGGGAGGTCCGGGCTGAAGGGCCGCATGTGCGACAGGGACGACGTGCGGCCGGGTCCCGTCGGGCGGCGGCGTGAGGTATGCCAGGCCACCGGCCGCGTCGCGATCGTGGACAGCGAGGCGCCGGGGCGCGGCACGATCGCGAACAGGGCGTCTAGCTGGCGGCAGGCGAGCCCTTTTCCTCCTTGGCATGCAGGGGCAGGGTGATCACCAGCACGGTCGACCATGGCGATGCGGGCCCGTCGTCCAGGCGAATGCAGCCGCCCATGAGCTCGACGGCGCGGCGGGCGATGGAAAGCCCCAGCCCCGTGCCTCCGCCTGCGGCGCGCGCGGTGTTCTCCGTCACAAAGGGCTCGAAGGCTCGGGCGGCAAGCTCGGGCGAAAAGCCCTGGCCGGTATCCGCCACCGTCACCTCGACATGGCCACCTTCACCCTGCTCGCAAGCGACACGAATGCGAATGCCGGGCTCGTTGTGGGACCAGGCGTTGTCGATAAGATTCACGAGCATGCGACGGAACAGCTGGTTGTCCACGAGCGCGCGCAGCTCCCCCGCCGCCGCCACCTCGAGCGTGCAGCCCGCCTGCTCCACCGCCGGCGCCGCGTCATCCGCCACCGAACGCACCAACGAGCAGACGTCGGCAGGCACCAGATGCGGCTCGTAGTCGGGGTGCTCCATCGTGGCGAAGCTGAACAGCGTGTCGATGAGGTCTCCTGCCGCAGACGCCCGCTCGTACATGGCGCGATGGTAGCCGTCGGCCTTCTCGGCGGGAATGCGGCCCTCGCAGAAGGCCTGCGCATATCCGCGTATCACCGTAAGCGGGGTCTTCAGGTCGTGCGAGACGTCGGCTATGATGCGCTGGCGCTCAAGGCGCGCCTCGGCAAGCTGGTCCATAAGGTCGACGAAGTTGTCGTAGGTTCTCGCGAGCTCGCTCGGGACTTGAGAGCTCGTCGCCGCATCGCCCTCGCCGCGCCGATAGGCATCGATCGCCGCATCGAGCGGACGGGCCGCCCGGCGCACCAGGCGCATAAGGAGCCACACGGCAATGCCGGTGGCGACGAGCATCACCGGGATGCCTAGCAGCGTGATGCGTCCCGCATCGTCGAGCGCCTGCTGGTAGCGCACATCGCTCACCATGGGCGCAAGCAGCACCAGCGTGCGCGAAGCTCCCGAAACGGTGACGTAGTCGTAGCGCTCGACGGTCAGCTGCGCATCGTAGACGCCCTTGATGAGGTCGAACTCGCGCTGCGTCAGGGAGTCGCGGTCGGCGAAGAGGTCGCCGGCAAGGATGTCGAGGTCCTCGTCGAGCACGCACCACGCATCGACGTTCTTGCTGTAGCCGTCGTACCTGTCGTACGAGCAGCGCAGCACGCGATAGCGCAGTCCCTCCTCGGTGCGCTCTTGAAACACCTCGTAGAACGAATCCTCGTCATAGTCGTTGATCAGCGAGAGGTCGGAGGCGCGAACCTTGCCGGCGACCTTCTCGCTCGTGGCATAGAGCCGCGTGCCGCCGTCGTTAAATATGATGATTTGACAGTTGCGGAAGGCATCCGACTGGAGCACGGTGAAGTCGTCCTGCTCAAGGGCGTCCTCGTGCTCGAGCACCATCTCCATAGAGGGAAACGCGCTTGCAAGCAGGGCGTCGCCGGCACGGCCGAGCGCGCCCAGCAGCACGACCAACACCAAGGCATAGGCCACCACCACCGTAAGGCATCTCACCGCGAGGCTCGTTCGCAGCGCCTTCCAAGCGCCTCGAATGCGCGGGGATGCCGAGCCGCGCCTCCTAGCCATCGAGCCTATACCCCAGGCCGCGAACGGTCTTGATGTAGCGCGGACGCAGCGGGTCGTCCTCCAGCTTGGCGCGAATGTTGGAGATATGCACCATCACGCTGCTTGCGCCGCCAATCGCCGGCTCGCCGTTGACCGCAGCGTAGAGGTTGCCCTTGCTGAGCACGCGGCCCTGCGCCGCCATGAACGCCGCCATGATCTTGAGCTCGGCGGCGGTAAGGGGCACCGTCTCGCCACGCTTCGACAAGGTGAGGCGATGCGGGTCGAAGACGAGCTCGCCGCATGTGATGGCGTCGGGCGATGTGGGCGCGGCGGTCTCGCCGGCGCCATCCGCTGCCTGCACATCCGTCGCCGGGGCGTCGTCCTCCCCTGCGGCGCCAGCAGACTCACGGCCCTGCTCGCGGCGGCGGATCATCGCACGGATGTAGGCGGTCACCTCAAGCGGGTCGAACGGCTTTGTAATGTAGCCGTCGGCCCCGGCATCGAGGCCCACGATCTTGTCTGCCGGCATGCTGCGCGCCGACACGATCACAATGGGCACGTCGCTCGTCTTGCGCGCGGCCTTGATGAAGTCGTATCCGTTCATGCGCGGCATCATGATGTCCACAAGCGCCACGTCGACCTCGTGAGAGCGAAGCAGCTCAAGCGCCTGCTCGCCGTCGGGAGCCGAAAGCACCTCGTAGCCGCTGCCGGACAGATAGAGCGTGAGCAGCTCGACAATGTCCTTGTCGTCTTCAGCAATCAGCACGGTCTTGGGCATTGGCGCCTCCTTGTCCTGGTTTACGCGGCATCCTAGCAGGAAGCGACGGCGTCAACCAATCCATCGGAGGCGGCGCCCACCAAACATTCAAGAACGGGCGCGACGGCGCTCGGCCCCAAAGAAGGAGACGGCGACACCCCGGCCGCATGCCGCCGACGCGAAGGGCATCTCGGTCGCCCGGCAGCCGTTCGGCGGGCTACTTCACTGCTTCGAGAATCTCAAAGATCTCGTCGGCGTCGAGCACCTTCGGGCATGTGGGGATGATGATCGTGGAGTCGGCGACGGCGCGCAGCATGTCATCGGTGCCCTCGCCGGAGATGCCCATCTCGGAGAGCGTGGACGGCAGGCCGATCTCGGCGATGAACGCCTCGAGCGCGTCGATACCCGCGGCGGCGAGCTCCTCGGCGCTCTTGCCCGCGGCGTCGATACCCCAGACCTCGGTGGCGAAGCGCGCGAACTTCTCGGGCGCGCCGGCCATCATGTGGCGGTACATCGTCGGATGGATCACCGCCAGGCCGAAGCCGTGGTTGCAGTCGGTATAGGCGCCGAGCTGGTGCTCGATCATGTGCGCCTGGAAGGCCGTGGCCTTGCCGATCTTCAAGATGCCGTTCTCGGCCATGGCGGACGCCCAGAAGAGCTCCCCGGGCAGCGAGCGCGCGGCGCTCAGATACGCCAGCCCGCGGCGGCCGCGCAGAAGCGATGGGCGCCGCGCCCGGAAACACCCGGTCGACCCTGGCTGTTCCGCGACCTCGCCGACCGCGGGCCTCAGGCGCAAGCAGCCGCGTCATCGCTCCCCGCGTCGCAGCCCGAAGGCAGCGCCGTCGTCCCAACAAGCGCCGCAAGGGACGCCACGCCCCTGAGCAGGGACCTTCTGCTTACCGATACCTGGGTGGCCATGTCGTTCATGCCGATGCTCCTCTCGTATGATTGCTGCAGCAATTGTTGCATCGGCAGCATCAGGCAACGCCCACCCATCGGGCATTCCAGTATGCACGTAAAGCATAGTTTTCAAGCCCCGCTGTGGCCCTGCAGAGGACGAAGGCGCGTCGCCAGGCGCAGGAGGCCTGCCACGGCATGACGCCACGGCGCGGCAGGCCCCTTGGAACCAGAAAAGGCCCTAGCAGCCGAAGAGCTCCGCTGCCTGGGCCATCTTGTCGGCCACTTTCACACCGAAGGGACAGCGGCCCTCGCAGGCGTGGCAGGCGATGCAGGCGTCGGCGCGCACGTCGAGCGCGCGATAGTGCTCACGAAGTGAATCGGGCACCTCGTCCTGCATGACCGCGAGGTCATAGAACTTGTTGACCGTGGGGATATCGATGCCCTTGGGGCAGGGCGCGCAGTGTCCGCAATAGGTGCACTGGCCCATATAGGCATGGCGCGGAGCGCCGGCGAGCACCGTCGCGTAGTCGCGCTCCTCGGCCGATGCACCCTCGTAGGAAATCGCCTCGGCGACATGGTCGGGCGTAGAGAAGCCCACCATGATGCTCGCCACCGCCGGGCGCGTGAGCGCGTAGTGGATGCACTGCACGGGAGTGAGGGCTACGCCAAAGGGCGACTGGGCGGGGTCGAAAAGCCTGCCGCCCATGTATCCCTTCATGACGGTGATGCCCGTCCCGGTCTGCTCGGCGAGCGCGTAGAGCTCGGCGCGCTCCGGCGTGATGCCGTCAAGCGCCGACTGCTCGCCCTTCTCGCCAAAGTAGTCGTCGAGGTCCTCGCTCGCCGGCATCATGTCGAAGGCAGGGTTCACGCTGAAGAGGATCATCTCGATCTCGGGATGCCTGCAAGCGAGCTTGGCGACCTCGGGATTGTGGGTCGAGAGGCCCACGTGGCGAACGGTGCCGCAGGCGCGCAGCTCGCGCAGGTACCCCATAAAGGGGCTGTCCGCCACGATCTGCTCGAACTCTTCGACCTTGTCCACGTAGTGGATCATTCCAAGGTCCATATAGTCGGTATGGAAACGCCGCAGCAGGTCCTCAAAGGCCGGCTTGACGGCGTCGAGGTCGCGCGTGCGCACGTACTGGCCGTCCTGCCAGGTGGAGCCAAGATGCCCCTGGATGATCCATTGCCCGCGGCTGTCCAGCTCGCGCAGCGCATCACCCAGGTTGGAGCGGCGCGTGGGGTCGGGCATCCAGCAGTCGAGGATGTTCACCCCGGCTTCCTGGCACGCGCGCACGACGGCCAAAGCCTGTTCGGCCGTACCGTCCATCCATTCGCCGCCGAAACCGATCTCGCTCACGTCGAGACCGGTCGTACCGAGCTTGCGATACCGCATGATTCCCTCCCGAATCCGATGGATCGACATCGGGCGCAAGCACACGCGCCGATGCCGCACGCACTCCCTTCACCATTTCCCTTGGCATAAGTTTGAACCATGCGGCCATTTTGCAACAGAAGATGAAATGGAGAAAGGTCCTCTTCCGTCCTATCCAACGCAGAAAGACCCAAGAAAGCAGAGCCGACGCAAAGCGGCGAGCTACCCGAGCTGCCCGCCAAACCAGTCTTCGATGAGATGGCGTGCGATCGACGCCCTCCCCGGAAGCTCGAGCCCGCCGGACTCGACCGCCTGCCTCAACTCATCGCGCGTGAACCAGCGTGCCGAGGCGACCTCGGAATGGTCGGGCGTTATCGTCGTGGTGCGAGCATGAGCGCGAAATCCGAGCATGATGCTGGCTGGAAACGGCCACGGCTGCGAGCCCAGATACCAGACCCGGTCGAGCTCGACGCCTACCTCCTCGGCAGCCTCGCGGCGCACGGCGTGCTCGAGGCTCTCCCCCGCCTCGACGAAACCCGCCGAAACCGAGAAGAAGCGCCTGCGCCAGGCAGCGTTGTTTTGCAGCAAGATGCGGTCCGCATCATCCACGATGGCGGTGATGATCGCCGGCTCGATGCGCGGAAAGAGCAAACGGTCGGCGTCGTCGGGGCTCGAGCAGGTCTGCGCCCATCCTGACAGCGCCGGCACGACGGGCGAGCCACACGCCGGGCAATATCGCTGCTGGTCATGCCACATGGCAACGGCGGCGGCGCTCGTCGCAAGCCCGGCATCGCGAGCAGAGGCGCACGGCGCAAACGCCCGCAGCTCGATCCAGCCATAGGATGCACGGAGGCAGGTGGCGAGGCAGGCAACGGGCGATGCCGCCCCGTCGGCCGAGGCCGAAGACTGCCTCCTGGACATCTCGCCCGATACGAGAGCCTGTCCCCCACGCCGCCTTGCGTCGGATGCGCCCGCGCAAAGCGAGCCTGTCGCCCCCGCGTCGCCGGCCGCCCGCGCCGCGCGGGCGACGTCGAGCGCGAGGTAAGAAACCGTGGAGGCGCCTGCGCCGCCCCCGTCTTCGGACCGCTCCATCCCAAGGTAGATGACATAGGGGGCAAGACGTGCGACGTCGCCGTCTACCCGCAGGTCGGCAGGCGAGAGCATCGCGAGCTCGAGCAGCCCGCTCGGAGCCGTCGCGTCTGGCCGGGGTGCCGCGGGGTCGTCGGTGCAGTCGAGCGCCTCGGGCGCATCGGCAACCTCCCGCCTGGGCACGGCCACCTTGCCCAAATCGACGAGCATGACTCTTGTCCTCGCGTCGCCCAGCAGGCGCTCGAGCAATCCCTGCTCGCCACGCCGCTCAACATCGAGATCGACCGTCGCCTGCGCCAAAAGCAGGCGGTCCATAAAGCCTGCCTGGTCTGCGGCTGCGCCCAAAGCGCTTTCAGCCATATTGACTTCTCCCATCATCTTGTTGCTGTACAACCTGAGATTATAGGGGCGCACGTTTTGCCCTCTTCCGAAGAACGTGCCCGGCCGGAACGCCGCGGGCCCCGCTCGCCGCACCGAGGCTTGCCGCCAGGACCCCCATTCGCCACGCCGGGGCATGCCTCTTTGAGCTTCGTTTCCGACCGGCACCTTGAAGGCGAGGCGCTCGCACAGATCCAGCGCGAGATCGACGTCTGCAACGAGCAGTTCGGGCTATCCATGCAGCTCTGCCTTGACAACCCCCAGGCCTTCGACGGAACGCTTGCGCATTACGGCTCGTTTCGAGACGTCCGCAACCACATCGCCCTTGTGGGACCCAAGCGCCCGGCCCTGGATGAGGACTGCGGGACGGCCGGCGGACGCGTCGTGCTGCTCGCCCAGCCTTTAGGGCTCAACACATGTTGGGTGGCCCTGACGTTCCGAAGGAGGGCGAGCGCGGCGCGCATAGCGCCGGGCGAGCGGTTCGTGTGCTGCATAGCGATTGGATACGGCGAGAACGACGGAGCGTCGCACAGCGTCAAGCCGATTGAGAAGCTTGCACGCACCGGCTCCAATGCACTCGACACGATGCCGGCCTGGTTCGTCTCCGGACTCAAGGCGGCGCAGCTTGCCCCCACCGCGCTCAACCAGCAACGCTTCTGCTTTGAGCTCGACGAGGACAGGCGCGCCGCGCACGCCCGCACCCTGCCCACGCCCTCCTGCGGCCACATAGACCTTGGCATAGCCCGGCTGCATTTCGAGCTTGGGGCAAACACCGTGTCGGACGACTGGATGTTTTCATAGCCGCTGGCAGCCGCCCGAACAGCAGCTCGGTGGGCCCCAGAACTGCACACCCAGCTTGCGGCCCATGCTGCGAGGCAATCTCCTCGAGTCGGTAGGCGCGGCCGCCATGCGCATGCCGCCACAACAATGGATAGAACTATATCTTTCATGCATAAGATATCGACGGCTTCGTCGCCACGCAAGGCCGGCCTTCACTTGATGTTGGGTATTGGCTCAGGGCCCAGGCAGCCTACGATGCCGAGGTCGCGCGTCCACGCCTCGAAACCGAGTTGCAGGCCATCACGCCGTGGAACGGCGGCGGCATGCACCAATAGGAAGGGCGCACCAGAGACGCCGTTGCGCATAGGCCACTTCTCGACCAATTGGTTACAGCTCGGAAACATCTGAATAATCGCAGCGCCCTGCGGGGAAAGTGGCGATGAATGCCATAGTGTGGAAAGGTCTTTGCGTGGAATTTGAACAGCTTCGCCAGCTTGACGCCATCGCCCGCACGGGCACCTTCTCTGCTGCCGCGGAGGCGCTGCACACCTCTCAGCCATCGGTCAGCCGCTCGATGCGCTCGCTTGAGCGCGAGCTGGGCTGCGAGCTCTTCACGCGGTCTCGCAACCACGTAGAGCTCAATGAGGCGGGAGAGCTCGCCCTCGGGCACGCTCGCGCCATCTTGGCAGAAGAGCGCCGCATGCGCGACGCCTTTGACGACCTGACCCGCACCAACCGCACGCTCGTCGTCTCATCGATCGCGCCGGCACCGGTCTGGCAGCTCACCGCCCACGTGACCGAACGCTTTCCCGGAACGATCCTCACCACTGAAACCATCGAGGACGAGCGCGAGGTCGAACGCCGCCTGTTCGACCGCTCGGCAGACCTTGTCATCACCCGCAGGCCAATCGGGCTTCCCAATGTGATCTGCGCGCCGCTCATGGTCGAGAACCTCTTTATCTACGCGCCTGAGAACGACCCCATCGCCCAGCGGTCGAGCATCAAGATGTCCGAACTCGACGGGCGGACCTTCCTCATGAATGCCGACGTCGGCTTCTGGGGAGACATGACGCGCGCCGCGGTCCCCAACGCCCGCATCATCGTGCAGAAGGACTCAAACGTGCTGGCCCAGCTGCTGAAGACCTCTGATGTACTCGGATTTGTCACCGATGTCTCTGAATTCAGCCATCCAGACCAAAAACGCGTGCGCATCCCCATCCAAGACGCCGACGCGCACGCGACCTTCTATGTGGTCGCGATGGTCGACGCGCCCAAGGCCGTCACCGATATCGTGGACATGTACCGCAGATAACGCCAACGGGCGACCCCATCTTCTGGAGTCGCCCGTCTTTGTTTGGACAAACTGTTCGGCGTGTACGCCGGCGCGCGCTTGCGCCCAGGCGGGGCAGAGCAGCTCAGGCCCTGATGCCGTGAAGCCGCGGCCGTGTCGCAGAGCGCCGTCCTTACGCCTGCGCCTCGATCTGGCCCTTCACCAGGTTGAGCAGGCCTCCGATGAGCTGCACGTCTGCATGGTCGTAGCAGATGGAGCGATTGCAGTCGAGTTCGGCGATCTTTGCCTTCTCGTCCTCGGTGAGGTCGAAGTCGAAGACGTCGAAGTTTTCGTCCATGCGCTCCTTATGGGTGGACTTGGGGATCACGATGACGCCGAGGTCGAGAAGATAGCGCAGGGCGACCTGGCCCACCGACTTGCCGTGCGCCTGGCCGATCTCGGAAAGCAGCGGGTTCTGGAAGAAGTTGTTCGCACCCTCGGCAAACGGGCCCCAGGCCATGTGTGCGACGCCGAGGTTCTCCATGCTCTCGTGCGCATAATGCTGCTGCCAGAACACGTGCGTCTCGACCTGGTTCACCATGGGCGCCACCTCGGCGAAGGTGCAGATGTCAAGCAGGCGCGTGGGGTCGAAGTTGGAGACGCCGATGGCGCGGACGAGGCCGTCCTTGTAGGCGCGCTCCATGTCGCGCCAGGCGGCATGATAGTCGTTGTATGCCTGGTGCAGCAGCATGAGGTCGATCTGGTCGACGCCCAGAAGCTCGAGCGAGCGCTTGATGGACTCGTAGGTCTTGCCCTCGCCGTAGTTGGAGACCCAAACCTTGCTCACGATGAAAAGATCCTCGCGCGCGACGCCCGAGGCCTTGATGCCCGCCCCGACGCCGCGCTCGTTGCCGTAGGCCTGCGCGGTATCGATCATGCGATAGCCGCTTGCGATGGCATCCTCGACGCAACGCTCTGTGGTGGCGTCATCGATCTGAAACACGCCGTAGCCAAGCATCGGCATCTGCACACCGTTGGAAAGGGTCTTGTACTCCATGGCTTCCTCCTTCGCGCCCGGCTTGCGCCGGCCGGTTGTCGAACTAAGGCCATGATGCTGCCAGGGCACGCCGCGGTACATAGACCAATCGCCTATCCTAGTATGCTACAGATGCATACTGAAGCGTGCATAGTAGAACATATGGATGGATGCGCCCAGACGTCCGTCAAAGCCGGTGGGACGAGCCCGCCACATGCGGCCGGTCAGTCCACGTGGCCGACCGCACCCTTGCCCTGCTACTCCTGGGCGTCAAAATCCGGCTTCATGTTGAGATAGCCGGCGAGCGCCTCCTCGGTGGCGGTATAGTAGGTCTTGGTGCCATCGAGCTTCGCAATCTCTGCCATCTCGTCCTCGGTAAGCTCAAAATCGAAGATCGCGACGTTGTCTGCGATATGCGCCGGATTCTTGGAACCCGGAATGATGGACGTACCCATCTGCACGTGCCAGCGAAGAATGACCTGGGCCGGGGCCTTGCCGTACTTTTCGCCAAGCTTCACGAAGACCGACTCTTCCTGCATGGCCTTGTCGCCGTGGCCAAGCGGATACCAGGCCTCGATCACGGTGCCGTACGGCGCGAGGTAGGCGCGAAGGTCCTTCTGGGCATGATAGGGGTGGCATTCCACCGTCACGAGCTGCGGCTTGACCTCGGCATGCTCGATGACCTCGGCGATCTTCTCCTGCGGGAAATTCGAGAGGCCGAGCGCGCGGACCTTGCCCTCGCGGTAGGCCTTCTCCATGATCTTCCAGGCGGCGAGGTAGTTGCCCACCGGTTGGTGAAGGATGAGCATGTCCACGTAGTCGAGGCCCAAGCGGTTGAGGGTGCCCTCGATTGCAGCGTCACCCGCCTCATAGACGCTCGGCCACAGCTTGGTGGACACGAACAGCCTGGCTCGATCCACGCCGCTCTTCGCGATGGCACGGCCGACGGCCTTCTCGTTCATGTAGGCGTTCGCCGTGTCGATGTGCTCGTAGCCCGCCTCAAGCGCCGCAAGTGAGGCCGCCTCGGCCTCGGCGGGGCTCATAAGGAAGGTGCCCAAACCCTCCACGGGCATCTTGACGCCGTTGTTTAGCTCCACATACTCCATGATGTCCTCCTGTCGTGCCAAAGAGCGTCGTCCCTTGCCGAGGCGCGTCGCCCGCTTGGCCACCTTGTCTTCCAGCTGTATTGTGCCCCGTGCAACCGGAGCCCGCGGCCACCGAAGGCGGCATGTCGCTATGCACTAGATGCATAGCGACGCACCTCAGGGCAGCCCGAAACCGCCCGGAGCGCGGGCGATGCCCTACGCGGCCGCGTGGCCGCCGAACACGGCGAGGTCCATGCCGTCGAGGGCGGTGTCGATGCTCTCGACCTCGTCCGCAGCCAGCTCGATATCGGCCGCACCCAGATTCTCACGCAGGCGCTCAGGCTTGCGGCTGCCCGGAATGGACACGATCCACGGCTTCTTGCAGAGCATCCAGGCAAGCGAGACCTGTGCCATCGTAGCGCCCCTCTCGTCGGCAATCTCACCGATAAGGTCGAGCACCGCGCGGTCCTTCTCGTAACCCTCTTCGGTGTACTGAGGCATGCCGTCGCGGAAGTCCTGCGCGCCTTCAAAGGTTGTCGAAGGATTATATTTGCCCGATAGGAAGCCGTTCGACATCGGGCTGAACGCCACGAGCGCCACGTCCAGCTCTTCAAGGACCGGGAAAACAGCTCATGCCAGCGAGCGAGCATGGAATAGCGATTCTGCACCGCGGCGACGGGGCACACCGCGTCGGCACGACGAAGGTAATCCTCGGTCGCCTCCGAGATGCCCCAGGCGCGGATCTTGCCCTCGCGCATGAGGTCCGCCATGACACCGGCGACCTCTTCTGGCCCAACCTTGGGATCGATGCGATGCTGATAATAGAGGTCGATGCAATCAACGCCCAGACGATGCAGGCTGCCATCTATCGAGGAGCGGATGATCTCGGGGCGCGAATCCAGGCGCAGCGTCTTGTCGGGATTATGGCGCACGCCGAACTTCGTGGCGATGACCACCTGGTCGCGCACCGAGCGCAGGGGCTCCCCCACCGCGTCCTCGTTGTAGAGCTCGCCGCCCTGAGCGTCTTCACCCACGTAGCACTCGGCCGTGTCGAAGAAGGTGTAACCCATCATGACTGGATCGACCGCATCTTCGACGCAAATCCATCCATGAATGACGTCTATCCAAAAGACGCCCGCTATGTGCTCGAGGCGTTTGTCCTCGACAACGGGGAGCTCGAGCTCTTTGACCTTGGAACAAGCCCCATCTATCGTCGCGCGTTCACGCTCACGGTCTACGCGCTGCTGCCCATGGTAAGAAACACCCACACGGGCCTTTCGAACATCGACCCCGCCATCCTGGAGGCCGCGCGCGGGATGGGCAGCACCCGCTGGCAGACGCTCGTGCGCGTCAAGCTGCCGCTGGCGCTGCCCGTCATCATGAGCGGCATCCGCAGCATGGCGACGATGACCATTGCGCTCGCGGGCATCGCGTCGTTTATCGGTGCAGGCGGCCTGGGCGTGGCCATCTACCGCGGCATCACCACCAACAACGCCGCCATGACCATTGCGGGCAGCCTCCTCATCGCGGCGCTTGCGCTCATCGTTGACCTCGTGCTGGGCGTGATCGATCGCCGTATGCAGATGAGAAGTACCCAGGCGCGCCGACACAACCGCATCGCGGCCGTCGCCGCTCTCGCCGCGCGCGCCGTCGTCGCCGCCCTCGCGCTCGCGCCCGCGCCGTCCGCCGGAACCATCCGCGTGGCCACCAAGCCCATGACCGAGCAGTACGTCATGGGCGAGGCGCTCGACATCCTCATCGAGCAGGACACCGACCTTGACGTCGAGCTCACGCAGGGCGTGGGGGGCGGCATCGCCAACATCATGCCCGCCATGGAGGCCGGGGAGTTCGACCTCTACCCCGAGTACACCGGCACCACCTGGAACGAGGGCCTCGGCGAGACCGGCGTCTACACCGAGGACCAGTTCGCAACGCTCGCCCAGCGCTACCAGGACGACTTTGACATGAGCTGGGTGGGCATGTACGGGTTCAACAACACCTACGGGCTCGTGGTGCGCCGCGAGGTCGCTGAGCGCTACGACCTCAAGACATACTCCGACCTGGCCGCCGTCGCACCCGAGCTCACCTTTGGCGCGGAGTACGACTTCTTCGAGCGCGAGGACGGCTACGACGCGCTCTGCGAGACCTACGGCCTCTCCTTCGGCAGCACCATGGACCTGGACATCGGCCTCAAGTACCAGGCGCTCGACCAGGACCAGATCGACGTCATGGTTATCTTTACCACCGACGGCCAGCTCTCGACCGCCGACGCGGCGGTCCTCGAGGACGACCAGGGCTTCTTCCCGTCCTACCTCTGCGGCAACATCGTGCGCAACGAGGCGCACGAGTAACTCCGTGGCGACGTCTCCGCGCGGCCCCGCTTCCCACGGGCGCGCGGGCCCGTCGCCAGAACAGGATGCGTCACATCATGACAGAAGGGAAAAGCCGTGGACACAGTCATCGAATTCAAGGACGTATGCAAGGCCTACGGGGAGCACATCGTACTCGACCACCTCGACATGAAGGTCGAGCAGGGAGCGTTCGTGACGATCGTCGGCGCCTCGAGAGGCGGCAAGACAACAGCGCTCAAGATGGTGAACAGCCTCATCTCCCCCGATTCCGGCAAGGTGCTCGTGAACGGAGAGGACGTGGCAGAGAAGGACCTCGTTGAGCTCAGGCGCTCGATCGGATACGCAATCCAGGGCAGCATGCTCTTTCCGCACCGCACGGTGGAGCAAAACATCGCCTACGTGCCGAGCCTGCTCAATCGCCGCGACCACGGGCGCACCGCTGCCGCCGTGGAAAAATGGATGGGGATCGTAGGGCTCGACGCCGCGCTCAAGAGCCGCTATCCCGATGAGCTCACGGGCGGGCAGGCGCAGCGCGTGGGCATCGCGCGGGCGCTTGCCGCCTCGCCAGAGATCTTGCTCATGGACGAGCCGTTTGGAGCGGTGGACGAGATTACGCGCTCCCAGCTGCAAGAGGAGATCGCCCGCATCCATCGTGAGACCGGCATCACCGTGCTCTTTGTGACGCACGACATCTCGGAGGCACTGAAGCTTGGCACGCGCGTCTTGGTGCTCGACGGCGGCCGCATCCAGCAATATGCCGCGCCCGCCGAGCTGCTGCGCGCACCGGCGACCGACTTCGTGCGCCGCCTCGTCGCGCAGGAGCGACGCCTCTGCCAGCTGCCCGACGACCAGCTTGCCGACTGCGAGTTCAGCGGGGCAGCAAGCGTGCACGTAGCATAGCGAGACGCCGAATCGTCCCGACATGCCGCAGGAGGTCGAATATGAATCGAGCACAGCTCATCGTGAGCGACGCCTGCATCGGCTGCGGCCGATGCATCAACGTATGTCCAGGCGGCATCCTTCATATGGGCGCAGATGGCAAGCCGTGCATCCAAGACTTTGACGAGTTTGGATGGAACGGCTGCTGGCAATGCCAGCACTGTCTTGCCGTCTGCCCGAAAGCCGCCGTGAGCGTGCTGGGCAGACGCCCCGAAGACAGCATGCCCATGCCAGACCCTACCACGGCTGAACCGGTCATGGACGCGCTCGTCGCCGGACGCCGGTCCTGTCGGAGATATCTGCACAGGGACGTTCCCCGCGAAACGATCGACGAGATGCTCGAGCTGCTCGCCAACGCCCCCAACGGAGGCAACAAGCAGCTCGTGGAGTATACGCTTGTGGACAGCGCGGAGACGATGGATCGCCTCCGGGCCCTCGCCCGCGCCGAAATGGAGCGTCTGGCGGACGAGGGCATCTATCCAGAAGGCTACGACGAGCAGAGCTACGGCGACCTCAAGCGCTGGGAGAAGGCGGTGCGCCCCGACATGCTCTTCTGCGGCGCGCCGCACATCCTCATCCCCCACGCCCCGCTTGGCCACGGCGAGCCCGTGCAAGACGTCATCATCGCGGGGACGCACTTCGAGCTGCTCTGCACCTCGCGCGGGCTCGGTGCCGTCATGATGACCTTTCCCTTGGACGTTCTCGCGCTCATGCCGAACGTCCGCACGCTCCTCGGGCTTCCTGAGGACCACTATGTGGGCATGATCGCGGGATTTGGCTATCCCCAAATCCCCTATGCGCGCACCACGCAGCGCCGCATCGATGAGGGGCGCATCCATCGGCTTTCCCCCGCTTGGTCCAACCTTCCCATAGCCCTCCCCGGGCGCTCATAGGGACCACGAAAACTGGAGAAGCCTCGCAAATTGAGAAACATTCATAACGCACCTCAATTGACCGAAGTTTTATGCATAGCATATTCATATAGAAAGACAAAAAATCGAAAGACAGGCCTAATCTGTGCAAAAAGTCGTTTTGTCGGTCGCCAAAGCCGCCTACCGGCGACCGACAAAGAGATTATTTGCACACAGAGGTCCCTCCATGTTCAAAAAGTCGACTTATCGGTCATGCATACACGCCCAACTCGACCGACAAATCGACTTTTTGCACAGATTGGGGCCCTTTGTCGAATTATTTGCGCCAGCAGCCGATTTGAACGAGGCATCCCGTACGAATAACCCGCGAGACATTGCGCACTCGGCGCGGTGCGTCGGGCCTGCGGCATGACGGGTCAAACTCGCGACGCGGTGCGCCTGGTCCGCAGTGCGCAGGAGTCACGGCATTACAATACGAGAGACGCCTGGGCCATCGCACCAAAGGAGCAGCGCATGTCCATCGATATCACCTCTGACCTGGCAGCCCTTGCCGACCCGGCGTACCAAGCCTTTCAGGCAAAGCTCGTCCCCACGGTTGACCCGGCGCGCATTCT
The DNA here is from genome assembly GCF_016901575.1 of Enorma phocaeensis. Classification (GTDB taxonomy): domain Bacteria; phylum Actinomycetota; class Coriobacteriia; order Coriobacteriales; family Coriobacteriaceae; genus Limicola; species Limicola phocaeensis_A. The sequence continues at coordinate 136,393 of NZ_JACJKQ010000004.1, forward strand.
CGGCGTGCGAACCCCCGCCCTGAGGCGGTATGCGCGCTCCCTCGCGCGATCTCATCCCGACGAAGCCCGCGCGTTCCTCGAGAACCCGACGCACGACCTCTATGAGGAGATGAACCTCCACGCCGAGCTCATCGGAATCATGTCGCGCACGCCACAAGAAGCCTTTGAGCTGCTCGACCCCTTTTTGCCGTACGTGGACAACTGGGCGACCTGCGACCTCATTCGCGTCCCGGCATTCCAGCACGATCTCCCGGCGGTCCTGGACCGCATAACCGCATGGACCGCCGCGACGGGACCGCACGGCGAGTATGTCGTTCGCTTCGGCGTCGTGCAGCTGATGGAGCTCTTCCTCGGCGATGCCTTTGACCCCGTCCAGCTTGAGATCGTCGCGCGGATAGACCGCGGCGAGTACTACATCAACATGGCACGCGCCTGGTATTTCTCATGTGCGCTCATCAAGCAGCCTTCCTCGACGCTGCCCCTCTTCGAGGCGCGCCCGCCCCGCCTCGACGCCTGGACCCACAACAAGGCCCTTCAGAAGGCGCGTGAGAGCCGGCGCGTTTCGCCTGAACAGAAAGCGCGTCTGCAGGAGCTCAAGATAAAAGGCGCCTGAAACGCGCCCGTCGCCGGATGAACCCCGGGCCTCCCTCGACAGACCGCGCCCATGAGGCCCGGTCGGGGTATAACCCAACTAAGCGTACAACCTTGGGTGGGAGGAGTGGCCATGTTGTTCAAAAACGTGCTTGTCCCCTACGACGAATCGGAGCACGCGGTCAGCGCGCTGCACGTTGCGCTGGGGATGGTCGGCGACGACGCGGAGGCGCAGGTGCACGTTGTCACCGTGGTGTCCATCGGGGCGATTCCCGGCCCCTCCATCGACAGCGACAGCTTTGGAGACCCGCTTTCCAGCACCACCCCGCTCGAATATGACAGCGTCATGGGAGCGCTGCTCCACCGCGTCCGCGCCGACATGGAGGGCATGATCAACGACGCAAAAGACGGGGCTTCCTGCAAGATCGTCTCCACGGCCATCATCGCGGGGTCTCCTGTGGAAGGAATCGCCGAGTACGTGACCAACCATGACATCGATTTGGTCGTCATGGGGCGCCGTGGGCTGGGAGCGCTTCGCGGCATGCTGGGAAGCGTGAGCTTTGGCGTCCTGCGCTCGGTCGACGTGCCGGTGCTCACCGTGAAATAACGGGCGCGCGAAACCTTGGCCTGCCCTTGACTCGAACACTTGATGCTGCCGGGCAACGGCCACCCCATGTGTGAGATATGACGAGGGGGGTCCGCAAGGACCCCCCTCGTATAGCGCATGATGACTCTCGGAGTGCAACGCCCAGCGACTACGCCCGGGCCGCCGGGAAAGCCCGCTTGCCCATGGTCGCGCAGCACGCAATGAATGCCAAGACAGCGATGACACCGCCCACAAGGCCCACCTGGCCAATGCCGATCGAATCGGTCACCATGCCCCCAAGCCAGGTGCCGCAGCCGATTCCCAAGTTGAACAGGCCCGAGAAGATCGACATGGCAACGGCGGACGCATCGGGAGGGGTCACGCGGATGATCTCCGCCTGGAAGGCGACGTTGAACGCCGTGGCGCTCAGACCCCAGATGAAGCAGACCCCGAACGCCGCCATGGGGGCGATGCCCGTCACGGCCATCAGCAGCAACGCCAATGCAAGGCCCGCCAGCATGACGCGTGAGAACGATGTCCGATGTCCGTCGTAGAGACGCGAAAACAGCAGGCTGCCCACGATGCCCGCGCAGCCGAATGCCATGAGCGCCGCGGTGATGGTGCCATCGGCAAGACCGGCGACCTGTTGCAAGAACGGCTCGACGTAGCTGTATCCGGTGTAGTATCCCGTCGCCGCCAGAATCGTTACCGCGTAGATCGCCATGAGCGAGCGATTGCGCAGCAGCGTCGGCATCTGCGCAAGCGTAAACGGCTCACCCTTCTCCAGACGTGGCATGACCGCGGCCATGAGCAGCAGCACGCACAGGGCGACCGCCCCCACGCAAGCAAACGTCATGCGCCAGCCAACCGACAGCCCGATGACGCGGCCGAGCGGCATGCCGAAAATCATCGCCACCGAGGAGCCCGTCACCACCATGCTCATAGCCGTGGCTGCATGGCGGTCGTCGGCGACGCGGGTCGCCAGAGGCGAGGCGATAGACCAAAACACCGCGTGCGCCGCGGCGACCAGCAGACGCGCGACAACTAGCAACGGGAAGGTCGGCGCCACCGCAGAGGCTGCCTGACCAGCTAAGAACAGACCGATTACCAGCAGCAGGAGCGTGCGCATGGGCAGCCGGGAGCCCCACATCATAAGCGGAAGCGACAGCAGCATCACCGCCCATGCATAGATGGAAATCATCATGCCGGCCTGCGCCTCGCTGAGCCTGAACGAACCAGCGATGTCGGTCAGCAGCCCCACCGGCATGAACTCCGAGGTGTTGAACATGAAGGCGGCAAAGGCAAGCCCCACCAGGGGCAGCCACATCCCCAGATTCGGTCGCGACAAAAGCTACACCAGCTTGCCCGCAAGATGGTCGAGACCGTGCTGGACGATCTCGGCGGTCCAACCAGACAGCTGCTTGGTCCTCCTCACAAGGTTGCCGTTCGAAAGCACCTGATAGGAGACGCGAATCATCTTGAAGCGCTTGACCTGGCTGGGCTCCTCGCGAGAGACGCACCCCTCAACCGCCTCGTAGGGCTGGATGGAAGCGACCATCTTGGGGTTGAACATCACCCAGATGCGGCCAGCGTCCTCGTAGGCGATGACGGCCTTCGTGGAGCCGATCTGGTTGGCGGCCAGGCAGACGCAGTCGTCGAGCGACTCCATGGTGTCGCGCAAGTCCTGGCCGACCTCGGCATCCTCGACCGTCGCGGGCTCCGCCGGCTTGCTCAGAAACTCTTCGTCCTTCACGATCTCTTTGATCATGGTCTTCCCCTCTTGGTTCGAAACGCGGGTACACGATGAAGCGGCGCCGACATGCGCCGGCACCGCCTGACATACGGGGATATGCTATCAGGTCGTCCGCGCGACGCGGCCGAGAGCGCGCGCCTCCGCGAAAAGACGCAACAAGCTGCAAGGAACGTCGCTGAAGGCAAGACGCCCCATCGCTGGGCCCATGTCCGGACGCCGGCGGGCAGGCCCTTCGCGAGGGCCCCGTCACCCCAGCTCTTCGGCGATGTATCGGCCCGTCACGCTGGCAGGGCACGACGCCACCTCTTCGGGGGTTCCGGCAACCACCACGCGCCCGCCCGCGTCGCCGCCTCCCGGCCCCATGTCCACCACATAGTCGGCGTTGGCGATCATGTCCAGGTCGTGCTCAATCACCACAACGGTCGCGCCGTTATCAATGAGGCGCTGCAAGACGCCTAGAAGCACCTCGACGTCGAGCGGATGCAATCCGATCGTGGGCTCGTCGAACACAAACAGCGCGTCCTCTTGGTTGCGCGTGAGCTCGCTTGCCAGCTTGAGTCGCTGCGCCTCGCCGCCCGAAAGGGCCGGCGTCGCCTCGCCCAAGGTGAGATACCCCAGCCCCAAGTCAGATAGGACCGCAAGCTTCGCCTTGGCCGAGCGCAGCGTGGTCGACTCGAGCACATCCCGCGCCTGGTCGACCGTATACGACAGAAGCTCGGGCAGGCTCACATCGCCGCCAAGACGGATCTCCGCCGCCGCGCCGCCGTATCGCGAGCCGCCGCAATCGGGGCACGGGATGTCGACGTCCGGCAAGAACTGCACGTCAAGCGATATCTGACCCGTTCCGTCACAGGTGGGACAGCGCAGCGAGCCCGTGTTATACGAGAAGGAGCCTGCCTTGAGGCCGCGCTCCTTCGCCTCGGGCAGCTTGGCAAAGGCGCGGCGAAGGTCGTCCAGCACGCCCGAGTAGGTCGCCACCGTCGAGCGCACGTTTGCCCCGATCGGCGTCGCGTCGATGAGGCTCGCCCGCCGAATCCCGCCAGCATCAATCGCGCGCACGTGCGAGGGAAGCCGCTCCCCCGCCGACGCCGCCTTCAACGCCGGAATAAGACTCTCGAGCACCAGCGTCGTCTTGCCAGAACCCGACACGCCCGTAACCGCGGTGAGCCTTCCGCGCGGAATCCTGACCTCAAGAGGCTTGACCGTATGTATGGCATCGGTCTCAAGGAGCACCGAGCCCTGCGCGAACAGCTCGCCAGACGTCGCCCGCCCGCGCGTGCGGATGCGCCGTTCGCCCGAAAGAAACGGCCCGATGCGCGTCTCTGGCGCCGCTTCGACCTCGGCGACGGTGCCCTGGGCGATGATCCGCCCGCCATCGGCACCCGAGCCGGGACCGATTTCGACCAGGTGGTCCGCGTGACGCAGCACCCGCACGTCATGGTCGACCAGCACCACCGAGTTGCCGTCGTCCAGAAGGTCGTCCACCACGCCCAGCAGGCCCTCGACATTGGACGGATGCAAGCCGATTGAAGGCTCGTCCAACACGTAGAGCACGCCGCACGTGCGATTGCGCACGGCTCGGGCAAGCTGCACGCGCTGCCGCTCGCCGGTGGAGAGCGTCGACGAGGCGCGGTCGAGGCTCAAGTATCCGAGCCCCAGCTGCTGCAGGCGCTCGATGGGCTCGGACATCTCGGCCACGATGGTTTTCGCCATGGGCTCAAGGTCGGCCGGCATGAGCGCCGGAACGCCAGGCGCCCAAGAGGCCAGCTCGTCCAGAGTCATCGCCGTCGCGTCGGCAAGCGTCATACAATCGATCAGGGGTCCGCGGGCGGCTGCGGAAAGACGCGTTCCGCCGCAATCGGGGCACACCTCCTCGCGCAGGAACTTCGAGACACGCGCAAGCCCCTTCTCGTCTTTGGCCTTGGCGAGCGCGTTTTCCACCGTGTAGACGGCGTTGAAATAGGTGAAGTCGAGCTCGGCGAAATTGTCGCCCTTCTTGGCATGGTAGAGAATGTGCTTCTTCTCGGCCGGGCCATGAAAGACGATATCGCGCTCGGCGGGCGTGAGCTCGCAAAACGGCACGTCGGTGCGCACGCCCATCTCGCGCGCGACCTGCTTCATGAGGTCCCACATGAGCGTGTTCCACGGCGCCACCGCGCCCTCGTCGATGGAAAGCGACTCGTCCGGAACAAGAGACGCCTCGTCGACCGTGCGCACGATACCTGTGCCCCCGCAGGTTGGGCAGGCACCCGCGCTGTTGAAGGCGAGCTCCTCGGCGCCGGGGCCCCGAAACTCCGCGCCGCATTCAGGACAGACAAGCGGCCGTTCAAGCGCCACGTTCATGCTCGGAGGAACATGCGCCCCACAACGGGGACACCGGTGACTCCCCAGGCGCGAAAAGAGGAGACGCAGATAATTGAGCAGCTCGGTCGAGGTTCCGAAGGTCGAGTGAACGCTGGGAATGCCCGGACGCTGGCGCAAGGCGAGCGCAGCCGGGACATGGCGCACCTCGTCCACCGTGGCGCGCGCCGTCTGGCTGATGCGGCGACGCGTATAGGTTGAAAGCGCATCCAGATAGCGCCGGCTCCCCTCGGCGTAGAGCGTTCCGAGCGCAAGCGAGCTCTTGCCCGACCCCGACACGCCCGCAATGCCCACGAGCTGGCCCAGCGGTATGTCGACGTCGATGCTCTTGAGATTGTGAACGCGCGCGCCTCGCACTTGAATCACGGAGGGACGTGGACGCCCGTCCGCGCGTTCCACCGAGCCAGCTGTTTTCACCTGCTGCTTCATCCGACACCTCACCCGCCCCGTCAACGACGTCCTCCTTGCTGCACCTGCCACCGAGCATGGCGGCGTGGCCCCGGCGAGGCCCTCCGTCGCCGCCGACCTCGACGTCGACTCCGACGCCGCCCGGCTTTTATTGCAATTTGGACGCTCCAGCAGATCTTCTTATGCACAATGGACGATAACTGCCCCATTTGAAGCGCTTAGCGTCCAAACTGCATATGAAGCTCCCCTCTGGCGTCCTATCTGCATCAGAAGTTTACCGCGATGCTGCCGCCGGCGCCTCGCCCCACTAAAGACACGGGCATGCAAAGGTTTAGGCATGGCAACAAACGCGCTGCTACAATTACGAATGTTTGAACCGATTCGACTCTGGAAAGGCAGCCCATGTCCCAGCCCACGCACGCGACCGCCACCCCCAAGACTTCTCCCGACAAGAGAGGTGGGCGTCTCACGCCCCACGCGCTCGCCTGCGTAGCCTTGCTCACGCTGCTGGGCTTTTCCCTCGGATGCTCTGAGTTTGTGGTCATCGGCATCGAAACCGAGCTGGCCGAGGCGTTCGGCGTGAGCCTCGCCCGCGTCGGCGAGCTCATCAGCTTCTTCTCCATCACCTATGCGGTCTGCACGCCCGTGCTCGCCATCACCACCGGGCGCTTCAAACGCTACCAACTGCTCGTCGCCTACGCAGCGGTGTTTATCGCCTCGAACGTCGCCATGGCGTTTGCGCCGACCTTCGAGCTGCTCCTCGCCTCGCGGGTGTTGCTTGGCGCGGTATCGGGAGCGCTCCTCGCTGTCGGCGTAACGTTCATTCCCGAGCTTGTAGGCGTCGAGAAGACCTCGATGATGATTTCTATCGTATACGCGGCCTTTTCCGTTGCCATGGTCATATCGACCTCTGCGGGAAAGATGATTGCCGAGACCATGGACTGGCACCTGGCCATGGTCGGCGTGCTCGCAATGGCGGTCATTACGAGCCTGGCGTTGCTGGCGGTGCTTCCGCGCACCGGCAGCACCGACGAGCCCGCCACCATGCGCGAACAGGCAGTGCTGTTTTTGGAACCGCAGATTCTCACCGGTATGGCGATCTTCATCTTTGGCGTGGGATCGGTCTACGTGTTCTACGGCTATGTGACTCCCTACCTCGAAACCATCCTGGGGCTTGACGCCCTTGGCGCCAGCACCGTGCTCATGGCGTATGGCGTCGCATGCTTCTTCTCCAACCTGCTTTCCGGCTGGTTCGACGCCCGTTTTGGCATGAAGTCCCTCCTGGCAAGCTTTTTGGTGCAGGCGGCGCTTCTGTTTGGATTGTTCGCCCTCGGCTCGACCATGCCCGCAGCCCTCGTCGTGGTGCTCGCCATCGGACTGTCCATGTATATCGTCTCGGTCCCCTGCATCAGCCTGTTCATGCGCGTCGCCCGCACGCGCCATCCCAAGGCGCTCACGCTGGCGAGCTCGCTCGAACCCATGTCGTTCAACACCGGCATCGCCTTTGGCACCGCCGTGGGAGGGGCCGTGGTCTCCGGACCGGGCATGGCCCAGGTCGGCTTGGTGGGCGGCGCGTTCTCGATTGTCGCCCTTGCTTTGGTCGCGATAACGCTGCTGCTGGACCGCAAGGTCCGGCGCGAATCGATGCAGTAGCCGCCAGCATCGCCCCGACGCCTCCGCATCGCGCCCTGGCGGCCAGCCGTTACAAGTCAGGCAGGCCGCTGCACGCATCGACTTCCGTCACGGCAATGAGCAACGCGCCGGACTCTCCCGCCACACGGAAGCGGCAGCCCGCTGTGGGTATCATGAAAGAGACCTACCGCACGAAAGGACCGCCATGCCGCAGCTTCTTGCCGATATTCTCGGCTTTTTGCAAATCCCCCTCGTCCAGAGCATCATCTGGTCAGTTATCTTTGCCGCCATCACGCTTGCCCTCGCCAACGTCGCCGCGCATACCGCGCAGCGCCTGCTTCATCACGACAGCAATCCGCTGCCCACATCGAGCATCATCGTCAACATCGTGAGGGCAACGGTATACGTCGTGGGCGGCAGCTTTATTCTGGGCACCTGCTTTGGCCAAGATGTCAGCGCGTTTATCACCGCCCTCGGCGTCGGAGGCATTGCGGTCTCGCTGGGCTTCCAGGACACCCTTTCCAACCTTATCGGAGGTCTACAGGTCACGCTCATGGGTATCGTCAAGCCTGGAGACAACATCGAGGTCGGATCTTCGATGGGCGTGGTCCAAGACGTGACCTGGAGGCACACCACCATTCGCGACAGCCTTGGGCAGACGGTCATCATTCCAAACTCGGTGATTTCAAAGACGGCGCTCGTCCACCTGCTTCCCGCCAGCCGTGTCGCCGTACCCTTCGCCGTGTCGCGCCACGTCGACGTCGAGACGCTGATTCCGGCAGGGGGCCACAGCTCCTCGGAGGAGGCGGGCCCCGACCCTGCCGAAGATGGTCGGCACGGAAAGGTGGCTCGCGACCTCGACCAGCTCTCTGACACCATCATCGATCAGGCGCGGCAGGCCGCTGGCGCCGTATCCCCCATTACCGATGGCCCTAAAGTATTCTTCTCTGAAGTGAGCGAACTGGGCATCAAGGGCAAGGTGATCTTCACGATCGAAGACGCCTCGAAAACTTCCGTCGCTGCTGACGCCGTCGTTCGCGCCATTGCCCGCGAGCTTGGGTAGCCCAGGCACGCCGCCAAGGCCAACCGCGCCGCTCGTCCGCTCACCGACAACATCCCGCCATTGGCGTCGGCCCTTGCCATCCCGTGACGACTGACTATAATCCCGCGCTAACCCACGGCGAGACACCCGTCTCGCCGCGCAGTCGTGGCAGCGCTGCCCTGTGCCCGCGCCACCCGTCGAGAGGTCGAGTCATGGAAACTATCGTCTTAAGCCTCGGCGTTGCCGTCTGCATCGCGCTTATGGGTGCCTTTATGGTCTACTCCGGAGACTACCGCCTGCTTCACGGATATCACTATGCCACCACACCCGTGGCAGAACGGCCCGCACTTGCCCGCGAGACAGGAGGCTGCCTGATCGGCACGGGCGTCTCGATTGCGCTGATCACCCCGACCATCCTTCCCAGCTGGGCTTCCATCGTGGGAGCCGTCCTGCTTGTGGCGAGCATCGCAGGCATGTTCGTCGCCGTCATCCGCCACAACGGGGCGCTCATGAGCTTCGCCCCCAACGGAAGCTGGCCACTTATGAACACCAAGCCGCGCATGACCATGCTTGCCTGCGCCGCCGTCGGCATCGTCCTGTCGCTGCTTGGCATCGTGCCGGGCGTGAATATGATAGCCACCGGCGATGTGAGCTCGCTGCACAGCTACCACTATGCCAACGTCGCCGCCTCCGACCTTCCGTCGCTCGCACTCGTAGAGGGAGCATGCATGGTCGCTCTAGGTGCCGGCATGTTCGCATGCGCCATCGGCTGCGGCGGCATGACCCTTCGCCGCCCCGCCCCTCTTTGGAGCAAGGTGCTTTTGGGCATCGGCGGCACGTTGTTTGGAGCAAGCATCATCGGCGCGCTTGCCGCCATCGTCTACTTCAACGGATCGCTTATGGGATAGGGCCCCAAACATCGCAAGCGTACAATCCTGCGCAAGACGCATCGAGAAGACTTCGGGCGTGATTCGGCTTCATGCGCCAAATCACGAGCAACCTCACGACGTTCTATCGCACATTTCGCGAGTGGACCGGCACCACGCCCCACGAATGGCGCAAGCGGTAGTCGTGGCCGCAGCGACCCGCCCCTCAGGACATTCGCCCGGCATTCCCATGCATACCCGATTCCTCGACGTCGTCTTCCGATCTAGTTAGGGCCCTCCGTCGAAGCCGGCTGTGCTGACGTGCCGATCCGTGAAGGGTGGTCCGGCAAGCCCCTCATCATCTATCATAATTATGATAGAATTATTTCCATGAGCGAGAGGACTCCCAATGCAAAAGATTCGACCTGTCTCAGACTTGCGGAATAAGTTTACTGAAGTTTCCTGCGACGTACATAAAAGCGGCGAACCTGTCTTCCTCACCAAAAATGGGGTGGGAGACATGGTCGTCATGAGCATGGAAGCATTTGCTGCCTTAGAATTTGACAGCTCGGTCTACACCAAGCTGCAAGACGCAGAGCGCGAGGCAGAAACCACCTCAAAGCGCTATTCACCAGATGAAGTGCTCGCAGCGATACGCTCAACACTTGAATCGAGCGCACTCATACCGCACTCGACCGATGATGCTGACATGACTCAACGCACGACGGAAGCACAGAGGGCCTCTACTCATGTATAGCGTCGAATATCTTCCGCTTGCCCTCAGGGATCTTCAAGAGATCGCCCGCTATATCGCCCATGCGCTCAAGAATCCCGCAGCGGCCGAACGCACCGTGGAGAATATCGTACGCGCCGTGGACCAGCTGAGCGACATGCCGTATCGGCGAGCCGTCTACACGCCCATTCGACCGCTCAAGCACGAATACCGGACCATGCGCTGCGCAACATATGTTGCATTCTATTGGGTCGAAGAGGATCGCAAGACCGTGGTAGTCGCCCGCGTTCTCTATGCGAAGGCGAATATCAGCAAGCGGCTTTCCGAAGCCGAGCGCCTGTCATCGTGATGCCAAACCGCTGGCAACAGCCTCCCGCGCGCCATGCCCCATCAAGTTCCGGCGGCGGCGCAGCAGACGGGGGGCACGCCGGCCCCGACATGCCCCCACCCGACACAGAAACGCTTGCGCCGCACCTCATGGGGCGCCGCGGTCTCGATCCTCCTAGATGCGCTTGGCCACCTCGTCGCCCATCGCCTCGGTGCCCAGCGTCTTCTCTGCAGGCGTCGACCCGTCGGCGATGTCGCGCGTGCGCAGCCCTTCGTCCAAGACCTCCGTCACGGCACGGCGGATATCATCTGCCGCATCCGCCATATCGAAGCTGTAGCGCAGCATCATCTCGACGGAGAGGATCTGCGCGAGCGGGTTCGCGATGCCCTGGCCGGCGATGTCGGGAGCGCTGCCGTGGCTCGGCTCGTAGAGCGCCACGCCGTCGCCCAGGCTTGCCGACGCGAGCATGCCCAAAGACCCTGTGATCTGCGCGGCCTCGTCGGAGAGGATGTCGCCAAACATGTTCTCAGTCACCACGACGTCAAAGGTCGCCGGACGATTGATGAGCTGCATCGCGGCGTTGTCCACGAGCACGTCCTCGAGCTCCACGTCGGGATACTCCGCGTCGTGGATGCGATGCACGATCTCGCGCCACATGCGGCTCGTCTCGAGCACATTCGCCTTGTCCACGCTCGACACCTTGCTGCGACGCTTGCGAGCGGCGTCGAACGCCTGCCGCGCGATGCGCTCTATCTCGTACTCGCGGTACTCAAGCGTGTCGTAGGCGCGCTGACCGGGCTTGCCGTCCGCGCCGGCGCCATCCTCGTCGTAGAAACGCTCGCGGCGGCCAAAGTACAGGCCACCGGTCAGCTCGCGCACGATCATCATGTCCACGCCGTCGATCACCTCGGGCTTGAGCGTCGAGGCGCCTGCAAGCGCGGCAAAGATCTGCACGGGCCGAAGGTTGGTGTAGAGCCCAAGCTCCTTGCGGATCTTGAGCAGGCCCTGCTCGGGACGGGGGGCATTGGGATCGGTGGTGTCCCATTTGGGTCCGCCGACAGACGCGAGCAAAACGGCGTCGGAAGCGCGAGCCGCCTCGAGCGTGCCGTCCGGCAACGGATTGCCGCATGCATCGATCGCCGCACCTCCGATAAGCTCGTCGGCGCACTCAAAGCCCACGCCGTACTTCTTTCCCACGGCGGCGAGCACCTTCTTGCCCTCGGCAATGATCTCTGGGCCGATGCCGTCACCCGGCAGGCAGCAAATCTTATAGGTCTTCTTCACGTTGCAACTCCAATTCTGCGAGCTCGGGCCCGCCGCAAACGGATTGTCCAGCGGCATGCGCGTGCATCCTCCTTCATGAAATGGATGAAATGAACCCGTCCCCAATCATCCCATGGCGAGCTTGGCGCGGGTGCGCTCGACCAAGCCGCCCGCCTCGATGATCTCGGCGATGAACGGCGGGAACGGCTCCGCCGTGAAGGTCGCACCGGTATCCAGGTTGGTGATGGTCCCGGCATCGGTGTCGACCGCGACGCGCGCACCCGCCTCGATGGCATCGACCGCATCGGGGCACTCCAGGATGGCAAGGCCCACGTTGATGGCATTGCGGTAGAAGATGCGTGCAAAGCTCTTTGCGATGACGCACGACACGCCCGCTGCCTTGAGTGCCACCGGGGCATGCTCACGGCTCGAGCCGCAGCCAAAGTTCTCCTCCGCGACCACGATATCGCCAGGCTTCACGGTCGTGGCGAAGGTGGGGTCGATATCCTCCATCGCATGCGCCGCCAGATGCGCATGGTCGGAGCTATTGAGATAGCGAGCGGGAATGATCACGTCGGTGTCGACGTCGCGTCCATATTTAAAAACGGTGCCTTCGAACTTCATGGTAGATATCCTTTCTTGTCACCCGTGGTCCTGGGCGCATTCCCACGTGCTCAAACAGTCCTCGGCCTTCGGCCTGCGGAAACTGCGCGCGAGGGAATGCGCCCAGGACCTCGCGCCAAAGAGCCCCCTGCCGCTCAAGGCCCCTCGCTTGATTTAGCCAGGCGAAGTAGACCTTGTAGCGCCGGCCTCGGCGGCATCGTCCGTCGCGAGTTCCGCAGCGAGCGCAGCGAGCGAGGACTGTCCGAGCAGCGGATGATGCCGCCGAGGCCCTGGGGAAGTTACAGGTCTGACGGAGCGCAGATGTGACCGGCGACGGCGCTAGCCGCGGCGACGGCGGGGCTCGCCAGATAGACCTCAGAGGTCGTGTCGCCCATGCGGCCTACGAAGTTGCGGTTCGTGGTGGACACGCAGCGCTCGCCCGCCGCGAGGATCCCCATGTATCCGCCCAGGCACGGGCCGCAGGTGGGCGTGGAGAACACGCAGTTCGCATCCACAAACACCTGTGCCAGGCCCTCGTCCATGCACTGGCGGAACACCGCCTGGGTCGCGGGAATCACGATGCAGCGCACATTGGGGTTCACCTTGCGACCACGCAGCACCTCGGCGGCAGCACGCATGTCCTCGATGCGTCCGTTGGTGCACGAACCGATAACTGCCTGGTCGATAGCGATATGCGTCGACTCGCTCACCGGATGGGTATTGCTGGGAAGATGCGGCCACGAAACGCACGGCTTGATGTCGGCGGCGTCGATCTTGATCACGCGGGCGTATTCCGCGTCGGGGTCGGCGTGGTACTCGACATAGGGACGCTCGCAACGTCCTTCCAGCCAGGCGCGGGCCATGTCATCGACCTCGATGATGCCGGCCTTGCCGCCCGCCTCGATCGCCATATTGGAGATGGTCATGCGCCCCTCCATGGAGAGGTTGCGGATGGTGGAGCCGGCAAACTCCATCGCCTGGTAGAGCGCGCCGTCGACGCCGATCAGACCGATGATGTGCAGGATGATGTCCTTGGCGGAGGCTCCATCGACGAGCTCGCCCTCGATCTCGAAGCGGATGGTGGGAGGAACCTTGAACCAGGCACGTCCTGTCGCCAGGCCCACGCCCGCGTCGGTGGAGCCCACGCCGGTGGAGAACGCGCCGAGCGCGCCGTAGGTGCAGGTATGCGAGTCGGCACCGATCACCAGGTCGCCCGGCACCACGACGCCCTGCTCGGGCAAGAGGGCGTGCTCGATGCCCGCACATCCCTGCTCCCAGTAATGCACGATCTTCTGCTCATGGGCAAAGTCACGCATCTTCTTGGTCTGCTCGGCGCTCTTGATGTCCTTGTTGGGCGCATAGTGGTCGGGAACGAGGCATACGCGGCTGCGGTCGAACACCTCTTTCGCTCCCAGCTCGTGGAAGACGTCGATGGCGATGGGCGCGGTGATGTCGTTGGCGAGCACCAGGTCCAGGTCGCACTCGACGAGCTGGCCGGGCCGCACCTCCTCGAGGCCGGCGTGCGCCGCCAGGATCTTCTCAGCTACAGTCATGGGACGTGGCATGGTCGTAAGTTCCTTTCTGAAATCCTTCCGTGAGTCTCGGGGCATCATCCTTCGCTGGTCCTCGGCATGCTGCCTGCGGAAGCGCTCAGGATGTTGCCCCGAGACTTGTGTAACCCTTTCTTTCCAGGTACGACGCCCGATCAAAGGGCGAACATGAACGTTTTCGCGAGGCTTCCCCTTATATAGGGCGCCGCGCCGCGGCGCGCTAGATTCAAGCGAGGTTGCCAAGCACGGAGGCCGAACCATTCGCGTGCAAGCACGGTACCGAGGGGCTGCCGGATGTTTCGTCCCGAGCGCTTCCGCAGCGCGCAGCGCGAGGACCCGCGAAGGATGGAATCATCCAGCAGCCCGGCCAGGTCCGACCTACGCCGCATGCTCCCGCTGATCGGAGATCAGGCGGTTCAAAGCGTTGACGTAGGCCTTCGTGGAGGAGACGATGATGTCGTTGTCGCTGCCGCGACCGGTGTACACCTCGCCCGAAGCCGCCGTCACGCGCACCGTCACCTCACCCATGGCGTCGATGCCGCGCGTAATGGCCTTGATGGCAAACTCGGAGAGGTCGTTTTCGACCTTCACGATCTCATCGACAGCCTTGTATGCAGCGTCCACAGGACCCGTGCCGTACGCGGCGACGGTGTGCTTCTCGCCGCTCTCGTCCACCAAGGTGAGCGTCGCGGTCGGCGTAAGCGGGAAGCCGCAGGAAACCTGAACGGCGTCGAGCGTCCAGATGGCCTTCGACACACGCTCGCGCTCGTGCACGATGGACTCCAGGTCCTCGTCGTACACTTCCTTCTTCTTGTCCGCAACCTCCAAGAACGCCTGATAGATGCTCTCAAACTCGTCATCGGCAAAGGTGTAGCCCAGCTCAGACATACGATGGCGCAGCGCCGCATGGCCGGAGCGGGCAGACAGGATGATCTGCGAGCCGGCAGCGCCCACGTCGGCCGGGTCGATGATCTCGTAGGTGTCGCGCGCCTTGAGCACGCCGTCCTGGTGTATGCCCGAAGAGTGTGCGAAGGCGTTGGCGCCCACGATGGCCTTGTTGGGTTGCACGTTGATGCCGGTGATGGAGCTCACGAGCTTCGATGCGTGGCAGAGCTCCTGCGTCACGATGTCGGTGTGGGCGTCGAGCTCCCTGCCATGCATGCGGATGGCCATGACGACCTCTTCGAGCGAGGTGTTGCCCGCACGCTCGCCCAGGCCGTTGATGGTGCACTCGATCTGCGTGGCGCCGTTGCGGACGCTCTCAAGCGCCAGCGCCGTTGCCATGCCCAGGTCGTTGTGGGTGTGCACCGAGATCGTGACGTCTTCGATGCCGTCGACGCGCTCGCGCAGGTCGCGGATGCGCTGCCCGAAGTGCCAAGGCAGGTTGTAGCCGGTGGTGTCTGGGATGTTGACGACCGTGGCGCCGGCCTTTACCGCAGCCTCGATGATGCGAACGAGGAAGTCCTGATCGGCTCGGCCGGCATCCTCGGCGTAGAACTCTACATCGTCAACGAAGTTGCGCGCCAGCTTGACCGCACGAATCGCGCGCTCGATCGCCTCATCCTCGGTAAGATGCAGCTTGTCATGCAGATGGCTCGGCGACACGCCCAGACCGGTATGGATACGGGGGCGCTTTGCGGTCTTGAGCGCCTCGGCGGCAACCTCGATGTCCTTGTCCACCGCGCGGGTGAGGCCGCAGACCGTGCACCTATCGCCCGCGATGCGGCCGATCTCGGCAACGCTCTTGAAGTCGCCCGGGCTAGAAATGGGGAAGCCGGCCTCGATGACGTCGACGTTCATACGGATGAGCTGCCGGGCGATGATGAGCTTCTCTTCGGTGTTCATGCTTGCGCCGGGAGACTGCTCTCCATCGCGCAGCGTTGTGTCAAAGATGGCGATCTTGCGGGTCATGGTTCCTCCTACTGTGAGCCGTTGCATCCAAATCGTGCTCTGCAGGGGATGACACACATGCCGCGCTTACGCAAAAGGCACCCGGACGGTCCGCCAAGCCCTGCAGGGCGAGGGGCAGATACGCGTCGCGGGTGCCTGGTGGTACGGTTAATCCAAACGGGCCTACAGGCTGGCCGACACCCCCGGCGCGCATGCACCTAGTAGTAGGGCGTCTAGGGATAGAAGCTGCATGGCGGCAGGAGCCTCGACGGCCCAAGCTGCGATGTTCATTGCGAACTCCATGCGTTCATCCCTTCGTCTCTCGCCGGCCTTGCGGACGTGGCGATGGTTTGTAGTGTAGCAAACTAAAGTGCCAACGCAAGCGACAATCTGATAGGCGGTATAGGCGATCATTCGGCTGCCACCAATTGGCCGTCAGGCGGCGCGCCAGGTTGAATACCCCGGCGCGCCGCCTTCTCACACAGTTTTTGCCATTTGAAAGATGCGACGGACCTAGTTGGTCTCGGCACGGTCCACGACACGCTCTGCAAACTCTACCCGATCAAGATAGCCCTTCACCTGTGACCAAGCATCCGTGCTTTCAAACAGCGAGCCGTTGAGCTGGGTGACCAGTCCGTCGCTCACGCTGGTGAAGCTCGATTCGAGGCTCGTGCGCTCAAACACATAGGTATCGGCATCCCACTGGCTGTCGTTGGCCTCTTGCAGGGTTACGCGCACCATCGATATATCGGGATACACCGAGAAGATGGCGGTCGCATTGTAGGCAAGGGCGAGATCGATGGCGTCTCCATCGATGTCCTCAGACACCTCCGTGTAGTCAATATAGGCGACCCCGGTGGCAGTATCGTCCAACCCCGCCTCGCGGCGATGGGCGCCCAGCGGCAACTCGGCAGCAAGGTCTGCCACCTCGGAGCTCATTGCCCGTCCTGCATAGATCTGCAGCAAGTCTGCCGTGCTGTCCTCTATCTCCTGCATGAGGGCTGTGGTCGCCTCGTACTCGCGCTGGTCCTCGGGATCGGTGAACGTGGGCGTCTGCCCAGAGTTTCCCGCGTTGTTGCCAGCATTGCCGCCCGAGTTGCCTTGCGTGATGTCCTGCACGTTGGCAACCGTGTCTTCTACGCGGTCGACTGCGGGCTCCACAAACATGTTCATGGCAACCCAGAGGCCGCCGAGCACCAATACAGCCGCAGCCGCGATGCCAACGACGACCGGCCACTTCTTCCTGGGCGCCTTGCTCGTTCCCGCTTGCTGGACATCTGCCTCCATAGGCGGAACAGGCGCCCCTGCGACCCGCGCCTTCTCATCGGACGACGAATCGCCCGAAGGCGAATCCATCACCTGGGTAGGAGCGCTTGACGCAGCATCGTCAGCGTCCAGCCTCCGCGTATCGCTGCCCCCATCTTCCGACAGCTCGCCGTCAGGCGAAAGGACATCATCGATGCTAGGGACGCTCTCTTTGGTTTTCTTCAGGGCCTCGTCCTCTGACATGCCGTCAGCAAGATAATCCTGATACCGCGCCATCAAGTTGCCATAGATCTCTTCTTTGAGCTCAATGTTCTCGGACGTAAGGACCTTGCCCTCGAAGAGGTGTTCCACATACATACGAAGCTCGTTCATCGGTCTCCCCCGTTCTGGTTCAGCAGCCTATCAATGATGTCGCGGACTTTTACCCAGCGCTCTGTTGCGTCCATCAACTCCTGGGATCCCGCATCGGTGATTCGGTAATACTTACGACGTGCCCCCTGCGTCTCATCACCCCAATAGCTCGAGACAAATCCCTGTCCCTCAAGCCGCTTGAGGCAGGTATAGAGCGAGGGCTCTTTCATCTCATACTGTCCATGGCTCGTTTGAGCGACCTCTTTGAGAATTTCATACCCATAGCTGTCGCCTCGGGAGAGCGTGCAAAGGATGATTGCGTCAATGTTGCCACGAATCAAATCGCTTACCGCGTCTCGCGTAGCCATTGCGTCACCTCCTAGGTTGGCGCCGTTTCCTGCTAAGCTCAATCTAACATAGAGTACTATGTCTGTCGATATACTTTCTTTAGTTAAGTGTTACATCAGGAATAGTGGCAGGCGCGAAACTAGATACAAAAAAGCCCGGCCTCGCAAAACGAGACCGGGCTTCACATGACCCGAAGGGATTTCTGTCTTAGAAACCTTGCTTACTCAGCCATGAAGTTGCGCTGGACAGCAGGATCGACCTTGACGCCAGGGCCCATGGTCGAGGTGAGAGCGATGCTCTTCACATAGCGACCCTTAGCAGAGGACGGCGTGACGCACCGGTTCCAGGTCGACCGCGCCTCGATGGAACGGCTGCGGGACCACCCGCAGGCATGCATCGGCATCACCGGCCTGCCCGAAACGCAGCTCGTCATCAGCATCGACTGGGAGGCTCAATCCTCGGACTGACGGCGCCCGGGCACGTCCCGGCCCGACAAACAGGAAAGGCGGGGCCGCTCGGCCCCGCCCCATCCCCCGAGGCGTCAGCCCCGGGCCGTATTGCGAATGCTCACCGCATCGCGTTGCGGTAGATCATGAGCATGATCTGCTGGCGCGTGCAGTTCTCGAACGGGGAGAACGTGGTCGGGGAGGTCCCGATGACGACGCCCCGGTTCGCTGCCCACTTGACCGCCCTGGCGAACCAGTCGGTCGATCGGACATCCTGGAATGAGCTTCCATCGGCGATGATGATGCCGCGGCCGTTCTGCTTCCACAGGAACGTGACGATCTCGGCGCGGCTCACCGTGCTGCCCGGCTCGAACGTGGTCGGGGTCGTGCCGTCGGTCACACCGTTCTCGTACGCCCAGGCCACGGCCTTGCCGTACCAGACGTTCTCGTCCACGTCCGTGAACGGGGTGTCGAGGCTTGCGGGCTCGGGGCAACCGGCGGCGCGCCACATCATGGTCACCGCCATGGCACGGGTGCAGGAGCCGTCACCGTCGAAGTTGTCGAAGTCCATGGTCGTGACGCCCTTGTCGATGCCCCACGCGACCGCCTTGGTGTCCTCGGGGGTGACGCTCACCGTCATCCGGTTGGACGTGACGTCGCCCACCGTGGCCTCGACGACGATCGTGCCGGAGTCGCCGGGGACCAGCATACCGTCCTCGATGGTCGCGCCGCCGGAGACGACGAACCACTCGACCGGCTCGTCGGTCGCGAACTCATCGCCGTACTGGTCGTACGTGGCGACAGGGACGTCGGACATCTGGAGCGCCTCGGTGTTGAGTTGCATGCTCTCGGGAATCTCGGCCTTGCCCAGCGCACGTGCAGGCTGTGCGGTGACCGCGCACCAGTCGGAGTACACGTCGTCGACGCGGGCGCGGACGTGGTAGGTGCCGGGAACGGAGAAGGACACGGCCCCGTCCTCGACGGTGATGCCCGTGAGCTCCTGCGCCTCCCAGGTCACGGCCTGCGCGACCTCCTTGCCCGTCGGATCGTAGACCGTGGCGGTCAGCGCGTCGTCGCCCTCGATGGCCTGCGGGGCGTCGCCCACGATGCCCGTGAGCTCGCCGGACACCGCGATGAAGCCCTGGAAGACCTCGGGCGCGGCGTTCACGTGCACCTCGAGCGTGGCCGTGCGACTGAGCTCGTCGTTGGTGGTGTAGTGGCCCGGGTAGAGGCTCGAGGTGTACGCGTCCTCGTCGATCACGTAGCGGAGCGTGAGCGTGCCGGACTGGTCGCCCGCCACCAAGGAGGTGAGACCGCTCGCAGGGTTCTTCTCAAGCCTGGCGATGGGGCTGTCCGTAACCTCGTCGCCAGTATCGTCGACCAGGATCCAGTGGCCGTTGAGCTTGTTGAAACCGTAGTATGAGGCGTTCTGGTCGTTGTAGCCGGAGAGCGCGATGTTGTTCACCACGAAGCGGTCGCCCGGCCTCATGTTGCCGAGGCGCGCGGTGTAGAGCGCCGCATGGTTGACGGAGACGCGGTCGAGCGGACGCAGGGCCTCCTTGCCGTAGACCTCCTGCGTGACGGAGTTGTCGGTGACCTCCATCGTGGCGCCGGTCGTCGAGGTGGCGTAGCTCGTCGCGAGCTGCTGGACGCGCTTCTCGAGGGTCGTGTTCGAGCCGATGAGCGAGTTCCAGTTGATGCCGTCGCCGTCGGTGAGCGACCTCTCCACGATGGCGCGCTGGTACAGGTCGGATGCGGCGGAGTCCTTGAACTCGGCGAGCACCCGCGTGTCGGCCTTGGCGTTGTTGTTCGAGGGGTCGAGCGTCCACTCCACCACCGCGACGTCGAACTCGAGGGCGACCGGGCAGTTGTAAGTCGTGGTCGTCGTGGTCGTGCTCTCGTACTGCTTCAGCAGGACGTTCGTGTAGGGCTCGAGCGGGACATTGACGGTGTAGGTGTTGGTCAGCGAGTCGGTGAGTGCCTCGGAGTCCGTCCACCCGGCCTGGATGGTGCCGGTCGTCGTGAGCCCCATGGTGAAGCCGAAGCTCGAGTTCATCTTCGCGACCACGACTGAGCCGCCGGCGCCCATGGTGGCGGTGCGCGACATGTTGAACGCCTGGGCCAGCGAGGTGTTGCGGTTGATGGTGCTCGTCGCCGTCTCCTGGACGGTCGAGGTGAGCGTCTGGGCGCCCGTGATGTCGCGGTTGGTCTCGTTCTTCAGGTCGCTCAGGAACACCTCGCCGTCGGAGGCGGCGTTGTTCTTGACGTGCGTGTAGTAGTCATCGTCGTCCGGGAGCACCGTGGAGACCTTGAAGTCGCTGAAGATCAAGCCGAGCGCCTGGTAGTGGCCCTTCTTGTTCTTGCCGCTCGTCTTGTAGGCACCGATGTCCATGTACCACACGTCGTTCGAGGTGTAGTTGTCGAGCGCCGTGTTCTCCTCGATCGCCACGTCGTCGAGGCGGTCGTCCTTCGTGTCCTTCTGGTCTTTGCGACCACCGCCCGCGTTGCGGTACGCCGCCCAGATGTCGTCCTCCATCTGGTCGACAGCGTCCGCCACCGAGCTCGCCGACGTGAAGCCGCTGCCGTAGACGTAGTAGTCGTCGTCCCCGCCGGAGCGGTGGACGTCTTCGACCGAGACCTCGCCCGTGGTGTCGCGCCTGGTGGCCAGGTGCTCGCCGAGGGCGTAGTCGAAATCGGCCTTGAACTTGGAGTCTCCCGTGCCGCTGCCGTACGTGCCCTGGATGACCTGGCCGAGCTCCTGCCAGCGGGAGGCCTGGGACTCCCAGGTCGACGAGTCGACGTCGGGCACGCCCGAGCCGTCGGCCTTGTTGAGGTCGGCGGGATTGCCCGGCACCGTGTAGGCGTCGGACAGGAACTTGGTCTTGCCGGTCATGAGGTCCTGGAAGAACAGGCGACTGCTGTCCTCGATGTGGCTGCTGTCCACGCTGTAGTACGTGAGACCCTGGGCGCAGTCGTAGATGACCTCTCCCATCTGCGGGTCGCTCTCCCCCGCGAACGCGACCGTGGGAAACGAGCTCAGCGCCATCAGGCCCACGAGCATGCCCGTGGCGAGTGGCTTCACCCCTTCCCGCATGACGTTCCTCATGCTCATACGCAACTCCTCCTCATGCCTGGCACCGCCCCGGAAGGAATCCTGGAAGCAGGGCGACGCCGTGTCCGTGCCGCGGCCGCGGCCGCGCCGTTGCGCACGATTATTGAAGAGGGAGGGATGGCTGTAAATCATACCAAAGTATGAGAGCGGCGCCTCCGGGTGCGGGCGGCAGACACTATTTTGCCAGCTCATGGGTGCCATACGCACAATTCCTACCGGACAGGCGAACGGTTCTCGCCCGCGCCGGCGCCCGTACCCGCCCGAAGCGGACGACGGGAGCGCCTACACCAGATGCAACTTGAGCGCCTTGGTCTTCGCCTCCGTGCGGCGGTTCACGCCGAGCTTGCGGAAGATCTTGCTCACATGGGTCTTCACCGTCGCCAGCTGGATGTCGAGCACCGCGCAGATCTCGGCGTTGCTCTTATCCGCGCAAAGGAGGCGCAGCACCTGGAGCTCCGCGCCGGAGAGCGGCGCCACCACGTCGCGCCTCGGCTCCAGAAAGTCCGGGTAGTAGGCGGCCTGCTCGCGCGCGGCTGCCACGAGGCGCTTCAAGAACTTTCCGTCTCGGTCCCACCCGCACGCATCCAGAAGCGGTAGCACCGCCGTGCCGAACTGGGCGACCGGCCGCACGAAACAGTAGGGGCATGCCTCGTCGAGCGCACGGGCCGCGTCGTCGCGCCAGGCGGGGTCGTCAAGCCGCCGATGGGCAATCGCCGCGAGCAGGCTCAGGCTGATGCCGTCGAGATGGCGATGGCACTGCTCGACATAGCGCCCGAGGGGCGCCAGGGTGAGCAGGGCCGCCCGCGGATCGCCCGTCGCGAGCTCCGCCATGGCCTTGGTGAGGTAGAGGTAGCGCTTCATGACGTGCACGTTCAGCGGGTCGCGCGGCGCCTCGGCCGCAAGCCATGCCTCGACCGTCGCGTCATCGTCCACATGCAGCGCCAGGCGGCACTCCATCGCCGCGATGGTCGGCCCGAAGCGGACGAGCCCGCGCTCGGAGAAGCTCTCCTTGATGCTGGCGAGCGCCTCGCGCGCGTCCCCCGGGCGGCCGGCGGCGACCTGTGCCCGGATGAGGAGGCCCACCACGGCGAACTCGATGTCCGGTGTGCCGCTGCGGCGTATCTCCGTCAGGCGGGACATGAGCGAGAGCAGCCTCGTCATGACGTCCTCGCCCTTCTCGAACTTGCTCTCGGCCACCGCCGCGTCGGGCAGGCCCACGCCGTCACGCCCCAGCAGCACCTCCACGGGCCGCTTGAGCGTCGCGTAGAGCACGTCGTCCCGACGGCTCCACTCCGAGAAGTCCTTGCCGCCGTTCATGATGCTCGGCAGGTTGCTCGTCACGCTGAAGGGGGTGAGCTCGACATCGTGGTTCATTATGAGCTTCACCACGGCGGGGATCGTCTCGACGAGTGCCTCGACCGGGCGCTGAGGCAGGGCGATGTCGAGCCAGGCGAGCCGGCTTCTCACCTCCTTGCGAGCCACGTCGGAGCGCTTGAGCGCCATGCCGTAGTCCCTAAGCGCGCGGTACCACCGCTCGGACCCCTCGTAGTCCGTCTTGATCGCGCACAGCATGCTCATCGCCTGCATGAGGGCGGGCGACGCCAGGATCTCAGCGTCGGGCAGCTCGAGGTAGTAGCGCTCCAGCTCGCTGTAGTGCGCCGCCCCTGGATGGAGCTCGGCGTTGCGCTCCAGGAGCTCCGAGATCTTGCGGTGGTTGCCGCTCTTGCTGTAGCACGCGAGGGCGTTGCCGTAGTCCTCGTGCAGCTCGTAGTAGATGCCGCCGCGGTCGAAGATGTCGCGCACCTGCTCCGCGGAGTGGCACTGGTAGAGCTCCCATTCGAGGAAGCTCTTGAAGATCGGCCAGAACCGGTAGCGGCCCAACCGGTCCTGGATGAACATCGAGGTCTTCCGCAGCACCCGGCTGAGCATCTCGCCGGCCGCGTTGTCGCCCGTCACCATCACCACGAGCTCGACCTCGACCTCGTTGAACGGGGCGAGCTTCATGAGCATGCGGCGCGTGGGCTTGTCGAACTGGCGAAACACCGCCTCGTCGTAGTAGGAGAAGATTTCGCGACGCACCAGATCCGCCGTCTCGGGCCGCCAAGGGGCGCCCTCGGCCATACGACGCGCGAGGATGTTGATACCGAGGGGGTACCCGTGCGAGACGGCGAGGATGTTCGAGAGCTCGACGGTGGTGGGCTCGACGCCGTACGCCTCGAACACCTTCGCCGTCGCCTGGCGGTCGAGCATGAGGTCGTGGGTGCCGATGGGCGTGAGCAGCCCGGCGTATTGGAACGACAGCATCTCCCCAGGCACCGCCGAGCGGCTCTCCAGCACGAAGCGCTTCTCCGGGAGCGACCGGATGAGCGCGCAGAGCCCCTGGAGCTCATCATCAAGCATGTCGGGGATGTGGTCGATGACGAGGACGTCCCAGGTGCCGTCGCCGGCGTCGGCGGGGAGCTCGAAGGCCGGGTCGGAGGCGTCGAGCCTGAGCACGCGCCATCCGGCGAGCACACAGTCGATGGTCGCCGTCTTGCCGAATCCGCACGGCGCCGAGAAGTACACGACGCGCCCGGCCTCCATAGCCTGCTCAAAGGCGACGCGCACCGACTCGTTCACCGCGACGACGTTGCTCATGCCCTGCACCCCCGCCTCTTGGATTTTACCTGGGTCCATCCCCAGCCAGGTACCATACTGGCATGGGAGCGCGGTCGCGTCATCATACCAAAGTATGAGACGCATGAGAAACGCCCGCCTGCCAAGGCAGACGGGCGCTCTGTGGTGCAGATGGTGAGCGGAAGCAGCGAAGGCTACTCGGCCATGAAGTTGCGCTGGACAGCAGGATCGACCTTGACGCCAGGGCCCATGGTCGAGGTGAGAGCGATGCTCTTCACATAGCGACCCTTAGCAGAGGACGGCTTGACGCGCAGAATCTCGGTGTAGAGAGCAGCGTAGTTCTCAACGATCTTCTGGTCGTCGAAGGAAATGCGTCCAACCGGCACGTGGCAGATGCCATAGCGGTCGGCACGATACTCAACACGGCCGGCCTTGAGCTCGGCGACCATCTTGGCAACGTCCATCGTCACCGTGCCCAGCTTGGGGTTGGGCATAAGACCACGGGGGCCAAGGATCTTACCGATGCGGCCAACCTTGGCCATCATGTTCGGGGTAGCGATAGCGGCATCGAAGTTGATCTCGCCAGCCTGGATCTGGGCGACGAGGTCATCAGAACCGATGACGTCAGCGCCGGCGGCCTCGGCCTCGCGAGCCTTCTCGCCCTCGGCGAAGACGGCGACGCGCACGGTCTTGCCGGTGCCGTGAGGCAGGGAGATGGAGCCACGAACGTTCTGGTCGGCCTTACGG
Organism: Enorma phocaeensis; assembly: GCF_016901575.1. Taxonomy (GTDB): domain Bacteria; phylum Actinomycetota; class Coriobacteriia; order Coriobacteriales; family Coriobacteriaceae; genus Limicola; species Limicola phocaeensis_A. The sequence goes on from NZ_JACJKQ010000004.1 coordinate 160,885, forward strand.
GTATCGATGCCCAGACGGAAGTGGGCCTCGACGGTCTCGTCAAACTTGGCGGGAGCGACCTCCTTGACCAGCTTCACGGCCTCAAGCGGCGTGTAGAGCTTCTGGGAGTCGACTTTCTCCGCAGCAGCGCGGTAGTTCTTTCCATGCTTCGGCATGTTGCACCTCCTGTGGTAAACGGGCTGAGCCCTCCCACATCGAACGCGTGCCCTATTGCACGCTAAACGGGTGCGCCCCTATGACGCACCCGTAGTTACCAAATGAGTTACTCGGCGATGGTGACGCCCATGGAACGGGCGGTGCCGGCAACGATCTTCTTGGCGGCCTCAATGTCGTTGGCGTTGAGGTCCGGCATCTTGATCTCGGCGATCTTGGTGAGCTGCTCCTGGGTGAGCTGGCCAACCTTGTCGCGCTGAGGAACGGCGGAGCCGCTCTTGAGCTTGAGCTCCTTCTTGATGAGGTGAGCCGCAGGCGGGGTGTGGCACTCGAAGGAGAACGTGCGATCCTCGAACACGGTGATGACGACAGGGATGACGTCGCCCATCTTGTCCTGCGTGGCAGCGTTGAACGCCTGGCAGAACTGCATGATGTTCACCTGAGCGGCACCAAGGGCGGGGCCGACGGGAGGAGCCGGGTTAGCCTGGCCGGCAGGAATCTGAAGCTTGATGACGGTGGTGACTTTCTTCTCAGCCATCTTTCAAACCTTCCTGGAGAAATACTTGCAGAACAATCTATCGTCAGCGTTCACGTGCTAGAAGCACCTGCGAGGTTGAGCGGACCCCGTGGAAACACGCGCTCGCGAACAAACAACCTTAGCCGATAACGGCAACCTGATCGAAGCCAAGCTCGACAGGGGTCTCTCGACCAAAGATCAGCAGGGTGACCTTGACCTTGCCGGACTCGGCGTTGACCTCGGAAACCTGACCATCGAAGTCGGCCAGCGGCCCAGAGGTGACCTTGACCGTGGTTCCGACCTCGAGATTGACAGCGGTACGCTTAGGAGCATCGCCCTTCTTGGAGCGACGCATCATCTTGTTGTACTCGTCACGGGAGAGCGGAGAAGGCTTGCCGTTGGCGCCAAGGAAACCCGTGACGCCTGGGGTGTTGCGGACGCACGTCCAAGCGTCGTCGTCCATCTCCATACGGACAAGGACATAACCCGGGAAGATCTTGACATCCTTGGTCTCGCGCTTGCCGCCCTCTTTGATCTCAGTGACGGTCTCGGTGGGAATCTCGATATCGAAGATACGATCCTGCATGCCCATCGTCTCGATGCGATGCTCAAGATCGGTCTTGACGCTCTTCTCGTATCCAGAATAGGTGTGGACCACATACCAACGCTTCGACATGGCCTACCCCCTCAGTCCAGCAACAAGAGCGAGACCCTCGCCGATAGCCATATCAAGAACAAAAATCACGACGCCGACGACCACAAGGGAGACGCAGACGGCGACGGAGTAGTTGATGAGCTCCTTCTTGCTGGGCCATGTAACACGGCGCATCTCGGAGCGAATCGAACCAAGGTACTTCTTGGCACGAGTGAGAAGACCGGGCTTCTCGCCCTTCTTCTTAGCCTTTGCAGCCTTGGAGTTCTCCTTGGTGGCCTTAGGCTTGGCCTCAGGCTTCTTGGCGACTGCCTTCTTGGAGTCGACCTTAGCATCGGCCGCGGCAGCGGCGGCAGGCTGGCTGCTCTTCTGCTGTGCCTTCTTCTTGTTCTTCTTGTTGGCCATGATGCTGAACCTCCGGCGCAAAAGCGCTTGACAGTTAGAAACCGTAAGCCTCGTTTCCGAGGCTTACGGGATAGATGCTGGCACGCCAGGAAGGACTCGAACCCTCAACACTCGGTTTTGGAGACCGATGCTCTACCAATTGAACTACTGGCGTATGTTTATGAGACTAGCGAGTCTCTTTGTGCACGGTGTGACGACGGCACCAGGGGCAATACTTCTTGATCTCCATACGATCAGGCATGTTGGCCTTGTTTTTGGTCGTCGTGTAGTTGCGACGCTTGCACTCAGTGCACGCAAGGGTGACTAATGTACGCATGAAACTCATTACCTCCAAATACCGCCCCGTACGGGCACGATGGAACACAATAGCATCTGAATTCTGCCACGTCAACGCTTAAATCAATGAGTTGAACGCCCTACAGATTCGACACATAACTTTGACCAGCGTGCCACGACTGGCGCCAGGGCATGTGCGCTTAAAACGCGCTCAGACCCCGCTGGTCGCTCACAAAAAGAACCCGGCTCCCGAAAATAGGAACCGGGTTCCAAGAAATCAGCTCAGAGTATCTTGAAGCTACAAGTTACTCGATGATGGTGCTGACAACGCCCGAGCCGACGGTGTGGCCACCCTCGCGGATAGCGAAGCGCAGGCCCTCCTCCATGGCGATCGGGTGAATGAGGTCGCCCTCGATGGTGATGTGGTCGCCAGGCATAGCCATCTCGGTGCCCTCAGGCAGCTTGACGGTACCGGTAACGTCGGTCGTACGGAAGTAGAACTGCGGACGATAGCCGTTGAAGAACGGGGTGTGACGGCCGCCCTCCTCCTTGGTGAGGACGTAGACCTCGCCGGTGAACTTGGTGTGCGGGTGCACCGAACCAGGCTTGCAGAGAACCTGGCCGCGCTCGATGTCCTCACGCTTGATGCCACGGAGCAGGATGCCGACGTTGTCGCCAGCCTCGCAGAAGTCCATGGTCTTGCGGAACATCTCGATGCCGGTGGCGACGGAGGACTGGGTCTCCTTGATGCCGACGATCTCGACGGGCTCGTTGAGCTTGAGCACGCCACGCTCGACACGGCCGGTAGCAACGGTACCACGGCCGGAGATGGTCATGGTGTCCTCGACGGCCATCAGGAAGGGCTTGGCGTCGTCGCGCTCGGGGGTGGGGATGTACTCGTCCACGGCCTTCATGAGCTCGCGGATGGAGTCATACCACTTCTCCTCGCCGTTGAGGGCGCCGAGAGCGGAACCACGGATGACGGGGATGTCGTCTCCCGGGAAGTCGTACTCGGAGAGGAGCTCACGGGTCTCCATCTCGACGAGGTCAATGAGCTCCTCGTCGTCGACCATGTCGCACTTGTTCAGGAAGACGACGATGTAGGGCACGCCGACCTGACGGGCGAGCAGGATGTGCTCGCGGGTCTGAGCCATGGGGCCGTCGGTAGCGGCGATGACCAGGATAGCGCCGTCCATCTGGGCAGCACCGGAGATCATGTTCTTGATGTAGTCGGCGTGGCCAGGGCAGTCGACGTGAGCGTAGTGACGCGTAGCGGTCTCGTACTCGACGTGGGCGACGGAGATGGTGATGCCGCGCTCGCGCTCCTCGGGAGCCTTGTCGATGTTCTCGAACGCAGTGAAGTCAGCCTTGCAGCCGTCGGTCTCGGAGAGAACCTTGGTGATGGCGGCGGTCAGCGTGGTCTTGCCGTGGTCCACGTGGCCGATGGTGCCGATGTTAACATGCGGCTTAGTACGCTCGAACTTTTCCTTGGCCATAAAGCCCTCCTCCTTAAGGTCGTCCCCGATGGGACATGCCTTCTTAACCATAGTGGCCTCCCCAAGATGGGAAAGCCACCGTGTTACCGTGGTAGCGGTGACTGGATTCGAACCAGTGACGCCACGGGTATGAACCGTGTGCTCTAACCAGCTGAGCTACACCGCCGTACTGGAGCCTGCGACCGGACTTGAACCGGTGACCTCCTCGTTACCAACGAGGTGCTCTACCGACTGAGCTACACAGGCACTTGCTGGTGGGAGCGCAAGGATTCGAACCTTGGTAGGCAGAGCCAACGGGTTTACAGCCCGTCCCCATTAACCACTCGGGCACACTCCCATGTTTGCAAGTCTCGGCGCTGATTAGGCTCATGCACAAGCCCGCTCTCGCGTCGAGCAGGTGAATAGTACGACGTTCCGATGGGGCGTGTCAACAAAATTGCTTTAATACACGGTGCCGGGCGTATCTTATAGCTCTGACCTGCGACTTTATGTTTCCTAACGATGAACACTTTATGGATGGTGCTGGTAGCGCCCCCCTTGGTCTCGTTTGGAGATCAATGTTTGCTTAAGCTGTGCTGCCGTTGTGCGCGAACGCCCCTTTCGGGTAAGATGATGCCCTGCGCCAGCGTGGCTCAACGGTAGAGCAAGTGATTTGTAATCACTGGGTTGCGGGTTCGATTCCTGTCGCTGGCTCCAGAGAGCGCTAGGGCCCGCCATCCCCTCGATGGCGGGCCCTTTTCTGTAACGCGTTTCTTTCTATACGGTGCTCCGGCCCTAACGCACTAGGGAAACTCGAGCAATCGCTGGCCCGCGGGCTCCGCGCCCATAGCTATATATACATCCATCGGCGCGTGCATCCGTCAGCGCACGCGGCCGCGAAGGGCGTCGAGCTTTGCCCGCGCCTCGGGCGAAAGGCGGCTGCCAAGCGTCAGCTTGATCTGAGGAGCCTCCTCGACTTCCGCCACATCGGCATCCACTTGCTTGACTTCGCCCAAAAACATGCGTGCCGAAATGCGCGTGACGCCTTTGCCCATGACGGTCGCCTGAATGGTTCCGTCGCTCGTCACCACAGAGCACGCCCGGCCCCTCTCGCGCGCATCCGTGCAGAGCCGCTGGATAATCGTGTCCGCCGAAACCCCCGTCGGAGAAAACTCGATGCGAACTCCCGCCTGAGGCAGATTCGGCCGGTCTGTGTTCACGTTGCCCGCCCCGTCAAATACGATCACCGGCTCATAGCGACCCTGGGCAAATGCCGCCACGTCTGCAATGAGCGCCGTTCGGGCGGCGTCGTACACGTCACGCGAATAGGGGTCGTCCGAGCGGTCAAAGATGAGACGCTCATACCTCGTGTCGGAATGGATGATGTTGTAGCCATCGACCACCAGGAGCTCGCACTCGCCCGGCTTGCGTCGCGCAGGAAGGGTAACGTCGTAATTCGGATTAGCGAAGGCGTTTCCCACACCGAAGGTGCTCGCAGAGACGATGGGCTTTGCCGAGCCCTCCCCGAATCGCTTCGCCTTTGCCTTTGCACGGTTTTTCTTGCCCACGGCGCCCCCCTACAGAAGGTTCTCGCCAGAAAGCGGCACCCCGTCGGATGCACCCGCGACAGGGGCCGCGCCCAACGATGAGGCGTTTACCCGAAGCCACTCATAGCAGAGCGCCGTCGTCGCCTGAGCGACGTTGAGGCTCTCCGTCTTACCCCGTTGCGGCAGGCGAGTGAGGTCGTCGCAGGTCTCAAGAACCAGACGCGAGATACCCTCGCCCTCGGAGCCCATCACGAGGGCGATTCGCCCCTCGAGGCCCGCCTCCCAGCAGCTCGCCTGTGCATGCTCGCTTGCACCGACCGCCCAGAAGCCGGCCTCCTTCAGGTCTTCGAGTGCGCGGGCGATATTGGGAACGCGCGCAATGGGGAGGTGCATGACGGCCCCGGCGGATGTCTTGTAGGCCCCGACGTTGACCTCGGCGGCGCGCTTGTTGGCAATGACGACGCCCGCCGCGCCGACCACCTCGGCAGACCGGACAATGGCGCCAAAGTTGCCGGCATCCGTCACATGGTCGAGCACCACGACCAGCGCAGGCCCCTCGCCGGCGCGGGCGATGACATCGTTGAGCGCGGCGTAGGGAAAGGCCCCCACCTCGAGCACGATGCCCTGATGCGCACCATGGCTCGAGAGCTCGTCGAGCTGGGCTCGCGAGACGTACTCAACCGGAATGTCGTGTGCTTGAATAGCACCGATCAACGATATGAGGGTCGTGTCCCGCAGGTCTCCTTCAGCGACAAGCGCCCGCTTGACGGGAAAGCCCGTGCGCAGAGCCTCGGCTGCCGCGCGGCGGCCCTCGATGACATCCCCCATCATGCGCGGACGACCTGCGGTGCCTCCCATTCGCCCACCGACCTCTCGCTTTTGCTTCCTTCCCGCACGCACGGAGGAGGCTTCAGACGAAGCTCCGGACGACGACCATGTTTTGCCGCCCTGACCGTGTTTATTTGAAGCCGAATCTTTACGCGAGCCGCGTTTTTCGTAACCTGCCACGAATTCCTCCCATGAAGCGGCGCGCTGCGGCGCACCCGCCATCAGTTTTCCTCATGCAGTATACGAGATGGCCCGATTATCCACGGGGCGTGACACCAATCCCACTGCCAAAGCACACGCAACTTCTTCTGTGTAATGGGCAGATACTAGCTATGCCTTGCGGCTGAATAGGCAAACGAAACCACCGGGACGGAGCACAGCAATGACGACACTCATGCCAAGAGAAAAGCTCAAGAAGTTTGGCCCAGCAAAACTTACCGATGTTGAACTGCTGCGCATTCTCATTGGGAGTGGCAACCAGCAGGCTTCTGCCGAGCAGATTGCTCGGCGTCTTCTCAGGCTGCTCAAAGTGCGTGGCGATGCGGTCACCTATCAGGAAGTGCTCAGTATTCCCGGCATGGGTCCGGCAAAGACGTGTGAGATCGTTGCGCTCTTTGAGCTTGGCCGCAGATACCTCATTCCCTCTGATCGCCCCGTCATCAATTGTCCAAACGATGCTTATGAGCAATTAGGGTTCATCAAAGAACGAAAGCAAGAATGCTTTGTCGTGCTCACCTTGGATGGAGCGCACCGACTTATCGATAGTTCGATAGTCTTTCAAGGCACGCTCGATCAAAGCATCGTCCATCCTCGAGAGATATTCGCCAAGGCAATAGAGGACCGTGCCGCATCGATCATCCTTGCCCACAACCACCCAAGCGGCAGCCTTGAGCCATCGCATGAGGACGCGCTCATAACCGAAAAGCTCACCGAAGCTGGCGAGCTCATGGGCATCAGCGTACTCGACCATCTTATCGTCGCAAAGCACGGCTACCACAGCATGAAAGAAGGATGATTCGCCTCCCCTATCCCCTAACTTTTTTGTGTGTTTGTCACTTGTCGGCGCAAGCCACCAACATGCTACGTGAGCCCTGACAGCGATCTCATCACAAGGTCTATATCCTTGTTTTCCAGTTCTTGAATGATATGGAGATAGGTCTTTTGCGTCGTATTCATGCTTGAATGGCCTAAGCGTCGGGCGACACTAGCAATTGATACCCCAGCAAAGAGTAACAGGGAGGCGTGGGTATGCCTTAGCCCATGCACAGAAATAGGCGGGACTCCAGCACTCAGGCACCGACGCTCCAAAATGCCATTTACCGTGGAGTTGTACACCCTGCCATGCACAAAAATGGGACGATCTGCAGGCAGCCCTTTGATTAGCTCGGAAAACTGAACGATAAGCTGCCAATCAATAGCAACTTTTCTTATCGAAGACTTGTTTTTTGTCGGCATAAACCCGGTTCCCTCTTTGTAATCCCATGTCTTGTCTACAGATAAAACCTGACGCGCAAAATCAAAGTCCTTCGGGGTTAGCGCCAACGCTTCGGAAAATCTCAAGCCCGTCTTTGCGATGAGAAGTATCAACCAATCCCAATTGAGCTGGGATGTCAAATCGAGACTGCTCAGAAGTTTATGGAGCTCGAACTGGTTAAGATATTGAACCTTTTTCTCTCGAGGTGGCTTACCTTTTACAATTGCTTTTCTCGTGGGGTCTCGGTCCATCAATCCCTCGTCAACAGCATCAAGGATTGCCCCCTTCAGCTGATGATGAAAGTCCATGACCGTCTGGCGTTCATGATGTTCGGCATAGGCATTTAAGAGCCGTTGATACGCCATTCTGTCGAGTCCCTCTACAGGGAGATCGGGAATCAATTTCTCAAGCCAGCTCTGCGTAAGCAGATACTTCTTGAGTGTCACCTTTCTAACAGCGCCCTCTTTATAGATAACAATCCACTGTCGGTAGTATTCGCAAAAAGCATCGGCGCGGCCAACCTCATGCAACATAACGTTCTCCTCCTTTCAAATGGATAACGACTTGCGCCAACAAGAGATGACAAAGAGATACGTGATGAGCAGATGAAAGAAAAGGGGCTTAGGAACAAATCTGACGAGTCGATGCAGCGCATCGTTGAGAAGAACACCTCATAAAATAGCAAGGAGAGCCAAAACGCCTGCTTACGCTGGTGAAGTGCGATGAGGTCGTCGAGGAGGGTGAGGAGTTCCGCGATTTTGTCCTGCTCCTCGACTGACGGTACGCTCATAATCGCCCCTGACATTGCCGTGCGAGACACGGATATGACCTTAATTCCCTGCATGAGGGGCGCAAGCTGCTTTCGGAAGACGGGAGCGTTCAGGTAGTGTCCGAGATAGAGGGGAGCGTATTCGCGCAGAGGCCTAAGCGGCATCGTGTGCAAGCCGGAGAAGACCGTCGATCCACCTACCCCCCGCAGCTCAGAGCACTTGCCGGCACTCGGATCCTCCGCCGTGTCTGCGACGACGATGTCGCCGTCCCGGAGTCTATCGCAAGTCAGCTTTGCAGCAATTCCATCGTCGGCGATATGAGGAAGTGTCTCCCTGCCAAGGTCCAAGATGGAGCCAAATCTAACAAGAAGGTCGCCGTAGTGGACGTCCAACGCCGAGCCTTCAGAGTCGCTCAGGTCCGCCCGCGAGAGGGTGTTGTTGCGCAGGAAGGCGAAGTCATCCCCCAGCTTACGCTGTTCCCATGTGTCTGTCCCTATCGTGCATTGAATCTAGGTCCAACAAACTCAGGACGGAACAGAGCAATGATGCGCGCTTGGGAACAGCGTAAGCTGGGGGACATCTGCACGTTCTCCAAGGGTCGCGGATACTCAAAAGATGACCTGCGCGAATCTGGAACCCCCATCATTCTCTATGGTCGCCTCTATA
>NZ_JACJKQ010000031.1 GCF_016901575.1 Enorma phocaeensis
GGGCTGCTGCGCCAGTACTTCCCCAAGGGCTGCGACCTCGACGCCGTGAGCGACGAGGAGGTCGCGGCGGTGTATGATGACCTGAACCGCAGGCCGCGCGAGCGCCTGGGCTGGAGGACGCCCCACGAGGTCTACCACTCGGTGGTGTTGCACTTGCTTTGAAAAACTAAGTGAAAAAACACTCTCTCATAAAACCTCGCAACCTCGTTTTCGGTCAAAAATGTTTTAAGGTTGACAAATAGAAGAGCCTTTTTAACTTGCATGTCAGCACAACAATCAAGAAACAATATGAGCCTATCAATGAACGCTGCTCCATGGTCAAGATCGATCGTGAAGCCAAACGCTTTCAAAAAGCGTTGCAAGTCCCATTCTAGGCCAAACCGGTAGTCTCCCTCTAGCTGAACTAAAAGCTGTGATATCAGCCCTCGCAGCTCCCTGAATCGACTTTCAAATAAGCCTCGGATCGCCTCGTCCTCAAGCTGGCGCTCCTGAAGCAGCGAATACAGCTTTCCGCCAAGGTCCTTCGACTCCCATGGCAAATTCAAGACATCGGACACAACAAGGAAAGCGCTTTTCGGGCGAACTTCCCTTTCCCCGTCCCATATGGTGTACGCCTCACAAGCGTCCTCTCCATCGCAGGAAACTAGCGAATCGCAAACGCGCGCAAAGAGGGCGCGGTTGTGAATCTCTAAGACAAAGGGGCGTCCCCGTCTCAATTCAATCAGATTCTCAAATCCATCAAAGCAAATCCTCATGGCTATAGCACCATGAACTCTTCCATGGTATCAACCTCATCATACGCACTTCGACTTCCAACGATATAGTCCATCGTTGCATATTGCCGTTCAGTCACTTTAAGAACTTGCACGAGTCCCTCTGGTGGCCGATGTTTCCTCAAACGTATAACCGCGGCAGCGGCAGCACCCTCATTGACCACCAGCTTTGCGTACACAGACTGCTGAAGCATGAGGTATCCCTCCCCTATCAGCCATTTTCTGAACACGCGATAGCTCTTCTTTTGAGCAGCCGTATCAACAGGCAGGTCAAAGAACACAAGCAGCCTCATATAGCGAACCCGTACCTCCCCGCTCATCTGAATGCAAACCCTTGAATATCGTCAACGGCTATCTTTTTGCACAGAGCATTCAGACAATCCTGAACATACATTGAGACCACCGATCCCAACCGATATGTTCCCCCTCGATATGAGAGCGAAATATTGGCAACGTCTGCCAGCGCTCTTCGCATATCGGCATCGAACGCTCCGGAAAGGTAGTCGCTGACCTGCCGATCTATCACCGGCCGAAACGGCTCCATAAAATCACATGCCAAGTTAAACTGATTGTATTCATTCCTATGACATATCCCGCACTGCGTTAAGTAGCCGCGTGAAACCACCTCGCGATTAACCATCGAAAGCAGGACGGCATAGCCATAGTTCAAAGCCGCATTTACCGGACTATCGTCATCACGCGAAAACCCTTTACCGAAAAGAGTAGAGAAGTATATTCTCGCAGACTGGGCTTCCCTATTCGTGGTATCGCCCGATCGCACTTCCGGAACAAGCGAATCCAATAGCTGCGCCGTCTCTAAATAATCGCGTTCACGGAGAAACGCGGCTTGCTGGGAAATCTTATCGCGCACAACATGCTGCCACACTCGCTTCTTAATCGGTTCTCCCCATGAAAGCTGATCCTGGATACGCTTGCTCACGTTATGGGCACCGTAGAGTGGCAGATATTGCCCTATCGGATTTCGCTTTTCATCCGAAACCACAAAAGAGATCTTCGCTTTCGCAAGTTCCGAGAGCAAGTAGGCACTAACGTAAACGCGTTCCGTTTGGAGGATGACCGTCGATATTTCGGAGAGATGAACCTTTACGGTATCGTCCTCCTTTCGCACCACCATGTAACCACTTGAATAACTAAGGCGGCACGGACTCTCTATGAAAATCGTCCTAAAGCCCAACGTGCGTCCTCTTCTCGAACATTCCTGTTACCGACTGGTCAACAAACACAATTGCCTCTGGATTGTTCAAAACAAAAGCGATACCCAAATTACCCGCATGTTTCGGCCCGCCAACTAATGAGATGTCAACACGCGCCGTGGCAGAGCGATAATATGCCAGCACATTGCGAACGAGCTGTCGTTTCTCCGAGATCGGCAGGCCCACATAGCGCTCTCTGCCGGCGCGCAGAGCATCAGTAACATTGCTGAATTTACTGCAAAGCAAGTCTCCCTTGTGAACGAGCTCGTCGTACAGACGAATCAGGTCTTCGTTTGACACGTTGTCATCGTCCAAACGCCTGTCGCATGCTTTGGCTGCCACACCATGCAAATCGCCTTTAAGCACCAGCTGCCGCGCAGAGTAGACCGCATCTTGAGCAGCAAAATAAAACTGATTGCCCCCCATTTCAAAGCGAGTGTACTTTAGGATGCGCGCCCTGATTATTTGCGGATGTTTCAGCTTCTTGGCCTCCGCATCCTGGGCAACGAAAGCATCGAGCTCGAATGGCTCCAATTCGACCTTCCGAGCTACCGAAATGGGTATGCCCAGGAGCTCCGCCTTACGTCTCTTCCCCTTTTCTGCAACATACAACGTGAAGTAAGCGAATGTCGCAGACGAATATCCGCCATATCGTTGAACATCGAGACCTTGTTTCAATTGCAAGGTCGGGGTCGTCTTTCCGTAATGCGGAGAATAAATCGTGGCATTCCACAATGCTCCACTCGTTTCCTCAGGCATGCGTGTCACAAAGACATTCGAGTAGTCAAGATACGCTCGGATGCGAGACAGCTCTTCTTGGGCATCCCATAACACCTCACCAGTATCATCGTCTACATGCGTGCGCATAAACCCGCCCACGATGAAGCCGGCACTGCCTGGAAGCCTGCCATACCTCCTCATCTCTTCGCCTTGTTTTCGCACCAAATCCCTAACCGCGTGGGCATATCCGATGGGGTTGTCATAAATGCCTGGATGGCATTGGTTGATATATCTGCCCATCTCACATGCAATGAGTGCGTCATGGGCGTGATGGAAGTCGTTGACTTCACGACATTTTATGAAGCCCGCCTGTGTGCGCAAGTCATGACCAAGCGACGCCTTAACGGGTCGGACATCGGCGTATGGGTATTTTGCCTGCAGCATCATCCCTGTGAGCTTAACGATCTGGCTCGTCTCAACAAGTTGACGGGCAATGAACCCTCGCACTCGTTCGTCGCTTATCGAGGAACACATCAGGCTGTTGAACTTCTTGTCCCCCATCAGACCTGCCTGATGCAAGGCCCTCCAATAGGGAGCCATAGCAATCCTGATAGATGAATCAATGAGCAGTGCATCAGACTTACGTTGATTCTCCCCGGCAAGCACAAGCGCCTTATTCTCAAAGCTATTGTCTGTGATATAGGACTGCGGAATAATGTGGTCAACCTGGTACTGATTGGTGTGAAGCAGCTCGAGCTTGAGCGGCGTAGCCGAGTACAGGCTCTTTCCTCCCTGCATGAAATACAGTGAGAGGCGTTCGTCCAAATCTTCCGCACTTGATCTCTTGAACTCGCTGAAGACGCCCTGATCGAACCACGTCGGGCTTTCCTCCTTGAATCTCTCCAACGCTTTCTTTATGGCGTCATAACGTCTCGTGGTTCTGCGGCCTTTCCTCGCTCCGTCCTCATCGCGCGTAACCTCTATATAGATGTGCGACGGTGGGCATTTTGCGATGCTCACGATTTCTTCAACCACGCGCATCGCCTGATTGATGCTCCTGCGCAATGCTGGAGATCCGGGGAGGTCTTCGAGCGACACTTTGCCAGCTGAGACCTTTTCTTGGTTAATCGCGTCAATCTCTTTTTGGAATCCAAGGTCTTCGCTATGAAGGATTTCCATGAACACCATTGCCCTGCCTCGGTGGTCATTGTTGGGGTCTCCCTCGCGCAAGATATCCATGATGGACAGCTCGCCCTGATCGGTCTGAGCTTTAACCCCGGTAAGAAGGCGCCTCGACAGCCTCCCCCACCCGGTGAAGCGCTTCTTGCATATCGTTTTTATTTGCTCAGCATTGAGGCGGTCTCCATATGCCTCTTCGATTCGCTCTTTAAGAATGTCCCTGTCTTCGAAGAGCGTGTTCCAGAGGATGATTTCCTCAATCATCGGATAATCTGCAGGAGCGATTCTGTCTACATGCAGGACATCCTTGCTAAAGAAGATGTACGAGGACATTTTTGACTCAAAGCCCGACTCGCCTTGTCCTCCAGAAACGCGAGCCCGACGGTTTCCGTGTTGCCTAAGCCAATCCTCGACTTGCTTATATGAAACGCGGCGCCTGCAGAATAGATCTTGAACAATCCCTTGCCTATCATGCGCATCAAAGCGGCTCTCACGATCTCCATCGCTGCTCCAATGGGCACCATTCAACTCGTTGAGCACGCAGAACTCTTCATAAAGGAGCGAACACTTGGGCAGCACTTTCTCACCTTGCAGATAGGTGCACGTCCCCGTCATGCGCATAATGAAGTTCTCGGCGCTCTTGCCCTTATCGATGACGTCGTCCCAATTCCAAGGAAGCACCTTGGCGTGCTCCATGCCAGGCTTGCGCTCCGACCACGCAAAGCGCTTGTTCCCATGTGCGTCAACCGCCGCATTCTTCGTAGTGAGCGGTCCCACATAGTAGGGAATCCTGAAGCTCACGAGGCTTTCGATTTTCTTAGACTCTTCCTTGAGAAATGGATAAAACTCGCCTTGACGTGCGATGATGGCGCGCAGCTCCTCGAGATGCAGTTGGTAGGGGATGCTCCCGTTGTCGCTTGTTTTCAGTCGGCGCAAAAAGCGCTCCTCATCAAATGCCTGCATCATTTGCTGATACCGGGGGTCATCTGCCGCAAGCGACCCCAGCAGCTTCTTCACATCCCTTGCAAGCTCATCATAAGAGCCCGCACTGTGAACCAGGTCGTATTTTGTGTAGCCTTTAGCCTTCGTTGGATCGTACCTCTTCGTTATCTTTCCATTGATTACCAACCGCTCGCCGCCAAAAAAGGACTGATACGACTCGGGAGCGTATTCCCGCACCAGAGCTTTCAACAGTGCGAGATCATCACGGTAGCGGTCGTATTCCTTCATCTTGCAAAACGATAACGTCTTACCATTGGCATCTCGGAGGATACCCGAGAGCAGATACGCAGAATAAACCGTTCGAAGGGCAGAGAAGAGCGATCTGCACTCATTGGGGCATATAGCCTCAAACTCTTCGACCTTTTCGTCGTTTCCAAGCGAGAACCTGCACTCAGCGTCAGATATGAGAAAGGCTTTTGAGAAGTTTGCATTATAACCAAGAATCGCGGAAGCGAGCTCCTTGCCCATCGTCTTCGCAAGGTCGGTCGGCAGACCAAATAGACTCTTTAGCCGGTCACATCTCTCCGCCCGCCGTAATGACGTCTCTCCAAATACTTCAATAATCTTTTCAGCATCGCAGGAAAGCTCGACTCCCCTATTCTGGCACCATTCTTCAAGAGCGTCGACAAGCTGCCACACTGCCCCATCGATGCTCGCATCAGATGCACTGAGTGCTGGGTTATCCTGGTAAAGGAAATTGCCACGATGCTTTACGATGTTGTGCAGCGCGAGATACACCAAGCGAAGATCGGCTTTCTCATTGCTCTCGCAGAGAAAATCTCGCAAATGATAGATGGTCGGGAACTTCTTGTAGTAGTCTTTTTCGGTAAAGTCAGAGCCATTGAATATCGGCCAGGCGCATGAAGCGATGCGCTCGTCCTTATCTTCCGACAATAGGCTCGACTGGTTGAGGCGGATAAAGAAGTCGGGGTCTATATGCTCCATGTCCGGCATAAAGAATTCCTGAAGCAGCTTGATTCGCTGTCGGCGCCGTTCATAGCGTCGGCGCTGACCGCGAGGAATACGGGCCGCTGAGGCTGACTCGGCATTCGGGTAGGTTCGGCTTCCCATGGCAGGCCGACCATTGGAGAAACAAAGATTCCCCTCTGCATCAATCGCAGCCCAGCCAACAGAGCCTGTGCCCAAATCGAGGCCAATACTGTAGTCGCGCGCCTTACGAAGATTCATATCAACCCCCATCTACTCGGCGTGCTACAATGTGCACGTCTTGATTACCAGTCAAGATGTCACTGCAAGTCAAAATACGGCTTAAGCCAAAAATGCCCTCTTCGGAGAGGCGCCACGTAGGTGGCATTCTGACTTGCCAAGAGCCCTTCGGGGCTCTTTTTTTCTTGCATGCATCTACTTGCGCTAGCATAGCGCTCCGTCCGGACACATCCCTTAGCCGCCAGCTTCTTTTCGCTAAACGGTGGGTTATAGGACGATAAGCATGTAAGAACCGGGACCGTTTCCGCAGCTAGATAGCCGAAAGACAAATGCCCTAGCTGCACCCGCCCAGCTGGCCACCAGGACAGATTCTGGCTCGATAGCGAAGGAGCCACCCAAGAAGCCGTGCGGACCCTTCGTGTGATATGGCTTTTTAGAGCGCAATAAGCAGGTAGAACCTCCACCTGAACGTATAGCAGCCGCGCGTTTTGGAGGCACGCTCATACGCGATGCCACCCGAAGTCCACAGAGGAGCCCCTTACCCCGGAGCATCGCCTTGAAGGCCTTTAGGTCCTCTCAAGAGGAGCAACGAGAGGCAATCGCATCACAGTCGGCAGCTCCCTGCGTGCCACCGAGTCGCTACCAGCCCATCCGGCGCTCAAATCGCATCTGCAACCTGCCCAGCGTTTGTTGCATATCCAATCGGCTGGCCGCTCGCAGTATTCCTCCATGCATCAAGACCTATGCGAGAAGGACGAGATGTCCGTTATATTCTCAATTCTGTCTTCCGGAGACACGACCGCGTTGAGAAGCCTCAGCCTAGCAAGCGAGACCTGATACTGACCCGTCTTTGGCCTCTTTCTATTTGAGATGAGTTGCCAAACTGGCTTTCCTGGACCGTTGTAAACCTCTTCCAGCCTGCCCTTCTCGTCGATACTGAGCACCAAAAGATAGTCAGGCTCGCTGCTGATTCCGATGGCGCGCCGCTGGGTCGCCTTGATCTGCACGAGCCGCCCGTCAGGAGTAATGCCGTCGTGCGTCTCGCAGCTCGCTGTAAACAGGCTGATGCCATAGCGTTCGGCAGCTAACACCTCGCCGATGCTCCCGACGAGATGTCCGTCCGGCGTGAAGTGCCTGCCGGGGTACATCTCCTCGAGCCTGCCCGTGAGCTTATAGAACTCTTTGATGATGTCCGCTAGCTCCTGCGATCTGTCCATTGTCGAGCTCACTCCCCTCACGATAACGCCCCATGTTTCTCTCCATCTCAATCTGTTGTTTCATTTGTACGGCCATCTCCGGGTGGAAGGGATACGACGCCCCGACGCGCTCCCTCCAGCTGAGCCGACAGCGCGCTGGGCCGCCTCGCCTCCCGCTGCCATTTGAACCACATGAGGTAGCCGTGTAGCCTCCTCGTCGAGACCCCCCGGAACCTCGCGAGGAATGCCTTGAGGGCCGGGCGCACCGCGTTGACCAGGTTGAGCGGGGCGGATGAGCCGCCCGAGATGAAGCGCAGGTACGCCGCGGCGCCCATCTCGCGCAGAGCGCGGACGTAGCCCTTCTGGCGGTCGGTCGAGACGACGGCCCCCATCCCACCGAGCGTATATCATTCCTCGAGTCCAGGGGCACGGTCATCTCCTCCATCCTTCCCGGGCGCTCCTCGCCAAAGTTCGCGCCCGGGATAACCATACGGCGAGGGCCGCGCCCCTGGTCCCAGGGGGCGCGGCCCTCGTGCTGAAACTGCTCAGTTTTGGCTGCACATGCTGCTCAGAAGCTGGTGCTCACTCGGACCAGTTCCTATTGCACATCAACAACCGCGGCACAGCCGCCGCTGGGCCCCGTCGGCGTCGCGGCCGCGGCGCACCATGTGCGGGCAGCCGCACCGCGGGCAGCAGGACACGTCGCCGACCTCGCCGGGGACGTCGGCCTGCATAACGGTCAACAGCACCTCGAGGGCTGCCCTTCTGTCGTCACGCCCATCGCCCTGAACATGTTCTCCCATCCCATCGCCGACATCTCTTGCCCCTCTCCCCGGGAACGGACTTCCTGCGGAAGGGTGGCGCGCCGAGTGAGTATTTGCCCCTTTTGATACCGCCCAATATCGCGACTTGATACCGGCGGTATCGCGAGCCGATACCGCCGGCGTTTCCTATCGGTACCGGTCGGCGCGCCCTACTCCGATCCGGCCCCCAGCTTCCTCCTCATGTTCATCTCGCCCATGCCGACCCAGGCGGCGCCGTGGACGATGCGGTCCATGATGGCGTCGGCGTGCACCCCGCCGCCCAGCCTGGCGTGCCAGTCCTTCTGGCGGAACTGCGTGCAGAAGACGGTGGACGCCGTTCCGTAGCGGGCCTCCATGAGCTCGAGCAGGAAGCCGCGGAACAGCTCGTCGGGGCGGTCGAGCAGCCACTCGTCGAGCACGAGGACCTGGAAGGCGGCGTACTTCCTCGTGATCTTGCGCTCGCCGCCGGGGCGCTCGCGCGCCTCGCGCCAGAGCTCCTCCAGGTCGGGGCAGCGTATGTAGCACGCGCGCATGCGCCGCTGGCAGGCTGCCTTGGCGATCGCGCAGGCCAGATAGGTCTTGCCCGTGCCGGTTGGGCCCTGGAGCACGACGCTCTGGCCGCGCTCGGCGAAGCCGCACGTGGCGAGCTCGGTGATCTTCAGCCGGTCGAGGCCGCGCTCCTCGGAGAAGTCGATCGACCTCACGTCGGCCTCGGGGTAGCGCAGGTTGGCGCGCTTGGTGAGGTTCCTGACCTTGGACGTGACGAACGCGGAGTGGGCCTCGTCGACGGCCATCTGCACGCGCTCGGCGCAGGTCATGCCCATGCACATGCCCTCGTCCTGGGCCTCCAGCGCGTCCAGCAGGTCCGATGCGCCCATGTCGCGCAGCTTGCGCTTCGTCTCCACCGAGAGCTCCATGCTACGCCTCCTCCCCGTAGAAGTCGGCACCGCGCACGTAGCCGGCCTCGTCCTCGCCCGGGCCGCCGTCGTCGGAATGCGCCCCGTCGGCTCCGTCCTGGTTGGTCTCCAGTATCGGCTTCAGGTGCCTGTACCTGGGGGACGGGCGCCCGGACGCCAGCGCCATCTCGCACGCCCGCTCGAGCCTGGGCCTCGTGTAGCGGTGCTCGAGCCTGAGCACCGCGAGCGCCGCGTCGAAGCCCTGCTCCTCGTAGTCGACGCGCTGGAAGATGCGGTCCACCACCTCCCTGCAGGACGGCCCGACGCGGTCGGCCCACCTTCGTATGCGCCCGGCGTCCCAGTCGGAGTACGACTTCCCCTCGGGGAGGTCGCCGGCGTGCGTGGAGTAGCGGTTCCGGGCGAAGGCCGGGAGCAGCGGGTGGGTGGCGAGCCGCTCGCCGGCGAGGAATATCTCGACCGTCGTGTCGGTGACCCTGAGGTCGACCGTCTTGCCGACCGCGAGGTGGCTCACGGAGTAGTAGTTGTGTTTGTACGCGACGTGGCAGTTGCGCTGCACCTTGCGGCCGTAGACCCACTCGCAGACCTCGTAGGGCACCGCCGGGAGGGGGCGGAGGAGCGGCCTCTCCTGCTCCTCGAAGACCTCCCTCCGCGTTCCCTCGCGCTTGGTGAACGGGCGGGCGTTGTGCTCCTCCAGCTTGGCCGCGACGGCCGCCTTCAGCTGGTTGAAATCGGTGAAGACCTCGTTCCTGAGCGCCGCGATGATCTCGATCGCGGCCTGCCACACCTCGTTCTCGGCGCTCGGCTTGTCGCGCGGGGTGGCGATGCGCGCGGGCATCACCGCCGAGCCGTAGTGCGCGGCCATTGAATCTGAATCTCCCCCGTTTCCGTTGACACTTCGAGTTCCGTTTGGGCATGATGCCGTAAACGGGGAAAGGGGGCATGGGATGGGACATCCGTCGCCCAAGTATTCGGCAGAGTTCA
>NZ_JACJKQ010000032.1 GCF_016901575.1 Enorma phocaeensis
CGGACCGGGACGCCGGAAGCGGCGCGTGACGCTGGCGGGATCGGCGCATGTGCGTTGGCGCGAACGGGTGAGGTTCGTTGGTGGAATCGGCGAAAGATAGATTGACACTAACAGCGACTGGGCCGCGTGCCTGGAGGGCGCGATGCTGATGGCGCGCTGGGCGCTCGTGAACGCCACGGGCGCGGACGGCGGCGACACCGACGTGAAGGCGATCCAGTTCGTGGCCGAGTGGCTGGTGCGCAACCGCCTTCACTTCGAGAGCTCGGCGGAGATGGACCGGCTCGAGCGCTGGGGCTCGGTGGAGCAGTACCGGGACCGGCCGGGCTTCTGCTGGTGGGTCTTCTCGTCCGTGCTCGACCAGGCGCTCGCGGGCGCCAACTTCGACAGGCAGAAGACGCTCAGGCGCATGGCCGACGAGGGCGTGCTGCTGCCCGGCTCCGGGCGCGGGTTCACGCGGCAGAAGCGCTTCGGAGACTCGCGGGTGTACTGCGTCTGCGTGGACAACGCGACGCTGGAGGCCATGCTCGAGCGCTCGGCGGGGGCGCCGCCCTCGGTGGCGCCGTCTCAAGGGGGCGGGCCATGCTGAGACACGGGCCGAGACGCCCCTGGCGGCTGGTGAGGGTGCGCGTCCCCTCCTCCCGTCTCAACGTCTTGACGGGGACGAGACATGGGGGGACGTCGCGCGCGGGCGGGCGCGGGCGCGCGCACGCGCGGGCGGGGGCTCTGTGCTCGCCTCCGGTCGAGACGTTGAGACGGGCGGCGTTCTCGCTGGTAGGCGGGCTGTTCGCCGTCTCAATCGGGCGGCACGGGCGCGATGGCACGCGGGCTTCGAGCATGAGACGCGGAGGGAGGTGCGCGCGGTGAGCTGGTGGACCGAGGAGCAGGACGACGTCCTGCGCGAGGTGAGCTTCCGCGGGGCGGAGTACGCCGCCGCCGAGATCGAGCGGAGGTGCGGCGTCTCCCACTCTGTGCGGGCGGTGGAGATGCGCGCGTCGCGGATCCACTGCTCGCTGGCGATCCAGACGGTGTGTCCCGAGTGCGGGGCCGTGGGAGTGAAGATCAACCGGCAGACGGGTATGTGCCGGCGGTGCACCGAGGAGTACCACCTTGCCCAGGAAAAGGCGTTCAATGAGCAGCTGGAGCGTGAGCGCGCGGCTGCCGAGGACGCGCCGGAGATTGACGACGTGAGGCGTGAGCGCGACAAGATGCGGCAGCGCAACTCCCGCCTGTGCAGGAAGTACGGGCTCAAGGGGAAGCGGGAGCGCGGACACACCAAGTAATCCGCCGCTCACCCTCGCCCGATTCTAGGCCCACGTCTCTGAGGGTATAAGCTGACTACCCTGCCGCACCATCGAGAGAGGACAGAAGATGGGCTTCAAGATCAAGTACACCTACCCTGATGGCGAGACCGAAATCGAGGACGAGGTCTACGACACCGAGCAGCAGGCTGAGTGGGCAGCCGAGGAAGGGGTGAACGGCTTCGCGACTGGGGCTGAGATCCTTGATGACATGGGCGAGGACTTCATGGAGGGCTCCCTCGAGTACGAAATCATCGAAGAGTAACCCTGTCAGACAACCTGAATGAGCGGCGGGCACCTCGCGTGGGTGCCCGCTTTCGATTTGAGCGCGACTGCTATGACGCGAGACTGGAGGAAGAGATGGTAAAGAGAGGACAGAACAAGCTAGATGCGACTTCGTTCAGCAAGCTCTATGACGACTACGGCGTTGAGGTCGCCAACGCCGTCCTTTACAGCGTGAACACCGGTCACGTGACCGCAGAGGAGGTCGAGAGGAAGATCTACGAGGACGAGTCCAAGGAGGACTACTCCGCGAGGCTGAAGGCGGAGTGGGCGGACGAGGAGTAGCTTCAAAATCGGGGATACGCGGAGAGGGGGCGCCATTCCAATGGCGCCCCCTCTTGCCTTTGTGACGCGCCGCGAGAATCCACCGTGAGAGGCTCTTTCGACTTTCACGGGGGTGATTCGCATGGCGAGGCGTCCGAAGCTGACGCAGGAGATGGTGGACGAGGCGATCCGCCTCAAGGCGGACGGCCTCTCCAACGGCGACATCATCTGCGCGCTGGGCATCCACGAGTCGACGTTCTACCGCTGGATCGGCGACCCCAAGAACAAGCTGCAGCGCGCGTTAAGCGAGGGGCTAAAAAAGGAGGAGAGCGCGTTCAAGCGGACGCTGCTCACCACGATCCGCTCGGCCGCGCTCGCGCGCAACCAGTACTGGACGGCGGCGGCGTGGCTGTTGGAGCGCAAGTACCCCGATGAGTTCGGCAAGGCGGAGCGCAAGGGCGACGAGGGCCGCGAGGACGCGGCTCCCAGGATCGTGCTCGGCGTGGTGGCGCAGCCGGTGCAGGAGAGGCTGCCCGGCCTCGATGGGGGCGGTGCTGATGGTTGACGCGTCGGCGCTCGTGATCCCGCGCTTCCACGACGTGCTCGGCGACGTGATGGCCCACGGCCACACGCACTACTGGCTCTACGGCGGGCGCGGCTCCACGAAGAGCTCGTTCATATCGCTGTGCGTCATCCTTCTCCTCCTGGCTCATCCGGAGGCGAACGCGGTGGTGGTGCGGCGGTTCTCGAACACGCTGCGCGACTCGGTGTTCCAGCAGGTGACGTGGGCGATCGCGGAGCTGGGGCTCGAGCGGTGGTTCCGGGCCCGCATCTCGCCGATGGAGATCACGTACCTGCCCACGGGGCAGCGCGTCGTGTTCCGCGGGGCCGACGACCCCTTGAAGCTCAAGGGCGTGAAGTTCACGCGCGGGTACTGCGCCGTGACGTGGTTCGAGGAGCTCGACCAGTTCGACGGGATCGACGCGGTGCGGAGCATCCTGAACTCGCTCAGGCGCGGCGGCGAGGACTTCTGGATCTTCTACAGCTACAACCCGCCGAGGACGCTCTGGAGCTGGGTGAACCGCGAGAAGCTGGAGCGCGAGCGGCGCTCGGACACGCTCGTGCGGCAGAGCTCGTACCTCGACGTCGTCGAGAGCCACCCGGAGTGGCTGGGCGGGCCCTTCGTGGAGGAGGCGGAGTACCTGCGCGAGGTCGACGAGCAGGCGTGGCGCTCGGAGTACCTAGGCGAGGTCACGGGGACCGGGGGCTCTGTCTTCAACAACGTGGTCTCGGTGCGCCTGTCCGACGCGGCGTGCCGGGGCTTCTCGCGCACGCGCTGCGGCGTGGACTGGGGCTGGTTCCCAGACCCGTGGCGGTTCGTGCGCTGCGGGTGGGAGCCCGGGGAGCGCAGGCTTACGATCTTCGGCGAGCTGTCGGCGAACAGGAAGACGCCCTCGGAGACGGCGGCGCTCGTCGTGGGGGCGCTCACCTACGCCGACGGGCCCGGGGAGGACGCCTACCTCCACGACGAGCTGATCTGGTGCGACGACACGCCGGACGGCAAGCAGTCGATGGCGGTGTGGCGCCGGGAGGCGGGGCTTCGCGTTCGGCCGGCGAGGAAGTCGAACATGCGCAGGCTCTCGTACGAGTGGCTGGCGGGGCTGCGCGAGATCTGCATCGACCCGGAGCGGGCGCCGCTGGCGTACGAGGAGTTCCGGCTCAAGGAGTACGAGCGCGACCGCGACGGCACGTGGGTGGACGAGATCCCGGACGGCAACGACCACTCGATCGACGCGGTGCGCTACGCGATGATGGACGACGTGCTGAGGGGATAGCGGTGCGAGCGTTCTTCTCGTCCCCTAATCATCGTTGGGAAGATACCAGCCGTGCTCCCTGTGTACGGGATATCCCGGCTCGCTGTCAGGATGTGAGGCCTTGTAACGACGGTTTTTCTCTCGATCTATTACGTCGAGATAGTGCATTGCCCGCTCGTCACCAGAGCAATGCCGAAGCCTAATCTTCTCGCGCTCTTCGTCCAGCTCCTCCTCTGGAGACTTTTTCAGCCAGTCGTACGTGTACTTGTCGTAAGGGTCTTCCGATCCCTTGAATAGCTTGCCGAAGAGTCCCATGGTGCCTCCGATCTTCTCGACCTTCATTCGATATGGTAGTCGCTCGAGCTCGACGACCACTCAGTTGCCAACTGAATTTCTGGCGTTCTTCTCGCTCATCTCCTCCCCCTGCGGAGCAAGACCCGGAACGGGGCTTGCGGAGCCCGCGGAAAGACCGCGGAGGGAGCGCAGCGACCGTAGCGGGCTTGGAGCGGTGCGGAGGGTGACTGCGCAGCAGGCACCCGCAGCTGCGGAGGCAGACCGCTTGCGGGCTGCCGGAGCGTGGAGCAAGACGGCGCATGGAGCCGCGCTGTGGGCTTGCCTGTGGGTAGCGCCCGTGCGCGGCGGAGTGCGCTGGCTTGCGGAACAAGAGCGCCGACTGCAGGCGGCGCGACGAGCGAGCGACCTTGGCGCGAGCCGCCTGCTTATGCAGGACGCATTGGCAGGAGCGCGAACACCGGAAGTGGCGATAGCGGGGGTGGCCGCATTCCCGTGCATTTATGCGCGTGCATGGATGCCTGTGACGCGGATAGCGGCATGGGCCGTGGGAGTTTGGGACGGGCGCTTAACCTGAGCGGCGATATGAGGGGCCGCTTGGGAGGTGCGCTGTGCAGGGGCTGGATGACGAGTACTGGGTGCCGGAGCATGTGAGGGAGTGGCTGAGGTCGCTGGGGTTTACGCTGCCGCTGGAGGACATGGAGCCTCACATACGGGCGTGGGACCGGTGGATGCGGGCGCTCGGGGACTTCTACGACTATAGGGACACTGACGGCGTGGGGCGGGTGTACGAGGTGCACAGGCGCTCGATTCATCCCGCCATGCGGGTGTGCCGGGAGTGGGGGTCGCTCCTCTTGAACGACCGCACGCAGGTGGCGTGCGAGGATCAGGCGTGCACGGACTGGCTCGCCGAGTGGATGGCGCGCACGGGGTTTCTGGCTGCGGCGCAGGAGTGCGTGGTGAGGGCGTTCGGCCTGGGGACGGGCGCGTGGGCGCTCTGGGTGGACGCCGGCGCGAGCGAGGTGCGCGTGCGGCGCTACGACGCGCGGATGGTCGTGCCGCTCACGTGGGACGAGGAGGGCGTGACGGAGTGCGCGTTCGTGACGCGGGCGTTCTGGCGCGGGCGGGCCGTCGACCAGGTGCAGCTGCATTTGAGGGGCGCTGATGGCACGTTCTTCTCGCCAAGCGAATCATCTGGAGGGGCTTCGGCGGCGGGTCCTTCTCGCCTGACTGACGATGAAAGCGAGGGCACGTACCGGATCGTGACCGCCTGTTTCGACCGGGACGGCAACCGCGTCGAGCCCGAGGGCGTGTGCCCGGTGTACGAGACGGGATCCGCGTGGCCGACCTTCTCACTTGTGAAGCCCGCCGTCGACAACACGCGGGTGGACATGAGCCCCTACGGGCAGTCGGTGTTCGCTGATGCCGTGGACGCCATCCAAGCGGTCGACCTCTGCTACGACGCGATGATGTCGGAGATCGACAACGGGAAGATGCGCGTGTTCCTCTCGGACGTGATGTTCGATATGGAGCGCGACGGCAAGGGCGGGCGCGTGTCGATCCCGTTCGGCAAGGGCGACTGCACCGTGTTCAGGAAGGTCATGAGCACGGAGGACACGATTCACGAGTTCGCGCCGCAGCTCCGCACCGAGGACCAGGCGAGGGCGTTCCGCGTGGCGTTGCAGACCCTCGGCGACCTCTGCGGCTTCGGAATCAACTACTTCGACCTCGAGAACGTGGGCTACGTGAAGACGGCCACGGAGGTGTCGGCGGACAACTCGGCGCTGATGAGGAACATCCGACGGCACGAGCGCGCGCTCGAGGGCGCCATCGCGGGGATCTGCCGGGCGCTGCTGGCGACGGAGCGCAGGCTCGGCGTGGGGCTGCCCGACGAGGGCGATGTGCGCGTCACGTTCGACGACAGCATCATCACGGACACGACGGCCGAGAAGCGGCAGGACATGGACGAGGTGGCTGCCGGGCTCATGGAGGCGTGGGAGTACCGCGCCAAGTGGTACGGCGAAGACGAGGCGACCGCACGCCGAGGTGCCGCCGCGAGCGGGGGCGCTCTGGATCGTGGAGGCTCGGAGCCCGGAAACGCAGCCTAGGCCGGGGTGCCGGGGCGCGGGAGCCGCCGCGCGGAGCAGCCGACGGCTGAGCCGGCGCGCAGAGACGCCACCCCAAGGCGAGGGGCGATGCCGCCCCGGCGACCGCAAACGCGGGCGTGGGGGCGGCTGCGCCCCGACCCTTGGCGAATCGCTCTCGGCGCCGGCACGGGCGGCGGATGCGACCCGGCGAGCGCGCCCCGGCTCCCTGGACTGGGCGGGACGGGTCGACTCAGGTTGGCGAGGCCACGAGGCCGCCGCAGGCGGTGTGTTTGGTCAAGTCCGTCTTTCTGAAATGATCACGGAAAACTTTCGGGTTTGGGCACGCAAGTTTTTCGGTTTCCGGCGCGGGCGCGCCGCTAGCTTCCCGACTTGCCCAGCATGAGCGACTCCTCGAGACGGTGGCTTGGGCCGCCGAACTCGACGAGCCTGCCGTGGTGGACGACGCGGTCCACGATCGCGGCGGCGAGCTTGTCGTCCGCGAAGACCGTGCCCCACCGGCTGAACTCGACGTTGGTGGTGAACACTATGCTCCTCCTTTCGTAAGAGTCGGATATGACCTGGTAGAGCAGGCGGGCGCCGTCCACGTCGAAGGGGACGTAGCCGAACTCGTCGAGGATCACGAGCTCGGCCCTGCCGACGTCCGCCAGCAGCCTGTCGAGCGTCCCCTCGCGCTTCGCCTTGCCGAGCTGCAGCACCAGCGTCGCCGTCTGGAAGAAGCGCACGGGCACCCCGCGCCGGGTCGCCTCGATGCCGAGGGCCGTCGCCACGTGCGTCTTGCCGCGGCCGGTCGGGCCGTGGAGGACGAGGTCCTCGGCGCGCTCCACGAAGTCGAGCGAGAGCATCTCGTCTCGGCCCCAGCCCTCGGGAAAGCGCACGTTGGACCAGTCGAACCCCTCCACGGCCTTGGGCACGGGGAAGCGGGCCTGGCGCAGCAGCCGGGCGCGCTTCGACCGCTCGCGGGACTCGAGCTCGCGCGCGAGCATCCCCGAGCACGCGGCGAGCTGGCCCGGGGTCGCCGTCTCGAGGAACCACGCTATCGTCGCCCTCGATATGAACAGCGACCTGGCGCGCGAGGAGAACTCCTCGCGCTCGGCGTCCGGGATCCTAGGCACTGGCGGCGCCCCCCTCCAGCAGCTCGAAGGCCCGGTCGTACCCCGCGAGGTCGACCGGCTCGTCGTAGGAGACCACGGCGTCGCCGGCCGCCGCCCTGGCGGCGGCGAGCTCGAGGGTGGCGGCGTCGACGCCGCCGGTGGCCCCCAGCGAGCGCAGCGCGCCCTCCACGGTCGCCGCCCAGCCCCGCCGGGCGCTCACGTCGCGCAGCGCCCTGAGGTCGGCTCCGAGGTCGGCGGGCGCCTCCGAGTCGAGGAACGCCACGAGCTCCTCCGGGAGGGACCCCCGCACGACGCTGTCGCGCCAGCCGCCGGGGCGCACGCAGAGCAGCCTCAGCTGCAGCATTGGGTCGGCGGAGTCCGTCGGCGCGTCGCCCCACTCGCGCGGGTACTCGGCGACGACCTCGCCCCCGGAGCCGACGACCGTGACGTCGAAGGCGCCCATCGCGACGGCGACCTCGCGGGAGGCGTTGGCGGGCCCCGCCGAGTAGCGGTGCTCGCCGCCCGCCCTGAACGAGCCCTGCTTGTCGCACCTCCTGGTGAGCCACGTGACGCACGCGAACGGCGCCGCGGGCAGCGGCGAGAGCGCCGCGCGGTCGTCCCCGAAGAGCTCGGACTCGGGCGCTCCCTTGCGGTAGTGCGGCCTGCCGTCGGAGAGCGCCAGGCACGTCCCGAGCAGCCTCCCGTTGTAGGACTTCACGTCCCAGACCTGCGGGACCGGGACGAAGAGGTTGCGCCTGAGCGTCCCGACCTTGTTCTCCACGGAGCCCTTCTCGTTGCCGGAGTGGGGGTTGGTGAAGCTGTAGTCGAGCCCGTAGTGCGCGGCGAACCGGCGGAAGAGCGCCGAGGTCCTCATCTCGGCGCCGACTGAATCTCCCCCGTTTCCGTTGACACTTCGAGTTCCGTTTGGGCATGATGCCGTAAACGGGGAAAGGGGGCATGGGATGGGACATCCGTCGCCCAAGTATTCGGCAGAGTTCA
>NZ_JACJKQ010000033.1 GCF_016901575.1 Enorma phocaeensis
AGATGTGTATAAGAGACAGCGGCAGACCCCTGGTTCCTGCGGGGCGTGGGCCTGGGGGCGCTCTGTGCGGGCTCGGGCTCGCTCGGGCGCCTGCTTGTGGAAGCCTGGATGCTCTGAGAGAGGCCGCTTTGATAGGCGCGCTCCTCCTCGTAGAGGCGGGCGAGCGTAGGGGCGTCGACGTTTTCGGCGAAAACCGAGAACTTGCCCGCCTTGAGCGACGGGTCGATCATGAAGCGGACAAGCGGGTCGCCCACGAAGTTGTAGCGCTTGCGCTGGGCCTGCGCCTTCACGAACTCGCCGAGCTCGCGGGTGAGCTCGGGGTAGTAGGGGGCCATCAGCGGGTCGTCCTCGTTGGCGATGAGCACGGTGTAGAGCGCCGGTGCGGTGTTCACGCCGTTCACCACGAGCGTCTGATCCTCCATCTCGCGGGCCGCCTGCTTGGCGAGCTTCTTGAACGAGAACGGTGCCCGCGCGGCACCGAAGATGCCCGCGACGTGGTTCTCGAAGATATTCAGGAAGTTCACAGACGATCACCTTCCGATAGGTCTTTGCGATATCCGAATAAAGAGACACATATACCGAGGATTATAGAGGATAGGGCTCCCGACCCCAGCGCAGCGAGGGGTCCGGCGGGGTCGATGCCGGCATTTTCCATAGGGTTTGCAAGCCAGAGTAGCAAAACAACCACAATTGCAAAGAGGATGCAGGGCAGGACGAGAAGCCCCGTTCCGCGCGCGTCGCGCACGTTTGACCACAGGCGGGCGAGCAGCATGCTCGACACGGCGGAGGCGCCTGCAAGCACGAGGACGCCCGCCCAGAGCCACGGGTCTGCAAGGGCGTCCAGCGCCTGGGCGCCTCCCATCGAGCCGCCGGCCATGAGCGCTGCCGAGGCGAGGCGGGCAAAGAGGACGCCGCCCGCGACCGAGGCCGCTGCCGGCACGGGCGCAAGCAGGTAGGAAGCGAGCGCGGCCACGGGGCCGGCAAGCACGAGCGCGTCTTGCGTGGCGATGCCGGCCGCGACGAGGGCGCAAAGCACTGCCGACGCTGCCGGCCGCGTGCGTCCCCAGGCATACCACCAGCCGGCAAAGCACGGCACGAAGACGATCAGGGTGGCGATCAGGGGGAGAAGCTCCGTGGAGCCCGCGACCATCAGCGCAAAGCAACATGCCAGAAGCGCCGAGCCTATCTGCGGCGCGATGCCCGCCGCGAGACCGATGGCCGCCGCGCCCAGCAGCTGGGCCAGACCCGGCGCCATGCCCATATGCGAGAGCATGCCCAGGCTGGAGACGCACACCGACACGCCGGCGACGGCGCCGCAGGCGATGCGGCGGGCGTTGGGCGTGCGGCTGCCCAGCCAGCCTTCCGCCGGGTCGAGCTCCCATACCTTGCCGCCTCTGCCGGGCGCGTCCTCGTCGTCGGGCACCTCGTCAGAGGTGAGGCGGGCGATGATGCGTGCCAGGCTGCGCCTGCCTTCGCGGGCGTCGCCGAGGTCGTCTAAAAAGAGCTCGGCGAACTCCGCGACGGAGTCCAGGCGCTCGGCGGGGTCTGCCGCGAGCGCCGACAACAGGGCGTCTTCGACGTCCTGCGGCATGTCGGGCAAGAGGGAGGCGGGGCGCACGACCCCTTTGGCTATGCGCTTGAGCGAGTCGGCGGGCGTGGCGGCGCGAAACGGCGAGGTGGCGCAGAGGGATTCGTAGAGCACGCAGCCCAGGGCAAAGATGTCGGTCCGCTCGTCAACCATGTCGCCGGCGAGCTGCTCGGGCGGCATGTAGCCGATGGTGCCGCCGCGCGCCCCGCCGAACCCGGCGGCGCTGGTGAGCGTCGCCATGCCAAAGTCGGCAAGCTTCACGTGCCCGCTGCGGTCGATGAGCACGTTGCCCGGTTTGATGTCCATGTGCAGCACGCCGTTCTCATGGGCGTAGGCGAGCGCCTGCGTGAGGGCGTCTGCGATGCAGGCGCATTCGTCGTAGGTGAGCGAGTTCCCCTCGACCTGTGCCAAGAACTCCTCGAGCGACATGCCGTCGATGTACTCCATGACGAGGTAGGCGTAGGCGTCGTCATAGGTGAAGTCGATGACCGACACGATGTTGGGATGCTGCAGCATGCTGGCGGTGCGCGCCTCGGCGAGCGCGGCGGCGCGGACGTCCTCGGGGGTGGTGCTCGTGGGCGTCGAGAGGGGGATGCGCTTGATCGCCACGCGGCGCTGCAGGCGCGCATCCAGGCAGATCTCGACGCTGCCAAAGCCTCCGGTGGCGCGTGTCTCGAGGGGTCGATAGCGCTTGAGCAGCGAGGTAGCGGCAGCGCCGGCGGGTGCGGAGCCGCGCGTGCCGGCGCGGCGTCCGGAGATGATGCGGGTGGGGTCGGCCCCCGTTGAGGTGTCGGCAGAGCCGCGCTGCGGGCGTGCAGGGCGGTCGGTGAAGTTCGAGAACAGCGACATGGCTACCTCGTGGTGTGGTTGAAGTGCGGTGCTTGTAGCTTGGCGGCCATTCTACCATGTCGGGGCACGCCGCCTCGGTTTGAAGCTCTCGCCATGCGTCGCGGCGCCGCCGGCATGGCTCGTTTTTTGCGTGGCCTATCGATGCGAAGAGGAGAGGCTCTCGAGGAAGCGCTCGAACTCTTGGGCGTTGCCGCGCTGGAATGCGGCGCGGGGCAGGCAGACGCCGTC
Organism: Enorma phocaeensis; assembly: GCF_016901575.1. GTDB lineage: Bacteria > Actinomycetota > Coriobacteriia > Coriobacteriales > Coriobacteriaceae > Limicola > Limicola phocaeensis_A. Next base: position 2,666 of record NZ_JACJKQ010000033.1, read on the forward strand.
CAAGCCGAAGAGCAGCACAAACATGAGGTCGTCTTGCTGCACGCGGGTCAGGTCGCTGAAGCGGTAGTAGCGCGAGCGGCCGTCTCGGGCAAACACCATGAGGCCCTCGTCGGATACCGCCACGCGGCGGTAGCGGTCGCCAAAGCTCGTGGAGTCCTTTTCCATGGCGTCGATATAGCGCCGTGCATAGTTATGGTGCAGCTGCGAGCGGTGCCACAGCAGATAGATGCCGACGAGGACGACGACGATGCCCAGCCAGCCCAGGCTGCGGTCAAGAACGAACCACGCGACGCCGCCGACGATGCAGGCGACGCCCACCACTGCGAGCAGCGTTCGGCGGGCACCGGTTGCCTGCAGGCGCGCGAAGTTGGTGAGCAGGTCGTTCTCATACAGGTATTCGTTGATGAAGCGGATGCCGTCGTCGGGTGCGTCCTCGATGGCGTCCGAGATGTTTTGAGGGTCGCGGAGCTCGTCCATGTGGTCCCTTTCCTGTGTCCGCGCGCCATGGTATGACGGTTGCGGGCAGAAGGTATCATAGATGCGATGCCGGAGGCGTGGCGCCGCCGGTGTAGCACAGTATAGTCGAGCGCTGCCGCGCGTCGCGGCATCTCGGTGCGGAGGCCCCGCCGGCGGGCGCGTCTGCCGCCTCTGGCGGTAGGGGGCCGGGCCGAGCGGCGGCATGAGGGGCGGGAGGACGTCATGACCAACGAGGAGCGGCTTGCCGCATACGATGCCTTCGCGGCCGATGTTCGCGCCGAGCTTGCCGAGCTCGTTGATCGCATGGACGAGCTGCGGGCGAAGGACAAGGTGAAGTCCGCCACCTATCGGCAGCTGTTCGCCACGCGCATCACCCTGAAGGACATCGACCGCCGTCTTTCTGAACGCGGCCTGTGAGCCTGTAAAGGAGACCCCGATGGAGTCACTCTATAGAAAGTATCGTCCGCTCACCTTTGAGAGCGTCGTGGGCCAGCAGCATATCGTCTCCACGTTGGAGCACGCCGTCACCGAGGGGCGTCTGTCGCATGCCTATCTGTTCTGCGGGCCGCGCGGCACGGGCAAGACGACCATGGCGCGCATCTTGGCGAAGGCGCTTTTGTGCGAACGTTCCGCCGCGGCGCGAGAGGTGGGAGCCTCGGGGTGCATGCCCGATGGCACCTGTCCGGAGTGCACCCAGATCGCCGAGGGCACGCATCCAGACGTCTACGAGCTGGACGCCGCCTCGCGCACGGGCGTCGACAACGTGCGCGAGGAGATCATCGGCTCGGTGAATTTCGCCCCGGTGCGCGGCGCGTACAAGATCTATATCATCGACGAGGTGCACATGCTCACCACGGCGGCGTTCAATGCGCTGCTCAAGACGCTGGAAGAGCCTCCCGGCCACGTGGTGTTCGTCCTGTGCACCACCGATCCGCAAAAGATTCCCGAGACCATCCTCTCGCGCTGCCAGCGCTTTGACTTTCATCGCATCGGCAACGAGGACATCGTGGGCCGGCTTGCCTATATCTGCGAGCAAGAGGGCTTCGACACCGAGCCGGAGGCGCTCGAGATCGTGGCGAAGCACGCCCGCGGCGGCATGCGCGACGCGCTCTCGACCTTGGAGCAGCTGTCGGTCTTTGGCAACGGCGCGGTGCATGTGGCCGATGCGCGCTCGCTTCTGGGCGAGGTCGCATCGTCGGTGCTCTCGGAGTTTTGCCGAGGCATCGCCGCGCGTGACGTGCCGGCGCTGTTTGCGCTCATCCGCACACAGATAGACGACGGAGGCGACCTGCTCGAGCTCACGCGCGACCTGGTGGCTCACGTGCGCGACGTGTACACCGCGCGGATGGTGGGCGCCGTGCCCGAGGTGCTCGACTGCACTCCTGAGGAGGCGGCAGCCTTGGTCGACGAGGCGTCGCTCTTTGAGACCTCCGATCGTTTGGCTCGCATGCTTACCGTGCTCGACGACGCCGCGCTCGAGATGCGCTCGGCCGCGGACACGCGCCTGGTGCTCGAGATCGCCTGCACGCGTCTGGCGCGCCCCGAGTCCGACCTGACGCTCGAGGCGGTGGCGGAACGTCTTGACCGCCTGGAGGCGCGAATCGCCTCGGGCGTGCCGGCATCCCCCCTCGATCGGGCGGGCATCGCCGCGCTCACCGGCGGGGCCTCCTCCGCTTCGGCTGCTCCTTGGGATGCCGCCCCCGCCTCTCCCGCGGCTTCTGCGGCGCCGACGCGCCCGGCCCAGGCTCCCAGGCAGGCGCAGTCTGCTCCGAGCGGCTTCTCACATGAGACTCAGAACCCCGCGCGGGTCTCGCCTGCCGAGGGCGGCGCGGCGGCCTCTGGTGCGTCTGCAGCCCCATCGGCCGGCAGCGTGCAGGCGCCTTCCGCTCCGGCTGCGCCTAAAGACGCCGTGCCTGCGCCGAGTGCGCCTGCGCCCGCATCGCGAGCATCGGCGCAGGAGCATGCGCCCGCTGTCCGCAGGGAGGCGGCGGAAAAGGCGGCTCCCGCGCAGGCGCGGCCTGCCGCTCCGGCTGCTCCGTCGCCTCAGACGGCGCCTCGGCCTGCCGCCGCGCCTGCGCCCGCGACTCCTGCCGAGGTCGCCGCTGCCGCCGCTGCCGAGACGCCTGCGGTCTCCGATGCGGGCGAGCTCCAGCGCAAGTGGTCCGACGTCGTGCGTCGCGTGACCGCCGCCCAGGCGTCGCGCGGCGCGCTGCTGCAAAGTTCGCGCGCGCGTTCTGATGACGGCGACAAGCTCGTGGTGGCGTTTCCATCCGGCTCCGCCTTTGCAATCAAGATGCTGGGGCGGGCAGATACCCAGGAGGTCGTGCTTCCCATCGTGAGCGCTGTCTTTGGGCGCAGGACCGTGGAATACGTCATGGACGGGGGAGGGCAGAAGGCGTCCGGCCCTCACGCGTCGACGCCTTCCGGCTCCGGCGCGTCCGGCGCGTCGGAGACTGCTGCACCCCAGCCTTCTGGCGGCCCGTCGACATCTGGCTCTGCCGCGTCGGCCTTTCATGTCGCGCCGGTCTCGGCGGAGCGGAGACGCCCCGCGGCTCCTCGAGGTGCGAGCGCTGCTCCTTGGGAGCCTGCTGCTCCATCGAGCCCGGCGGCATCTCCTGTCCCTGCAACGAGTTCTCCCGCATCGGCGGCGCCTGTGTCGGAAGCGCCGGCGCCGGCGCCTTCGCAGAAATCGCCCGCTCCCACAGTCGGCGCGGCGCCCACGCCCTCGTCTGGAATGGCGCCGGCGGCTGGGCCCGTGGCTGACGAGACGAGCGGCCCCACCATCATGGCCGACGGCCGCGACATCGACGCCGACCGTCGTGCCTGGGAGGAAGACCAGGTACCCTACGACGATGCGATGATCGCCGGCTACGAAGAGGAAGACCTGCCGCCGTTCGACATGCCCGATGCCCCGGGCGCGCTCGCGTCCCCCGCAGGCGACGGGACGTCGTCCCCGGCGACGGACGCCGCCCCGGCCTCGAGCGGCGGCGCCTCCGCCTCGGCCTCGGGTGCCGTCGTCCCAACTTCAGACGATGCCGTTTCCGATGCGGGCGCGCCGGCCTCCCCTGCGGCCGCTTCTGCCCCTGCCGCGCCGGCTTCCCCTGCGGTCGCTTCCACCCCTGCCGCGGACGTCGTCTCTGTGGAGGACGGCGATCCAGCATCCGCTTCCCGCGCGGGAGTTCCTTTTGCGACGTCATCGCCGTTTGCGAATGTCTCGGTCGACGATACGGTTCCACAGACTGTCGAAGAGACCAAAGAGCTGCTCAACAGCGTTTTCGGTGCCGGCGTTGTTCTCAAGGGGCCGGCGGACTTTCCCGCATGATGCATCCCGCCCCACCCTCTGGGCGGCCCGCGGGGTCTCGGGGCGCCGTCGCTCGAAGAAGACCGAGCGACGGCGCCCCTCTTTTTCGCCGAAGCTCGGTTTTTCTTCGTTTTCGGGGCCAGTTTTGTTATAAGCAAATGAAATTGTCACCCCTCGTTTTTTGATTCTGTCACCCCGCGACCCCCCGGTCCCCTAGCGTAGTCCTCAGCCGAAGGAGGACACATGGATAAGAGGACCAA
>NZ_JACJKQ010000034.1 GCF_016901575.1 Enorma phocaeensis
ACAGGAAGAGCGACCTCGTGGGGAACCAGAGGGAGCTGCAGGACCTGCTCAGGAAGATGCGCGGATGACGCGGCGCGACGTCTCTGGGGGTGACATTTTCAAAAAACTTCAACAGGTCTTCCTTCGCAGTCTGCAAGATGGTGGTGCTGTCGAGAGTTACTTAGGCGCGTTCGATGCCTGCCGACGCATCTCCTTCCATGAGGTGCCTGAGCATAGTGGTCTTGCCGACTTGTCGAGGGCAGGTCAAGACAACGACTTTGAAATGTTTGGAATATCTGCGAACTAAAGGCTCGAGCGCTCGAGTGATGTACATGGCAGCCTCAAACCTTCTCAAATCCGGAATCGATTCCGGATTTGAGAAGGTTATAGCAAGATGGCGGATTAGCGACCAATAAAAGAAGCAAAGTGCCGGCAGGTAAGACACAAGATATAGGTCAAGACTGGTTGTCTACCGCCTACCGAAAGGAAAACGGTATGAGTTGTGAAGCAGCTGAATACATTCCTGCAGGTAACCGCTTCTAGAGATGAATTATCTTAAGCCTGATGGTCACCTAAAAAAATTTGCCTGTGCTATGACGAGCGAAAACACAATATATTGTGTTAGATGAAAATCATATTACAAAATATAGCGTCCATCTTCTATGCTACCATCAAACAGGAAATTGGAGGGAACAATAGTTCGAGCTGCTGCTCCCTCCACTAGGCAAGAAGGAGGTGATTGGATGGCAAAGGCGAAATCGACGGTGCGAATTCGGATTAGGCACACCGTCAAAGTCGGTAACCGTAGGGTGACGAAGACCGCCCATAAGACGGTCCGAGTTTAACCTCGGCGCCCGCCCCGAGCGTTATCGGGGCACCCTTCTCCTCCTCTTTCTTCCAATAATACTTCTGAGAAAAGCTTCTGAACTTAAAGGATTCGAATTCGACACACGGAAATGAAGATCATCTTTTGCTTCGATTGATGATTAATCGGAAGATGCCGCTTTTCGAAGAATAAAACGTTATGCGAGTTGATTGGCTGGGGTGGAATGCTCCCGCAATTTATGCTGCATAATAGATACAACTGATTTCAGCAGCGTTTCTGGAGCATGCCATGACCGTTCCGCATGTCGAGCGATACAAAGTCAACCTATCGTTCGAACAGATTCATTTGAACGAGGACTTCTATGAGGAAGCTCTGATTGAATACTTCGTGGATAACCTGGGCTACGAGCATCTATATGGACCAGACGTCACGAGAACCTCTGATCGGTACGATGACGTGTTTCTCCCTGGGGCGCTGGGGTCCGCGCTGAGGCGAATCAACAAAGGGCTGCCAAGGCAGGCAATCCAAGAGGCGATTCGAAAGATTTCCAATGTCGAGGGCGGGAGCCTGGAGCAAAGAAACGAAACGTTCAGCGATTATCTTCAGTCGGGTGTCGAAGTTCGTTTTGCGGAAAACGGAGAGGAACACGACGATATCGTTCGACTTCTCGATTTCGATGACCCGAATAACAACGACTTTCACGTTGTGAATCAGTGGACGTTCGTGGAGTATTCCGAAAAGCGGCCCGATTTGATTGTGTTCGTAAACGGAATGCCGCTGGTGATTTTTGAGCTTAAATCTCCATCTCGCGAAGAGACAGACGCTTCGGATGCATATTTGCAGCTGCGAAATTATATGCATCATATCCCGAGCCTATTTGTTCCCAATGCGTTTTGCGTTATGAGTGACATGTCGGAGACTCGCGTTGGAACGATTACCGCGGACGAGGATCGATACATTGCGTGGAAATCGGCGGACGGCGACTATTCGAATACGCAGACGGCGACGTGGATGACCATGTTGGATGGTATGTTTCCTAAAGACCGCCTGCTGGATATCATCAAGAACTTTATCTGCTTCAACGATACGCCCGAAAAGGTAGTCAAGATCCTTGCTGCATATCATCAGTTTTTTGCAGTGCGAAAGGCGATTGTAAGGGCGAAAGAGGCGGTCGAGGGTGACGGCAAGATAGGCGTCTTCTGGCATACGCAAGGCAGTGGAAAGTCCCTTTCAATGGTCTTTTTTGCCCACTTGTTGCAGGAGAATCTGGAGAGCCCGACCATTGTGGTGATCACCGATCGAAACGATTTGGACGACCAGCTCTTTGGGCAGTTCAGTCGTTGTGCCGGATTCCTGCGCCAGCAGGCAGTCCAAGCTGAGAGCAGGCGAGACCTAAAGGATTTGCTGGTTGGACGCGAGGCGAACGGAATCATCTTTACAACCATGCAGAAGTTCATGGATGGTGAGGAGCCACTGTGCGACAGAAGCAATGTTGTCGTCATGGTCGATGAGGCGCATCGTGGGCAGTATGGGCTGACGGAAAAGATGGATGCAAGCGGCAAGGTTACCATTGGCGCCGCTAGGCTTGTGCGCAAAGCTTTGCCCAACGCCTCGTACATCGGTTTTACCGGCACCCCGATTTCGACAGACGACCGCAACACTCGAGAGATTTTTGGCGGCTACATTGACGTTTACGACATGACTCAGTCCGTCGAAGACGAGTCGACGAAGCCGGTCTACTACGAGAGCCGGGTAGTCGCACTTCACCTTGATCCAGATGCGCTTGAAAAGCTCGATGCGGCCTATCAAGAGTTTGCCGACGAAGCCAACGAGGCGAGCGTCGAAAAGGCAAAGCATGATTTGGGTGGGCTCGATGCAATCTTTGGCACTGACGAAACGATTGATGCATTGTGCCAGGACATTATCGAGCACTACGAGAATAATCGCGCCGACGTTCTGTCTGGTAAGGCACTGGTTGTAGCGTATAGCCGACCCATTGCAATGAAGATTTATTACCGCATGCTGGAGCTTCGGCCGAGCTGGAAGGAGAAGGTTGGCGTGGTTATGACCATGTCAAACCAAGATCCCGAGGAATGGTTCGACGTATGCGGTGGCTCAAAACACAAGAAGGAGATGGAGCGGAAGTTCAAGAGCGATGACGACCCCCTGAAGATTGCCATCGTCGTGGACATGTGGCTTACGGGCTTCGACGTTCCCAGTCTCTCCACCATGTATGTGTTCAAACCCATGAAGGGCCACAATCTCATGCAGGCCATTGCGCGCGTTAACCGCGTTTGTAAGGGCAAAGAGGGCGGCCTCGTCGTCGATTACATCGGTATCGCCCGTGCGCTAAAGCGAGCGATGAAAGACTATACAAATCGCGATCAATCGAACTATGGGGATATGAACATCGCGGCAACTGCGTACCCCAAGTTTCTCGAGAAGCTGGATGTCTGCCGTGACCTTATGTATGGCATTGATTATCAGAAGCTTATTTTCACCGAGAAGCGCTCGGTTCTTGCTGGCGTGATTTCCGATGCGGTCAACTGGCTGCTTGAGCCGAAGCGCGAGGAGGACCGGGAAGAGTTCATTAAACAGTGTCAGCTGATGAACCAGGCTTTGAGCCTGTGTAAAAGCCTCGCCTCGGAAGAAGATCAGCATGAGGCGGCGTTCCTTTCGGTCCTTCGCGTGCAGGTCCTTCGCTTAACCGGACGCGGCCCAGGCGGTGGTGGGGGAATGACATATGCTGAATTCAATAAGCGTGTAACTGAGATATTGCAGCAAACAGTGCATGCGGATGGGGTCATCGATCTTTTTGAGAAGGACAGCGTTGAGATTTCCCTCTTTGACGAGGCGTTCCTTGAAGAAGTCGCGCACATGAAGCAGAAGAACATCGCAGTGGAGAGTCTCAAGAGACTCATCAAAGAGCAGGTACGCTCATATCAGAGGACGAGCGTGGTGAAGGCGCAGAAGTTTAGCGAGATGCTTCAAGGTACCTTGAACTCGTATCTAAACGGCATGCTCACCAACGCCGAGGTCATAGAAGAGCTCATTAAGATGGCCAAGGATATGATGAAGGACAGGAGCGATGCCGCCGCGCTTGGCCTTAATGATGAGGAAATGGCGTTCTACGACGCTATTACAAGGCCTGAGGCGGTAAAGGATTTCTACAACAACGATCAGCTCGTCGCTATCGCGCGAGAGCTGACGGCAACGCTTCAAAAGAGCGCTACTATTGACTGGCAAAAGAAGGAGAGTGCTCGCGCTGGTATGCGCCGCGCCATTAAACGCCTGTTGCGAAGGTACAAGTATCCGCCAGAGGGCGTTGATGATGCGATGGATACCGTGATGAAGCAGTGCGAGCTGTGGGCAGATACGAAGATTGCCGAGTAGGAGTTTAATATGCCGCGGAAGAAGCCGGACAACACTGCCGAAATCGGATTTGAGGAACAGATTTGGCGCGCCGCAGATAAGCTGAGGGGCAACATCGATGCGTCTGAGTACAAAAATGTCGTGCTAGGCCTCATCTTTCTAAAATACATTTCCGATAAGTTCGATCAGCGTTATCAAGAGCTGGTTGAGGAAGGCGAGGGATTTGAGGAAGATCGCGACGAGTATACCTATGAGAACATCTTCTTCGTCCCCGAGGGCGCGCGCTGGAAGAACATCGCGGCGGCTGCGCACACGCCGGAGGTCGGCAAGGTAATCGACGAGGCGATGCGCCTTATCGAAGCCGAGAACGACCGTCTAAAGAACATCCTTCCTAAGAACTTTGCTCGACAGGAACTCGATAAGCGGCGCCTTGGTGACGTGGTCGATTTGTTCACTAATGTTCAAATGGCGGAGAAGGGTGATACGCGTGATATTCTTGGCCGAACGTACGAGTATTGCCTTGCAAAGTTCGCAGAGGCAGAAGGTAAGAACGCTGGAGAGTTCTATACGCCCGCATGCGTGGTCAAGACGCTCGTTGAAGTGATTGAGCCGTACCATGGTCGCGTTTACGACCCGTGCTGCGGCTCGGGCGGAATGTTCGTCCAGTCGACGGAATTCGTGAAGCGCCATCAGGGAAATATCAACGACCTTGCCATTTATGGACAGGAAAGCAACCCGACCACATGGAAGATGGCTACGATGAACCTTGCCATCCGTGGTATCGATGCGGACCTCGGCAAGTTCAATGCGGACACTTTCTTCAACGACGTTCATAAGATGGAGAAGTTCGACTTTATCCTCGCAAACCCGCCGTTCAATCTGTCGGATTGGGGTGGCGATCGCCTTAAGGATGATTCTCGTTGGGAGTACGGCATTCCACCCGAGGGCAATGCGAACTTCGCATGGGTTCAGCACATGATTCATCACCTCAACCGTAACGGACGTATGGGCATGGTGCTTGCCAATGGATCGCTTTCGAGCCAGACGAGCGGCGAGGGCGATATTCGCGCCAACATCGTGAAGGCGGACCTTGTCGAGGGCATTATCGCGATGCCGGATAAGCTTTTCTACAGCACGGGTATCCCCGTGAGCCTCTGGATTATCTCCAAGCAGAAGGCTCAGCCGGGGAAGACGCTTTTCATTGATGCTCGCAATATGGGAACGATGGTGAGCCGCAAGCTGCGCGAGTTTACCGACGACGATATTGCCAAGGTTGCGGGTGCGTTCGATGCGTTTCGGAATGGGACGTTGGAAGAAGAGAAGGGCTTTTCGGCTGCGGTTTCTACTGAGGATATTGCCAAGCAGGATTACATTCTGACGCCTGGCCGCTATGTCGGCATCGCCGACGCCGAAGAGGACGACGAGCCGTTCGAGGAGAAGATGGCTCGTCTGACGAACGAGATCTCGAAGTGCTTTGAGGAGTCCAACCGTCTACAGGAGCAGATCAAGAAGAATCTGGAGGCGATTGGGTATGAGCTCTAGGGTCGCTCTTGGGGATATATGTGAGTTTACTCGTGGAGCCAGTGTTCCTAGAGCTCGAATGTATGACGCAGGAGATTATCTCTATATCCATTATGGCGACTTGTATCGCGGTTTCACTACGCGTATCGATGTCGAGAGTCCGCAGAAAAAGATTCCGTATATCCTTTCAAGTGAGAAAATAAGGCCTACGCAGTTTTTGCATGACCAAGATATTGTCTGCGTACTAACTTCTGAAACTATCGATGATCTCGGTCACACTTATTTACTGAACAATCCAAGGGGAAAGCATGTGGTTTCCGGTACGGAGACGACTATTCTTCGGGTAAAGCAGTGTGATACCGTTATCCCCGCTTATTTAAATTACATTATGCAAACACCTCGCTTTAAGACTGCTCTTCGTCAATATGTAAGAGGCATGAAGGTATTTCGCGTGCACCCTGATGATTTGTCGCGCATTGAGATCTCGTTGCCGTCCGTAGGGGAACAGCAGCGGGTCGTTGCAATGATGGATGCTATTCTTGAGAAGCAGCTGGTCAATGATCGACTAAATGATTATTTGGCTGCATAGGTAGCTCTATTTGCGAGACGTCGATTTCACCAGACATTAGCTTAGGTAACAGAGTATCTCGCAGCTCTTCGAGCATTTTCGACTCGTATTCA
>NZ_JACJKQ010000035.1 GCF_016901575.1 Enorma phocaeensis
GGGTGTAGCTGCCCATGCCGGCCCCCTCCGATGAAGTCTGTCGCGAGCACCATCGTAGCGCCCGGCGTGGGCGGTCCCTGCTCAGGGGCGTTGCGCTTGAAATGAAAAACTAAGGCCGTAAAAGAATCAGATTTAGAGAAAATCAGTCGGAACTTTACTCCCACTCGATACTAGCAGTTGGTTGAGCTTGGATTTCGAAGCTCCGTTTGGGCAGGTCAGGGCTTTATTTATTCGGTTGTCAAATTGCGTGCGGGCTTGCATGGAAGAATCTTGGAAGAATCGGGACGCTGGTTCTCAGGATGGAGAGACGCGTCCCTCCCCTGCTCAGAACACCTTCGACACCGCGGCCACCGCCTCCTTCTTGGCGTCGAGGTTAACGTGCGTATAGATGTCCATCGTGATCTGGGAGCTGTAGTGGCCCGCGAGCTCCTGCATGACCTTCGGGTGCACGCCGTTGAGCGCGAGCAGGGTGAGGTAGGAGTGCCTCAGCTCGTGGAAGCTCCAGCCGTCGAGCCCGAAGCGCTCGCGGTCGATCGACCACCAGCGGCTGAGGGAGCCGGGCGTCACGCGCTCGCCGTAGTGCGTGGCGATGACGGGGGTCTCCTCGGTCTGCTCCAGGTAGCCCTCCTCCGGCTTGCGCCACTGGTTCGTCTTCGCGAACTGCGCGGCCTGGGCCGCCTTCTGTCTGAGCAGCGCCTCGCGCGTCACCTCGGGCAGGGGCAGCAGGCGCATGCCGGCCTTGGTCTTGGTCTCCTTGAGGTTGCCGAGCCCGTCGAAGCTGTGGCTCACGTCGACGATTCCGTTCTCGAAGTCGATGTCCTTCCATGACAGGCCGCAGACCTCACCGCGCCTGAGCCCCATCGTGATGGCGACGAGGTAGGCGCACTCGCGCGGCACCCCGGGATCGAGCCCCTCGATGAGCTCCTGGATCTGCTCGGGCTTCATGGCGCGCTTCTCGCGCGTGTCCATCTTGGGAGGGTTGGCTGCGTCGCACGGGTTCTTCACGAGGATCCCCTCCTTGATGGCGTGCTCGAACACGAGCGTTATGTTGTCGTGGATCTGGTTGACGTAGGATCCGCTCGAAGGTCTTCCGGAGAGCGTGTCGCCCTTGAGCATCGCGATGTACATGTCGTCGAGCATGGTGGGCGTGACGGCGGCCAGGTTGACCTTCCCGATGTGGCGGATGGCGGCCCTGAACTGCCACTCCTGCCGCACCTGCGTGGTGGGGGCGACCTCCTTCTTGGCGGCGCGGATATCGAGGTAGCGCATGCAGTACTCCTCGAAGGTGTAGGACGTGCGGCCCTGCACCTCGTCGTGCTCGATCTCCTTGATGAACCCGCGCAGGTCGGCCTTTGCCTTGGTGAAGGTCCCCTCGACCACGCGCGTCTTCTGCTGGTACTTCCCCGTGCGCGGGTTGAGCCCGATGGGCACGCGGAGCTGCCACTTGCGGCACTTGGACTTTGGCTTGTCCTTCTCCATCTGGATGATGGAGCCCTCGCCGGTGACCTTTGCCATGGCTACTCACCGTCCCCGACGACGTAGGGCGGGCGGTAGTGCCACTCGAGGTCGCGGGCGAGCTCGCGCTGCCAAGGCTCGTCGAGGCGCAGAGGGGCACCGGGCTCCGCTGCGGCGAGCACGATGACGGGGAGCTTGTTGCCGGCGGCGTCCGTGGCGAAACAGGACACGACGCGCAGGTTCTTCTCTTCCTTGGTCATGGGTGCTCACCGCCTTCCCTGGGAGCGCGCGGCGCGCTCGCCGAGCTCCACGTAGGAGAGGTAGCTGTCCACGAGGGCGCGGCCCTCGGGGCTGAGGGCGTCGTAGCGGGGCTGGATGCCCTCGGGCTCGGGGGCGTCGATGTCCTCGCGGCCGATGACGAGGTCGATGGAGCAGCCAAGCTTGTCCGCGATCTGCCACGCCGCCGGCAGCGGGATGCCGCAGTCGGCGCCGTCGCCGGCGCGCTCGTAGCGAGCGTAGGTGGAGCCGGGGATGCCGAGCGCCTCGGCGAACTCCTTCGCGGAGCGGTAGCCCGCCTCGCGGCGCAGCCGCTGGAGTGTTCTTTTGCCGCTGATGGCCTTGTAGGGGGTTTGGGCGGGTGCGAGTGATGACATATACTGTCACCGTCCCTTCTGGATTTGCCTCTGGACCGGACGCCGGGCCCGCGGGAGTGCCAGCTCCCGCGGGCCCACCTGTTTCGCCTTCTATGCCTTCGCATCACCGTCCCTCGCACTCGCCTCGGAGTCGTACTCGACCATGACGCCGTGGTCGACGGAGCTCCACAGCACCTGCATGCCCTCGAGCTCGAACTCGCCGTGGGTGCGGTCGTAGGCCGCCATGATCTTCTCGATGACCTGGTCGTCGACGATCTTCTGCGCTTTGGTTGAGAGCCTGCCGCGCTTCTTCGCCGCCTGCTCCTGGAGGAAGGACTCGAAGGCGGCGCGCGCCGCCTCGGCACTGTCGAACGCGACGAGCTCGCCGAAGGCGGCGCCGTCGCGCAGCTCGGAGAGCATCTGCTGCTCGTACTGGTAGCAGAGAGCCTCGTAGGGGCGCTCCTCCTCGCGGCGGCGGCGCGCGCGGATCTTCTCGTCCTTCATGAGCACGAACTCGCGGAGCTCGTCGGCGAGCTGCCGCGCCTCGGGCGTGAGCCCGTCGTACTCGAGCTGCACCTCGCCGCGCATGCACGCGGGGTCGGGCACCTCGCGGTCGACAATGGCGTCGATGGTGGTGCCGAAGATGTCCGCGAGCTGCCAGGCGCGGTCCATGGGGATCTTGTCGGGGTTGGACTCGTAGCGCGCGTAGGTGGAGGTCGGGATCTCGTACTCCACCGCGAACTCGTTGGAGTTCTTGTAGCCCGCCGCCTTGCGGAGCTTCAGAAGGTTGCTCGCCATGCCCTCCGCCTCTCTCGGATGTGTTCGTCCTGTGGAGGGGTGCCCTCGGCGCCCTCCGTGTCGTTGTTACGCTTCGCAACAGATTCTATCACTAGTTGACAAGCCGTTCAATCGTATAGGGTCATTCTACCTCAAAACTTGCAAAGAATCTCACTTGTTGACAATTCCTGTGATATTCTACCGCTGCACGGCGACGAAACGTGCCACTTCGTGACAGACGGGTCAGAGCCGCGCGTGCGGTCCAGAGGCAAATCGGATGAGAGGGAGCGAGAGATGAGTTTCGAGGAGCTGCCGTACTTCATGACCCCCAAGCAGCTCGCCGACGTGACGGGCGAACACGAGGGATCCATCACGCGCGGCATACGCGAGGGGCGCATCCCCGCCGACAAGGTGAACGGTCGCTGGCGGATCTGCCGCGACGTGATCTTCAAGAACGCGAAGAAGGGGGCCTCGAATGACGGAGAGGGCCGCGAGTAGCCCACACAAGGCGGGCTCCCTCGCCGACGCGCTGGCACGCGTCCCCCGGGAGCTGAAGATCGAGCCGCGCTGGGTGTGCTGGCGGCGCGAGGAGCGGAACGGCAGGGCGACGAAGCTACCGGTGTGCGCGGCGAACGGGCGCATGGCCAAGAGCACGGACCCGGCGACCTGGGCGACCTTCGAGGAGGCCGTGGCGGCCGTGGGCCGCTGGCGCTGCGACGGCGTGGGGTTCGTGTTCGGGCCCGACCGCGCCTTCACGGGGCTCGACCTCGACCACGTGATCGAGGGCGGCGCCCTCGACCCCGCGTACCGCTGGGTGGTGGACGAGGCGGGCACCTACACGGAGGTCTCGCCCTCGGGCGACGGGCTGCACCTGATCTTCAGGGGCGCGAAGCCCGACTGGGCCCAGCGCTCGAGGAAGGGGCAGCCCGGCGGGCGCGTGGTGGAGATGTACGACCACGACCGGTACTTCACGGTGACGGGGGACGTGTTCGAGGGTCGCGGGACGCTGGGCTCCAACCCCGAGGTCGTCGAGAAGGCATACCGGACGTGGATCGAGCCGGAGCGGGCCGCCGCGCAGCCGACGCTCTCGGAGGTGCCAACGGCCGGCGCGGACATGGACGACGGGGCGCTGCTCGAGCGCATGTACGCCTCCCGCAGCGGCGACGCGATCCGCGCCCTCATGGCCGGCGACTGCTCGGCGCAGGGAGGCGACCGATCGGCGGCAGACATGGCTCTGTGCTCGCACCTCGCCTTCTGGTGCGCCGGCGACGCCGCCCGCATGGACCGGATCTTCCGCGCAAGCGGCCTCATGCGCGACAAGTGGGACAGCCGCCGGGGCGGCACCACCTATGGGGCGCAGACGATAGAGCGGGCGATAGAGGGCTGCACGGAGTTCTACAAGCCGAGAGCCGCACGTCCTTCTCGCCATATGCGTCCTTCTCGCGCCAATGATAAGAACATGTGTTCGACTGCTGCGCCCGACACGGACGGAGAGGGCTCCCCTGACGAGGAGGCGCCGGACTTCGAGAGCGCGCCCTCGGTGGAGGGGTGGTTCGTCGACGCGCGCGGACGGCTGTGGGTCCGCGGGCGCGACGGGGAGCTCGCGCGCTCCGTGACCTCGACGGCGCCCTGGGTGGCGGCCGACCTCGTGGACGTGGACACCGGCGACGTGCGCGCCCTCGTGCGCGTGACGGTGCCCGGCGGAACCCGCGAGCGGGCGCTCGACCGCGAGGTGCTGCTCAACCAGAGCAAGGTGATCGGCGCGCTCGCGCCGCTGGGCGCGAACGTGTCGTCCGCGAACGCCAAGGACATCGTACGCTACCTGACCGACGTGGAGCGCCGCCACGGCTGGGCGCGTCCGCGCGCGAGGAGCGTGGTGCACCTGGGCTGGGCCGACGGCCCGCTCTCCGCCTTCATGCCCTACGACCTGGGCGCGGGCGGCGTGCGCTTCGACCCCTCGCCGGACGAGGCGGTGAAGGCGCGCCCCTTCATGGAGCCGGCGGGCACGCTCGCGGCGTGGGTGGAGGGCGTGGCGCCGGCGCGGGCGGCGTCGATGGCGTTTAGGTGCGTGCTCGCGGCGAGCTTCGCGTCCCCCTTGGTGTCTCTCCTGGGCGTGCAGACCTTCATCGTCTACCTCTGGGGGCGCTCGCGCTCCGGAAAGACGCCGACCCTCAAGGCCGCCGGCAGCGTGTGGGGCGACCCCACCGAGGGCGCGGACAGCTACTTCCGCACCTTCGCGGACACGCCCAAGAGCATCGTGCGGGCGGCGGCGCTCCTCCACGACATACCCGTGATCATCGACGAGCTGCAGAGCAAGGGCGCCGTGGGCGGCCAGGCGGGCAAGCGGCAGGTCGTGGAGGACCTGCTCTACTCGCTCTCGCTCGGCCACGAGCGCGGCGCGCTGAACAGCGACCGGACGATGATGAGGGCGGGCTCGTGGCGCTGCCTCACGATCGCCACCGGCGAGATCCCCATCGTGGGCTCCTCCACGCAGCAGGGCGCGGCGAACCGCACCCTCGAGCTCTGCGCGGAGCCCTTCGAGGACGTGCGAGCGGCCCAGGCCATGCACCACCTCGTCTCCGCGCAGCACGGCACCGCCGGGCGCGCCTACGTGGCGGCGCTGCGCCGCAACGACGCGGCCTTCTACGCGGGGCAGTTCTCCTCCGTGCGCGACGCCGTGTGCGCCGCCGCCGGCGGGCACCCGCAGGCGGACAACGTGGCGCTGCTCGCGCTCGCGGACGCCCTCGCGCAGTTCTACGTGTTCGCGCCGGGCAGCGATGTTATTGCTAATCTGAGTTTCACCGTTTAGACCAACGGGTCGCGCCGAATCCGCCAACGCATCCCCGCCGATCTCGCCAACGTATTTTCACCGTTTCCGCCAACGGGCGT
>NZ_JACJKQ010000036.1 GCF_016901575.1 Enorma phocaeensis
GTTCCTTATGGAAGGAGAAAGACGTATGACAGCTTGCGTCAAGAACCATTCGAAGAGGGTGGCCCTGGCGATCTCCGCGTCGCTCGTGGGCGCGCTCACCCTCGGCGCCGCGGCGCCGGCGGTCGCCTTCGCGGACGAGGGCGTCAGCACCCTCGCCAGCACCGACAGCGCGGTCGATCGCGCCGAGGTCACCTATGTCGGCGGCGAGGCGAACCAGACCTTCATGTTCGACGGCCTCACCCACGGCCTGATTCCGACCAAGGTCGAGTACAGCGCGGATCTGGACGACCTCGTGTACGCCGCCACCCCGGACAAGGAGGTGCGCAACGAGGGTGAGTTCTACTACTTCTACATCCGCATCCAGTCCAGCGGCTGGGCGCCCGACGGCGTGACCTACACCGACGCCGACGGGAACGAGCATGACGTCCAGGGTGAGACCGTCTACAGCCTTCCCACCGAGCCCGGAACCTATGCGACGGTCGTCGCGCGCTGGGACGGCAACGGCTGGGACGCGTTCGTCGCCGATGCCGCAGCGTTCACCATCGCCGCCAAGGACCTGACCGCGTCGACCATCTACCAGGGTGATGACGTCACCGACACCGCCTTCGAGTACACCGGCGTCCATAGCAGCCTCCAGGCGCAGAACTTCAAGAAGCAGATCGGCGTCGCGATCAACGGCGTGGCCGTCGACACAGACGAGCTCACCATGAACATCTACGACGCCAAGGGCAAGAAGCTGACTGGCACCACCGAGCTCGTGCCCGGCAACACCTACACCGTCGCCTACCAGTGGGAGGACGGCACCGACCACACCGAGCGCACCTTCAAGCTCGAGAAGATGGACCTCGCCAAGACCGCCATCATCGGCAAGGCGATTACCAAGGCCGACTGGACTTTGGCAACGAACAACACTAACCCGAACGTCGTCGAATTCGACGACGTCGTCGAGGCCATGAACGGCGTGCAGAACGACAGCGGAGACGGCGACTTCGACTGGGCGTTCGAGCATGATAGCAGCGTCGAGCTCAAGGTCGTCGAGGCCCCCGGCGGCGTCGTCAACCGCCACGATAACGGGGTCTACACCGTCGAGATGACGGCCAAGGAGGGTGACAAGTACGTCGACGGCTCCACCACGTTCGAGGTGTACGTCGGTGACAAGACGGCCGACGTCGAGTTCGACAACATGGACCTGTGGCAGGGCGACCACTACTACGTCGACCTCAACGACGACGACCAGGCGTTCGACCTCTCGAACATCATCGCCAAGGTCAATAGCTCGACCGCTTCCGTCATCAAGAACAAGGAACTCGACATCAAGGTCCTCAACGCCGACGCGACCGCGGCCGACGCAGACGCCCTCACGAAGCCCGGCACCCACTACGTGGTCGTCACCTACAACAAGAAGGTGAACGACGTGCCCGTGGTCGCCTCCGAGATGGTCAAGGTCGTCACGTCCTACACCGTCGACGTCGCCGGCCGCAGCGACATTTACATGTCCTACGACGGCAAGAACGTGGAGTACGCCGCAGAGGACGTCTACACCGGCGAGGACCTCGCCAAGAAGATGGCGTTCAAGGTGACCGCCGGCGACAAGACGCTTGTCCAGGGCGAGGACTACACCGTCACGTTCAAGAAGGTCAACGACAAGGGTGAGCTCGAGACCGTCGAGGCCGTCGTCGACGCCGGCCAGTACTACGTCTTCGTGGACGGCGTGTCCTACAGCGGCCAGACGATCTTCGGCTTCCGCGTGAACCCGCTCAAGCCCGCCTACGCCGTACCCGTCTGGGACCTCAAGACCAGCGACGACCCCGCGACCGTCTACCCCGACGGCGTCCTCATCGAGACCGGCGCGGCGCTCTCCCCGTCGTTCACGTTCTATGACGCCGACGGCAACGAGGTGCAGGTGCCCGAGGGGAGCTACTCGGTCGACAGCTACGACCTCATGAAGTGCGTCTGGGTTGACGGGAAGCCCGGCCACTATGAGTGGCAGGTCGCGAAGCGCGACGTGGAGCCCGCGGAGGCCGGCATGTACCAGGCCCACATCTCCAACTCCGGCGACTTCACCAACTACGACCTTGCCGGCCTGAGCATCGTGTTCGAGGTCACCGACAAGGGCGTCTTCGCTGACGTCCCCGCCTCCGGCGTGTGGTACTCGCAGTGGGTCTACGACGCCCAGTCAAAGGGCTACATGACCGGCTATAGCGGCTCCCAGCTCTTCGGCCCGAACGACTCCATCAAGCGCGGCGACGTCGCGGTGGTCCTCTTCAAGATGGCCGGCGGCGAGCTCGAGTTTGACATGGCGCAGGACGAGGGCAAGGACACCTCCGACATCAAGTTCGAGACCGGCTTCGGCGACGTGAACGCCAACGCGTACTACGCCCAGGCCATCCAGTGGGCCAAGAAGGTCGGCATCGTGACCGGCTACGACGGCACCGACTCCTTCGCGCCCGAGGCCAGCGTCTCCCGCCAGGAGCTCGCGACCATGCTCGCCCGCTACGCGAAGATGACCGGCGTGGACACCGACGCCGACCTCTCCGCGCTCGACGCCTACACCGACGGCGCCTCCGTCGCCGACTTCGCCGACGAGGCCGTCGCCTGGGCCGTCGAGGCCGGCGTCATGGGCCAGGACGTCACCGCCCTGCGCCCGGCGGACGCCATCAGCCGCGCCGAGGTCGCCGCGATGACCGTCCGCGTGCAGCCGGACGGCAAGCTGGACCCGAACGACTACATCAAGTAGGACCGGCGACACCCGGCCGTATCGGTATCTGATGCAGAAGGCCCCCTCTCCGTTGGGAGAGGGGGCCTTCTCATGCGCATTGGAGGCGCGGGCCGGATTCTAGAGCATCAGGTCGAAGTCGAACTGGCCGTTCAGGCGGACGACCATCGCCGCCACCTCGGCGCGGGTGATATCGTCGGCCGGGCGGAGCTCGGTGACGTCCTGGCCCATGACCTTCGCGGACACCGCGTACTCGACGTACTCCTCAGCGAACGGGGCGACAGAGGAGGCGTCGGCGTAGGCGCTGAGATCGGCCTCGGCGCCCGCCACGTCAACCTTGCACTTCTCCGCGTAGCGGCCGAGCATCGTGGCGAGCTCCTGGCGGGAGATGAAGGCGTCGGGGCGGTAGGAGTCGGTGCCGTCGTAGCCGGTGACGAGCTCGGCAGACTTGGCCCAGGCGATCGCCTCGGCGTAGTACATCTTGCCGTTCACGTCGCCGAACCCGGTGTTCCAGCCTCCCTGCTCGGTGTACCAGTCCTCGGAGTCATCGGAGGGGGCGCCCTGCGGCTGGGGCTTGCCGGCCATCTTCCAGAGGACGACGGCGACGTCGCCGCGGGTGATCTGCTGGTCGGGGCCGAAGAAATTGGTGCCGTCGAAGCCGGTCATCCAGCTGTTCTTGGCGGCCTCGTAGACGTACTCGGAGTACCACTCGTCGTTCTCGACGTCGTTGAAGACGCGGGCGTTGGAGATCCAGAAGTCCTTCTCGAACTTGACGACGTAGTTGTCGTCCTTTGCGTTGTCGGTGACCACTGCGGTGTACTTGCCCGGCTCGACGCACTCGTCGACCTTGTTGCCCTTCTCGTCCTTGAAGGAGATCTTGTAAGAGGCGGTTGGCAGGGCCTTCCAGTCCTCGGCCTTGTCGTATCCCTGAACCGGTGAGGTCACATCGTACTCGAAGGTGGGAACGATCGCCTCGCCCGTATAGGTGTAGGTGTCGACATAGTGATAGGTCATCGTGCCGGCAAGGCGGGCGACCGCGTTGTCCGCAGCCGTGTCATCCGTCGCCA
Source organism: Enorma phocaeensis (assembly GCF_016901575.1). GTDB lineage: Bacteria > Actinomycetota > Coriobacteriia > Coriobacteriales > Coriobacteriaceae > Limicola > Limicola phocaeensis_A. The sequence goes on from NZ_JACJKQ010000036.1 coordinate 3,784, forward strand.
TGGCGCCGTCGATGACGACCTTCTCGACGGTGAACTCGACAGTGGGGTCAGCCCCATCCTCGAGGCGATAGACCGACTCGTCCTTCTCCTTGATTGTGGCGGTGTAGTCGCCGGCGTCGACGAGCTCGGTGACCACATTGCCGTCCTCGTCCTTGACCTCGAGGTCGAAGGCGTCAGCGGGCAGCTTCTCGCCGTCCTGGTCGTAGGCGCTGATGGAGAGGTTCGCCATCAGGTCCTCGCCGCTGTAGACGTCGACGACGTCTCCGTCGTCGAACGCCTCGCCCTTGTACGTGACGTAGGCGTCGGCGTCCTGGACCTCGACGGCATTGACGGTGAACTCGACCTCTGCAACGCCGCCCCACGCGTACGAGTCATCGGCGACTGCGATCTGGACATAGTACTCGCCCGGCCACTGGGTCGCGGACTCCTCTACCGGTGCGTAGCCGTCCGCCGACTTCTTGAAGTAGCTGACGGTGTAATCGAGCTTCTTCGCCCCGGCGTTGTCCTCGCGGACGGAGATGTAGTCCTTGTTGAAGTGGTTCGTGCTCGTTGTGTCGACGTCATGCTTGTCGCCGGTCACGACCGCGCCGTCGTACTTGATAACTGCGGTGTCGTCGTAGCGAACGACGGTAATCTTTTTCTCGCCCACGACGTTGGTGCACTCGGTGCCGTCGCCATTTTGAACGCTCAGCTTATATGTATAGGAGCCAGCAGCGCCGTTTGGAGTGGTTTGGGTGCTCTCGGCCTTGAGGAATTCGAGGTGGGCGACGATACCGTTCCCGGGCGCGTTCACACCGGCAGAAGCGTCAACGAAAGACTTTCCATCTGTTGCGGTACCGTAATCCTGTAGGGAGAATCCGTCAATTTTGCTCACATAGGCGGGCATTTGTCCGGTTGCGCCGCCCACCTGAGCATACTGCTCGCCTTGGTCAAAGGCAATCTGAGCAGCGGAGAGGTCAATGGGTTCGATAGTGAACTCGATGGTGGCAGTCTGCCCAGCGTACTGCCCATCTCCGAAGAGCTCAACCGAGTAGTCACCGGCGTCGACGATGCCGGTGCCCTCGGGAAGAGGCTCTCCATTGAGATAAATCTTGTAGGATTTCAAGTCTTCCCCGGAGCCGATGCTGAGCGCGTGGTCGCCCACATAGATGCTGAGGCCGCCAGTGGTGTTGAACGGCCTATAGGTGCCGTTGTACGTGATTATCTCGTCATCCGGCATGCCATATTCCGTTACGCGCGCGTTCTCGAGCTTGTTGCCCACAATCGTGAACTCGATCTGTGCACCCTCGCTTGCCTGAATGCCGCTGATGTCGGGGAGGACGACCGCGACGTACGTCCCTTCCTGGACGATAGTGCCCTTGTCGCGGATGTAAGTAAGCTTGTAGCCGTCGGCGGAGCGGTCGGACGGCACATCCGTGCCGGCGTTAGGATCCTTCGTCGAGGTCTTCTTGTAGTAGGCGACCTTGTAGCCAGCGACAGGCAGGTTGAAGGCGGAGTTCTCGCGAGGCTTGACCGTGGTCGGAACCACATACTGGGCCTCACCGTTGAAGGTGAACTCGGTGGCCGTGATGCCGTCGCCGTCCTGGTCGGCCCAGGCGGTGACCTTGCCGTCGCGGAGCGAATCCTGCGTGTCGCCCGCGAGGGTCTGGATGCCGTCGTTCGTTGCGAACGCCACGGCCGGCGCAGCGGCGCCCAGGCTCAGGGCCCCCACGAGCGAGGCGGAGATGGCGAGCGCGACCCTCCTCGTGTGCTTCTTGTTGACGCAAGCTGTCATACGTCTTTCTCCTTCCATAAGGAAC
>NZ_JACJKQ010000037.1 GCF_016901575.1 Enorma phocaeensis
CTGCACGGCAGCGACGTCGCTGCGATCGGTTTCTTGTTCCCATCGAGAAAGGAGCAGGCCGCGATTTCGTCAGTCGTGTTCGCGTTCGACGACCTCATCGCACTTCACCAGCGTAAGTTGGATCACCTGAAGCTCCGGAAGCGTGGGCTGCTGCAAAAGATGTTTCCGAAAGACGGCGCTGACGTGCCGGAGATTCGCTTCCCTGGCTTCACTGGTCCTTGGGAACAGCGTAAGCTGGGGGATTTTGGGCGCGTGGCAATGTGTAAACGAATCTACAAGGAGCAGACCAGCGATAATGGCGATGTTCCGTTCTACAAGATTGGGACTTTCGGGTCTGATCCCGATGCATACATATCCGAAGAGCTCTACGAACAGTACCGAAGCCTGTACCCGTATCCAAAGCCCGGAACCCTGCTCATCTCTGCCGCAGGAAGCATTGGCAGGATTGTCGAATACAGAGGTGAGAAGGCGTATTATCAAGACTCAAATATCGTGTGGCTTGAGCACGACTACGCTCTCGACGACTTGTTCTTAATGCAATGCCTGTCTAGCGTTAAATGGACACTAGAAGGCAGCACGATCAAGAGGCTGTACAACAAAGATATTCTTGAAAAGCGCGTGGCGGTGCCCTCGGTCCCGGAGCAACAAATCGTTGGCTCCTTCTTCCGCGAGCTCGACGACCTCATCGCACTTCACCAGCGTGAGCTCGATCACCTTAAGCTGCAGAAGAAAGCGCTGCTTCAGCAGATGTTCGTATGAGGGGAGGAACCGTGTCTTTCATTGACCGGCTGAGCGAGTGGCGGGAGGGTAATCGCCTCGAGTTCAAGCGCGCTCAGGGCGGATTCCCCAAAAGTTTCTGGGAAACTTATTCAGCGTTTGCCAACACAAGCGGCGGCCTTATCGTTCTCGGCGTTGACGAGACGCCAGAGGGTCCTAGGGTGGCGGGGGTGTCGAATCCCGACGCCCTTGTCCAAGACCTATGGAACGGCTTGAACAGTCCGCAGAAGGTCAGTGCGAACTTGCTCATCGACTCTGATGTGTCCATCGAGGATATAGATGGCTTCGCAATCGTTGCCGTTAAGGTGCCTCGTGCCGATCGTGTGCAACGACCCGTGCATATCAATAACAATATGAATGCAGGGTCGTACCGACGCAACGGCGAGGGCGACTACCATTGCAGCATGGAGGTTATCCGTGCCATGGTGCGTGACAGCTATGACGGTACGCTCGACCGGGATGTTCTTGATGATATTGGCATCGATGCCTTGAATGCGGATTCTGTGCGGAGGTATCGAAACGAGTTTTCTTCGAACCGGCTTAATCATCCATGGGTCAATCTGGCTGATGAGGGGTTTCTTCTGCGCTTGGGCGCCATTGGACGTTCAGAGGAAGACGGCGAATTACACCCGACAAGGGCCGGCTTGCTCATGTTTGGCGAGGCATGGCGCATTGTCGATGCTTTCCCTAACTACTTCCTGGATTGCAGGGTTATCAGCGGCGGGCGCCGTTGGGATGATCGCATCACGTCCGACTTGGGTGACTGGAGTGGCAACGTCTATGATTTTTGGGGTAAGGCGTACCGCATGCTCAGCGAGGGGCTGCCTCGGCCGTTCAAGCTCGGACCGGACATGGCGCGCATCGATGACACTCCTCAGCATAAGGCGGTGCGTGAAGGTCTTACCAACGCGTTGGTGCATACCGATTACTATGGACGCACCGGTGTGGTTGCCATCCGGCGGCGCTCGACGGTTGAGTTCTCCAACCCTGGTTGCCTGCGCCTTCCTGTTGAAGTGGTGGAGGGAGGCGGCATTTCTGACCCGCGCAACAAGACGCTTATGACCATGTTTAACCTCATCGGAAAGGGTGATAAGGCGGGGAGTGGCTTTGATGTGTTTCGCGATGCCGCGGCATACGCGGGCGTCGCCGATCCAGAGCTGGTCGAGTATCTCGAGCCCGATCGTACCAAGCTAACGCTGCACGTGGAAGTCGATGGATCCAAGCTTGCTGATGCACGTGGTGCCTTGCTCGACGATAACGATGTCATAAGCACTATCGTAAATGATGTCGGTAATGTCGGTAAAACAAATGTCGGTAATGTCGGTAATAGCGGAATATATGACGGGATAAATGTCGGTAATGAGGGGTCGGGAAATGGTCAAACGATGACCACTCGGCTCGGAGATACCGAGGCGGCGGTTCTCTCGTACATAAAGTCAAATGAAAGGGCAAGCGCCGCTTCAATAGCTTCTCAAATGGGTCTTTCAACACGCCAGATTGAGCGGGTGATGAAGAGCCTTCGCGAGTCCGGCCGCATAGAGCGCGTCGGCGGAACTCGCGGCCATTGGGAAGTCCGCGACTAACTCCACCCCCTAACTGCGCCCCACATCCAAGAAAGGAACCTTCGCATGAGTGATTTGCAATCTATCTCGTCCAAGCTGTGGGCGATGGCTAACGAGCTGCGCGGCAACATGGACGCCTCCGAGTATAAGAACTACATTCTGGCCTTTATGTTCTACCGTTATTTGTCCGAGCATCAGGAACAGTACCTCATTACCAACAATGTTTTGGACCTGGAGGAGGGTAAGTCGGTCAACCAGCTCTACCGTGACCAGGCCGCGGGAGATGACCTCGCTGACTACCTTCAAGACATCTCTTCGAGCCTGGGATACGCCATCGCCCCGGATGACACTTGGGCGTCTCTCATGGAAAAGATTGAGAACAGCTCGATCATTCCGAGCGACTATCAGACCATGTTCGACAACTTCAACAACAATGCCGCGCTCAACAAAGAGGCTGCACAGGACTTCCGCGGCGTGTTCAATGACGTGAACCTGGGGGATTCGCGTTTGGGCTCTACGACCAACGAGCGCGCAAAGTCGCTCAATCGCATCGTCAAGCTCGTTGACAGCATCGAGTACAAAAGCGAAGACGGCACGGACATTCTCGGCGCGATTTACGAGTACCTTATCGGGCAGTTCGCTGCCTCTGCAGGCAAAAAGGGCGGGGAGTTCTACACGCCGCACGAGGTGAGCGAGATCATCTCTCGAATCGTTACCTTGGGCCGCGAGAAGACGGATGCGTTCTTCACTGTGTACGACCCTACGATGGGCTCGGGATCGCTGCTGCTGACCGTGGGGCAGAACCTGCCGGAGGGACAGCCCATCAAGTACTACGGGCAGGAGCTGAACACGACCACCTACAACCTGGCGCGCATGAACCTCATGATGCACGGGGTTTCGTTCAACAACATGTACCTCTCGAACGCGGACACCCTAGAGAGTGACTGGCCGGATGGTCCCGACGCCAAGGGCATCGACCAGCCTAACTGCTCGTTTGACGCGGTGGTGGCAAATCCGCCGTACTCCGCGCACTGGGATAACAGCGAGACCAAGCTCAAGGACCCGCGCTTCAAGGACTACGGCAAGCTGGCGCCCCGAACCAAGGCGGATTATGCATTCGTTTTGCACAGCATCTACCATCTGGGGCCCGAAGGGACCATGGCTATCGTCTTGCCGCACGGTGTCCTGTTCCGTGGGGCTGCAGAGGGCACCATCCGCAAGACCATCATCGACAAGAACTATCTTGATGCGGTGGTTGGCCTGCCGGCAAACATCTTCTACGGCACTGGCATCCCCACCACGATTTTGGTGTTTAAAAAGAATCGAGTCACGAAGGACGTCCTGTTCATTGACGCATCTCGCGAGTTCGAGAAGGCCAAGAACCAGAACCGCCTGACCGAGGCACACATCAGCAAGATCGTAGATACCTTTCAGAGGCGTGAGGATGTCGAAAAGTACGCGCACGTGGCAACGCTCGACGAGATTCGCGGGAATGACTATAACCTCAACATTCCGCGCTACGTTGACACTTTCGAGCAAGAGGAAGAGATTGACCTCGTCGAGGTGCGTCGTCTTCTCGAGAAGGACAAGCGCGAGATTGCGGAGCTTGAGGCAAAGATAGCCGAAACGCTGCGAGAGCTGGGCGTGGAATAGAAGTCGCTAGTTGCGCTGGGCTTTGGATGGGCGCCGAGGGTGGCATGTCCCCCTCGGCGCCTTTTGCGTGGCAGTACAATGTTGTGTGTTGTAGCGCGAAGGGCAGCGAAATGATAAATCTCACCACGATGACCATTCAATTCATAGACTGCGAGCCGGACGGTATCCGAATCTGCCGCATTGAAGGTGAGTCGCTGGTGACTGTGGTAGTGCCTAGAGAGCTGCTTTCTCAGGCGAGCCAACTCCCGCAGATGCCCAGACGCGGCATCTACTATCTGCTCGATGAGGACCATGGCATCTTGAGCCGAGTGTACGCCGGCCAGACCATTCAGGGGATCTCTCGTCTGGAAAGTCACAAGTCGAGGAAGGACTTTTGGAACAAGGCGGTTATGTTTCTTGATGAAGATTGGAACATTGATCGCGATGTATTGGATGCTCTTGAGGCCAAGGCGATTGGTTACGTGCAGGAGCATGGATCGTATGAAACGGACAACAAACAGGTCCCCAGCCCTCGTTTGAGTCCCTACAAAGAGCAGCGTGTTGAGGATTTGCACGCAAAGATACTGTTTCGTATGAGGGCTCTTGGCTACGACCTTGATCGCGCTGATGACGCGACCATTGTTCCTGGCCCAATCTTTCACACGAAGAGGAATGGAGTGCTTGGTAGGGGTTTATGGGACTCCAAAGATGGGCGATTCACCGTTTTGGCAGGTTCGGAGGTTGATCTTGATAAGAAGATTATTAAAAACCGAACCGCTCAGGATTTGAGAGCCCAGATGTTCGACGGTGAAACGGGCAGGAGATTGCTTCCTAAAGACGCCACTTTCTCCAGCCCTTCGGCTGCTGCCGTATTTGTGCTCGGCGGAAGTGCGAACGGGTGGATTGAATGGCTCGATGAATACGGTCGTCCGCTCGATACATATCGAAACCATGAGTAGGCAGGCCGGGCGCTTTCCCCTCGATTTTGGGTGACCCGTGCGTTATCGGCCGAATCACTACAGCCATCTCTGTCTGCGGCCTTGGAGATGGATGGGGGCGATCAAATAAGTTTCAGTGATGTTTGCTCACGCTGGTGAAGTGCGATGAGGTCGTCGAACGCGAACACGACTGACGAAATCGCGGCCTGCTCCTTTCTCGATGGGAACAAGAAACCGATCGCAGCGACGTCGCTGCCGTGCAG
>NZ_JACJKQ010000038.1 GCF_016901575.1 Enorma phocaeensis
GGGGGCCTCCCGGCCCGGTGCCGCCCACCGGCCAGCGGCGCCCTGCCCTCCCACGGGCTGCACCCGCAGTACTCTCGGCGCGAGGGGGCTTAGCTTCCGGGTTCGGAACGGGACCGGGCGTGTCCCCCCTGCCATGGCCGCTGGCCGGTGGGCGGCGCCCGCCGGCTGCTTCCCGGGACGCGTCGCCGCGTGCCCTGGGGGCCGCACAGCGCTCGAAGGGTCCCGGACGCGCGGAAGAGATGGCATGGACCGAGCGGGCGCCTGCGGCGCCGCGCGGGATGCGGCCTTGAGAGCTCGGGCGATCAGCACCGCTCGGCTGAGGACGTCGCCGTCCTTGCACCTGCGGCCTGTCCACCGGGTGGTCTACCCGGGCCCTTACCGAAAGGGGAACTGATCTCGGGAACGGCTTCCCGCTTAGATGCCTTCAGCGGTTATCCGCGCCGGACGCGGCTACCGGGCGATGCCGTCGGTCGACAACCCGTGCACCGGAGGTCCGTCCACCCCGGTCCTCTCGTACTGGGGGCAGCCTCCCTCGATTCCCCTGCGCCCACGGAGGATAGGGACCGAACTGTCTCACGACGTTCTGAACCCAGCTCGCGTACCGCTTTAAACGGCGAACAGCCGTACCCTTGGGACCTGCTCCAGCCCCAGGATGCGATGAGCCGACATCGAGGTGCCAAACCTTGCCGTCGATGTGGACTCTTGGGCAAGATCAGCCTGTTATCCCCGGAGTACCTTTTATCCGTTGAGCGACGGCCCACCCACGTGGGGCCGCCGGATCACTAGAGCCTGCTTTCGCACCTGCTCGAGTTGTGGCTCTCGCAGTCAAGCCCGCTTGTACTCTTGCATTCAAAAGGGCGGTTGCCGACCGCCCCGAGCGGACCTTCGCGCGCCTCCGTTACCCTTTAGGAGGCGACCGCCCCAGTCAAACTGCCCGCCTGGCACGGTCCCCCCGCCGGCTCACGGCCGGGGGTTAGGACGCCGGACGGGAGAGGGTGGTATTCCAAGGGCGGCTCCGGAGGGGCTGGCGCCCCGCCATCACGGCCTCCCACCTATCCTCTACACTCCCGACCAGCGGCCAATGCCAAGCTGCAGTGAAGGTTCACGGGGTCTTTCCGTCCTTCCGCGGGTAGGTCGCATCTTCACGACCAGTGCAATTTCACCGGGTCCGTGGTCGAGACAGCGCCCAAGTCGTTGCGCCTTTCGTGCAGGTCGGAACTTACCCGACAAGGAATTTCGCTACCTTAGGACCGTTATAGTTACGGCCGCCGTTTACCGGGGCTTGGCTTCGGAGCTTCGCCTTTCGGCTGACCCCTCCGCGTGACCTTCCGGCACCGGGCAGGCGTCAGACCCTATACGTCGCCTTGCGGCTTCTGCAGAGTCCTGTGTTTTTGGTAAACAGTCGCTTGGGCCTCTTCACTGCGGCCGCCTCTCGCTCCCGGGGCGAGCCCGTTCACGATGCCGCGGCACCCCTTCTCCCTAGGTTACGGGGCCATTGTGCCGAGTTCCTTGACCACGGTTGACCCGATCGCCTCGGTATGTTCTACCCACCCACCTGTGTCGGTTTGCGGTACGGGCGCGCAGGGACCTGCCTAGCGGTTTTTCTAGGGACCACGGGCTCACTCGCTTCGCCTAATCGCTTCGTCCGGGGCCTCGCCCACATGCGGGGGGGACTTCCCTCCCCCGCGGGCCGCACCCCATCACCGGGACGTCCAGAACCCGGCCGAGCCACCCCCATCCGTCGCCGCGTCGGTCATAGCGGTCCTGCGCGGTGCAGGAATGTCTGCCTGCTGCGCTTCGGCTACGCCTGCCGGCCTCGCCTTAGCCCCCGACTGACCCTGGGGGGATTAGCCTCGCCCAGGAAACCTCGGGTTCACGGCGGAGGAGTTTCGCGCTCCTCTCTCGCTACTCATGCCAGCATTCTCACTCCCGCGCGGTCCACCGGAGGTCGCCCACCGGCTTCGCCCCCCGCGGGAAGCTCCCCTACCGATCGTCTCCGATCCCGCCGCTTCGGCGCCGTGCTTAGCCCCGTGTATTGTCGGCGCGCGTCCACTCGGCCAGTGAGCTGTTACGCACTCTTTGAAGGGGTGGCTGCTTCTAAGCCAACCTCCTGGCTGTCTGGGCGGACGCACATCCTTTGCCACTCAGCACGGACTTGGGGGCCTTGGCGGGCGGTCTGGGCTGTTTCCCTCTCGAGCACACAGCTTAGCCCACATGCTCTGACTCCCGGGCTCCTGGTCCCTGGGCATTCGGAGTTCGGTCCGGCTCGGTAGGCGGCGAAGCCCCCTCACCGGTCCGGTGCTCTACCTCCCAGGGAGAGCGCCCGAGGCTAGCCCTAAAGCTATTTCGGGGAGAACGAGATATCTCCGGGTTTGATAGGCCTTTCACCCCTATCCCCAGGTCATCGGGGCCCTTTTCAACGGACTGCCGTTCGGCCCTCCACGGGGTCTTACCCCCGCTTCAGCCTGCCCAGGGATAGCTCACCCGGCTTCGCGCCCGCGGCGCGGGACTGGACGCCCTGTTGGGACTCGCCTTCGCTACGGCTCGCTTCCTAGCTTAACCTCGCCCCGCGCCAGCGACTCGCTGGCTCATTCTACAAAAGGCACGCCGTCACAGCGCAAGGCTGCTCCGACTGCTCGTGGGCGCACGGTTTCAGGTGCTGTTTCACTCCCCTCCCGGGGTGCTTTTCACCTTTCCCTCGCGGTACTTGTCCACTATCGGTCACAGGAGAGTGTTCAGGCTTGGATGGTGGTCCACCCCGCTTCGGACCGGGTTTCACGTGCCCGGCCCTACTCGGGACCGGCTCCGGGCCCGCGCGGAGGGGTGCGCCTACGGGGCTGTCACCCTGTGCCGCCGGCCCTCCCAGGCCGTTCGGCTCCCCCTCGCGCGGCGCCCCGGGGGGCGGAGGCCCCCCCGACGTCGCCGTCCCACAACCCCAGGGGCGCGAGGCCCTCCGGCCGTTAGGCGCTCCCTGGTTTGGCCATGGCCCCCTTTCGCTCGCCGCTACTCGGGGGATCTCGGTTGATTTCTCCTCCTCCGGGTACTTAGATGTTTCAGTTCCCCGGGTTGTCCTCCCCCCGCCTATGCGTTCGGCGGGGGGATGCCGGCGCTCCCGCCGGCGGGTTCTCCCATTCGGAAACCCCCGGATCCAAGGCCGTGTGCGCCTCCCCGGGGACTATCGCGGCTTGCCGCGTCCTTCGTCGGCTTCCTGTGCCAAGGCATCCGCCGTGCGCCCGTGACATCTCGCCGCCCCATCCCGGGGCGGCGCCGCCACGTGCAAAAAGCTATCCGTATATGTGATATAGGATCGTGTCTGCATGAATAGCGCTCGCTCGCGGGGCCCCCTCGGGGCCCCGGGTGTCGCATACCATTCTTCGATCAGATGCAACCCAACCTTGTGTCTTAACAATGTTGGGAATCAAATGTATTCGTTCTCTACTCTCAATGAAAAAGATGGAGAATCTTCTACGTGTCCGGACCAGGAAGCTCTCGCTCCTGGCCCTTCTCGCGCTATGCGGCTCTCAAGGTACGCGGGTGCGACCCCGGGGACCGGACGCCGCGGGGGACTGGGACCGGGGACACGGCGCCGGTTCGGGCGCACGTCGCGGGCCTGACTCCATGGAACTAGTCATTCATTTCTTTCTAAAGGCTTTCTCCCTAGAAAGGAGGTGATCCAGCCGCACGTTCCCGTACGGCTACCTTGTTACGACTTCACCCCCCTCGCCCTCCACACCTTCGACGCCTCCCTCACGAGGTTGGGCCGGCGGCTTCGGGTGCAGACGACTCGGGTGGTGTGACGGGCGGTGTGTACAAGGCCCGGGAACGCATTCACCGCGGCATGCTGATCCGCGATTACTAGCAACTCCGACTTCATGGGGGCGGGTTGCAGCCCCCAATCCGAACTGGGGCCGGCTTTCGGGATCCGCTCCCCCTCGCGGGGTGGCAACCCTCTGTACCGGCCATTGTAGCACGTGTGCAGCCCAGGGCATAAGGGGCATGATGACTTGACGTCGTCCCCGCCCTCCTCCGGCTTGGCGCCGGCGGTCCCGCATGGGTGCCCGACCTGGTCGCTGGCAACATGCGGCGGGGGTTGCGCTCGTTGCGGGACTTAACCCAACATCTCACGACACGAGCTGACGACAGCCATGCACCACCTGTGGCGGCTCCTCTCGGCCACGGCGTCTCCGCCGCTTCACCGCCATGTCAAGCCCTGGTAAGGTTCTTCGCGTTGCTTCGAATTAAGCCACATGCTCCGCTGCTTGTGCGGGCCCCCGTCAATTCCTTTGAGTTTTAGCCTTGCGGCCGTACTCCCCAGGCGGGACGCTTAATGCGTTGGCTGCGGCACGGGGGGACGTCCCCCCCACACCTAGCGTCCATCGTTTACGGCTGGGACTACCAGGGTATCTAATCCTGTTCGCTCCCCCAGCTTTCGCGCCTCAGCGTCGGTGCCGGCCCAGAGGGCCGCCTTCGCCACCGGTGTTCCACCCGATATCTGCGCATTCCACCGCTACACCGGGTGTTCCACCCTCCCCTGCCGGACCCAAGCCGCGCGGTTCGGGGCGCGGGCCGGGGTTGAGCCCCGGCATTTTACGCCCCGCCTGCGCGGCCGCCTACGCGCGCTTTACGCCCAATGAATCCGGATAACGCTCGCCCCCTACGTATTACCGCGGCTGCTGGCACGTAGTTAGCCGGGGCTTCTTCTGCAGGTACCGTCATCCTCGTCCCTGCTGAAAGCGGTTTACGACCCGAAGGCCTCCTTCCCGCACGCGGCGTCGCTGCGTCAGGGTTGCCCCCATTGCGCAAGATTCCCCACTGCTGCCTCCCGTAGGAGTCTGGGCCGTGTCTCAGTCCCAATCTGGCCGGTCGGTCTCTCAACCCGGCTACCCGTCGCGGGCACGGTGGGCCGTCACCCCGCCGTCTACCTGATGGGCCGCGACCCCATCCCGCGCCGCCTGGGCTTTGCCCGGGGGGCCATGCGGCCCCCCGGCGCATCGGGTATTACCCCAGGTTTCCCTGAGCTATCCCCGGGCGCGGGGCAGGTTGGTCACGTGTTACTCAGCCGTTCGCCACTCGCGTCCC
>NZ_JACJKQ010000039.1 GCF_016901575.1 Enorma phocaeensis
CGACGAGGCCGTCGCCTGGGCCGTCGAGGCCGGCGTCATGGGCCAGGACGTGGACGCCCTGCGCCCGGCGGACGCCATCAGCCGCGCCGAGGTCGCCGCGATGACCGTCCGCGTGCAGCCGGACGGCCGCCTGCTCGACTCGGACTTCATCCAGTAAATTCCGGCTGAGCATATCCGGCAGCCGCCGGAGCAAGAAAGCCCCCTCTCCTATGGGAGAGGGGGCTTCGTCACATAAGGGTTACACCAAGTGCCGCCCAGCCTACGCGCGGCGCGGGGCCCGTCGCCATGGAACGAAATGCGCCCCCTCTCTTATGGAGCCATTCGGGTCGCCGGTCTCGTGGGGGAGGCTGACGCTGCGCTGGGGGTCGACGGCCCCGCTCACATGCCGGCCGCGTACTGGGACGGCCGTGATGGGCCCATGGCCCGCGCAGAGATCGTGCGGACTTAAATCATGACCACCCGCAAAGCGGGTGCTTTTCTCTTAGGGTGTAACCCTATGGCCCCAGGCCGGGGACTCAAGCCCCTGGCCTGAACTGCGTTCAGGCCCGATAGCCCCTTGACTCGTGGCGCGCCGGCCGAACCGGCGGTGCGCTTTGCAGCCGTCGCCTCGTTCAGGCCGACGGTGGATGCTTGGCAGCCTCCGCCTAGGACCTCCTGTTCTCGGGCCCGTTCTGAGGTTCGCGTGCTGGCCGGACATCATCGGCGATCCCTCCCTCAGGCAGCCCATGAGGCTCGAGACGCCGGCCCCGGGCGGGGCGCCGGCCGGCATTTACGCATGGCCAGGCGCCCCTCCATGGCCTCCGTCTCCCTTCCAGCGGCACAGGTTCCGAGAGGTCAGTGCTAGGTCCTTGCGATACTCGTCGTAAACGGCCTTTCGCCCATGCTTCGGGGAGAACACGTCGCGGCACCCGCACGGCTGCCTCGTGTGCGAGGGGCCGTCGGCCTTCTTGGCCACGGCAACCGACTTCTCCTCGGGGCCGGCGACCGGGGCGATTGCCATGCTAGGGAAAGGCGTCTGGTTGCATGGTAATGGGGCCTCCACCCGCTGAGTTGACGGGCTATCAGGCCGCTCGAAGGTCGCGTGCCACAGGGTTAAGGCTCTTTCCAACAGGAGGCCCCCTCTCCTTGTGGAGAGGGGGCCTCCTCATGCCTGGGCTGCGTGGCGGGCGGAGCCGTGGTCTGGTCTGCCTGCTAGAAGCGGTCCATCATGTCGTCGAAGTCGAGCCTGCCGTCGGGCTGAACGCGCACGGTCATCGCGGCGACCTCGGCGCGGCTGATGGCGTCCGCCGGGCGCAGGGCGGTGACGTCCTGGCCCATGACGTCGGCGTTGACCGCCCAGAGGACGGCGTCCTTGGCGAACGCGGCGACCTGACCGGCGTCGGCGTAGGCGTCGAGCTCGGAGGCGTCGGTCTCGACATCGGCGGCCTCGAGGTCGGCGACCTTGGCGTAGCGGTACAGCATAGTCGCGAGCTCCTGGCGGGAAATCGTGGCGTCGGGCATGAACAGGTCGGTGCCGTCATAGCCGGTGACCACGCCCATGCGCTCGGCCCACTGGATGGCCTGGGCCCAGTAGCTGTTCTCGTCGACGTCGGAGAACGGGGTCTTGTAGTTGACGTCGTCGGTGCTGCCGCCCTCGTTCACGACCTCGTCCCACTGCAGGTGGCCGCCGGCCATCTTGTAGAGGGCCACGGCGACGTCACCGCGCTTGATCGTGTCCTCGGGCCCGAAGAGCGTGGTGCCGTTGTAACCGGTCATGTAGCCCATGCGGGAGGCGAGGTAGACGGGCTCGGAGTACCACTCGCCCGCGCTCGGGACGTCGGAGAAGACCTTGGCGTCGGTCACGCGCACCTTGACCATGCCCTCGACCTCGTAGTTGGTCACGCCGTCCTTGGTGGTGAGGTAGGCCTTGTACTTGCCCTTGTCCTTGAGCTCGACCGTCTCGCCGACCTCATCCTCGTCGATGTCGCGGACGTACTCGACGTCGTAGAGGTCCTTGGGGATGACGTTCCCCTTCGCGTCGACGAAGTCGGGGGCGAGCACGTCGCCGGTCCAGGCGAGGACGGTCTTGCCGCGCACGGTGAACGGGGAGTCGACGTTAGACGGGGTGATCTTCTGGGGCTTCACCTCGAAGTCGAAGATGTAGTCGCCGGCGAAGGTGATGCCGCGCACGACGACGTTGTAGTAGCCGGCGTCGACGATCTGGTCGACCTCCTCGACGGAGCCGTCGCCGTTGACCTTCTCGTAGACGACCTCGTAGTCGGTGCCCTCGGCGAGCTCGCCGGTGTCCACCTTCACCTTGAGGGACATGTTGGCGGTCTTGTCCTCGCCGTCGTACGTGTCATGGGTGTCCGTCACGACGTTCTGGCCCTTGTAGGAGAAGAACACGTCGTAGTCCTGGTCGACGCTGTACTGGACGACGACCTTGAAGGTCTTGGAGCCTGCGACGAACTGATTGCCGTTGTCGGGGTCGACCCACTCGGCGTCGACGCGCACGGTGTACGTGCCCGGCTTGGTCATGTCATCGACGACGTTGCCCTCGGCATCAGTGACGGCGATCTTGTAGCCGTTCGCTGGGATGTTCTTCTTGCCGGACGTCGCGTAGTTATAGTACACGTCGATATCATCGACATCGAACACCTTGGAGTCGGGGTCGGACAGGTCGACGACGAAGCTGTCGGGCTCGACCTCGGTGGCTTCGCCTGAATAGTCGATCAAGGCCTGGTACTGCGCATACCAGACGGTGAACGTGGTCTCGCCGGTCACGTTGGTGGCGCCGTCCTTCGCCTTGAGCTTGAAGGTGTAGGCGCCATACACGTCGGAGGGGCTGGTCTGCTGGTCCTTGGGGTTGCTGACGAACTCGAGCTCAATCTGGTCGGTGCATCCGCCGCCAAGGTCGGTGTAGGGGATGCCGTTGAGGGTGCTGATAGCGTCGGAGAGCGCCATGCCCTTGGCAGGACGGTTCGCGCCGCCGCTGGCCCAAAGCTGCGTGGTCCCGGCAATCTCGGCCGTGCTCAGGTCGAGCTGGTTGAGCGTGAACTCGCGCTCGACCTCCTGGCCGTCAAAGGCACCACCCGCGACGCCATCGATCTTCACGATGTACTTCGTGCCGATGCCGATCTTGCGGGTGCTAGGAGTAATCTGGTTCTTGCCGCCCTGGTCCCAGAGGGTGATGGTGTAGTCCACGCCCTTCTCGAGCAGCCGGCCGTTCATCTGCACGTTGATGCGGTCGAGGATCTCGGAGACCATGGTGCTGCCGTCCTCGCCGGTGTAGTTGAACGTCGAGTCCGTCGCGTCGAGCTCGTCGCAGAGCTGGGCGAGGTCGAGCTCCTGCCCGGTGATGGTGAACGTGTCAGCGACGCCGATGTAGTTGTCCACGGTTCCGGCGGCGTCCACGACCTGGCCGATGACGACGGCGTATGTCCCGGCCTCGGTGGGCTTCACGTTGTTGCCTTCAGCGTCCTTGACCTGAACACCGGTGAGGGCGACGGTGTCGCCATACTCGTTAACGTAGCTAACCTTGGTAGACGGGGCGTTGGTGTTGGTATTCTCGATTTTTACGTAGTAATAGTAGTAGGAGTCCTTCTTGCGCCCGCCCTTGGGCAGGATCCCCTCGAGGCGCTCGACGTCCTCGTTGTAGGGCTTGACCTTCACCGGCACGGGGCCCTGCGGGCGCCCGTTGTAGGTGTACTCGGTCGTGAGCGACCCGCCCTTGTACTCCACGTCGCCGTTCGCCATGGGCTCGGGGTCCAGCGCCTGGGTGGACGCCCCGTCGTCCGCGAAGGCGACCGCCGGTGCCGCGGCGCCGAGGGTGAGCGCGCCCACGAGCGACGCGGAGATCGCCAGGGCCACCCTCTTCGAATGGTTCTTGACGCAAGCTGTCATACGTCTTTCTCCTTCCATAAGGAAC
>NZ_JACJKQ010000040.1 GCF_016901575.1 Enorma phocaeensis
GTGAGCGCGCCCACGAGCGACGCGGAGATCGCCAGGGCCACCCTCTTCGAATGGTTCTTGACGCAAGCTGTCATACGTCTTTCTCCTTCCATAAGGAACAGATAATCGCCAGTTCTGGAAGGAGGACGCGGGGAGCCCCGGGGGCGGGGAGCCCTCTAGGCCTTAGGAGGAGGCGCCCGTCCGGGCGACGATTTCGTCGCGGAGCTCGTCGAACCCGAGCTCCCTGAGGACGGGGGCGACCGCCCCGGTGCGGTCTAAGCCGGCCGCGAACAAATCCAGGAGCCCATCGATGAAGTCGGCGAACTCCGCCCTCGTCAGGTAGCGCTCAAGCATCCAGACCATCTTCGCGTAGTTGACCGCCTTCCGTCCCCCGACACGCGCGCAGTAGAGGCGCTCGTCGTGCGCGCAGATGTTCCTGAACTTCACGAGGACCTCTAGGCTCACCCTCGCGCTGCCCACGTCGAAGAAGCCCAGGTCCTTGTCCCCGAGCCTTTCCGTCGACGTCGCGATCGCCTTGCACACGGCCCTCTTCTCAGCGGGCTTCATGAGGTTGAAGAAGTGCTCGAGGTTCCCGAACGTCAGATCGTTCGCAAGAACCCAGATCGGCACGGAGCCGTACTTCTTGCGGTAATGGACCACGAAGTCGGAGCCGCTCGACCGGGCACGCCTCCCAAGAATCCCGGTGAGCCCGTTGACCTCGGACGCATAGTCCGACTCGTCCTTCCCGTACGCCCCGTACTCTTCCTTCGAGCAGAAGCTCGACTGCAGCAGGTAGTCGCTGGCGTCCCTGTGGGCGTCCGCGAAGCAGTACGCGATGGCGGTCCGCACCGTCGCCTCCGCCCTGATGAGGTAATGGAACGTTATCTCCCTGAGGTCCCTGTCGAACGAGAAGAGGTCGTAGAGCGAGTCGAACTCCGTCCCCGGCATGTACCTGTCGTCCCCCGCCTCACGGGAGGCGTCCTCGTCGATGAAGTGGCGCTTGTAGCCGTTGACTATGGAGTAGTAGCCTTCGCGCAGAAGCAGGGCGCCGGTGCGCTCCGTCGTCGAGACGCCCCTGCTTTCCAGGAGCTGGACCTGCTCGTCAATCGTCAGAAATGCTTTCGCCGACATTGTGCCCCCAAACCGAAAGGGCGACCGCCACAATCGTGGCAGCCGCCCAGGGTGGACGCGGACCCCTTGAGGCCGCCGCGTCAATACCGCTTAGTCCACTATAGCAGCTTTCCGGGCCGTCGGGGGAAATTCATGGGTGTCGCATGGGGCGGCGGCCCCAACTCTCCTCCTCCCAGAACTGGCGATTATCTGTTCCTTATGGAAGGAGAAAGACGTATGACAGCTTGCGTCAAGAACCATTCGAAGAGGGTGGCCCTGGCGATCTCCGCGTCGCTGGTCGGAGCGCTCACCCTCGGCGCCGCGGCACCGGCGGTCGCCTTCGCCGCCAACGAGGGCATCCAGCCGCTCATCGCGGGCGACCTCGAGGACGTCGCCAAGGGCGAGATCACCAAGGCGACCGACAACAACGGGAAGATCATCAACGACCTCGACGACATCACGTTTGTCGCCGACACCAACGCGCACTATGTGGTTCCCACCCAAGTCACCACCGACAGCGGCCGCAAGATCACCGTCGGTGAAGAGGGCACCAAGGCCGTGTACTACAAGGCCGACCCGAACGGCAGGGAGCAGCTGCAGGACGGCACCAAGGTGAGCTGGATCGCCGAACCCAAGACCATCGCCGGAGCCGGCACCTACTACGCCGCGGTCTGCACTACGGACGCGACCAATGCCTCCGAGACCGTCGCCATCAAGTTCACCATCGTCGACACGACCCTCGACGGTGCCTACGTCTGCCAGGGCAGCGACATCAACGACAGGGTCATCCAGTACAACGGCAACGAGCAGACCTTCGGGTCCGGCAAACTCCAGGTCGTCGTGGGCGGCGTCGCCTACAAGGCCAACACCGGAAAGATGGGGAACATCAAGGCCTACAGGGCCGACGACCCCACCCACACCCCCGTCAAAGCGAAAGACGCCGGCAAGTACGTCGCCGAGGGTGAATTCGACGGCAAGGACTTCTCCGTCGAGTTCGAGATCACCCCGATCGACCTGGCGACGGCACCCATCGAGCTCGACGAACTCCTCTATGCCACCACAGCGAGCGACCTTCCCGGCCACGTCGCGAAGCTCGACGGCAACACCCTGTTCAACAGCGGCAGCGCCGTCAGCACCATCGACGGCATCAACGTCGAGCTCTCCTTCGTCTCGACCGACTCCGGCCAGAAGACCCCGGCGTCCCCGCTCAAGGGCAGCTACACCTACAAGATCACGGCCTACAAGCTCGATACCGACGGCAAGAAGGAGGCCACGCCGAACATCATCAACGACCGCGAGGTCACCGTCGTCCGCTACGGCGACACCGCCAAGTTCGAGTACGACAACGCGAGTTTCCCCAACGGAAGGGTGATCGAGCACTTCGACGCTTCCCTCGTGACCGCACGCGACACGAACGGCAAGCTGCTCGACGGCGTCGAGATCTCCTATGAGAAGAAGGTCGACGGCAAATGGGTCGCCTGCGACGCCTCCGAGACCTCCCGTCGCGGCGAGTACAAGGCTACCGTCGTCGCCGTCGACAACGACTACAACTTCGGCGGCTCGGTGGCGTGCTTCTTCTCGGTGAACGCGACCCAGGTCAAGGATGCCGACATCTTTGTCTACTATGACGGGGACGTCATCGACGGCTCGGCATCCGACGTCTACAGCGGCTCCGACTTCCTCGACCTCATCACTGTCAAGGCCACCGACAAGGACGGCAACGTGGTGAGCAACGACGAGTTCGACATCACCGTCACGAAGGGCGGAGAGAAGGTCGACTCCATCGTTGACGCCGGCACCTACACCATCACCGTCGACGCGAAGGCGGACTCGCTCTACGAGGTCACTGGCACGGACAAGTCCGTCGAGTTCACCGTCGACCCCGTCGACACCTCTGATGGCGGCAACGCCCAGATCCGCTTCGCCGGCACTCTCGGCTACGGCATGGGTACGGGGAACATGTTCGCCTACACCGGCCAGCCGGTCGTTCCGACCTTCGAGTACGACCTGGACGAGTCTGGGACCAAGTACGAGAAGCCCGAGAACTGGATCGCCCTGCCCGAGTCCGCCTACACCGTCGAGTACCAGAGGTACGACGAGGTCAACGACAAGTGGGTCGATGTCGAGCAGTGCGTCGAGAAGGGCAAGTACCGCGTCATCCTGACTGACGTGAACACCGACGGCAACCACTACGTCGACAACACCAAGGAGTTCTGGATCACCACCAAGCGCGTCTTCGCCGACGTGGCGAACGACCAGTGGTACTCCAAGTGGGTCTACACCGCCTCCAGCGACGACTTCGGCTACATGACCGGCTACACCGGCACCCAGTTCTTCGGCCCGAACGACTCCATCAAGCGCGGCGACGTCGCCGTGGTCCTCTACAAGATGGCCGGCGGCACGCTCTACTCCGACGCACACGAGGGCGAGGACGTCCCAGCCAAGGAGTTCAAGACCGGCTTCTCCGACGTGGACGCGAGCATGTACTACGCCCAGGCCATCCAGTGGGCAGAGAAGCTCGGCCTGGTGACCGGCTACGACGGCACCGACCTCTTCATGCCCGAGGCCAGCGTCTCGCGCCAGGAGCTCGCCACGATGCTCGCCCGCTACGCCAAGATGACCGGCGTGGACACCGACGCGGACCTCTCCGCGCTCGACGCCTACACCGACGGCGCCTCCGTCGCCGACTTCGCCGACGAGGCCGTCGCCTGGGCCGTCGAGGCCGGCGTCATGGGCCAGGACGTGGACGCCCTGCGCCCGGCGGACGCCATCAGCCGCGCCGAGGTCGCCGCGATGACC
>NZ_JACJKQ010000005.1 GCF_016901575.1 Enorma phocaeensis
AGATGTGTATAAGAGACAGCCTCAGGGGGGGGGCGTTATGACGCCGCCGCGCCGCGCGAATCCTCTGCCGTTCACCGTTGCTCGGTCTTTTTACAAAAATCGAGCGAAAAAGGTAAGAAAACCGAGCAACGGTGAAATCGAGGCGCACCGTTGCTCGGTTTTGTTGTAGCAATGGCGTTTTCGGCATTGTCGGGGCGTTGATCCATGGGTCAACGGCGTTCGCGACCCTCCTGCTTGCAGCAGGGCCGACGAAGTGCCGGAGCATCGAAGCGAGCCCCGCTGCATGTCGCGAGGGGCGGGAGAGTCATGATGGGAAGAACGTGCTCGTCGCCCTACGCCTGGGGTGAGGACGCGCCGAGGACCTCTCGGGCGATGGCGAGGTCGCTTTTGACCTCAGGATAGTCGTCGCCGCGATGCTGGCGGGTCTCGTCTCCCTTGGCAAGCAGGAGCACGACGGCGCCCTCGGGTGCAGCGAGGCCCTCATCGATGGCGCGACGCACCGCTTGTTCGCGGTCGTAGATCTCAAGGTGGGCGACGCCTTCGGGCGTGTTGGAGGCGAGCTCCGCGCAGATGTCCTCAACGCGCTCGTGAGCGGGGTCCTCTTCGGTGTAGATGATGAGGTCGGCATAGTTTCCGGCGGTTTCGGGGAGTACGCGCCGACGTTCCTGCGCCTTGCCGCCGGGAGCTCCAAATACTGCGATGATGCGTCGCCCGGGATATTCTTTTGTGACAGAGCGGAAGAGCGTTTCAAACGAGAGCTCGTTGTGGGCGTAGTCGACAATGGCGAGCACGCGCCCGTCGGCGGAGGGAACGAGCTCCATCCGGCCCGGCACGCGGACATGGGCGAGGCCTGCGCAGATATCCGGATAGGAGATGCTCATGAGGCGCGCGCAGGCGATGGCCGCCAGCGCGTTATCGACGTTGAACAGGCCCGCCATGCCGAGCGTCACATGGTGGCGGCCGCCTTGCTCGACAACGTCGAACGACAGGCCTGCTGCGGTGCTCGAGATGTTCTCGGCAAGGAAGTCTGGCGTCGGCAGCGGGGCCGCGGCATCCGGAGCGGCTGCCGCCTGGTCGTGAGAGGCGCGCAGCGTAATCAGGCGACGTGCAGATTGGGCTGAGGCAAGCACCTGCTCGATGTGGTCGCAGCCTAGGTTGACGACGGCGGTATCACACTGCTCGAAGATGCGGAGCTTGCTTGCAAAGTAGTCTTCAAAGGTGGGATGCTCGACGCTCGAGATGTGGTCGCGGCCGATGTTCAGGAAGCAGGCGATGGAGAGGGGCAGCCCCAGCACGCGGTCGTATTTGAGGCCCTGGCTGGAGACCTCCATGATCATGTGGCGGCGTCCCGCATCGACGGTGTTGTGCAGATGGCGCCACAGGTCGGGAGCCTCGGGAGTGGTGTTATGGCTCTCGAACCGCTGGATGCCGTCGTCGGTTTCAATCGATCCCAAGATGGACGCATCGACACCTGCGGCAGCCATGATGGAGCGGAGCATGTAGGCGACCGTCGACTTACCCTTTGTGCCGGTGATGCCGCAGATGGTTAGCTCGCGCTCGGGATGGTCGTAGATGGCTGGCGCGACGAGCGCCATGGCGCGGCGTACGTTCGATACGACGAGTGCCGGGGTGTCGGGTGCTGCCTGGGAAAGGGCTGCCGGCAGGGACGGGCATGCGGGGGACGAGGCGCCCTCGCACATGAAGGCGACTGCTCCGAGCTCGACCGCGCTCGAAAGGAAAGCGGGCCGGAATGCCGCCCCCTTGCACACGAAGAGATTGCCCGGCTCCACGGTGCGCGAGTCGATGCTCATGCCGCGGAGGCGGACATCACGCGCGTCGGCGGGCTCGACTACGGCATCGACGTCCTGGCCGGAAAGGATATCTGCGAGCTCGCCCAGGGTGAGGGCGGGAAGAGGGCTTATGACATGAGACACGATGGGCTCCTTCTAGTAGCGTGTTTCCACCATTGTACCGGTCATGTGAGAGCGAGAAGCTTCGCTCAACAGGCCCCCATGAGGAGTCCTTCGGCACGCGGCCTGCCAGAGCGCCCGAGAGGCCTATTCCAAAAGCTGGCCGCGCCAATATGCCACCGCGATCTGCGTGCGGTTTTTCAGGTGCAGCTTGGCAAGGATGGAGCTGATATGGTTGCGCACGGTGCCTTCTCCCATATAGGCCGTCGCTGCGATTTCCTTGTTGTCGAGGCCCTCGGCGACAAGGCGGGCAACCTCGTATTCGCGCTCAGTGAGCATCGCGAACGATTTCGGGCGTGCCGGGGTGAGAGGCAATGTCGCCCCCGGGGCGGCCGCGGCACGGGCGTTGCCGCCTTCGATGGGAACGGCGCCAATAAAGGGGAGCCGCTCTAGCACCTCGCCCTCGAGCACGCTCTGCCCGCGCATCACCGCCCGCAGCGCCGGCGCGATGGCGGCTGCGTCCTGCTTGATCAGATAGCCGCGCGCCCCGGCTCGCAAGGCGCGCACGATGTACTCGTCGTCTGAGAACGTGGTGAGAAACACGACGCGTGCGTCGGGGGTGCTGGCGAGGATCTCTTCGGCTGCGGAGAGCCCGTCGCGTCCGGGCATCTGAATGTCAAGCAGCAGCACGTCGGGCGAAAGCTCGCGGTAGAGTCGCACCGCGTCGTTCCCGTCGCGCCCGCTTCCGCTCACTTCGATATCGGGCTGGGCGCCCAGGATGATGCCGAGCGAGTCGCATATCAAGGTGTCGTCGTCCACGATAACGATTCTCATGAGCTGGTCCTTTCGACGGAGCGCCGCGTGGGGCGGCGTGCGTGCTTCTCGCATCGGCCGAGGTCAGCCGGAGCGATTGTCCTTTGGGATGGAGGCAAAGACGGCAAAGCCTTCGCTCGGGCGCGGCCCGGCGGAGAAGGTGCCTCCAAGAGCGCGGACGCGCTCCTCCATGGACGTAAGGCCAAGGCCCGTGGAGGTGGCAAACGCCGCGGCGTCGCCTGCGCTGGCCGGGGGCGTCGCGGCGCGCTCGGAGCTGCCGTTGTCGGCAATCGAGAGCCTCCAGAACCCCGGATGCTCGACGAGCGATAGCTCGATGCGGCTGGCGTCGCTGTGGCGAGCGACGTTTGAGAGGGCCTCGCGCGTTACGGCGACCAGGCAGTTTGCAACGGCGGCTGGGGCTGCTTCGACCTGTATGGTGGAGCTGACGGGACAGGGCGCGCCCTCAAGCGTCGCGCGCATCTGCGCGGCGAGGTCGATGCTGTCGTCGTGAAGGTCATGCACGCTTGCGCGCACGGTGTCGAGCGCTTCGTTCAGGGTCGCCCCAATTTGGGAAAACGCCTCGCACGTGTCGGGCTCTTCCGCGTGGAGCACCTGCTGGGCCTGGGTCTGCAGGATGGAGCGCGTCAACAAGTGGCCCACATTGTCGTGGATGGACCGGGCGATGCGGGAGCGCTCCTCGAGAACCGCCACGCGAACCTGGTAGTCCTGGCGGTCCATGAGGTCGCGGTTCTTCTCCGCGAGAGACAGCGCCTGCTCGCGGAGGGCGTCTCGCTGGCGATGGTTGGCGCTTCGTTGCACCTCGACGTCGCGGGTGCGGGCCGCCATGAGCGCGGCGGCAAGGCAAAGCCCAGCAGAAAGCCCGCAGGCCAAAGGAGACGTCGAGCCGCCGGTGGCAGCGGCGGCGATCGGCGCCGCGCACATGAGGGCGCGGGCTGCGGGGCGCGGGAGGCTGCGTGCGGGTTCGGCGGCAGAGGCGTCATGCCCGCTCGGTCGGGCAAGGTCGTAGGCAGCAAGGGGCAAGAAGGGCAGCAGCGCCTGTGCAAACACCGCGGCAACCGCATAGGCGATGGATGGCCACGCGCGTCGTCTCGGCGGAACGACCTCTCCAAGGCAGGCGGCGATGACGGCGACGAGCAGGGGCACCACGGAGGGCGCCTCGGCATCGAGCGCCGCCAAGGGCATGCAGCACAGCACGAGTGCGAGTTTGTCCATGAGTCGTTCCATGTTCTCGATTGTATCGGTGCACCGCGCCGTTGGCTGTCAGGATGGCCGCTTCTCGCCGGTCCGCTCCCGAATCGTGACATTTGTCACGGGCCGCGGGGCCTCATGTGGCAAATGACTCGCCCCCCGCCTGCCAGGCTGTGACAAATCTCACTTCCGCGGCGTCGGCGCGCCCGGGACAATGGTGACCGACAGAGGGGCTGCTCGCCCGTCCGAGCGGCGAGGCGATCGCGCCCGTGCGTCCGGGCATAAGGCCGTTCGCGTCCGCACGCCCAGGCGCATGCCGATTCGCCGCCGACTTCAGAGGAGGTTGTCATGGCAGACATCGTATCCGTGGACAGCGTGGTCAAGCGCTATGGCGAACTTGTCGCCCTTGACCATTTTGACCTGCACATCGCGCCGGGCGAGATCTTGGGCCTGCTCGGTCCCAACGGGTCGGGCAAGACGACCGCCATCAACTGCATGCTGCAGCTGCTCACCTACGACAAGGGCTCCATCGAGCTGTTCGGCGAGCCCATGACGCCGGCGCGCTATGACCTCAAGCGAAGGATCGGCGTGGTGCCGCAGCAGGTTGCGGTCATGAACGAGCTGACCGTGCGCGAGAACGTCGACTGCTTCTGCTCGCTCTACGTGCCGGACCGCAAGCTTCGCCAGCCGCTCGTGGAGGCGGCCATCGACTTCGTGGGCTTGGAAGACTTTATCGGGTTCCGTCCGCGCAAGCTCTCGGGCGGCTTGCTGCGTCGTCTCAATATCGCCTGCGGCATCGCGCATCGCCCCGAGCTCATCTTCTTCGACGAGCCCACGGTTGCGGTCGACCCGCAAAGCCGCAACGCCATCCTGCGCGGCATCCAGCGTCTGCGCGACGAGGGCGCCACGGTGGTCTATACGAGCCACTACATGGAAGAGGTCGAGCAGATCTGCTCGCGCATCGTGATCATGGACCATGGGCGCGTGCTGGCCCAGGGCACCGCCGACGAGCTTAAGCGGATGATCTCGGTGGGCGAGCGCATCCAGGTCGAAGTCGACCGCATGCCCGATGAGCTGCTGGCGCGCCTGCGCGCCCTGCCCCATGCGATCACGATCGAGGTGGAAGATGACGTGCTCGTCTGCGTATGCGAGGCGAGCCCGCATAACCTCATGGACGTGCTGCGCGAGCTCACCGATGCCGGCGTGGCGATCGGGCGCGTCTGGTCGGCGCCTCCCACGCTGAACGATGTCTTTCTCGAGATCACCGGCCGCGAGCTGCGCGACGGCGCCGAGGCGGGGAGGTGAGCCATGCTGACGCTCATCGGATACAACATCCGCTCGACGCTGCGGAACAGCACCGTCGTGATCTGGGTGGTGGTGTTTCCCATCTTGCTCGCGACGTTGCTCATGGTGATGCTTGGCGACATGACCTCGAACCGGTATCTGGGCACGATCGAGCTGGGCGTGGTGACAGATGATGCCTTTGCCTCGGACGAGGCGACGGGGCTGCGGGAGCTGCTCGCAGGGCTTGCTTCCGATGGGGGAGAGGTGCTCGACGCCGCGGGCGGCCTCATGGAGTCGTCGGATTCGCAGGATGAGGATGCCCCGCTGGGCCTTGCGCTAACAGGCTATGAGAATGACGAGGCTGCGCGGCAGGGACTGCTGGCCGGCGAGGTGGAGATGGTGGTAGGCGCTGATGCCGATGGCATGCCGAAGCTTACCGTGCCCCCGTCGAGCATGAACGGAACGGAGGAGTCGGTGGTGCAGGCGGTGCTGGACCGCTACGTGCAGGCGTCGCAGGCGGCGTCGGAGCTTGCGGCGGCTGACCCCGAGGCGCTGTCTGCCCCCGAGGCCGCCATGCAGCTTGCCCGCGACATGGCGGGCGACGACGTGGCGACCGAGCAGCTTGACATCATGCGCGTCGAGCCGAGAATGGCGACCAGGTTCTATTATGCGGTCCTGGGCTTTTCGAGCATCATGGGCTCCAATGTCGCCGCCCTCATGGTGGAGCGCATGCGCGCCAACATGTCGCCGGTGGGAATGCGCATGCAGGTGTCGTCTGCTCGCCCCGCCCGCCAGCTGCTTGCGGCGCTGATCGCAAGCTGGCTGATCGTCTTTGCCTGCCTGATCGTTGCGCTGGCCTACATGGTGGTCGTCGCTGGGGTCTCGTTTGCGGGGCGGGAGGCGCTCGCGCTTGCGGCCTGCGCCGCATGCGCACTCGTGTCGTGCGCCTTCGGAGCCTTCATCTGGTCGCTTCCCTGGCCCTCTCAGACGGCGAAGGACATCAGCCTGACGCTGAGCACCCTTGCGCTGTCGCTGCCAGCCGGCCTGTACGGGGACCCCGCCATGGCGCTTTCCGACTGGCTCACCGCGCATCTCCCCTGGCTCCAGACCATAAATCCGGCGGTCCAGGCAACCAATGCCTTTTACACGCTCACCTATTACGACTCGCTCGCGCCCTTTGCGGCAACGCTTGCCACGCTCGGTGCCATGGCGGCGGTGCTTTTTGGCGCGTCCGCGTTCTTCATGAGGAGGCAGCGCTATGCAAGTCTTTAGAATCGCCCTTCGGCTCATTCGCAACAGCTGGCCGCTGTTCGCCATATACGTCCTGGCGCTGTCGGCCATGGGCATGGTCATGGGTACCAGCGTGGGAGGCTCCGTGCCGAGCGACGAGGCGTATCAGCAGGAGTCGCCGCGCGCGGCCGTGATCGACCGCGACGGCAGCGAGGTGTCGCAGGCGCTTGAGGCCTTCGTGCGCTCGGAGAGCACCTATGTCGAGCTCGAGGACTCTACGTATGCGCTGCAGGATGCCGCCGCCCGCGACGTTGCGTCCTATGTGCTCGTCATCCCCGAGGGATGGGGAGAGGACATGCTTGCCGCCGCCCGCGAGGGGACGGACGCCCCCGCCCTTGAGACCATCGTGAGCTATAGCGGGGCCGATGGAACACTCATGGACGAGCGCGTCCGCGGCTGGGCACAGGAGCTCTATGCCTTGGCGGCGGCGAGCGATGCGCCTGCGTCGGATCTGATCTCGTGGTTGGGCGACGTGCAGCCCTCGGGCGTCGAGGTGTCGCGCGCCGAGCCGGAGGAGGCGGAGGTGCCCACCGACTACCTGGTCTATGTGCAGTTCGCCACCTACCCGCTCTTTGGCGGCATCGCGGCGATCGTCTCCCAGGGGCTGGCGAGCCTCCGCGATCCCGACGTGCGCCGCAGGCTGGGGGCGTCGAGCGTCTCGGATGGATCGTTTCGCTGCCAGACGGGCATGGCCATCGGGTTCTGCGGCGTGCTCGTCTGGGCGCTCAACGGGGCCCTCGGATTCATGGTGTATCGCGACGCGCTCGCGGGCGTTTCGATGGGGGCGGTCCTGCTCATCCAGATGGCGCTTCTCGCGCTGGCGCTCGTGGGCACGGGATTTGGCTTTTTGCTGTGGCAGCTGGGCGTGTCGCACGAGGTGGCGCACGCCGTCGCGAACATCGCGAGCATGGTGCTCACCTTTTTGGCCGGAACCTGGGTCTCGATTGACCAGATGGGGCCTGCGATCGAGAGCATCGCCCGCCTGACGCCCGGGTACTGGTGCGTGCAGGGGATTGTGCGGGTGTACGAGGCGCCCCGGATCACGCTCGACGTGGCGGCGGACGTGGCGGCCTGTGCCGGCGTGACCGCGCTGTTCGCGGTGGCGGTGGTCTCGGTGGCGCTGGCCTTGGGGCGCGTGCGCGACCGCGAGGCTGCCTAGTCTCAGGTTTTCGACAAGGGAAGGAGTCTCGCGGGGCCGACATCGGAGATAATGGGCATGCGCTATGCGCCGCGGGCAATCGCCTGGCCCGCGCGTTGACGTCCATCACACAAGGGGAGGGCTGTATGCCTACGAAGGCCAACGTCTACTATTGCAACCTGCGCACTCACGGCAGAGAAAGCCAGCTTGATAAGCTCAAGCGCCTCATTCGACGTGCGGGCATCGGCGAGATCGACTTCGAGAACAAGTTTGTCGCCATCAAGATCCACTTCGGCGAGCTCGGCAACCTTTCTTTTCTGCGCCCCAACTATGCGCGCGCCGTCGCCGACGTGGTGAAGGAGCTTGGCGGCAAGCCCTTCCTCACAGACTGCAACACGCTCTATGTCGGCAGCCGTAAAAACGCGCTCGAGCACATCGATTGCGCCTATCAGAACGGATTCACGCCCTATGCCACCGGCTGCCACGTGATCATCGCCGACGGCCTCAAGGGCACCGACGAGACGCTCGTGCCGGTCAAAGGCGGCGAATACGTGAAGGAGGCCAAGATCGGCCACGCCCTCATGGATGCCGACATCGTGATCAGCCTCACGCATTTCAAGGGCCATGAGCAGGCCGGCTTCGGCGGCTGCATGAAGAACCTCGGCATGGGCGGCGGCAGCCGCGCGGGCAAGATGGAGCAGCACGCCGCTGGCAAGCCGAGCGTCACGAGCGAGGCGTGCATCGGCTGCCGTGCCTGCGAGCGCATCTGCGCGCATGGTGCCGTCTCGTTTGACGAGACCCGTGAGCGCGAGCTTAAGGGCGGCAAGATCGTGACCGTGTCGGTGGCGTCTATCGACCATGACCGGTGCGTGGGCTGCGGGCGCTGCATCGGCGCATGCAACCAGGACGCGATCGAGCCCGACTACGACGCCGCGGTCGACGTCCTCAACTATAAGATCGCCGAGTATACAAAGGCGATCGTCCAGGATCGCCCGCAGTTCCATATCTCGCTCGCCATCGACATTTCGCCTAACTGCGACTGCCATGCCGAAAACGATACGCCCATCGTGCCCGATCTCGGCATGTTCGCAAGCTTTGACCCGGTCGCCATCGACCAGGCGTGCATCGACATGGCGCTCGCGGCTCCCGCGATGCCCGATACCGAGCTGACCGAGATGCGTGCGAAGCTGGAGAGCGAGGGAGGCGTTCCCGAGCGCTGCGAGCACGACCACTTCAACATGACGCATCCCGACACCAACTGGCGCTCGATGATCGAGCACGCCGAAAAGATCGGCCTGGGCACGAGCTCCTACGAACTCATCGAGGTCAAGTAGCGAGTGGTCATTTGGGGACGGGGTCGTTTCATCCACCGGCGGTGAACCTGGCGTGAGCCCCCGAGACAGCCCTTTCATGTCGACGGCGTCCTCTGGCACCGAGCCCGAGGACGCCGTCGTCTGCGAGTGCATGCGCCGGCAAGCGTCTCGAGCGCGTTCAATGGCATGGGGCTCATCGCTGGACGCGGCGCGAAAGCTGCTGACCTCCGGGGCGGCAACCGCCTAGCAACGTATGCAACTCTCCGTTCTTTAGAACTCAAAGCTCCAGCTTGCGCTCCATTCGATCTGTCCGGTAGTGAGATAGAGCACGATGCCGATGATGATCACAATCACCGCGATGATGATGAACGGTACGGGGCTTTTGCTTTTGAAGAACATGGGACTCCTCCTCCACGGCGTCGCCCGGCGGGCGGCATGGCTGCTTACGCCTATGATGGGCGTGGGCGGCGGCAAGAGTTTGGTGGGGTGCACGTTTTACATTCCCAAGGCGAGCGGCACGTCAGGTGATTAACGGGGCGGACATATGTAGGGCTTTGGAATCTGCTATAGTTATGAGCAGTCTATTTTTGGAGGATGCCAACCCACATGCCTGCATCTGGCGACAGCTCAACTGCTCGAAGTACCTCGGGCGCCGGTGTCGAACCTGCGCCTGCCGATTCTAGCCGCCTTGACGGCCCCTGCTCGTCTGCCGAGTCTATCTCTAGCGACGCCGTCTCGACCTCAGACGTTATCTCGCCGATAGCGAGCCCTGATGTGCCGGACGATGCCGCGCTCGCTATCGACGGCAGCCTTTGCATGAATTGCCCAAGGCGGCGCCGTGGATGCCCGCAGCTTCAGCGCCCTGAGCGCCCGCGAAGCTCAAAAGAGCCGCCTCACTACACGCTTGGCGAAGAGATCGCCAACTCCATCACCCATGGCATCGGGGTCTTGCTTGCCATCGCGGGGCTCGTGCTCCTCATAGTGAAGGCAGCCCTTGGCGGGGCGGAGCCCACGCACATCGCCTCGGCGATCGTCTTCGGCGTCACGCTCATCCTCGAGTATCTCGCCTCGACGCTTTATCACGCCATCGCGGTGCCCGCCGCCAAGCGCATCTTCCGCACCATCGATCACAGCTGCATCTAT
Source organism: Enorma phocaeensis (assembly GCF_016901575.1). Classification (GTDB taxonomy): domain Bacteria; phylum Actinomycetota; class Coriobacteriia; order Coriobacteriales; family Coriobacteriaceae; genus Limicola; species Limicola phocaeensis_A. The sequence goes on from NZ_JACJKQ010000005.1 coordinate 10,101, forward strand.
CTGCTCATCGCGGGCAGCTACACCCCGTTTTGCCTCATCACGCTGGCAAACGATGGCGGCATCGTGCTCTTCGTGCTGGTATGGGCGCTTGCCTTTGCGGGCATCTCCTTCGAGATCGTCGGCCGTCAGCGACAGCCGCGCTGGGTGACGATCCTCATCTACCTCGTTATGGGGTGGCTGGTGGTCTTCCGCCTTCCGCAGCTCATCGCCGCGCTCGATCCGGTGGCGCTCGCCCTGCTCACCGTGGGCGGCATCTGCTATACCATCGGCACGGCGTTCTACCTCATGAAGAAGATTCGCTATATGCACAGCGTGTGGCACCTGTGGGTGCTCGCCGGCAGCGTCTTCATGTTCATGGCGGTGATCTTGTACGTGATATAGACAAGACCCCGCACCCGCGGCCGCGCATCGGTCCCGCGGAGCCTTCGTTGTTTGTATGGTCGCGCTCACGCGCGTTCCAAGCCCTGATCGGGAGGTCTGATTCATTGCCATGGGCATGATCGTTTTTTCCATCGTCGCGACGCTGCTGCTCACCCTTCTCAACGGGTTCTTCTCCATGTCGGAGATGGCCCTGACCACGGCGAAGCGCGCCTCGCTTGAACATGATGTCGAAGAGGGCGACCGCCGCGCCGCCCAGGCGCTCGAGCTCGCCGCCGATTCCACGGACTTTCTGGCCACCATCCAGGTCGCCATCACGCTCGTGGGCTTCTTCTCGGCGACGGTTTCGTCCAACACGCTCTCCGACCCGCTTGCGAGCTGGCTCGAGTCCTTTGGCGTCGCGCCGCTCACCGCGGTGGCGCCCGTGATCTCGCCCATCGTGATCACGCTCATCGTGTCGTATCTCTCCATCGTCATCGGCGAGCTCGTTCCCAAGCGCATCGGCTTGTCGGACGCCGAGGGCATGGCAAAGTCCGTCGCCGGCACCATCATGGTGTTCCGCCGCATCGCCAAGCCGCTCGTGTGGCTCACCCAGGCAAGCGCCAACGGCATCAGCGCCGTCTTGGGCATCAAGAGCGCCGACGACCGCCAGAACGTCTCCGAAGAAGAGATCAAATACATGGTTTCGGAGCAGGATACGCTGCTCGACGAGGAGAAGCGCATGATCCACGAGATCTTCGACCTGGGCGACGCCGTTGCGCGCGAGGTCATGGTTCCGCGCGTGGATGTGACCATGGCGGAGGACACCGATACGGTGGAAGAGGTGCTCGACGTCATGCGCCGCACGGGCTATTCGCGCATCCCTGTCTACCATGAGGATCCCGACTGCGTGACGGGCATCGCGCACATCAAGGATTTGATCGAGCTCGCGCTGTCGAGCGAGGGCAAGCATGCGGTGAAGGGGAGCCTGCGCGACGCCACCTTTGTGCCCGACACGAAGGATATCCTCCCCCTGCTTTCCGAGATGCAGACGGCTCACGAGCAGATGGTCGTGGTGGTCGATGAGTATGGCGGAACCGCTGGCGTGATCACCATCGAGGACATCGTCGAGGAGATCGTGGGCGAGATTGAGGACGAGTTCGACCCCGACAACAAGTACCTCACGCGCCTCTCGCGCCGCGAATGGCTTGTCGACGGACGCTTTTCCTGCGACGATGCTGTCGAGATGGGCTGGCCCATCGAGCTTTCGGACGACTACGAGACCATCGCCGGCTGGATTTTGGAAGTCTGCGACGGCGTTCCTAATATCGGAGAGATAATCGAAGCCGAGGGGTACAAGTTCAAGGTGCAGTCCATGCGCGGACAGCGCATCTCGCTGATTCGTGTCATCGCGCCTGTCGAGCAGGAGCGCCCCGAGGCGGCTCCCGACGTGGCGGATGCCGCAAAGGACGACCGCAAAGAGGGCGCCCGCCGCGAGAGCGCCCGCAAGGACGCCCAGGACGCACGCGCCGACAAATAGGCCAGGCGAGGAACGGAGAGTCATGGCAGAGCTGTTCAACATCTTGAAGATCACGGTTGACGAGGACAAGGCCCGCGCGCGGGTGCTGGTGAATCCGGATATGCCGCTTCGCACCTCGGAAGACATCGAGGCGACGGCGCGGGTGTACTACCTGGCGCCGGCCATCGCCAAGCACGTGTGCCTGGGAGACGCCGGCCGCGAGTTTCAAGACTGCATGGGCGACACCGAGATCGCCCACCTGTTGGAGCACCTTACCGTCGAGATCATGAACGAGACGGGGCTTGCGGGCGATATCTCCTGCGGTCGCACGCGTGCCATCGAAAACGATCCTCGTGTCTATGAGATCGAGCTGTCCTGCCCCGATGACGCGCTCACCATCGGCTCGCTGTCTTCGGCCACCTTCATGATGGATTGGGCGTTCTTGCACTCGGACGTTCAGGCGCCCGATCTGCCAGGCACGGTGGATGCCCTGCGCAGGCTGGTGCTGTCGCTGCGTGGCGAAGGCGACGAAGAAGCCTCGTCCGAGGATGTGCCCGCAGAGGAGGCAGGGCCCATGGGGGAGCCCACGGAGCCTGCGCAGGCGCGGATCGACGTCGAGGGCGCCGCTGTGGGCGCCGCCCAGGCGGACGAGCCGGACGGCGATGCTCCGCGACCGGTCTTTGGTGGCGCGGCCGCAGGACATATGGAGTAATGCTGCACGTGAATCCCCGATGCGGTTGGCTCCCCGCGCCGATTCCGCCGTTTGCAGGGGCGTGGGCGTGTCGCTGCGTCTTCCGGGTATAATGTGGAACCATCCTTAACGTCAATCCTCACACGGGAGGGAATAGACATGGGCAAGACTTTTAGCTTTGTCGTGGGCGCCGCGCTCGGTGCCGCCGCCGGCACCATCGTCGGAATCCTGGTAGCCCCGCGCTCGGGCGCCGAGACCCGCGCCATGGCAGCCGATATGGCCAACGATGCATGGGATAACGCTCGCGACATGTACGAGCAGGGCGCAGAGCAGGCTCGCGCCGCCGTCAGCGACTTCGGCCCCATGGTCGACGCCAAGACCGATGAGCTTCGCGCCAAGGTCGACCTTGCCCGCGAGCGCATGGACCAGCTCCGCGAGACCCTCAACGAGGCCGTGTCCGGCGGCAACGTGACGCCCGCCGTGGACGTCGAGGTCGAGTTCGCCGATCCCGTGAAGGACGCTGCCGCCTCTGTCGAGGTCTAATGCGCGCACACGACTTCCAAGGGCTCAAGGTGTACCGCGCCGTGCCCAAAGACAAGCAGACGCGTAAAGACGGCACGCCGCGCGACCCTCGCAAGCTGGGACGTATCCATTTTCCGGTGTTCACCGCCGACGGCATGCGCATGGTCGGCTTCATGGTCACCCCGCCCGATGTGGTGGGCATGATCAAGCAGCCCGACCGCTTCGTCGCCTTCGACGCGCTTTCGGTATACGAGGGCGTGTTCGTCGTCGCCGACGACAAGGGCTCCTATGACAAGGCCGCTGCCAAGCGGTTGGGAATCGACCTGGATGCCTGCATCATCTGGTGCGGCATGGACGTGGTCACCACGTCGGGCAAGAAGTTGGGATACTGCGAGGACGCAGACTTCAACCCCAAGACCGGCAAGGTGAAGAGCTTCTTCATCACGGCCGGTGTCACCGCGACCGCGTTGCTGGGCAACATCGAGATGCCCGCCAGCTACCTGCGCGGCTATCGAGAGGGCGCCATGGTGGTCGCCGACGAGGCCGCCTCGCTCGAGGTGTCGGGCGGCATGGCCGCCAAGGCGGCCGAGGCGAGCGTGGTGATCGGCGACAAGGTGAAGAAGGGCGCCCAGAAGTTCGACGAGAAGGGGTCGGCCGCCGTCGACAAGGGGAGCCGCGCCCTGGGCAAGCAGCTTGGCAAGACGCGTGGCATGTTCTCCGCCTTTAAGGACGAGTTCAAGAAGGCCGCGGGTCCTGCGCCCAAAAAGACAAGTAAGAAATAGGCGCGTCCGACGAGGCCTCCCCGTCGGCGCGCCGTCGCAAGATCATGAGGAGGAGAACCGTTGCCTAACTACACCACCTCCTACTCGGGTAACAAGTCCAGGCCGCACATGCGTCGCGGCAGGGGCAGCACAGGCTATCAGCTTCCGGGCGCCCGCCAGAGGGCGACGCGCCGCCGTGGAGCCATGTACCTCAATCATTCGCAAGGCTTCGGCCGGCGCCGCCAGGGCTTTCACGCGGGCGGCAACAATTCTCGCAAGCCATATGCCGTCATTGCCGTGGCATGCGCCTTCTTGTTCTTTGTCGCCAGCATCATCTGGTACATGAACCGCTCGGTCGACATCACGCTGAACGGCGAGCCGGCCTCGGTGCGCATCAACGCGACCATAGAGCAGCTCATAGCCGATCAAGGCCTTGACGAGACCACCCAGGCGGGAGACCTTTTGGCGGTGGACGACTCGGTGCTCGAGCGTGAGGGCGGCGCACGCTACTCGGTCACCCTCAACGGGGACGCGGTGGAGCTCGACGCCCTGTCGACGACTTCTCTCACCGGCGGAGAAGAGGTCACGGTCGAGGACGGCCCGGATACCTATGAGGACCACGACGTCCAGGCGACGACTATCGAGCCGACGCTCACGGTGAGCGGCACGGGCGCCATCCAATGCGTGAAGACCTGGGGCATTCCCGGCAGGTCCGAAGTGTGGACGGGCAAGGTGTCGGGCATCGTGGCCGATCGCGGAGTCGTGCAGGAGGTCGTGAATTGCGAGGTCGTCTCGTCGTCGGTTACGCCCGATCAGGGGAGCTATATCGCGCTCACCTTCGATGAGGGGCCGAGCGAATACACCGAGCAGATCGTACAGATCCTCGAGGAAAAGGGAGTCAAGGCGACGTTCTTCCTCTCGGGTGACGCCGTCGAGGCGAACCCGGCGGCGGCGAAGGCCATCTCCGATGCGGGCTGCGAGCTGGGGAGCAACTCCTATAGCGACACGGACCTCACCGAGCTTTCGGGCGAGGAGCTTCGAGTCCAGATCACGCGCGGCTTCGATGCGCTCAGCGCGGCGACGGGCCAGGAGGTGAGCCTGCTGCGAGCCCCCTATGCGGCGTTTTCGGAGGAGAGCTGGGCGGAGGCCATGGATTTGGTGAGCGCGGTGGTCTCGTGGAACGTTGACTCGGGCGACTGGCTGCTTCCCGGCGCCGACCAGGTGGTCCAAGACGTCTGCGACTCGGTGCGAAACGGTAACATCGTTCTGCTTACCGACAACGCCGAGGTCGGCGCACAGACCGTCGAGGCCTTGCCGGCGCTTATCGACCAGCTGCAGGGCATGGGCTACAAGCTGGTGACGCTCTCCGAGTTGGTTGCGTCGGATGAGAGCCTCTCCGAGGCACTCGACCTTTCAAAGGTCACGATGCCCGAGGACGCCGTGCTGCCCACGTTGGCAGACGACGCGTCCACAGGCGAGGGCGCGTGACGCACGGCCGCGCGGGCGCCGCATGCCGGTCATGTGCGCGCGGCGCCCATGGGGGCCTCGTGTCTCGCGGGCCGCGGCGGCGCGCCATATGTGGGCCCATCGGCGGGGCATAGGTTCAAAATGGCGGGTGCCGTGCGCGCCCGCACCTGTTATAGTATGGGCGGTTGTCGCGAGGCGACCGCTTTTTTGTAGGGCCTATCAGCAAAAGGATGCAAGGTGAAATCGAAACCTCGACCTCACAGTAGCTGACCCCTGCGGGTGCTCTCGGGGCGCGCGCACGGGGTTCTCCGGTGCGCAGGCGGGCACGGGTGCCGCGGCCTGACGCGCGTTCCAACAAGATCGTCCCGCTCAGGCGCGCATCGCCTGGGTGTCGAAGGAGCACCATGAACTATCTATCTGAGATGCTCAAGCTGCCCGTCATCGATTCGAACGGGGAAGAGCTCGGCGTCGTCAACGACTTGGGCATCGCAACCGGCGAGGTCTTTCCCCATGTGACCTCGCTCGCCTTTCAGGGTCCCGCCAAGACCCCGTTCATGATCTCGTGGCGAAAATACGTCGACCACTTTGACAACACGGGCGTTTACCTGAAGACCCCTCAGACCGATGTCCGCTTCTCCTACCTGCAGCCCGACGAGGTGCTGCTGGCGCGCGACATCATGAACAAGCAGATCGTCGACACGCAGGGCCTCAAGGTCGTCCGCGTAAACGACCTTAAACTCTCCGCCTCGGGCGAGAACCAGCTGCGTCTGCTTGGCGCCGAGGTCGGTGCCCGCGGCTTGCTGCGCGCCCTGCATCCTGCTCTCGAGCGCGTGGCGTCGCGCATCGCGAAGCTCGTGGGCAAACCCCTGCCCGAGCACATCATCGCCTGGTCGTACATGGACCTGCTCGAGCGCAGCACCCAGCAGATCAAGCTCTCGGTATCGCACAAGACGCTTGACGAGCTGCACCCTGCCGACATCGCCGACATCATCGAGCAGCTTGACCCGCGCCTGCGCGGCGAGGTCTTTGCCCAGCTCGACACCGCCCAGGCGGCAGAGGCCATCAGCGAGTTCGACGACGACGAGCTTGTCGCCGAGGTGCTCGAGGGCATGAGCGACCGCGACGCGTCGTCGATGCTGGCACTCATGGACCCCGATGACGCCGTCGCCCTCATCGAGGAGCTCGACTACGAAAAGGCCGAGAAGCTCCTGCGCCTCATGGGCGTCAAGGAGGAGCGTGCCATCCGCAACCTGCTTGGATACGAGGAAGATACCGCCGGCCGCATCATGACCTCGGAGTTTGTGGCCCTGCCGGCGACGGCGACCGTCGCCGATGCCATCGAGGGCCTCCGCAAGCTCGACGAGGACTTCGAGAGCGTCTACTACGTCTACACCACCGATCCCACCGGCGCCCTCACGGGCGTGCTCTCGCTGCGCACGCTCATCGTCGCCGACCACGACGCCCGCCTGGACAGCCTTGCCTACCGAGACGTGGTGTGGGTGGCGCCCGACGTCGACCAGGAAGACGTCGCCGAGGAGATGTCGAAGTACAACCTTGCCGCCATGCCGGTGTGCGACGAGAACCGTCATATCCTGGGCATCGTCACGGTGGACGACGCCATGGAGGTCATGAGCGAGGAGCACCAGGAAGACCTCCAGATCGCGGGCATGAGCTCTGGCGAGGGCGCGACGAGCGGCGAGTCGCTCCACGTGTTGTCATGGTTTGCCCACCGGCAGTACTGGCTGCTTGTATGGGCTGTCGCCTCGGGCATCGTGGCTGCGGTCCTGCAGTGGATGGGGGGCTTCGGCTCCTACTTCATCTATCCCATGTGCGTGATGCCCGCCGTGCTCATCGCATCGAGCCGAGCGGTGTCCTTCGTGCGGAACTTCTATCTCGAGTACGACGAATCCGATGACGAGGACGGTCCCTACCTGGGATTTTTCGTGCAGACAACGCTGGTCGGCCTCATCAGTGCCGTCGTGATCTATCTGTGCGGCCAGCTGGTCTTGGGGGCCGCCTATCCCGACGAGGTGCTTTCGCAGATCAGCCCGCTTGCCCTGCCCTGGCAGGACACGGGGCTGGCCGACGCCTCGGCCCTTTCGGCCTGGGCGCTCTCCGCGTGCTTCGCCTGCGCCGCCGCGGTGACGTTCGTGAGCTGCGCCGCTTCGGTGATATATCTCAAGATTCTCTTTTGGCGCGACGAGCACGACCGCAACACCTCGGGGACGGCCCTCAACGTCTCGGCGCTGCTCATCGCCTGCGTCCTGTATTCGGCGGCCTCCACGCTCGCCATCTTCTGGCTGCTTGCCTAAGGCGTGAGCAGGCATGAAGGGGGATCATTCCAAACTCACGGCCGCCGCCGTGCTGGGGGCCATGGGGCCTGGGCTTTTGGCGGCGTTGTCAGGTAACGACGCGGGCGGCATCGCCACGTATTCGAGCGCGGGGGCGAGCTATGGGTATCAGACCCTATGGATCCTGCCCATCATGGCGCTGCTGCTCATCGTGGTCCAAGAGACCGCGGCACGCTGTGGCTGCGTGACCGGCAAGGGGTTCGCCTCGCTCATCCGCGAGCGCTTCGGCGTGCGCCTGAGCGCCTTTGCCATGGGGGCGCTCCTGATCGCCAACACCGCCGTGACCATTTCCGAGTTTGCGGGCATCGCGAGCGGCCTGGCGCTCTTTGGCGTGCCTAAGACCATCTCGGTGCCGCTCATGGCCCTCGTCATCTGGCTGCTCACCATGTCTGGGAGCTTCAAGCGCATCGAAAAGGTACTCCTGGTGGTGAGCTGCGTGTTTGTGACCTATGTGGTCGCGGCTTTTCTTGCCGGGCCCTCGTGGGGCCAGGTTGTCGCCGCGACCGTCTCGCCGCACGCCGTCGCCGAGCCCGAGTATGTGTCGCTGCTTGTCGCGACGATCGGCACCACCATCGCCCCATGGATGATTTTTCTCGCCCAGAACAACGTGGTGGATAAAAACGTCGACGAGTCGGGCATCGTGCTTCAGCGCATCGATACCGTGACGGGGTCGGTCATCGCCTGCGCCATCGCCTGGTTCATCATCGTTACCACGGGCACCGTGCTCCACCCGGCAGGCATCGAGGTCTCCGACGCCGCGGACGCGGCGCTGGCGCTCGAGCCCATCGCGGGGGAGTTCTCGACCATCCTGTTTTCTGCCGGCCTTGTTGCGGCGAGCTTTCTCGCCGCCTGTGTGCTGCCGGGCGTCACCTCGTCGGCGATCTGTGAGGCATTTGGGTGGGAGCGCGGCGCCGACCGCACCTGGGAAGAGGCGCCCACCTATCGCGGCATCATAACGGGCGTCATCATGCTTTCCGGCATCTTGGTCATCCTGCCCGGTGTAGACCTTTTTGAAATCATGATGAGCGCGCAGGTGATCAACGGCGTGCTTTTGCCCGTGCTGCTCGTGTTTTTGGTGCTCGTGGCGCGCGACCGCCGCATCATGGGCGAATATCGCAACGGGCGGCTGTGGAACGTGCTCACCTGGGTGACCATCGTGCTCATCACCGTGCTCACCATATGCATGTTCGCGCTTCAGATGCTTGGGTTTTAACGGTTTCTGCCTCGGCCCGTTTCGCGCTTCGGAGCGCCCGGCGGGTGGGTTCGCGCCACGCGCTCTGCTATGCTTGTCGGCAAGGACATACAGCGGGGAGATAGGAGTTCCCATGGAGGCATACAAGCAGGAGTTCATCGAGTTCATGGTCGAGTCCGACGTGCTCAAGTTTGGCGAGTTCACGCTCAAGAGCGGGCGCAAGTCACCGTTTTTCATGAACGCGGGCGCCTATGTGACGGGCCTGCAGCTCAAGAAGCTCGGCGAGTACTATGCGCGCGCCATCCATGACAACTTCGGCCTGGATTTCGACGTGCTGTTCGGGCCTGCCTATAAGGGCATCCCGCTTTCGGTCGTCACGGCAATCGCCATGCACGACCTCTATGGCAAGGAGGTCCGCTACTGCTCGAACCGCAAGGAGGTCAAAGACCACGGCGCAGACGCGGGCAATCTGCTTGGGTACGAGCTCTCCGACGGCGACCGCGTGGTGATGGTCGAGGACGTCACCACGTCGGGCAAGTCCATCGATGAGACCTATCCCATCGTGACCGGTGCGGCAAACGTCGAGATCAAGGGTCTCATCGTGTCGCTCAACCGCATGGAGGTGGGCAAGGGCGGCAAGGTGACCGCCCAACAGGAGATCACCGAGCGCTACGGCTTCCCGGTTGCCTCCATCGTGAGCATGGACGAGGTCGTCGAGCACCTGTATGGTCGCGAGGTCGCCGGTCGCGTGGTGATCGACGACGAGACTCGCGCGGCGCTCGATGCATATTACGAGCTCTACGGCGTGAAGTAGTGTGACATGGGGCCGACGAGACGGCTCGTGCGGCCCATGCGATCGGGGGGAGGACCCATGAAGAAGATCCTGCTGGTTCCGATTATGATGCTTGCCGCCTTGTGTTTGGTGGTGCTGCCCGGCTGCGGGGGGCCGTCGGTGGAAGACCTGATCCGCCAAGATCTCACCGAGCAGCTCGACGAGATCAAGCAGGGCGGGGACGACCTCATGGACGAGATCTCCGAAGCCTCGGGTGAGGACTTTGCGACGCTCGGCATCGACGCAAAGGAATTCGCGAAGTCCTATCTCGATGGCTTCGATTACTCGATCGGCGATATCACGGTCGAGGACAGGACCGCGACGGCCAAGGTGGACCTCACCATGAAGTCTCTCGGCGATATCCTCTCCGGGTTCCAGACGCAGTTTGCCGACAAGCTGAGCTCGCTCGACCTTGCCGCCCAGGCAGACGAGCAGGGGCTCTACACGATGGCGGGCGAGCTGCTCATGCAGGTGACGCAGGACACCGAGCCCAAGACGGTTACCATCGAGGTGCCCTACGAGAGCGATGACGAGGGCGTCTGGTCCGAAAGCGACGGCGCCGAGACGGCGATCCTCAACGCGATGATGTCGTAGGGCCCTGCTCGTCGTCGCGTCGAATGCGACAGGGGTGCCGCCTCTCAGGCGGCATGGGATTGCGCGCCGCCCGGGTGTTTCTCGGGCGGCGCGCTCATATGTAGGCGGCCAAGGTCTCAGAGCTGCCGCGGGATTGCAGCGGGCAGGCATCAGGGTGCGTCTGCCTGTGCCGCCGCGTCCCTTAGCAGCCGTTCTGCCACTGCTCGATGATCCATTCGGTGACCTCGTCGGATGTTGGAATCGATGCCTGCGCCCCCAGGCGCGACACCGCGAGCGCAGAGGCGCAGGTTGCCTCGCAGGCGGCGTCGATAAGCGGGAAGCCCAGCGAGCGCATGGCGGCGAACGCCCCGAGGTAGGTGTCTCCGGCTGCGGTGGTGTCGACGACCTCGACGGAGCGCGCGGGAAGCTGCGCGAACCCTTCTTCCGAGAGCATGGCGGATCCGCGATCTCCGAGGGTGATGACGGCCGCTCCGCCCGTCATGCGGCAGAGGGCTTCGAGCGCGCGCCTGGAGCTCGCCTCATCGACAGGGGCGATGCCGCAAACCTGCTCGCATTCGGTCTCGTTGAGACATACCAGGTCGACCTCGCGCCAGGTCGGTGCTGGCAGGCTGCAGGCGGGCGCCGGATTGAAGATGGTGTACATGCCGCGACGATGCGCGTGCTCGATGGCGGCGGCGGTCGCATCGAGGTCGCATTCGCCCTGCGCCAAGAAGACGCTGCCCACGCAGGCGTCGCCGCGTTCAAAGAGCGCGTCGACGGCTCTGCATGCCTGTGCCGGAGAAAGGGCGGTGTTGGCTCCCGCCGACAGCACGATGCGATTGTCCCCGTCGCTTCGAAGGATGATGGCGACTCCGGTCGAGGTGTCCTCACGGCGCTCGACGCATGCGCAGCCGATGCCGTCGCCCTCGAGCCCGGCGACAAGGGCATCGCCGAAGACGTCGGCACCGACAGCGCCCACCATATGCACCACGGCGCCCATGCGCGCCGCCGCGACCGCCTGGTTGGCGCCTTTGCCGCCGGCTCCCGAGATGAAGTCATGGCCATGGAGGGTCTCGCCCGTGCGCGGCACGCGTTCACAGGCTACGGAGAGGTCTTGGTTTATGCTGCCAAACACGACGACGGTGCGCCCGTCGCGCAGCATCTCTTTGTCTTGCTCGTCCATAGAGGCCTCCTTGGATGGTCCTTCGATTTTCATGGTACCCAACCGGCTCGGCATCGGAGGTCGACAAGATGCTGACAGATATGGAGGACTTATCTCGGCCTGAAGGGGCATCTGTGTGCTGGGGCATGCCTAGCACGCAAAGGCGCTGGTGATGGCCTTGCGTCCAGGGTCTAGCCTACTGCTCCTTCCAGCGCTCCTTCGCAACGCGGGCGCCCACAGGTACAATAAGAAACGTCTATGGAACCACTGAAACGCAGCTTATTGGATGCAGCATGAGCACTCCTTTTGATATGAACGACGCCACGAACACCTCCGCGCGCCAGCGTTCCGTTCCCGGTGCCGCCGCACGCCCGGGCGTGACCGGCTCCTGGCGGGTGCCGATGCCGGCGGAGGGTGAACAGGGCGTCCAGGCGGATCCTTCGCCCCGTCCGGCAGCCCGCCCTGCCGCCTCCTCTTCACAGGGCGCGCCCGAAGCGATCTCGAACAACCGGGCCCAGGCGGGTGCGCGCGTCGCGCAGCGGCCCGAGCACGCCTCTGCACAGGAGGCCCGACGCCACGCCGGGGACGCGCGGCCTCGGACGGGAGGCCCCCGTGGCGCTGCGCCGCAGGCGGGCGCCGCGCGGCGGAGGGTCGCCGCGGACGCTTCGAGCGGGCGCCGCGCCTCCGCTCCTGCGGGAGCGTCGCGTCAGGCGCGGGCGGCCCAGGGCGGAGCCCGCGGGCCGGCTGGCCCGGGGATGGGTGCGGCCCAGGCGGTATCAAACGCTCGGCCGCGTTCGCGCTACATTCCTGCGCTTGACGGCATTCGCACCTTTGCCGTGATCGCGGTGGTGCTCTATCACCTCAATCTCACCTGGGCGCAGGGCGGCCTTCTGGGCGTCACCATCTTCTTCGTGCTGTCGGGCTACCTCATCACGCGGCTGCTTCTCAACGAGTTCTCGCAGACGGGGCGCATCGACCTGAAGAACTTTTGGCTGCGTCGCGTGCGGCGACTCGTTCCTGCCATCGTGACGGTGGTCTTGGTCACCTGCGCGCTCTGCACCATCTTCAACCATGTGATGCTCACCAAGATGCGTCCGGACATTCTGCCGTCGCTGCTGTTCTTCAACAACTGGTGGCAGATCATCCAGAACGTGTCCTATTTCGACGCGCTCGGCGACCCGTCTCCGCTCACGCACTTTTGGTCTCTCGCCATCGAGGAGCAGTTCTATCTGGTGTGGCCCCCGGTGCTGTTCTTGCTGCTGCACCTAGGGATCAAGAAGCGCCCGCTCAGGCGTGTGGTGCTTGGGCTCGCCGCGGTCTCCGCGTTGGCCATGGCGCTGCTGTACAACCCCGCCGTGGATCCGAGCCGCCTGTACTATGGCACCGATACCCGCGTGTTCTCGCTGCTCCTGGGCGCGTGGCTGGCGTTTATCCCCGAAGGCTCCATGCACCCGCGCGAGCTCGCGAGGCTCTTGGGGCTCTCGAGACTGCTTCCCGGCAAGGACGAGAAGGCGGCTGCAGCCGACGGCGCCGTCGAGGCTTCGCTTCCGACAGACGGCTCGTCTGCGGTGCGCGAGAAGGCCCCCGCTTCGGGAGCGCTTGCCGCCCTGTCTCGCCACGCGGTCGACATCATCGGCCTGACCGGCCTTGCGGGGCTCGTCCTCATGGTGGTCTTCACCAATGGCTACACCGCCTTCCAGTATCAGGGTGGCACGCTTCTGTGCTCCGTGTTCACGGTCATGCTCATCATGGCCGCGGTGCAGCCCGAGGGCATGGTTGCGCGGGCGTTCTCGTTTGCCCCGCTTGTGTGGCTGGGCAAGCGCTCCTACAGCATCTATCTGTGGCACTACCCGCTGCTGCTGCTCATGAACCCGGTCGCCGACGTCAACGACACGCCGTGGTGGCTCATGATCATCCAGGTGCTCGTGGTGCTCGCCGCGGCGGAGTTCTCGTATCGCTTTATCGAGACCCCGTTCCGCAAGGGCGCCCTCGGCAAGGTCATAGCCCGTGTCCGTGCCGGCAAGGTGAGCGTCCCTGCCCTCGTGCGGACGCGGCCCGTGCCCGTGGCCGCCGCAGCGGCGGTGGCGCTCGTTGCAGCGGGCGGTCTCATCTTCGTGCCCAATACCTCCGCCTTGAGCGACGAGGGCGCGGCCCTGCTCACCCAGGGCGGTGCCGTGGGGACCCAGGGTGGCGCCGAGCAGCCCTCGGGGGAGGGCACGCCCGCTGCCGACGGCGAGAAGGATACGGGCGACGGCGATTTCCCCGCAGGCTCCTACGACATCGTCATGATCGGTGACTCGGTATCGCTGCGCGCTGTGGATACGTTTGGCTCGACCTTCCCCCACGGACATATCGATGCAGCGAAGAGCCGCCAGTTCTCGGCCGGCATCGAGGCGTATCGCAGCTATGTCGACCAGAACCTGGCGGGCAAGGTCGCCGTGTTCGCGCTCGGCACAAACGGCCTTGTGACCGACGAGCAGATCGATGAGCTCATGTCCCTTGTGGGTGATAAGCGCAAGGCGGTGTTTGTGAACACGCGCAGCCCGCAGCCATGGGTCGGCGCCACCAACGAGGCGATCGGGCGTGCGCCCGAACGTTATCAGAACGCGTCTGTCGTTGACTGGTATGGGTACAGCGCTGGTCGCAACGACCTCTTTGACGGCGACGGCACGCACCTGAATAGCCAGGGCGCGCAGGAGTACATCAACCTGATCTATAACGCGGTGAAAGACGACCTGCCCGTTCATCCTGAGGACCATGTGGACGACCCGCAGCCTCAGGCGGCGCGCAGCGCGGCCGAAAAGCTCGCTCAGTCCCTGTCGTCTGGCTTTGCCCCGCATGCGCTCAATCCCAAAGAAGAGGGCTCTGCGGTATAGCGCGCTCATGATCGACGGCGGCATCCTGCGGGATGCCGCCGTTTTTTATCGAGGGCCTTCCCGCTTGCGATGTGGTTCTGTTCTATGAGCACGTTGGGTGGCGCATGGTCTCGTCTTGCCGGCGCGTGTGGAGGCGGGGCTACGAAGACCGGACGATGTCCACGACCTCGCTTGCGCTGTGGGCGATGTAATCCGCTCCCGCCGCCTCGAGCTCGCCGCTTCCGCGGAAGCCCCATGCTGCTCCCGCTACGACAAGTCCCGCGTTGTGGCCGGTCTGCACGTCTACGTTGCTGTCGCCCACATAGAGCGTCGTGGACGGGTCTGCCCCCAGCTGTTCCATAACGTGCAACGTAATCGGTGCGGCGGGTTTGGGCGGGAAGGCGTCGACGCGTCCTTGGGCGAGCGCGAACCTGTCACCGAAGTAGCTCTGGACAAGCGGCGCCACGGCGCCGTGGTCCTTGTTTGAAAGAACCGCAAGGGTGAGCCCGGCGGCGAGCATGTCGTCCAGCATGTCGAGCACGCCCGGGTAGGGGTGCGTGTGATCCTCTTTATGGGCGGCGTAGTAGGCCGAGAACTCGGCAAATACCTGCGAGAATACGGCGTCGTCGCCTGCGAACTCGGCAGGGATGATCCGCTCCATGAGCTTGGGCATGCCGTTGCCGACCTTATAGCGGTAGGCGTCGATCTCGAACGTGGGCCAGCCGTGGCCAGCACATACGTGGTTGCATGAGAGCGCTAGGTCCGCAAGGGTGTCGAGCAGCGTTCCGTCGAGGTCAAAGATGACATGGGTGAAGGACATAGGGCTCCTCGTAGTTCTGTGGCACGGCGCGCCTATTGTCTCACCTTTGCGCGTGGGGCGCCACGTCAGGGTCCTCCCATCCGTGCGCCATACCGCAGGCATGCTGCTTGATTCAATACGGATGGTTGAAGGCGCCTCTTTATGCATTAAGCTCGGCGTTGTCGACAGCACAAGAAAAATCACTTCGCTTTTCCTACATTTTGCGGGCACCTGCTAAGTAGACAGAAACAGCGCAATGCTTCCACCTGGGGTTTTATCGACGCCACATGGCTGCCTACTCGAGGGGCAGGGCAAAAATGTCGGAAAAGCGAAACGAATTGTTTCTGGAGCATCGCGAAGGCCGTCGAGGGTACCCGGCGGCCTCGATAGGGTCCCTGAGACGGAGCGGCGCCTAGCCCAGGTCGTGGGTGAAGGCACGCAGGAATTCTTCAAAGGTGTCCGTCTGCATGAGGCGCATGGTGTCGTCGACCGACGAGAAGAGCTCGATGATGATGTCGAGCACGTCGCGGAAATACCCCATGTCCTCGCGTGCGATGCCAATGAGCAGCACGAAGTTCACGTCGTGGCGGCCCCAAGGTATGGATGTGTCATTGTGGAGCACCGCGATAAAGGAGCGAGCGGCATAGGTGTCGATCGAATGCGGGATGGCAAGGCGCTCGGTAAAGGCGGTCGACGAGATGCGCTCGCGCAGGTGGACGTCGCGTATGAAGTCCTCGTCGGCGAACTCGCCGGCAATGCAGAGCGACCCGAGGTAGTCGATATAGGCGTCCGGGCCGCCCTGGAGTTGGACGTTGCGGGCGAACAGCTCGGGCTGCAGCACGTGCCTGAGGAGCCGGTGCGCCTGGCCGCGGCGTTTTGCCTCCAATACCCCCGCGACCTTGGTCCGGATCTTTCGTTGGCTTCGGGGATGGGGCACCCGAAGGCATCCTCGAAGTATCGCGAGAACTCGTCGGCGCAGCGCCTGATCTCGTCGCGCTGGGCGAAGTCTCCCAACAGTCCGGTGGCGTCGATGGAGTCGTCATGGTCGCCGAGCTCGTTGTTGGACTTCAAGCGGATGATGATCACCAGGATGTGGAGCAGCAGGTTGGAGAGCGCGTAGTCGCGGCGGGTGTCGCGGACGCTCTTCTGCGGCGCCTGGGCGCCCCCTGCCGGATGCGTGTTGGCGGGCAAAGAACGGGATTCGTCCTCGGGCGTTGCCGTGCGGCTGCGCTCAAGCCGGTATCCCTCTTTCGACGAGGCGACACGCTGCCCGCCGCCCCGATTAATCTCTGCGATGTAGTTGCGCACCGTGCGCTCGCTCGTATTGAGCATCTTTGCGAGCACGGCTGAAGACACCCATGAATTCGCGCGCTCAAGGATGTAGACCAACCGATTGATGCGGTCCTGCTTCGCAGATGCCATGCCTGTCCCTCGTCCGTCCGTGCCAGAGGCCGACGCCCTGCCCTGTGGCGGCCGCCTGGTCGTGCGCGCCTGTCAGCGCGGTCCGGCGTATCTACAGCGATACAAGCATCCTTGGTGTCCCTGGGGCGCGGTGCCATGGTGGGGGCATCGAGCACGGGTATGGAGCCGCTGTTTTTGCAGCTTGGCGTAACCGTTGTGCTCGTGGCATTCTGCTGGCTGCGCCTCCACGAGCTCGTGAGGGCGCGATAGGCCATGTCGCTCGACATGGGCGGGATCATCTCACAGATGGGGGTGGTCTCCCTTCCGATTCTCTTGGGGTATGTCCTGCACCGCCTCGGTATTCTCGGCGGCGAGTTCGATCGGAGGCTTACCACCCTCGTGCTCGACATCGCGCTGCTGTATGCGGTGATCGCAAGCGTTCTCGGCAACGTCTTTATGTTTACCGTCGGCGCGGGCATGTTTCGCACGCGCGGTCTCGCTCGGGCGGCGGATGCCGGGACGAGGCCTCGCGCCGGGCGTGCTCGTCGGCTTGCCTCGGTGCTGGCGAGCCTGAAGACCCCGACGATCGTCGCGGGCGTGGCGACGCTGGTGTTGGCTCTTGTGGGGGTGAGCGACCTGGGGATCGTCGGCAGCGCGATGTCGGTGGTGGGGCAGATGTCGACGCCTGCCGCGCTGCTGATCGTCGGCTCCTCGCTTGCCCAGTACGACCCTCTCGAGATGGTCAGCAATCCTCATTCCTATGTGGCGGTGGCATTTCGCCTGCTCGGTATTCCCCTTGCGAGTTTGTTGGCGCTGCGCCTGCTCGGCGCGGAGAGCCTTGCGACTGCCGTTATCGTTTTGGAATGCGCCATGCCCGTCGCAACGAACGGAACGCTCTATTGCGTGCAGAGCGGCATGGATGCATCGCCTATGATGCAGGTGACGTTTCTGAGCATCGCCGGCTCTATTGCGACGGTTCCCCTGGTTGCCCTTGGCATGTAGGCGCGCGGACGTGTCGCGCGGAGGGGCAGCTCGGCTTTTTGTTTGGCGTGCCTGCCAACAAGCTTGTCTATCGCGTTCATTTATACAAGGTTATCCAATAACCTTGTCTATCTATGCTTTAAACGCGAGGTTATGATGGGCTTCTACGAGACCGAGTACTGGTTGAACGATACATGGGGCTATCGGAGACGCGATCGCATGTCGGGCGCGTACCACCCTTACGTCCCTGATTCTCTCACTGGTCTGCAGATCTCCCTGCGGCCGGCGACGGCCGCGGCGGTGGCGTCGGCGCAATCGGATGTCGAACTGCCCGATGCCGAGGCGAAGCATATGCATCGCATCGAGCCCCTCGCGCGCCTGCGCCAGCAGCAGGGGGAGTAGCAGCCGCCAGGCTCAGGCGACCGATTCGCTCAGCAAGGTGATGAACCGGTCAATGGGGGCGGGCCGCCGTCTTCGCGCAGCCAGACGCCAAACGAGACCGGATCGATCGATCCTCACCATCCCCGTGGTTTCGGTGCTGCTTGGCGCCTGCTAGCAGATCCTCGGCAGCTGCTCGCCTACGAGCATGTCGAGGATGCGCGTAGAGCCCCAGGGGGTGCGCACGAGCACGCGCGGCCTTGCCGCGGGAGCAAGCTCGCTCACGCGTCCGATGATCGCGGCGTTCTCGCCATAGCGGCTTGCGCGCATCGCCTCAAGTGCTGCGTCCGCCTCGTCAGCCGGCACGACGGCGACCATCTTGCCCTCGTTGGCGACCTGCAGGGGGTCGTAGCCAAGCATCTCGCATGCCGCTTGAACCTGCGGCAGCACAGGGACGGCGTCCTCGTCGACCTCGATCTCCACATTGCTCGCCGCGGCAAACTCGTTCAGCGTGCTCGCGAGGCCGCCGCGCGTTGGGTCGCGGAAGCAGCGCGTGCGGGGAGCGGCGGTGAGGACGGCGGCGATGAGATGGTTGAGGGGCGCCGCGTCGCTCTCGATGGTGGTCGAGAACGCAAGGCCTTCGCGCTGGCTCATGACCGCAATGCCGTGGTCGCCCAGCGTTCCCGAGACGAGGACGACGTCTCCCGGTCGGCACGCGCCGCCAGAGAGTTCCACGCCCTCGGGCACCTCGCCCACGCCCGCCGTGTTGATATAGACGCCGTCGACCCCGCCGCGTTCGACCACCTTGGTGTCTCCCGTGATGATGCGAACGCCCGCCTCCTCGGCGGTCTTCGCCATGCTGGAGCAGATGCGCAAGAGGTCGCCCATGGGGAAGCCCTCTTCAAGGATGAAGCCGCACGAGAGATAACGGACGTGCGCCCCCGAAGTCGCGACGTCGTTTACTGTGCCGCACACCGCTAGGCGGCCGATGTCGCCGCCGGGGAAGAACCGCGGAGTCACCACGAAGCTGTCGGTGGACATGGCGATGCGGCCGGTGGGGGCGAGCTCGGCGACGCCGGAGTCGTTGCCGACAAGCAGCTCAGGCGAGCCAAACGCCTCAAGAAAGACCTCGTCGATAAGGCGCTTCATCATCTGCCCGCCCGAGCCGTGGCCCAGAAGAACGGTGTTGTCGGTTACCATGTGCGTCTCCTTTGTCGTCGCGCATGTGCGCTGTGCCCTGGATGCGTCCGGTCTATGCGCGATAGCGGAAGTATGCCGCGCAGCTGCCTTCGCTCGAGACCATGCAGGGGCCTATCGGGTGCTCGGGTGTGCAGGCGCGCCCGAAAAGCGGGCAAGAGGTAGGCGCGATCGCCCCGCGCAAGACGTCTCCGCAGCGGCAGCCGCGCTGCTCCTGTGTGGGCTCGATCTCGACGTCGAAGCGCCGGCGCGCATCGAAGCGGGCGTATTCGTCACGGATGGCGAGCCCCGACGACGGCAGCGTGCCGAGCCCGCGCCAGGTGGCGTCGCAGGTCTCAAAAACGCGGTCGACCATGGCGCGTGCCACGGGATTTCCCTCGGCGTTGACGCCGCGGCGATAGGCGTTCTCTATCGCCGGCTTCCCGCCGCGCGCCATCTCTGCCAGCAGCAGGATGCTCTCCAGAATGTCCACGGGCTCAAAGCCGGTGACCACGCCGGGGATAGAGAACTCGTCGACCAAGAACCGATAGGGGGCGAGCCCCGTGATGGTGGAAACGTGCCCCGGCAATATGAAGCCGTCGATACGGGTCTCGGGGTCGTCGGCAATGGCGCGCAGGGCGGGAGGGGTCATCTTGTGCGCGCTCATGACCGAGAAGTTGGCAAGGCCTCGCGCCGCCGCGTCCAAGATGGTTGCCGCAATGGTGGGCGTGGTGGTTTCAAAGCCTACGCCGACAAAGATGACGTCGAGTCCGGGGTTGTCCTGGGCGAGTCGCACGGCGTCGAGCGGAGAGTACACGATGCGCACGTCGTGCCCCGCCGCCTTCTGCGCGGCGAGCGAACTCGTCGAGCCGGGCACGCGCATCATGTCGCCAAAGGTCGCTATGACCACGCCGTCCAGCTTTGCAAGGGCGATGATATGGTCGATGTCCCGATTGGCGGTCACGCAGACCGGGCAGCCCGGGCCGGAAAGCAGATGGAGCCCGGGGGGCATGATCGAGCGGAAGCCATAGCGGCCGATGCTCATGGTGTGGGTCCCGCAGACCTCCATGAGGTTGAGCTCACGGTCTCCCACGACCGATGCGATGCGGTCGATGAGCTCGCGCGCAAGGGCGGGGTCGCGGAAGGCGCCAAGGTCTATGGCGCGCGGCGAGATGTCCTGCGTGTCGCAGGCGCCGCGATGTCGGCTCGAGTGCGGCCCCGTGCCGTGAGAGCCCCTGTCCGTCATGCCAGGGCTCCGGCCTGGGCGGCGGCCTGGGCGGGCTCTGCTTGAGGGACGCCGCCGTCCGCTACGGCTTCTGCCGCGCTTCCAAAGGGCACGACGCCCTCGAGCTCTTCGCCCACCAGCTCGGGGATCTCCTGGAAGATCTCAAGCGTGAGGCGCGCCTCCTCGGGGTCGATCACCTGAATGCCAAATCCGGCATGGACAAGCACATAGTCGCCCACCTTGGCGTCTGGGGTAAGTGCGACCGAGATGTCGCGCTGCACGCCCAGCATGTCGACGGTGGCGGTTGCGTCATCGCGCAGGGCGACGATCGTTCCTGGAACGGCAAGGCACATGAGCGATCCTTCTTCTTGTGGCGGGCGTGCGCTGCGATCTGCGCCGCCGCCCGCATCATTTTTCCCAACGATAGTACCGCTCGCACACCATGTGGGCAAATGCCCGGGGATCCTAGCGGGCAATCTCCTGTCCGCGCGTGGCGGCGAGCCGTGCGCGGGCGACGGCCGCCTGGCCAAAGGATATGCAGCCGTCGTTTGTGGGGACGAGCTGCGGCACGAGCGGCCGCAGCCCCTCGGCGCGCAGGAGCGTCGCGGTCTCTTGCAGGAGCATGCGATTCATGAAGACGCCGCCGGAAAGCACAGCATGGGAGACCTGCTCGCGGGCGGCTATGTCTCGGGCCAGCGACGATGTCAGGCGCGCGACGGCATGGTGCACGCGACGGGCGATGACCTCGCGCGCCTCGCCGCGGGCAAGGTCTGAGAGGGCGGCGTCGAGCATGGGCGCGGGGTCGATCTCTATGCATCGGGGGGCAGCCGCCTCGTTCACAAGCGCCCTGCGCCGACGCGTCGGCTCGTCGGGCGTCTTTGTGGGCACGACATGCAGGTCAAAGCGATAGCCTTCGCCCGGCTCGCAGGATGCCCCGCGCCATGCCGCCGCCTCAAGCTCAATGGCGGGCTCGCCCTCGTAGGTCGCGATGCCGCATACGCCCAGCAGCGCCGCCACGGCGTCAAGGAGGCGCCCCATGCTGCTGTTCTGCGGGCTGTTGATGCCGCGCTCGATCATGGTCGAGGTGATGGAGCGCTCCTGGTCGGTCATGGTGCCGAGCAGCAGGGATGCGCCCGGGTGCTCGAGCAGTCCGCAGCGCATGAGCAGCGAGAAGGCGTTTCGCCGGGCGTCGCGCACGCTCGTGGCGCCGCCGGGGAGCGGCCAGGGGGTAAGATGCGCGAGGCGGCTGAAGCCCTGGAGGTCTGCGAGCAGCAGCTCTCCGCCCCAGATGGTGCCGTCTGTTCCCGCGCCGGTGCCGTCGAAGGCAATGCCCAGCACGCGCTCTTCGGGAGCAAGCGCTCCCGTGGCGACGGACTCCGCCATGACGGATGCGACATGCGCGTGGTGATGCTGCACTTCGATGATTGGAAGGGCGTGGGATGCCGCCTCGGAGCGAGCCCATTGGCTGGCGAGATAGGTTGGGTGCAGGTCGCAGGCGAAGGCGGACGGCTGCAGGTCGAAGAGGTCTTCAAAGCGGTGGAGGGCGCCTTGCCACGCGTCGAACGTCGCGGCGTTCTCGATGTCGCCGATATGTTGGGAGACGAAGCACGAGGCGGTGCCGTCTGGACGCTCGCGCGTGAGGGCGAGCGTCGCCTTTTGCTCGGGGCCGCAGGCGAGAATCGATGGCAGGCCTCCGTCGGCGGTACCGAGCGGGACGCCGGGCAGCTCGAGCGGCCGCGGGGCAAAGCCGCGCGCCCGACGCACCGGTGCGACGAGCTTGTCCATCACGCGTGCCACCGAGTCGTCATAGCGCGAGAGGATCGCGCGGTCGTTGCCCAGCAGGGCGTCGGCGAGACCTCCTTCTACCAGGTGTTTCCAGGCAAGGGCGTCATCGGTCTCGATGGGCTCCTCGCTCACGTTGCCGCTCGTCATGACGAGGGTACGGACGCCCCGGCTCGCGCAGGCTGCGAGCAGCAGATGTTGAAGCGGCGTATAGGGAAGCATGACGCCCAGCTCCGGAAGGTCGAAGGCGACCGCGGGGGCGACGTGCGCCCTGCGGTCGCTGCACGCCCCGTTGGCGGCGCGCACCCTGCCGGCGGCGCATGCCCGGTCGGCATCGGCACACTCCTCTAAGGGGCCCCCGGGGGAGGGGGCGGCGGTCCTTCCCACGCGAGGGGCGTCGAGGGCCCTTCTGCGCAGCAGGACGATGGGCCGGACGGTGCCCTCGAGCAGCTCGCGCTCGGCGCGCCCCACGTGGCAGAGCTCCTCGGCGTCATCGATGCCGCCGACCATGACGGCGAGCGGCTTGTTGCTGCGGCGCTTGCGGCGGCGCAGCTCGCGCACGGCATCGTCGTTGCCGGCGTCGCAGGCCAGGTGAAAGCCTCCCAAGCCCTTGATCGCCACGACGCCGCCTTGGGCGATGAGTTCGGCGCAACGGCCGATGATGGCATCGCTTTCTTCGAGCGTCCGCCCTGCGGCAGGCGCTTGGTTTTCGCCCGACTTCTCGCGCCAGGTGATGTGCGGCCCGCACTCAAAGCAGGCGTCGGGCTGCGCGTGGAAGCGCCGGTCAAGGGGATCGGCGTATTCGGCCGCGCAGGCGTCGCACATGGGAAAGGCATCCATGGAGGTCGCAGGGCGATCGTAGGGCAGCGACCGGATGATGGTGAAGCGCGGCCCGCAGTTCGTGCAGTTGATAAACGGGTAATGATACCGTCGGTCTGCGGGGTCGAAGAGCTCGTGCAGGCAGTCGGCGCAGGTGGCGATGTCCGGTGAGACGAGGGTGGTGCGCTCGGTGCTTTCGTCGGAGGCGATGATGCGAAAGAGGGGGCGCGCCTGCCGGTCGCCATCGAACGGCTTCGTTGTCGCGTCGGCAGGGGTGCCGCCCGCATGCTTGCCGGCATCGCCTCGCGGGGCAAGCTGCTCCACCAGCACGTCCTCGATGCGTGCCGCTGCCGGCGCGTCGTCGCGAAGGGCGGCGACAAAGGCGTCGAGCGCGCGGTCGTCGGCGACATGGGCCTCGATATGCACCCCGTCTCCGGCGTTGAGCACCCAGCCCGCGACGCCGCGCTCCACCGCCTCGCGATACACGAACGGGCGCATGCCCACGCCCTGGACGATGCCTGTGATGTGGATGCGCGCGTCTCTCATCGTGCGGCTTACAGCTCGAGGCTCGTGTCGGTGGCGGCGCAGGTGAGCTCTCCGTGCTTTACGCCGCGCAGCCCCAAGAGCTTGTCGGCGAGCTCGTAGACGCGCGATCCCTGGCCGCGCAGGGCAAGGATCTCAAGGCAGTTGCTATGGTCGAGATGCACGTGCATGGTCGAGACGATCTCGTGCGTGTAATCATGCTGGACTTCGTCGAGCTTGCGGGTGAGGTCCCCGGTGTGGTGGTCGTAGATCATGGTGAGCGAGCCGATCACCTGCGCCTCGGGCGTGCGGAGCTCGTCGCGCACGAGCGACGAGCGAATGAGGTCGCGGATGGCTTCGGACCGGTTGGCGGTGTCGCTGCGCCGGGAAATCTGCGCGTCGAAAGCCCTGAGAAGGTCCTCGGGCATGGCGATGGAGAACCTCACGAGGTCCCCTGCGTTGCAGGAGCCCATGTTCTACACCAGTCGAACGGAGCCGACGGAGTTGTGGTCCGCCTCGATAGCGTCCTCGTAACCATCGAGCGCCCGGCGCGCCTCGTCGAGCGCCTCCATGGCGGCCTCGAGCTTGCCCCCGATGCGCTCCATGTCGAAATTCTCCGTGGCGTGGAGCAGGCTGTGGCTCCAGTCGCGCGCAAGGGCGATGGCGTCGTCGACCTGCTTGACGCTCATGGCGAGCTGGCCCATGTTCATTCCCACGTCGTGCATGGTGCCTCCTTGGTGTGATGAGACGCCCTCGGCGTCTTCGCTGTGCTGATTGGGCCTAAGTGTACTACCTCATCGCACGGGCTTCTCGGCGGACCGTCAAGGCGGGCGGCAAAGTTTCGCGACGGGACCCTCGCGCGGCAGGCGGTTGGTGCAAGGCGGGCAGGTGCGAGCGGGCGAGCGTCCTATACAGCAAACGGCGACCCCGTGGGGCCGCCGTCAAGGAAGGGGGCAGATGTCGTTTGCCGGAGTGCCGGGGCGCGAACCTTGGCTCGGCGCTGGCGCTCGGGGGCATCGGGATGCTGGCCTACAGCGCCTTTTCAAGCTCTGCCATGAGACGGGCCTTCGGCATCGCACCGACGGTGCGCATGGCCTCTTTGCCGCCCTTGAGCATGACGAGCGTGGGGATGGACATGACGCCATACTTCATGGCGATGTCTTGGTTGTCATCAACGTTGCACTTGGCAACCTTGATCCTGCCGGCGAGGTCGTCGGCAAGCTCGTCGACGATCGGCGAGAGCGTGCGGCAGGGTCCGCACCAAGGTGCCCAGAAGTCAATGAGGACGGGGAGCTCTTCGGTGAGCAGGGAGTCGAACGTGGCTGCGTTGACTTCGGTGATGGTTGCCATGGTTCCTCCTATGGGTATCGGCAGTACCGGGAATGTCACTTCGGTGACGTTATACCCAACTCGACCCGGCGCTTGCACTGCTGCGGTGACCATTGTTCGCCCACAAGCGCTGCGGCCGCCCCGCCCCGCTCGCGGCGGCCAAGTCACGCCGCTCGCGGCGTGTCGATGTGTCCCGGCGTACAATGGCCACAACGAGAAGGGGGCCTACATGTATGTGACATCGCACGACAGGAGCGAGGCGATCGTGAGCGCGACCAGGCAAGAGCTAGAGAGCCTGGCAAAGCGTGGAGTCGTTGCCCAGGGAAACGCCTTTTCGTCGATCGTTCTCGTGAAAGGCGAGCTCAACGCCGACGAGCGCGCCGGCGGGTCTCTGCTGGCCGGTGCTGACGGGACCGCGTTGCGCGCCGCCCTCGAGCGCCTGGGATATGCGCCTGAGGATTTTTGCGGGCTGGCTGCCGTTGCGGGTGAGGCGGAGCCGGGCTTTGCCGCCGCCCCTCAGTTCGAGCTGCTCCCCGCAGAGGTGTTCCGCGAGGCTGTCGAGGCGCTCGATCCCGAGGCGGTCGTGCTGCTGGACGATGTCGCCGCGCATGCGATGCGCGAGGCCTACGCGGACGCCCTGGCCGTCATCGAGGACTTCAACGCGGCGATGCTCCAGCCGGGGCTGGTGGTGTCGGTGCTCGGTCGCCGGGTGCTTGCGCTTGATGGCTTCGAGGCGTCGCTGTCCGACCCGCGGGCAAAGCAGCGCATGTGGGCATATCTCAAGCAGCTGCCTCCCCAAGGTGCCCCCTACTAGCCTTGCTGCAAACGTCCCGCCACAGGCCTCGCACACGGCCTGGCACTGCTCGGGCTCGTGCCCACTCACGGAGGACAGTCTTTCGAGCACGCAGCCGTTTCCCTCGGGGGTTTGCGCTCGTGTCCGCACGCGACGGGCCGTTTCTGCCGGTCTGCGGTCAACGGCTCACATCGGCTCATGTCCAGCAACGCAATGCCCCATCTCATAGGTTCGCGTGTTCGGCGTCGCTGCTCCCTGTCGATGTCATGAACTGTCTTGTCAGCTGTCTTGTCAGCTGTCATTCCAGGTGCCATACTGTCACCCGTTGTCTTGCGGGCGGCAGGCGCCCGAAACGCAAGGACGGTGTCATATGGATGCATTGACTGATATGGGCGAGGAATCGCGCCGGGCTCCGGGGGAGGCGCCCGGCCTTTCTGACGAGCGTTGCCGCTCGCTGCTCTCCGAGCTGGATGGGCTCAAGCGGGCCTACGACGCGGTGGTGCTCGCCCATTACTACACGCGCCCCGAAGTCCAGCGGGCGGCGGACTACGTCGGCGACTCGTTTGCCCTGGCTCGGCTTGCCACGACGGTGCCGCAGCGCACGCTTGTGATCGCGGGGGTGTCGTTTATGGCGGAGAGCATGAAGCTCTTGAATCCCGACAAGCGCGTGCTCGTGCCCGATCCGTCGGCCGATTGCCCCATGGCCCACATGGTTTCGCGCGCAACGGTTCTCGAGGCGCGCGAGCGCTATGGCGACGACCTCGCCGTGGTCTGCTATGTCAACTCGACGGCGGAGATCAAGAGTTGGAGCGACGTGTGCGTGACCTCCTCCAACGCCGTGCGTATCGTCCGCGGGCTGTCCCAGCACCACGTGCTCTTTATTCCGGACGAGCATCTGGGCCGCTACGTCGCCCAGCAGGTGCCCGAGAAGCACGTGATCTTGAACGACGGCAGGTGTCCCTTCCACGCGCAGATCGGAGCCCGAGAGGTGCGCGACCTCATGCGCGCCCACCCAAATGCGCCGGTGCTCGCCCATCCCGAGTGCACCTCAGAGGTGCTCGAGCTCGCCGACGTGATCGGCTCCACGGCAGAGATCATCGAGGCGGCGCAGAACAGCGCGGCCCAAGAATTCATCGTCGTGACGATGTCGGGCGTCCAGGCGGAGCTCGAGCGCCGCTGCGCCCCGGGCAAGAAGTTCCACTTCACCTCGTCTTCCCGGTGCCCCGAGATGGACAAGGTGACGCTCGGCCAGGTGGTGGCGTGCCTGCGCGACGGCGTGGGCGAGGTCCCCATGCCGGCCCACGCCGACGCTGCGGCCGCCACGCTCGACCGCATGCTCGCGCTCGCGTCGAACAAGGGGTGAGGGAGATGGACAAGCGGGAGATGTCCTGCGACGTGGTCATCGTAGGCTGCGGCGCGGCGGGTCTCTACACGGCACTCTCGCTGCCGGAGGGGACGCGCACCGTCATGCTTTCAAAGGGGTCATTCGAGGAATGCGACTCCATGCTCGCCCAGGGCGGAATCTGCGTGCTTCCCGAGGCGGACGATTACGACGTCTATGTCGAGGACACCATGCGCGCGGGTCATTATGAGAATCGGCGCGAGAGCGTCGACGTCCTGCTGCGCTCTAGCAGGAGCGCCATCAACGACCTCGTCGCGCTCGGCGTCGACTTCGAGCGCGAGCAGGACGGCTCCCTGGCGTTCACGCGCGAGGGGGCGCATCGTCGCCCGCGCATCTGCTACCACGCCGACGTCACCGGCCGGGAGATCACCTCGAAGCTGCTCGAGCGCGTGCGCGAGCTTCCATGGGTGAGGATGTTCGAGCATCTTGCCTGCGCCGACTTGATTGACGAGGCGCCCGCTCCTGGCGAATCGGGCCCTGCCACGCCTGCTGCGTGCGGGGGCGTGGTCGCCGTGCCGGTCAGCGAGGAAGAGTCGACGCGCAAGGCCGATGAACTCGGCGGCGTTGCGTCCGACGCCGTGCGCATACGTGCGCGCGCCACCGTGCTGGCGACGGGCGGCATCGGCGGCCTGTACGAACGCTCGACCAACTTCCCTCAGCTGACGGGCGACGCCTGCTCGATCGCGGCGGCTCATGGCGCGCAGCTCGAGCACATGGATTACGTGCAGATACATCCGACAAGCCTCTACGAGGGCCCCGAAGCCTCAGGAAGGGCGTTTCTCATCTCCGAGTCCTGCCGCGGCGAGGGCGCTGTCTTGCTCAACCGCGCAGGCGAGCGGTTCTGCGACGAGCTCCAGCCGCGCGACGTGGTGACCGCGGCGATCTATCGCCAGATGGAGCTCGATGGCATGCCATACGTCCGCCTTTCTTTCGAGAACGTCCCCGACGACGTGATCCGGGGGCATTTCGCCAACATCTACCAGCATTGTCTCGAGGCGGGCTATGACATCTGCCGCGAGCCGATCCCCGTGGTGCCTGCCCAGCATTACTTTATGGGAGGCATCCACGTCGACCTTGATTCGGCGACGACGGTACCGGGGCTGTATGCCGTGGGCGAGACGAGCTGCACGGGTGTGCACGGAAAGAACCGCCTGGCAAGCAACAGCCTGCTCGAGGCGCTCGTGTTCTCGCGACGCGCCGCGTATAGGATCACGACGGGGGAGAGCCTTTCCGTCGAGCCGACGGGTGAGCCGCCGCTCGATGGCAGGCACCGGCCGTGCGGCGGGTACCGCTCGGGCATCGATGCCCTGGCGCGCGACGCGGTCGGTGACGACGTGGGGAAGCCGTCGGGCGAGGCGGAGGCGACGTACCCGGCTATCGACTTCGACGGGGCCGGCGGCGCCGTGGAAGTGCCGCCTGCGGCACGAAAGAAGGAGTGTGCCAGATGAATCCAGTGACGATGAAGCTCGTGGGGGACGACATCATCTTGCGGGCGTTGCAGGAAGACATCACATACGAGGACGTGAGCACCCAGGCGGTGTGTCCCGAGGCGCGCGCCGCCGAGGTGCAGCTGATCGCCAAGGCAGACGGCGTCATTGCGGGGCTCGACGTCTTCGCGCGCACCTTCGAGCTGCTCGACCCCTCTTCAGAGGTATGTCCTAAGGTGCATGATGGCGACGAGGTCAAAGCGGGGCAGCTGCTCGCCATGGTGCGGGGCGACGCGCGCGCCCTGCTTTCGGGTGAGCGCGTGGCGCTGAACTTCTTGCAGCGCATGAGCGGCATCGCGACCTATACGCGCCGCATGGCGTCCGCGCTTGACGGCACCGATACGGTGCTGGTCGACACGCGCAAGACGACGCCCGGCCTCAGGGTCTTCGAGCGCGAGGCGGTGCGTCTGGGCGGAGGGCAGAACCATCGCTTCAACCTCTCGACCGCCGTGATGCTCAAAGACAACCATATCGACGCTGCGGGCGGCGTCGGCGCGGCCGTGCGTGCGGCGCGGGAACGGGCGCCGTTCACCTGCATGGTCGAGGTGGAATGCGAAGGCATGGACATGGTGCGCGAGGCGCTTGAGGAGGGCGCGGATATCATCATGTTCGATAATATGGAGCACGACGAAATGGCGGCGGCGATCAAGCTGATTGCGGGTCGGGCGAAGACCGAGGTCTCGGGTAACGTGGACGCCGAGAACATTCGGGCCCTCGCCGACCTCGGGGTCGACTACATCTCATCGGGAGCGCTTACGCATTCGGCCCCGATCCTCGATGTGTCGCTCAAGCACCTGCGCATGCTGGACGCGTGAGCGTCGGCCTTCGGCGTCGCATGGTGAGGGAATGGTTCGTTGCGGGAGGTTGGGCACATGACAGGGGTCGAACGCAGGGACGTTATCCTGGGGGCGCTGCGTGCATCTGCCAAGCCGCTCTCGGGGGGCGCGCTCGCGCGGTCTGTCGGCGTGAGCCGGCAGGTCGTTGTGCAGGATGTCGCATTGCTGCGCGCGGACGGCCATGACATTGCGGCGACCAATCGCGGCTACGTGCTGCATGAGGGCGAGGAGACTTCACGCCCCGTACGCCTGTTCAAGGTTCTACACACCGCCGACGAGCTTGAAGACGAGCTGACCTGTGTGGTCGACTTGGGCGGCGAGGTGCTTGATGTGACGGTGAGCCATCGCGTGTACGGCAAGATCACGGCGCCGCTGCACGTGCGCAGCCGCCGAGACGTCGAGCGCTATCTCGAGGGGATCCGGACCGGCAAGAGCTCCCCACTCATGACCGTGACGAGCGGGTATCACTATCATCGCATCGCAGCGGATTCCACCGAGGTCCTCGACGAGGTCGAGGACGCCCTGCGCGCACGTGGCTATCTGGCGCCGGTGCTGCCTTATGAACGAGACGCCATGGTGCCGGCTGCTGCGCGGGGCGCTGCGTCTTCGTAGGGCGACGTGGCGCATGGCGGCGCGCCGATATGGGCTCGCTGTCTCGTGGGCAGGCCGTTTCACGCGGCGTTGACTTCAGGCGGCTTTCTCAAGCGTGTGGTCACGTTTTCGAGTGGCTTCTCAAACAAAAAGGGGCTCCCCGAGGGGAGCCCCAAAGTGCGTGATGGCGCGGGATGCTAGTCCTCGGCGATCTCGGTGATCGCGCCAGCCGGGCAAGACTCCTGGCAAACGCCGCAGGCGATGCAGGAATCCTCGTCGACTACGGTCGCGACGTCCTGGACCTCAAGAACGCCCTGGGGGCAGTCGTCAACGCAGACGCCACAGGCGATGCACTCATCGGCATCGATAACAGGATGTGCCATAGTTTCCTCCTCTGTTCGTGCCCGATGCCGTAGGCGATGTGACATCGAGTCGTGTGGCTTCAATATACCCCGAGACGACCTCATTGCAAGCCCTTGTGCCCACCTTTTCATACCGTTCGCCGAGTCAGCCGCGGTTTACCATCTGCGGTTATGCCGTTTGCGCAGCATAACAGGGCGATGGGGCGTGGACGTGCCTCCACTCCGCGTGTTACGCGCACCATCTCTGGTTGTGCGCCCTGGCGTGGGCCTCCGCGTCGTCTGGCATCGCCTTTTGAAGTGCTGCCTTCTCCGGTTAACTTCTGTTGCAGAACGGACGCCTTGGAGCCCGTGCGGGACGCGTCCGGTCGTCATGTAGGGGAGGTGCGATCGCTTCTGCGATTGCCGTGTTTGCGGTGCTCAGCGCCCGCGTTTTGTGCAGGCAAATAACCTGCATGTCCAGAAAACAAAAAATCTTATATGAAATGACTTAGATTTTGTATATCTTGGCGCTCAAGGGGATATGATAGAGAGCGAACAACGACAGACGTGCCGGGCGCGCGCGAAAGGAAGCCCGGCGGCGAAGGAAGGGATTATCCATGAGCAACAAGATTTTGGGTATCGACCTCGGTACCACCAACTCCGCCATGGCCGTGTTCGAGGGCGGCAATCCCACGGTCATCGTGAACGCCGAGGGCGACCGCACCACCCCGTCCGTGGTCGGATTCCGTGCCGACGGTGATCGCGTCGTGGGCAAGGCCGCCAAGAACCAGGCCGTGACCAACCCCAAGAACACCGTCTTCTCCATCAAGCGCTTCATGGGCCGCAAGTTCTCCGAGGTCTCCTCCGAGATCAAGACCGTCCCGTATGCCGTCAAGGAGGGCCAGGGCGGCCGCGCCGTCGCCAGCATCGACGGCCAGGACTTCACGCCTGAGCAGGTCAGCGCCATGATTCTCCAGAAGATGAAGACCGACGCCGAGAAGTACCTCGGCGAGACCGTCACCGACGCCGTCATCACCGTCCCGGCATACTTCAACGACGCCCAGCGCCAGGCAACCAAGGACGCCGGCAAGATCGCTGGCCTCAACGTGAAGCGTATCGTGAACGAGCCGACTGCGGCCGCCCTTGCCTACGGTCTCGACAAGCAGGGCGCTGACCAGCGCATCCTCGTCTTCGACCTGGGCGGCGGCACCTTCGACGTGTCGATCCTCGACCTTGCCGACGGCGTCTTCGAGGTGCTGTCCACCTCGGGCGACAACCACCTGGGCGGCGACGACTGGGACCAGCGCGTCATCGACTGGCTCGCTGACAAGTTCCAGGCCGACAACGGCATCGACCTGCGCAAGGACGCCATGGCGCTGCAGCGCCTGAAGGAGGCAGCCGAGAACGCCAAGAAGGAGCTCTCCGCCGCCCAGCAGGCCACCATCAACCTGCCTTTCATCACCGCTGACGCCACCGGCCCCAAGCACCTCGACTACACGCTGACCCGCACCGAGTTCGAGCGCATCACCCATGACCTGCTCGAGCGCTGCAAGGCCCCTGTGAC
Organism: Enorma phocaeensis; assembly: GCF_016901575.1. Taxonomy (GTDB): domain Bacteria; phylum Actinomycetota; class Coriobacteriia; order Coriobacteriales; family Coriobacteriaceae; genus Limicola; species Limicola phocaeensis_A. The sequence continues at coordinate 41,809 of NZ_JACJKQ010000005.1, forward strand.
CAACGCGCTGCGTGACGCCAATCTGCGCCTCTCCGACCTGACCGAGGTCATCCTCGTCGGCGGCTCCACCCGTATGCCCGCCGTCCAGGATCTCGTGAAGAAGATGACGGGCAAGCAGCCCAACATGTCCGTGAACCCGGACGAGGTCGTCGCCGCCGGCGCCGCCGTGCAGGGCGCGATCCTGTCTGGCGACGGCCCTTCGGACATCCTGCTGCTCGACGTGACCCCGCTGTCGCTCGGCGTCGAGACCATGGGCGGCATCATGACCAAGATGATCGACCGCAACACCACGATCCCGACCTCCAAGACCGAGATCTACTCCACGGCCGCCGACAACCAGACTTCCGTCGAGATCAACGTCCTGCAGGGCGAGCGCGAGCTGGCGCGCGACAACAAGTCGCTCGGTAAGTTCCAGCTCACCGGCATCCCGGCAGCCCGTCGCGGCGTGCCTCAGATCGAGGTCACCTTCGACATCGACGCCAACGGCATCGTGAAGGTTTCCGCCAAGGACAAGGGCACCGGCAAGGAGCAGCAGATCACCATCTCCGGCTCCACCGCCCTCTCCGACGAGGAAGTCGACCGCATGGTCAAGGACGCCGAGGCCCATGCCGAGGAGGACAAGCGTCAGAAGGAGGAGGTCGAGGTTCGCAACCAGACCGACAGCCTGTGCTACTCCACCGAGCAGACCCTGTCCGACCTGGGAGACAAGGTGCCCGGCGACGTGAAGAGCGACGCCGAGTCCGCGATCGCCGACGCCAAGAAGGCGCTCGACGGCACCGACGTCGATGCCATCAAGGCCGCCGGCGACAGGCTGCAGGAGGTTGCCTACAAGCTGGCGCAGATCGTCTACAGCGATGCCCAGCAGGCCACTGAGACCCCGTCCGGCAACGCCGACGACGACGTGGTCGATGCCGACTACGAGGTCGTCGACGACGATCAGGCGAAGTAATCATGCCCGCCCGGAATACTCGCACGGAGGCGGCCGCCGCTGCCGCCTCCGCTGACTCTGAGGAGAAGGACGTGAAGATTCCCGTAGAGGCCGCCGACGAGGCAACGGACGCGGCCCAGACCACAGACGACGTAAAGCCCGAGGTCGATGAAGCCCAGACGGTCGAGCAGGCCGAGCGCGAGCAGGCTTTGACCGAAGAGGAGATGATCGAGGCGGCCATCCGCGCAGGCGAAGAGGCGGCGGAGAACGATTTCAAGCTCAAGTATGAGCAGGCAGAGCAGAAGGCGGCGGACGCCCAGCGCGAGCTCGCCGGCGCGGTCGAGGCAAAAGAGGCCGCCGAGGGACGCGCTCGCGACGCGGTCGACCGCATGGCTCGCCTGCAGGCTGATTGGGAGAATTTCCGCCGCCGCACCGCTGCCGAGCGCCTCGCCGAGCAGAGCCGTGCGACCGAGAAGCTCGTGACCGCGCTGCTGCCCGTGCTCGACGACATGGAGCGCGCCATCGATCACGCTCGCTCGCAGGAGATGGACGAGGCGTTCTCGCAGTTCGTTGACGGCGTGGATGCGGTCCATACCAAGATGCTCGACGTGTTCTCGCATGAGGGCGTAGAGCCGATCGACCCCAAGGGCGAGGCTTTCGACCCGCTTGAGCATCAGGCCGTCGGTCGCGTGGAGGACGCCGAGCAGTACGATGAGACGGTGCACGACGTGTACCAGAAGGGTTACCGCATGGCAGACCGCGTGTTGCGCTCGGCCATGGTCACGGTGACCTACGGCGGCGCCAAGCGGCCCGCGCCTGAGGAGAAGGCCGAGGGCGAGGCGGAGCCAAAGGAAGCCCCCGCCGACGATTCGTCTGAGGCGACGCAGGAGTAACGCGAACGGGGCTCCGGGTCTTTCCCCGGGGCCCTTTTTAGGTTGAGCACATGCCGGCGAGGCGCGGCGCCGTGCGGCGCCTCGCACGGATTCGCCGCCCCCAAGGTGGCGAAATACTCAAGAGAGGAGGCAGGCGATGGCACAAAAGAACTTTTACGACGTCCTTGGCGTGAAGCGCGACGCCTCCGACAAGGAGATCAAGACGGCCTTCCGCAAGCTGGCGCAGAAGTATCATCCCGATGCGGGCGGCGACGAGCAGAAGTTCAAGGAGATCAGCGAGGCGTACGAGACGCTTTCCGATCCCAAGAAGCGCAAGGAGTACGACCAGCTGCTCATGTTCGGCGGCATGCCGGGCGCGGGCGGTCCGGGCGGCGCCTATACCTATGCGGGGGGCGCCGGCGCACCCGGCGGATGGAGCGATATCTTTAGCAGCATCTTCAACGGAGACGGGGCCTTTGGTTCTGACTGGGCGACGAATTTCGGCGGCATGGGCGGAGGCGCCCGCGCGGCGAGCCGGCCGCGCAAGGGCGGCGACCTGTCGCTCACCGTCGACGTCTCCGCCGAGGACGCGTTCCGCGGCGTGACCCACAAGGTCACCTACCGCATTCCCTCGACCGGCGAGCAGCAGACCATCACCGTCTCGGTGCCGGCTGGTGCCGTCGACGGCGGCAAGCTGCGCTACAAGCGTCGCGGCGAATACGGCATGAACGGCGGCGAGCGCGGCGATCTGGTGGTGACCACGCATGTGGCGGAGCATCCGCTGTTCAAGCGCAAAGGCGCCGACGTCCAGATGACGCTGCCCATCTCGGTGTACGAGGCGGCGCTGGGATGCCAGGTGGACGTTCCGACGCCAGGCGGCGCGACGGTGCGTCTTAAGGTGCCGGCGGGCACGCAGACCGGCAAGACCTTCCGCTTCAAGGACCTGGGAGCCCCCGACGTGAAGCGTCGCGGGCGCACAGGCGCGCTGCTGGTGACCGTCGAGGTCCGCGTGCCCACCCAGCTTTCGGTCGCCGAACAGGAGGCGTTCGAGAGGCTGCGCTCGGCGGACACGCGCGATTACCGAGCGAGCGTGGACCGCTATCGCGCGAAGGTATAGGCTAAGTTGGCGAGGCGGCTTGTCCCGCATGGGGCAGCCGCCTTGCGGCACGTGGGGGCGTCGTCTTCGGACGTCTGCCGCACCTCGGCAGGAGCCCCTCTTTGGGAAGAGTGAGGAGTTGGGTAGCGATGAGCCAGTCTGATCGGGACAAACCGCTCTATATGATCAGCGTTGCTGCAGAGCTGACGGGCATGCACCCGCAGACCCTGCGCGTCTATGAGTCCAAGGGTCTGGTGAACCCGAAGCGCTCGGGCGGCAACACCCGCCTGTACTCGCGCGCCGATATCGAGCGGCTCGAGCTCATCAACCAGCTTACGGACGAAGGCATCAACCTTGCCGGCGTGGTGCGCATCCTCGACATGAAGGAGCGCGCCGAGAAGCGCGACGCCGAGATGGAACAGCTCCGCGCCCGCGTACGCGAGCTTGAGGACGAAGTCCACGAGCTCAAGGTGCAAAAGAAGATCACCGCGCTTGTCCCGCGGGGCGGCTCTGCCGATCCAGAACAGGTGCTCCGAGGCCTGCTCGGTGGAGGCGGCCTGTAGGCAAGGCTTGACCTATGTAACGGTTGCTTTCACGTGGGGGCCGGCAGCGTATGCATGCTGCCGGCCCCCACGCCGTTACAGCACGTTGACGTCGCGGAGCTCGGCACGGTCGCCCACGCTGCGCGACACGGAATACTCGAATGCGGTGCCGTCGTCGAAAAAGCCGATCTGCTCCAGCTCGAGCAGGGGAGCGCCCGGCGCGGTTTGCAGGCGCTCGGCTTCCTCCTCGGTCGCCGCCACCGCGCGGATGATGCGGTGGAAGCTCGAGATCTTGTAGCCAAGGGTCTCTTGGATATAGCTATAGACCGACTTGTACAGCTGGCTCTTTTTGAGGCCTGGGATCAGGTCGAGCGGCATATAGGTGCTTTCGATGACGATGGGGTGCTCGTCGAGGCAGCGCACGCGGCAATGGTGGTAGGTGAAGTCGTCTGGCTGGATGCCCAGGTGGCGCGCCACCTTTTCGGGCGGGGTCACGATGGAGAAGTCATAGACCACAGAGGTGATCGCGCCCTCATCCTGATGCTCGACGGTAAAGCCGCGCGCACGGTCTGAGCGGGTGAAGCCCAGCGTTCGCGCATCGCCTTTGATGTAGGCGCCCGTTCCCCGAGGGTCGGACATGTCTTGAGAGCTCTTTACAAAGGTACCCGATCCGCGGCGGCTGGCGATGAGGCCCTTCTCGACCAAGATGTCGAAGGCGCGCTTCACCGTGATCTTGCTGACGTCATATATCTGGCAGAGTTCGACTACCGTGGGGAGCTTGTCGTTGGGTTTGAGGGAGCCGTCCTCTATGCTGCGTTGGATATCAGCAGCAATTGCTTGGTATTTCAACATGACAACCCCCTCTCCCATCGAGGCCTACAGATGCGCGGCGATACCGCCGGGTTCCAAAAGGCGCATAGGGCGACGCCCCGTGAACGGTAGCTTTTTGGGGATGAACGGCAGTCGAGGCAAACGTTCGCCGATTGTAGAAACACCCCGGCGGGGGAGTCTCTGCGAGTTGGTTACCATTTGCGCTGGTACAGCGCCTATCTCCATCCGCTAGCCTTATTATCTCCCAAAGTATGCCTGTTCTTACGCAAAAAGGTATATTCAAAAAAGAAATTAGAGCGCTATACTTTAGATAAAAGCGCGGTACATAAAACTAACTATCGCGCGAAGACATACCGGCGCACGCGGTGCGCGTGACAAGAACGGGAGGCGCCATGGCAGAGTTGACATTGCCCAAGGACTTCTTCTTCGGGGCGGCAATGTCCGGCCCGCAGACGGAGGGCGGCTGGAACGTCGGCGGCAAGCTGGAGAACCTGTGGGATACCTGGTCGATCGAGGATATCGACGCGTTCTATAACCGCGTGGGCTCCTATGTGGGCAACAACTTCATGCGCCTGTACAAAGAGGACCTTGCCCTGCTCAAGAGCCTCGGCATGAACAACTACCGCACCTCCATCCAGTGGAGCCGCCTGCTCGACCAGGACGGCAACATCAACCCCGAGGGCGCCGCGTGGTATCACGAGCTGTTCGCCGCCTCCAAGGAGGCTGGCCTCGAGGTCTTCGTGAACCTGTATCACTTCGATATGCCCACCTATCTCTTCCGCCGCGGCGGCTGGGAGAACCGCGAGGTGTGCGAGGCCTACGCAAACTACGCCTACAAGGCCTTCTGCGAGTTCGGCAAGGAGGTTCGCTGCTGGTTCACCTTCAACGAGCCCATCGTCGAGCCCGAGAACCGCTACTGGCATCCCATCTGGTATCCGCAGCATCACAGCTTCCAGGAGGCCTGCACCACCCAGTACAACATCTCGATCGCGCACGCGCTCGCCGTTGCCAAGTATCGCCAGGCCGTCTCCGAGGGCCGCATGCTCGACGACGCGCGCATCGGCATGATCTGCAACTTCAGCCCCTCCTACACCAAGGACGACCCCACGCCGGCCGACCTCGAGGCCCTGCGCATGAACGACGGCCTCACCAACCGCTGGTGGCTCGACCTCGTGACCAAGGGCCATCTGCCGCAGGACGTCATCGATACCCTTACCAACGACCTGGGCATCGTGCTGCCCATTCGCCCCTATGACGACGCCGTGCTCTCCGAGGGCGTGGTCGACTGGCTCGGCTGCAACTACTACCAGCCGAGCCGCGTCCAGGCGCCGAGCAAGAGCCACGACGAGTGGGGCAACCCGCTGTTCGCCGAGCCCTACATCTGGCCCGAGCGCGTCATGAACGAGAGCCGCGGCTGGGAGATCTATCCCAAGGGCATCTACGACTTCGGCATGAAGTGCAAGAAGGAGTACCCCGAGCTCGAGTGGTACGTCTCCGAGAACGGCATCGGCATCGAGCGCGAGTACCTCAACAAGGATCCCGAGACCCAGCAGGTGCAGGACGATTACCGCATCGACTTCGTGCGCGACCATCTCACCTGGATCGCCAAGGCCATCCAGGATGGCGCCAACTGCGTGGGATATCACTACTGGGGCCTCATCGATAACTGGTCCTGGTCCAACGCCTTCAAGAACCGGTACGGCTTCGTGGAGGTCGACCTCATGGAGAACTATGAGCGCCGTCCCAAGAAGTCGGCGGCCTGGCTCACCGAGGTCGCGACCTCGCACGTGGTGAAGTAGCCACCGCATTCGCCCTTTTAGGGAATGGGACGACGGCCTGTGGGGGGCCGTCGACCATCTGCCTGGCAGCGTCTCCGTTCGCTTTCTGCAGCGCCGCGGACAGGGGGCGGGGATGCCGCCGGGATAGCAAGGGGTGTGCCGCTTGGAAGGGGGCGCACTCGAGGTAGGCATGTTTTACGTAAGGAGTGGAAAACATGGCTAATGGACAGAGCTTCCTCGATAAGTTCGCGGAAGTATCCGCCAAGATCGGTAACCAGGTGCACCTACGCAGCCTGCGCGATGGCTTCGCCACCATCATGCCGGTCTTCATCCTCGCCGGTATCGCGGCACTGTTGAACAACGTGGTGTTCAAGGGTCTGTGGAGCACGGACCCGGCGAGCCTCGGCTTGTTCCCGAACGCCGACCTGCTGGCGACCGCCCAGTACTGGGGCAACGCGCTCTCGCAGGGTGCGCTCTCCATCTCGGCAATCCTGCTCTGCGGCATGGTCGGCTATAGCCTGGCCACCAACAAGCGCTTCGACAACCCCATTTCCTGCGTTGTCGTGTCGCTCGCGGTGTTCTTCATCATGATGCCGCAGTCCGTGACGGCGAGCCTCGCCGCCTCTTCTCCGCTGCTGACCGACGAGGTCACGACCGCTGAGGTGACGAGCGCCTTCATCACCAACTACACCGGCACCAACGGCATGTTCACGGCCATCATCATCGGCCTGCTCGCGCCGACGCTGTTCATCAAGGTCTCCAGCGTCGACCAGCTGCGCATCAAGATGCCCGAGGGCGTGCCCCCCGCGGTTGAGAAGTCCTTCAACGTCTTGATCCCGATGCTGATCTCCCTCGGCGCCTTCGGCCTCGTTTCGATGATCCTGTTCGCCGGCTTCCAGACCGACATCACCGCGCTCATCAACACCTGGATTCAGACCCCGCTGCGTGCCCTTACCACCAACCCCGCCGGCCTCGTGTTCATCTACTCGCTCGGCGTCTTCCTGTTCACCCTCGGTATTCACCAGTCCACGATCAACGGCGTGCTCGTTGAGCCCGTTCTCACCATCGTGCTCGTGGAGGCCATGGAGGTCTACACCACCGGCGGCATCGACGCGGTCATCGCTCGCCCCGACCTGTACCTCAACATGAACGTTATCAACGTGTACGCGCTCATGGGCGGCTCCGGCTGCACCCTGGCCCTGCTCATCGCTACGTTCATCTGGGGCAAGTGGCAGCCCTCCAAGGAGATCGCCAAGCTCGGCATTCTGCCCTCGATCTTCAACATCAACGAGCCTGTCATCTATGGTTACCCCATCGTCTTCAACATCCCGCTGATGGTCCCGTTCGTGCTCAACACCGCCCTCGGCATCCTGATCTCCTACGGCGCGACCGTGATCGGCCTGGTCAACCCGACCTGCATCCAGGTGCCCTGGACCACCCCGATCATCGCCTCCGGCTTCCTGTCCACCGGCGGCGACTGGCGCGCCGCTGTCCTGCAGGTCGTCCTGCTCGCCCTCTTCGTCGTCATCTACCTGCCGTTCATGAAGGCTTCCGAGACCGCTCAGCGCAAGCAGTTCGAGATGTCCGAGTAACGGGTTTATGCTGATAGCGTAACCCACGAGGGAATACCAACCGCTAGGTTGTTTGGGTGCGGTCGGACAACCGGCCGCACCCGGGGCGCCGCCCCGTCAAGCGTCGCGGCGCCGCAAAATCTCAGGGCGAGCGTCCCCATGGCCGTGCGCCCGCGTGCTAGGCCGGCAATCCCGGCCGGAAAGGACTCGAAATGAAGATCATGCTTTGCTGCAACGCCGGTATGTCCACGAGCCTTCTCGTCCAGAAGATGCAGAAGGAGGTCGCCGCTCGCGGTGAGGACACCGCCATCGAGGCTCGCCCCATGAATGAGGCCATGGATCACATCGGCGAGGCCGACATCATCCTGCTTGGCCCGCAGATCGGCTATGCCAAGGGTGACTTCGAGAAGGCCGTCGACGGCGCCAAGCCCGTCATGGTCATCCCCATGGCCGACTATGGCCGCATGAACGCCGCCAAGATCCTCGACGACGTCAAGGCTGCGCTGGCCTAAGGGTTCGTCTCCCACACCACGCACGCCCGAGCGGGCACCACGTCCGCAGGGCACCGAACACTGAGAAGGGCGGGACGCCGCTTTGCGTCCGGCATGGCGCGCCCAGCCCCTTTTGCTGCCGCAAGGAGGTATGTCCGATGGACGAGATGGAAGAGCTGCAGATGACCTGCTTCGAGATCATCGGGTATGTGGGCACTGCCAAGAGCTGCTACATCAACGCGATCGCGAAGGCCAAGGAGGGCGCGTTCGACGAGGCCGAGGCGCTCATCAAGGAAGGCGACGAGGCCTACAACGGCGGCCACGACGTGCACATGAAGCTGCTGCAGGCGGACGCCGCCGGCGAGCGCAACGGTGAGGCCCCCCTCATCCTGCTGCACGCCGAGGACCAGATGGCCGGCACCGAGACCTGCAAGCTCATGGCGCTCAACTTCATCGACACCTATCGTGAGCTGCTGGACCTCAAGGCCAAGCTGGCCTAAGGCCGATTGCGTCTGCGGGTGCCCGCCTCGGCGGGCGCCCGCGCGGGAGGGCGTTCGGGCGTTGCTCGTGCTTTCCCAGGTACCCCTTTGGGGTCGTGTTTCGCCCGGTGCGAGGGCAAAAACATTGGAACCGAATACGCACAGCACAGGAAGGGCATCGCCGGAGACGACGATGCCCTTTTTGAATACCATCGACCGAGGATCTGGGACCCGTGCCCCCACCACGGGCGACAGGTCCAAGGAGAAAGAGAGGATGACGACATGACCGATACCAAGCGCACCGTCAAGATCGCCACGATCGGCGGCGGCTCGAGCTATACCCCTGAGCTGGTCGAGGGCTTCATCAAGCGCTACGACGAGCTGCCGGTGCGCGAGCTGTGGCTTGTAGACGTTCCTGAGGGCGAGGAGAAGCTCAAGATCGTGGGCGGCCTTGCCCAGCGCATGGTCAAGGCTGCCGGACTGCCCATGGAGGTGCATCTCACCCTTGACCGTCGCGAGGCGCTCGCCGGTGCCGACTTTGTCACCACGCAGTTCCGCGTGGGCCAGCTCGACGCCCGCATCAAGGACGAGCGCATCGCCCTCAAGCACGGCCTTATCGGCCAGGAGACCAACGGCGCCGCCGGCATGTTCAAGGCGCTGCGCACCATTCCGGTGATCTTCGACATCATTCGCGACATGCAGGAGCTGTGCCCCGACGCGTGGCTCGTCAACTTCACCAACCCGGTGGGCATCGTGACCGAGGCGGTGCTGCGCTACACGGACTGGGACAAGATCATCGGCCTGTGCAACTGCCCCATCTCGATGCGCTTCGGCATCGCCAAGTGGATGGACGTCGACCCCGACCGCGTGCGCATGGAGCTCTCCGGCCTCAACCATCACTTCTTCGTGACCGACGTGTTCATCGACGGCAAGAGCTGCTTCGATGAGGTGCTCGAGCGCTACTGCGAGCTTCCTGTCGAGGAGCTGGGAACCATGAAGAACATCATGGCCATCCCGTGGTCCAACCGCCTCATCCGCGGCCTGCATGCCATTCCAGTGTCGTACCTGAACTACTACTTCTCCACGCGCGAGGAGCTCAAGCAGCTCACGGCCGACTACGAGGCCCATGGCGTGCGCGCCGAGGTGGTCAAGCAGGTCGAGGCCGAGCTCTTCGACCTGTACAAGGACGCCGAGCTGCACGTGAAGCCCAAGCAGCTCGAGGAGCGCGGCGGCGCCCATTACTCCGACGCGGCGTGCTCCGTGATCGATTCCATCTACAACGACCGCGGCGATATCCAGTATGTCGACGTGCGCAACCGCGGCGCGGTGAGCAGCCTGCCCGAGGAGAGCGCCATCGAGTGCGCCGCCGTCATCACCGCCGATGGGCCGAAGCCCATCGCGATCGGCGAGCTCCCCGTAGCAATCAACGGCACCATCCAGATGATCAAGACCTTCGAGCGCATGGTCGCCGAGGCTGCCGTGACCGGCAACAAGGACCTGGTGGTCGCCGCGCTCGTGGCCAACAAGCTCTGCGATTCGGATGCCGTGGCCAACGAGGTGGTCGACGAGCTCATGGAGGCCCACAAGGACTATCTGCCGCAGTTCTTTAACGCCGACGGCACGCCCAAGGACGAGCGCGAGGCCAAGGCGCTCACGTCCAAGGTCTGCGCCCTGGCGTAGCGCAGGCATCCGGCCGCACTCGCCCAAACGGGACGCGCCCGCTGCCGGCTTCGGCGGCGGGCGCGTTTGCGCGCGGTGCCGTTCGATTTGTCACATATGGTTAACATGCATTTCAAGCTTAAGCAAAAAGCTCAAAAAGATCGAAATGCGCCTCAAAGTTTTGGCGATGCCTGCCCGGGCTCGCGAAGCCTAGCCCCAGAGCTCGCGGATGCGCTGAAGAAAGACCTCTGCCGCGGGCGAGAAGGTCTGGTACCGCTTCCACGCGATGTGGATGTCCGCCGTGATCTCGGGCTGGAGGGGGCGAAATGCCAGGCCGCTTTCGGGCGAGGTGTCCACAATGCCCTCGAGGCTCACCACGTAGCCAATGCCGCGCCGTGCAAGCAGCGAGGCATTGTAGAGCAGGTTGTAGGTCGCCACCACGTCGAGGTCGGCGAGGTCGCGCTTGAGCCAGATCTGCATCTCGCGGCCCGCCTGCGCCGAGAAGACGAGCGGCTTGTCGACGAGGTCTCGGGGGTGGACGACCTCTTGCGAGGCAAGCGGGTCGTCTACGCGCATGAAGGCGCCCCAGCGGTCGCGAGCCGGCAGCTGCAGGCTCTCATATCGGTTGAGGTCGGCGTTGCCGATGAATACGCCAAAGTCGATGCGACCGGTTTCGAGGCGCTCTGAGACATCTGGCGCGTTGCCGCTATAGAGGGCAAAGCGCATGAGGGGATAGGTCGCCTGCAGCTCGGCGATGATGTCGGCGATCATGCCCATGGCGGGCGTCTCCCCGCCGCCGATGCGGACCTCGCCCGCGAGCGTGTCGGCAGAGAGGTGGAACTCCGCCTCGGTGCGCCCCACCAAATCGACGATCTCCTCGGCGCGCTTGCGCAGGCGCATGCCCGCCTCGGTAAGCTCGATATGCCTGCGTCCGCGGTCGAAGAGCTTGCACCCCAGCTCTTGCTCGAGGTCTTGCATCTGGCGCGAGAGCGACGGCTGCGAGAGGTGCAGGACCTGAGCGGCGCCCGAGATGGTGCCTTCGCGGGCGATCATGAGGAAGTATTGCAGGTGGCGGAGCTCCATGGAATTCGCCCTATCGCACGTAGTGTTCGAGGCACATGCTGATGAAGTCGCGCATCTCGATGCGGAAATCGATCTCGGGCCGCTCGATGCCGGCAAGCTCGAGCGCCTGGGCGATGAGGGGGTTGCGCCGGCAGCCGCTTACAAAGCCGACCGCGTGGTAGTACACCGCCATGAGCAGGCGGTCGACATCTTCCGACTTCATGTTCAAAATGCGCGGCAGGCGCTCCACCATGCGGTTGACGTGACCATAGTATGCGCGCTTGAACTCCGCCAGGCGCTCGACGGTGACGTTGGTCTCGATGATGGTGGAGAGGATGTCGCCGAGGCGGAAGTACTCTTGGTGGGCGTTGGCGATGCCGGCCCACACCTCTGCCACGGTGTCGGGTGCGAGTCCGCAGCCTTCGGGTAGCGCGGCGAGCAGCGCTTCAAAGTAGGAGTCCATTTCGTCGCCTGCAAGCAGCAGGAAGATCTCCTCCTTGGTGGTGACATATTTATATAAGTTGGCGCGCGACCATCCCAGCTCGTCCGCGATGGTGGTGAGCGTGACCTCGTGATAGGGGTGGGAGCGGAACTGCCGGCTCGCCGCCTGCTTGATCTCCGCGAGCCGCTGTTCCTTTTGCTCGGCGCTTCGCGCGCGAATGAATTCTGCCATAACACGTCCTCCGTAGATACGACAAAGATTATAAAGCAACTTATAAGAAAAATAAGAGAAAAGACGTTACTAAACTCTTTACAAGTTACGTGACGTTGCGTAATCTATAGGCAAGCAATAGAGCGTTTGCTCATGCGGATTGCCTGCGACCGATAGCCATCGCTGGCAGCCGCATGGGACGCCATTGCTCGACGTGGGCGGGCGTCAGATGGATACGTCGCTCAACTGCCGTGGCGCCCGCCCGCACCAACGCGAGAAAGGAATGCAATGCTCGGCAACTTCACCTATCACAACCCTACAAAGCTCTTGTTTGGCGAGGACGCCATGGACATGCTGGCAGATGAGCTGGCGGGCTATGGCCAGACGGTGCAGCTGGTCTACGGCGGCGGCTCCATCAAGCGCAACGGCATCTACGATCAGGTCACAGAGGCGCTCAAAGCGGCGGGCAAGACCGTGGTGGAAGACGCGGGCGTCATGCCTAATCCCACGATCGAGAAGCTGCGCGAAGGCGTCGCGATCGCGCGTGAGAACCATGTGGACTTCATCCTTGCCGTGGGCGGCGGCTCGGTCATCGACTATGCAAAGGGCGTCGCCGTCTCGGTGCATCTGCCCGAGGACACCGACCCTTGGCAGAAGTACTGGGTCGATTTTGACGAGCCTACCTGCGAGGTCGTGCCGGTGGGCGCCGTGCTCACCATGGTGGGAACGGGCTCTGAGATGAACTGCGGCTCGGTCACCACCAACCACGACGCCAAGATGAAGGTGGGCCACGTATTCTCGAATCCGGACGTATTTCCTAAGTTTGCGGTGCTCAACCCCCGGTTCACCTTCACGCTGCCGCGCTATCAGATGGTGGCGGGCATCTTCGACATCATGAACCACATCACCGAGCAGTACTTCTCCGGCACAGACGACAACACGAGCGACTATCTGTCCGAGGGCCTCATGTGCTCGCTCGTGCGCGCAAGCCGCATCGCCGTGCGCGACCCCGAGAACTACGAGGCGCGCTCCAACATCATGTGGTGCGCGACCTGGGCGCTCAATACGCTCGTCGCCTGCGGCAAGGCCACCGACTGGGAGGTCCATATGCTCGGCCAGGCCGTGGGTGCACATACCGATGCCACGCATGGTATGACGCTCTCAGCTGTGGCGCTGCCGTATTACCGCCTGGTCATGCCCTACGGCGTCGAGAAGTTCGCGCGCTTCGCAACCAACGTGTGGGGCGTGGACCCCGAGGGCAAGACGGCCGACCAGCTTGCGGCGGCGGGCCTGGACGCCATGGAGGCCTGGATGCGCGAGATCGGATGCGTCATGAGCATCTCCGAGCTTGGCGCTACCGAGGACATGCTTGAAGCCATTGCAGACAGCACGCTGGTTATGCAGGGCGGCTACCACGTGCTGAGCCGAAGCGAGATTCTCGAGGTGCTGCGCGAGAGCCTATAGGCGGCCCGCGCGGGCGTGCAGGCACTTGCCGGCAGCAGAGCAAGGATGTTGCCGGGGCGGGGTCAGGTCTCGTCCCGGCTTACATGAGAGGAGCAAGATATGGGCAAGGTATTGGTCGCGTATTTCTCGGCGAGCGGCGTGACGCGCCGCATTGCACGCGAGGTGGCAGAAGCGGTCGGGGCAGACCTCTTTGAGATCGAGCCCAAGCAACCCTATACGCGTGCGGACTTGAATTGGCAAAACAAGAGCAGTCGAAGCTCGATCGAGATGGCGGACGCCGCATGTCGACCGGCTCTGGCGACGCCGGTGCCCGATGTCTCGGGATACGATGCGATACTGCTGGGCTTTCCCATCTGGTGGTACGTGGAGCCTCGAATCGTTGACACGTTTATCGAGCAGGCGGGGCTTGCGGGCAAGACGGTGATTCCGTTTGCCACGTCAGGCGGAAGCGGCATCGGCGACGCCGAACGAAACCTCGCATCGTGCTATCCGGAGGTCTCTTGGAAGCGCGGCGCCCTGCTCAACGGCGACAACGCCGCGGCGTGGGCGCACGGCGCGGTGGCGTAGGGGGAGCTATGAGAGGTGTGACGAGAAGGACGTTTCTTGCCGGGGGAGCTGCCGCGCTGATGACGCTCGCCGCCGGATGTTCGGGCGGGCAAGACGAGCCTCAGGCGGATGCGCACGGCTCGGCGGCGACGGGCTCGTCTCAGATGGATGAGGCGGGCGGCGCTGTGCGGGAGGCATCGGACGCCTCGACGCTCGTCGTCTACTTTTCGGCGACGGGCAACACCGCCGGCATCGCGCAGGCGGTTGCCGGCCAGCTGGGCGCCGACACCTTTGCCATAGAGGCTTCCGTGCCATATACGGACGACGACCTGAACTACAACGATGATTCGAGCCGTACGAGCCAGGAGCGCGCCGATGCTCGTCCCGAGCTTGTCCAGGTGACGCCCGACGGCTGGGATGGCTACGACACCGTGCTGGTGGGCTATCCCATTTGGTGGGGCGAGGCGGCCTGGCCGCTCCGTACGTTTGCGGAAGGCAACAGCTTCGATGGAAAGACCGTGGTTCCCTTCTGTACCTCGGCGTCGTCGGGAATCGGGCGAAGCGGAGAGCTGCTTGCCGGGCTTGCCGGAGACGGAGAGTGGCAAGAGGGGGAGCGGTTCTCGGCAGGTGCTTCCGAAGAGGCGGCAAGCTGGGCAGCCGGACTTGGGTTGTAGCAAGGTGCGGCATATGAAATTACTGGCAATTGCTTCTCTCGGATGGCCTCTCTTGTCTGTGCGCTACGGCGGCGATGGCGAGCTCCCCACGCAGATCGGAAGATGAGGGAAGGGATGGCAATGAATATCGTCGTTCTGCAGGGAAGCCCAAACCAACATGGGTCGACCGCCATGCTGGTGGACGAGTTTTCGCGCGGGGCACGCTCGGCGGGCCACACGGTGGAGCGCATCGACGTATGCGGTCTCGCCGTGGGGCCATGTCGAGGCTGCGTTGTCTGCGGCTATGGCGCCAGGCCATGTGTCCAGCACGACGACATGGGTCGCGTCTTGGATGCGATTCTTGAGGCGGATATGCTGGTTCTGGCGACGCCTCTGTATTACTACGGCATGACGGCGCAGCTCAAGGCGGTGGTAGATCGATTCTGCTCGGAGAATTCGGCCATTTCGGCGCGACGCCTCAAGGCCGCTCTGCTTACGGTCGCATGGAATGCGGACGGGTGGACATTTGAGGCGTTGGTCTCGCACTACCAGACCCTCTGTCGCTACCTTGATATGACGGACTGCGGCATGGTGCTTGGCTATGGGTGCGGCACGCCCAGCATGACGCGCGCCACGCGCGCTCCTCGCGAGGCCTTTGAATTGGGCCGTTCGGTGTAGTCGAAATCTAACTGGGGTCGATGGCGTGTGTTGACGTGGCAGTCCATGCGTTGACGACATGGCCACCATGAAAAATGGGCATTGGACGCGAGAGGGCGCGGGGCGTTCAATACACATGAGGGCGCGATGCCGAAGGACGCTTCGGTTTCGGCAAGAAGAGAGGGTGATGGGCATGCAGCTGATAGAAGACCTGAAAACGACCGATCCCGAGAACGGCGCGCCGATCGAGATTTTAACGGGCTCGCCTGCATTGACGCGGCGGCGAAGGAACTCTAGGTGGCCCGCTTCGGAAGGCTGGGGACGGGTTCAATTCATCCACTTTTCCCGGCGACCCGCTTCGCATGCATGGGGAAGTTGCAGACCAAGGAGGAGATGCGCACATGGCTATTACGGTGAACCTGTATTACTCGGGCGAGAACGGAGCCGCCCGGGCCTTCGCCGAAGAGATGGAGTCCTCCGGTGTCGCGGCCGCCATCCGCGCCGAGGAGGGCAACGTTCGCTATCGGTACTTTCAGCCGCTCGATGATCCTGAGACGGTGCTGCTCATCGATGCGTGGCGCGACCAGGCGGCGCTCGACGCCCATCATGCATCGCCCATGATGGCGGAGCTCGCCAAGCTTCGCGATAAGTATGACCTGCACATGCAGGTCGAGCGCTATGTCACCGACGACGCCGGCGTCCCGCCCCAGGATGCGGCATTTATTCGCAAATAGCGCGTCTCCCCGCCTTCGCTCGGGCGGGGCCGCTCGACTCAACAGGGAGGGTCACATGGCAGATATGCAATATACTTCGCTGGGACATTCTGGAATCAAGGTTTCACGGCTCTGCCTTGGAGGCATGAGTTTCGGCGTGCCAGACCCGGCGCACCATCAGTGGACTATCGACCAGGATGCCACGCGCGAGGTCATCGCTCGCGCGCTTGAGCTTGGCGTGAACTTTATCGACACCGCAAACACCTATGCCGGCGGCACGAGCGAGGAGTTCATCGGACAGGCCCTGAGCGATCTTGGGGTGCGGCGCGACCAGGTGGTGCTTGCCAGCAAGGTGTTCTTCAACGAGGGCAACCTTTCACGCGAGGCCATCAACCGCGAGATCGACGGAACGCTTCGTCGCCTTGGAACGGACTACCTGGACCTCTACATCATCCATCGGTACGACTACAACACGCCTATCGAGGAAACCATGGAGGCGCTCGACGATCTGGTGCGCGCCGGAAAGGTGCGGGCGCTGGGGGCAAGCGCCATGTACGCCTACCAGCTGCACAACATGCAGGTGGTCGCCGAGCAAAACGGATGGACCACGTTCACATCCATGCAGAACCACTACAACCTGCTGTATCGCGAGGACGAGCGCGAGATGATTCCCGTGTGCCGCCAGTTCGACATGGCGCTCACGCCCTATAGCCCGCTCGCATCGGGCCACCTGTGCCGGCCCACGTGGGATTCGGATTCGCTGCGCAGCCGCACCGACCAGGTTATGGTGAACAAGTACGACGCGGCCCGCGAGAACGACATGCGGGTCGTGGCGCGCGTGGCCGAGGTCGCCGAAAAGCACGGCGTGCCGATGTCGCGCATAGCGATTGCCTGGCATTGGGCGCGCGGCGTGACGTCGCCGATCATCGGGTGCTCGAAGCCGGAGCGCGTGGATGACGCCGTTGCCGCGCTCGATATCGAGCTGTCGGCAGAGGAGCTCGCATACATGGAGGAGCCCTACATTGCGCATGAGCTGGTGGGGCCGCTTGCCCGTCCCGGCGAGAAGCCGCTTGCGGGGACCACGGTGCCGGTTAAGTAGCGGCCCGCAGGGCTGACGGGGAAGTGTCTCGACAGGAGACGTTTTGCATGCGGGCGCGTGGCTTTCGGGCCGTGTGCCCGCTCTCTATGTAGGCGAATGGGCTTGGATGCACGATTTTCTCAGTCATTCTTCAAATAGTGGCCGTTTTTGATACATACGAACGATTACGGTCGCCGATGTTTGCACGGGATAGCCTCGAAGAAGCATCTGGTTTGCGTATATGCAGTTTTCGAGCAAATAGGCATCGTTATATACGAAAAAAGTAAGTGTAGGAAAACTTTTGAATGTATATCAGCATGGTTGCATTGGGGTAATCGTTCGTATGTATCAAAAACGGCCAGAATTGCAGAAAACGAAGAGTATTACTGGCCAATATTGTGGGGGCGGGGCCCACATAGGCTGATTTCTACTCGGCAAAGCACATGGGGCTGCACCGAGGAGAGCGAGACGGACGAGTTCGAAAAATGAATAATATACTCCGTGGCGGTATGATGGCTGTGGGATGTGACATATACGCGAGTTTTCTCGTATTACCAGGGCTCGGGGGCGCATTTCCAGGGTAAACAGCAACGTTCGCAGCGCATTACAGTTCTCTATTGATGTAATCATAGTAAGTACAACGTGGAGAAAACGTGATGGACCTTCTGCCATAGGTGTAACTATTGACATTACAACGTGACCGCGGTGAATAGGTGCTGTCAAAATGTGTAATAGAAGAAGTTACACCAGACGTTGGACTTTCGGCAGCCCTGGCGGCGCGCCGCCCGCCAGGGCAAAAGGAAAAGACAAGCAGGACTCAGAGGACGCGAGAACAAATGGGCATGTATTTCAGCGGGTTTGCCACGCGCACCGGCGAGGGCTGCGAGGATTCTGTGCGCCGGCTGGCTCGTGAGCTTGACGCCGCCGACGCCGTGCTGGTGGGGGCTGGTGCCGGCCTTTTCACGTTTGCGGGGCTTACCTATTCGGGAGAGCGTCTTGCGCGCTATTTTTCCGACTTCGTGCGCAAGTATCATTTTGCCGACATGTATTCTGGCGGGTTCTACCCTTACGCCTCGGAGTCCGAGCAGTGGGGGTTCTGGAGCCGCTACATCTGGATCAACCGGTATGTGCCCATTCCCTCCGACACATACGGGCTGCTACATGGTCTCGTGAAGGACAAAGACTATTTTGTGCTGACCACCAACGTCGACCATTGCTTCCAGCGGTCTGGTTTTGACCGCAGTCGTCTGTTTTACACCCAGGGCGACTACGGCCTGTGGCAGTGTTCCAAGCCCTGCCACGATGCAACATACGACAACGAGAGCGTGGTGCGCAGCATGGTCCTTGCGCAAGGGTTCTCCATCGCGGGCGACGGCACGCTCGAGCTGCCTCCAGGCGGGCTCGATGCCTGTAGCCGCATGGTGCCAGAACGGCTCGCCCCGCGCTGTCCGGTGTGCGACCAGCCCATGTCGATGAACCTGCGCGCCGACGATACGTTTGTGGAGGACGCGGGCTGGCATCGGGCGGCGGCGCGGTATCAGGATTTCGTTCGTCGGCATGAGGGATGCCGCATGCTGCTGCTCGAGCTGGGCGTGGGCGGCAACACGCCGGTGATCATCAAATATCCGTTCTGGCGCATGGCGGAGTCTAGCCACAAGGCAACCTATGCCTGCGTGAACTTGGGGGAGAGCTTCTGCCCCCGCGAGATCGTTGGCCAATCTGTGTTGCTTGATGCAGGCATTACCCAGGTGCTGCGCGATGTGGCTCGCGAGCTGTAGCCCCACGAGTTGTAGTGGTGGGGCCGAGGATTCGCCAGCCGATGTCAAGCTTTCTGCTTGCCTTGGAGCTGACTCCAAGAGCTAAGGTGTAGGTGCAACTCGCGTCCGCGAGCTGTGCACATACAGACACGTAGGAGGGACTTTATGGTCAAGCAGACGGCGGGGCGTAACACCCTCGGTGTGGTGGCGCCTAAATTCGCGGAGCTCAACGACGACGTGCTCTTTGGAGAGGTCTGGAGCCGCGAGGACAAGCTTTCGCTCAAGATGCGCTCTATCGTCACGGTGGTGACGCTTGTCGCAAAGGGCCTCACCGACACCTCGTTCGAGCATCACATGGCAAACGCCAAGGCCAACGGCGTGACGCGCGACGAGATGGCGGAAATCCTCACGCACGAGGCGTTCTATGCCGGCTGGCCCAACTCATGGGCTGCGTTCCGCGTGATGCTCAAGATCTACGGCGACGAGGCCGACGACGGCAAGGGCGCCGAGTTCAAGCCGATGTTCGGCATGGGCAACCCCAACGAGGCCTTTGCCCGGTACTTTGTCGGCAACTCGTATCTGAACCCGCTGACCAATGCGGCCGAATGCGGCATCGGGCTGGCGAACGTGACCTTCGAGCCGGGCTGCCGCAACAACTGGCACGTCCACCACGCCGAGCGGGGCGGCGGGCAGATCCTCATCGCGACCGACGGCCGCGGCTGGTACCAGGAGTGGGGGAAGGAGCCGCAGGCGCTCGCGCCGGGCTCCGTCGTGGTGATCCCCGCGGGCGTGAAGCACTGGCACGGCGCCGCGGCGGACAGCTGGTTCAGCCACATCGCCTTCGAGGCCCCGGGCGAGGGCTGCTCGAACGAGTGGCTCGAGCCCGTGGACGACGAGCAATATCCGAAGGCGTAGCGCATCAAGCAGCTCGCGCGTCATGCCTCCGTCGCAGGTTTGGAACGTTTGCGAGCTTGGCGGATGCTGGAGAGGGATTTTGAGCGGGGCCGAGGCCGCCGGCGGGGCTGCCTCGGCCCTGCATCGCGTCTTGGGCGCTCACGGAGGGTTGGGTTTGCCCGCGAGGACCGGGCTTGCGCCGAGGCTCATCCTCTCTTTTGCATGCCGCGCCGCACGGCGCCTCGCTATGCCAGAAGGTCGCCGCGTCCGGGATGTTGGTACAATGGCTCCGCCTTACTGTGCCGCATGCGGAGGGAGCGCCATGGCGGATGAGCAGACGCGCAACTATCAGTTTTTCAATCATGCGGCATGCGAGTTCTACCCCTGTCACGACATGCCCGCCGAGGAGCTCAACTGCCTGTTTTGCTTCTGCCCGCTGTACTGTTTGGGCGACAGCTGCGGCGGTGATTTCACCTATGTGGGCGAAGCGGGCGACATCAAGGATTGCTCGCGGTGCACGCTGCCGCATCGCCGTGAAAACTATGCCTACATCATGCGTCAGTACGAGCGCGTGAGGGAGCTTGCCGCCCGCCGCTCGTAGAGGGGTCATTTGGGGACGGGGTCGTTTCATCCCATTTCAGTCGTTTGGGGCGGGGTTGTTTCGTCCCACCGTTCGCCGCCGCTGTCGCGCGTTGGCGGCAAAGCGCGGAGCGGCTCGGCGCCCGTCCGGGTACACGACCTACAACAGCTATGGATGGTGAGGAGGTCGTGCACGATGGCGAACGGATATGAGGCGGCGCGCAACGACGCGATGGCATCCGAGACATGCTGCTCGGAAGACGCATGCAGCCATATCGACGTGGGCTTCTGGTTCAAGGGATTTTTGGACGGCATGGCGGTGCTGGATGAGCCGCAGCGCGAGAGACTGTTTCGTTCGTGTGCGCGCACCTGTCTGGCGCAGGGCACCATGGCAATGTATGGTGAGCTGTTTGAGCAGGCGCGCGGCGATCTTGACGAATTCTTCCGCTTGGTGCGCGATATCCCCGGCGTTTCGGCTCGTATAGAGCGGCCTGGACATGCCTGGTGCCTCATTTTCGAAACGTGCAGCTGCCCGTTGCACGGGGCGGGGTATGTCGACGACCCGGCGCTTTGCGGCTGCTCGCGGCAGAGCGTGACGCTTGCCATGCACGAGCTCTGGCCCGACGAGCGGTTCACCGTCCACCTCGTCCAGACCGTTCTGCGCGGCGATCCGGTCTGCGAGCTTGCAATCGATCGCCTGACTTAGAAGAATCGGCCAAGGCGCGCGAAAAGGGCGCCCGAAAGGCCCCCCAGAGGTCGCATCGGTTTGTTGGCCAGCGCTTGCTTCGCGAGATGGCGGTCGTCGCCCGTCCCGCTACCTGCAAAGAGCTTGCCGACCGGCTGGGCATCTCTGCCTCGTCGGTTACGCATCACATGAAAAAGCTCGAGTCGCTGGGGTTGGTGCGGCTCGATCATACGGGGCGCGTGCGCGGCGTGACGGCGCGCTATTGGGTCGCGGTCCCTACGCAGGTCAATCTGCACATGCAAGACGGGGACGACCTTTCAGATGAAAAGGCGCTCATCGTAGACTATGTGCACCAAACGACCTATGAGCATCTCAAGGCCTATGTCAAAGAGGGCGGCGCGCGACGTGACAAGGACGCCGGCAACGTTTCGGGAGACCTCAGGTCCGGCTTTCTCTACCTTACCGAGGACGAGGCTCGCGAGGTACAGCGGCATATCCTGGCTATCGTAGAGCGGCACGAGCGCCCGCACGAGGGGGCTACCCCCTGGGAGTTCTCATTCATGTGGCTACCCCATCGTGAAGGGGGAGGACGTCTGTCGTCCGACGGGTAGGCAGCCGCCTGCCGACCGGCGCAAAGGTTCGCTGCCAGCTGGCGTGCGGGGCACCTCGCTTTGACATCGCGGAAAAATCTATCGGCGCCGACGCGTTCGGCCTAGGGACCCGGAAGGCGGGGATGGGCATGCCTGCTTCTCATACGCTGGTGTTTGCGCTCATGAACGGGGCGACGGGGCTAACGGTGCCCGTGCTGACGCTGATGCTCCTGGTACGAGGCGCGACCTTGGAGACGTTGTCTCTGTTCATGGGCATAACGCTTGCAGTCACCGTCGCGCTTGAGGTGCCGAGTGGAATCGCGGCAGACGTGCTCGGTCGGAAACGGCTTTTTATGATTGCGATGCTGCTCAACGTGGCGGGATATGCCTTTTGGCGACAGGCGCGAGCGTGTGGCTCGTCGCCGCGCTCGACGGCTCCTATGTCACGTTCTATCTGTTTGTGGGCGCGTGGTCGGTGTTCAAGCAGACCTTGCTACATCAGGCGGCGCCCGCACGCGAGCGCTCCAGCATGATGTCAGTGCAGTCCATAGCGCTGCGTTCCGGCGGGTTTGCGGCCTCGGCCGCCGGCGTGCCCCTTGGGGCGACGCTCTCCCTTCCGTGGGTCTGGCTGGTGTTCGCGCTCGTTTCCCTCTTGCCTTTGCTCTTTTCTGCTCGCGGTGCGGAGTCCCGGCGAGCGGCTGGATCGTGTAGGACCGAGGGGGTCTGATGTATGCGATCTTGAGCGGGCAGACGGGTTGATCGCAGGTGAGGGCTCACCTGGGTTCTGGTAATGCGTGTGCCAGCCGATCGGCGGATCTGTCGGAATGAATTATGCACTGAATGCATGAATCTTCATTCAACATAGGTCTTTTACATGATTGATCTGGCTTCTTACCATGGTTCTCGAAAGGAGCTGGGCTATGGGAGAGTTGCCAGAAGATGTCAGACGTTGCCTCTGCGAGTGCGCGTGCGCTGCCGACGTGGCCGAGCGCGCGCGTCGCTCGTGCGAGGAGGGGCGCCCTCGTGAAACGAAGCGTGTGCTGTTGGGCGAGCGGCAGCGACTGCTCGACGAGATGCATGCGTCGCAGCGAGGCATCGACGCGATCGACCACCTGCTGCATCGAGTCGGCTGCGAGTGCAAGCCGTCTCGAGCCTCGGGGCGGACGGGCCCGTGCGACGCAGATGCCGGCGAGACCGTCGTGCCGGGCCCGTGCGACGCGGGGGAGCGCGGCATGAGGGGCGAGGGGGCCACGCATGAGTGAGCGCGTGCTGGGAATTCTCGCGGATTCCTTTACCAAGATTCTCGTGCCGGGGCTCATGGCGACCGTGCCGCTCGCCCTCATCTCGTTCGCCTGCGCGCTGGTGATTGCGACCGCGGTCGCGCTCGTGCAATACACGCGCGTTCCGGTGCTGACACAGCTTGCCCGCCTCTACATCTGGATCGTGCGCGGGACGCCGCTGCTCGTGCAGCTCTACGTGGTGTTCTACGGCCTGCCCGACTTTGGCATCGTGCTTGATCCGTTCCCCACTGCGATCATCGTGTTTTCAATCAATACAGGCGCCTATTCTGCCGAGACGATTCGCGGGGCCCTCGAGAGCGTGCCGGCAGGACAGCTGGAGGCGGGCTATTGCGTGGGCATGAGCTACATGCAGGTCATGCGCAGAATCTTGCTGCCCCAGGCGCTGCGGGCAGCCTTCCCGCCGCTCTCGAACGAGCTCATCGCCCTGGTAAAGGACACGTCGCTCGCGGCGAACATCACGGTGCTCGAGATGCTCATGGCGACGCAGCAGATCGTGTCGCGAACATACGAGGCGCTGCCGCTGTAC
Organism: Enorma phocaeensis; assembly: GCF_016901575.1. Lineage (GTDB taxonomy): Bacteria > Actinomycetota > Coriobacteriia > Coriobacteriales > Coriobacteriaceae > Limicola > Limicola phocaeensis_A. The sequence continues at coordinate 65,213 of NZ_JACJKQ010000005.1, forward strand.
CTGGAGGTCGCGGCCATCTACCTCATGTTCTCTACGGTTTTGACCTGGCTTCAGAGCCTCGGAGAGAAAAAGCTGGCTTCGCTTGGCATGGAGAGGGGGTAGGCCATGATGCGGGAAAAGAAGCTTGATGCCGCGGGCGGTGCCAAGAAGGGTGCCAAGCGGGGCAGCAAGGAGGGCGTGGGTGCGCCGGCGGCGCCGGAGATCCTGCGACTCGAGGGCATCCGCAAGTCGTTCAACGGGACCGAGGTGCTTCACGGCGTTGACCTCACGGTTCGTCGCGGCGAGGTCGTGGCCGTGCTTGGACCGTCTGGTTCCGGCAAGACCACCTTGCTGCGCTGTGCGAATCTCCTCGATCGCGCCGATTCGGGCACGCTCGAGCTTGATGGTGGGCGCCACGACTTGGCGCGCGCCACCGCCCGCGAGGCGGCGGCGATCCGTCGTCGCACGGGCTTTGTGTTTCAAGGCTACAACCTCTTTCGCAACCGAACGGTGTTGGGAAACGTGTGCGAGGGCCTTGTGACGGCGCGCCGCATGCCTCGCGCGCAGGCGGAGGAGCATGCGCACGCCTGCCTGCGGCATGTGGGCATGGACGACCGCTGCGACGCCTACCCCGCCCAGCTGTCCGGCGGACAGCAGCAGCGCGTCGCCATCGCCCGGGCCATGGCGACAAGCCCCGAGGTCATGTATTTTGACGAGCCCACCTCGGCGCTCGACCCCGAGCTCACCGGCGAGGTGCTCTCGGTGATGCGGCGCTTGGCGGAGGACGGCATGACGATGCTGGTGGTCACGCACGAGATGGGGTTTGCGCGCAACGTGGCCGACCGCGTGGTCTTCATGGAGGGCGGGGCGGTGGTCGCCGAGGCGCCTGCGCGCGAGTTCTTCGAGCATCCCGCCAACGACCGCGTGCGCGCTTTTTTGGCGGTGCTGAACCAACACGGAGAGGATTGATATCTATGATGAACCAAGAGATGAGCCGTCGAGCCCTGTTGTCTGTGCTCGCCGGTGTGGCCGCTGCGGGACTTGCCGGCTGCAGCGGGCCCGAGGGCGCCCAAGGGTCGGCGGGCGCCGCCTCGGGCGGAGAGGACCTGCTCGCGCAGATTCAAGGTCGGGGCAGCATGATGTTTGCCACCGAGGGAACGTGGAGCCCGTGGACCTTCCATAACGAGGCCGGCAACCTCACCGGATACGACATCGAGGTCGCCCGCGCCATCGCCTCCCGGCTGGGCGTCGAGGCGGAGTTTGCCGAAGGCGAGTGGGACGGCCTGCTCGCTGGCCTCGATTCAGGACGCTACGACACCATGGCCAACGGCGTTTCGGTGACCGAGGAGCGCGAGGAGAAATATGCCTTCACCGAGCCCTATGCCTACAACCGCATCGTGGTGATCACCACGGCCGATTCCGACATCGCCAGCATGGATGACCTGGCTGGCAGGACGACCGCGAACACGCTGGGCTCAAGCTATGCCACGCTCGCGGAGAGCCATGGCGCCACCAACACCGGCGTCGACGACTTCAACCAAACCATCCAGCTGCTCGAGGCGGGGCGCATCGATGCGACGCTCAACGACGAGGTCGTGTTCTACGACTACATGGCGCAGCATCCCGATGCAAGCCTCAAGATTGCGGCGGAAAACGACGAGCCCACACACGTGGCGTTTCCGCTGCGGCGCGAGGACGCCACGACGGGCCTTCTCGACGCGATGAACGAGGCCATCGCTGAGCTGCACGAGGACGGCACGCTCTCCGAGCTGTCAAACGAGTTCTTCGGCATCGACATCACCGAGGCATAGCGGTGGATGGATGGGGACGGGTCCGTTTCATCCATTGCGGGATGGATGGGGACGAGTTCGTCTTATCCTTTTCGTCCCATGGGGCGGGGGTCTTGCACCATGTGGGCAAGGCGCCTCCGCCTCTGTTTGCCCATGTGGATAATCCCATCATCAGCAAAGAATCATCAGCCGAATCCATCTCAAAGGCTCGCTTAGAAAATCTTATATATAGACACTTAGATTTTGTATAGAGTTGGCGTTGACTGGTAACAATACCTCTCGAACAGATGAATGCTGCCCCGTAGGGCAGCGGGCCGACCCATGCGCCGCCGCGCGGGCCGGCACACCCCAAGAGAGGTGATTCGTATGAGAATCGACAAGCTGGCAATGACTGCTCGCGAAGCGCTGCAGACGGCCATGGGCATCGCGAGCGATGCGCAGGCCGGTGCGGTGGAGCCCATCCACCTGCTGGCCGCGCTGCTGACCGGCGGCGAGCGCAACATCTCGGTGATCATCGAGCGTATCGGCGCCGACCCTCAGCTGCTGGCGCGCGCCACCCAGGAGGCCGTGGAGCGGGCTCCGAAGGTTTCGGGAGACGGTGCCGAGATGGGGCTCTCGCGCGACCTTGTGCGCACGCTCGAGCGTGCCGAGAAACGTGCGAGCAAAATGCAGGACAACTTCGTGGTGACCGAGCATCTGCTCATGGCGCTGTCCGAAGGCAAAGACGAGGCGGCCCGCGTGCTGAAGGACGCGGGCGTCACGCCTGAGCGCATCGAGGAGGTCTATCAGGAGCTTCGCGGGGACGACCGCGTGACGTCGGCTGAGGACAAGACCCAGTTTGAGGCGCTGGCGCAGTATGGGCGCAACATCTGCGACCTCGCTCGCGCGGGCAAGCTCGACCCGGTCATCGGCCGTACCGAGGAGATCCGCCGCACCATCCAGGTGCTTTCGCGCCGCACCAAGAACAATCCCGTGCTCATCGGCGAGCCGGGTGTGGGCAAGACCGCCATCGTGGAAGGCATCGCCCAGCGCATCGTTGCGGGCGACGTGCCCTCGACGCTGCGTGACCGCGACCTCATCGAACTCGATATGAGTGCACTCGTGGCGGGCGCGAAATACCGCGGCGAGTTCGAGGACCGTCTCAAGGCCGTGCTCAAAGAGGTCGAGAAGGCACAGGGTCGCGTGATCCTGTTTATCGACGAGCTCCACACCATCGTGGGCGCGGGCGCCACCGAGGGCTCCATGGATGCCGGCAACATCTTGAAGCCGGCGCTCGCCCGCGGCGATCTGCATGCCATCGGCGCCACCACGCTCGACGAGTATCGCAAGTACATCGAGAAGGACGCCGCGCTCGCCCGTCGTTTCCAGACGGTCTTGGTGAGCGAGCCTACGGTTGAGGACACCATCTCCATCCTGCGCGGCCTCAAGGAGAAGTACGAGATCTTCCACGGCGTGCACATCACCGATAGCGCGCTCGTCGCTGCGGCGGACCTCTCGGACCGCTACATCGCCGACCGCTTCCTGCCCGACAAGGCCATCGACCTGGTGGACGAGGCGGCAAGCCGCCTGCGCATGGAGCTTGACTCCATGCCGGTCGAGATCGACCAAACCCAGCGCAAGCTCACCCAGATGCAGATCGAGGAGCAGGCCCTTATGAAGGAGACCGACGACGCCTCGAAGGAGCGTCTGGAGACGCTGCGCCAGGAGATCGCCGAGGTGCAGGAGAAGCTGAATGTCCAGAAGGCGGGGTGGCTCAACCAGAAGGGCGCCATCGACCGCGTCCAGGAGCTCAAAGGCCAGCTTGACGACGCGCGCGGAGAGGAGGAGCGTGCCACGCGCGAGGGCGATCTGGCCCGAGCCAGCGAGCTGCGCTATGCGCGCATTCCCGAGCTCGAGCGCCAGGTCCAAGAGGCCGAGGCCGAGATCGCTGCCCAGCGCGGCGACGGCGAGGGTCTGAACGAGCAGGTGACCTCCGACGAGATCGCCGAGGTCGTCTCTGCCTGGACCGGTGTGCCCGTGTCGAAGATGATGCAGGGCGAGCTCGACAAGCTCAAGAACCTCGAAGGCGAGCTGCACCGCCGCGTTATCGGCCAGGATGAGGCCGTGGTCGCGGTCGCATCTGCCGTGCGTCGCAGCAGGGCGGGCCTCTCCGATCCGGACAAGCCCATCGGCAGCTTTTTCTTCCTGGGCCCCACCGGCGTTGGCAAGACCGAGCTGGCGAAAGCGCTGGCCGAGTGCCTGTTCGACGACGAGCGCGCGCTCGTGCGCATCGACATGTCCGAGTACATGGAGAAGTTCTCGGTCCAGCGCCTCATCGGCGCGCCTCCGGGATACGTGGGCTACGAGGAGGGCGGCCAGCTCACCGAGGCGGTGCGCAGGCGTCCCTACAGCGTGATTCTGCTCGACGAGATGGAGAAGGCGCACCCCGATGTCTTCAACGTGCTGCTGCAGGTGCTCGACGACGGCCGCCTGACCGATGGCCAGGGTCGTCAGGTGTCCTTCAAGAACACGATCATCATCATGACGTCGAATGTGGGTTCCAGCGCCATCGCGGAGCTCTCCGGCAAGGATGACGAGGCGATGCGCCGCGAGGTCGACGACGCCATGCGCAAGACGTTCCGTCCGGAGTTCTTGAACCGTATCGACGACATCGTGGTGTTCCATCCGCTCGGCATGGCGCAGATCGAGAGAATCGTGGATATCCAGCTGGCCGAGGTGCGCGAGCGTCTGGCAAAGGAGCGCATGACGCTTGACGTCACGCCGAGTGCCAAGCAGATGCTTGCAGTAGGCGGCCTCGACCCGGTCTATGGCGCGCGTCCGCTGAAGCGTCTTATCCAGAGCGAGGTGGTGGACTGCATTGCCAAGGCCATCATCGACGGCGTGGTGCGCGAAGGCGACCAGGTGACGGTGGACGCGGACACCGACGGCGGCTTCTTCGTGGTAGAGGACGCCTCGGGCCCGGCTCCCACCTATGAGGTGCCCGAGGCGTAGCGAGTCATTCGGGGACGGGGTCGTTTCATCCACTCGTCGGGGCGTTCCGATTCGGTGGCCGTTGGCCGCTCCCGTTGGGACGACGCGTCCGCGCCAAAAGAGAGAAGGGAGGGAAGGCGGCGGTCCGAGCAGAGTTGTTCGGGCCGCCGCTTCACGTTACGTCTTTCTGCCTTGCTCGGGACAGGGTGGAGAGAGGGAGATGCTCAAATTGGCACAAACGACATCGTTGGAGAAGGCAGTTCTTGCCATACTAGGAGAGGGACGCTATGGCGAGGGGAGCTATCTTGGAACACTCAGATAAGAAAGAGGCGACCGCGCGCGACGCGCGCCGGCAGGACGCACGGCCCGACCCGTTTATCCGTGCGGAAAACGAGGATGACGACGGGTATGATCCCTATTCCGACCGCCGGCCCGAGCCTGAGCCGCTTTTCGAACGCGATCCATGGGGATAGCTGAATCGGTCATGCGGTCGCATGCTGCTGCCTTGGGGGAGGGCGACAGTCCCGCCGTGCCGCCGGAGGAATACAGCATGGCATCTATGGGCTGGCTGTGCGAGGGCTACCGGTCGAGCTCCTTTTTCACCTTTGAGTCGTAGAGCGCCGCGAGCACGCCTAGGACGGCGTCAAACGCGCAGCAGACGGCGGCGGGCATGGCGCTCGCGTTCAGGCAGATGAAGGCACCGATAATGCCCAGGATAACGCAGAGCGCGGAGATCGCCATGTGGCTGCCCAGCGCGCTGGGGCGATTGGCCCCGCGCACGCCCATGGCGGCGCTCGCAAAGAGCGCTACGCCCAAAACGATGGCGAGCACGCCTCCGATCGTTGCGGCAACCGACGCTTCGAGAGCGATGACGAGGAGGTTGACCTCTCCTGTAGCGGAGCCCGCGCCGCTTGCGCCCATGACGCCCAGGACGACGGTGACGACGGCGAGAATGACTTGGATAAAGCTCACGATTTTGAGCAGCTTGCGAGCGGATGACATGAGAACCTCCCGGGGTTTCTTCGTGTGTGGCGGCATCTGTTCTGCGCGCGAGTCTGGGCTTTGCCAGAAAGTTCGGCCCAGGATGCCCGCACATGGTCGGTCAACTGCCTAGTATACGCGGATGCGGCGGCGACGTGACGTGGGGCGCGATAAGCCTATGCCGTCGCGGGCAGCTCGGGGTTGCGATTGGCATACTTGGCGGTAAAGCCTTCGATGTGCAAGGTGCTCGCGATGATGTCCTTGATTACCTCGGTGGAGGTGTAGGGATGCGAGCGTATGAACATGATGAGGCCGCTGATGAGCACGTAGAAGGTCTCGAAGACGTGGTCGATCAGCACTTCGTGATAGCGCTGGAACTCAACGACGGTCGACTCGCACATGTACCGCGCGCAGCGCTCGGCCACGCGGTGCACAAAGTCGGTATACAGCACGGCATCGCCGCCCACCGAGATGGCCTTCGGCAGGTCGGGCGTCTGCAGCACCATTGAGCGCAGCAGAACGGCGATGGAGTCGAGCGCGCCTTCGATGTCGCCACGTGTGCGGCCGGCGTTCCAGGTGCGCAGCCGCTCGATGAAGGCGTCGATGGTGTAGTCGAGCGCAGCCTCGAGCGCTGCCTCTTTGTTGGGGAAGTAGTGATAGAACAGCGAGCGGGTGCATCCGACATGTTTGGTGATATTGGAGACCGAGAGCTTGCTGATGCCCTCTCGTGCGCACACGTCGATGACCGCTCGAAGGAGCTCCTCTTTGCGGGCGTCGTGTGCAAGACGTGTTTGACGGGACTGGTTGGTGCGTGGTTCGCTCAACGCCGTCACCTCTCTTGAGATGTGCAATGTGTGCCGATTCGCCCTCATAAGGCGGGCATATCACGGTCCCATGGCCCGAGCCTTTGAGGTCGGGTTCGCGGAATGGGACCATGGGGCACATTCTGACATATTGACAAGACATTTAGGCACATATCGTCAATAAAACCAGAAGCGGCGCCGCATAAGCGACGCCGCCATCAAAGTCTGGTGCCCCCGGGCGGATTCGAACCGTCGACACCCGCTTTAGGAGAGCGGTGCTCTATCCCCTGAGCTACGGAGGCAAACAATGTGATTCTAGCAGAAGCGCGCACGCCGCGCAGGGATGACGGGACGTCGGCAGAAAGCACAGACGAGGTGAAGGGACTGCATAGAAAGGGAGCCTCCGGCGCATTGCCGAAGGCTCCCAGATCAGTCGAGGGGCTCACGTCCCAGAACCGTTCGACCTACTCCTCGCTACCCTTGGAGATGATCACCGTAAGGGTGTTTCCCGAGAGGGTGGCGTCCATGATCATGCCGGTGTCGTAGTCGTTGCTGGGCTCGTACTGCTTCTTCACCGTGATGCCGTCGGGTACGCTGAGGTTGCTCTCCCAAGTGCCCACGAGCGCGGAGGCGTCGGCATCGGTGAAGTCGCTCGACCCGGAGCCGGAGCCGCCGGTGTCAGAGCCGGATCCGCCGTTGTTGCCGCTGCCGCTGCCCGAGGTGGACTCGGGTCCACGCGAGATGACGACGTCGATGGTGGTGTCCTTCGCCAGACGTCCGCTGGGGTTCCATCTGATGACCGTGCCCTCGGGAACGGTGCCGCTGTACTCGCGCGCAACGATGTTCATGCCAAAGCCGGCGTCGGACAGGGCGCTGCGGGCCTGGGACTCGGTCATATCGGTGAGGTCGGGGACCTCGACGGAATCGGGGCTCACGGCAACCGTCACGGTGACGGTCTCGCCCTCGTCGATCATCTCGCCGGCATCGCGGCTCTGATCGATAACGGTGTCTTCGGTGTCGGTCTCGCTCTCCTGCTCGCGAATCTCATAGGTGATGTTGAGCCGCTGGAGCATGGACTCGGCCTCAGAGCGCGTGCGGCCCATAAGGTCCGGCATCTCGGCCTGCTCCGTCGAAGGACCGCGCGACACGGTGATGTCGATCTCGGAGCCTTCGGGTGCCTGCTGGCCGTTGTCGCCCTTGGGGGTCTGGTCCATGACCTCGCCCTCGTCATATTCGTCGCTATAGCCAGGGTCGACGCTGCCCACGGTGAAGCCGGCGCTCTCGATTTCGCTGCGGGCCTCCTCTTCGGTCATGCCGATGACGTTGGGCACGTCCACCATGGTGGCGCTGTTGCCAAACAGGTTCACGGCGAACGCGACGATGACGCCGAGGAGGGCGATGACGAGGATGACGCCGGCGACGATCTTGCCCTTGCCGCCGCTCCTCTCGGGCTCCTCATAGGAGCTCGAGGCGCCGCTGAGCGGGGCCCTGCCGGCAGAGCGCGTGCTCTCGACGGCGGGGCGCGCCATGGCGCGCGTCTGGTCGCTCATGACGCGGGTCTCGGTGGCGCCCACGCCGGCAACGCCCGCGCTGATGACGCGCGTCGGCTCGGGCACGTCGACCGTGCGCCCGGCGAGATAGCTGTTGAGCACCTGGCGCAGCTCGTCGGCGGTCTGGAAGCGATTGGCGGGGTCCTTCTCCATGCAGCGCAAGATGATGCGCTCGAGGTCGGCATCGACGCCGGGGTTCACCTGCGAGGGCGGGACGGGCAGCTCGTTGACCTGCTTGAGGGCAACCGAGATGGCGTCGTCGCCGTCGAAGGGAACCTTGCCGGTGGCGCATTCATACATGACCACGCCGAGCGAGTAGATGTCGGAAGTGGGTCCCAGCTCCTGGCCGCGCGTCTGCTCGGGGGAGACGTAGTGGGCGGTGCCCAGCACGTTGTTGTCCTGGGTGAGATGGCTGTTCTTGGCGCGGGCGATGCCGAAGTCCATCACCTTGATGTTGCCGTCGGGCTGCACCATGATGTTTTGCGGCTTGATGTCGCGGTGGATGATCTCGTGCTTATGTGCGACCGAGAGCGCGGCGCAGATCTGAGAGCCGATCTGCGCGACCTTCTTGGGATCGAGCGCCCCGTGGGAGCGGATGCCGCTCTTAAGGTCGGTGCCGCGGAGGTATTCCATCACGATGTAGTAGGTGTCGCCCTCTTTGCCCCAGTCGTAGACGCCTACGATGTAGGGGCTCTGAAGGCCGGCGGCCGCCTGGGCCTCTTGCTTGAAGCGCGCGGCGAATGTCGCGTCGGCCGCATACTGCGGCAGCATGATCTTGACCGCCACCGTGCGGTCGAGAACCTGATCCTGCGCGCGGTAGACGGTGGCCATGCCGCCCGAACCGACTTTATCCTTGAGGAGGTACCTTCCCCCGAGGACCTGCTGCTCCATCTGTGTGCTCCTAACCAAACTCATCCATGCCCGAGGTGATTTGTACCCCTCGGGGTTGATTCCAACTCAACACCGCGATCCTGCTGCGCACGACCGCCTGCCGCGATGCGGATGCCTTCCAAACAGGAGGGGCGCCCGCATCGGGAGGGGCTACGAGCTCTGGGCGGCGAGCGCCGCAGCCAGAACTCGCCCGGCGACGGACGCCGCCGAGATGTCGTGGTCGTAGTAGTTCTCGATCACGACCGAGATCGCGACCGTCGGTGTGTCATAGGGCGCGAATCCCACGAAGGTGGAGTTCGCGTTGTCGTTGTTGACCTCGCCGGTGCCGGTCTTGCCGGCGACCTGGACGCCGCTGATGGCTGCCTCGCCGCCCGTGCCGCTCTGGACGACGGAGAGCATGGCTTCGCGAATCTGCTCGGCGGTGCTTGCGCTGATGGGCTGTCCCAGCGAGCGCGGCTGGGTGGTGCTCACCACGGTTCCGTCGGGAGCGAGGATCTGCGATACCACGTAGGGGTTCATGGCGATGCCGTTGTTGGCGACGGCGGCGACCATGACCGCGTTCTGCATGGTGGTGACCTGCGGTCCGGGCGTATGCCCCTGGCCGACAGGCTGGCCGGCGCCCGCCCAGGCGGTCTCCCATTCCGTCATGGTCGACGGATCGGGCATGATCGAGGGCGTGGTCGAGAAATCCTGGCCGAGGGAGGTGCCATAGCCATATGCGTTGGCATATTGCACGAGGGTCTCGGCGCCAAGGTCGACCGCCAGCTGGCCGAAGGCGACGTTGGAGGATACGGCGAAGGCGCGCTGCAGGCTGATGGTGCCATAGCCCACGTCCCCGGCGTTGGTGACTGGCGCTCCGCCGATATCCATCTCGGCGGGGGCGCTGTAGGTGGTGTCGAGCGTGGCGAAGCCGGTCTCGAGCGCCGCGGACAGCGTGACCACCTTGAAGGTGGAGCCCGGCGTGTAGAGCGCCTGGGTGGCGCGGTCGTACATGGCCGAGTCCGCGGTGTTGCCCGCGAGCACCGAAGCGATGTCGGTGTTGTCGTAGGTGGGCGAGCTCGCCTTGGCGAGCACCGCCCCCGTGCGCGGGTCGAGCACCACCACGGCGCCGGAAAGGCCGCTCAAGGCCTGCTCGGCTGCCTGCTGGATGCGCGAGTTGATGGTCAGCATGACCGAGTTGCCCGGCTGCGAGGTGCCTGCGAGCGAGTTCAGGGCGTTCTCCCAGCTGGAATAGTCCTTCGAGCCGGTGAGCGTGTCGTTCATGGAGCTCTCGATGCCGGCGGAGCCGTACTGCGTGGAGTAGTAGCCGACCGTGTGCGCCGCAAGGTTGCCGTTGGGATAGGAGCGCACGTAGGTGCCGTCCTCCTGCTGCAGCGATTCGGCGAGCGTCACGCCGTCGGAGGTGATGATGGAGCCGCGCTTGATGTAGCGAGAGCGCTCGATGGTGTGGTTGTTGGAGGGCATGCTCTGGTACTCATCTGCCTGGATGACCTGGATATAGGTGAGGTTGCCGATGAGGACGGCAAACAGAGCTGTGAACAGGAACACCGTGCGGGTGAGGCGTTTGGCGAGCGCCACGCGTCCCAGTACGCCCGACTCAGGCGTGTCGAGCAGGCGCCGGCGCAGGCGGGAGCCGGGGCGCGCATGCGAGCCGCCGCCGGTTGTGCCCGCCCCCTGAGGGGCCTTGGGACCATTGAAGATGCGCGTGCCCGCCTTGCTCGCCACGGCGCCCGCCGCGACCTCGGCGGAGGCCTCGGGCAGCGAGGTCATGATGCCTGTGCCGGTGAGCTCGGTCTCGCGGCCGGTCGCCTCGTCGCCGGCGCGCATGAGCAGGGCGACGATGATGAAGCTGGCGAGCAGCGACGAACCGCCCTGGCTCATGAAGGGCAGGGTCACGCCCGTCAGCGGGATGAGGCGGGTCACGCCGCCCACGATGAGGAACGCCTGGAAGCTGACGGCCGCGGTGAGTCCGGTCGCGCTGAAGGCGGCGAGGTCGCTCTTGGCGCGCGCTGCCGTGGTGAGGCCGCGAACGGCGAAGAGCATAAAGAGGATGAGCACCGCCGAGCCGCCGAGCAGTCCCATCTCCTCGCCGATGGAGGAGAAGATGAAGTCGGACTCGACGACCGGGATGTTCACCGCAAGGCCCTTGCCGATGCCTGTGCCCACCAGGCCGCCGTCGGCGAGCGAGAACAGCGACTGCACCAGCTGGTATCCGCCGCCCTGGGCGTCCTGGAACGGGTCGAGCCAGATCTGGAAACGGGTCTGGACGTGGCTCATCACCTGGTAGGCGCCAAAGCCGCCGACGCCGAGCAGCACGAGGCCGATGAGCACGTAGGACAAACGGCCGGTGGCCACGTAGAGCATGATGAGGAAGATGGTGTAGAACAGAAGGGCGCTGCCCAGATCGCGCTCGAAGGCCACGATGACGAGGCAGATGCCCCACACCACAAGCAGCGGCACGAACAGGCGCAGGCGGGGGAGCTTGAAGCCCAGGATGTTGTGGCTCGCAATGGAGAACAGCTCGCGGTTCTCGGCGAGATAGCCTGCCAGGAACAGCACGATGAGTACCTTTGCAAACTCGCCGGGCTGGATGGTGAAGATGCCTGCGATGCTGATCCACAGGCGCGAGCCGCCGCGCTCGACGCCGATGAAGATGGGCAGGATGAGCAGGATGATGCCGATGATGCCGAGCGTGTATTTGTAGCGCCGCACCACGTCGAGGTTCTTCACCAGGGCGAGCGTGCCCACCATGAGGGCGATGCCCACAAACAGAAAGACGATCTGGTTCATGGCGAGCTCGGGCGCGAGCCGGGTGACGAAGGTGATGCCAATGCCCGACAGCGCAAACACCACAGGCAGGATCGCGGGGTCTGCGCCCGGGGCCAGAAGGCGCACGGCGATGTGGGCCGCGGCGAATGCGACAAACAGCCCGATGGGCACGGCGAGCGTGCCGAAGGTGAGGGCGGTGCCGGTAAACACCACATACATGGCGTACAGCAGGGTTACGGGGAACGCTGCAGCTATGAGCAGGAAGAGCTCTGTGTTGCGTCGGCTACTCATTGCGCTGCGCCTCCTTCCTGGGTCGTTTCGTCGCCTGATGCGTCGGCTGATTCGGGGCCCTCGCCCGAGGAGCCCTCGTCGTATGCGCCGGCGGCGGCGTCGGGGGATACGTTGCCCACCGCCTCGGCGATATTCGCCTGGCGGGTCAGGGCCTCGTCGATCTGCTTACGGTAGCGCGACAGCGTGTCGCGCGCGTCGTCCATGCTCGACTGCGGGATGCCGTCGCGCAGGCGGTTCTGCGTGTCTTCGGGCAGGTTCTCAAGCTCGATGGCCGTCTCGTCGTTGAGCCAGTAGAGGTCGATGCCCAAAAACGTTTCGGGGATGCCGTTATAGATCGCCACGTGGTCGTCCTTCACGCCCAAGAAGAGCGAGTTGGTGATGGACACGGCGAGCACGATGCCTGCGATGGCAAACGTCGCCACGAAGGCGACGAGCGCGATGATGACGTTGCGGCGACGCCTGCGCATGATCTCGCGCATGCGTCCGTCATCCACCACGTCGACCACGACGACGGTGACGTTGTCCGAGCCTCCTGCGGCGAGCGCCGCGTCCACCAGGTTGTCGACGCAGATCTGCGCCGTTGCCGACTGGTTGGCGATCTCTTCGATCTCGCCGTCGGGAATCATGCTCGAAAGGCCGTCGGAACACAGGATGAGCCGGTCGCCCTCTTCGATGTTGAGCTGGAAGTGGTCGGCATACATGGCGGGGTCGGACCCGAGCGCGCGGGTGATGACCGAGCGGTTGGGATGTACGCGCGCCTCGTCGGCGGTGATCTCGCCGGCGTCCACGAGCTCCTCGACATAGGAGTGGTCGCGGGTCACGCGGATCAGCGTGCCCTCGTGCACGAGGTAGGCGCGCGAGTCGCCCACATGCGCGAGGGCGATGGTGTTGCCCTCGATGTAGGCCGCGGTCGCCGTGCACCCCATGCCGGGCTTGCCCAGGCCGTTTTCAGCCGCCTCGATGATGGCGGCGTTCGCGGCCTCGATGGCGGCTGCGAGCTGCGAGGGGTCTGCCGCCTTGGGCGCCATGCGCGCCACGGTCTCGACGGCGATCGAGGATGCCACCTCGCCGGCGGCGTGCCCTCCCATGCCGTCGCAGACGCAAAACAGCGGCGACTGAACCAGATAGGAGTCCTCGTTGTGCGTGCGCACGCATCCCACGTCGGAACGGGCGCCCCACATGAGCGAGGTCGTGGTGCCCGCGTCGTAGGTCGAGTCGGTGTCGATGCGCTCCTCGGTGATGGGCGCGAAGCTCATGGTCGAACCCGGGTCGCCCAGGCGCGACTCCACGGCGGTCACATCGATTTCGGCCGTGGTGTCAGGGCGCGCGGACACCCCTTGGGCGACCTGCGCGCTCGCGCGCGAGGTCTCTTCATAGGGCGTGGCCCCGTCGTCTGCGGGAGCGCTGCCCGCGAAGGGCGCCTCTCGGAACGAAGCGTCGCCGGTACCTTCGGGCGCGGAGGCCTCGAGAGGCGCGGCGACTGCTGCGTCGATGTCTGGTGCGGCCATGTGCTCGGGCTCTGCGACGGGCGTCGGCTGTGGCTCGACGCGCAGGTGGGCGCCTGCCAGCGGGGCCTCGTCGTCCTCGTCTGCAGGCAGGCTCGCCCCGGCAGGCGCGACCGACGCGGTCTCGTCGACAGGCGCAAAGGCGTCGCCCTGAGGCACGGTTCCGCCCTCGGCGCCGGCGGGCGCGGGGCGGCGGTCATAGCCTTCAAGCGGCGGAAAGATGCGGTCTTCGTCGGTGGTCATCGGCGATTCACTTTCATAACGACGTCGCCGATCTGGACTTCGTCGCCCTCGCGCAGGGTGGCGGGCTCAAGCAGCTGGTGCCCGTTCACGAGCGTGCCGTTGAGCGAGTTCAGGTCCTCGATGACAAGCGCGGGACCCTGCAGCGAGAAGCGTGCGTGGCTTGCCGACACGAACGGCTCGTTGATGCAGATGTCAGAGCTGGGGGAGCGGCCGACGATGACCGGGCCCAGCATGTCGACGTGGATGCCGCGAATGCCGCGCGGCCCCTTGTCGACGTCGATGGTCCAGATGGCGGAGTCGCGTCGCTGGCCGCGCACCAACCCGACGCCGGTCTTCATGACGGCGAAAAGGAAGATGTACAGCAGGACGACGAGCACGATCCTGCCTACGAAGAGGGTGATATCGATCATGTGGCAGCTCAGCCCCTAAATTCGAACGTGCTAAGGCCAAAGGTGAGCAGGTCTCCGTCGCGCAGCGGGCAGCGGGTGACGCGGCGGTTGTTGACGAGCGTCCCGTTGGTGGAGTTGAGGTCCTCGATGGACCATGCGCCCCCCGCGCAGATGATCTGGGCGTGGCGGCGTGAGACGTTGGGGTCTTTGAGCGCGACGTCCGAGGACGCCCGTTCGCGCCCGATGACGCACTGCGGCGCGCGCACCTCGAAGGCTTCTCCGGTCACGACGTCGACCAGCTGGGCGGCGGGCTGCGCCGCGGAGCGAGGGTTGACCATGTTCGAGGCGATGCTCGCGGCAGCCCCGAGAGAGGCGCCCGTCGCCGCTGCTCCGCCCATGCCCGCGAGGGCCTCGCGGCTCACCGTCTTGGGCACGCTCACCACGGGGTCGGGGATGTTGGGGGCAAAGG
>NZ_JACJKQ010000041.1 GCF_016901575.1 Enorma phocaeensis
CCTCCAATATGCTTCTTGTCTCGACAACTCGAATCATACCGGGGCGGGCCGTGCCCTCCTTTCTTGCCTGGACGCTATTCCGCTGTCAAAGTGCGCAAGAAATTGTACGTTACCGAGCCGCAGGCGCAGGGCGACGAGGCGGCGGCGCAGCAGATGCAGGTGACGAGCGGCACCGGCAGCGGCGAGGGCGACAAGGCGCGCGCAGACTACGAGGCGGCGCTCAAGCAACGCGACGAGAGGATCGCGGCGCTCGAGGGCGAGATCGCGGAGGCGGCAAAGACCGCCGAGTCCGCCGAGAAGCTGCGCGCCGAGATGGACGAGCTGCGCCGCCAGGGCGAGGAGCAGCGCGTGGGCTTCGAGCTCCAGATGGCGGGAGCCAGAAACGTGAAGGCCGCGAGGGCTCTTCTCGCCGACTACGAGGATGACGTGGAGAAACTGAGGACGGCGGAGCCGTGGCTGTTCGGCGCTGGTGCCGTCGCTCCCTCGCCAGCGGGCGCGACGGGACTGCCGAACGCGGGCGCGGCCACGGACGTGGGCG
The DNA here is from genome assembly GCF_016901575.1 of Enorma phocaeensis. Lineage (GTDB taxonomy): Bacteria > Actinomycetota > Coriobacteriia > Coriobacteriales > Coriobacteriaceae > Limicola > Limicola phocaeensis_A. The sequence goes on from NZ_JACJKQ010000041.1 coordinate 539, forward strand.
CGCAGCTCAAGCGCTGGCGAAAGATCGCCGGCATCGACGACAAGGAGGAATAGCGGATGCCCAACTCGATCGCATACACCAAGAACTACACGAGTATCTTGGACGAGGTCTATAAGAGGACCGCGTGCTCGACGTGCCTGAACAGCCCGCGTCGCATGGCGCGCGCCGGGCGCAACGCCAAGGAGATCATGGTCCCGAAGATCGAGGTCTCCGGGCTCGGCGACTACACGCGCAACGTGGGCTACAAGACCGGGTCGATCACCTACGAGTTCGAGACGAAGACGTTCAACTACGACCGCGGCATCAGGCTCCTGGCCGACGTGATGGACGTCGAGGAGGCGGGCGTCCTCGACTGCTTCGTGGCGGCGGGCTCCGAGCTCCAGCGCACGCAGGTGGCGCCGGAGGCGGACGCGTTCACGTTCTCCGAGATCGCGGGGCACGAGGGCGTGAATCCCGTGGAGGAGGACTTCGCCGACGCCGAGGCCGAGGACGTGCTGGCGTCGCTCCGCGCGGCCACGAACGAGATGGACGAGGCGGAGGTGACGACCGGGAGCCGCATCCTCTTCATCACGCCGACGCTCAAGGGCGTACTGGACGACTTCAGCCTGGCGAACCCCGCGCGCAGCAACCGCGTGCTCGAGCGCTTCAGCCGCATCGTGGAGGTGCCGCAGACGCGCTTCTACAGCGCGATCGCGCTCAACTCCGGCGACGAGGACCAGTTCGGGTACTCGCGCGCCGAGGGGACCTACCAGCTCACGGAAGACACCTCCGTGGTCTCGGGCAAGACCTACTACACGAAGAGCGGCGAGCAGTACACGCCCGTCTCGAGCCCGGCCTCGGGCAGCCTCTCGAGCTACTACGAGCTCGTGGGCGCGGGCGCGCCGATCAACTTCATGGTCGTGGAGCGCTCCGCCGTCATCAAGTTCGACAAGCACGTGGCCTCGAGGGTCTTCTCGCCCGACGAGCTGGAGAACCTGGACAGCTACATGATGAAGTACCGCAAGTACGGCATCGTGGAGCTGCTGGACAACAAGCTGGACGGCGTGCACGTCTCCTGCGCGCCGCTGGCCTAGTGGACGGGGTGACGGGCGCGGCGGGCTGCGGCCCCGCGCCCGTCTCCTACGACTTCTACCTCGACGGATACGGCGGGGCGCTCGCCGCCGAAGCGTTCGCGGAGGCGCTGCCGGCGGCGGTGCGGTGCGTGGGCGCGCTCACGGGCGCGCGCGACGTCCGCGAGGAGTGGGACGAGGACGAGGTTTGTGCCTGGCGGCGCGCGGTGTGCGCTGCCGCCGACGCCTTCGCCGAGTACGGCGAGGGGCGCGTGGGCGGCTTCTCCATCGGGTCCTTCTCGGTGACCAACTACCGCGACGAGGGGACGACCGGCTCGGTGGTGGCGCGGGAGGCCGCGCTCGCGGAGCTCGCGGGGACGGGCCTCTGCTTCTCGGGGGTGCGCCGATGAGGTACCTGAGGCCGATACCCAGGAGGCTGCTGCCCGACGACATGCTGGTGTTCCTGCCCGCGGAGGGCGGCGGGCGCGGCGAGAGCCGCCTCGTGCGCCACGTGAGGTTCGAGCGCGCGGAGGGGGTCGTCTCCGACGCGCACCGCTCGGCCGACGCGGGGCACGGGACCGTGTTCGTGGACGCGGTGAACAGCGAGGGCGCCCTCGAGGTGCCGGCCGGGGCGCGCGTGCTGATCGGCGCGGGGCCGTCGATGCTCGTTCGCTCTTGTCGCCGGTGCTGCGTGGTGCGCGGCCAGGTGCACCACTGGGAGCTGGAGGTGGGCTGATGGCATGTTCCGAGCCCCTCGGCGCGTACGTGCCGACCGACTGGGACGCCGAGGGCGGCGGGGTCGCCGACGTCGTGGCGACGCTCCTGCGGGCGCTGGGCTACGCGAACGTGTACTGCTCGCCGCCCCCCGCGCGGGTGTGCTGCGAGCCGATCGTGCTGACGCAGGGCGCGCTCGAGCGCGAGGCGCGGCTCGCGGACGGCACGGAGCGCGGGCGGGTGCCCGTGGACGTGCTGGTGTGCTGCGAGGCGGCGCGCGACGCCGAGGCGACCTGCCGCGCGGTGGAGCGCGACCTGCGCCGGGACTCCTGGACGGGCTCCGGCGAGGGCTGGCGGTGCAGGGTGGCGGCCGTGGACTCCGGGGGCTCGGCGCCGAGGGGCCGCGACGGCTCCGGGCGCTGGCTCTGGGGGTTCACGCTGATTCTGACGGTGGTGATCGACTTTGGCGGACAGGGTTAGGGCCGGGCGCGGCGTGGACGACCGCGACGTGGTGCGCAAGAGCAACCCCCTCCAGAGGGCGGCGCAGGGCGCGCGCGAGCAGCGGGCGGGCTCGGCGGAGACCGACCGCATGGGGCGCGAGCAGCAGCGGCGCGCGACGGCCTACGGGCGGGCGCGGGGGCGGCTGTGAGCTCTCTCACCTACAACGGGCACGACTTCTCCGGGTATGTGACGGCCGAGCTGGTTGAGCCGGCGGGACACGCGCTCTCGCCACGGGTGCTCGCGGTGCCGGGGCGGCCGGGCGCGGTCCTTCTGGGCTGCGAGCTGCCGCCGAGGGCGCTGCGCGTGCGCCTCTTCCTGGACGCCGGGGTCTCTCTCGGCGCGGACGAGCGCTCGGAGATCCGGCACGAGCTGTACGGGTGGCTCTGCGCTCCCGACGGCGCGGAGCTGGAGCTGCCCGGCGAGCCGGGGCTGACGTGGCGCGACGCGGTGGTGACGGACGCCTCCGGCTGGGACTCGCTCTTCGAGGATGGCTCCTGCGAGGTCGAGTTCACGTGCCTCGACCCGGTTGCCTACGGCGACGAGGTGACGAGCGCGGGGACGGCGCTCACCGTGGACGGCACGTGGGCGACGTGGCCGGTGGTTACGCTGACGGCGCTGGCGGGCGACTCCGTGAAGGTTGCCGACGAGCTGGGACGCTATGTGCTGGTGGAGCGCGACTTCTCCGCCGGAGACGTGGTGGTGATGGACTTCGCCGCCGAGGCCGTGGCGGTGGAGGGCGCCGACGCCTCGGCCGACGTGGCCGTGGAGAGCACGTTCTTCTCGCTTGACCCCGGCGCGCACACGCTGACCTTCTCCGGGTGCTCCGCCCACACGGTGAGCTGGACGGAGAGGTGGCTCTGATGGTGCCGACGCTGTACCTCTTCGACCGCTTCGATGAGTATTTGCCCCTTTTGATACCGCCCGTTATTGCGAATTGATACCGGCGGCATCGCGAGACGATACCGCCGGCGTTTCCCATCGGTACCGGTCGGCGCGTCCTACTCCGATC
>NZ_JACJKQ010000042.1 GCF_016901575.1 Enorma phocaeensis
TATGGAAGGAGAAAGACGTATGACAGCTTGCGTCAACAAGAAGCACACGAGGAGGGTCGCGCTCGCCATCTCCGCCTCGCTCGTGGGGGCCCTGAGCCTGGGCGCCGCCGCGCCGGCCTTGGCGTTCGCGGAGGGCGGCGGCAGCACGCTCGCGACCGAGGGCGCGGCCGTTGCCAAGGCCGAGGTTGAGTACCGCGGCGGCTTCACCTCCGAATACACCTATACGGGCAGGCCCCAGGCCCCGGTGCCCACCAAGGTGACGCCCGTCAACGAGGACACCGAGCGGGTTGCCGACATGCTTCCCGCGAAGGCGGAGCGCAAGAAGGGCGACTTCTACTACTATTACATCTCGCTCGACGGGACGGGCACGTACGAGCCCGAGAGCGAAGACGGCAAGTCCGTCACGTACGTCGACGCGAAGGGCGTCAGCCATAAAGTGGCGGGCACGCTCGTTACCGACGGTGACGGCAACTACATCAAGCCGACCAAGCAGGGGACCTATGCAGTCGTCATCGGCCAATACCTGAGCGAAAAGAACGAGGCGGCTTCTTGGCGCTATGTCGCCGTCGCAGACACCTTCCAGATCGTCGGACAGTCCCTTGACGACGCCGTCTTGATCGACGGGATGGATGTCAACGACACGACCTTCAACTACGACGGTTCGAAGGGCAGCAACAAGGTTGGCCAGCTTCTCGACCGCATCCACGTCTCACTCGACGGACGCATCCTCTCCGAAGGCGATGACTACACCGCCACGATCTGGGAGAAGGGCAGCACCGACAGCCTTGGAAACGGAGTGCAGCTCGACATCGATAAAACCTACGTAGTGAAGGTCGTCGGAGACGGCGCTTTCAAGGGCGAAGAGGTCGACATTGACTTCACCCTCGGGAAACTGCAGCTCACTGACGCGATTGTGCTCGGCGACGTCTTTGCGAAGACGAATGCCGACATTAGTGTACGCCCGGACAAGGACACCAATGCCGAGGACGCCGTCGCATCCATCAACGGGGTCACGAACCTTGACTGGGACGGCCTCGATGACGGGGGCAGCCTCGAGCTCGAGTTCGTGAGCGGCCCCGACGGGAGCTCCACGAGCAACGACGTCAAGGGCGCCTTCACCTACAAGCTGGTCGCACCCGATGGAAACAAGAACGTCGAGGGCGAGGCAACCGTCACGGTGCTTTGGGCGAACTACAAGGCGGACATCGATTTCGGTAACGCTGACCGTTATGATGCTGCTAGCAACGCATATGTGATTGACCTCAATGCGGAGAAGCCCGACTACTTCGACCTCGATGAGATCGCTGTAACTTCAAAGTGGAGCTCCACTAAGGCATGGGCTGTCCCAGAGGACGGCTACAAGGTGACCGTGACTGACGCCGCCGGCAATCCGGGCGATCTGACAAAGCCTGGAACCTACACCGTCCGCGTCGACGTCGACTACACCTTCGATGACAACGGCACGCCAAACTGGGTCGCAGGTCAGGCGGTGGCCAAGGTCGTCGTTGCCTATGACCTCGATCAGGATACCGACGTCTTCCTCTCCTACGACGGGCAGAACGTAGACGAGAACGATGCCCCCTACAAGAAGACCTACAACGGCTCCGACCACGTGCCCCATTTCTCGGTTGTGGTGAAGTCTGCCACCGGTACGCTCGTCGAGGGGACCGACTACACCGTCTCCTACGAGAAGGTCCAGGACGACGGCAAGGTCGATACGGTCGACTCCATCGTCGACGCCGGCTACTACAACGTCGTGGTCAAGGGCATCACCTTCCACGAGGACTATCGCTTCCAGTTCGACGTCACACCCGTCGAGGTCAGGGGCAATGTCCAGGTCGTCAGCTCCTACAAGAAGGGTGGACATCCCGTCCTTGCTTGGACCGGTGACGTGCTGACCCCCGGGTTCCGCTGGGACTCCAACGGCGACAAGGTGATCAACGACTCCGATGACGTCATCCCTCCGACGCCTACGAGGTCGAGTACGTCCGCGACGTCGATGACGACGGCATCGACGAGACCGTCGAGTTGAAGGACGTTGCTGACGACTACACCGCCTACCTCAAGACAGCCGAGGGCGTCGTGAACTACGACGTCGACGCAACCGCGGAAATCGAGGTCACCGACGCGGGCGTCTTCTCCGACGTGCCCAGCGCGGGCGTTTGGTACTCCGAGTGGGTAAACGCCGCCGCTGGTAAGGGCTACATGACCGGTTACAACCACACGACCCTCTTCGGGCCCGAGGACACCATCACCCGTGGCGATGTGGCGGTCACCCTCTACAAGATGGCGGGCGGCACGCCCGACGCCGACAAGGAGGACACGAGCGAGGTCGAGGGCTACGACACGCCCTTCTCCGATGTAGACCCCGGCGTCTACTACGCTCAGGCCATCCAGTGGGCTGCCAAGGCCGGCATCGTGACCGGTTACGACAGCACCGATCTGTTCAAGCCCACCGCACCGGTCTCGCGTCAGGAGCTCGCGACGATGCTCTACCGCTACGCCAAGGTCGCAGACATTGACGCTGCCGGCGTCGAAGTGTCCGATGATGCCCTCGATGCCTACTCCGACGGCGCCTCAGTCGCCGGGTTCGCCGAGGACGCAGTGGCTTGGGCCGTCGAGGCCGAGGTCATGGGCCAGGACGTCACCGAGATCCGCCCGGCTGACGCCATCACCCGCGCGGAGGTAGCCGCAATGACCGTGCGCGTACAACCGGAGGGCAGGTTGGACTTCGACGACATGATGGACCCGAATCCGGCAGCGTAGTCGAATAGTTAGATTTACTCGAAGGGATCCTCTCCGGCAGAGAGGGTCCCTCTACATCAATCGGGCAATTCGCCATTAGCGTGCTCGGCCATGCCCCCTCCCCCTAGGGCTTCCGGAAGGCGCATCGGCGCCAGCGCGTGCCATCCATCGAACCGAGGCGTCGACCATCGTCGTATGCGCCATTAACGAGCGGTTCCTGTATGCAAGAGGCCCCTCTCCTTCTACGGAGAGGGGCCTCTTGCGTTAGACTGCGATACGGCCGGGCATCGCCAAGCTTACTAGATGAAGTCCTTCGGGTCGAGCTTGCCGTCCGGCTGGACGCGGACGGTCATCGCGGCGACCTCGGCGCGGCTGATGGCGTCCGCCGGGCGCAGGGCGTCCACGTCCTGGCCCATGACGCCGGCCTCGACGGCCCAGGCGACGGCCTCGTCG
>NZ_JACJKQ010000043.1 GCF_016901575.1 Enorma phocaeensis
GACGAGGAGACGCTGCGCCAGATGATCCTCGCGGGCATGAACGTCGCCCGCTTCAACTTCAGCCACGGCAGCCATGAGGAACATCATATCCGCATGGAGCGCGTGAAGAAGGTCGCGCGCGAGCTCAACCATCCGCTGGGCATCCTGCTCGATACCAAGGGCCCCGAGATTCGCACGGGCTTTTTGGAAGGGCATGGCAAGGTCACGCTGGTAGAAGGGTCGAAGGTCACGGTGACCGCCGCCGAGACCTCCGAAGAGCTGCTGGGCACCTCCGAGCACTTCTACCTTGACCACCTGGAGCTCCCGCGCGAGGTCAACGTGGGCGGCACCATCCTCATCGACGACGGCCTCATCGGCCTCACCGTCGACGAGATCCGTGGCCAAGACATGATCTGCACCGTTCAGAACGGCGGCGAGCTGGGCGAGAAGAAGGGCGTGAACGTTCCCAACGCGCACCTGTCGTTGCCGAGCATCACCGAGCAGGACCGCGAGGACATCCTGTTCGGCCTCAAGGAGGGCATCGACTTCGTGGCGGCCTCTTTCATTCGCGATCCCGAGGGCGTGCTTGAGATCCGCAGGCTGCTCGACGAGAACGAGGGCACGCACGTCGGTGTGTTCCCCAAGATCGAGTGCGCCGTGGCGGTCTACCACTTCGACGAGATCCTGAAGGTCTCGGACGGCATCATGGTCGCCCGCGGCGACCTGGGCGTCGAGGTCGCGCCCGAGGTGTGCCCCACCATCCAGAAGGAGATCATCCAGAAGTGCAACGCCGCCTGCAAGCCCGTCATCACGGCGACGCAGATGCTCGACTCCATGATCCGCAACCCGCGGCCCACGCGCGCCGAGGTCACCGACGTCGCCAACGCCATCAACGACGGCACCGACGCCACGATGCTCTCGGGCGAGACCGCCTCGGGCAAGTATCCGCTCGAGGCCGTGAAGATGATGGCGAACATCGCCCTCATCGCCGAGGCGACGATTCCCGAGCATAAGCCGTTCGACTTCGAGGCGCTCGACCCCGGACGCAACGTGATCAACGCCGCCATGGGCCTCGCTGCGGTGACTACTGCCTTCAACGTGGGCGCAAAGGCGATTCTCACGCCGACCGCCACCGGACGCTCGGCGCGCCTGGTGTCTAACTTCCGCCCGGTGCTTCCCATCCACGCCGTCACGCCGAACGACTGGGCGGTGCGAAAGATGACCGTCTATTGGGGCGTCGAGCCAAAGCTGGGCGGCTTGAACATCCGCAACATCACCTACATCGTGCACAACGCCGTGGCCGAGGCCAAGGCGAGCGAGATCGTGCATGAGGGGGACATCGTGGTGGTGACGGGCGGAGACCCGGAGACCTCTGTCGTGCTGCCCGACAGCCAGGTGTCGACCAACGTGGTCTATGTGGCACAGGTAAAGGAGTAGGCCTGCACCAGGGAGGGCCGCCACGCGGCGGGTTTCCCGACGGCACGGCGAGATGATTCGCGAGATAGAAAGGCCGCTGTCGATGGATGTCGGCAGCGGCCTTGTGCTATCGGTTGCGGCGGCGCTTGGAGCTTTGCCGGACGTCCGACGAGGACGGCCTCGAATGGCGACGCCTAGCGTTTGGCGGAGCGTTCGGCGAGAGCGGCCTCGAACTCGTCCAGGTTCTCCGGTGTCGTGGCCCAACTCGTTACGAAGCGGGCGACGATACGGCCGGCGCCCGCGGGGTCGGGCTGCGCCTGCAGCTCTGCTCCGAAAACCTTTGCAAGCCAAGCGCCCTCGTCTGGCGTCACCCAGAAGAACTGCTGGTTGCCCGTCGTCTCCAGCACGCTCTCAAAGCCTTCCGCCGCCATGGCCTCGGCGAGACGGCAGGCGAGCTTGTTGGCATTGCGGGCAAGCTGCCAGTACAGAGCAAGGCCGGTCTCGTCACGCGTGGAGGGGTCGAAGGCGGCCTCGTACATGACGCCCATGATGCGTCCCTTGGCTGTGAGCTGGCCGGCGCGCTTGGTGAGATAGGGGAGCCTGGCGATGGCGCGGCGACCGCGTTCGGTGCGCGGGCTCACCACAAGCGCCTCGCCAAAAAGCATGCCGTTCTTGGTTCCTCCCAGCGTAAATATGTCGGCCCGTTCGGCGATGTGCTGAATGGTGAGGTCCGACCCGGGTGCCATGATGCCGCTTGCCATGCGGGCGCCGTCTACGTAGACGGCAAGGTCCCGCTCCGCCGCCCAGTCGCAGAGGGCGTCGAACTCGGCGCGCGTGTACACGTAGCCAAGCTCGCTCGTGTGCGAGAAGTAGAGCATGCCGGGGCGTGTCGTGGCATTGCCGTTTGCGACGGCAGCGTCCCAGAGGGGCTGCATGCCCTCGACCGTCAGGCGGCCCAAGGGGTCGTGGGTTGCCAGAAGACGACGGCCCGCGGCCTCGATGGCGCCGGTCTCGTGGACGGTGGGGTGTGCGTCGGCGGCGCAGAGGGGGCCTTCGAATTCCTCGGTGAGCGACGTGATGGCGAGGATGTTTGCGGGCGTGCCCCCCGGGACAAAGCTCACGAAAGCGTCTGGCTGCCCGATCTCTGCGCGGATGAGCTCGGCGGCGTGCGCGCAATGCTCGTCGGTGCCATATCCAGGCGCCTGCTCAAGGTTGGTGCGCACGAGCGCCTCCAGAATCTGCGGCGCGGCGCCTTCGCTATAGTCGTTGCGATACTGGTGCATGTCTTCTCCTAGGGGCTTCGTGGCGGATGCTTTAGTGCGATGGCGTTCTGCGGCGCTGCCGCGAGGGTCGCGTGATCGAACGCTGCCGTCGGGGGCGGGTCCTGTAACCTGATTGGTTCTGCCTGGTGACGGGGCCGCTGTCCCCGCGAGCAATGGTACCGCAACCAAGGTGGGCGCAAGCCGGCTCTTTCCTGCCGGCTTGCGCGCGCCGAACGCCTGCCGCGGGCCCGGCCGCCCGTCTCGCCTCTCAACAGTTGCTTCGTTGCTACAAAAATAGCGAGCAACGGCGGGGCCGTTTTTCACCGCTGCTCGGGTTTATTACGAAATCGGGCCCAAAAATGTAAAAAAGCCGAGCTTCGGCGAAAGGGACATTGGCGATGGGCTGTCTCTTATACACATCT
>NZ_JACJKQ010000044.1 GCF_016901575.1 Enorma phocaeensis
GATAGTCTAGGACTGGCTGCATCTGAGCTAGGACCATATTGATCATCGCTTCCATCGAGGTCTCCTTTCCCCCTGGCTCGGTGGAAACAATTCTGAAGTTGCAGGCCTGTGTTCCGGTAAATGATTATTTAGCAGAGCATCTTAAGTCTTGCGCAAAACGGCTATACCGTGAATACGAGCGAGATGAAGGAGCGGATTTGCCAGAAGGCTGGCATTGGACGACCATTGGCGAGATATCCGGGATGGTATGCCGGGGCATAACGCCCAAGTACAACGACGAGTCCGATGAGCTAATTCTTGGCCAAACCTGTATTCGAAACAATCTGGTTCTACTCGAGAATGGCCGCCTGCATGCTCCGAGAAAGATTACCGAGAAGTGGCTTAAGAAGTACGACTTGCTGATCAACTCGACGGGTGTCGGTTCTCTTGGAAGGACCGCTCAAGTTTGGTTTGATCCTTCGAAGCTCGTTGTCGACTCCCACGTCACCATCGTTCGCGCAGCCGACCCGAGGCATGCTCTTTACATGGGATTCTGGGCGTTTGAACACGAGCGTTATATTGAGTCTCTTCACACCGGAAGCACGGGCCAAACGGAATTGCCACGCGATCACGTGAAGGCAATTCGTTTTATGCTTCCCAGCGATGCAGAACTTGAAAAGTTCAACGCCGTTGCGCAGCCGGCAGTTGAGCTGATTGTCGCAAATCAAAAGGAATCGAAACAGTTAGCTGAATTGCGCGACACGCTTTTGCCTAAGCTAATGTCGGGCGAGATAGACGTTTCAAGTGTGGCAATCTAGGAGTGAGACTGTGAACGATATTCCGCAAGTTATTGATCTTGTTTCTATCGAGCTTACTGGTAGCGAATTTCGTACGGAGCAAGAATCCGCATTAAGGCAAAAGCTTAAAACTGAGCCCTTCGCGGTAATGGTGCGAGGGCAACAGTCGATTGCTGCAGGGGTTGGCTTAAGTCAAAGCCTGGTTGTGTTTGTATCTAGCGTTATTGTTCCAGGTCTTCTGTACGACCTTTTCAAGTACGTGTTGTCGAGGACTTTCAAAGCGCTTAGCGAAACGATGAGTTCTGACGTCCCTCTTAGTAGGGTGACTTTCAAAACAAGAGACTGCGACTACATCATTTCGTCGAACTGTAATGCTGGCGTCTATAGCGAATTGGTCGATTACAATCAGCTGCTTTCTCGAATGGAATCATTTACTAAACGCGAAGAGAAAGACAACCGTCCTGTTGCCAAGATTGAAGCTCCGTGCGATATACGGATCGAAGAACATGGATGTGAAGCTGTGTGCTGCGGCGTGGGCAACTACTCACTTTGGAAAGTCGAATACAAAAGCGGCGACAAATGGCCGGAAGCTTTGTTTGACGCAGCCAATGAAGCGTTTATAGAACTAGTTGATGACGAAATTACTTGCCCAGAAGATATATTCTATGCTGGGCAAGAACCTACTGAATGGTTCATCTAGGAGCAGGTGACATAAATGGAGGATGCGGTTATTACGGCAATTGCGACAGCGGGCTCTCAACTCGCCGTCCTCGCCGCAAAAGGAACGGCCACTCAAGTTAGCAATAGATTTCAGGCTATTAGGCAGAAGAAAACCCACGAGGAACTTTGCAACTCGTACGAGGAGCTAATAAATGAATTAGTCGCAGACCGCGCTCAAGCGATCGCTATTGCTCAGGCGTACGAATCAGAGTTGAACAGGTACGAGATAACAGATGAGGATATTGAGCACCTGCAAAACACGGTTGGGAATGCGCTAGACATCCTGAAATCTTTCTCGCCTGATAGCGACTTCTCGAACTTCGAGCGGTTCAAATCTCTTCTGTCTGTCGATACGCTAAAAGCTATGCAGCTTCTGGGATTTGACTACAAGAAAGCGATAGGCGACCCTTTAACCGAGGTATGCGCGGAGGCAATCCGCGTGAATCTGGGTCAGAAAAAAACGACCGCCAACCGCAATAACCAGAAAAAGCGCAACTAAGCCAAACTATAATATGGTTGCGTAATATTCTTCAAGCTGAGGCATGCGCCGATGATGGTCCCAATCGATTATTTGAGTGAATCCTGAAACTGGCTCAAGGGAAGCTTCGGCTAGATAGGCATCAACTATGAATAGGGCTGCAACTAGATTTAGGCCGACCTCAAACGTCGCCTTGCTGTAGTTGCTCGTTCTCTTGTGTTTCACTTTGTTATAGGCATCCCACCAGGAGATGCTCTTATCAGGATGTTCACTTATGCATGCCCAGGGAGAAAGAAGAATATCCGAACGTAGTATCTTTACCGTAGCCGTGGCGAACTGTTCAAGAGCGTTTTCTGCAATCATTGTCTTAAAATCTGACATATTTGGACGCTCGCTCATATTCGCTGATGACTCGGGTGCAACAATTGAGGCAAAGCTTTTTAAGGCCACATCAAGCTCGCTTCCTGCGGCCAGTATTAGCTGGAGGATGCGCGGTCCAAAAGCAGCGAAATTTGCTTTGTCTAGTTCGAGAGTCTCCGAGATTTCTATAAGGTCCTTTTCCATCAGAAGGAAGTAATCCCAGTGCAATTGGACAAGACTTTTAGACATCATCGCATCACCTAGAGCTTTATTTCTGGAATAATGGCTTCACTGTTCATAAGTTGAGGCAGCAAAGCGTTACGCAACATAAACAATTCCCGGTTCTCTGTTTCGTTACACTAAACCACATCCATAATCAAATCAGCAAGGCTGAAAGTTCTATACGCGGCTTGAAGCTGAGCAATTCTAAGTCAATGCCTTTCATAGTTTTGCCTGATATCTCAGGGGATGTTATGTCAGAGCCCGCCGCCGCAATGCGCTGTTTATTTCGTCGAAGGAAACAGTAGATGAACGCTGTACATTATTTCGTCTGGGATCATTGATTTGAATCCCTGATTTGTCGCCAATTCATCCGCCGCAATAGCCAAATATCCAATGGGCACTCTTGAGCTAAACAGTGTCTAGCACGCGTTTTTAGTACCGGCGTTCCTCGGGGGCGGTACCGACCCTCCGGGGAGACGGTACCGCCCTTCCGCCTATCGGGTACCGGGCGTCAGTCCCAGTAGCCCTT
>NZ_JACJKQ010000045.1 GCF_016901575.1 Enorma phocaeensis
TGAGTATTTGCCCCTTTTGATACCGCCCGTTATTGCGAATTGATACCGGCGGCATCGCGAGACGATACCGCCGGCGTTTCCCATCGGTACCGGTCGGCGCGTCCTACTCCGATCCGCCCTCCAGCTTCCTGCGCATGTTCATCTCGCCCATGCCGACCCAGGCGGCGCCGTGGACGATGCGGTCCATGATGGCGTCGGCGTGGACGCCGCCCCCGAGCCTGGCGTGCCAGTCCTTCTGGCGGAACTGCGTGCAGAAGACGGTGGACGCCGTGCCGTATCGGGCCTCCATGAGCTCGAGCAGGAAGCTGCGGAACAGCTCGTCGGGGCGGTCGAGCAGCCACTCGTCGAGCACGAGCACCTGGAAGGCCGCGTACTTCCTCGTGAGCTTCCGCTCGCCGCCGGGGCGCCCGCGCGCCTCGCGCCACAGCTCCTCCAGGTCGGGGCAGCGTATGTAGCACGCGCGCATGCGCCGCTGGCAGGCGGCCTTGGCGATCGCGCAGGCCAGGTAGGTCTTGCCGGTGCCGGTCGGGCCCTGGAGCACGACGCTCTGGCCGCGCTCGGCGAAGCCGCAGGTGGCGAGCTCGGTGATCAGCAGCCGGTCCAGCCCGCGCTCCTCGGAGAAGACGATCGACCTCACGTCGGCCTCGGGGTAGCGCAGGTTCGCGCGCTTGGTGAGGTTCCGGACCTTGGACGTGACGAAGGCCGAGTGGGCCTCGTCCACGGCCATCTGCACGCGCTCGGCACAGGTCATGCCCATGCACATGCCCTCGTCTTGCGCCTCGAGGGCGTCCAGCAGGTCGGATGCGCCCATGTCGCGCAGCTTGCGCCTCGTCTCCACGGTGAGCTCCATCGCCCTACGCCTCCCCGTAGAAGTCGGCGCCGCGCACGTAGCCGGCCTCGTCCTCGCCGGGCCCGCCGTCATCGGCATGCGCGCGGGAGACCAGGTCCTGGTTGGTCTCCAAGATGGGCTTCAGGTGCCTGTACCTGGGGGATGGCCCGCCCGAGGCCAGCGCCAGCCCGCACGCCCGCTCGAGCCTCTGCCTCGTGTAGCGGTGCTCGAGCCTGAGCACGGCGAGGGCGGCGTTGAAGCCCTGCTCCTCGTAGTCCACGCGCTGGAAGATGCGGTCCACCACCTCCCTGCAGGACGGCCCGACGCGGTCTGCCCACCTGCGTATGCGCCCCGCGTCCCAGTCGGAGTACGACCTGCCCTCGGGGAGGTCGCCGGCATGCGTCGAGTAGCGGTTGCGCGCGAAGGCCGGGAACAGCGGGTGCGTGGCGAGGCGCTCGCCGCCGAGGAACACCTCCAGGGTGGCGTCCGTGACCCTGAGGTCCACCGTCTTCCCGACCGCGAGATGGCTCACCGAGTAGTAGTTGCGCCTGTACGCCACATGGCAGTTCTTCTGCACCTTGCGGCCGTACACCCACTCGCAGACCTCGTAGGGCGCGGCGGGCAGCGGTCTCAGCAGCGGCCGCTCCTGCTCCTCGAAGACCTCCCGGCGCGTGCCCTCGCGTTTGGTGAACGGGCGGGCGTTGTGCTCCTCCAGCTTGGCCGCGACCGCCGCCTTCAGCTGGTTGAAGTCGGTGAAGACCTCGTCCCTGAGCGCCGCGATGATCTCCAGGGCGGCCTGCCAGACCTCGTTCTCCGCGCTCGGCTTGTCGCGCGGGGTCGCGACGCGCGCCGGCATCACCGCCGAGCCGTAGTGCGCGGCCATCTCGCGGTACGCGCCGTTGAGCTCGACCTCGCCCTCCTTCGGGTGCCTGGTCACGCCCGCCTTCAGGTTGTCCGGGACGATGCAGGGCGTCGAGCCGCCGATGTAGGCGAAGGCGTGCACGTGGCAGCGCAGCCATGTATCCTGCCCCATGTCCAGCGTCGGCTCGACGTAGGACAGCCGGCTGAAGGGCAGGCAGGCCACGAACAGGTAGACCTTCGACACCTCGCCCGTGGCCGGGTCGACGAGCGCCATCGTCGGCCCGGCCCAGTCGACCTCGAGGATCCTCCCCGCCTTGTGGCCGACGCGGCTCACCACCTGCCTTCTCACCGTGAACTCCCGGTAGCGCTTGCAGAACCGGTCGTAGGACATGAAGGGCTCGCCCTTCGACCTCGCCCCGTCGCGGTACTCCGCGTGCAGGCGCTTCAGCGTGACGCCGACCCGGGCGAGCTCGCGGTGGACGCGGTCCCAGTCGGGATCCGCGTAGACCGGCCCGTCGTGCACCCTCTCCGGGAACAGCAGCGCGTACGCCTCCGCGTCCGTCATCCCCTCGACGTCCTCCCAGGCGACGCCCCTCTCGTCGGCGGCGTGGAACGTGTCGACCACGCTGGTCTTGGAGACCGGCTGCGTCCGCGCTATCGCCGTCGCCGACAGCCCCGAGGCCCTCAGCCTCAGCATCTCCCTCACGGGTATCCTTCTCGCCATGCCCGATACCTCCTTGTCTCGCGGGGACACATGGCGCCGCGAGCGTAGCGCCGGCGCGGCGCCGCGGCGGCGCGGCGCCCGCGGGCGGTATCGAGGCGCGATATCGGCGGTATCGAAGCGGAATATCGGCGGGGGCGGAGGGTAGTATCGACTCGCGCTACACCCGGTACCGAGCAGGGTGATTACTCA
>NZ_JACJKQ010000046.1 GCF_016901575.1 Enorma phocaeensis
GGTCATCGCGGCGACCTCGGCGCGGCTGATGGCGTCCGCCGGGCGCAGGGCGTCCACGTCCTGGCCCATGACGCCGGCCTCGACGGCCCAGGCGACGGCCTCGTCGGCGAAGTCCGCCACGGCGGATCCGTCCGTGTAGGCGTCGAGCTCGGAGAGGTCGGCGTCGGTGTCCACGCCGGTCATCTTGGCGTAGCGGGCGAGCATGACCGCGAGCTCCTGGCGGGAGACCGGGGCCTCGGGGCGGAACTCGTCGGTGCCGTCATAGCCGGTCACCAGGCCGAGCTTCGCTGCCCACTGTATTGCCTGCGCGTAGTACAGGCTCGAGTCGACGTCGCTGAATGGCGTGTCGAACTCCTTGGCAGGGACGTCCTTTCCCTCGTTGGCGTCGACCCAGAGGGTGCCTCCGGCCATCTTGAAGAGCGTGACCGCCACGTCGCCGCGCTTGATCTGGTCGTTCGGGCCGAAGAACTGCGTGCCGGCGTAGCCGGTCATGTAGCGATAGCCCTGGCTGCTCGCAGTGAAGACCCACTGCGAGTACCACTCGTTATTGGCCACGTCGGCGAAGACGCGCTGGTCGGAGATGTGGAACTCGAGTACGGCGTCGACCGTGTAGGAGTCTGCGCGGTCCGCGTCGGAGAGGATGGCGCGGTAGGTGCCGACCTCGACGCACTCGTCGACGTCCTCCCACTTGTGCGTCTTCTCATTCCACTTCTGGTACTCGGCCTTGTAGGCGGACGCGGGGAGCTCCCTCCAGTCCTCGCTGTACTGGTAGCCCCACATCTTGGCGGTCAGGTCGTACTCGTAGCCGGGGACGACCGGCTGGCCGGTCTTCACGTAGGTGATGCTCGCGTACTGGCCGTATCCCATGGTGCCGGTGAGGCGTGCCTGGGCGTTGCCCTTCTGGTTGCCGGACGCGTCGTAGACGTACTGCACCGGGTCGACAGTGAAGGTGAGCTTGTCCTCGCCGCCCTGGATGTCGTAGACGGAGTCCTCGGCTGCCTTGATGGTGATCGTGTAGGTGCCAGCCTCGACGACGGAGTCGACGGCCTCACCCTTGCTGTTGGTCACCGTGACGTCGAGTGCCTCGGCGGGGACCTCGTTGTCGTCCTCATCGAGAGCAGTGACGGAGAAGTTGGCCATGAGGTCGGTACCGTCGTAGATGTCCTCGAAGGAGGCGGACTTCAGGGTCTCGCCCTTGTAGTGGGCGTAGACCTCGTCGACGTCGACGCGGGTCGCGGCGACGTGGAACGCGAACTCGACCTTGCCGCCCCACTCGTAGGTGGGGTCGTCGACCGTGATCGTCGCGACGTAGTTGCCCGGCGCCGTGATGGTGTCGGTCGCCGCTCCGTCGCGGGTGTAGGTAATCTTGACCGGGAGCTTCTCGTTGGTACCGGGCTTCACCGCGTCGACCTTTGCGGGGTCGAACATGCCGAGCGTGCTGTCGCCGTCGTTGATGTTCTGCTTGTTGTAGCGGATCTGGCCGGCCTTCTCGTAGCGGACGAACGTGACGCGGGCCTTGCCCGTCACGTTGCGGTCGCCGCCGTTGGAAGCCTCGACGGTGAAGACGGTCTCGCCAGCCTTGTTGCAGTCGGGCGTGGTGCCCTCCCAGCCGAAGGCGAGCTTGCCCTCGATCTCAGGGTTGGTCGACTCGCCGTTGATGGTCGTGATGTCGTCGCGGCCGGCGGGGAACGGCGACCCTACCTGGGCGTACTCGTCTTGGTCGAAGTCGACGGCGACGGCGGAGAGGTCGAGCTGCTTGACGGTGAAGCGAATCTCCTTGGTCAAGCCATTGTAGTCGTTCTGGCCCGTGATCTCGACGACGTACTCGCCCGCGTCGTGCGGGATGTCGTTGTTGGTCTGGCCGTTGTTCATGTCCGTGGAGGTGCGCTTGGTGTTCGCGGTGTAGTCCACATTGTACTCGAGCAGCTTGCCGCCCGAGAAGATGTTGAGCTCTCCGGTTGAGAACTTGAGGTCAGCGCCCGTGTACTCGATGGAGGTGTCGCTCGCCTTCTTGCCGACGACGACGGCGTCGTCGAGCGTCTTGTCGACGATGGTGAACTTGACCCACGCGTCGTTGCCGCTGACGGAGGGGTCGTCCGTGTCCTTCACGACCGCGTAGTAGGTGCCGGCGCGCGTGATGCTCTCCGGGTTGGCGACGAACTGGACGTACTCGCCGTCCACGGTAGCGCTGGTCGGACCCGCGACGACCTTCACGTAATAGACTCCGGCATCCTTGTCCTCGAGGCGGTAGTCCTTGTCGCCCCACGCGGCGTCGTTTCTAATCTTCGTCGGGACCACGTAGTGCGCCCCGCTGTCGGCAGCAAACTCGATCGGCTGAGACAAATCGACCGGCTGGCCGCCGTTGTCGTATGCCTCGGTCACCTTGGCGTTCTCGACCTGGTCGACGTCCGTTGCCGAGAGAGGCTGAATGCCCTCGGCAGCGAACGCGGGCGCGGCGGCGCCCAGGCTCAGGGCCCCCACGAGCGAGGCGGAGATGGCGAGCGCGACCCTCCTCGTGTGCTTCTTGTTGACGCAAGCTGTCATACGTCTTTCTCCTTCCATA
>NZ_JACJKQ010000047.1 GCF_016901575.1 Enorma phocaeensis
TGTGTTGCGTCAAGTCTTTGTCGACACTTTCCGCATCGTTGATTCGGCGCTTTCTGCAAGAGCGGCCGCCTGGTTTCCGCCGTCGCTAGCCGTCCTTCTTTCCGAGCATCAGAGCATGATCCATGCGCTTGCTCGTGCCGTTGAACTCGATGAGCCTTCCGTGGTGCATGATGCGGTCGATGATCGCCGAGGCGAGTTTGTCGTCTCCGAACACCACGCCCCATTTCGAGAACTCGATGTTGGTGGTGATGACGAGGCTGCGCCTCTCGTAGCAGTCGCTCATGACTTGGAACAAGAGCCGCGCGCCCTCTTGGTCGAGCGGGACGTAGCCGAGCTCGTCGATGATGAGGAGCCGGGATCTCGCGATGTCTTTCATGAGCTGCTCGAGCCGATGCTCTCGGTTCGCGCGCGTCAGGGAGAGCACCAGCTCGGCGGCGGTGAAGAACCTCACCTCCAGCCCCGCGTCCACGCAGGCGAGGCCGACGGCTATCGCCAAGTGCGTCTTGCCCCGTCCCGTCTGCCCGTGGAAGACGAAGTCCTGCGCCGCGTCGACGAACGCAAGCGACTTCAAGTCGTCGACGGAGTAGCCCTCCGGCAGGGCCACCTGCGCGAAGTCGTACCCGTCGAAAGACTTTATCTGGGGGAACCTCGCCTTCCTCGTCAGCCGCTCCCGCTTGCGGCGCTCGCGCACCCGCATCTCGCGCCGGATCATCTCGGCCACCGCTGCGACCTGGCCCGCGGTCGCGGATGCGAGGAACGCGTCGATGGTGTCCGCGGAGAAGTACATCGAGCGCATGAGGGCTCTCAACGCCATGGCGTCGCCTTGCTTGAGGTAGGCCATGCCCTACGCCCCCCTTCCAAAGAAGACGGAGTCGTAGCCGGACAGGTCGACCGGCTCGTCGTAGGCGATCGCCTCCGCGCCCGAGGCGATCCTCGCCGCGCCGACCGCCACGCTTGCCCGATCGATGCGCCCGGTGGACCCGTACGCGAGCTCGGCGGCCTGGCGCGTCGCCTCCCACCCGGAGCGCGCCGTCTCGTCGCGCAGCAGCCTCAGCTCCTCTTTGAGCTCGTCTCTGCCGAGGCCGTCCATCCAGCTGCGGACATCTTCGGACAGCGCCGCCCTGACGCGCGAGCTGCGCCATCCCGCAGGCTTGAGGCACAGGAGGTGGAGCTGCGACCCGGGATCCGTCGTGTCGGTCGGAGCGTCGCCGTAGGCTCTGGCGTGCTCGCAGACGAACGTGCCCGCGCCGTCGAAGACGCGCAGCGTGGTGGCCCCGAGCCCAAGAAGCATCTCGCATCCGGAAAACGCCGGGTCGGTCGAGTAGAAGTGGGGGCCGTCGGCCCGCACCTTGCCCTTCTTGTCCGCCCGGGCGGTGGCGTAGCGCACCACCTCGAAGGGCTTGGCGGGCAGTCCGGAGAGGGCGAGGCGGTCCTCGGCGAACAGCCGGTCCTCCGGCTCGCCTTTGATCCAGTGGCCTTTTCTGGAAAGCGCCATGCACCTGCCGAGGAGGTTCTTGTTGAAGGCGCCCATGCTCGTGACCTGGGGCACGGGGACGAACAGCGAGCGCCGTACGGCCCCGACCTTGTTCTCGACGGAGCCCTTCTCGTGCCCCGAGGCGGGGTTGCAGAACGCATAGGCGAAGCCGTAATGCGCGGCGAAGCGCCCGAACAGCTCGGTCGTCCGCACCTTGTCGGCCGTCCTGCGCCCTACGCCGGCGGCGTTGTCGAAGATTATCCGCTTGGGCACGCCGCCGATATAGGAGAAGATGTCCTTCAAGGCCTGGCAGACGCACTCGGCGTTCTCGCCGGGAAAGACCTGGGCCAGGCCCACGTTGGAATAGGGGAACGTCAAGACGAAATAGCTCAGGCGCCTGCGAACCCCCATCACATAGAAGTCCGCCTCCCCGAAATCCGCCTGGGCCTCGCCCGGTTCCCATGCAAGGTCGAGAAAGCGCTCGCTCGCGGCGCGGTTCTCCGCGCGCAGCGCCTTGACATAGCGCCCGACCGTGCTCGCGCTCACGTCGGCGCCGCACTCCTCGACGAGCCTCTGCCATATCCGCTTCGCGGTGTGCCGCTGCTTGCGCCAGGTCGTCGAATCGTCCTCTATCCATTGCCTGATGAGCGGCTTGTAGGGATCGAGCTTGCTCGGGCGCCTCTTCCTCGCGGGAGGCGTCGGGGAGAAATCATCCCGCTTGAGGTATTTGTAGACCGTGTCGCGGGAGACGCCGTTTCTCCGCGCGATCTCGGCGACGCTGCATCCATCGCGTCGCTGCTGCCGTATAGAATTGATGGTGGGCATGTCGATCATGTTCCTTTCCGCCTCTCTGACGAGATACCTGAAGCACTTGTCAGATTAGGCCTGTGATGGGAAGGGTCGGCATGCTCTTGCGGTTCATGTCGAAAACCCGACGCCGGAAGTG
>NZ_JACJKQ010000048.1 GCF_016901575.1 Enorma phocaeensis
GGGCAAGGCAGGAGAGGGGCAGGGGACGCGACAGGGGTGCCGCTGCCCCTAATGACGCCTCGTCCCCGGCGGCAATCCGCATCCGGGGGCGAGGCGCTCCTCGGAAGGGCTATTCGGGGCTCTTGAGCGCCTCGACCATGATGATGCGGTCGAGCATGCGGTTCGTGATGAGATTGACCACGAGCGCGAACACGATGGTCAGCGCTGCGGAGATGGCGTAGCTCACCGGTTCGATCATGACGGCAAAGTTGATGTCGGGCAGCTTGAGCACCACGGTGAAGCTCATGCCCAAGACCCAGCCCGCAGGAATGCCCAAAAGGATGCCGAGTCCGGTCAGCACGAGCGTCTCTTTGTTGATATAGCGTCGCACTTCGGGCGGACGGAAGCCGAGCACCTTGATCGTCGCTATCTCGCGCTCGCGTTCGGCGATATTGACCGTCGAGAGCGTGAAGAGCACGACGAACGCCAGGCCGGCTGCCAGCAGGATCACGACATAGACGACCGAGTTGATGAGCGAGAAGCTCTCGGAGAAGTCGAGGGCGAGCTGTTCGGTGCCCGAGATGGAGAGGAAGCGCTCGTCGGCGGCGAGGTCGTCAGAGAGGGCGATCTGCTCGTCCGGGGTGCCTGAGAGCTTCGCCATAAATCCGTTTGCCTCGAGGGTGCCAAAGAGGCGCTCGTAGGAAGCCTGCGACATATAGATGGCGTTGCCAAGGTAGTTGGTGACCACGCCTTCGACCGTGGTGTCGGCTTGGTTCAGGGCCGAGTCTTTGAGGCTCACCTCGGCGCCCGTGGTGAAGCCCATGACGGTGGCGGCGTTGTTGGTGATAAGGATGCCGTCGTCGGGAAGGGAGACCGCCTCGCCGGTGGCGTCGTCGACGAGCGCGATGTAGCCGTCGAGCGAGCTGCCGTCGGGCACCACGTAGAGCTGCATGCTCTCCTTTTTGCCCTGGTATTCGACGGTCACGTTGTCGATGTAGACCTCGATCATGTCGGTTACAGACGCCTCGTCTTGAAGTGCCTGCCTGGCGGCGTCGAAGTCCTCGGCCGATGTGACCGCCATGAGGTCGTAGCCGTAGACGCCCTCGCCCGCGCCCTGCGCCACGCCGGTCTCTCCGTATTGTCGCCACGCGAGCGACGCCACGGTATCTTTGATGGCGAAGCCGCACACCAGAAGCGCGGTGCAGCCCATGATGCCGAACACCGTCATGAAGAAGCGCTTCTTGTAGCGGAAGATGTTGCGGGCGGTGACCTTGTTCAAGAAGCCCATGCGGCGCCACAAGGGGCCTATGTGTTCAAGGAAGATGCGCGACCCGGCCCTCGGCGCCCTCGGGCGCATAAGGGTGGCAGGCGTCTCCTTCAGGTCGGAGCGGCATGTGATGAACGTCGCCCCGACGATGCCCACGATAAACAGGGCGATGGATCCCACCGCGTAGAACGCGTCAAAGTGAAGCGACAGGATGGGGAGCTGATACATGACGTTGAAGATGGTGAAGAGGAACAGCGGCAAGACGATGAATCCCAGAAGGTCGCCCAACACGCCTCCGATGAGAGCCGCCGAGAGCGTGTAGGCGACATATTTCGAAAGGATCCTGCCGCGCGAGTAGCCGAGAGCCTTATACAGGCCGATGAGCGTGCGCTCCTCTTCGACCATGCGCGTGGCGGTGGTGAGGCTCACCAGGACTGCCACGACAAAGAAGATGACGGGGATCACGCGTGCGATGCCCTCGATGGACGAGGTGTCGGCGTCGACGCTGGAGAAGCCGCCGAGGTTGGAGCGGTCCTGCACATACCATGTGGCGGGGCCGATGTCGCGCACCTCGGCTCGGGCGTCCTCGATCTGCTGGAGCGCGTCGGCACGCTCCTCCTCGAAGGTGGCACGCCCCTCATCGAGCTCTGCCTGGCCTTCGGCGATTTGGGCAAGCCCGTCATCGATGCTTGCTTGGTTGGCGTCGAGCTCTGCCTGGCCGTCGGCAATCTGGGCCATGCCGTCGGTGATCTCTGCCTGGGCGGCGTCAAGGCTCTCGAGC
>NZ_JACJKQ010000049.1 GCF_016901575.1 Enorma phocaeensis
GTGATACCGCTAATGTAAAAACAACCACTCGCGCAAACGCTTCGCGCCGTCCGTGCTAACGGAAACCCGCCATCCGCGCTAACGCATTTTCACCATGTTCGCAAACGAGGATATGCTCCGACCGAGGATCGGGACCCTTCGGGAGGAGCGCGGATGGAGAGGAACGTGATGGGCGAGCTGAGCATGCACAGGGCCGCCGGGACCAAGCCGAACTTCAGCGACATAGCGAGGAGGCACGGCCTGGACCGGCACACCGTGGCCAAGTACTGGAGGGAGGGCGGCGAGGTGGAGGACCGCAGGTCCGACCGAGAGAGCGCGTTCGAGCGCGTGCGGCCGATCGTCGAGGCGAAGGCCGTCCTGCCCGGGGCGACGAAGAAGGGGGTGCACGAGATGCTGCTGCACCTGCACAACGACCCGCCGCTGCCCGGCTACGGGGCGTTCACCGCGTGGTGCCGCAGGCAGGGGGTCGCCTTCGGCTCCCCCTCCCCGGAGGCGCACCCGCGCTTCGAGACGCCGCCGGGCCGCCAGCTGCAGTTCGACTGGAAGGAGGACGTCAGGCTCGCCGACGCGAACGGCGAGGTCCTCGAGTTCAACGTGTGGTCGGGCACGCTCGGGCACTCCCGCAGGCACCGCTTCATACCCACGAGGTCGAGGACCACGGACGACCTGCTCGCGTGCCTGCTGGACGCCTTCCTGACCTTCGGCGGCATCCCCGAGGAGTGCGTCACCGACAACATGTCGGCCCTCGTGGCCTTCTCCGGGGGCAGGAGGCGGAAGGTCGAGCGCGCGTGGAGGTTCGCCGAGGAGGCGGGCTTCAGGCTCGTGCTCTGCCGCCCCGGGACGCCGGAGACGAAGGGCAAGGACGAGAGCGCGAACCGCTTCCTCTCCAGGCTCCGCGCCTACGAGGGCGAGTTCACCGGCTGGGAGGGCCTCCTCGAGTGCGTCGCGCGCATAGAGCTCAGAAGCAACGAGGAGCCCAACGAGACCACCGGCCTGCCGCCGAGCGCCCTGTTCATGCGGGAGAAGGAGTCGCTCAGGCCGATCGGCAACGCCCGGCTCCTGCAGTCCATGGTCGGCGATGTGAGCGTCCAGACCGTGCCGCCCACGATGCTCGTGAGGGCGGCGGGGCGCCAGTGGTCGGTGCCCAGGCGCTGCATCGGCAGGCGCGTCACCGTCGTCGCCATGCCCGGTGGCCAGGTGAGGGTCCGCATGGGCGGCGAGGAGGTGGCCGTGCACGACGCCGCGGAGGCCGCCGGCCCGATCGTCTACCGGGAGGAGCACTACATGGAGGCGCTCGACGGCAAGCGCTGGGCGGACGGCGACATACGCGCGGCCGCCCGCGCCAACCTGGACCTTCTCGACGCGCTCGGAGGGGGCGGTGGCGAGTGAGCGCCGTCGCCGAGGCGAGCCCCTCGATCAGGGCGCGGGACAACCTCTCCGCGCTCGGGCTCCACGAGATGGCGGCCTCGCTGCCGGACTACGTGCGCATGGTGTCCGCGGGCGAGCGCGACTTCTGCTCCGCCCTCGAGGAGATGACCCGCGTCGAGGTCGCCGCCCGCGAGGCGAGGATCGTCCGCCAGCGCATACGCTCCTCGGGCTTCCCCTACGTGAAGGGGCTCGCCGACTTCGACTGGGACTTCCAGCCGAGCGTCCCGAGGGCCCGCATCGAGGAGCTCGCGACGCTCAGGTTCATAGAGCGCGCCGAGAACGTGCTGCTCGTCGGCAGCCCGGGCGTGGGCAAGACCCACCTCGCCGTGGCCATCGGCATCGAGGCCGTGCGGGCGGGGCGCGAGGTGAGGTTCATGGACTGC
>NZ_JACJKQ010000050.1 GCF_016901575.1 Enorma phocaeensis
GCGCGGCAGGTGAATATATTGCCAGCGCCGGGCGGGCCGCGCAAGGGGGAATTCCGCCTCCACAAATCCGACACATGTCGGGGCGGGCGGCCCCCTCATATGGGGAGGCCCGGCGCGCGATGGCGTCGGGCCTTAAGGCAACTACTGGCTGAGGAAGCTGTCTGGATATAGATCCTCGTAACGCTCTTGCGCGGTCGTGACACGGAACAGGTATGCCTGCGTCTCGGGAAACGTGATCGCGTTGTGCAGCACGGTGTCCTGTTCGGCCCAGTCATCAACGTTGCCCATTCCGGCGTTATACGCCGCGATCGCTCGGTCCGTGGCACCGTTGAAATACTGCAGGAGATAGGACAGGTACGCGCAGCCAAACTCGATATTGGTCTGAGCGTCGAAGAGGTTGTCGGCTGAATACACCGAACCGTCTACGATCCCCTTGTCGATCATGTCCTGCGCAGTCTCGGGCATGAGCTGCATGAGACCCTCCGCGCCCTTGCTGGAGACGGCTTCGGCATCCCAGTCTGACTCGGTCTTGATGACGGCGGCAACAAGATAGGGGTCGACCCCATGTGAACGCGACGACTGAACGATATATCCCTCATGGTGAAGCGGATAAAGCGCGCCGAAGATAAGCGACGGCGCGAACGAGAACAAAGCCGATGCAACCCCGAAAACCGCGACGACGATAAGGGGGATGAGCCGATACCACGAGAAAAGCCGAGGCCGCCTACTCATATGTCTCCCCCGTAACATCGGCAGCGGGCTTCGGCCCCTCAACGGAAGCATCCTGAGCCCTCGAAGCTCCAGGCCCTTCATATGAGTCGACAGCCAGCTCAGCGCCAATCGGGAGCGACTGGACCCAGGAATCGAGCGAATCGAAGAGCGAGTCATCAGTGCTCGTGTTGTCTATCACGACCGTCGCCATGGCGCAGAGCTCCTCCTCGGAAGGCTGGCATAGCGCGCGAGCATCGAAATCGTCCTGGCTCATCCCGCGGGACACAGCGCGCGAACGCCTCTCGTCAAGCGGAGCCGAGACCGCCACGACTGCGTCAGCGAGCGGAAACATGTCCAGGAAGGCCTCAGGGACAGACACCTCCACCACAAGCAGCGGGATGTCAGGGGCAGAAACCGAGCAACAAAGGGATGGCAGCAGCAATTCGGACAGGCGACGCTTGAGCCTAGGATGCACGATACTGTTAAGCGTGTGGACGGCCTCATCAGAGGCAAAAGCGCGCTCGGCGAGCACGGATCTGTTGATGCCTCCGTCTTGAGACAGCACATCGAGACCGAACGCGTCAGCGATCTCGCCCACAACATCGGATCCAGGGTAATAGAGGTCTTTAGCCCATTGATCCAAGTCGACCCTCGTCGCGCCGAGCGACTCGAGATAACGCGTGGCGGTCGACTTGCCAGAAGCGATATTACCTATGAAAAACGCTGCGTACATATATCCCTACCTAGCCATGGCATAACCATAGCAGCTTACCGCAATATAGAGATACCAACGCTAAGGCCTGCGAAAACGGGCGGAATCCCCACCGCCCCGCCCCGGCATGAAAAAAGGGGCCCGGGGCCCCTACGCCGGCCCCCGGGGGGGCCTCCCGGCCCGGTGCCGCCCACCGGCCAGCGGCGCCCTGCCCTCCCACGGGCTGCACCCGCAGTACTCTCGGCGCGAGGGGGCTTAGCTTCCGGGTTCGGAACGGGAC
>NZ_JACJKQ010000006.1 GCF_016901575.1 Enorma phocaeensis
AGGGCCCCCACGAGCGAGGCGGAGATGGCGAGCGCGACCCTCCTCGTGTGCTTCTTGTTGACGCAAGCTGTCATACGTCTTTCTCCTTCCATAAGGAACAGATAATCGCCAGTTATCCTTCCTATTGGTAAAGACGCAGGTAAAAGGCTATAAAATAGAAGAGAAAAACGAGTGGATAACCATGTATATGGGATTTAATCAAGACATTTTCATGTAGCTGCTTTCGGCAAAAGACAGCGTGGGGGATACCAGGGAAAGCGTCCAATAGCCGATTTCAGGGTCTCTGCGTCTTGTATGTAAGCTTGCCCATGTTCGACAGCAAGATACAGCCGGCCTTTTACTCGTATAGCTTGGCTCTGCGCTGGCTTTTGCATTGTTGTCGGCCGTCTGCCTGCTTGCCTCAAAAATGCCCGCTAAAAGAACAGAATATCCTTGGTTGTTCGGCTCCTTTGGCGCGGCAACGGTGTTATTATAGTCGGGAGAGGTCTGTCCTCCTGACAGCAGGCCTGCCGAACCTGCGTGGTGTGGGGTTCGACAAGCCTTTCGTTTCTTGCAAGCTGTCGTGCAGAAGGCTGTCATTTGGTAGAGCCCCTTCCCGGGTGATGATCGGGAAGGGGCTCTGTCATATAGCTAGAAGTGCAAGAAAATGGGCGGGCTATTGCGTGTCATGGCAGATAACCATCTCGCTGGGCTGACGGTTGCCGACTAGCAATAGCGAGCGCTGCGATAGGGCCCCAGCACGCGTCACGTGATAGTGGCGTGCTGGGGTGGACATTTTGATTCTTGTTAAGACATCTGATTTTGGCGGTAGAGGACCATTGCCATTTGAGCTCGGGTTAGAACTCCGCTTGGGTTAAGTATGTCGGTGTTGTCATAGCCTTGGAACAGGCCGACAGAAACGGCCCACTCCATGGCCTCAACTGCCCAGGAGCTGGTTTGAGCACTGTCGGAGAAATTTTCAAGGCTTTCGCTTGTAGATGGTTTTCCAGCGGCTCGCCATAGCACTACGGCAAGCTGTTCGCGTGTAAGCGCGGCGTCTGGGTCAAAGCGGTTGGTGCCATCGTCATACCCGCTCATGAGCCCCTGTTGGGTTGCCCATGAGATAGCCGACATATACCAAGCACCTGGCACGCAGTCGACATAGTTGTCTGTATAAGACGCATCGGTTTCGGGGGCGTCGGCAAGGTTGTAGAGTATTTGCGCCAGTTGTGAACGGGAGGTTGCGTCATCGGGGCCAAAGGTGCCCAGGCGACCCTCGTCCTGATACCCCCGCATGATCCCGTTCGAATACACAAAGCTCACCGCGCCGTAGAACCAGTCGCCTTGCTGCACGTCGTCAAACGGCACGGGTTCGATATCCGGGCCTGCGGCTACGTGGTCGGCGATATAGGCGACGGCGGCGTCGGCGTCCAGGGCGCCGTGGCTGCCGGTCGTCGCGGCGCGCTCGGCGTCAACGGGGTCGCTCATGTCATAGGAGATGGCTGTCGCCGTCTCGTAGAGCGCCTCGCAGACGTCATCCACCGTGGCGGCGGGCCGCTCGGCAAACATGAGGGCGATGGTCCCCGACACGATGGGTGCCGCCAGCGAGGTGCCGCTGCGATATACATACGGGGAACTGTTGCTGCTCGAGCCCCTCCAGGCCGCCCAGATGTCCTCGCCGTAGGTGCTGATGTCCTTATATCGGTTGTAATCCGAGTAGTTAAGGCTGCTGCCGTCGGTCGCGAGCGCGGTCACGGCGATGCAGTCCTCGAAGTCGCTGGGATAGTTGGCATAGGTGCATGCGCTCACGCCGCTCGGGTGGCCGTTGCCGCCGGCGCACACCGTGGCGATGTCGTAGCGGTCGCGTGCGGTGGAGATGAGCCCCTCGAGCACCTCGTCGCGCATGCCGTCGACGCCGATCTCCGATCCTGCCGGCACCTCCGAGGAGTCATGGGCGCCAAGGCTCATGTTGATCACATGCAGGTTCTCCACCAGATCGCCGTCGATGTACTCAAAGATCTTCTGGTACGCGCGCACGAGGTCGTCGGTGTAGCATCCGCCGCCTTTGTCGTCGAACACCTTGATAGGCAGCACCTTGGCGTCATACGAGGCGCCCGCGAGCCCGACCCCGTTGTTGGTCACGCCGGCGATGACGCTCGTGACCGCGGTGCCGTGTCCCTGCGAGTCTTCGACGGCAGAGCCCGCCAGCATGTGCGAGCCGTCGGCGTCGTAAGCAAGGTCGGCCAAGACGTTGGAGGCCACGTCGGGGTGGTCAAGGTCGCAGCCGGAGTCCACCACGGCCACGGTCACCGCGCCCTGGGCCTTGACCTGGTCCCAGGCGTCCACAAGGCCGGTGTCATACAGCCAGTACTGGTTGCCCACATCGGTGCTGGGGCTGTCCTGTGCGGCGAAGGGGTCGTTTGTGGGAGGGTCGCTCATGGCGAGCGCGTCGATGCCGGACGCGCTGGATGCATCGGACGCATCGTCGGCCTCGGCATCCCCCTCGACGGCGCCGATGAGGTCGTAGCGGAAGTTGTACTGCACGCTCGCCACGCCGTCGACCGCCTGCGCGGCGGCAAGCGCCTCGGCGTCGGTCTGGCCGTCTGCCGGTTCTGCCTGGAGCAACATGTCGTTGGCGGTGTCGAGCGTGTCGGTCACCTCGACCCCGGCGTCTGCGAGGTCGCTCACCACGGGAGCGTCCGCGAGCGTCGAGATGCCTCCGCGGGCCTCGCGCGAGCGGACGTCCTGGCCCGCCTCGTCTTCGAGGGTGATGATGATGCCGTCGGTGGCGTCAGGGGAGGGGGTGTGGGCGGGGCTGGAAGACGCGGGCGTCGCTGCCACGGCGATGGGGGTCGCCACCAGGCCGCACACGAGCGCCGCGGATGCGACGGCCGGTCCGAGCGCGTGTCGTAAGCGTTTCATAGGGCCTCCTAGCATGGGGAAACCGGCGCCCCGGTGCGCCGCGCGGGTTTCGGCGGCCGGATTCTGCGGTGGGGGAGCGCCTGTCGGTGGGTCCATTGTAGCGCGCGGCGCCTCAAGCCTGCCGCTGCCGGGCATGTCGCTGCACTTTTCTTGCATCCAGCCTTCGGGCGTCCCGTCCGGGCGTGCGTTCTGGATACAATAGGAGGATACGACCAGACCGCTTGCGCGCCGTCCGTCCGGACGGGCCGGCAAGGCGAAAGGATACGCATGGCATACGACAAGAAAACCTGGCGGTGCGGGAAGTTCAACCTCACCTTCGACCGCCCGCGCATCATGGGTGTGCTCAATGTTACGCCGGACTCCTTCAGCGACGGCGGAGAGAACTTCGATCATGACGTCGCCATCAAGCGCGGCTTGGAGATGCTCGACGCCGGCGCCGACATCATTGACGTGGGCGGGGAGTCCACGCGCCCGGGCTTTACCCCGGTGAGCGCCGACGAGGAGGCCAAGCGCGTCCTCCCCGTCGTCCGCGCGCTCGCGTCGCACGGGGCCATCGTGTCCATCGATACCCGCCACGTCGAAGTCGCCAAGGCGGCGGTTCGCGTCGGCGCGTCCATCGTGAACGACGTCACCGGCTTCACCGATCCCAAGATGGTCGAGTTCATCACCTCAAGCCAGTGCGGCGTGATCATCGCCCATGCAGGAGAGGTCGCAGAGCCTGCGCGCGCCCATACGCCGGTGCAGCTGGACACGTCGGCGGCGGCCTTTGTCGCCGAGAAGGCGCGAGCCGCGGCGGCAGCCGCAGAGGAGCAGCAGAAGAGCGCGTCCAAGGCCCAAAAGGGCGGACGCGGCAAGCTGCTCGGCGGGACGCGCCTGGGCGGCGGAGTCATCCAGCCGCCGCTTCCGTTTGGCGACGTGCCCAACGGGTCCGCGGCGAACGCCCAGACCGATCCCAAGAAGCAGGCCGAGGAAGAGAAGAAGCGCAAGCTCGACGCCATCGCGGCGGCAACGGTGGCAAAGACCGCCGAGGCCAAGCGCGCCGCCGCCCAGCAAGACGACAAGGACGCCAAGAAGGATGAGGGCAAGGATTCCGAGGCGCCTGCTCCCGAGGACCGCCTCGCCGCCATCATGCGCCGCTCGGCCCGCCGCGAGGAGGCTTACGTGAGCACCTCCCAGCGCCGCCGCTTCACGCTGCCCGACTCCGCGCCCGTCATGCGTCGCGTCATGGGCTTCCTCTCCGATCAGGCCCGTGCGCTCATCCACGCCGGCGTGTCACGCGACCGCATCTGCATCGATCCGGGCGCCGGGTTTGGCAAGAGCACCAACGAGGACATCATCATCCAGCGCGAGACGGCGAAGATGGCTTCGCTCGGCTATCCGCTGCTGTGCGCCGTGTCGCGCAAGCGCTTTATCGGCACCGTCGCCGGCGTGCCCGAGGCGGCCGATCGCGACGCCGCGACCTTCGGCGTGTGCCTCGGCGCCATCCAGGCGGGCGCGAACATCGTGCGCGTGCACGACGTTGCGGGATTCGCCCAGTTCCTGAACGGCTTCTGGGCCGTCGCGCGCCCCCAGCCCCGCCGCGCCTTCGTGGCGCTCGGCTCCAACCTGGGCAAGCGCATGGACAACATCCGTGCGGCGCGCGACCTCATTGCCGAGATTCCGCTCACCTGCGTGTCGAGCTGCTCGCGCATCTACGAGACCGAGCCCGCCTACGAGACGCGCCAGGACTCCTTCGCCAACGCCGTCATCGAGGTGCGCACCGAGCTCTCTCCGCTCGTGCTGCTCGACGAGCTCATGAAGGTCGAGAACAAGCTGGGGCGCAACCGCACGGCGTCTGCCCGCGAGAACGGCCCCCGCACCATCGACTGCGACCTCATCTGGATGGATGGCGAGGTCCACGGTGGCAACAAGCTGCGCCTTCCGCACCCAAAGCTGGGCGAGCGCGACTTCGTGCTCGTGCCGCTCGAGGACCTCATGCATGACCCGGCGAGGTTCTTCCGCTACGAGGGCGTGAAGGTGCTCGAGCCCGAGGAGCGCGTCGGACATGTGACCGGCGAGCTCGGCGCGCTCTAAGCGCGATTCGGACCCCATGCGTCTACGATGCGCCTGGCTGCTCGTGGTGGGCGGCCGGGCGCATGCGGTATCAGGGGGCTTTTGCGCCGCGTATGCCGGGGGTGTACGAGGCGTGCCCTAGCGGTTGCACATGCGGCGGTAGATCTCGCAGATGCCCTTCAGGGTGAGCTGGCCGTCCACCTCGTCGAAGGCGTCGGTGGAGCCGGCCACCACGCCAGCCAGTCCGCCCGTGGCGATCACGCGGGCATCCGGCGCCCCGAGCTCGGCCTTGATGCGGGCGACCATGCCCTGGGCCATGGCGGCGGCGCCTATCACGGCGCCGCTCTGGACCGCCTCGACGGTGGTGGAGCCGATCGCGTGCGCAGGGGCCTCCAGGGGCACGCTCGCGAGCCTTGCGGCGCGGGCGGTGAGCGCCTCCATCGAGATGCGCAGGCCGGGCGCGATGGCGCCTCCGATGTAGTAGCCGTCGGCGTCGATCACGTCGATATTGGTCGCCGTTCCAAAATCCACCACGATGGCGGGCGCGCCGTAGAAGGTCTCGGCGGCCACGGCGTTGGCGATGCGGTCCGCTCCCACCTCGGAGGGGTTGGGGGCGTGCACCTTGGTGACTTCGGCGGTGTCTGCGCCGATGACCACGGCGTCTGCCGACAGGCGGCGGGCGACGGAGCGCCAGGCGCGCGACAGCTGGGGGACCACGCCGGCGAAGGCGACCGCGTCGACGTCCGAGAGCGCAAGGTCATACATGCGAAAGTATCCCAGCAGTCGAACGTGCAGCTCGTCGGCGGTAAAGGAGCGGTCGGTCGGCATGCGCCAGGAGCGCACCAGCTCGCCGCCGTCAAAAAGCCCCAAAGCGGTCTGGGTGTTGCCCATGTCGATGGCAAGCAGCATTGGCTCCTCCGGTCTCGCATGCGTGCGCTCGGCCCGCGGTTCGTCGTGTTTTGCAGCAATATGGGCTGCATTTCTGCGCTCATTGTATACTTACTGCGTTCTCTGTGGACCGATTGAGCATGTGGAGCGCGCATGAACAAAAAGGCGAAGCGCCGTCTCATGGTTGTGGGCGGCATCGTGGTCATTGCCATGCTGGTCATCGTTGCCATCGCGGGCGCGGGCGGCTCGGCGACCTCTTTGACGGTGGGCGACGTCCTTACCGGTCAGTACGAAAGCAAAAAGGTGCAGGTTTCGGGCTCGGTGGTCGCCGATTCCATCACGAGCGAGGGCACGTCTGCCACCTTTGCCATCACGCCCGAGGAGAGCGATGGCTCAGAGACCCTGCAGGTGTCCTATGACGGGGCGCTGCCCGCCACGTTTGGCGCGGGCGTGGTCGCCATTTGCACGGGGACCGTCGAGGACGGTACGCTCGCCTGCTCTGAGCTCGTGACCAAGTGCCCGTCCAAATATGAGAGCGCCGAGGGCTCGCTGACCGTCAAGGGCCTGCTCGATCAGGCGGATTCCCTCGGCGGGGACGAGGTGTCGGTGTGCGGCTACGTGTCCGGCCAGGTCAACTCGGTAGACGCCGACTATCGTTTCGTGCTGGAGTCGCAGGGCGAGACCATAGAGGTGAAATGGGACGGCGGCATGGACGAGGCCGTGGCCGACGGCACCGCGGTGGTGATCAAGGGGTCGCTCGGCTCCGACGGCTCCTTCGTGGCCTCCGAGCAGCCGGCGATCGACGAGTCGGTGGCCTAGGGGCGTCCGCCGCGCCGTCACGACCGCTGCCGGGCGGGGTCTTAGGGCTTGGCGCCGGGCGGCTCGCGGGGCGGTGCCCGGCGGAGGGCGACAGGGTCGCGCGCCGCTGCCGGCATCATGCCGACAAGATGATATAAGAGGGGATAGAACCATATGATTTCCACGTTGGGAAACGTGCTGCAGGTGCTGGCGATGCTGGTGGCCCTGGTCGCCGCCGCCTCTCTTGCCGTGGGCGTGAAGACGCGCCGCGAAGGGGCCGTCAACGCCGGCTATCTGCTGGTGTTTGGCAACGCGGTGGCGCTCACCGCGTGCGTGGCCATCATCCTGCTGTGCTTTTTGACGAGAAACTTCAGCCTAGCCTACGTCGCGTCGAACTTCCCGCAGACGGACAGCCCGCTGCTGCCGCTCTACCAGGTCGCCGGCGTCTGGGCGGGACGCCAGGGGTCGCTTTTGTTCTGGACCTGGCTCATCTCGGTGTTCTCTGCGATGGTCGCATGGCGACGCATGCGCGTGACCGACGACCTTTCCTCGGTGGCGCTTGCCGTGTCGGAGGTGGTCGTGGCGCTCTTCTGCGCGACCCTCGTGTTCTCCGAGTCCAACAATCCCTTCATCGCCACCGCGGCGCAGTATCTCAACGAAGACGGCACCCTCGTGTCGTCGGCGGGCGGCATGAACCCGCTGCTGCTCCATTGGGCGATGGTCCTGCACCCGCCGGCGACCTTCATCGGCTATGCCGGCTGCGCCATCCCGTTCGCCTATGCCATGGCGGCCCTCATCACCGGCGACGTGAGCGCCCGCTGGGTCGAGCTGAGCGACCGCGTGGCCATCTTCTCGTTCATCTTCCTCACCATCGGCATGGCGCTCGGCGCCGTCTGGGCGTACGTGGTGCTGGGCTGGGGCGGCTTTTGGGCGTGGGACGCCGTCGAGAACGCGAGCCTGTTCTCCTGGCTGTCCGCCGTCGCCATGATCCATAGCTTCACGATGTACCGCAAGCGCGGCTGCTTCAAGCGCTGGAGCATGTTCGCCGCGGTCATCACCTTCATCTTCGTCGTGCTGGGCACGTTTATCACGCGTTCGGGCCTCGTCCAGTCCGTGCATGCCTTTGCCGAGGACCCCGTCTCCACCTATTTCTTCCTGGCGATCATGGTGCTCGCCGCGCTCTCCTTCCTCGTTCTTCTGGTATATCGCCACGGCACGCTCGACGATGCCGAGGAGATCGAGTCGCTTGCATCAAAGGGAGGCTCGTACTACCTCACCAATCTGGTGTGTATCGTGGGCGCGGTGCTTGTGGCCTACCTCACGGTCTCGAGCTCGCTGCCCACGTGGATGCCGCTCGGCGGCCAGGTGGTCTCGGCGGGCGTCTACAACGCGGTCGCGCGTCCTGCGACGGCGCTCTTCGGCCTGCTCATGGCCGTTTGCCCCATGCTGGGCTGGCGCCGCACCGATGGCGCCGCCTTCGCACGCAACATGCGCGTCCCCGCGGTTTTGGGCGCGGCGTTCTTCGTCGTCCTCATGGCCTATTTTGTGACGGCGCTGGTCCCCGCATACGACGCGGTGATCGCGGCGGGCGGGGATCCCGCCGCCACCCTTGCCGAGCAGGGGCCGCGCTGGTACTACTTCGCGCTCACGGTGGTGTCGTTTCTTGCCGCGGCGCTGCTGCTCGCCTCGTCCGCGTACCTGCTGGGCCGCGGCGTGCGCGGCCGCATGCGCTCCAAGGGGGAGAATCCGGCGCTGGCGGTCGTGAACCTCTTCCGTCGCTCTCCGGCGCAGGCGGGCGGATACCTCGCCCATCTTGGTTGCGCGATTGCGCTGGTGGGCCTGGTCGGGTCGGGGATGTATGTGCAGGAGCACACCATCACCCTGTCGCCGGACGCGAGCGAGGGCGACTATGTCTACGCGTCCGAGTCGGTGGGCGGCTACCAGCTTATCCTCACGGGCGTGGACGACTATTTCGATGAGGCGGACAGCCGAATCATGCGCCTGCACCTCACGGTTTCGCGCGCCGTCGACGACGTCTCCGCCCTTGAGGATTCAAACAGCCTGGGCGAGGTCATCGGCGAGCTGACGCCGTCGATGGAGGTCTCTGCCGTCACCCAGCAGCAGACGCTGCACGCGGGCGTGCTCACGTTCCCCACCGAAGACCTCTTCGTGGCGTTCCAAGGCACGAATGCCGACGGCTCTCTGTCGGTAAGCGTCAAGGTGAACCCTCTTATCCTGTGCAACTGGGTCGGCGGCGGCATCGTGGTGGCGGGTATCGTCCTGGCCTTCGTGCCGCGGCGGGCCACGCCGCTCATCGCCGCTGACGAGCGAAAGCGGGCCTAGGCATGGCTCCCGAGAAGAGCGTGTCGCGCCGAAGCGGGGCGCCTGCGGTCTATGCCCACGGGCTCGTGAAGCAGTTTGGGCCCCGTCGTGCGCTCGACGGGGTCGACCTCTCTGTTCCCGAGGGCGCGTTTCTTTCGATCTTTGGACCGAACGGCGCCGGCAAGACCACGCTGCTGCGCACGCTGGCCTTGCTGTCGCGTCCGACGCGCGGCTCGCTCGCCCTTATGGGCGTCGACGCGCTTGACGAGCCCGACGAGCTGCGTGCCCGCATCGGCCTCATCAGCCATCGTTCCATGCTCTATGGAGACCTGTCTGCCCAAGAGAACCTGGAGTTCTTTTCGGCGCTCTATCGTGGCGAGCCCGATCGCGGGCGCATTCGCGAGCTACTCGAGCTCGTGGAGCTCGACCACCGTCGCCATGACGCGGTGCGCACCTACTCGCGCGGCATGCAGCAGCGCCTCTCCATCGCTCGCGCCCTGGTGAACGACCCCGACCTCGTTTTGCTCGATGAGCCGTATTCCGGCCTCGACCCGCACGCTGCCGAGCTCTTCGACGAGCTCATCGCCCGTGTTCGCGAGGGGCGCACCTTCATCATGGTGAGCCATGACCTCGAGAAGGGCTTCGATCTGTGCACGCATGCGCTCATCATGGCGCGCGGGCAAGTCGTCGTCTGTGCCGATAAGGCGGGCATCGACCGGGCGGCGTTTCGCGAGCTCTATCTGGCGACCGTCGGGATGGGGGTGGCGTAGATGGCGCAAGACTCGAAGCCCGGCACGATGCGCGTCTCGAGCTGGCGGCAGTATCGGGCGCTCTTGCTCAAAGACTTGAGGCAAGAGGTGCGCACGCGTGAGATGCTCACCTCCATGGTGGTCTACGCGCTGCTCGTGCTCACCATCTATGGCGCGGCGCTCGCGCAGGTGGGTGACCGCGTCGAGGTGGTGTCGTTTGCTGGAGGCCTGCTGTGGGCGCTCATCATCTTCACGAGCTTGCTCGGTCTCAACCGCAGCTTCTCGCATGAGACCGAGTCAGGCTGCCTTGAGGGCATCCTGTTGGCCCCGGTGGATCGCGCCGTGGTGTTTTTGGCCAAGGCGACGTCAAACCTCATCTTCTTGGCGTTGGTGGAGCTCATCACCGTGCCGCTGTTCTTCCTCTTTTTCCTGTCGGGCGCGGAGCTTGCATCCACGACGCCCATGATGCTCCTGCCGCTGGTCGTGGGGACGATCGGCGTTGCCGGCGTGGGCACGCTGCTATCCACCATGACCATCGATACCAGGGGCCGCGATGTGCTGCTGGCGATCCTGTTCATCCCCGTGGTGTTCCCGCTGCTGTATGCGTGCGTGTCGGCCACCAGCGTTGCGCTCATGGGGGTCGAGGGAACCTTCGGCACGTTTTGGACCTCGCTTGCGCTGGCAGGCGCCTACGACGTGATCATGATCGCCGCGGCATGGGGCCTCTACGAGTTCGTCGTGGACGCCTGAGCGTCGGACTCGTCCGTGGACGCGCCCTCTAGTAGACTAGGGGGCGCTGTATAATGCGAGTGTTTCACAATGGTAACTCTTAAGGGAAGGGAGGGCGCTATGGCAGCGGATTCTCCTGTCCGGGCATCTTCTGGCGGCTCGCCCGCGCGCGGTGGCCTCATCGATCGCCTGACATTCGCGGCGCTGGTGCTGGGCGTGCTGCTGACCGCCATCGATGTGGTGTGGACGTTTACGCTCGCACCCATGGTCCAGGGGGCAGAGCTCTCGGAGCCTGCCATCATCGGAGGAACGCAGGTCACAACCAAGCTGCTGCTCAGCCAGAAGATTTTCTACCTGCATGTTCCGGTGGCGGTTGCGTCGTTTGTGGTCATGTTTTTCGCTGCGCTGTGGGCGGTGCGCTTTCTTATGACCAAGGACCGTGCGTTTGACCTTCGCTCGAAGACCGCCATGGAGGTCACGCTCGCCTTTATCGTCGCGACCATGATCTCGGGCGATTTGTGGACGCGCTTCGAGTGGGGCGTGTGGTGGGTCTGGGAGCCGCGGCTCACGACCTACTTCATCCTCATGCTGCTGGTGATCGGGTACTTTATTTTGCGCAATGCGCTCGACGACCCGGAGCGGCGCGCACGCTTTTGCGCCGTCTTCTGCGTGGTCGCGTTCATCGATGCACCGATTTCATTCATGATCACCCGCCTGGTGCCGTCATCGATTCATCCGGTGGTCTTTCGCACCGACAGCGGCTTGCCGCCCATGATGCTGATACCGTTTTTGTTGGGGCTGTTCGGCATGCTGTTCATTGCGTTTGCGCTTACCAGGCTTGCCCTGCGCATCAATGCCGATGCCCAGGAAGTCGAGGACCTGAAGGAGCGTCTGGAAGAGCAGGATGCATGGAAGTCTCGCGCCGCTGCCGACGCCGCGTTCGAGCGCCTTCGCGCTGGAGCGAGGGAAGCCGTCGCGGCTGACGAGGCGCCGGCCCGCGCAGATTCTCCGGACGCGTCGACGACGGGCGCCGCTACAGGCGCTGCCGCCGATGGGGCGGGGGTCTCCACGACGGCACATGCCGAGGTGGCACCCGCCGATTCCGAATCGCCCGACACCCACCTTGATAGCTCCCAGGAGGCATAGCCATGGATCCCATTCTTGCCGAGGTGTACTCCACCGTACTTCCCGCCGCCCCGTTTGTAATCGCAGCCTATGTTGGCATTTGGATCGCGTTGTTTGCCTATGTGTTCGTGCTGTCGCGTCGTGCCAAGCGCACGCGCGAGGACATCGACGCGCTTCGCGAGGCGCTCAAGTCCCGCGAAGACAGGCTCAAGGAGTAGGGGCGCGCACCGGGACGTCGATGATCTCCCGCCGATGTCTGCGGCGTGGGGTTTCGTGCCTGCCGCCGCCTTTACGGTGGCATATTGCGGGGACATATTTGACGGAAATGTGGAGCATCTTGTTATGTGAACCGCGTGCTTGCCATCAGGGGCCGTCCATCGTAATATATCTTTCTGCGCTGAGGCGCAGCCAGACATTGCGGGGTGGAGCAGTCTGGTAGCTCGCCGGGCTCATAACCCGGAGGTCGTAGGTTCAAATCCTGCCCCCGCGACCAAGAATTCGCAGCCCGGAGGTCTTATGGCCTTCGGGTTTTTGCATGTGCACCTACCTGACAGTTCGCCGGCAATCTCTCATGGTCGCAGCGACGAGAAAGCTCTCCCATACTGCCCTGTAGCCATCGGAAGGCGGACGACTCGATTTGTATGCATGGCGACCCCGGTGTGTTAAGCGTTGGTGTGGGGTTCGGATTCGTTTTCGGAGATAAAAACAAGGGCTTTTCACGTTGGAAGCGGAAGAATATGGCCGTTTTTGCCAGATACGAACGATTGCGCCTGCCTGCAGAACGGCTCCTCGCGGAGCGAGGACAAAACAGCAGAAATCTAATGAATATAATTGGCAAACTTGATGTGATTAATGCATATTACTGTATGCCGACCCATCGGATGACGGAGGGTGGGGTCGCAGCTGTTGTTTAATCGTTCGTATCTGGCAAAAACGGCCAAATAATCAAAAACGAACGAAAAAAGCGTGCCCATGCGTTCAAGGTGTATCAAGTTGTATGAGCGTCTGGAGGGCAGATTGGCGGCTCCTGCGTAAGATGACGGCGAGCGCGCAGTCATGTAGCGTGTCCACGGAGCGGGCCCTGCTCCAAATCTTGGAGACAGGACCCGCAAGCGGCTTGCAAGCAGAGGGAGGGCTGAAGAGGGCGTTGCGACGGCCCGCCCCCCTGCCGCGGCAGGAAAAGGCGGCAGGTCGGATTGTTTGCTAGGCGCGGCGAATGCGGACGGCGGTCCCCGAGGCAACGGTCATGATCATGCCTTCGAACGTTTCATAGCCCAGCGAGGCGCCGACCACCGCGTTTGCTCCAAGTTCCTCGGCGCGTTGCATCATCTCAGAGATGACCTCTTCACGCGCACGCTGCATCTCGTCTTCATAGCCTGCGGAGCGGCCGCCAAACACGTTGCGGAGGCTTGCGCCCAGGTCGCGGAACATATTGACGCCCATGACGGCCTCTCCGGCGACGATTCCGAGGTATTCGGTGACCTGATATCCAGAGATGTCGGGTGTGGTGGTTACGATCATGATTCGCTCCTTTCGCGAGATAAGGACTTGGCATAGGGGCGGGCGGTGCTTGCACGTTCCTTGCTGTGACAGGAGGACGCGACGCATCGGGGGCTCTTGCGCGGCCGTCCTTGTGCAATGTAACAGGGCGGGCGCTTGGCGCAGCCGGATGTCCTCGTCCGATTAGCCCCAGTATACGGTGGCGGCGGTAAAGAAGGTCTCAAGGAAGCCTAAAGACTGGCGGGTGGTAGAAAGAGGTCCGCAGCAGGACCTATGGTGGGTCTTATG
Organism: Enorma phocaeensis; assembly: GCF_016901575.1. GTDB lineage: Bacteria > Actinomycetota > Coriobacteriia > Coriobacteriales > Coriobacteriaceae > Limicola > Limicola phocaeensis_A. The sequence goes on from NZ_JACJKQ010000006.1 coordinate 13,353, forward strand.
GGACGCAGGCCGCATGTGTCCAAAGGCCCGGCCATGTGGCAGGGCCGAGCCGGGCGGATGGCCGGATCACGCCGGGGGCGATGCCGGGCGTTGTCGGGGAAGGTCGCATTTCGGCGTCAGCCATGGCGGCCGCCCTCCGCACGCCCCGCGTCGGGCAGGGGCGGCTGGATTGGGGCGCAAGGCTAGGGCGACGCGAAAGCGTGGGAAGGATTCGGGTATGCTGTGGGAAACGCTCCGGGAGGTTCGCATGCCCTACATCTATTTGATCATCGCCGTGCTCGTGATCGCAGCCGTCATCTCGTTGGTCTTTTCATTCTTGGGGATTCTCTTGGTGGGGGCGCTGCGTCTGCTGCCCATCGTTTTTATAGCGCTGCTTATCGCCGTCTTGATAGGCAAGGTGAGGATCACCGTCGTACATGGCAAGAAGCGGGATGATGACTAGGAGGGCTCCGTCTTCTGCGACGCCCGCCCCTCTCCGAGGGGACGTCGCCGTTCCCGGCAAAGCGCTTTGCACGCACCGTTGCGAGGGGTATCGTGAAGGTTCCGCCGCCCGCGGGCAAGCCGTCCCGCGGCCGGACCATCCCTATCGAGAGGAGCGTCCATGGCGTATTCGATTCTTGCGCAGGAGGATCCCGAGGTCGCGTCTGCTATCGGCCGCGAGCTTGCCCGCGAACGCGACACCATAGAGCTTATCGCTTCGGAGAACATCGTGTCCCCCGCCGTTCTCGAGGCGGTGGGAAGCATCCTTACCAATAAGTATGCAGAGGGCTATCCGCGCCGTCGCTACTACGGCGGCTGCGAGGCGGTGGACGTGGTGGAGGACATCGCTCGCGAGCGTGCATGCCGGCTCTTTGGGTGCCGGCATGCCAACGTCCAGCCCCATTCGGGCGCCAACGCCAACCTGGCGGCGTATGCGGCGCTGCTCGAGCCTGGTGACACGGTCATCGGCATGCGCCTTGACCAGGGAGGGCATCTCACCCATGGTTCTCCGGTCAACTATTCGGGACGCCTCTATCGCTTTCTGTCTTACGGCCTCGATCCCAAGACCGAGACCATCGACTACGACGGTCTTGAGGACCTTGCCCGGCGCGAGCGCCCCAGGCTTATCGTCGGCGGCGCATCGGCGTATCCGCGAACGATCGATTTCGAGCGCCTCGCCTCAATCGCGCACGGGGTGGGTGCGCGGCTCATGGTCGACATGGCCCATATCGCAGGTCTCGTCGCAGCAGGCGTGCATCCCTCGCCCGTGCCCTATGCCGATGTGGTGACCTCGACCAGCCACAAGACCCTGCGTGGTCCTCGCGGCGGATTCATCCTAACCAACGACGACGAGCTCGCCCGCGCGGTCGACAAGGCGGTGTTTCCCGGGACGCAGGGAGGTCCCCTCATGCATGTCATCGCCGGCAAGGCGGTGGCGTTTGGCGAGGCCCTGACGCCGGAGTTCGCTTCATACATCGAGCGCGTGGTGAAAAACTGCCACGCGATGGGCGAAGGGCTGGTCGACGGCGGCCTTCGCCTGGTTTCCGGCGGAACCGACAACCATCTGTGTCTGGTCGACCTGACGGCTTCGGGCGTGACGGGCAAGGAGGCCGAGCAGCTGCTCGATGGCGTCGGGCTCACGGTGAACAAGAATGCGATTCCGGGAGAGCCCCGATCGCCGTTCGTGACGAGCGGCATTCGCGTGGGGTCTGCCGCAGGAACCACGCGCGGCTTCACCGAGCAGGAGTTCTACGAGATCGGCGCGCTCGTGGCCCGTTCCGTCTTCCACGCGGGGGACGAGAACGGGCTCGGCGAGGTGCGCGTCCGCGTGCGCGAGCTGCTCGCCGCCCATCCGCTCTATCCTGAGCTCTAGCGCGGTCTCCGCCCGCCGCCTGCGTTGCGCCGTCTGGCGATGGGCGCGAGATTTGATGCGCCCCTGATATCGGCATGCCATGAATCGGGTATGCTGTCCTCAACCGTTCCCGATTGAAGGAGCAACCATGTTCTACTCCATCGGCAATCTGCTTGGTGGCCTGTTCGGCCTGATTGTGCTCGTTGTGCTGGTCGTGATCATCCTCTTGAACACGCTGTTCGTGGTCAAGCAGCAGCACGCGGTCATCATCGAGCGCCTAGGCAAGTTCAACCGAATCGTGGGCGCGGGAATCCACGCGAAGATTCCCATCATCGACCGCAAGGCGGCGACGGTGAGCCTGCGTACCATGAAGAACGGGTTCGACATCGATGCCAAGACCGAAGACAACGTGACGATCGGCCTCGAGGTGTCGGCCCAGTATCACGTGAGCTACGAGATGGGATCGGGCCCCGCGGATTCCGGCGTCTACAAGAGCTACTACATGCTGCAGCAGCCGGTTGCCCAGATGCGCGATTTCATCACCGACGCCCTGCGCTCCTCCATTCCGGTCTACACCCTCGACGAGGTCTTTGCAAAAAAGGATGACATCGCCAAAGACGTGAACGCCACCGTGTCCGAGCAGATGGCCGCCTACGGCTTCACGCTCGTGTCGACCCTCATCACGCGCATCGCGCTGCCCGCCGAGGTCGAGGACTCCATGAACCAGATCAACGCCGCGCAGCGTACCAAGGCTGCCGCGCAGGATCTCGCCGAGGCGGACCGAATCCGTCGCGTCACCGAGGCAAAGGCCGAGGCTGAGGCCATGGAGAAGGCGGGCGAGGGCATCGCCAACCAGCGCAAGGCCATCGCCATCGGCATCAAGGACTCGCTCGAGACCATCCAGGAGACCGGCGTGGGCAACGACGAGGCCAACCAGCTGTTCATGTTCACGCAGTGGGCGGAGATGATGACGGAGTTCGCACGCACCGGCAAGAGCTCCACCGTGGTGCTTCCGGCGGACTTCACGCAGACCGCCTCGATGTTCGAGCAGATGGTCGCGGCGACGGAGACCCATGAGCAAGCGGGCGCTCCGGCGTCGATGCCAAAAGAGTAGCCATCTGGCCTGAGCGGCGCGCAGCGTCTCGGCGGCCATTCTGCTGAGAGCAGAAGTCATAGGGGTTTTGATGGGGCCGTCTCCCCGAGGGAGGCGGCCTCAGTCATGCTATGAGAGGGACCCGTCGCACCGTCGGATGCAGCGAGGGCGTCTTTGCACGGCGGGCTTGCCGCAAGGCAGGGGTGGGGCCGTGCCCGCGGCGGGGGCGGCCTGCAAGAGCGCGGGCGGCGGCGTTACCAGAGCCTGAAGAGGCTTTGGATGTTCCCCTCCCAGTCCTCGCTGTCGCGCGTGAGCGTCGCCGGGGAGGTCGAGGCGTCGGCGGCGTAGTCCTGCAGGAAGTAGTCGCGCGACTCGGCTTCGTCCAGGGCGCGCTCCTTGGCGTCCTCGAGCGCCTGGGCAATTTGGGCGCGCTGGTCGTCATCAAACACCATGTCGGTACGATATATGTCCGAATACTCGCTGAAGATGAACGAGCTCACGTAGTAGGCGATGTCGCCCGCATTGGGCACGGTCGCGTCGAAATACACGGTCGCCGTGGCGCTGAAGCCGTCGTAGGAATCAAGGTAGGAGTAGGCATCGGTGATCTCGAACGTCATGGTGTCGAGTATCCACCTCGCCACCTCGTAGCTGTCGACGCCGGCGTTTTCCGCGCTCGTTCCGCAATACGAGTTGAAGGACTCGGCGAAGTCGTCGCCTATGCGCTTGACGAGCGTCCCGTCGGCGTCGGCGACGAGCGCCTCGAGGTCCGCCTGGGTCTGGTCTTGCGCGTCTTGCGCGACGTCGTCTTCGAGCTGCTCAATTTCGCTGTAGGTGAGTCCGTTGCCATAGGTGTTGTCATCGCCGGCGTCGTCGCTGTAGTCATAGGAATACGAGACACTGTAGTGATCGGTGAAGAAGGCCTGGTCGATCGTGTCGACGGTGGCGGAGCAGGCGGCCTCAAGCAGACCGACGCCGCCGCTGAAGAGGAAAAGGACGACGATGATGGTGATGCATCCTTTGTTGCGCTTGCCTCCGCGGGCGCTTTGTTGGGCGCGTTTGGCCTCTCGGGCTGCCTGGCGGGCGAGCTTGATTGATGCGCGGGCGCGCTCTGCCGCTACGGTGCCCGGCGTACCATCGGTCGAGGGCGCCTCGTAGGCGTCGGGAAGTTCGGTGGGGGCGCGATAGCCGTCGTCGCTTTTCGTCGAACGGCGGCGTGTGGAAGATGGATCCGATTTGGGCCGCTGCCTGCGTTTGTGGGGCCTGTCAAAACTCCTGGGCCGTCCAGCGCCTCGAGGCGCCCGCTCCTCCGATGGCTCTACGTCGCCAGAATCCATCACCTGGTCGCCGCTCGGCATTATGGGGTCTGGTGCGTTGAAGGGGTCGATTTGGGGTTCTTCGGTGCGGGGGCGCTGGTTCCAGCTCATGGCTTCACCTCGTCATGAGAACATGTGCGCGGTGCCTCATGGCCGGAGGTGCCGCGCGAATGGCGGGCGGGTAGGTGCCCGGCTGCGCCGGACACCCGGTGTGGCTAAAGCGTCCAGTCGTCCTCATCGTCGCCCTGCTTGGGCCCGCGGTCCACGTACAGCTTGTGCGTGCGGCGCTCGAGCACGAAGGCCACGATGGCGGTGATGACGACGCCTGCGAAGAAGAGCACGGCAAAGCCCTCTCGCGTCCCAAACAAAAAGGTGAAAATCTCGTCCATCTTGCCAACTTGTCTTCTCGGTGCGGGACATGACGTAATAAGTATATACTTGCGGAAGCGCTGCCACGAGGCGGTGTGTAAAGCCTTTGCAATCGAGACGCATATCTAACCCGGAGGGGATCATGCTCGATATCAAGTTTGTTCGCGAGAATCCGGACGCCATCGACGTCGCCATGGCGAATCGTCAGACCACATGGGACCGCGAGCGGTTCTTTGCACTGGACGAGGAGCGTCGCTCCGTCATCACCGAGGTCGAAGAGCTGCAGGCGACGCGCAACGCCGAGTCCAAGAAGATCGGCGTTCTGATGCGCGAGGGCAAGCGCGACGAGGCCGAGGCGGCCAAGGAGGCCGTGCGCGAGGTCAACGAGAAGATCGAGGGGCTTGCCGCGCGCCGTTCCGAGCTCGAAGGCGAGCTGGCCGACTTTATGGCGCATCTGCCCAACCTGCCGTACGAGGCGACGCCCGTCGGAAAGGACGAGACCGAGAACCCCGAGCGTCGCCGCTGGGGCACCCCGCGCGACTTCGCGGCGGAGGGCTTCGAGCCCAAGCCGCACTGGGATCTGGGTACCGACCTGGGCATCCTCGATTTTGAGCGCGGCTCCAAGCTTTCCGGCGGGCGCTTCACGGTGCTTGCCGGCGCCGGCGCCATGCTCGACCGCGCGCTCGAGAACTTCTTCCTGAACACCCACATCTCCCGCGGCTTCAAAGAGTTCATTCCGCCCGTGGTGGTAAACCGCGAGATCATGTTCGGCACGGGCCAGCTGCCCAAGTTTGAGGACGACGCCTATCACGTGGGCGACGACCAGTTCCTCATCCCCACGGCCGAGGTCGTGCTCACCAACCTGCATGCCGGCGAGGTGCTCGATGCCGCCGACTTGCCGCTGCGCTACACCGCCGGCACCCCGTGCTTCCGCGAGGAGGCGGGCTCTGCAGGCCGTGACACGCGCGGCATCATTCGCCAGCATCAGTTCACCAAGGTGGAGATGGTCAAGTTCGCCAAGCCCGAGGAGTCCGACGCCGAGCTTGAGAGCATGACCGCCGAGGCCGAGTACATCCTCCAGCAGCTCGGGCTGCCGTATCGCGTGATCAGCCTGTGCACCGGCGACCTGGGCTTCTCGGCGCGCCAGACCTACGATATCGAGGTGTGGCTGCCGAGCTACAACAGCTACAAGGAGATCTCGTCGTGCTCCAACTGCGGCGACTTCCAGGCGCGCCGTGCCAACATCAAGTATCGCGACCCGGAGAACTTCAAGGGAACGCGCTTCGTGCACACGCTCAACGGCTCGGGCCTGCCTACGGGGCGCACCATGGCCGCCATCATGGAGAACTATCAGAATCCTGACGGCACCATCACGGTGCCCGAGGTCCTGCGCCCCTACATGGGCGGCATGGAAAAGATCTCCATCGACTAGATGCCTTACAGGGAGGGGGTAGCTGTCAGCCGCCTTCCGTACTCTCTTTCCATTTCAGCCCCTGTTCGGAACGGCGCGACGCCTGTCGCCCGCTCCGACAGGGGCTGATTGCTTTCGTGTCCCTAGGACCAGCGGGCAAAGAAGGCGTGCGCGTTGTCGAAACAGAGTTTGCGCGTGACGTCTGCGCCGAAGCGCGCGACAAGCTGCTTTTGGAAGTGCGGCATGTCGTCTGCGGTGGCGATGCACGGCGGGGTGTCGCATCCGTCAAAATCGCTGCCGAGGGCCACGGTGCGCTCGCCGCCGAGCTCGAGCCAGCGATCGATATGGCGAGACAGGTCGTCGAAGGTGGGGACGCCCTCGGAGCTGATGAATATGTCGGCATAGTTGAGCCCGACGATGCCGCCGCGGTCGCGGATCTCGCAGAACTGCGCGTCGGTGAGGTTGCGTGGATGCCCGCATACGGCGCGGCTGTTGGAGTGGCTTGCCACGAAGGGGCGCGTCGCGAGGCGGGCGACCTCATCAAAGCAGCGGTCGTTGAGATGGGACACATCCAGGACCATGCGGGCGTCCTCCATGCGGCGCAGCGCCTCGCGCCCGACATCTGTGAGGCCTGCCGACTCGTCGTCATGCCCGCTTGCAAGAGGTCCCGCGGCGTTCCAGCTGAGTGACGCCATGAGCACTCCTGCGCGCCTGAGGGCGTCGATATGGGCAAGGTCTGCCGCGAAGAGGCGGGCGTTCTCGATGGTGCGAACCCCTAGCAAGCGCCCGGCCTCGGGCTGCTCGGGAATGTCCTGCGCGCTGGCGACAAGCGAGAACGCCTCGGCGTGCCGGCCCGCCTGCTCATCGAGATTCGCGCTGACATGCTCGTAGAATCGCACGGAATCCTGAGGCGAAAGCGCATCGGGAATATAGCAAGCAAAACACTGGACCCACGGCGTGGAGCCGACGCGCTCAAGCGAGAGGTGGCCGCGATTCGTCTTGATGTCGCGGATCTCGTCGAGATGCTCCTCGTCCCCCGGGCCATATGCATCGGAGCCGAGCGTCGCCTTGAGGTCTTCTGGAAGCGACTGCCATGAGAGGCGATCGGCGGTGTCGCAGTGAAGGTCGAATACGGGATAGGCCATGGATTCAGCTGCCCTTCGCACGCAGGTATAAAGACCCATTCAGTATAGCCTCTCGCCCGGACACGCGTTAGGAATGGGAACAAAAGTTCCACGAACATATGTTCTTATTTCAAATAGACTGGAATAAGAAGCAGGCGCAGGTGGAGGGGGAGATGATCGAGGTGGCGAGCGAAGTCGTGCTATTCAGCTTCCAGCAGGACGGGGAGCGCTTCAGGGTGGCGTGCGCGCACGGTCCAGATGGAAGCCTGGGGCTCTGCGAGGCGAGCCGGGGCCCCTGGACACGGTGGTGCTATGGCTCCGAGAGCCACCGGCGGCGCCTTGTGATGCCGGTGCCGACGGTCGAGCGGCTGTGCCGGGAGTGGGGAGCGGCTGGCGCCGGACAGCTCGCCTGCGTCCTGGCTGTTCGATATACGGGGTTCGCGTGCCTCAGCGAGGTGCAGCGGCATCTGGACGAGAAAAAACTTTCCTACACCCTGGTTGGCGACGAGACATAGAGGAGGGTGGCGCAAAGAAATATGCAGAGCATCTTCGCAGGTAGAGGCCTTGATGCAAAACCGGGCAAATTTTTTTCAAAAAAGTGCTTGACGGATAGGGGGGACGATGCCATTATATTCACTGCGCCGCGGCGTTACCTCAGCTGGATAGAGGGTCTGACTACGAATCAGAACGTCATAGGTTCGAATCCTATACGCCGCACCAGCCGAACTTGAAAGGGCACTCTCCGGAGTGCCCTTTTTCGTATCTCCTCACGTTCGGCGAGCGATACGGCCGCAGGCGGAATAGTCCGGCTTCGGAACATGGGCGGCGGGCACAATGGGGGCAGGCGAAGGCGGCCCCGTCCGTGTCGCCGCGACCCATACGAGGGGGTGCGTCCGTGTCCGATTCATCGTTTAAGTTGCCGCTCTTGGCGGGACGTAAGAAGCTCCCCGCGTTGCCTGGGCAGCAAAAAGGCGTGCAATACGGCGTTATCTGGGACGCTTGCCCCATTCCCGAGCGCGGCTCGTGCTATGTGGTGCGCTTCGAGTCCGCGTCGACCGTTTCGATCCTTGCCTATGTGGACAATCGAGGCGGCGTGTTTCATGTCGACCATCCCATCACGCTTGCCCCCGCGGGAGAGCCCGATCTTGCCGCCGTGCCCGATTCCAACGGCCACGAGGGCACGCTCTATGTCAAAGACGCCCATGCCGCGCTTCAGCCTCATGGGCGCTACCATGGCGCATTTTCGGGCCTCATGCGCGAGGTGGGCGACACCGAGACGTGGAACACGCAGCGAAGCCTCGGGTACCGCCCCTTCATGGCGTCGGTGTATCTGCGGCTATGCGTCATCGACGGCGCCTCGTCTCCGCGTCCCGACCTGGATGGCGCCGCCGTCGATGCCGCTCCGCGCGCGCTCGGCCGCAAGGTGTCGCTGTTCGCGGACTTCTCGTCGACGCCTCTGCCCGACGCGATCGATGCTGTGCTCTATCGCATTGCCGAGCAGCGCGACCCCTCCGGCATCGAGCTGTTTGCGCGCCGCGTGCTCTCGTCGATCGATCTGGAGCGCCTGCGCTCCATCGTGGCCAAGAGCCCGGTCTCGCTGGTTCGCATCGACCGCATGGACGGTTTCTATCTGGTGTTTGACCGCGGCGAGCTCGACGCGGATGAGGAGCGCTTTGTTCTCGCTGCCGAGGCGGCGATAAACCGTGTATACCGCGTGCTCGCGGCGCTTGGGTTTGGCCTGGCACCGGCGACCTCGTCGCCCTCGGAAGAGGCCTGCTCCGTTTTGGACCAGCATTCGTTCAGAGAGGTGACGGGGCATGTCGAAAAGCTCCTGTCACGAGCCGTCGCGCCCAATCCGTGGATACAGCCCGGGTCGCTTGCGGCCAAGCCGGGCGGCGAGTGGGATATGCGCACGCGCTTTGCGTCGCTCTGCGAGAGCCTCAACCTCATCGTGCGCTTTGAATATGGATTCCAGTGCTCCTCCGCCTCGCGTGGCTTCACGGTTGAGTTTGTCGAGCCCTCGTCCGACGCCATGCCTGCCGAGGCATACGATCAAGAGATGCGAGCCTGGCGAAGGCTTGACGAGGAGGGCCGCTCGCTTCTTGCCGATGAGTACGCCTGCCGCATGTCGCTCGTGGCCGCTGCGGCGGCGTTTGCGTCGAGCCTAATGGTGAGCTCGTGCGCGGTGGTGTGCCGAGATGCCGTGACCCGCGAGCCCCGCCGCGCATTCTTTTTTGAGCGCACCTCCTTTACGGCAGACGTGGTCCCGCTCGCCGAGCGTCTCTGCGATCAGCAGCTTCGCTCCGGGGCCGCGCGGCGGGCATTGTCGCAGTATGCCTGTAAAGGCCCCGCCGTTCGCCCCGTGTGCGACGAGGCGTGCTTCGTCTCGCCGCGCGATGACGGGCGTAGATTGCCGCCCGGGCTGCAACGCCTGCTGCTCGCCGACACGGCGTCCGAACTCGAGGTCATGGAGGCTCCCGACGATCCCTATATGGCGCGGCTGCACGAGCTGCGCGAGCGCATGCCGCAGGACCGCGACGGCGCCGTGGCGGGGTTCATCGAGTTGGTGGGTGAGCTTGAGGCGTCGTGCGCCGCGGCGGAGCTTCTCAGCGACCGCCCCATGCGCAGCGAGTTTTGCGAAAGCTATCTCGGACGCATCGTGGTGCCGCTGACCGTCGACGACCCGGAGACGCGTATCCATCGGGTGCCCGACGCCCTCTTCTTCGCCCAATACGAGCTCGGCGACGCCTACTTCCGCGCAGGCGACCTCGACCGAGCGCTCGTGGAGGCGCGCAAGCTGCTCGACATGGCGGCGACCTCGATGCAGGCCCACTTCATGATGGTGAACGTGCTGGCGCGCATGGAACGCTTTCAGGAGGTGGCCGAGGTGGTGCGGCATGGCGCGCGCGTGTCCTATGACCGCGAGTCGCTCGCATATCTGTACTACCGCGGCGCCTTCGCCTTCTGGGCGCTGGGAGAGCGCGAGACGGCGCTCGCCCTCTACTGCCTGATTCCCCATGGAGGCCATCTAGGCGAGCTTGCACAGGCCGAAATGCAGCCTCTTATGGCAGAGATGGACCGGACGGAGCGTCCGGGCATCGAAGAGGTTGCGGCCGTGGTGCGCTCTGCCGGCCTTGCCATGCCCCCCGACCAGGCGGTGGTGGACCAGATTTCAGACGCTGCCGTGCTCCTTGCCGACAACGGGTTCTTCCATCTGTCGAATCGCTGCGTTCGCGGCATGTGGCACATCATGGGCCATGACGAGCTGGGCGTTGTGAGCCGTTCGCTCTTGCCGGAGCCAAGATTCTAAAGACTTCGTGCAGCGTCCTTGTGCTTTGGTGCCGGTGTACGCTAATATATGACCTTGCTACGGAGAGCTGACCGAGAGGCCGAAGGTGCTCGCCTGCTAAGCGAGTATTCCCCACAAGGGAATCTGGGGTTCGAATCCCCAGCTCTCCGCCAGTTGACGCTAAAGCCCGCTTCCCATCAGGGAGGCGGGCTTTTTGCTGTGAAGGGCGGGGCTCGAGCCCCGATGGGGCGCGGCACGCAGCAAGCGCGCGGATCCCGACAGGAGCGCGGCACGCGCGCGGGCTTCTGCTTCGCCGCCATCCTCGCCAAAGCTCGGTCTTTTTACAAAATCGGGGCGTATTTCGAAATAATACCGAGCTTTGGTGAAATGTTGCCCCCTCAAAGCTCGATAACGTTGTAGCAACGGCGTATTGCCTGCAGCGCTTGCGCAGCCACTTGCGCCGAGGGCGCTGCAGCCCGTCTTCGTTTACCGTCCGGCTTGGGCTTCGGGCGCGTCCAGGCAGTGGTTCTCGCGATGCGCGCGCACCAGGTCCCAGCTGAAGATCTCGGCGAGCTGGGAGGCGCTTCGCGGGCTCGTGTCCGGCGCGAGCCCCGTCATGCCGGCAAGCCATCCCAGCAGCCGCTCCGGAGAGCCAAAGCGGTCCTTCAGGCCCTCCATGTCAAGGTCGCGGTCGCGCTTCGAGAGTCGGCGTCCGTCTGCGGCAACGAGCAGCGGCACGTGGGCGTACGAGGGATGGGGGAGGCTCAAAAGGTCCTGGAGGTACATCTGGCGGGGGACGGAGTCCAGAAGGTCGCACCCGCGCACGACCTCGGTGACGCCCATCTCGGCATCATCTACAACGACTGCTAGCTGGTAGGCGTAGATTCCGTCGCTGCGCCGCACGAGGAAGTCTCCGCATTCGCGTTCGAGCACTTCGCTGCGAAGCCCAAAGACGCGGTCGACAAATGAAATCGTGCCGTCGCGATCGTTTTCAGCTGGAACGCGCAGGCGGAGGGCGGCAGGTCGCCGCCGAGAGCGCTCGGCAACCTCTTGTGCGCTAAGGCCGCGGCATGTGCCCGCGTAGATGGGCGTGCCGTCGCTGGCGTGCGGGGCGGATGCGGCGTGAAGCTCCGCGCGCGTGCAGAAGCAGGGATAGAGAAGCCCCTGCTCGCGCAGGCTCTCTATGGCGGCATGATAGAGCTCCATGCGGTCGCTTTGGTGCACGGGGCCCTCGTCCCATTCAAGGCCGAGCCAGCGAAGGTCGTCGATGAGCAGCTCCGTCCAAGGGCCGTGTTGGGTGCGCGGGTCGAGGTCCTCGATGCGCAGGACGATCTTGCCTGACGCGCTTCGCACGGAAAGCCAGGCAACAAGCGAGGCGAATACATTGCCAAGATGCATGCGGCCCGATGGCGAGGGGGCGAATCTGCCCACCGGCGCATGGGCGCCTTTGGAGTCTGCGACGTTCGCCTCGATGTGTTGCTCAGACACGATGGCCCCCTTCATGCTTGCACCGAAGGCTAGTATAGCGGTGCGAGCGGAGGGCCGGCCCCGGTGGCGTCAGATGCGCGCGCCTCAGGTCGAAAAGACCGGATGCGGCCTGGCGCGTGGGACATACAACAAGGAACCCCGGGCGAACCCGGGGTTCCTTGGAAAAGGGGGGCGATGTTCGGGCGATGCGGCGGCCCGACAGCCGAGTCGAGTGTGTCGGGCGCCGCCGCCGTGCAGAGCCGCCTACAGCGGCAGAGCGGTCATCTGGGTATAGACGCGAGTCTGATACTCGCGGTCGAGGTCATAGAGGCCCTTCGGGTCGCACCCGAACAGCTTCATGTTGGTGATCATGTCGCGGGCGTTGGTCTCCTCCTCGCCCTGCTCGGATACGAACCAGTCCAAGAACTTCATGGTGCGCACGTCGTGCAGCTCGTGTGCGACCTCGTAGCAATGATGGATGAGGCTCGTCACGTACTCTTCGTGCTCAAGGCCGGCCTCGAGTGGGGCGAGGTCGTTGTCGAAGGTCTTGTCGGGCTTGGCGATGGCCTCCATCGTGGGGGTGAAATCGTTGTCCAGGAGGTAGCGGCGAATGGCCAGAGCGTGGTCCATCTCCTCTTTAGCCTGAATTTCATACCAGTTGGCGAAGCCCTTGAGGCCGCGGTCCTCGTAGTAGTCGGCAAAGGTGAGGTACAGGTAGCTGGAATACAGCTCCTTGTTGATCTGGTCGTTCAGGACCGATGTGACCTGCTCGTTGAGTGCCATGAGATAAAACCCTTCCTGTTGACGACGGGCGCGGTCGCCCGTGTATACATAACGAACTATACCCACCTGTGCGGACACATTCCCGAGGGGCGTCCGCGCCCCGCTTCGTCGCGAATTCTTCATGACTTGCCACGGGACCCGGGACTGCGGAGCCTGGGGGCGGCGGCGCGCTGCGGTTCCCAGGCCGGGGCGGGCGCGGCATAGATGCGGCGCCTGGCTCGGCGGGCACTGCGCCGAGCGCGCTCGCGGGCGGGGCTGCCGCCGGCCGCTTGGCAGGGCGGCGCGTGGGGACGCCATGTACAATGGGGGCAGCATATCCTGGAGGGAAGGGGCTTGCCATGAATACGCGTTGTTGTTCGTCGGAGGCGCGCATGCCCATCGTGCGGCGTGACGGTGCGTCGGGGGCGTCCCGCACATATCGCCCGCGGGTGCCCCGACATGTGGCTGCGCGACTGATCGCCTGCGTGGCGGTGGCCTTGGTGGCGCTTTTTGCAGCGCCGGCATGTGCTCATGCCGAGTCGTTTGATACGACGCGCGTCGACATTTCTGCCGCGGTGCTGCCCGACGGCGACCTGCAGGTGACCGAGCTGCGCACGCTCGAGTTTGACGACGACGTCAACGGCGTCTTTTGGACCCTCCCCATCTCTCAAAACCAGCAGGGAACGACCGTCTCATACAACATCGGGCGCGTCGAAGCCATAGGCGAAGATGGCTCGCGACAATCGTTCTCACAGGTAGAGTTTGCCGAGAACGGCGACGCGGGCGTCTTCACCGCCATCGCCGACTCGACTGAGCTTGAGGTCAAGCTGTTCTCTCCGCAGGAGAGCGGCGACATCGTCACCTTTTCCCTTTCCTACACCCTCACGGGCGCCGTTATGGCATGGTCTGACACGGCGGAGCTGTATTGGCAGTTTGTGGGGCCCGGCTGGGAAGTCGACTCGAACGACGTGACGCTCAAGGTAAGCTTTCCGGACGCCTCGCTGCCCGGCGCGGGCGAGCAGGACGGCGGGTCGGCGGACGGAGCGGCTTCCGAAGGCCTTTCGGCAGAGGACGTGCGCGCCTGGGCCCACGGGCCGCTCGATGGCAGCGTCTCGATTGACCTGACCGAGCCGAGCGCTTCCTTCACGGCGCCGAGGGTCAGTTCGGGCGAGTTTGCCGAGGCGCGCATCGCGTTTCCCGTCGATTGGGTGCCAGGGCTCTCAGCCGATGCATCCGAGCGGCTTCCGACCATATTGGATGAGGAGCAGCAGTGGGCAGAGGAGGCCAACGCGCGCCGCGAACAGGCCCGCACGGTTGCCGCCGTCGGATCCGCCGTGCTGCTCGGCGCGGGCTTCCTGGTGCTCGTTGCCGCGATCGCCTTCAAGTTCACCCGCGGCCGCTCGCCCCGGCCGCAGTTCCAGGACACCTATTTCCGCGACGTGCCCTCTTCCGACCATCCGGCCGTCATCGCCGCCTTTATGGAGGGCGGCTCGGTTCCCGACAGCGCCTTCGTCGCCACGCTCATGCATCTGACGGACGAGCGCGTCATCGAGCTGTCGCTTGAGACGACCGAGAAGCGGGGGCTTTTGGGCAGCAAGGAGAAGAACGACTATCGCATGACGCTCGCCGACCCGGCGCGCGCCACCTCGGCGATCGATCGGGCGGCGATCGACCTGTACTTCGGCTATGGCGCCTCACAGGGGGCGAGCGTCCTGTTTGGCAGCGTGGGCGATGAGGCGAAGGGGAGCCCCAAGGACTACTCCAAGCGCCTCGAGGACTTCAAGGCCGAGGTGTCGGCGCACCTCGAGATGCGCGGGCTCATTCAGTCGCGAGGAGGCGAATTCCAGGCAGCCACGTTGGGGCTCGGTGCCCTGGTCGTGGTCGGAGGCGTGTTTTTCCTGATTGCGACGGACGGTGCCGCCCTGCCCGCCACGCTTGTTGCCATGCTGCTCGCCCTTGCGGCGATCTTCGTCTCCTTTACCTTCCGTCGCTACTCGCGCGAAGGCGTGGAGCTCAAGGCGCGTTGCGAGGCGCTCAAGCGCTGGCTCGAAGACTTTACGAGGCTCTCGGAAGCGGTCCCAGACGATCTTGTCCTGTGGAACAAGCTCCTGGTGATGGCCGTCGCGCTGGGCGTGTCCGACGAGGTCTTGCGCAAGCTGGCAGATGCCGTGCCTCGCGACCTGCGCGAAGACGAATTTGGCGGCTACTACTATCCCGTGTATTGGTGGTGCTATCCGCATGTCGGCCTGGGCTCGCCGGCGCATGAGATGCAAGGCGTGCACCAGGCAACCATCTCTGAGCTTGCCACGAGCCTCGACAGCTCTTCGGGCGGCTTTGGAGGCGGATTCTCCGGTGGCGGAGGCGGCGGCGTCGGCGGGGGCGGCGGCGGAAGCTTCTAGCGGGTCGCCGTTTGCTGTCGGGGCGCAAGGTCAAGCCCATAGAGGTAGGTCTCCTCCGGCAGCAGCCCCCGCTCGTCTGCGTTCGCGCGGTGCGCGGCGAGGCGGGTGAGTCCCTGGCGCTCGTAGAACGCCCAGTTGCATTCGGTGTCCGTGCTGAGATAGAGCCTCGCCTGCCCGCTTGCGGCGAGATGCGCCGCTGCGGCCTCGAGGAGCGTCGCGCCGATTCCGCGGCGCCTGGCGGCGCCGTGCACGGCGAGGAGGGTGACCTCGCTTTCTGCGGGCGCACCGCACGCGGCGACCAGCTCGTCGCCTATGCGGCAGGACAGGTCGATGTGCGCCTGGTAGCGTCTTGCGCTATGCGCGTCGAGGGCATCCATCTGCTCGAGATAGCCGCGCGCCGCGCCCTGCCAGCGCGCCGCCCGGGCGGGGTCCACCGACCCGCCTCGTGCGAGCACCACGCCGCCCGGCACCCCGTCTACGAGCGCCACCTGCGTGAAATTCGATACAGAAAGGCAGTACGCAAGGTCGTCGCACGCTTCGAGGAAGTTATAGCGCTCTATGCTGGAGCGGGTGTGCCACAGCGGCTGTAGGATCTCGGCGAGGGCATCGAAGTCGGGCGTCTCAAACGGGCGATAGCAGATTTCAGGCATGCTCGGAGCTCGCTTTCTGTCACGTGTCATGCCCACGTGGGCGTCGCGACGCGGGCGGATGCCCACATTTTGCCACGGCGGATCCCGCCAGGCGGGCGCCTGCGCCTCGCCGCCAGAACGGGGTGCGCGGCCAGCCGCTTGCCGGCACTTGTTCGCGTTTGCGCTAAAACCGCCCTCGCCGCGCATCCGGCCGTCGCCGATGCGCTACATTAGAGACGTTATGCCGCGCACCCGGTCGGCTTGCCGGCGCGGGCGCTACAGTTCAAGGAGGGGCGCATGGCACAGGACGTGAAGATCAAGCGCGCGCTGATCTCGGTGACCGACAAGACGGGGGTCGTCGAGTTCGCGAAGGCGCTGCAGGAGGACTATGGCGTGGAGGTGATCTCGACCGGCGGCACGGCGCGCGCTCTCGTAGAGGGCGGCGTACCGGTCACGCCGATCGAGGAGTTCACGGGCTTCCCCGAGATGATGGACGGGCGCGTGAAGACGCTGCACCCCAAGGTCCATGGCGGACTGCTCGCGCGCCGCGACTCGGAGCAGCACATGGCTGAGGCTGCGGAGCACGACATCAAGATGATCGACCTGGTGTGCGTGAACCTCTACGAGTTTGAGAAGACCGTCGCTAAGCCCGACGTCACCTTTGCCGACGCCATCGAGCACATCGATATCGGCGGCCCCAGCATGCTGCGCTCCGCCGCGAAGAACAACGATTCGGTCACGGTGGTGTGCGACCCCGCGGACTACGAGAAGGTCCTTGAGGAGATGCGCGTCCACGACGGCTCCACCACGCTCGCCACGCGCCGCCGCCTGGCGGCAAAGGTCTACACCACGACCGCTGCCTACGATACCGCCATCTCCCTGTGGCTCAATGACTACCTCGGAGGCCAGGACGCCGCGGTCGAGGGCGGCGACGCCTTCGAGCCGCCTGCGGAGTTCAGCCTGCATCTCACCAAGGTCCAGGACCTTCGCTACGGCGAGAACCCGCATCAGTCCGCGGCGGTCTATCAGTTCGGCGAGGACTTCGCCCCCTTCGGCGCCTCGGCGAACCCGCTCGTTGGCGCCACGCAGATCCAGGGCAAGCCGCTCTCGTACAACAACCTGCTCGACGCAGACGCCGCATGGAACGCGGTGCGCGAGTTTGACGAGCCGGCATGCGTGATCCTGAAGCACCAGAACCCCTGCGGGTCGGCCGTTGCCTCCGACGTGACCAAGGCCTACGACCGCGCCTTCGCCTGCGATCCCAAGAGCGCCTTCGGCGGCATCATCGCGGTGAACCGCGAGGTGCCCTATGAGCTCGTCGAGCATTTTGCCGACCAGAACAAGCAGTTCGTCGAGGTGCTCATCGCCCCCGGCTACACCCAGGCCGCGCTCGACCGCCTCGCGAAGCGCACGAACCTTCGCGTGCTTGCCACGGGCGGCGCCGAGGGCCATGCAAAGCTCGAGCTTCGCTCGGTGGACGGAGGCATGCTCGTGCAGTGCGTCGACACCGTCGACGAGGATCCCACCGAGTTCACCTGCCCCACGATCCGCAAGCCCACTGACAAGGAGATGACGGACCTGCTCTTTGCCTGGCGCGTGGTCAAGACGGTCAAGTCCAACGCCATCCTCGTCGCCAAGAACGAGGCGGGCATCGGCATGGGGCCGGGGCAGCCAAACCGCGTGGACTCCGCCCTCATGGCCTGCGAGCGCGCCGAGGAGGCCTGCGAGCGCATGGGGATCTCGGCCGACAACCTCGTCGCGGCGTCCGATGCGTTCTTCCCCTTCCGTGACAACGTCGACGTGCTTGCCGAGCACGGCGTGACGGCCATCATCCAGCCCGGCGGCTCCGTGCGTGACGACGAGTCCATCAAGGCCTGCGACGACCACGGCATCGCCATGATCTTCACGGGCACCCGCCACTTCCGTCACTAATGGGTCGTTGGGGGACGGCGACGTCTTGACCCATCCGAGGCCCGTTCGGAGCGGGCCCCGGCCTTTGTCCCCGACATGGCGGCCGGGCGTGCCGGCCGCGGGCGACGAAGATCCACAGCGGCCCCGCCGGGGTCTTTGGGAGGAGGGCTTGTGCGGCCCTCCTCCCCGTCTGATAGGGAGGCTTGCATGCCTGCGCGCGACCGCCAAGACCAGACCATCAAGTACCTGAAGCTGCTCGCCCGTGAGTTTCCCAACGAGCAGGCCGTCTTCACCGAGATCATCAACCTGCAGGCGATTCTCAACCTGCCCAAGGGCACCGAGCACTTCATGAGCGACCTGCACGGCGAGTACGAGGCGTTCCTGCACATCCTCAACAACTGCTCGGGCGTTATTTGCGAGCATGTGGACGAGGACTTCGGCGACACGCTCTCAGATGAAGAGAAGAGCGACCTCTGCACGCTGGTCTACTATCCGCGCGAGCTCGCGGGGTATGCGCCTGAAGGCCCACGAGGCGTTCAAGAGCGTCGAGGAGGCGCTGGTCCACAATGCCGACATCCAAAGCGTGACCACGCACTTCGAGACCCCGAGCCGCCGCATCATGGTGTCAGACACCGATACGGGCGAGGCGATTCGCGAGCAGATCGGCGACCTGCGCCTGCTGCTCGACGCCTATCGCACGGGAACTATCGAGCCCGGAGGCGGGGCATAATGAAGGGGCGTCCGTGAGGGCGAGGCGTTTCGAGAGGGGCCGGTATGGCGCTGATCTATATAGTCGAGGACGACGCCGCTATCCGCGGGGAGCTCGTCCAGGTGCTCGAGCGGAGCGGGTTTGCGGTCGCATGGTGCGAGACGTTTGACCGCGTGGTCGAAGACATCCAGGCGGCAGGCCCAGACCTCGTGCTTCTTGACCTCACGCTGCCGGGAACCGACGGGCAGTTTGTATGTCGCGAGCTGCGGGCGGTCTCCGAGGTCCCCATCATGGTGCTCACCTCGCGCGTGACCGAGATTGACGAGGTCATGAGCATGACCATGGGTGCCGACGATTTCGTGCCCAAGCCGTATCGCGCACGCGTGCTCGTGGCGCGCATCCAGGCGCTGCTGCGTCGTGTGGCGGGAGCCCAGGACCGGCGCGTGGTGGAGCACAACGGCGTCACGCTCGACCTTTCGCGCTCCACGGCGTCTGCCAACGGCCGGCAGGTGGAGCTCACCAAAAACGAGATGCGCATCTTGGCGCTGCTCATTTCACGGGCCGGCACCATCGTTTCGCGCGAGGCAATCATGCGCGACCTGTGGGACTCCGATGCCTTCGTCGATGACAACACCTTGACGGTGAACATCAACCGCCTGCGCGCCACGCTCGAGAAGATCGGCGTGACGGGGTATCTCACCACGCACCGCGGACGCGGATACTCGGTGTGAGGCGGCCATGAACCTCGCTACGTATCTCCGCTCGTCCTGGCCTGCCGTCGCGCTCGCGACGTTTTCGATCGCCATGTGCGGCTTCGTGCTCGCGGTCTCTGCCTCGGGCGCGGCGGTGTCGCTGCTGGCCTGCGGCATCGTGGCCGCCGGCTTCGTCTTGGCCTTTGCCGTCGAGTACCTGCGCCGGCGCTCGTTTTATCGCACGCTCGATCGCTATGCCTCGACGGTGGAGCATCCGCTATGGATCACCGAGGCCGTCGACCGCCCCGACTTCGTCGAGGGCGAGATCGTCTACGATGCGCTCGCCGCCGTGGCAAAGGCCGCCAACGATGACGTAGCGTCGTATCGCAGGCAGGCGGTCGATTATCGCGAGTACATCGAGACGTGGGTCCATGAGGCGAAGTCGCCCCTGGCAGCGGCGCACCTCATGCTGGACAACCTCCAGGCCGACCCCTCGCTCGACGGGGCGTATCCCAAGCTCGACGCCCTCGACGAGGAGCTGCGCCGCGTGGAGGGCTATGTCGAGCAGGCGCTGTTCTATGCCCGGTCGGAGGCCGTGGAACGCGACTACCTCATTCGGAGCTACAGCCTGGACTCCTTGGTCGCCGACGCCATCAAGGCAAATGCCCCGTCGCTCATCGCCGCCCACATCGCTCCGGTGCGCCGCGGCCTTGGTTATTCGGTGTTCACCGACCAGAAGTGGATCGAGTTCATCTTGGGCCAGGTCATTCAAAACAGCGTGAAGTACGCGGGGGCCGACCATCCGTTTATCGAGTTTTCCGCCCGCCTTCTCAACGAGGGCGGCGCCAATGAGTGCGTCGAGCTGACGGTGCGCGACAATGGGTGCGGCGTGGGCGCCGCAGACCTGCCTCGCGTGTTTGAGAAGGGTTTTACCGGCGAGAACGGGCGCGTGGGCAAGCGTTCGACCGGAATCGGGCTCTATCTGGTCAAGCGCCTGTGCGACAAGATGGGCGTCGGCGTGGAGGCCGCCTCGTGCGAGGGCGAAGGCTTCGCGGTGATGTTTCGGTTCTCCACCAACAGGTTCCACTATATCGATCGGGGGGGGGGTCCTCTAGGATAGGGACTCTGCACTGGAAGGCCTCGGGACCTTCTGATAGCCCGGCTTGAGAGGCTGCGGGCGCGCCGGGCGCATGCTCGGGGCGCCTTGTAGGTGCCCACATGGTGCAAGACGGACTCGACGTGGCCTGATATGGCAGGCGCCCCGCAGGGCGGGGCGCCGGGAGCCTCTCTGTCGCGCCTTGCGCTATTTCACCACGAGGATGTCGCACTCGGTGCTGCGTAGCAGGAAGGTCGAAATCGAGCCGAGAAGCGCGTACTTGATGGACGATAGGCCGCGGGCGCCGCACATGACCAGGTCGGGCTGCACGACGTCGAGCATCTCGTCTTTGAGGGTCTCGCGGATGCGGCCGGCGCGGATGATGATCTGGACCTCGGGGATGTCGGCGTTTTCCTTCGCTTCCTCGACCTGGGTGGCGATGGAGTTGCGGAACGCCTCCTCGAGCCCGTTGACCAAGTCGACCGGATAGGCGCCGGCGCTCTCGAGGGCGGTGGAGTCGATAACGTGACCGATGATCAGCTTCGCGCCGTTGTTGGCGGCAACCTTTATCGCGCGCGCCAGGACAAAGTCCTGCTGGTCGGTACCATCGAGCGCAACGAATACCTTGGAATAGCCTTCGTTCATGGGTCCTCCTTCGGGTCATGCTAGAGACTCCGTGCGCCTCCGCGAATCCATTCCCTGACCGGGTTATACCCTACGCTATGCACACACGTCCTTATTATTCTGTGAACGTGCGCTGATTGTCAGGCGGTGTCGCTGGGGGCGGGTCGATAATGGGGCTTCAGACTTTTGAGATGTCGCCGCCGCGTTCCCCGTGGCTGCCGAGCGCTTCTGTGCCGGGTTGCGAGGGTGGGGCGTGGCGGACACGCTGGCGACGGGAGGCGTCGTGGATATCATCGAGCTTCTAAAATCGGCCTTCTTGGGCCTTGTCGAGGGCATCACCGAGTGGCTGCCCATCTCCTCGACGGGCCACATGATCTTGGTCAACGAGTTTATGCAGCTCAACGTGAGCGAGGAGTTCTGGAACATGTTCCAGGTGGTCATCCAGCTGGGTGCCATCCTCGCCGTGTGCGTCCTGTTCTTCCATAAGCTCAATCCCTTTAGCCCCAGCAAGGGCAAGGAGGGTCGTCGGAACACCTGGAAGCTGTGGGGCAAGGTCGTTCTGGGATGCATTCCTGCTGCGGCGATCGGCATCCCACTCGACGACTTCATGGAGCAGCATTTCTACAACGCGCCCGTTGTGGCGGCTGCGCTCATCGTGTACGGCATCGCCTTCATCGTGATCGAGCGCTGGCGTGCTCGCAAGCTTGCCGCGCGCGTCGCCGCCGAAGGGGTTGTTCCCGGCAGCCGCCCTGCGGGGGCGCACTTTGCAAAGCCCGCCTCTGCCGCCGAGCCGACGCCCGATGGCGATTTTGGCGCCATCACCACGCTTGAGGACCTGCCGTGGAAGGTGGCCTTCGGCATCGGCGTCTTCCAGGTGCTCTCGCTCATTCCGGGAACGTCGCGCTCGGGCTCGACCATCATCGGCGGCCTCCTTCTGGGCACCACCCGCTCGGTTGCGGCGGAGTTCACGTTCTTCCTCGCCATTCCCGTCATGTTTGGCGCGAGCGCCCTGCGCCTTCTGAAGTATGTGCTCATAGACGGCGGCACCTTTGGAACCAACGAGATCGCCATCATGGCCGTGGGGTGCCTGGTTGCCTTTATCGTCTCGCTTGTCGCGATCAAGTGGCTCATGGGGTTTGTGAAGCGGCACACCTTCTCGGCCTTCGGCGTGTACCGCATCGTGCTCGGCGTCGCGGTGCTGGCGTTCTTCCTCGTGATCGCGCCGGCCCTCGGCATCTCCACCAACGTGGCGTAAGCGTGGCGCCGCCGTCATCGGCATCGATGGCGGCGGCGTTTTTTCCGACAGATGCCGATTTCTGTGCAAAAAGTTGATTTGTCGGTCAAATATCGCTTTGATACAGAATGCCTGTTTTTTATGCACGTTGCTGACCAGGGAAAATGCTTGCATCGCAATGTCCGGCGTTCAAATAATCGATTTGTCGGTTCACCAGGCGGAGGATTGGGACCGACAAATCGATTTTTTGCACAGAAGCGGGGCTTCTTCCGGAAAATCGTCAAAGCGGCCATTCAGGGCATGCATATTTTGCTGGTGGGCGCCCGGAGCAGGGGTGCTAGAAGCCGGGGCGCCCACAGTTCTTCTGCCGGGCAGCTTCCTTACAGCTCCTCCGCCAGGTAGCCTCCCATGAGATGGCCCATGACGCTCGCCATCATGAGGCCGCGCGTCCAGCCGCTCGAGTCGCCGAGGCAGTGGAGGCCTGCGACGTTGGTGGTGAAGCGCTCGTCCATGCGCACGCGGTTGCTGTAGAACTTGAGCTCGGGGGCATAGAGCAGGGTCTCCGCCGAAGCGAAGCCGGGGATCGCCTGGTCGAGTCCTGCGTTCTGTACCTGCTGTTCGCCGACGTTCTGACGCCTGAGCTCATGATGGCGTTCTACATCTTCTTCGGCGTGGGCCAGGGTTTTGGCATGAGCACCTCCATGACGCACGGTCTGTCCTGCCTGCCGGAGGAGCTCCGCACCGACGGCAGCTCGGTCTTTAACACCTTGCAGCAGCTCGGCGGCTCGGTGGGCGTGAGCGCCGTGACGGCGGTGGTGGGTGCGGCCCAGGCGGGGGCCGTGTCCATGGAGGCCGGCACGGCTGCCGGCGGCAAGATGGCGTTCATGCTGCTGACCGCGGTGATAGCCGGCGCGGTCGCGGCAAATGTGGTGGCGTTCTACGCGAAGCGCAGGCAGTCCGGCCGCGCCTAGCGCCCAGGCTGTACGTCGATGGGGTCGAACGAGGCTCTTGCCCTGTGCCACAATGGGGCTGTATCCGCATGCGCCCGCCGCATTGGCTCGACAAACAAAGAAGGGATCGCCATGGACATTTCTCGTCAGCAGCTCGCCTCCTACATGGATCACACCTTGCTTAAGCCCGAGGCGACGGCGGCCGACATCGACCGTGTCGTCGAGGAGGCGCTTCAATTTGGGACCGCATCGGTGTGCGTGAACCCCTGCTGGGTCTCGCGCGTCTCGAAGGGGCTCGAGGGCTCCGGCGTCGCGACGTGCACCGTTATCGGGTTCCCCCTGGGCGCCACCACGACCGCCGCCAAGGTTGCCGAGGCGCGCGAGGCCGTCGACACCGGCGCGAACGAGGTCGACATGGTCATCAACATCGGCCGCCTCAAGGCCGGCGAGGACGATGCCGTTCGTGGCGATATCGCTGCCGTCGCGGACGCCGCGCACGAGGGAGGTGCCCTGCTCAAGGTGATTATCGAGACGTGCCTGCTGACCGACGAGGAAAAGGCCCGCGCCTGCGTGCTCTCAAAGGAGGCCGGTGCGGACTTCGTCAAGACGTCGACCGGATTCTCGACCGGAGGCGCCACCTCAGACGACGTGCGGCTCATGCGCGAGACGGTCGGGGCCGACATGGGCGTCAAGGCATCGGGTGGCATCCGCACCCTCGCCGACGCCATGGCCATGATTGACGCCGGCGCGTCGCGCCTGGGCGTGTCCGCCGCGGTGAGCATCCTGGAGGAGCTGCCCGCCTAGCGACCGTGCTCCGAGAGACGTGCAGCATCGCCCCCGTTTTCTGCCATGTATGTGGCAGAAAACGGGGGCGACTTTGGTCTGGGCGGGAAACATAATGGAGACACGGAAATCATGGCGGCGACAGCGCGCGGCGCGATGATGGGGATGCCTCGGGCGGGTCGCTGAAGCGATGCGTCCGTGCGGGGCTCGCCTCATGCGGTCCACGGCCTGAAGCCGTCATCAGGTAGTTTGCCAGACGAAGGAGACCGACCATGCCTAAGACGCCCACGCCGCACAACGCCGCCCTCGAGGGGGATTTCGCCCCTGTCGTTCTCATGCCGGGAGACCCCTTGCGGGCAAAGTATATCGCCGAGACGTATCTCGACGACGCCCGTCAGGTGACCGGCGTGCGAGGCATGCTTGGCTTTACGGGCAGCTATCAGGGCAAGCCCGTCTCGGTCATGGGGCATGGCATGGGCATGCCCTCCATCGGCATCTACTCGTATGAGCTGTATCACAACTATGGGGTGGAGACGATCATCCGCGTGGGCTCTGCCGGCGGCTACGCCGACGACCTTGAGCTACGCGATGTGGTCGCCGCCCAAGGCGCTTGCACCGACAGCAACTATGCCAACCAGTTTGGCCTGCCCGGGACGTTTGCCCCCATCGCCGATTTCGAGCTGCTCTCTGCTGCCGTGGCCGCCGCCAAGCGCCAGGGCGTGAAGATCCGCGTGGGCAACGTGCTCTCCAGCGACGTGTTCTATGACGGCGGGGCAAACGAGCGCGCCTGGAAGCCCATGGGGGTTCTTGCCACAGAGATGGAGGCCGCTGCCCTGTATATGAACGCCGCCGCCGCTGGCAAGCGCGCCCTGTGCCTGCTCACCATCTCGGACATCCCCTCGCGTGGGCTTGGACTGCCCGCCGAGGAGCGTCAGACAAGCTTCAACCAGATGCTCGAGGTGGCGTTGGAGACCGCTCTGTCCTGCTAAGCCGCATCGAGGCGTCCTCGGCGTCTTCGAGCGGCGTGCCGGCCGACTGGCGAGTCCGCGCACAAAAGAGTCCGCGCACAATAATATGCACGCTCCGGATCGGTGGGCAATGGTTTTTCTGCCGAAGGGCCTATTCCTGTGCAAAAAAGTGATTTGTCGGTCGCCTCGGGATGATTGAGGCGACCGACAAAACGAACTTTTGCACATCCGATTCGCGCATATGCACGCTTTGCCTGGTCAGAGTCATGCATAACATTTATGCAAATCTGCATATCGGCGATTGTTGACCGACAATTCGACTTTTTGCACATTTTTAGGCATGTGCGCAGAAAAACGCCGTCATTACGGCGTGACGCCTATCCGGCCGGGGAGGCGGCTCGGTGACGTCAAAGGGGTGCCTCGCGCAAAGAAAGGAATGCTCATGAGATATCGTCGCATGCTGGTCATCGTGATCGACTCGATCGGCGTAGGGGGTGCGCCAGACGCCTCGAAGTACAACAGCGCCGGCGCAGACACCTTGGGTCACATGGCGGAATTCTTCGTAGACAGCCTGGGGCGTCCGCTGGACATTCCAACGATGACCAAGCTTGGCATCTGCGGCACGCATCCCGGCGGCCTCGCGGGCATCGACGGGCCGGCGAGGCCTATGGGCGCCTTCGGCCGCATGCAGGTCACGAGCTTCGGAAACGACTCCCTGGACGGCCACTGGGAAATGATGTGCCTCCCCGCACGGTTCCACGTGGATTACTTCCCCGAGGGCTTTCCGCCTGACCTGCTGAAAAAGCTGGAGGACTTCTCCGGTCGAGGCATTATATGCAACAAGCCGTATTCCGGCACGCAGGTCATCTATGACTATGGCGAGCGGCAGCTCAAGACCGGAGAGCTCATCGTGTACACCTCGGGCGATTCGGTGCTTCAGATCGCCGCGCACGAGGAGGTCATTCCGCTCGACGAGCTCTATCGCATCTGCGAATACGCGCGCACGCTCATCAACGGCCCCGAAATCACCATGGGTCGCGTGATCGCCCGGCCGTACGTGGGCACCTGCAAAGAGGACTTTGCGCGCACGGCGAATCGACATGACTACGGCCTCGAGCCTACGGGCCCCACTGCGCTCACCATGCTGCACGACGCCGGATATGACGTCATCTCGGTCGGCAAGACCTGGGACCTTTTCTGCGGGCAGGGCTTCGACTGCAACTATCACAACGAGAGCAACATGGACGGCATGGACCATGTCGACGAGGTCATGGCACAGGATTGGCAGGGTCTGTGCTTTACCAACCTGGTCGACTTCGATGCCGTCTACGGGCATCGGCGCAATGCGCAGGGCGATGGGGAGGCCCTCGAGGCGTTTGACGAGCGTCTCGGCAGGGTGATGGAATCCATGCGCGATGACGACCTGCTCATGGTGACCGCAGATCACGGCAACGATCCCACCTACACGGGAACCGACCACACCCGCGAGCTCGTGCCGCTGCTCGCGTGGTCGCCGTCGATGAGTCGTCCCGGATGCGATTTGGGCCTGCGTCCCACCTGCTCGGACCTTGGCGCAACGGTGCTTGAGAACTTTGGCGTCGAGGGAAACGGCGAAGGTACGAGCTTCCTTGCAGCCGTGAGCTAGCGGCTGCAAACCTCCGTGGCGATTGCTTGAGCGGGGAGCCTGCGTCCGTGCGGGCGGGTATACTGGTCAGGCTAAATCATGACGCCTGCCGGGGCGGGCGCGGGACGCTGGGAGCTGAGGTATGCCGCAAGAGTTGCCGTGGGAGAAGAATATGAGGCTGGGCGCCGTTCCGGGGGCGAGCGGGCCCGCGGGATCGTCCGCTCCTGCAAGGGGCCTGTCTGGCGCCACGGGATCGGTGGCGACGCCGTCGTTCTCGGGAGCCCCCGCCTCGGCACCGGTCGCATCCTCGTCGGCTGCCTGGACCAGCTCGTCGGCTGTCCCCGCATACGAGCAGGTTCCGCTCGATGTCTACGACGCCCCGACTCCCGCCCGCCCGGCCAAGCCGGTCGTTGACATCGACGGGCTGAATCCCGCCCAGAAAGAGGCGGTCCTCACCACCGAGGGCCCGCTTCTTGTTCTTGCGGGCGCCGGCTCGGGAAAGACCCGCGTACTCACCTTCCGCATCGCCCACATGATCGCCGACCTGGGCGTTCGGCCCTGGCAGATGCTTGCCATCACCTTTACCAACAAGGCGGCGGCTGAGATGCGCGAGCGTCTGCAGGCCCTGCTGCCCGACGGCACCCGCGGCATGTGGGTGTGCACGTTCCATGCCATGTGCGTGCGCATGCTGCGCGAAGACGCCGACCTTCTCGGCTATACCGGCCAATTCACCATCTACGATGACGACGACTCGCGCCGCATGGTGCGCGACATCATGCAGGCGCTTGGCATCGAGCAGAAGCAGTATCCGCTCAACATGATCCGCTCGAAGATCTCGACGGCCAAGAACGCCATGGTGGGGCCCGACGAGTTCCAGTCGCGGGCAAGCTCCCCGCAGGAGCAAAAGGCCGCCCAGGTCTACCAAGAGCTCGAACGGCGTCTGCGCGCCGCCAACGCCATGGACTTCGACGACCTGCTGGTGCGCACGCTCGAGCTCTTGCGAAGCCGCCCCGAGGTGCTCGAGAAATACCAGGAGCGCTTCCGCTACATCAGCGTGGACGAGTACCAGGACACCAACCATGTCCAGTACGAGATCGCAAACCTTCTTGCCGCGAAGTACCAGAACCTCATGGTGGTGGGCGACGACGACCAGTCCATCTATAGCTGGCGTGGCGCCGACATCTCAAACATCCTCGACTTCGAGGAGGATTTTCCCCGGGCGAAGGTGGTCAAGCTCGAGCAGAACTATCGTTCGACCGGCCACATCCTGTCCGCCGCAAACGCCGTGGTGCGCCACAATTCGCAGCGCAAGGACAAGCGGCTCTTCACCGCGATGGGCGATGGCGAGAAAATCCAGGCGTATCAGGCGTCCGACGAGCGCGACGAGGGACGCTGGATTGCTGCCGAAATCGAAAAGCTGCGTGCGGCAGGCACGAGCTACGACGACATCGCGGTGTTTTACCGCACGAACGCCCAGTCGCGCATCCTCGAAGACATGTTCCTGCGTGCGGGCGTGCCCTACAAGATCGTGGGCGGCACGCGCTTCTTCGACCGCGCCGAGATCCGCGACGTCATGGCCTACCTCAAGATGATCGTGAACCCTGCGGACGAGATGAGCGTAAAGCGCGTGATCAACACGCCGCGACGCGGCATCGGCTCGACCTCCATCGCCAAGATCGAAGAGCTCGCGCGTGAGAACCGCTGCAGCTTCTTCCAGGCGTGCGAGATCGCGACGGCCGAGACCGGCCGCTTCTCGGCAAAGGTGCGCGCCTCGCTTGCCGACTTCGTGCAGATCGTGCGCGACGGCCGCCGCCTAGACGGCGAGTTGAAAAACGTCGTCGACGCCATCGTCGACAAGACGGGCCTTGTCCAGGCGTTTCGTGCCGAGGGCACCATGGAGGCAGAGAGTCGCGCCGAGAACATCCAAGAATTCTTGGGCGTCGCGGCGGAGTTCGAGGAGACTCACGACGACATCGAGGGAACGCTCGAAAGCCTCGAGGAGCTGAGGGCGGCGGGCCTCGATGTCGAGGAGCCCCTGACCGATGTCGAGCCGGGTCTTGCGGCGGGGCCGACCGAGCTGTCGCGCGCCTCGATCGAGGCCGTCGAGATCGAGCGCACCTACGGAAAACTCGCCTGCGCGGCGTTGCCCGCGCTGCTCGAGTGGCTGGCGCTCCGAAGCGACCTCGACGCCCTTGCCGGCGAGTCGCACGCCATCACCATGATGACCGTGCACTCCGCAAAGGGCTTGGAGTTCCCGGCGGTCTTTGTGGCGGGCCTCGAGGAGGGCATCTTCCCGCATGTGGCCGGCTTCTCGGACGACCCCGCGAAGCTCGAAGAGGAGCGTCGCCTGGCATATGTCGCCATCACGCGTGCGCGCAAACGGCTGTTCCTCACCTATGCCGCCACACGCCGAACCTACGGCTCCACGCAGGCGAATCCGCGCAGCCGCTTTGTGGGCGAGATTCCTGCCGAGGACATCGAGTTTTCGGGTGTGGGGTCCGCCGGCTTTGAGGGCACGGGCTGGGAGAAGCGCGGGGACCGTCGCGGAACCTATGGCTCGGGCGTGGGTTCGGACATGTACGGTGGAAACGTCTTCGGGTCTTACACGCGCTCCACGGGCGGCGTGTCGCGTCACACGGGCATCAGCCCTGAGGCAGGTCGCAAGCCGGCGACCTTTGGCAGCGGGGCGCCGCGGGCCGCGCGCGAGCGCAACGGATCGCTTGTCGAGCGCCGCCGTCCAGACGCCGCCAAGGCTGCCGAAGCATTTGCGGTCGGCGACAAGGTGCGCCACAAGACGTTCGGCGCCGGCGAGGTCATCGGCGTTGCGGGCGACATGATCGAGGTCACCTTCGAGAAGACCGGCCAGACCAAGAAGCTCATGAAGGGCTTCGCCCCCATCGTGAAGGTCGAGTAGCCGACGCCGCGGGGCGGGCGATGGACGGATGGGGACGGGGCCGTTTCATCTCGTCTCGCCCTTATTTGCCCCCCTCAAAGCCCTTCTGCGTTTTCTGCAGCTTCTGCAAATTCTGCAGCTTCTGCAAACGTATAGTCGGGGAAAGATGGGCCGTCTTATGCGCATAACCGGTCCGCGCGGCTCAGGCAAGACGGTTCTTCTCACCGAGCTGGGCGAGCTCGTCGCACAGCAAGGCTGGAATGTGGTCAACGTTGTTTCGGACGAGGATGTGCTCGATTCGATTCGTCGCCAGCTGCTTAGGTCGTTGCACGTGGCGCGTGCCGCGGTCACTGCCAACCTGCCGTTCGTATCGGCGGAGGTGGATGTTGCGGAGCTGCCCGCCGACGCGACGTTTCGCGAGGTGTTTGAGTACGAGGTGCGCCGTTACACGAAGCGCGAAGAGCCGGCGAGCATTCCCATTGATGAAGTCGCTGTTGCACTCAAGGCGAGTATTGAACGCTCGGGGCTGCATATTGAAGACGAGGCCCTTGCCTGCGCAGCCCGTGCCACTGAGGGCTATGCGTATCTCACGCAGCTCGTGGGACACAGCGTGTGGCGTGTTGCGCGACGACATGCGGCGACATCGTTGATTATTTCTCAGCATGATGTGAAGGAGGGCGTGCAGGTTGCGCGTGACGAGTATGAGCGCGCCGTGCTCGATACGGCCCTAGCGGACCTTACCCTGCCGAGCGTTCAGTACCTGCTGTCAATGTGTGTGGACGAGGGCGCCTCATCGACGGGAGAGATAGCTCGGCGCATGGGAAAGCCGACCGCCGACGCCAACTCATATCGTCGCATCCTTATTGCACGCCAAATCATAGAAGCGACTGCACCGGGGTACGTGGCGTTTTCCATGCCGCGTATGAAGGAATATCTCGAGAGGAACAAGGATAGGATTCTCGCGCGGTACGGACGGTAGAATTGGCGGCCGAGATGGGATAGAAGGGGACGGGTTCGTTTCATCCGGAACATGGATGAAACGAACCCGTCCCCATTCATCCCGAATCGGTCCGCCTAGATGCAGAATCCTGGGACCACGCCCGCCTCATCGGTGGCGGCGGTGGCGAAATGGAAGGGGTCGCCGTTAGGGCCTACGCGGTTGAAGTTCACGGCGCCCTCCGACAGCGATACGTCCGGGCTTGGCGTACGGAGCCACCAGTAATCTGGCTCGTCCTCCTGATTGCGAATGAGCGCCGGATGGTTGGACTGGGGCATGACCCCTTGTTCGCGGAAGTAGGCGTACTGCCTGCCTTCCGTATTGAGGATGTCGGCGAGAAAACGGAACCCGTCTGAGAACGAGAGGCGTTCGCGCGCGCCCACCAGCTCGCAATAGCTTAAAAGCCACACGCTGTCTTCGGTGGTGGTGACCGAGGCGGGGTCTTCGCTGCCGCCGACGTTGTTGGTGTATTTGATCACCGGCTTTATGACGGCGGCGAGGTCCGCGTCTAGATGGTCGATGAAGGAGCCGCCGAGCCAGGCCCGCATGTCGGAGTCTTTCCAGGCGCCCGTTGCAAGCGTGCTGTCATTCATGGGCTTGGTGGCCACCACCTCGTCAAACATGAATGTGAGGCCCGCCTTGCCCGTGCCATCGGCGAGGTCGTCGTGCGCGATGCCCACGAGTCGTACGTGCGCGGGGATGCCGTTGTACGTCACGCGCTTCAGCCGGCTGCCATCGATGTGCCCGTCCCCGTCGACGAGCGCCGCCTCTCGTGCGATGCCCAGCGCCTCCTCGTCAGACTCGGCGGCCGAGATGCGTGCCGAGAGGTCGGCCAGCTCGTCCCAGGAGTAGTCGTCGAGGCTGCGCGGGGCGAAAAGCCCGAATCCCTTGGTGGCGACCGCCGCGGTGCCGAGCGCGACCGCGCCCGCCCCCATGACGGCACCGGCGACGATTCCGGTGACAAATGCGCGACGGGAATATCTTCTTGGCTGCGGGGCGGTGCCGGCGTTGCTCGCGCGGGGGCATTCGCATGGGCTTGCCTGCCGGGGCGGTGCCTCGTGTCCCTTGGCCCAGCTCTTCAGGCGTGAGAGCAGCTCCTCGTTGCCGATGCGCTCGTCCTGTTGGCGTCGGATGCCGGCCATGATCGCCTCTACAAGGGGCTCGTCTGCATCGCAGCGCGGCACGAGGGGCATGGGGTCATGCTCCGTCTTCATGCGATAAGGCGACACGGCGAGCGTCATGCCGTGGCCAAAAGGCGTCGCTTGCGCGTAGAGCTCGTAGAGCACGCTGCAGAGCGCATAGACGTCGATGGATCGCGACGTGCGTAGCCGTGCGATGTCTGGCATGTCGGTTGCGAGCATCTCGGGCGGGGCGTAATCGGGCGTTCCGTTGCGCCAAATGTTGGAGACCATGGTGAGCGAGGTATCTGCTGGCTCAACGGTGGCGCTGCCCAGGTCGATGAGGCAGACGTCGTAGATGTTCTCGGCCGCCTGCCGTTCAAGCGGGACACAGTCGCAGCGCAGCAAGATGTTTTTAGGCGAGAGGTCGCGGTGCACAAAATGTTCGTCGAGCGCCCCTGCCCGCGCGAGCACCTCGAGCACGCCGATGCCGATGCCCGCTACCGCCGTCGCGCCGACGCGTCCGTACACATCGGCGGGCAGCTGGGCGACGGCCTCCTTGAGCGTGAAGCCCTCGATCCACTCCATGAGGATTGCGGGAACATCATCGATCATGCCCAGGCCATAGAGTTTGGGAAAGCCCGCCAGACGCGAGACGGCTGCCTGCGTGCGGTACTCCTCGATGAAGGTCTGGATACGAAGGGGCAGCATGCGGCCGCGCTCCTCACCCTCCAGGTCGTCTGCCTTGAGGACTTTGAGGGCGAATGTCTCGCATTCGGTGTTGCTCACACGATAGACGGTGCTGGAGGTGCCCAGCCGCTTGGTGCCGGCATCGTCGGCAAGCAGGGTGGTGTAGCGTCGCTTGACGTCCTCCTCTTCCCCGGGCGCCACGGCAAAGGTTGCGTCGAACGAGGCGAGCTCTATGAGCTGCGAAGGCTGTATGTCGAAGTGCTCCATGGTGATACCCTTTCACCTGGGCCAGAGGTGGTGCATCGGCATTGTATGCCGCGCTTTGCGGTGGTGGTTGCGCAACCTCAGGGGGCGAGCTTCATGACCAAGAAGCGCGTGGTGGCGCCCAGGCAGATGATGTCGCTGTTGCGTATTTCGAACGGCTCCGATACGGCGTTGTCGCCGGGGGCCTCATCGGCGGAATCGCGGAGCCGGTAGATGGCCTTGTTTGCTCCCGAAATGACGCACGTGCCGTTGGTGGAGCCTAGATCGACCAGGTACCAACGCCCTCCGTCGCGCCAGATGCGCGCGTGCTGCCGCGACACGTCGGGGTCCACGTCGGCAATGGCCGACGTGCCTGTGGGCAAGCACCCCAGAACGGTTCCCGTGTCCTCGCAGGACAGCTTGTGGATGGGCGGGCGGAAGGCCCCGTCCACCAAACGGATGAGACCAAGCTGGGGCAGAGGGCTGGCGGTCGAAGACGCCTGCCGCGGCGACGGGTTGGTGGCGACCATGGTGTCAAGCGACAACGAGAGCGAGGAGCTGGCGAAGGCATCGACTTTTTCGGCAGCGGCTTGGGGGCTGGTGAGACAGCCGGTTGCGATGAACTGCATGACTAGCAAGAGCGCTCGATCGCTCTCCTGTCTCATGGTGAAGGACATGATTTTCTGCACCACGTTGGCGTAAGGCATGGGGTCGATGCCGTTCGCCTCGAGCGCTTCTTGCATGGCGAGCGCCGCGGTGTCGCGATAGTGCGCGATGACCTCCGAGCAGCCGCCCCTGCCGCCTCCGTGAGCCGCTATGGCGCGGGCGGCGACGGTTTGCGCGCTGGAGGCAAGGTCGGCGAAGAGCTCGTGCGGCAGGGCGAAGGGCTGCGCATGGACAATCTCGCGAGAAAGGAAGGTCTTGTCGTCGATGCGCTGCTGAAGCGACTTGCCTCCGTAGAGCGCGGTGCGGTTGAGCAGCAGGCGCGCGGCGTCGCGATGGGCGATGCCGCAGAACCTTCGCAGGTCACCGAACATGGCCGAGCTCGGAGTCTCGCCCATCATGCACCCCCTCCCCGCAATTGGTCGCCCCCATCAACCTTAGCATACGGGCTGGCCCTGCGTGCCATGCGCGATGCATGTGTTACGGCGCTGAATGCTGCGAGCCGGTAGAAGTTGCGCAACTTTCAGCTCGCTGCCTGCTTCATGCTGGAAACGTGGGGGTGGGCAGGCGGCGTCAGCGCCGCCATGTCGGGGGAGAGCCGGGACGCATGCCGCGCGCCACGATGGGCAGATCCATGCACGACAGCTTGCATGTGGCGATGCGTCCCGGCCGCCGTCCTCCCGGAAGCGATCTCCTCCTGTTGTTGATTTAGCGAAGGTCAGGCGGATAGCCGGCGAGTATGTCGTCGCGGGCGAGCTCCCATTCGGCGCGATCGACGAAAGACACGCGCGCCTCGACGAGCCGCCCTTCTCGTCTTCTGCTATGGTGGATGAACTCGATATGCCATGGGATGGGGGGAGACGTGGAAGAAATCATGAATAGGGGCGCCGATGCCGGGCGCGGTCGCGCGAGCCTTTCGCCCCGTCAGCTGGCATCGGTGGGCATCGCGCTGTTTTCGATGTTTTTCGGTGCGGGCAACCTTATCCTGCCTCCGCTTTTGGGCGTTCAGGCTGCGGCCGATACCCCCGCGGCGATCGTCGGGTTCTTTGTGACCGGTGTCGGCCTCCCGGTGCTCGGCATCGTTGCGGTGGCGCTCGCCGGCACCGTTCGCGAGCTCGCCGCGCGCGTGCATCCCCTGTTTTCACGCATTTTCGTGGCGGCCGTATACCTGTCCATCGGCCCCTGCCTGGCGATTCCGCGCACGTCGTCGACTGCGTTTGAGATGCTCGCCCCGCTGCTGCCCGAGGGCGTCTCTGCCGACGTCGCGCGCCTTGTATTCTCGGTGTGCTTCTTCGTGGCCGCCTATGTGCTCGCCATGCATCCTGGGCGCATCACGCGTCTGCTGGGGCGCATCACGGGCCCGGCGCTCATCGTGCTCATCGCGGCGGTCGTTGGCTCGGCGCTCTTCGCTGCGGGCGAGCCGCTCGTGCCGGCGCAGGCGCCCTACGACGCCAACGCTGCCGTGCAGGGCTTCCTTACCGGATATCAGACCATGGACCTTTTGGCGTCGCTCACCTTCGGCCTGGTGATAGCGACCAACATTCGTGGCATGGGGGTCACCGAGCCCGGCGGCGTCATGCGCGAGGTGTGTCGTGCCGGCGTCATCGCGGGCGCTCTCATGATGCTGTTGTACGGCGGGCTCGCGGTCGTGGGCGTTCGCCTGTGCTCGTCGCTTGCGGGCGCCACAAACGGCGCCACGGTGCTCACCGCGTCGGCGACGCTCCACTTTGGTGTCGCCGGAACGGTGGTCGTCGCGGCGATTTTCTTGCTGGCGTGCCTCAACGTGTGCATTGGCCTCATCAGCTGCTGCGGCACCTATTTCGCGCAGGAGATTCCCCGGGCTTCCTATCGGGTGTGGGCGGCGGGCTTTGCCGCGTTCTCATGCGCGATTTCGAACTTTGGCCTCGATGCCATCCTGGCGTTCTCCGTGCCCCTTCTGGGGGCGCTCTACCCCATGGCCATCGTCATGGTCGTCATGGGCATGTTGCACCGGGCGTGCGACGCGGTCCCGCACGTGTGGCCGTGGGTGGTGGGCGTCACGGGGGTGGTGAGCGTTGTCACGAGCCTTCGCGACGCGCTGGCACCCGGCGCGTGGATGCCTCTCGATGCGCTGCCCTTTGCGTCCATGGGGCTCGGATGGGTGATTCCCGCCATCGTGGCGGCGGTCATCGGCGTGGCGCATGCCTACGCCGAACGCGAT
Organism: Enorma phocaeensis; assembly: GCF_016901575.1. Classification (GTDB taxonomy): domain Bacteria; phylum Actinomycetota; class Coriobacteriia; order Coriobacteriales; family Coriobacteriaceae; genus Limicola; species Limicola phocaeensis_A. The sequence goes on from NZ_JACJKQ010000006.1 coordinate 48,435, forward strand.
CCGGGGAACGCGTAGCGGCCGAAAGGCCGCATCCGCCTGCTCCGAGCGTCCCGTTGCCCCATGCCCCGGCTTGCCTGTCCGAGGAATTCGGGCGGCTCGTCAGCGGGCCTTCCTGCCGGGCCCTGTGCGCTCACCGACGCGCCGGGGACTCTCGCGCGGTCGTGGTGGTGGGCTCTTCTCGCACGGCATATACTCTCTGCTCGGATACCAACGCGGCGGTGCACTCTCGCGTGGCCGGCGGCCGGGCTCGCCCGGACGTCGGAAGGCGCCCAGCGGAAATGCTTCCTCGCGTGATGCGGCCGCATATGCGGCCGCCCAAGCAGCCTATGCGAAAGGGGACATCATGCCTGAGACGAAGAACTACTACGTGGGCCTCGATGTGGGCGGTACATCGGTCAAGATGGGTCTGTTTACCGAGGACGGCGAGCTTCTCGCAAAGCACAGCGTGCCCACGCCCCCGCTGATCGACGCCGCCGGATATGCCGCGGTGACCGGAGGCATCGAGCAGCTGGTGGGCAAGGCGAGCGTCGCCATTTTGGACGTGAAGGGCATCGGCGCCGCCATCCCGTGCCCCGTGCCCGCCGACGGCAACGTCAAGCTCCAGGCCAATATCCAGCTCGATGTCCCCGGCCTTTCCGAGGCGCTCCTGGCGCGCTGTCGCAACGCGACGGTGAAGGTGGAAAACGACGCCAACGCCGCCGCCATGGGCGAGCTGTGGGCGGGCAGCGCCCGCGGCAACCGCAGCTTTGTGTTCGTCACGCTGGGCACGGGCGTCGGCGGCGGCGTGGTCATTGACGGCAGCGTGGTCTCTGGCGTGGTGGGCGCCGGCGGCGAGATCGGCCATATGAGCATGAATCCCGACGAGACGCGTGTGTGCGGCTGCGGCGGCCGCGGCCATCTCGAGCAGTATGCCTCCGCTACGGGCATCGTCACGAGTTACAAGATGGAATGCGCCGCCCGCGGGGTGGAGCCTGTCGAGCTTACGGGGACGAGCGACTCGCGCTCCGTCTTCGAGGCGGCAAAGAACGGGGACGAGGCCGCATGGGCGGCGATCGACACCATGTGCGACTATCTCGGCCGCGCCCTCGCCCTCATCTCGAGCGTCGTCGACCCGGAGGCGTTCGTGCTGGGCGGCGGCACCTCCAACTCGTCCGACATGTTTATGGACCGGCTGGTAGAGCGCTACAAGAGCTATGCGCTTGCCGTGTGCACCGAGACGCCCATCGAGGTCGCCTCGCTGGGCAACGACGCCGGCATCTTCGGAGCCGCTTACGTGGCGCTTCAGGCCGCTGGGAAGTAGGCAGATGGGAGCGCGCCGCCCCGCGTCTGCGCAAGACGGGGCGGCGCGTTCATGCACGAGGGCGCTCAAATAAGAAAGACGCAGCTCGTTCGTGCTACGATACTGTGTGCTCAATCCGTTGGCGGGACATATGCCCTGCCTCTTCGTGCGAAAGGGAGCCCCTATGAGCACCGTATTCGTCTTTGGACATCAGAATCCCGATAACGACGCCATCATGTCTTCTGTCGTGCTGGCCCAGCTGCTGAATCAGCTCAACTATAACGGCGACACCTATGAGGCCCGCTGCCTCGGCCCGCTGCCTGCCGAGTCTGCGAAGCTGCTTGCCGACAACGGCGTCGACAAGCCGCGCCTGCTCAAGGGCATCAAGGCGCTCGCAGGCAACAAGGCTCCGCAGCGCGTGGTGCTCACCGACCACAACGAGGCCGGCCAGTCGGTCGAGGGACTCGAGAACGCCGAGATCGCCGGCATCGTCGACCATCACCGCTTCGGCGGCCTCACCACCGCCGCCCCGCTGCACATCGTGGCGCTTCCTTGGGGCTCCAGCTGCACGATCGTCACGTGGCTCTTCGACATTCTTGGCGTCGAGCCCACCGAGACGCAGGCAAAGCTGCTGCTCTCGGCCATGATGACCGACACCCTCATGCTCAAGAGCCCTACCACCACCGAGGTGGACCGCGCCATCGCCGCGGAGCTGGGCGCCAAGCTCGGCGTCGACCCCGTGAAGTTCGGCATGGAGGTCTTCCTGTCGCGTCCGTCCGGCTCCTTCACCCCCGAGCAGATGGTCGGCAACGACATCAAGCTGTTCGAGGTCGGCGGCAAGAAGCTGCTCATCGGTCAGTACGAGACGGTCGATAAGTCGCGCGCGCTCGGCATGATCCCCGAGATCCGCAAGGCCATGGGCGCCTACATGAAGAAGAAGGGTGCCGACGGCATCGTGCTGTGCATCACGGACATCATGGAGGAGGGCTCCCAGGTGCTGCTCGAGGGCGACACCGCTGCCGCGCAGAAGGGCCTCAAGATCGAGGACGTGGCAGAGGGCGTTTGGTGCCCCGGCGTGCTCTCGCGCAAGAAGCAGGTCGCGGCTCCCATCATCGCGGCCGCCGAGTAGTCGCCTGACATATAGCATTTGAATTCGAGCCCGGGTTTGCGCTTGCATGGCGCGGCCCGGGCTCGCTGCAAACCTAGGCGTTGCCGACATGCCGGACGTGGCGGCAGGTGCCGCGGCGCCCCGTTCGAGCGGTGGGGCGCCATCGCGACGCCATGCCTGCTGTCGCGGAGGAGCTGTGGATTCGTGGGGCGCTCGCAGCAGACACGGGCCGATTTGGGCAAAGATAGTACAGAAACAGTCGGCGAGGTGCCCGGGGGCGCTTCGCCTTGTCATGGGGGAGGGCGAGGCTGCTCGGCAAGGTTGCCGGCGCCGCGCACTCGAGGAATTCCAAGGAGCATCACGATGGCGAGCGGCAAGCGTAGCGCCCGCGATGCGCGTATGGCTGCAAAGGCGGTCGAGCGCAAGGCGGTTGTGGCATAGGGTAGCTGTTCGGCGACGAGTCGCCGGTCGCTGCCTGCTGGCCCTACCGTAAGCTCAATCGCCCTAGCTTGGCTCCTTGGAGGTTGCCCATGCCCTATCTTGTTGAATTTCTCCTCATTCTCGTCGGCTTCGTGCTGCTGGTGGTCGGTGCCGACAAGCTCGTCGAGGCGGCGAGCAACATCGCCGCGCGTTTCGGCATGCCCGAGCGCGTCATCGGCCTCACCATCGTCGCGCTGGGAACGTCTCTGCCCGAGCTCGTGGTGAGCGTCACCTCGGGTGTTGCCGGCCATGCCGACATGGTCTTTGGCAATGTGGTCGGCAGCTGTCTTGCAAACATCCTGCTCATCCTCGGCATCTCTGCGCTGATCGCCCCCATTCCGCTTGCGCGCAGCACTCGTCGCTTTGAGATTCCGGCAAGCATCGCCTCGGTGGCCGTGCTGCTGGTATGTGCGAACACGGGCGGGTCGATCTCTGTGCTCGAGGGCGCGGCGATGCTCGTCCTGTTCGCGGCGTTCATGATCCGCTCCGGCATGGTTGGCATGCGGGCAAAGCGCTCCGTCGACATGGACGACGTCGAGTCGCTGGGCGCCCCCGTTGAGGAGCGGCCCGCTTTGAGCGTTGAGAAGGCCGCGCCGGGCCGCCATCCGAACATCCTCATCGATGTTCTGGTCATTGCGGTAAGCGTCGTGCTGCTCAAATGTGGCGCGGACCTTGTGGTCGATAACGCGGTGGTCGTGGCGAGCGGGCTCGGCGTAAGCGAGCGCGTGGTCGGGATCACGGTCGTGGCGCTTGGCACCTGCCTGCCCGAGTTGGTGACCGGCGTGGTCGCCGCCCTCAAGGGCAACACCGAGATAGCCGTGGGCAACGTAATCGGCTCGAATGTGGCAAACGTGCTGCTCGTGGTCGGCGCGCCGGCGCTCTTCTCGCCCGTGCCCTACGATGCGGCGTACAACTTCGACTTCGTCCTGCTGCTCATCTTCACGGTGGCGCTGCTTGTCTGCGCGAGGCGCGCTCCGCGCAACCGCGTGGGCCGCATCGACGGCATCGCGTTCACGTTTTTGTATGTCTCCTACATCGTGGCATCGATGCTGCGATAGGATGGCGGGAAGTTTTCGGGCACGGCAAGGGGAGCGAGGCATATCCGATGGCAGGGCGCGATTCATTGCAGGCGAAGGCGGGTCTGGTGGAGGACGGCGGCTCGAGGTCGATCATCAGCGAGCACCAGCGCCGCCGGCTCGAGCGCCGCAGCATGCTTGAGAACGTTACGAGCAACGGCACCATCTCGGCTTGCGTCATGATCCTCGCCGCAGCCGCTGCGGTGGTGTGCGCCAACACCGACGCCTTCTATGCGATCCATGACTGGGCCATGCAGCCCGTGGCGATCGTGGTCGGTGGCTGGGAGTTCTCGCTCACCTTTGAGCTGTTTGTGAACGACTTTTTGATGGCGGTCTTCTTCTTGCTGGTGGGCATCGAGCTCAAGTATGAGATGACGGTGGGCGAGCTGCGCCGGCCCCGCCAGGCGATGCTGCCCATGCTCGCCGCGGTGGGCGGCGTGGTGATGCCAGCCACGATCTATGCGGTGGTCAACCGCGGCGGCGCCGTCTACGGCTGGGCGATTCCCATGGCGACCGACATCGCCTTTGCGCTTGGCGTGCTGTCGCTTGTGGGTAGCCGCGTGCCCCCGGCGATCAAGGTGTTCTTCTCGACGCTCGCCATCGCCGACGACCTGCTTGCCATCGCCGCCATCGCGCTGTTCTACGGACACGCTCCCCATCTGGGATGGCTCGCGGGGGCGGCGGTGGCCACGGCTCTGCTGGCTCTTCTGAACCGACGCCGTCATTTCCGGCTCGCTCCATACCTGGCGCTTGGCCTGGTGCTTTGGTTTTTCCTATACCAGTCGGGGGTGCATGCGACGCTCGCCGGCGTGATCCTGGCGTTTACGATTCCCGCGCGCTCGGATATCCATGCGGGCAGCCTGGTGGAGTGGCTCGGGTCCAAGCTTCCCGAGCTTGACGACCGCTTTGATGACGAGGCGCACATTCTCGGCCAGCACGACTTCACCCATGCCGTGCGCGGCGTCGAGCGTGTCGTGCACCGGGTGACGCCTCCGCTGCAGCGTCTTGAGCACTATATCTCGACGCCGGTCAACTTCGTCATTCTGCCCTTGTTCGCCTTTGTGAATGCCCAGGTAAGGCTCGTGGGCGTCGATTTGGGCGCACTTGTGGTGGACCCGGTTGCGCTGGGCACCTATTTTGGCATGCTGCTTGGAAAGCCCGCGGGCATCTTTGGCGTGACGTTTCTTCTGGTCAGGTTCGGTCTTGCCGAGCTACCGACGGGGGTTCAGTGGAAGCATATCCTGGGGGTCGGCATTCTCGGTGGCATCGGGTTCACGATGTCGATCCTCATCTCGGGGCTGGCGTTCACGGAGATCCCAGCGGAGCTTCTCGCGGCGAAGACCGCCATCCTTGCCGGTTCGGTATCCGCCGCGCTCATCGGCCTGGGATATATGCAGGTCGCATGCAAGAAGTGCGCCTAGGGGGTGCGGATATCCCGCGCTAGGCGCAGCCCACCCGTTATTCCACGGTCCCGTAGGCGCTGCTCCAGCCGTGCGCGGCGAGCGCCGAGTTCAGCTGGTCGCATAGCCGCTGTCGCTCGTAGACCCCAGGGGGCACGAGCTCCACGATTTCCTGCAGGTCGCGGTCGAGGTCGAGAATCTCGGCCTGGACGACCAGGTCCAGCCGGTCGACGGCAGTCTTGCCGAGGTACAGGCTGTCGACCAGACGCTGGAGCTCGCCGAAGGCTTCCGCCTGAAACATATCCATATCCATGGGGCTCCCTCCATCGATGCCGGCGTCGACATCGGTGTCCCGCGCCGGCTGTCGGTTGAGTGTGAAGTGCAGTCCTCGCCTATGCTACCAGCACAGGGCCCGACATGTCCCCCCCCGCGGCGTCGTACGACCGGGGCATGGGTGCCCGCATCTGTTCGGCGTAGGTTCTGTTGCGACGCGACTCCGTCGCTGCCGCGAGCGGCGCGGCAGGTATACTAGGCGAGATTGACGTACCGTCCCGCTGGCTCCTGCATGCCGGCGTGGGCCCGGAGCGTAGCGCGGCAGGGCGCTGCCCCGGTCATGGTGATGGGGAGGAACAACATGGAGACGATATACCAGCGCATGGGAGCTGAGGAGCTCGCGGCGGCGATCGCCGCGCTCGAGGCAGAGGTTGCCGAGGTGACGGCAAAGGGCCTCAAGCTCGACATGGCGCGCGGCAAGCCGAGCCCGGAGCAAGTGGCCATCTCCCGCCCGTTGCTCGACGTGCTGAGCAGCTCTGCCGACCTCATGGACGAGGGCGTTGACTGCAGCAACTACGGCTGCTTCGAGGGCATCCCCTCGGCTCGTCGTCTCGCAGGCTCCTTCTTGGGCGTGCCTGCCGGCCAGACCATCGTGCTGGGCTCCTCGAGCCTGAACATCATGCAGTCGGTGCTCGTGCACTACTGGGAGAAGGGCGTGCCCGGCTACACCCCGTGGCGCAAGCTTGAGAGCGTGAAGTTCCTGTGCCCCGTGCCTGGCTACGACCGTCATTTCGGTCTTACCCAGGACCTGGGCATCGAGAACATCCCTGTTCGCATGACGCCCACCGGCCCCGACATGGACGAGGTCGAGCGCCTCGTCGCTGAAGACAGCTCCATCAAGGGCATGTTCTGCGTTCCTAAGTATTCCAACCCCACCGGCATCACCTATTCCGATGAGACGGTCCGCCGCCTGGCGACCATGAAGTGCGCCGCCCCCGACTTCCGCATCGTGTGGGACAACGCCTATTGCGTGCATGACCTGACCGATCATGGCGACAAGCTGCTCAACATCCACGATGTCGCGCTCGAGGCCGGCAACGAGGACCGCGTCCTCGAGTTTGCCTCCACCTCGAAGATCACCTTCCCGGGTGCCGGCGTCGCCTTCTTCGGCTCGTCGTTTGCCAACATGGCCGAGGTTTCGCGCACCCTGCAGGTGGGCCTCATCAGCGCCAACAAGCTCAACCAGCTTGCGCACGCGCGCTTCCTTCCCACCATGGATGCGCTGCACGCCCACATGGCAAAGCATGCCGAGTTCTTGCGCCCGCGCTTCGCGCTCGTGCAGGAGAAGCTGCGTGACGGCCTCGGGGAGACCGGGTGCGCTACATGGACGAACCCCAACGGCGGCTATTTCGTCTCGTTCGATTCCCAGCCGGGCTCGGCGAAGCGCATCGTCGCGCTGTGCCTCCAGATGGGCGTGAAGCTCACGCCCGCCGGTGCCACCTGGCCTTATGGCATCGATCCCGAGGACACCAACATCCGCATCGCGCCCACCTATCCTTCGCTTGAGGAGCTGGGCGCCGCGCTCGATATCCTGGTGCTCGCGACCAAGCTCGTGTGCGCTCAGCTCGCCGCCGAGGAGCGCGCGTAATGGCCGACGAGTTCTTTGACGACGAGCAGGAGCTGATGGAGGCGTCCGTCGACGCTTCCGTGTCTTTGCGCGAGCAGGACTCGTCTGCGGATTCTGGCGAGGGCTCCTCCCGCGCGGCCAAGGATGCGCGGAACGCGGAGGGCTCCCGGCCGCGCAGGCGCGGCAAGGCGTCGCCCTCGAAGGGAGGCGCCCGCCCCGCCGAGGGGGAGGGGCCGCAGCGACGCGACCCGCCGCCCTTTTGGATGGTGCTCGCCATCGCCGCCATCGCGCTCGTGCTGGGCGTGGTGATCGGCTACCTGCTGGGCTCCTCCGCAACCTTGGGGGCGCTCGAGCAGCAGCAGGCGCAATACCAGAGCTCGGAGGGGACGAGCGACGTCGACGAATCGTATGGGCTGCCCGAGGGGCACCCCGACGTGACCGTTGACGAGGACGGCACCGCGCACGTGGACGGCGACGCTGCCTCCAGCGACGCTTCGAGCGCCGATGCCGCCTCGACCGAATAGGAGGAGCCATGGCGTTTAACGCGCAACAGACGGGGCGCGCCCGCGTCGCGATCGTCATCGCCGCCCTTGTCGTGGTGGCGGTCATCGTGGTGGTGCTCGTGCTTCAGCTTGCCGCCCCGCAGCCCGGGACATCGTCGCAGGCTGCGTCCGATGCGACGCAGGCCGATGCTGCCGGGTCGGACGTAGGCTCTGGGGCGTCCGCTGAGGACGAAGACGTCATGGAGACGGTCGATGCGCAGTATGGCACGGCTGCCCAGACGCTTCGCACCCAGTACGAGGCGGACCCATCCAACCCCTCTGCCCTGCTCAATCTGGCAAACGGCTACTTTGACTGGGGCGTCGCGGCGCTCAATCACGCAAACGGCACCGAGGACGAGGCGCATGCGCGCGAGATCTTTACCCGCGCCATCGAGTATTACGACGAGTATCTCGACGGCAACCCCGATTCGAAGTCGGTCGTAGTCGATCGCGCCATCTGCGTGTTTTACACCGGCGAGCACGAGGAGGCGATCTCGGCGCTCGAAGACCTGCTCGCCGAGGACGACACCTTTGCGCCCGCTTGGGCAAACCTCGGCATGTTCTACGAGAACGACGGACGCGTCGAGGACGCCGCGACTGCCTACCAGCGCGCGATTGACGTCGCGGGCGACGACGACGCGTACAATGTAGTCGATTACGCACAGCAACGCCTGGACGCCCTGAACGCGTCCAACTAGACCCGCGTCCGCCTCCGGGTCATCCCAGCGGGGCCGCGCAGGACGCCGCGCCCCATCCCATAGAGAAGGAGCGACCATGGAACTCACGATCACCACGAACCCCGCGCCCGAGCGTTATACCATCGCCGTCGTCGGCGAGGTGGACATCTCGAACGCCACCAAGCTTCGCGACGCCATCGACCTTGCGCTCGAGCAGCCCACCGAGGAGGTCTGCCTCGACTTCGGGCAGGTCGCCTACATCGATTCGACCGGCGTCGGCGTGCTGGTGGGCGCGGCGCACCATGCGGCGGAGCGCGGCCTTCGTTTTGCGGTGGTCAACGCTCAGCCCGGCGTCATGAGGGTGGCGCAGCTGCTGGGCGTCGATCAGGAGATTTCCATCACGGCCCTGTAAAGACTGCCCGTCGTGCCGCCCGGGCCTCGGGCTGGGCGGTATACTCATACGGTTATGTGCTCATCATCGCCATGCGGCCCCGTACGCATGGCTCAAGAAACGAATCCCCTTGGAGGTTTCGCGTGCTAGGAATCGGCGAGGGCGAGCTGCTGATCATCGTGGTCTTCGCCTTTCTTCTGTTTGGACCGGACAAGCTCCCGCAGATGGGTCGCACCATCGGGCGCGCGCTCCGACAGTTCCGAGAGACCCAGGAAAAGATGACGTCGGTGGTGCAGACCGAGGTCATCGATCCCATGGCTGCCGCCGCCCAGGCGCCAAAGCCCAAGAAGCCCGCCGCGGTCGCCGCCGCCGAGGACGAGGATGCCGACGTGGCCAACGAGAAGGCCGCGGAGGCGCGCAAGGAGACCTTTGCCGAGCGCCGTGCCCGCCTTGCCGCTGAGAAGGCGGCGAAGGAGGCGGCGTCGGATGAGGACGCCGCCCCTGCGGACGGGGCTCCCGCTGCCGCAGGCGCCCAGGCACCTGCCGCCGCGGATGCACCTGCGCCGAAAGATTCCGACGATGTCGTTCAGGCGGATGCCGTCAAGCAGGAGGAGGCTCCTGCGGAGGATGCGGCCGTGCATACCACGGCCGACCTGTATGCCCGGCGTCCGCGCAAGCATCGTGTCGCCGCTGCGGAGGAGGACGCGGCTGCAGGCGAGGGCCCTGCCCCGGATGTCTCGGAGGCCGCCTCTGCAACCGATGCCTCGTCCACGGAAGGAGGTGAGCGGTAGTGCCCATCGGACCTGCGCGCATGCCGCTTCTTGACCACCTGGGGGAGTTGCGCCGCCGCCTCACCATCGTCGTGGTGACGGTGCTCGTCATGACGGTCGTCATGTACTTCGCCACGCCGACCATCGTCGACATCCTGAGCGATCCCATCGCCCCCTTCGTGCCGAGCGGCCAGTTCTACATCATGTCTTCGCTCGGCGGCTTCTCGCTGCGCTTCGGCATCGCCATCAAGATCGCCGCCGTGGCCTGCACGCCGATGATCCTCTGGCAGATCCTTGCCTTCTTCCTGCCCGCGCTCAAGCCGAACGAGCGCCGCTGGGTGGTGCCCACGCTCTTTATCGCCGTCGCGCTGTTCTTTGCGGGCGCCATCTTCGCGTACGCCCTCATCATCCCCGCCGCCTTCGAGTGGCTGCTGGGCGAGACGAACGCCATCGCGACCGCGCTGCCCGACCTGGAGAACTACATCAACACCGAGATCCTGCTCATGGTCGGCTTCGGCATCTCCTTCGAGCTGCCGCTCGCCGTGTTCTATCTGGCGACCTTCCACATTGTGCCCTATGCGAGCTTCCGCAAGGCGTGGCGCTACATCTATGTGATCATGCTCGTGATCTCGGCGTCGGTGACGCCCGACGCGAGCCCCGTGACGCTTCTGCTGCTCTATGCGGTCATGCTCTCGCTCTACGAGATCTCGCTTGCCATCACGCGCTTTGTCATCGTCGCGCGCGAGGGCAAGGGGGGCCTGACCGGCAGCCGACTGGGACTCTTCGGGGAAGAGGACGAGGAGGCGTAGCGCTGCCATGCATGAGCTTGGCATTGTGGACGGCGTGCTTTCCACGGTGCGCTCGACGGTTCGTCATGAGGGAGCGAAGCGCGCCTTGGGGGTCACGTTGCGTATCGGCGACATGACGGAAGTGGTGCGCGAGTCGCTTGATTTTGCATGGGATGTGCTGCGCGAGGAGGACCCTCTGACAGCCGACTGCGTGCTCACGGTCGAGGAGGTCCATCCTGCGAGCGTGTGCCGCGCATGCGGAGCGTCGTTTGATCACGACACGCGCCATCTGCGGTGCCCGGCGTGCGGCAGCGGCGATACGCGGCTGCTTCATGGTCGCGAACTCGATATCGTCTCGGTCGAGATCGAAGACTCGGACGAATAGAATAGAGACATCTTGAGGGCCGCCTGCGACGCTCCATGCGCCGGGGCGGCCCTACACCTATGGGACGTCGCGCGAGGCGCGAGACGCCCCGCCGACGCAAGGAGGGCTCATGTCTGAGCGCACCATCGATATCTCTGCTCCCATCTTGTCGCGCAACGAGCGCCTTGCCAGCGAGCTGCGCGAGCGCTTCCGCACGACGAGCACGTTTGTCATCAACGTGCTTTCGAGCCCCGGGTCGGGAAAGACCTCTACCATTCTTGCCACCAACGATCGCCTGCGTGACGGATACGGTCTGCGCTGCGCCGTTATCGAGGGCGATATCGCGTCCGACGTCGATGCCGTCACCATGAAAGAGGCGGGCATACCGGCCGTGCAGATCAATACGGGCGGGCTGTGCCACCTCGAGGGCAACATGATCCGCGAGGCGGTCGACGCCCTCGACGCAGGGGTGGGGCTCGACGCCATCGACGTCATCTTTATCGAGAACGTCGGCAACCTCGTCTGCCCGGTGGATTTCGATCTAGGCGAGAACCTGAGCATCATGATCCTCTCGGTGCCCGAGGGCGACGACAAGCCGGTCAAGTATCCGGGAATCTTCCAGCATGCCGGCGCCATCCTGCTCAACAAGGTCGATGTGGCGTCCGCCTTCGACTTTGACCTCGCGGCCTACAACGCCACGCTCGACGACCTGAATCCGCTCGCGCCGCGCTTTAGCGTCAGCGCCACCAAAGGCGACGGCATGGACGGCTGGGTCGGATGGCTCGCCGCCCAAATCGGGTCGCGCAAGGGCGGGGAAGGTCTGTCCAGTTCCGCATGTGAGTAAGCATCTCCCCAGCTCAGACGGTATGCAACCAAAGGTTGCGGGAAATTCCCACCAGACTTGCTGGCATGATGGCGCGCGCTCCGGCTACGGTGTGGCCAACGGCGCCGCACAGCAAGAGGGTATGAGTTCGGGACGCAGGGCCCGGCGGATTGGGGTCAGTATGAATGTGCAGATTGCGCAGCGCCTGGCAGAGCTCAGGCGCGCAAAAGGATACAGTCAGGAGGCGTTGGCAAACCGGCTGGGCCTTTCTCGCCAGGCGGTCTCAAAGTGGGAGCGTGCGGAGAGCTCCCCCGATACCGAGAACCTCATCGCGCTCGCGCGTCTCTACGGCGTGAGCTTGGACGAGCTTCTCAGCGTGGACAAAGATATCGAGGAGGATATTGCGTTCGAGCGTGCCGACCGTGTGGCAAAGACGGCGCTGGACGCCGCCGGGCAGGCTGTCGACCGCGAGGCGGCAGCCCAGGCGGTCGCGGCGGCGACGCAGGCGAGCCAGGCCGCTGCCCGCGCAGCAGAGGCGGCGAGCCAGGCGACGAGCCAGGTGACTCGTGCGAGCGTCGATGCCGAGCGGCTTCGCGTCAAAGGACCGTGGCGCTCCTTTCCCTACGGCATCTTGATGATCCCCCTGTGGTTCGTGCTGACGCTCGCCGGAGCGGCGCCGTTCTCGTTCTTGGTGTTCTTCAGCATCCCGGTCTATCACTGGCTGGCAAACATCATGGACGGGGCGATGGCGCGCGAGGCGACGCCGTGCCCTGCAGTCGACGGCGAGCCCGCGTCGTCGCAAGGCGTGTCTGGGTGGGGCCCGAGCCGAGCGGCCGCGTCCGAAGAGCCCGCCGCTGTTGACGCGGCGGCGGTTGGCCGAGGCGGTCGCCCGGTCGATCCTCGCGGCGTCGAAGGGAGGCGGTAGCCATGGTGCGCCTCTCTAAGAGCGAAAAGATAAAGGTCGCGGTGGCTGCCGTGCTGATTGCACTTATCGTCGGCGCGCCGGTCGTGTTCGCGGTGTCGGGCGGATGGCTCGGCGCGGTCTCGAGCTGGGTCCCTCCGCTCGATGATTGGGCGACATCCATAGTTGGCGACGTCGACGGAGACGGCTCCGCTGCCCGCCGCACCAAGATCGATGACCCCATCGATATGAACGAGACCTTCTCCGCGAGCTCGGTCAAAAAGCTCGATGTCACGTGGAACGGAGGCGAGCTTCGCATCAAGCAGGGAACGGGCGACGAGGTCGTGGTTCGCGCGCGCATCGGCGCGGGGGTCTATGACATGGATCCCAGTCAGGCGTCTATACGGCTCGACGATGCCACGGGCACCCTCATCGTTGACGACGGGCTGCCGAAAAGCGACAACGGGCGCACCTACCCACCGTTCGAGCTGACGATCGAGCTTCCCTCAGGACTCGCGCTCGACGCTGTGGATGTTTCGGGGACGGCGGCGTCGATGGCTTTCGACCGCGTCGCCTGCGACGAGCTGGACGTGTCGACGGTGAGCGGCGACGTATCGGCGCGCGAGGTCGATACGGGGCATGCGGACATCGTCACGGTGAGCGGCGCGGCTGCTTATTCCGGCGCGTCGAGCTCCACGCTCTCGATCAAGAGCGTGTCGGGCGCGCTGAACGCGGCGCTCTCGGGGTCGTTGCCGCCAAACATCGAGCTCAACTCGACAAGCGGAGAGATCTCTCTCGATGTCCCAGACGACGCGGACTTCACGCTGACGAGCGATCGCGTCTCGGGGGGCTTCTCGAGCGAGCTCGGAGAGGTCACGGAGGATGGGACGAGCGCCAGGGTCGTGTCCGGGTCGGGGACATGCCAGATCGTAGCCGACTCGGTGAGCGGCGCGGTGCGGGTGCATTGATCCAGATGATGGCGTAGCCGTTTTGACCCATTTGCTTGTCAAATTCGCGCATACACGCGCTTCATGGTATGGTGCGGTATCGAAAGAGACCCCCGCGCGGGCTCACGGGCGCCGCCGGTTGCCAGCCTTGCTTCCAAGCGGGCGGACGGCCGGCGGCTTTGCCCCAGGAGTCGGCGTCGGAGAAGGCATAATGGGTAAGGAGCCCCTCGGTGAAGCTCGTCATCGCAGAGAAAAACATCGCCGCGCAGAAGATCGCCCAGCTTTTGAGCGACGCCGGCAAGCCCAAGAACGACAAGGTCTACAACACCGCCGTCTATCGGTTTACCGTCCAGGGCGAGGACTGGGTGTCCATGGGCCTTGCGGGCCATATCCTGGCGCCCGATTTTCCCGACGAGATCCTCTTCGACAAAAAGCAGGGCTGGTACAGCGTTACGGAAGACGGCGAGGTGCTTCCCGCCGACGTGCCCGACGGCCTTGCACGGCCGCCGTACAGCTCCAAGCGCAGGCCCTACCTTGCCAACGGCATCAACATCAAGGGCTGGAAGGTCGAGAGCCTGCCGTATCTCACGTGGGCTCCCATCGTGAAGAAGCCTGCGGAGAAAGAGATCATCCGCGCGCTCAAGAACCTTGCCAAGAAGTCCGACGCGGTGATCATCGCGACCGACTTCGACCGCGAGGGCGAGCTTATCGGCTCGGACGCGCTCGATATGGTGCGCGAGGTCGCGCCCGACATCCCCGCCTATCGCGCGCGGTACTCGGCGCTTATCAAGGGCGAGGTGACGGCGGCGTTCGACAACCTCGTCGAGCTGGACCAGAACCTGGCTGACGCGGGCGAGAGCCGCCAGTACATCGACCTCATCTGGGGCGCGGTGCTCACGCGCTACCTCACGCTGGCGCGCTTCGGCGGCTTTGGCAACGTGCGCTCGGCGGGCCGCGTCCAGACGCCCACGCTGGCGCTTGTGGTCGAGCGCGAGCGCGAGCGCCTGGCGTTTGTGCCCGAGGACTACTGGCAGATTCGCGGCATCGGCGCCGCCCAGGGCCGTCCCGACACCGAGTTCAAGATCAGCCACGCCACGGCCCGCTTTACCGACAAGGCAGCGGCAGAGACGGCCTTCGCACATGTGGATGGAGCCACGTCGGGCCGGGTCACGGCGGTGGCAAAGCGTTCTCGCAAGCAGCAGCCTCCCACCCCGTTCAACACGACGTCGCTTCAGGCGGCCGCCGCGGCCGAGGGCATCTCGCCCGCACGCACCATGAGGATCGCCGAAAGCCTCTACATGAGCGGCTTCATCTCCTACCCGCGTGTCGACAACACGGTCTACCCGCGCTCGCTCGACCTCGCTGGCATCGTGGGCGGGCTTGCGGCGGGGTCTCCGGCGCTGCGGCCGGTGTGCAACAAGGTGCTTGCCGGCCCCATGAAGCCCGCGCGAGGCAAGACCGAGACCACCGACCATCCGCCCATCCATCCCACCGGCCAGGGCAACCCCGAGACCCTCGACGGAGGCCAGAAGAAGCTCTATATGCTGATCGCTCGGCGTTTTCTGGCCACGCTCATGGGGCCCGCGACCATAGAGAACACGAAGCTTTCCATCGATGTCGCCGGCGAGCCCTTCACGGCGTCGGGCGACGTGCTGGTCGAGGCAGGCTTCCGCGAGGCCTATCCGTACGGTCTCAAGCGCGACGAGCAGCTGCCCCCGCTCGTTGAGGGCGACATCGTCGACGTGCGCGACATCAAGCTCGAGGCAAAGCAGACCGAGCCGCCGGCGCGCTACAGCCAGGGCCGTCTCGTGCAGGAGATGGAGAAGCGCGGGCTGGGCACCAAGTCGACGCGCGCCTCGATCATCGAGCGCCTCTACCAGGTGCGCTACCTCAAAAACGACCCCATCGAGCCGAGTCAGCTGGGCATGGCCATCGTGGATGCGCTGCACGACTTCGCGCCGCGCATCACCACGCCCGAGATGACCGCGGAGCTCGACGAAGACATGACCAAGGTCGCCGAGGGCGCCGACACGCAAGACCACGTGGTTGATCATTCGCGCGCGCTTCTGGCGGGCATGCTCGACACCCTTATCGAGCACAAAGACGACCTGGGCGAGGCCATCGCCGACGCCGTGACCGCCGACGCCAAGGTGGGGACCTGCCCCAAGTGCGGCAAGGACCTCGTCATGAAGACGTCTGCCAAGACGCGCGGCAGCTTTATCGGCTGCATGGGCTGGCCCGACTGCGACGTCACCTATCCGGTACCGAGCGGCGTGAAGGTGTCTCCCATCGAGGGCGAGGGCTCCGTCTGCCCCGAGTGCGGGGCGCCGCGCATCAAGTGCCAGCCCTTCAGGCAAAAGGCGTACGAGATGTGCGTGAACCCCAAGTGTCCCACCAACTTCGAGCCGGACCTTGTGGTGGGGGAGTGCTCCGTGTGCAAGGAGGCCGGTCGCCACGGCGACCTGGTCGCCCATAAGAGCGAGCGCAGCGGCAAGCGGTTCATCCGGTGCACCAACTACGACGAGTGCGGCGTGAGCTATCCGCTGCCTTCGCGGGGCAAGCTTTCGGCAACCGGCGAGGTGTGCGAGCATTGCGGCGCTCCCGTGGTGGTGGTCGAGACGGCTCGAGGCCCGTGGAGAATCTGCGTGAACATGGATTGCCCCGGCAAGGAGAAGAAGGCCGCGGCCGGTCGTGGCGGCGCGCGCAAGGGCGCGTCGGCCAAGGCGGGGTCAAGGGCAACGAAGTCGGCATCCAAGACTTCGTCCAAGACGTCCCGGACGAAGTCCGCCACGAAGGCATCGGCGAAAAAGCCCGCCTCGAGCTAGGCGTGCCCAAAGGCGCCTCGTCCTCTCGAACGGGTATGATGTTCGAGATCGCATCGAGTATGGGAGGGCGTATGGCAGGCCGGATAGAGGGTGGGGCGCTCCGCAACAATGGCAGCGCTGTGGACGAGGCGTCCGGACGTGGCTCCGGGCGGCCGGCGCCGTCGTTCATCACGCTTGAGGGCATCGACGGCTGCGGCAAGTCGACGCAGGCGCGTCTGGTCGCGGCGGCGTTGAGGCATGCGGGCCATGACGTCCTGTTGCTGCGCGAGCCCGGGGGCGTCAAGATCTCCGAGAAGATCCGGGCGCTGCTGCTCGATCCGGAAAACGCCGAGATGAGCGACACCTGCGAGCTGCTTCTGTATGAGGCCGCGCGCGCCCAGCTGGTGCACGAGGTGATCGAGCCGGCGCTATCCGCCGGCAGGCTCGTGATATGCGACCGCTTCTATGATTCGACGACGGCCTATCAGGCCTTTGCCGGCAGCGTGTCGCGCGATGCGGCAGCCATGGCCAACGCCCTGGCCGTCGGGTCGACGCATCCCGATCTCACGCTCGTGCTCGATATCGACCCGGTGCGCGCTGCGGCTCGCACGACCGATCGCTCTGCAGACCGCATGGAGGCCAAGGGCCTTGCCTACCAGGAGCGCGTGGCGACGGGATTTCGCACCATCGCCCGCGAGGAGCCCGGCCGCGTACGCCTGGTCGATGCGGCGCCAGGGGTGGAGACCGTGTTCGCCTGTCTTTTGGCCGAGGTGTGCCGCGCGGGGCTGAGCGTCCCCGCGGCGGCCGCGCGCGCCGCGCTCTTCGAGCTCGAGGACGAGGCGGCGCCCTTTGGGCCCGCCGGCAACGCCTTAGGTGGCAAGGGGGTATAGGTCCATGGTCCAGTCGCAGCAGGGCGCCGCACCCGCGCCTAACTCTCTCATCGCGCGGCTCGAGACCCAGCCGCGCGTGCGCGACTTTCTCGTGCGCGCCGTCGCGAGCGGCCGGGCGAGCCATGCCTACCTGTTTGTGGGGGCTCCCGGTTCCGGCAAGCTCGACGCCGCCTGGGCGCTCGCCCAGGCGCTGCTTTGCGAGGACGGCGGCTGCGGGTCTTGCGATTGCTGCGTGCGCGTCGCCCGCCACACCCACCCAGACGTGCACCACCTGGCCCCCGAGAGCGCGACGGGCTACCTCATTTCGCAGACGCGCGACCTTCTGGACGACGTCGCGCTTGCCCCCATCCGGGCGCGCCGCAAGGTCTACATTATCGAGCGCGCGGAGCAGTTGCGCGCAAATTCGGCAAACGCGCTGCTCAAGACGTTGGAAGAGCCGCCGCAGGGAGTGACGTTCATTCTGTTGGGCACCTCGCAGGACATCATCTTGCCCACCATCGTGTCCCGATGCCAATGCGTTCCGTTTCGAACGGTGTCGCCCGTGGCGGCTGCCGAGGCGGTCGCCCGGTCAACGGGCCAGACGCCGGCGCGCTGCCGCATGGCGGTGGCTGTGGCGGGAAGCCCCGCGCGCGCCGTGGAGTTCTTGAAGAGCGCCGATCGCCAGGACGCCCGGCGTCGAATGCTGCGCGCGCTCGACGCGCTGCTCCATGCCGACGAGGCGGATGTCCTCGATGCGTCGAAGGAGATCATGGGGGCGGTGCGGGCGCCTCTCGCCGAGGTCAAATCGACCCAGCAGGCGGTGCTCGAGCAAAATGCCGACTACCTTTCGCGTGGAGCGTTGAAGCAGCTTGAGGACCGCAACAAGCGCGAGCTTAATGCCCGCGAGCGTTCGGGTATCATGGAGGTGCTGGCAAGCGCCCGCTCGCTGCTGCGCGACGTGCTGGGCATCCTCATGGACGGCTCGGCGGACATCGTGAACGAGGACGCTGCCGACATCGTGGAGCGTCTCGCGCAAGCGACGACGGTTTCGGGTGCGGTGGGGGCGCTCGACGCCGTCGCTGCCGCTGAGCGGTCGATCGCCCGCAACATAACTCCCCAGCTGACCTTCGAGGTCATGCTCTTCGATATCAGGAAGGCCCTGTCATGCCCATAGTTGTTCCCGTCAAGTTTGCCTACGCCTCGCGCGACCTGTGGTTCGATCCACAGGGACTCGACATCATCGAGGGCGACCATGCCATTTGCTCGACTGAGCGCGGCACAGAGATCGGCTTGGTGACCCGCGACCCGTTCGAGGTCACCGAAGAAGAGCTTTCTGCTCCACTTAAGCCGGTGCTGCGCATTGCCGACGACGCGGACCTCGACCGCGCCGACGGCCTTGCGTGCAAGGGCGAGGAGGCCATGGGAGATTTCAGGCGCCTTGTGAAGCAGAACGAGCTGGACATGAAGCCCGTGGGCGTCGAGTACCTCTTCGGCGGCGAGAAGGCCGTATTCTACTTTGCGGCCGAGGAGCGCGTCGATTTCCGCCAGCTCGTAAAGGATCTTTCCGCATGCCTGCACACGCGCGTGGACATGCGCCAGATCGGCGTGCGCGACGAGACGCGCCTCGTGGGCGGATATGCCCACTGCGGCCAGGAGCTGTGCTGCACGCGTTTTGGCGGGCAGTTTGAGCCGGTGTCGATCCGCATGGCAAAAGAGCAGGATCTTCCGCTGAACTCTGCAAAGATCTCGGGCGTGTGCGGCCGCCTCATGTGCTGCCTGCGCTATGAGTTCGAGGCATACAAGGACTTCAAGGGACGTGCGCCCAAGAAGAAGGCGGTCATCGACACGCCGCTCGGCAAGGCGCGCATCCAGGAGTACGACACGCCGCGCGAGCAGCTGGTCCTCCGCCTCGAGAACGGGAAGGTCTTCCGCGTGAGCCTTTCCGACATGACATGTTCCGATGCCGCCAAGAAGAAGTCGGCGGAGCAGGGCTGTGCCTGCCGCCCCGACTGCGTGACGCGCGACATCCTGGAAAAGATCGAGTCGCCCGAGATCACCCTGGCCCTCATGGAGCTCGACCGCGAGATGGGCGTTGACGTCGGCGACGGTCTCGACAACGCCGATCGCATCGTGACCTCTGGCCCCACGCCGCGCCGCCGTCGCCAGCGCGAGGAGGCCGCGGCGGCTTTTGACAACCTTGGCAAGTCGCAGCGGAGCCAGCGCAAGAAGAAGGGGCAGCAGGCTGAGCAGGATACGCCTGCGGCGCCCGGGCGCCGCCGTCGCAAGCGCTCCGCAGGAGAGGGCGCGCCGCAGGGGGCGCGTGGCGCAGAGCAGCGCGAGGCGGCGCCTCAGCAGCCTTCGTCCCAGCAGCCCTCGCGCCGTCGCCGGAGGCATCTGTCGAGTGAGGAGCGCGACGACGCGTTCCGCGCCGCTGCGGCACGTGAGACGTCGCAAGGAGCTCCTGCCGAGGAGGCCCCCGGCCGCTCTCGCCGTCGCAAGCACGTGTCTGCCTCGCAGAAGCCCTCGCAGAAGCCCGATGTCCCGTCGGTCGCCGAGCAGGTCGCCGGAGGGGACGTCAAGGTGACGCGCCGCCGCCCCGGCGACGGAGGCGGTGCCCGCAGGGCGTCTGGCGAAGGTGCGGACGCCTCCCAGGGCAAGCGCCAGCGGCGCGGGGGAGCGCCCGCGGACGCCGCGGCGGATTCCGGCCGTCGCCGTACGCCGGCTCCCGAGGCTGCCGGACATGCGACCGAGGACGCGGGAGACGCCGCGGCTCAGAAGCGGCGCCGGCGTCGTCGTTCGCGCAAGCCGCGTCGCGACGACGACGGGCAGGCCCCGCGTGACGGCGGGTCTTCCGCAGGCGGGCCGCGCGGCGACGCGTAGGGGCGCCTGACGGATGCCCGACGCTGTGGTATACTAAAGTGGCTTGAAACCCTTCTCCACGCTTGCATCGCCGTGGGGGAGGGTTTTGTGTTGCGCGCACGAGTCAGAGACCTTGTCGTGGAGGCGCTCTCGCCCACGCGCTGTGCCGGCTGCGAGCGCCCGGGCGTTCTGCTGTGCCGACGCTGCCTGGAGGCGATCGAGCCCATCGACCCGCGCCACAGCTGCCTGCGCTGCGGTGCGCCCCATGGAGACGTCTTGTGTACGGAATGCCTGCCGATGGAGCGTGGCGCGGCACAGGGCGCGGCGAGTGCGGAGCAGCTCGGCCGCTGCCTTGCCGCGGCATCGTTCGAGGGGCCGCTCCCGCGCATCATCCGAACCTACAAGGACGCCGGCGAGCGCCGCCTGGCGCCTCTTCTCGCCGAGCTCATGGCGGATGCCGCGCGGCACGCCGAGGCAGTCGCGCCGGATCGCTATGGCGGCCTTGTCGGCGAGGCCGATGCCATCGTCTTTGTCCCCGCGACCGCCGCTGCGTTTCGGCGGCGCGGCTTCGACCATATGGAGGCGGTGGCGAGGGAGCTTTCCCGTGTCGCGTGCGTGCCGCTCTGCGATGCTTTGGCAAAGCGGGGCTCGGGCGATCAGCGCGCTCTGGGGCGCGACGAGCGCCTGAGAGGGGCATGCGGGCTCTATCACGTGGTGGAGGACGTTGCCGGCAGGCGCCTGCTGCTTGTCGATGACGTCATCACCACGGGCGCCACCGTTCGGGCCGCGGCGGGCGCCCTCTCGGAGGCAGGTGCCTCCCGGGTGGACGTCCTCGCCCTTGCGCGGGTTTGGTGATCCGAAGGACGCCCACTCTCGAAAGTCGCCCACTCCTCCAGACGATCTTCTGCTGCAAAACGGACGCTTGCGGCAACTTCTGCTGCAAAATGGCCGTTAACGCCCCTGAAATGGGCCCTTAGCGTCCGTTGCGCAGAAGAAGTTTCGTATGAGCGTCCAAATTGCATCATAAGGTCGCCTTGGGGAGAAGGTCGCCTTGGTGGCGAGCATCTTGGGGAGAAGACCGTCCTGGGGAGGGCGACCTCTCTTTCGGACATTTCGGCCCCCGCGCCCTGTCTTGGGCCTCCGTGCCCCCATCCGCCCTCGAGTGTGTTTCGACTTCCTGGCATTGTGCCTGTGAACTGCTATACTTTTCCTCGCATCCCCTCGGGCTGTGGTTGCGGGCGCGGTCGTACGCGCCTTAGTCCATGACAGACGCGGTCAAAAGGATCCACGTAAGCGTTCGCGTGCGCGCGGGCGCGATCATGGCGCGTCCTAGAGGTAAGTCGCACCGTCCGTCTACTTGAGGGCAATTCCGCCCCGCGGGCGAGCGGGCAAGTCGTGAGGCCGCTGCGGCGGCGCGAGCAAACGTCCCAGTGCGCAGGTGTGGGGTCAAAGACCAGGTCAGACGAGGGGTTCACACAATGCGGCCCTCCGGCGCCGGCAGGCGTTCGGGGGGCCTTGTACGGGCGGGTCTCCCGCGACGACGGGAGTTGGAAGAGCGAGGAAGCCATGGTGCGTGGGAAACAGGTGCTGGGCAGGATGCTTGTGGCGGCTTGTGCCATGGCCATCACAGGGGGGATCACGGGGTGTTCGCTGCTGACGCCGCCGCTCTCGGATGCCCAGGACGCCACGGCCCGTCAGGCGATCGATGACTCGCTGCTCGTGCGTTCCGGCACGTTGACGGTCGCGCTCGACACGCGCAATGCCCCCCAGGTCATGACGGGCACCGAGGGCGACCTTCAGGGATATGCCGTCGACCTGGCCTGCGCCCTTGCCAACCGGTTGGGGCTGGACGTCTCCTTCGTTTCTGCGACCTCTCCCGAGAGCCCGCTCGCGGATGGCGAGGCTGACCTGTATATCGGGGCGAGCTCCGACGACGATGCCGCTTCGATCACGATCATGGATGGTTACCTGGAAAACGCGACGGCGGTTTTCGGCGCTGCCGGGGATGCCGCCCCCACGGCGTCTGCCCTGGCAGATGCCACCTTTGCGATGCAGGGAGGGTCTGCGACCGAAGAGGTCGTCTATAGCGTCGCCTCGCCTTCCAACGTGCGTACGTGCAACAACGTCAACGAATGCTTCGACGCCCTGGCTGCGGGCGAGGTGGATTACGTCGCCTGCGATGCCACCGCGGGGGCGTATTTGGCCCGTGCCCAGAGCGAGGTTTCGTTCTGCGGGACGCTGAGCAACGTCGACTCCTACGGCATCGCGTTTATGTCTCGTGCGACCGAGCTTGCCAACGAGGTCATGAGCGCCTTCGCGCAGATGGAGAACGACGGAACCATCGATGCGCTGCGCCAGGCGTGGTACGGCGACCTTCCCGCGGACCTCGAGGGGCAGCTCATCGAGGGCGTCGACCCTGCTGCCGCGGCGGACCAGGGGCTGACGTTCGCGAGCGACGCCGACGACGCGGCCGCGGCAGACGACGCGGCTGCGGCGGACGGGCCCCAGGCGGATGCGGACGCCTCGTCGACCTCCGGCTCGATTTCGACGGGGGCCCTCTAGTCGGCTGCTGCCCGCAGCAGTGGGGCATGTCGGTGGATGCCGGGCGTGCCTGGCCGCGGCTGCGCATGTCATCACGCGACAAGGCCAAGGGCGCGCGCCTTCTCGTTTCGCGCGCCCCATATCGCATGCCGCCCCGTCTCGTGGCGCGCATATACCCCAGATGCCTGCGTGCCGGCGGCGAGGAATCGGCGTCCGGCCCCGATTGTCTGGCCAACGGGAGATGAGGTCCCGTCCGCTCGATTGCCGCGTGAATGGGTACAACAAGCATACGTAAGGTCCCCGGATAGATTGGAGCCACGTATGGATATCACGGTATCGGGACGTAAGACCACGGTAACCGATGCTCTGCGTGCGCATGTCGATGAGAAAATCGGTGCGGCCCTGAAGGTCTTCGACATCGAGCCTATGACGGTGGATGTCGTGTTGCGCTATGAGAAGAACCCCTCGAACCCCATGCCCGCGATCGTCGAGGTCACGGTACGTGTCCGCGGCTCGGTCATTCGTGTCGCCGAGCACGGCGGCGACATGTATGCAGCCATCGACCAGGCAGCCGACAAGGTGACGCGCCAGCTGCGCAAGTTCAAGACGAAGGTGGTCGACAACCGTCAGCAGGGCGCCTCTGCAGCCGAGGTCGCGCCGGCTAAGCGCGTGGAGGATCTTGCCGACCTGCTGCTTCCCGAAGAGGACGACGACCTTCTGGTGCGTGAAAAGGTCATCGACATCACGCCTATGACCGAGGAGCAGGCGCTCATCCAGACCGATCTTTTGGGCCACGACTTCTACGTGTTCGAGAATGCCACGACCGGCCTCATCAACGTGGTGTATCACCGTAAGAATGGTGGATATGGCATCATCAAGCCAAAGATTGAGACGCTTGACGAGTAAAATATATCACCATCTATGCATGTGAGTAGGTGGGCGGCCATCCCATGCGGGTGGCCGCCCGCTTTGGTATGAAAGGCACCTGCGATGACCGCTCCCTCATCCACCGGACACGCGAACCGCTATCGAATCGTGGTCGACACCTGCGCCGACCTCACGCCCGAGATCGCAGCCACGCTTGACGTGGACATCCTGGGCTTTCCCTACATGCTCGACGGCGTCGAGCACACCGATGACATCTGGACGTCCATCACCCCGGCGCAATTCTACGACCAGATTCGTTCGGGCGTGCGCGCGTCCACCTCTGCCATCTCGCTCGGTCGCTACCTCGAATTCTTCACCCAGTGCGCCGAGGAGGGCACGCCCACGGTGTACCTGTGCTTCACCTCCGCGCTCTCTTCGAGCTACGACTTCGCCTGCCAGGCGGCCGACCAGGTTCGCGCGGAGCATCCCGATTTCGAGCTCTACGTGGTAGACAACGCGCTGCCGTGCGCCTGTGGCGAGCTGCTCGCCCTCGAGGCGGTGCGCCAGCGCTCGGCAGGCCTCACCGCGGCGCAGCTTGCGGAGTGGGCCGACCAGGCGAAGACCTGCGTGCACGGCTACTTCACGCTGGACAGCCTAGATTCGCTGGCGGCGGGCGGCCGCATCCCGCCGGCGGCGGCGCAGCTTTCCAGCAAGCTCGACATCAAGCCGAGCCTCTCTTTTGACCTGGCGGGGTCTTTGACCCTCACGGGCGTGAACCGCGGACGCAAAAAGGCGCTCAAGTCGCTCATCAAGGCGTTCAAGGAAAACTACGTCCACGACCCCACGCTCCCCATCACTATCGTTTCCGCCGATGCCGAGAAGGATGCCGACTGGGTCGAGGCGGCCGTGCGCAAGGAGGACGGCTGCTCGGACGTGACCATCATCCGCGGCGCGGTGGGTCCCACCATCGGCGCACATGTGGGGCCCGGCATGGTGGCGCTCATCTTCTGGGGTCGCGACCGCGCCGAAAAGGTCTCGCTTACCGACCGCATCGCCCGCAAGGTTCGCTCCTAACCCAAGCATATCCGTCGCGCGCGGCGCCTCTTGCCGCGCGGCGCGACAGGGGGCCACGCCGGCTGCGACGACGTCGCGACGGGCGACCCATACGCATGATTCATGAAAGGACATCACATGGCAGACAAGAAGCAGCGTGTCGCGTTCATCGGCACCGGCATCATGGGCGCGCCCATTGCCGGGCACATCTTGGACGCCGGCTATCCGCTCGTCGTCTATAACCGCACCAAGGAGAAGGCCGACGCCCTTGTCGAGCGCGGCGCCGTCTGGGCTTCAAGCGCGTCCGAGGCCGCTCGGGACGCCGACGTCATCTTTACCATGGTGGGCTTCCCGGAGGATGTCGAGGAGATCTATCTTGCCGGCGACGGCCTGCTGAGCTCTTCGAAGCCGGGTGCCATCCTCATCGACCTCACCACGTCCTCGCCCGCGCTTGCGCGTGATATCGCCGGCGCGGCGCAAGTGGATGGCCGCATGGCCTTCGACTGCCCCGTGACGGGTGGAGAGGCGGGTGCCGTGGCGGGCACGCTGACCGCCATCGCCGGCGCTACCGAGCGCGACATCGAGCCGGTGCGCGCGCTGCTTGAGACCTTCTCCTCCCGCATCTGCTGCTTTGGCGGCGCGGGCAAGGGCCAGGCGGCGAAGCTCTCCAACCAGGTGGCGCTTGCCGCCAGCATGGTCGGCATGGCCGATGCCCTGTCGCTCGCCCAGCAGGAGGGTCTCGACCTCGAGCAGACCCGCGAAATGATTCTGGCGGGTACCGGCGCGTCGGGCGCCATGGATTCGCTCGCGCCGAAGGCGCTCGTGGGCGACTGGAAGCCCGGTTTCATGGTGCAGCACTTCATCAAGGACCTCGGCCTCGCCCTTCAGGAGGCCGAGGAGCGCGAGATCGCCCTTCCCGGCTCCGACACGGCGTTCGCGCTCTACGACATGCTCGACGCCATCGGTGGCGGGCGTCTGGGGACGCAGGCCATCACCCTGCTGTACCAGGAGGAGTCCGAGGCGGTTGCCGCCGGGCTCGACTGGTCGCTTTACACCTCTCAGCACGAGCACGACGAGTGCGGATGCGGACACGACCATGGTGACGACGAGGGCTGCGGCTGCGGACATCACCATGACCACGGCGAGGGGCATGAGTGCAGCTGCGGACACGACCATGGCGATGACCATGAATGCTGTCACGGCGAGGGCCATGATTACGGTGAGGGCTGCTGCCACCATCACGGGGAGTAGCGCATGACCGACCCGGCCTTCATCATCAGCTTTCTCGTGCTTCTCATCTTTAGCATCTACATGGGCTTCTCGGTGGGAAACAGGGTAGGAGAGCGCGCCCTGACGTCGCGCGACTACTGGAAGTACAACATCATTGCCATCGTGTGCTGCATCGTGGCGACGGCCCTGCTGTCATGGGTCCCCCTGTTGTACGCGGTTCCGCTCGGAGCGCTCGGCGGCGCCATCGCCGGCCTTAAGATGGGCTTTGGCGAATCCGTCGGCCCGTGGGCGGTGCACGACCGCGTGTTCAACGTGAACCGCAAGCATCGCGATGCGGCGGGAGACCGCAAGAGCGTCGAGCGCCGGCGCCGTAAGCGCACCGGCGAGGCGGCTCCCGACCTCATGTCGGTTGCGAGCGATTCCAAGCAAGGCGATACGGCGCGCAGCGGCCCGGGTACAACCACATCTGGCAAGCGTAGGCGGAAACGATAGCGAAAAGGGGAACGGCATATGGCAGATACAACCGATCAAGAGCTGAGCGTCGAAGAGGCCGAGCAGCTCGCGAAGGTGGAATCCGACGGAAGCGCCCTGGCGGCGCTCGTCGAAGACCTGAGTAGCTCAAGCAGGCGCAAGCGCCAGTTCGCGGCCCGCGTGGTGGGGCTCGTCGCCCATCGAGAGCCCGAGATGCTCACGCCCCATATCGACGAATTGGTAGACGCGCTCTACCGTCCCGAGGCCCAGACGCGCTGGGAAGTGCTCGACGCCCTGTGCCTGCTCGTGCCGGAGCATGCCAAGGAGGTGGGAGGGGCCTTTGAGGGCGCGGAGTCGGCGCTTTTCGATGAGCTGTCCTCGACGCTTCGGCTGTCGGCCTTCCGGTTCTTGTGCCTGTGGGGCGCGACCGACCGCTCGCGCGCGAAAAAGGCATGGCCCATCTTGGACGAGGCCATTCAGTGCTACCACGGCGACCTCGAGTATCGCGACATGCTCGGCTCGCTGCACGAATATGCGCTCGGCAAGATTCCGGGCGAGGTGGCAGAGGAGCTTGCGGGCAGGATCGCCTTCGATGCCGAGAACGGCAAGGGCAGCTACCTGAAGGCGCGCTCGCATGAGATCTATGAGACGCTCGTCAAGCGCTTCAAGCTCGACGCTCCCAAGCGCCGCGAGCGCAAGGCGGTTGCCGACGACAGCGACGAGGAGTAACCATGGCGCATGACGTTGTCCTCATCCCCGGAGATGGCATTGGCCCTGAGATCACGCAGGCGATGCGCCGCGTGGTCGATGCCACGGGTGTCGAGATTGCCTGGCAGGTCGTGGACGCAGGGGCCGGCGTCATGAAGGAATACGGCACCCCGTTGCCGCGCCACGTGCTCGACGCGGTCGCAAAGACGGGCGTCGCCATCAAGGGGCCGGTGACCACGCCGGTGGGAACGGGCTTTCGCAGCGTGAACGTCGCGCTGCGCCAGGCCTTCGACCTCTACGCCTGCGTTCGTCCCTGCGTGACGCTGCCCGGCGCCACCTCCCGCTACCAAGATATCGATCTGGTGATCGTTCGCGAGAACACCGAGGACCTCTACGCCGGCATCGAGTTTGAGCCGGGGTCGTTCGAGGCGGACCGGCTCGCCCGCCTTTTGGAGCGCAACGGGGGCCGTTCGTTCCGTCCGGGGTCGGCAATCTCCATCAAGCCCATCTCGCCGGAGGGTTCCCGCCGCATCGTGACCTATGCCTTCGAATATGCGCGCAGCATGGGCAGGAACAAGGTCACGGCGGTGCACAAGGCCAACATCATGAAGGCCACCGACGGCCTGTTTTTGCGCGTGGCGCGCGAGGTGGCGGCGTCCTATCCCGAGATTGCCTTCGAGGACAAGATCGTCGACGCCACCTGCATGGGCCTCGTCATGGATCCTCACGACTTCGA
Source organism: Enorma phocaeensis (assembly GCF_016901575.1). Lineage (GTDB taxonomy): Bacteria > Actinomycetota > Coriobacteriia > Coriobacteriales > Coriobacteriaceae > Limicola > Limicola phocaeensis_A. The sequence continues at coordinate 76,019 of NZ_JACJKQ010000006.1, forward strand.
CGTGCTCGTGCTGCCCAACCTCTATGGCGACATCGTCTCCGACCTGTGCGCCGGCTTGGTCGGCGGCCTTGGCATGGCACCCGGAGCCAACATCGGCGAGGAATGCGCAGTCTTCGAGGCGACGCATGGCTCGGCGCCCGACATCGCGGGCAAGGACATCGCAAATCCCACGGCAGAGATTCTTTCGGCTGCCATGATGCTCGACCATCTGGACGAACACGAGGCGGCGCGGCGCATCCGCGACGCCGTCTCGGCAACGCTTTCCGAGGGCGAGCAGGTGACCGCCGACGTGCGTCGAAGCCTGACCGGCAGCACCGAGGGCGCAGTGGGCACCCAAGCATATGCCGACGCGGTGATCGCCCATATGGCGTAGGCGCGCCCCGTCCGCCCGACACAACGTGATCGCATCGACGAAAGGAGCCCGCACATGGGGCTGATTCAACGCAAAGAGCAGGACGGAGACGACCTGTTTGACGGTATCGAGGTCATCGAGCGCACCGACTCGCCCGAGGGGGAGACGGTCGAGAAGGTCGACCTTATCGGCGGCAGCTCTGCCGAAGACATCGCTGCTGCGGGGCGTCACGAGCGCGGCGAGGACCTGCCTCCCGAGAACGAGCGCCCTCTGAATCCTTTTGGCGCTCCGGAGGAGGGGCCTGGGCTTCCTGCCGAGGCTGCCGACGCGCATGGAGAAGCCCCATCCGACGCTGATGACCGCAAGGGCGCCGACGAGGCTGCCGAGCGCCCGACCGATATGAAGGAGGCTTTTGTGAGCAGCGACGCCGCAACGGATTCCGCAGGCACGACGTCGGACGGCGGGCATGGGGGCAAGACCCCGTTATTTATCGCCATCGCCGTCGTGGCGGTGCTTGCCGCCGCGATTCTGGGCTATTTCGTGGGCACGGGCGGCTTCAGCTCCGCGCAGGGTCTTTCGAGCGCGACGCTTACCGAGGACCAGCTCGATACGGTGGTTGCCAGCTGGTCGTACAACGGCGAGCAGCATGAGGTGACCGCGCGCGAGGCGATCGAAAGCCAATACAGCCTCGACAACGTAAAGAACGATGACGACACCTATCCCGCACCTTCGGCCGACAGCATCCTCTCCTACGTCCGCAACCAGATCCTCCTGGCGGACGCCGAGTCGCGCGGCATCGAGGTGACCGACGACGAGATGTCCAGCTATGCCGAGACCAATCTGGGGACCTCTGACTACTCCGCGATCGCCACGCAGTATGGGGTCGAGGAGGAACAGGCTAAAAACATCGTTCGCCAGAACCTCATGATTCAGAAGCTCCACGACCAGGTGGTGCCCGAGACCGCCGCCACCATGCCCGAGGCTCCCACCCAGCCTTCCGACGAGAGCGATTCCAACCCCTCGTCGAAGGAGTACGCGGACTACATCATCAACCTTGCCGGAGACGAGTGGGATTCCGAGGCGGGCACGTGGGCTTCGACCGACGGCCCGTATTACCAGGCGCTCTCTGGCGAGTCGTTCACAGCCGACTCTGCAACCTACAACCAGGCCATGACTGCCTACTATGTCGCGTACCAGCAGTATTCGCAGGCGTCGAGCGAGGCGAGCAGCGAACGGACGAGCTATGCCAATACGCTGTTTGCCAACTCCGACCTGTCGCTATACGGCCTGTTCGCATAACGAGCATCGGGCAGCGACGTCCACGCCGAGCAGGCCGCGGCCTGGAACGCTTTCCGCGCGGAGGCGTTCCGCTTCGCGGTCGTTGAGGGGCTGCTACCATCCGGCTTTCAGGGGCTGGATGTGGCGCGATGTCGTCGACGACGGCTCACAGCTCTCAGCCACCCAGGTGACCGCAGGCGACAACGAGTGGTTTGAGGGGCGGAGCTCAAACCGGCCTGTTGCGGCGTCGCGCGTGCCGCCACAATCCGTGCCGACAAGTGGGCCACATGGATGAGACAGCGTCCATGTGCCCCGCTGTCTTTTGGACGTCGCGGGATAGCGTGCCGATAGCGTTGCGCTTTCCATTGGCGCGCTGTGCGTTGGCGGTACGGCTATTGGGCGGTGTGGTCCGATGGCGGCAAGAAGGATTGACTGGGCGGCGCGCATTGCCTAGCCTAGGGGTAACCGGGCGCCGCGGCAACGCTGCTGCGGAGCCTTCTTTTGCGCGGCGTGCGGCCTTGCCGCCCTGCCGTGGCGCGACCAGAAGGGGGACGCATATGATCGTAGGCGCATTGGAGGACCTGGGCAGGTATCGCGGCTTGTTCCGCAGCCTGGACGTGCTCATTGACTGGCTCGATGCGAACGATCCCGCCTCGTTGCCGCTGGGCTCGAACCCTATTGAGGGCGAGAGCGTGTTTGCCAACGTCATGGATGCCACCACGCGTCGCCCCGAAGATGCTCACTATGAGACCCACAGGCGCTACATGGATTTGCAGATAGACCTTGAGGGCTGCGAGGCATTCAAGGTGGCGCTGGGCGAGCAGACTCTTGTCGAGCCCTATGTCGAGGGCGATGACTTCGAGCTCGTAGATGCCGCCGGATGCATCGACGGCGACCTTGCCGACGGCAAGTTCGTCATCTTCATGGCCAACGAGCCGCACATGCCCACGCTCATCTACGGTGATGACGGTGCGAGCCCGGTCCACAAGATTTGCTTCAAGCTCATTCTGGACGAGTACTTTCAGGATTAAGCCTTATGCATAAACATGGCATGGGCCCCTGCTCCGCATCCAGCCTCGCGGAGCGGGGGTCCTTTCGTTGATTGTGGGTCGAGCGCCGGGTGGGCGCGTCGAACATGCTGTGGCAGGTGAGGGAGGCGGGCTGGCATTTGACGGGCGCCGCTGCATGTCCATGGCTGGTGGACCGGCTTTTTGCACGCATCATGTCAGGCGGCGGCCGGCGGGTCGCTGGCACGTGCTGCATCGGGTAAAGGCGGGCAGGAAGATTTCCACGTGCGCTTAAACATGCAGATCTTTACGTTTTTTGGCTTAGAACGTAAAGATCTGCATGTTTTGTATGCATGTACGGTTCATGCGCGTGCTTGAGCGGCGTGGAGATGGGGGATGGGCAGGGATCTTCGAGTCCAAGATGGACGTCCAAAAGAAAAGGGCACCATATAGGTGCCCTTGACAAGTCTGGAGCCAGCAATCGGACTCGCGTCCGGCTTGCGCCGTCCGCATCCGCTGCGGGGCCTTCGGCCCCTTGCGCGCTGCGCTGGCAAACGCTGGTACCGTCAAGATTCTTGCGCACTTTCCGACAGCCCCATAGGCCCGCCCTCCGGTGCGGCTACCCCTCCAGCAGCGTCACGTCCAGATAGCGGCGGGACCCCCATTCGCTCTC
>NZ_JACJKQ010000051.1 GCF_016901575.1 Enorma phocaeensis
GATATGATGTTCCTCATGGCTGCCGTGGCTGAAGTTGAAGCGGGCGACGTTCATGCCCGCGAGGATCATCTGGCGCAGCGTCTCCTCGTCGTCGCAGGCAGGGCCCATGGTGCATACGATCTTGGTCCGCTTGTTCATGCGTGCCTCCTTAGGAGTGTCGGTTGGGCACCGGTGCGGGCGCGCCAGGCCTCTGATGTACGTTTTCCCCGTTCAACGCGGGAATTTCCACCAAGCGACAAAGCTCGGCGATACTACTAATATGTCTCGCGGACCACGCTGCCCTCGGCACGGACCTGGCTTACATATACGACGTTGGTCGAATACAGGCCGTCGGGCAGGATGACAGAGGTGCGCGGGTCGCCCACGGTGATCACCGCGATGTCGCCCTCCTTGATGACGTCCATCCTCTCGGCGATGCGCATGGCGTTGTCCACCACATAGGCGACGTCTCCCGCGGCGCCCTCGTCGAGCACCGGCTCGACGCCCCACACCACCGTCATGCGGCGCTGCGCCCACGGCTTGTGCGTGACCGCGATGATGGGAAGCGACGGGCGGAAATTCGACACCAGGCGCGCCGAGCGTCCGGAGGTGGTGGGCACCAGGATCGCCTTCGCCCCCACGCTGAACGCCATGCTCACGGCGGCGAGGCCCACGGAGTTGTTGATCACGCGCGGGCCGGTCTCGTCCGTATGGATATCGAGCTTGTTGTGGTCGGGCATGGTGGCCTCGGCGATGAGGGCGATGTTGGCCATCATCTTCACCGCCTCGAGCGGATACTTGCCGGCAGCCGTCTCGCCCGAGAGCATGGTGGCGTCGGTGCCGTCGCTGATGGCGTTCGCGACGTCGGTGACCTCGGCGCGCGTGGGACGCGGGTTGCGGATCATGGAGTCGAGCATCTGCGTCGCGGTGATGACCGGCTTATACGCCGCGTTGCACTTCTGGATGATCTCCTTCTGGATGGTGGGGCACACCTCGGGCGCGACCTCGACGCCCAGGTCGCCGCGGGCGATCATGATGCCGTCGGACGGCGCGAGGATCTCGTCAAAGTGGTAGACCGCCGTGGCGCACTCGATCTTCGGAAGAATGTAGACATGCTCGCCGCCGTTTTCATCGCACAGTTGGCGAATCTCGCGCACGCCGGCGGCATCGCGGATGAACGACGCGGCGATGAAGTCGATCCCCTCAGAGAGGCCGAACAGAATGTCAGCGCGGTCCTGCTCGGTGATCGCGGGAAGCGACAGGTGCGCGTTGGGCACGTTCACGCCTTTCTTCTCGCCCAGCTCGCCGCCGTTCTGCACGGTGCAATGGATGTCCTGGCCCTCGACGGAATCGACCGTGAGGCCGATGAGGCCGTCGTCGATGAGAATGGTGCCGCCCACATTGACCTCGCGCGGGAGCTCCAGGTGGTCCAGGTAGAAGTGCTCGGAGGTGCCCAGCAGGTCCTCGGAGGTCTCGGCGGCGGTCACCGTCACCTTCTCGCCCGTGGTGAGCGTGACCTTTGCATGGCCCTCCAGCAGGCCCGTACGAATCTCGGGTCCCTTGGTGTCGAGCAGGATGCCCACCGGAATGCCAAGCTCGCTCGAGACCTTCTTCACGCGCTCCATGCGGATATGATGTTCCTCATGGCTGCCGTGGCTGAAGTTGAAGCGGGCGACGTTCATGCCCGCGAGGATCATCTGGCGCAGCGTCTCCTCGTC
>NZ_JACJKQ010000052.1 GCF_016901575.1 Enorma phocaeensis
AGGGCCCCCACGAGCGAGGCGGAGATGGCGAGCGCGACCCTCCTCGTGTGCTTCTTGTTGACGCAAGCTGTCATACGTCTTTCTCCTTCCATAAGGAACAGATAATCGCCAGTTCTGGAAGGAGGGGCGCGCGGCCTTGGGACAGAGAGGCGGCAAGCCGAGGTCGCCGGACAACCTCGGCTTGCCGCCTCTTCCCGACTCGTCCGGGGCGCTCCGGCCCGCGGCGCCTACCCCCGCCAGACGTAGCCGGTGGACCTGCCCGCGCCGACCTTCTCTATCCTGCCGGCGGCGACGAGCGCGCCCAGCGCGCGCTCGACGGTCGTCTGGCTGACGCCGGGGAGCGTCTCCATGAGCCGCGCCTTGGTCACCCTCCCGACCGAGGAGCGCAGGGCCTCCTCCACGCGCTCGGCCTTGGTCATGCGCGCCGCCGAGACGGCGCCCACGCGCGCCTCCAGGTCGCGGTAGGCGGCGAGCACCGCCCCGAGCATGTAGCGGACGAAGGGCCCCGGGTCGTTGGCTCCCTCGTTCCAGCCAGACGAGCTCGCGGCGAGCGCCTCGTAGTAGTCGCCCTTGGTGCGTTCGATTTCCTTCTCGATCGACACGTACTTGCCGACCTCGTACCCGCAGCGGTAGAGGAGGAGCAGCGTGAGCAGGCGGCTCATGCGCCCGTTGCCGTCGGTGAAGGGGTGGACGCAGGTGAAGTCGAGCACGAACTCCATCGACACGAGGACGGGGTCGACCGCCCCGGCGGCGAGCCCCTCGCGAAGCGCCGCGCAGAGCCGCTCGACGGCGTCCGGGGTGGCGGCCGCCGCGACCGGGCGGAAGCGCACGTAGCGCGTGCCGTCCGCGCGCACGCCCACGATCTCGTTGTCGGAGTCCTTGAAGCGCCCCCCGCCCGAGAGCGGCGTGTGCCGGTACATGTCGCGGTGCAGCTGCAGGATGACGCCCGGCGTGGGCTCGATGAAGTTGTGGCTTTCGTGGATGGTGGCCAGCACGTCGCGGTAGCCCGCGATTTCCTCCTCGTCGCGCGAGCGCGGGTCGGTCCGCTCGCCCATGATGGCGCGGAGCCTGGCGTCGCTGGTGCGGATGCCCTCGATGCGGTTGGAGGCGCCCGCCGACTGCACGCGAGCCACCTCCACCAGGGCGTCGAGCACGTCGCGCCCGACGGCGAGGTCCGAGGCCTGCCTGCCGCGGCGCTCGTGCACGGCGGCCAGCAGGTCCATGGTCCGCTGGGTGAGCAGCCCGGGATGCAGCCTCGTGTAGTCGAACCCCCTCATGCGCGGCGCCCCCTTCTGCCCCATGTCGTCCTTATCTGCATCATATCGTATCAGATGGTGCAGATGAGGGAAGCATGGGGAAGAAGGAGGCGCCGACATGTTTTCGGCGATCGGGCAAACGTATCGGCGCCTATCGCGCCAACGTTTTTCACCAGTTGCACCAACGTATAGCCACGGGCGCACCCAGCGCGCTTTTCCGAGCGCGCAGACGGCTGTTGCCCTCGCACATCCTCCTTCCCCAGAACTGGCAATTATCTGTTCCTTATGGAAGGAGAAAGACGTATGACAGCTTGCGTCAACAAGAAGCACACGAGGAGGGTCGCGCTCGCCATCTCCGCCTCGCTCGTGGGGGCCCTGAGCCTGG
>NZ_JACJKQ010000053.1 GCF_016901575.1 Enorma phocaeensis
TGTTGAAGTTTTTTGAAAATGTCACCCCCAGAGACGTCGCGCCGCGTCATCCGCGCATCTTCCTGAGCAGGTCCTGCAGCTCCCTCTGGTTCCCCACGAGGTCGCTCTTCCTGTGCTCCCGCACCCCGCAGAGGACGCACGCGTAGCGCTTCCCGTAGCGCTCGACGTACATCTCCTCGGTCCACACGTCGATGAACAGGTTGACCCTGACGCCCTCTCCCGGGTCGTAGACCACGCCGTCGCCATCCACCATCCGGTAGAGGCCCATCTCGTACGAGATCATCCCGCTGCGCGATATTCTCGTGAGCCTGATCCGGAACACCGAGGAGTAGTCGAAGCCCTCAGGCATGAGCCTGAACTCGCTCCCCGGCTCCGCAGGCGGGAACGAGAACTTCCGGTTCAGGTAGTCGACGTAGAACTCGTTGAACCACGAGTCGAGGTGGTCGTAGTCCTCTATCCCGAAGCGGATGATGTCGTTCACGAGCCTGAGCTGGCCGGTGAGGTTGTAGCGCTCGACGCGGCCCTTGGCCTGCGGGGACCCCGCGAACACCATGCGCACCCCCAGGTCGGACAGCATCATCGAGAGCTGCGTGGCCGCCCCGCCCTTCGAGCTGCGGAACACGGAGTGCCTGTCGGAGTACACGGCCTCGGGCGCCCCGCTCCTGCGGACCATGCGCTCCGCCATCCGGGCGTACCCGCGCATGCACTCGATGGGCATGAAGCACCCGGAGAGGGCCTCGGTGGTGGCGTCGTCGACGGCGATGTGGAGCACGCGGGCGTCGCCGTTGCCGAACCAGTCGTACGGCGTCCCGTCGACCTGCACGAGCATCCCCCTGCGCGGCATGGGCTCGCGGATCGGGTGCGCGGCGCGCCCGCCGCGGGCGCGCTCGGGCCTCTGTGCCGGAGACCGCCACCCCTCGCGCCTGAACAGCTCGCGGAACCAGGATCTCGAGCGGGCGACGAGCCCGTACCGCTCGACGTCGTCCCGCCTGTCCGGGTTCTCGATCACGTCCTCGATGAATATGTCCCTGAACTGGGCGATCGTTATCGACCTGTAGGGCTCCTTGAACTTCCTCAGGTAGCGGATCTCGTCATCGGTCGCCGCGGTCGCCGGCCTGCGGCCGGCGTTGCCGTGCGCCGCTGCGCCCTCGGGCCCGAGCTGCTCGACGCGCTTCGACAGCCTCATCAGCTGGCGGCGGCTGTACCCGGTCTTGCGCTCGATGTCCGCGTAGCTGATCGAGGGGTCGGATCTCTTGGCGACAAGCAGCTCGATCGCCCTCTCCTTGGTCCTCTTATCCATGTGTCCTCCTTCGGCTGAGGACTACGCTAGGGGACCGGGGGGTCGCGGGGTGACAGAATCAAAAAACGAGGGGTGACAATTTCATTTGCTTATAACA
>NZ_JACJKQ010000054.1 GCF_016901575.1 Enorma phocaeensis
CCTGGCGTGCTCCACGGCCCGGTTCAGTATCGAGTCGGCGCACAGCTCCGAGTTGATCCTCAGGTACCACTGGTCGGGCTCGAGCTGCGACGCGAACATCGTCGAGCCGCGGCCCTCCCGGGCCTCCAGAATCTCGAACAGGTCGACCGCGTTGAGCGGGTTCTCGATCGGCGTCGTGAAGAAGTCGTCCAGGATCAGCAGGTCCGGCTTCGAGAACCGGTCGAGCGCGTCGTAGACGCGGCCCTCGCTCCTTGCCACGTTGAGCTCGCGGAACATGTCGTTGAGCCGCGCGTAGCGCACCGACATGAGGTTCCGGCAGGCGGCGACGCCGAGCGCCTGCGCGATGTAGCTCTTGCCCCCTCCGCTCTCCGATAGGATCACGAGGTTCTCGCGGGCCTCGACCCACGCGCAGGACGCGAGCCTGGCGATGCGGTCGCGGGTGAGGTTCCTTTCGGGGAGGTAGTAGATGTCCTCCACGCATGCGCCCTTGATCTTGAAGCGGGCCGCCCTCACCGCCTTGTCGATCTTCCTGCTGTCGCGGGCCTCGAGCTCGGCGTCGATGCACGCCCCGATCTTGTCCTCGAAGGTCATGTCGTCGAACGCCTCGTCCTCGCAGATCTCGCGAAGCTTCCTCCCGAAGGCGCCCACGCGCCATTTCGTGAACAGGGCGAAGTCCTCCTCACTGAGCATCGGAGCCACCCCGCCTCCTGCGGTAGTACTCGGCGCCGCGGACCCTGCCGGCGTGCTCCGCGCGGTCGACGACCTGTCCCGTCGGCTGCCGAGCGGACGGCGCCGATGCGGCCTCCGCCCTCAGCGCCGCCATGGTGTTCTTCACGCGCGTGTAGGTCGCCGTGCCCCCGGAGGCGTTGAGTTTCGCGCACGCCGCCTCGAGCTCGGCCGTCCGGCCGCGCCTGGAGAGGGACAGGATGTTCGAGCACGGGACGTAGCCCTGCGCCTCGATGGGGTGCGCGTCGAGGACCGACCCTATCAGCCTCTTGGTCTCGGGGCCGACCTCGCCGGCGCGGCGCTCGAACCATTCGCGCGTCCACAGCGACTGCGCCTCGAGGTGCTCCGGCGGCATGTGCGCGGGATCGGTCGAGTACTGGCCCTTGCGGCCGCGCAGGCGCCGGTGCTCCGCGACGGTCTCGCCGCCGTCCAGGATCGCGACGGAGGCCGCGCCCAGCCGCACGTCGACGGTCCTGCCGACGAGGCGGTGCGGCACCGAGTAGCGCATGTGGTCGCACTGCACGTGGTAGTCCGGAGACACCTTGCAGCGCCTCCACTCGTACAGCTCGAACGGCGCCCCGGGCAGAGGGTTCAGCGCCGCGCGCTCCTCGCCGAAGAACGCGTCGTCGCGACTGCCCTCGGCGCGCTCGC
>NZ_JACJKQ010000055.1 GCF_016901575.1 Enorma phocaeensis
GGTAACGTACAATTTCTTGCGCACTTTGACAGCGGAATAGCGTCCAGGCAAGAAAGGAGGGCACGGCCCGCCCCGGTATGATTCGAGTTGTCGAGACAAGAAGCATATTGGAGGAGAGCCATGCCCGAGCCCATTGTATCCTTGAACGAGGAGTCGCTGAAGGCGGACCTGCGCGAGCTCGTCAGGAGGACCGTCGAGGAGATGCTGAACGGCCTGCTGGACGAGGAGGCAGACGACCTGGTCTGCGCCGAGCGCTACGAGAGGACCGCCGACCGCGAGGCGTACCGCGCCGGGCACTACGAACGCAAGCTCACGACGACGTCGGGCGAGGTCGCGATCCGCATGCCCAAGCTCAAGGGCATGAGGTTCACCACGGCGATCATCGAACGCTACCGTCGCCGGGAGACCAGCGTCGAGGAGGCGATGATCGAGATGTACCTGGCCGGAGTCTCGACCAGGCGCATCGAGGACGTCTCCGAGATCCTCTGGGGGTCGAGCGTCTCGGCCGCCACCGTCTCCAACCTCAACGAGAAGGCGTTCGCGTCGGTCGAGGAGTGGAGAAACAGGCCCCTCGACCGGGCCTACCCCTACGTCTACGTGGACGGCATCTACCTCAAGCGCAGCTGGGGCGGGAGCTACGAGAACGTCGCCGTGATGGTCGCCATCGGCGTCAACGACGACGGCTACCGCGAGGTCATCGGCGCCGCGGAGGGCTTCACGGAGTCTGCTGAGTGCTGGCGGGAGTTCCTGTCGTGGCTCAAGTCGCGCGGCCTCCGCGGCGTGAGGATGTTCACCGGCGACAAGGCCGCCGGCATGGTCGGCTCCATCGCGGAGGTGTTCCCGGGCGCGGCCTACCAGCGCTGCACCGTGCACTTCTACCGCAACGTGCTCTCAAAGGTGCCCAAGTCGAAGCGGCCGAAGGTCGCGGCCATGCTCAAGGCTATCCACGCCATGGAGTCGCGCGAGGCGTCCGAGGCCAAGGCCCTCGAGGTCGCATCCGAGCTCGAGAAGTCCAAACTCGGGGAGGCCGCCAAGGTGGTCAGGGAAGGCTACGCCGAGACCCTGACCTACACGCGCTTCCCGCGCGAGCACTGGCGGAGAATCAGGACCAACAACGCCATCGAGCGCCTGAACCGCGAGATACGCAGGCGCACGCGCGTAGTCGGCACCTTCCCCGACGGGAACTCCGCCCTCATGCTCGTGACCGCGCGGCTCAAGTACGTCGCGGAGAGCGAATGGGGGTCCCGCCGCTATCTGGACGTGACGCTGCTGGAGGGGTAGCCGCACCGGAGGGCGGGCCTATGGGGCTGTCGGAAAGTGCGCAAGAATCTTGACGGTACC
>NZ_JACJKQ010000056.1 GCF_016901575.1 Enorma phocaeensis
TGAATCTACCCCGATTCCGTTTACACCCTTACGCCGCCATCGGGTGGCGGTCCTCCTCGGGCCAGTTGGCCCGCTCGAACTCCTCGGGGCTGAGGTACCCCAGCGCCGAGTGCGTCCTGACCCTGTTGTAGAAGCACTCGATGTACTCGAAGATCTCGAGCGCCGCCTGGTCGCGGCTCTCGAAGGTGCGCGCGTGCACGCACTCGGCCTTGATGACGCCCATGAGCGACTCCATGGCCGCGTTGTCCCAAGGCGACGATATCGATCCCATCGACGGCTCGATCCCGGCCTCCCGCATCGTCTTGCCGAGCAGCAGCGAGGCGTACTGCGAGCCGTGGTCGCTGTGATGGATGCAGCCCTCGGAAGGGCGCCTGCGGGCGATCGCCATCCTGAGCGCGTCGTCGGCCAGTTCCGCCGTCATGCGCGCCGACATCGACCAGCCGACGACCCTCCTCGACCACACGTCCATCAAGACGGCCAGGTAGAGCCAGCCCTGATGGGTCCTCACGTAGGTGATGTCCGCGAACCACACCTCGTTCGGCCCGCCCGCGGCGAAGTCGCGGCGCACCAGGTCGGGCGCGGCGCACAGCTGCGGCGCCGCCTGCTTTGCCTCGCCTTTGGGGCGCTTGGCGCAGCCGCGCGTCGTGCCGGCCCAGCCGTTGTCGCGCATGATGCGCGCCACGCGCTTGCGGGAGGTGCGCACGCCCGCCTTCTTGAGCTCCTGGAACACCTTCGGGGCGCCGTAGATGCCGCGGCTGGCGGTGTATATCTCGGAGATCGCCGCGGCCAGCTCGGCGTCGCGCAGGTCGTGCGCGCTCGGCGGCCGCTTTCTCCATGCGTGGTAGCCCTGCCTGGTGACATGGAGGGCCGCGCACATCTCGGATATGCTCCAGGCGCCCTCGTTGAGCAGGATGAAAGCGAACTTCGCCCTCTCCGCCTGCGAGCCTACAGCTGCCTGCTGGCGAAGAAGGCGCTCGCTTTTAAAAGTATCTCGTTCTCCCTCTTCAGCCGTTCGTTCTCGCGCCTCAGCCTGCGGAGGTCCTCCGCCATCTGGAAGGGGTTGTCCCCTGCCGGCGCCTGCGCGGCGTCGGCCCTCTTGACCCAGTCCGACAGGCTCCCCGGGTCGACGCCGAGCTCGCGGGCGACCTCCGCGTAGGTGGTCCCCCTCTCGTTGTAGAGCCGCACGGCCTGCTGCTTGAACTCTGCCGAATACTTGGGCGACGGATGTCCCATCCCATGCCCCCTTTCCCCGTTTACGGCATCATGCCCAAACGGAACTCGAAGTGTCAACGGAAACGGGGGAGATTCAG
>NZ_JACJKQ010000057.1 GCF_016901575.1 Enorma phocaeensis
TGTTGATGTGCAATAAGAAATGGTCCGAATGAGCACCGGTTTCTGAGCAACGCGTGCACCGAAAAATGAGCAGTTTGAGCATGAGGGCCGCGCCCCCTTGGACCAGGGGCGCGGCCCCCGCCGTATGGTTGTCCCGGGCGCGTGCTTTGGCGAGACCGCCCGGGAAGGATGGAGGAGATGACCGTGCCCCTGGATGTGAGAAATGATATACGCTCGATGGATGCGGAGGGGGTGCCGCGGGCCGAGATAGCCCGCAGGCTCCGGCTCAGCCGCAACACCGTCGCCAAGTACGCCGACATGGAGGACCTGTCGCCGGAGCCCCCCGCGCCCGCAGACAGGCCGCACCCGGCGATCGACCCGCACGCCGCCTGGATCGACGGGGTGCTCGAGGCCGACCTGGGCGCCCCGCGCAAGCAGCGCCACACCGCCAAGAGGATCTACGACCGGCTCGTCGAGGAGAGGCGCTACGAGGGCTCCTACTCCGCCGTGCAGCGCCACGTGCGCGAGTGGCGGCTCGCGCGGGCGGCGGGCGCGGGGGACGGCTACCTCGAGCTCGAGTGGGCGCCCGGCACCGCCCAGGCGGACTACGGCAACTTCGAGGCGGTGGTCTCCGGGGAGAGGCTGCGCCTGAAGCTCCTCGTCGTCTGCCTGCCCCACTCGAACGCGCGCTACGCCGTCGCCGGCATGTCCCAGCGCGCCGAGTGCATGTGCGCGGGGCTGGCCGGCGTCTTCGGGTGGATCGGGCGGGCGCCCCGCGAGCTCGTGCTCGACAACGCCACCGAGGCCGGGAGGCGCCTGCGCGGCGAGGTGACCGAATCCCACCTCTTCTCGCTGTTCCGCGCCCACTACCGAATGGGCAGCCGCTACTGCAACCCGTACTCGGGCAACGAGAAGGGGTCGGTGGAGAACGCGGTCGGGTTCATCCGCCGCAACCTGCTCGTCCCCGTGCCCGCGGTCGGCTCGCTCGCCGAGCTGAACGACCTGCTCAGGGACGGGTGCGACCGCTTGAACGCCGCCTCGCGGGCGCGGGACGGCCGCCCGACCCCGGAGGTGCTCGCCGAGGACCTGGCCGCCATGCT
>NZ_JACJKQ010000058.1 GCF_016901575.1 Enorma phocaeensis
GAATACGTCGATGGATTGAACGAGGCAAAACGCGACAACGGTGTTGGTTCACCTTCAGCCGTGAGGAGCCAGTCTTCGAAAACGCCTTCGGCTATCGCAGCCAAATAATCATTTGTCTGCTGGTTGAGGACGATTTTCTGCTGTATCTGACCAATGAGCGAGGCTATAGCGCGTTGGGTTTCGATGTTTGGAAGCTCGATTTCCAAATCCCCAATCATTCCTTTGGTCAAAGCGTTACGAGTGGCACCAGAGGAAGCAAGTTTCAACAGCAAGGGTTTGGATGACTGCAGGAAGCAGAGCAGGAAAGTCGGGTCGAGATCAGGGCCTGGCCTAACAATAGAAACGTGCTGGTTGACCCTTGCCGGTGTACACCAGTCGGGGACCATGCATGCACGGGCAACAGAATCACCCGTGATGTTCAGGAGGATATCACGGGGTTCGACTTCGACATTTGCTAAAGCTGCCGCTTGGCCTTCATCGACGAAGGCCAAGCCATTGCTTGTAAACGACCAGTCGAGAACATTTTGACTACGAATGAGAGGGATGCCAGAAGGCTTGTACGCTTCTTTGCCGCCCTTTGGAGTGGCACCACTACCTATCTTCGTGCAAACATCACCCAGTCTCATTCCAGATACTTCCTATGCGAGGCCTTTACATTGCTTTGGTTCACCATGGCGTAGTGCATGGTGGTGTCTATTCTCGCATGCCCGAGGAGCTTTTGCACCTGCTCGATGGGCATGCCCTTGTCGATGGCGTGCGTTGCGAGCGTTCGCCGGAACTTGTGCGGATGTACCCTATCGATTCTCGATCGCTTGCCGAGGCTTCGCAGACGCGACTCCACGCCGCCGATACTCATCCGTTGCCTGCTTCCTCTCAGGGTCACGAAAAGGGCGGGACTGTCGTCATTCCTGGAGCGCAGGTATTCCGTTAGATGCAGCTTGGTCCGCGCGTCGAAGTAGACAGGACGCTGCTTGTTGCCCTTGCCGGTGACAACGCATTCCCGTTCCTGC
>NZ_JACJKQ010000059.1 GCF_016901575.1 Enorma phocaeensis
GGCACCGAATAGCCGAAAACGGTGGAAAAGCGTTGGCGGAACCGGTGAAAGTACGTTAGCGCGATCGGCGCCGATTCGTTTGCGCAGATGGTGAAAAGTAGGTTGACGGTATCAAGTGGGTCAGGGGCTTCGAGAGCCCAAAGGCCGTGTACGAGAGCGGCCCGACCGGCTTCGCGCTCTGCAACCGGCTGCGCGAGCTCGGCGTCGACTGCGTCGTCGGCGCCGTCTCCAAGATGCAGCGGCCCGCGGCCGACAGGCGCAGGAAGAACGACCGGCGCGACGCCGCGTTCCTCGCGCGGCTGCTCGCGACGCACAACGTCGTCGAGGTCTGGGTGCCGCCCGCCGAGGTCGAGGCCGCGCGCGACCTGTCCCGCTCGCTCGACGACGCGCGGGAGGACCTGCAGCGCGCCCGCCAGCGCCTCTCGAAGTTCCTGCTCAGGCGCGGCCACGTCTTCGACGAGGTCGACGCCCGCGGGCGCAGGCGCGGCGCGTGGACCGTCGCCTTCTGGCGGTGGGTCCGCGGGCTCAGGCCCGCCGAGCCCGCGGCGGCCGCCGCCTTCGACCACTACGTCACCTGCGCCCGGTGCGCCGAGTCCGACAAGAGGGCTCTGGAGGGGCGCGTGGCCGAGGCCGCGGCGACCGAGCGGTGGCGCCCCGCGGTGGAGGCCCTCTCGTGCATAAAGGGCGTCGACGTCGCCACCGCCTTCTGCCTCGCTGCCGAGGCGGGCGTCTTCTCGCGCTTCCGCTCCGCGGGGGCCTACGCCTCCTGGCTCGGCCTCACGCCCTCGGAGCGCTCGAGCGGCGAGACCGAGGCGAGGGGCGGCATAACCAAGGCGGGCAACTCCGCCTCTGTTAGTGTCAATCTATCTTTCGCCGATTCCACCAACGAACCTCACCCGTTCGCGCCAACGCACATGCGCCGATCCCGCCAGCGTCACGCGCCGCTTCCGGCGTCCCGGTCCG
>NZ_JACJKQ010000060.1 GCF_016901575.1 Enorma phocaeensis
GGGTGCCCCCGACCCGTCGAAAGGAGGCCCGCATGGCCACGAAGAAGGAGATAATGCGCCAGCTGCTGAAGGGGGTGAGCTGGAACGAGGCGGCGAGGTCGCTCGGGTGCAGCAAGGCGACGGTGGCGAAGTGCGCCGCCAAGATGGACGAGGGGCGGATCGACTCGGAGAGGCTGGAGTCGATGACCGACGCGGAGGTCTCGGGCCTCTTCGCCGACGGCAGGTCGAAGCGCGGCGAAGAGTACCTCGAGCCCGATTACGAGCGCGTCTGCGACCAGCTCGCGAGGGTGCCGAAGATGACGCTCTCGCTGCAGTGGGCGCGCTACCTCGATTGTAACCCGGGCGGCAAGAGGCTCTACCAATACTCCCAGTTCTGCAAGAAGGTCGGCGAGTACGCGAGGGCCCGCGGCCTCGCGGCGCGCATCGCGCACGAGCCCGGCAGGACGATGCACGTGGACTGGGCGGGCCTCACCGCATCGGTCTTCGACCCGGTGACGGGCGGGAGGTCGCCCGCCTACCTGTTCGTCGCGGTCTTCCCCTGGTCGGGCTGGATATGGGCCGAGTGCTTCGCCGACATGCGCAGCCGGTCCTGGATCCAGGCGCACGTGCACGCGTTCCAGGCGGCGGGAGGGGTCCCCGACGTCCTCGTGCCGGACAACTGCGCCACCGCCACCGACCGCAGGAGGAGGTCCGACCCGGTGAAGGTCAACGACGCCTACCTCGAGATGGCCGAGCACTACGGGTGCGCGGTGGTGCCGGCCAGGGAGGGGAAACCGAGGGACAAGGGCGCGGTGGAGAAGGCGGTGGACCTGTGCGAGATGTGGGTGCTCGCACCGCTCGCCGACGAGCGCCTCACGTCCCTCGACGAGCTGAACCGCGAGGTGCGGAGGCTCGTCGACGCCCTCAACGCCCGCGAGCGC
>NZ_JACJKQ010000007.1 GCF_016901575.1 Enorma phocaeensis
TCCAATATGCTTCTTGTCTCGACAACTCGAATCATACCGGGGCGGGCCGTGCCCTCCTTTCTTGCCTGGACGCTATTCCGCTGTCAAAGTGCGCAAGAAATTGTACGTTACCTCCGGCCCCGGCTGCGGAAGCGAGCGGTCGCGCCAAAGCGGCAGCGAGAGGGTGAGCGCCACGGCGATGAGGACCTGGATGCCTCCGAGCACCAAAAAGCCCGTCGACCACGTGGCGCCCGACAGGCATTGCGCCATGACGATGGGCCCCGTGCTCGCCCCGACGCCCCACATGCAATGGAGCCAGCTCATGTGCTGCGACTCGTAGTGCACGGCGACATACGAGTTCAAGGCCGCATCGACCGCCCCGGCGCCGAGACCGTAGGGGACGGCGAGCACGCAGAGCTGCCAAAACTCCTTCGCCAGGGAGAACCCCACGAGGGCCGCCGCGGTCAAGACCACGCTGAGCACGGTGACCCTGCCCGTACCCAGGCGCTCCACCACGCGCACTGACATGAAGCTCGAGAATATGGTCCCCAGCGAGATGATCATGGTGACGGCGCCCACCCAGGAAATCCCCGCATGGAGGTCTCCCGCCATGACGGGCCATGCCGACCCGATGGCCGAATCGGGCAGGCCGAGGCTGATGAACGCGAGATAGATGATGGGGAGCAACCCGACAGGCATGGACGACGGACCTCCTGGCAGACCAAGGCGGCACCGCTGGGAGGCGGCGCGCCCTCGACGTACTCGACGACCCGCATATGATAGCAACATGTCCGCACGCCCCGCACGAAGACTGCCAGAGCGGTCCCAAGGGAGGGTCGCAGGCTCGCGTCGCGGGTATAATGGACAGCATTGCTTTGGGAGCATGATGCCAACCTGGAAGAACCTCGCTCCACTGGGGAGGACTTATGAAAAAGACCGCCTTCATTGCGAACTTCATCGCCTGGGCAGCCGTCGCCATCGGCACGACGGCCTTTCTTGCCTGGTACCACGCGACGGATGCCGAACAGCTCTCCGCGTCCTCGGACGCCTCGACCATGGCGCAGCTCGGCGCGATACTCGCCGCCCCCGTCCTGCTCTATGCGATGGGGGCGGTGCTCGGGCTGCTCTTCGTCTTCTTCAAGAAGATCGAGATGGGCCGCACCTCGCGCCTCGTGCTGCGCTGCGCTTCGATCCTCGCGCTCGCGTTCGTACTGCTTGCCGGCGTGCCCATCGTCGCGCCGTCGCTCGCCGACGCCTTCGCCGTTCCGCTCGTGGTGGTGATCTACGTGTCCCGGACAGCGCCCATCCTCATCATGATGTTCGGCTTCTTCTATGCGCTCGGCATGGCGCCAGCAGACCGCACGAAGCGCGGCGCCTTCGCGAAATACCTGCCAGACGACCACTTCGAGTAGGACGCGCAAGAAGACGTCAGCCCCGTTTCTCGCCGGGACGCCGGATGCGCTCGAACTCCTCCCCGCCGCCCATGCGAAACAGGCGCACCGCGACGGCGGCGAAGACGATCACGCCCACGACGCCGATCGCGACGCCGCCCCCTTGGACCACCATGGTGATGCCGGTGTAGACGGCGCAGAACATGAGAAAGACCGATCCCACATAGCATAGCGCCCGCTTGAGGACGCGGGGGATTCCCGCGGGCTTGGCCGCCTTCGGCGCCGAGGCGCCGCCTCGCTCGACCGCCTTTGAACCGTTGTGCCGCTTCTTCGGCGCCATGGAGCCACTCCTTCAGATCTTTGTCGTCGTCTACGCCTCATTCATGATACCCATAGCCTCCGCCCGAGACAAAGGCGCCCGAGAACGGCCGTGCCCGGCATCGGGGCGGGGCCGCGCGCATCCTGTCGCGCATCGACAAAGGCGGCGCACCCCGCACAGGGCGAGGTGCGCCGCCTGGCTTGCCGCAGGTCGCTGCGCGCTGCAGGAGATGCCCGAAGGCTATGACTCCCGATGCGCCCGACGCGTATAGTAGGTGTCGTCGAGCGGCAGCTTCGTGCGGAAGGTCCCGTCGAAGGCATAGTAGGCCCCGGCGACGGCGGGCGCGGTGGGAATCGTCGCGATCTCGCCGATGCCCTTGGCGCCGTAGGCGACGGGCAGGAGCTCGTCCTTCTCGACGTAGATGGCATGGATGTCCGGGATGTCGGGCGCGCGGAACAGCCCCAGCGTGCCGTACTTCACCTGCGGGACGCCGTCGACGCACGGGAAGTCCTCGGTGAGGGCATAGCCCATGCCCATGAGCACGCCGCCCTCGATCTGGCCCTGGATGGAGATGGGGTTCACCACGCGGCCCGAGTCATGCGCCGCGTAGACCTCCGACACCCTCCCCTCGTCGTCGAGGATCGCCACATGCGTGGCGAAGCCGTAGCACACATGGCTCTTGGGGTTGGGGACCTCCGCGCCCAGCTTGTCGGTCGGCTCGAAGTAGACGTAGCGGAACTCGCAGCCCTCGAGCGCCTCGAGCGCCGCCACGGGATCCTTCGCACGTGCGTCGTCGATCCATCCGGGATTGGCCGTTCCGTCAGCATAGGTCGAGGTCACGCCGTCGCCTTCGGCACACACGGGAGCCGAGGGAGCGGCCTCGCCGCGCTCGATGGCGCACATCGCGTCGCGCATGAGGCGTGCCGCGCCGCGCACCGACTCGCCCGTGATGACCGTCTGGCGCGACCCCGAGGTGGTTCCGGAGTCCGGGGCGTTCTCGGTAGAGCACTCGCCGTTCTGGATGCGGCTGAGCGGGAGCCCGGTCGCCTCCGCCACGTCCTGCAGAAACACCGTGTTGCAGCCCTGGCCGATATCGGACGTCGCCGAATAGACCACGGCAACCCCGTTCTCCACCCGGATGTTGCACCGGCCCTTGTCAGGCAGGCCTACGCCCACGCCGGCGTTCTTCATGGCGCATGCGATGCCCGCATGGCCGGGATGGGCGTCGAAGGCGTCCTTTACGGCCTCGAGCGTCTCCTTGAGCGCGGTGGAGCAGTCGGCGATCTGGCCGTTGGGAAGCACCTTGCCCGGCTCGATGGCGTTGCGATAGCGAATCTCCCAGGGCGAGATGCCCACCTCGTCGGCGAGCAGGTCGATGAGCAGCTCGAGCGCGAACTCGCTCTGGCATACGCCGAACCCGCGGAACGCGCCCGCCGGCGGATTGTTGGTGTACCAGCCGTAGCCGCGTATATCGGTGTTCTGGTAGCAGTACGGGCCCACCGAGTGCGTGCACGCGCGCTCGAGCACCGGTCCGCACAGGCTCGCGTAGGCGCCGGTGTCGAAGTTGATCTCGCAGTCCATGCCGGTGAAGATGCCGTTCTCGTCGCAGGCGAGCGTGAACGTGCCCTCCATGGCGTGGCGCTTGGGATGGAAGTTGATGGACTCCTGGCGGGTGAGCCGGCACTTGACCGGACGCCCCACCTTATAGGCTGCGAGCGCGGCGAGGTGCTGCACCGAGACGTCCTCCTTGCCGCCGAAGCCGCCGCCCACGAGCATGGTCTCGACCACGACGCGCTCGGGCGTGTCGTCCCACCCGAACATGTGGGCGCATTCCTTGCGCGTGTCGTAGGCACCCTGGTCTGTGGAGCAGATCTTCACGCCATCCTTATACGGAAAGGCGACGGCGCACTCGGGCTCCAGGAAGGCGTGCTCGGTCGCGGGGGTCGTAAAGGTCCGCGTCACGACGTGCGCGGCGTTGGCGATGGCCGTCGCGGCGTCTCCTCGCACCACGTGGCGGCTCTGGCAGACGTTGCTGTCAAGCTTCACGCGGTTGCCGAAGGCGAGGAAGCCTTCATGGATGAGCGGCGCGCCCTCACGTCGGGCCTCCTCGATGGAGCGGACGGGCTCGAGCTCCTCATAGGTGATCTTGACGAGCTTCTTTGCCTTCTCGAGGGTCGCGGCGTCCTCTGCCACCACGAGGGCGATGGCGTCGCCCATGCAGCGCGTGATGTCGCCCTCGGCGATCATGACGTCCCAGTCGTAGATGAGGTGCCCCACCTCGTTGACAGGCACGTCGGCGGCGGTGAGCACCGCGAGCACGCCCGGGAGCGCCTCGGCGCGCGTGGCGTCGATCGAGACCACGCGGGCGCGCGGATACTTCGAACGCACCGCGCTCGCATAGGCGAGGTCGGGAAAATCGGTCTCGTCGATGTCGTCGGGATACTTGCCGAAGCCGAGGACCTTGCGGCGGACGTCGACGCGAAACGCGCGCTCCCCCACGCCGTAGTCGTCGCCGCGCTCCAGGTCGGGGTCGATCGCGGCGTCGCCGCGCAGGATCGCCGCGGCGAGCGAGATGCCCTCGATGATCTTCTTGTAGCCGGTGCAGCGGCACACGTTGCCGCGGATGGCCTCTTTGATCTGGTCTTCGGTGGGGTCGCTCACATGATGGACGAGGCCCGCGCCCGCCATGACCATGCCGGGGATGCAGAAGCCGCACTGCACCGCTCCCACGGCGCCGAAGGCGTAGACGAACGCCTCCTGCTCGCGCTCGGGAAGCCCCTCGACCGTCACGATGTCGCGCCCTGCGGCAAGCTCGGTGGTGAGCACGCATGCCTTCACGGCGTGGTCGTCGACGAGGATGGTGCAGGTGCCGCACGCGCCCTCGGAGCATCCGTCCTTGGCGGAATGGATATGCAGGTCGTCGCGCAGATACCGCAGAAGCGGCTTCTTCTCGGTGGTCGAACGCTCCTGTCCGTTCACCGTAAAGGTATAGGTCGCACGTTCCTTTGCCACGGCTCTCCCTCCTTTCTTTCAGCTCTTGGCGAAGATTCCGAGCGTGTCATGAATGACATGCTTGGGACACTTGGTGGCGCACATCCCGCAGGAAATGCACCGCGAATAATCGATCGTCGCCTGCTTGTCGATCACATGCATCGCCCCGCACGGGCAGGCGCGCTCGCACATGCGGCAGCCGATGCAGCCCTCGGGGGCGACCCAAATCTGGTGGCTCTGGTCGCTCATGGTCAATCTCATCTCCGAAAAGCGTCTCGATCCGACGTCGCTCGCCTCGCCCGCAGAGTCTCCGCGGACGAGGACGCGCCGGCGCCGGCAGAAGACGCCGGCGCCGGCGATGCCGGGCCGCGAGGACGCAGTCGCGGCCCGGCAAGAAGGCACCTATCCGATCAGCAGGTAGCCATAGCCGTCGCGCACGGCCTTGATGGTCTTGCGCACCAGCTCGGGCAGGCCGCAGGAGGCGTCGTCCACGTCCACGACGCGGATCTCGCCGCCCAGGCGCACCGAGAACGTGCCGTCAGCAAGCTGCATGAAACCGTCGTTCTCGGAGTTGAGCATGTCATCGCCCGGCCAGAAGAGGGTGAGCTTGTCCTTGTAGGGACGGCCCGTCTCATAGGGGCAGAACACGGCGCAGTTGCCGCACTCGTTGCACATGCCGTCGACGTGGACCACCTGGCGCTTGGCCTCGCCCGGAACCTCGATGGCGACGTTGGCGCGGTTGGGGCACACGTCGCAGCACACCTCGCAAACGGCGGCGCAGCCCAAACAGCGGGTCTTGTCGCAGCTCGCGGAGTCGCAGCACAGGTCGCCCTTCTTGGCGATGGAGGCGGCGACGTCGAGCTGCTCGTTGGCGTCGGCGTAGTGGTTGAAGTCGACGTTCGCGATGGCGCGCGCGACCTCGGCGGCGTCTGCGATGGCCTCGACGACCGTCGCGGGGCCGCGGCGGCAGTCGCCCGCGGCCCACACGCCCTCGACGCCGCAGGCAACGCCGGCAGGACGGCCGCGGCGGTCGACCTCGACGCCCGCGCCCTCGTACAGGGACGCGTCGATGCGCTCGCCCACCGCGCAGATCACGGTGGTGGCGGGCACGGTCACGGTCTCGCCCGTCGGCTCGGGCGCGCGGCGGCCGGAGGCGTCCGGCTCGCCGAGCTTCATGACGTTGCAGGTGAGCCGGCCGTCGGCGAGAGACGCCGGGGCGAGCAGCTCCATGAACTCGACGCCGTCGGCGAGCGCGAGGTCCAGCTCCTCCTCGTCGGCAGGCATCTGGGCCTTCGTGCGGCGGTACACCAGGCGCACGTTCTCGACGCCGGCGACGCGCTTGGCCACGCGCGCGGCGTCCATAGCCGTGTTGCCCGCGCCGATGACCACGACATCGGTGCCGAGCGAGAGCGTGTCGGGGGCCTTCTTGGCAGCCTCGAGGAACTCGAGGACGTCCATCTCGTCACCCTCCGCCAAGCCGGCCGAGCCGGGCAGCCAGGCGCCGGTCGCCACGACGACGTCGGTGAAGCCCTCCGCCTTGAGCGCATCGACGGACTCGACGCGGGCGTTCAGCTTGACCTCGACGCCGAAGGCGCGGCAGAGCTCGACGTCGGCATCGATGTCGGAGCTCGCGATGCGGAACTCGGGAATCACATGGCGCACGATGCCGCCGAGCGCGTCTTTGGCCTCGAAGATGGTGACGGGCACGCCGGCACGCGAGAGGAAGAACGCCGCGGCGAGGCCGGCAGGGCCGCCGCCCACGACGGCGACCTTCTTGTCAGAGGCCCACTTGCCTGCCTGGGCCTGCAGCTTGGGCAGCACGGCCGAGAACGCCTCGTGCGCGGCGCGCAGCTTGCTGGCGCGAATCTGGGCGCCCTCGGGCTCGTAGAATGCGCGCTCGCAGCTCTTGCCGCAGGGGTGCGGGCAGATGGTGCCCGTGATGTGCGGCAGGGCGTTGCGCTCGATGATGATGGAGAAGGCGTCCTCGAAGCGCCCCTCCTCCACCGCGGCGAGGTAGGCGGGGATGTCCTGGGAGATGGGGCAGCCGGTGCGGCACGGCGCGGTGAAGCAGTCCATGAGCGGGACGCCGCCGGGAACCTTGGCAGAGGGAAGCTTGCGCAGCGGGTTGCGGTACAGCGGGCTCGCCAGCGAGTCGGCCTGGATCGCCGCGACCGCATCGAGCGACACGCCGGAGAAGGGCTTGCCGTCAAGATCGCCAAAGAGGCCGGCGATCTGGCTCATGCGCTCGTAGCCGCCGGGCTTGAGCACGTCGGTCGCCATGGTGATCGGCCAGATGCCCGCATCGTAGAGCGAACGGATGTTGAACACCGTCGCGCCGCCGGAATACGAGATGCGCAGGCGCCCGTCGAACTGCTCGGTGATGCGACGCGCGAGCTCGATGGTGAGCGAGAACAGCGTGCGGCCGCTCATATACATCTCGGTGCTCGGCAGCTCGCCGCGGGTCACGTCGACCGGGAAGGTGTTGGTGAGCTTCACGCCGAAGTCGAGGCCGCGCTCGGCGGTGAGCTTGATCAGGCGCTCGAACATCGGCACGGCGTCTGCCCACTGCAGGTCCTCGAGGAAGTGCTTGTCGTCGAAGGCGATGTAGTCGAATCCGAGCTCGTCCAGGCGCGCGCGGGCAAAGTCATAGCCCAGAAGCGTCGGATTGCACTTGATGTAGGTGTTGAGGTTCTTCTCGGTGATGAGATAGGTCGCGATCCGCTCGATCTCGTCGGGCGGGCAGCCGTGGAGGGTGGACTCGGTGATGGAGTTCGAGACGCGGGCGGGGATGGCGTCGACGAAGGCGGCGTCGACATGCTCGAAGCGGTCGAGGTTCGCTAAGGCCCATGCGCGGCACTCGGCCCACACCTCGGAGCCGCTCGCGTCCTTCATGCCCTCGATGTAGGCGTCGACCTTGGGGCTCTTGATGCCCTCGAGGTCATAGCCCACGCTCATGTTGAACACGAAGCCGTCCGGCGCGCCCAGGCCGTACTCGCGGGCGATGAGGTGGCAGGCAAACCATGCCTTGACGTACTCGGCGAAGGCCTGGGGCACGGTGAGCTCGGTGGACCACTCGCAGTTGTAGCATTCGTCCGCCGCGGTGATGCAGGGCTTGTTCACGCAGGCGGAGAGCTCCTCGCCGTCCATGATCTGCACGGTCTTGAGCTCGAAGAAGCGCGAGCCCGCCACATAGGCGGCGATGATGTTTTGGGCGAGCTGCGTGTTGGGACCGGCGGCGGGACCGAAGGGCGTCTCGATCTTCTCGTCGAAGATGGGGAGCGCGCCCTCCTTGTTGGCGGTCACCATCTTGCGCACGCCGAAGACGGAGCCCTGGGTCTCATGCTCGGTCAGCACCCAGTCCATCAGGTTCGAAAACGGGATGGGCCTCATGATGTCGCTCATACTGATCTCCTCTGTGCCATGCGGGTTCACTCATCCCGCATGCGTTGCGCCCGCGATGCGCCCACGGGCGAGTACCGATTGCAAGCGAGGCCGCCGGCCGGGGCGCTGCCGGCGATGCAGCGCCCCGGTCGCGGTTGCGCGGCCCCGCGTGATGCCGTGTCGTGCAGGCCCGGTCACCGCCGGTGCCGCACAGGGCGCCCCCGCCTAGTAGACGCGCTCGTTGAGCGTGCCCCAGAGCTTCTTGGACTGCTCGAGGGTCCAGGCGTTGATGCGCTCCTCGTCGAAGGCCACGAACTCGCGGTCCTTGTAGAGGACCTTGCCGTTCACGATGGTGGTGCGGCAGTTCTTGCCCATCATGCCGAAGAGCATGTGGCCGTCGATGTTCTCGTCCGAGAAGGGCGTGAAGGCCGGGTAGTCCATCACGATGACGTCGGCCGCCGCGCCAGGCGCCAGCACGCCGACCGTGCGCCCGAAGTACTCGCTCGCCATGGCGGGGTTGTTCTTGAAGAGCATGTCCATGTCCTCGACCCAGCCCACGTTGGGCATCGCGGCGTTATGGCGCTGGATGATGAGGAAGACCTTGAGGCTCTCGAGCATGTCGTGCGTGTAGGCGTCGGTGCCCAGGTGCACGGGGATGCCGCGACGGTAGAACTCGAGCACCGGCGCGCAGCCCACGGCGTTGCCCATGTTGGACTCGGGGTTGTTGACGATGTGGGTGCCGGTCTCCTTGATGATGTCCATCTCGGCGGGCGTCACGTGAATGCAGTGGCCGAGCATGGTCTTGGGGCCGAGCAGCCCGTGCTGCAGCAGGCGCTCGACCGGCGAGATGCCGCCACGGTTCTGTCGGGAGTCCCAGACGTCGTTCATGCCCTCGCAGACGTGGATGTGGAAGCCCGTGAGGCCGTCGTTCGCCTCGGCCATCTTGTCCATCGTCTCGTCGGAGAGCGTGAAGGTGGCGTGCCCGCCGAACATCGCGGCGATCATGGAGTTGCCCTCGGCCTGGGCCTTTGCCGCCCAGCGGGCGAACTCGGCGTTCTCGGCGATTCCCTGGTCGCGCTTCTCCTCGCCGCGGCGGTCGGAGGTCTCGTAGCACAGGCACGCGCGGATGCCCGTCTCCTCGCAGACGTCCTTGATGGCGAAGAGCGACCCCGGGATCTCGCAGAAGCTGGCGTGGTGGTCGAAGATCGTGGTCACGCCGTCGCGCAGGCTGTCGAGCACCGTGGCGTAGGCGCTCGCGCGGGTGCCGTCGAGCGTGAGGTTGTCGTCGATCTTCCACCACTGCTGCTCGAGGTTCTCGAGGAAGTTGGTGGGGTTGCAGCCCTTGATGGAGAGGCCGCGGGCAAGACCGGAGTAAATGTGGGTGTGGCAGTTCACCAGACCCGGCATGATGACGCCGCCGTGGGCGTCGACGTAGTCCGCATCGGGATAGGCCGCCTTGATCTCCTGCTCGTCTCCGACGGCGACGATCGAGTCGCCGTCGATGGCCACCGCGCCGGCGCTCAGATAGGGGTTCTCGGCATCGCGGGTGATGACCGGTCCGTTGCCAACAATCAACATGACGCTCACTCCTTCCCCACTGCCTCTGACGCAATGGGCTCGTCGGGGCTTACAACGACGCCATGGGCATCCACGCCGATGGCGGGAACGTTCTTGGGCGGTTCGCCCGCGCCGACCGCCTCCTCGATGCCGATGGCCATGTCTTCGGCCTTCTTCTCGTCGACGGAGAGCTGGATGGTGGGCTCCTCCTTGGGGAGGATCAGGTTCAGCAGGATCGCCATGAGGGTGGCGACGACGAGCGCCGAGGAGCCAAACACGGTTCCGACCCAGTCGGGCATGCCGGTGCCGGCGAGGCAGCCCGCGACCTGCTCGATGCCGAGGCCGAGCGCCACGGAGGTGCCGGCGATGGTGGAGTTGCGCGGGGTGAGGCCGCCCTGGGTGATGAGGCGCACGCCGTTCATGGCGATGGTCGCGAACACGGACACGGTGGCGCCGCCGATGACCGGCTGCGGGATGGCCACGAGCACGGCGGAAAGCTTGGGGACCATGCCGGCGACCACGAACAGCACGCCAGCGAAGGCGATGACGTAGCGGTTGATGACCTTGTTGGTGAGCACGATGCCCACGTTCTGGCCGAACGTCGAGGAGGGCATGCCGCCGATGAAGGCGCCCACGATGGCCATGACGCCCACCGAGAAGATGCCGCCCGAGAGCTCCTTGTTGTTAGGGTCGCGATCCATGGCGCCCACCGTGGTGGAGGTGAGCTCGCCGATGACCTGGACGCAGTTCACGATGAAGACGATGGCGATCGTGGCGCATGCCGCGGGCACGAACTCGATCTGGAAGGGCATGATCTGCGGGAAGGCGACGATGCCGGCCGAATCGACCGACGAAAGGTCGAGCATCCCGAAGGGGATGGACACGAGCACGCCGACGATGATGCCGAACAGCAGCGACCCCAGCTTGAAGATGCCCTTGCCGAAGTTGTTGAGCGCAAACACCACCGCGAAGGTGACGATGGCCACGATCCATGCCGCCGGGGTGCCGAAGATCTCGGTGCCCTGGCCTCCCGCCATGTAACGGATGGCGGTGGGATACAGCGACACGCCGATGGTGAAGATCACCGTGCCGGTGACGATGGTTGGGAACAGCTTGCGGATGGGCTTCAGGAACACGGCGAAGACGAGCGCGACCACGCCGCCGATGATCTCGGCGCCGAGAATCGCCCCGTAGCCAAACTGCACGCCGACCGACTGCAGGGCGGGCACGTAGGCGAAGCTCGTGCCCATGACGATGGGCAGCGCAGAGCCCAGGCGCCCGACGATCGGGAACGCCTGCAGGATGGTGATGATGCCCGAGAGCACGAGCGCCGCCTGGATGAGGGTCGTCTCCTGAGCGTCAGTCATGCCGCAGGCGCTCGCCACGATCAAGGCGGGCGTCACGACGCCGACGATGGCCGCGACGACGTGCTGCAGGCCGAGCGGCACGATCGATCCGATGGATGGCCGCGCGTTCCACTGGAACAGCGCCTCCGATTCTTGTTGTTGCGTCTTTTCCACGGGGCATCCTCTCTCTTTGACCGCGGCATGGCACAGCCCCGGCACTCCAGTTAGGTCAATTGTAAGAAAGGTTTTTCACCGATTCAATAATAAATTATTATTCGCCGTATCAAACAACGCGCTGACCTGCAGGTTTATCAGAGGTGGTAGAAATGGCTCGGTGAACGGCAGATTCGCCTGCCGTTCAGCGGCAATAAGAAACCGTTCGCGGAAACCGGCCAAACCGGTCGGCTATACTCGTAGGGCGCACGTGAGGACAATTCCTTATTATCATTGTGTCAATATCACGCATCGCCCATCGATCGGAGGAGAGGACGTTGAACAGCGAGGTCGCCAAGTATTTGCCCATGGTCGATTTCCTTGAGACCGTGCTCGGCTCCAACAACGAGATCGTTCTGCACGACTTCAGCGATCTGGAGCACTCGGTGGTCGACATCCGCAACGGGCACGTCTCGGGCCGCCACACCGGGGCGCCTGCGACCGACTTCGTCCTGAAGGTGCTCAACGACGACGAGCTCGCCGGCGGCGACCACACCACCAGCTATCTCTCGCACAGCGTGGCCGGAAAGCCCCTGCGCTCGGTGTCGTACTTCATTCGCGACGGGGGCAAGATCGTAGGCATGCTCTGCATCAACACCGACACCTCCCTCATCGATGAGCTCCAGTATCTCACCGCGCAGATCGGCTCGGTCTACCACTCGCTCACCAAGGGGCCCATCCTGGACGCCGAGAGCGGGCCGGCGGGCATCGAGCATTTCTCGACCTCGACCGACGACCTCGTCAGACGCAGCGTGAGCGCGATCGAGGCCGCGACGGGCAAGGCGATCGAGGAGTTTTCGGCAGACGACCGCCTGGAGGCCGTGCGCCAGATGAACGCGGACGGGGTGTTTTTGCTCAAGGGCGCCGTCGCCCAGGTCGCCGAGGCCATGGGGATCTCGGAGCCGAGCGTCTACCGCTACCTGCAAAAGGCGCGTCGCGAGTCGCAGGGGTCCTGAGGCGCCGCACGCGGCGAAGGGCGCGTCGACCGTCTTGCACGCAAAAGGCGCCCCGCACATCGTATGCGGAGCGCCTTCGACAGAAAGGATGCAAGGGGCGCGGGCATGGCCCGCCGCGCGACGTGCCGCTATGCGCGGACGGCGATGACCTCGATCTCGACGAGGCCGCCCATGGGGATGTCCTTCACCGCGAAGCAGCTGCGCGCGGGATACGGCTCGGTGAAGCAGGAGGCATAGACCTCGTTCACCGCGGCGAAGTCGGCGATGTCGGCCAGCAGCACGGTGGTCTTGACGACGTCGGCATACGTGAGGCCCTGGCTCTCGAGCAGCGCGCCCACGTTGGCGAGCGACTGCTTTGCCTGCTCGACGACGCCCTCGGCGAGCTTGCCCGTCTCGGGGTTGAGGCCGAGCTGGCCAGACAGGAACACCATGTCGCCCGTCGCGATGCCGGCGGAATAGGGGCCAACGGCCTTGGGAGCGTTCTCGGAAGTCACAACGGTCTTGCTCATGGTTGCTCTGCCTTTCTCGTATACGCTGGCGAGTGGACGCCACAATAGAACATCTTAACTATAATAAATTTTTATTATCCGTCAAGGCCAGGCCCGCCGGCAGACGCGAGAACGCGCACATGGGCGCCGCCGCGATACTCCCCCACCTCGCCGACGCGCTGCACCGCGGGCACCTTGCCCTCGAGCCCTGCCACAAGCGCCGGGGCGTCGGTGGCCGCAACCGAGAACAGCAGCCCGCCCGAGGTCTGGGGGTCGAACAGGGCGTCTGCCACCGCGAGCGGGACCGCGGGGTCGAAGTCGACCTCCGCCTCCGCGAAGCGCCGGTTGCGATAGACGCCTGCCGGGAGGATGCCCATGGCGGCAAAGTCGAGGGCGCCGGGCAAAAAGCGGAAGGCGTCCGCATGGAGCGTGACGCAGGTGCCGGAACCCTGGGCGAGCTCCAGGCAATGGCCCAGGACCGCAAAGCCGGTGATGTCGGTGCAGGCATGGACCTCAAAGCCGCGCGCAACCTCGGCGGCGGCGCGGTTCAAGGTGCACATGAGCCCCTCGACCTCGCGGCGGGCGGCATCGTCGGCAAGGCCCCCCTTGAGCGCGGTGGTCATGATGCCGATGCCCACCGGCTTCGTGTAGACCAAGACGTCGCCCGGACGCGCCGCATCGTTGCGCAGCAGGCGCGCAGGGTCGATGACGCCCGTCACCGACAAGCCGTACTTGGGCTCGGGGTCGTAGATACTGTGCCCGCCCGCCACGACGGCGCCCGCCTCGGCGACCTTCGTCGCGCCGCCGCGCAAGATCTCGCGCACGGCGTCTTTGGGCATGTCCTCGGGCACCGCCATGATGTTGAGCGCGGTGATGGGCCGCCCTCCCATGGCGTAGATGTCCGACAGGGCGTTTGCCGCGGCGATCTGCCCAAAGGTGAACGGGTCGTCGGCGATGGGCGGAAAGAAGTCGAGCGTCTGCACGATCGCGAGGTCGTCGGCGAGCCGGTAGACCGCCGCGTCGTCGGCATGGTCGAAGCCCACGAGCAGATTGGGGTCGCGCATGTCGGGGAAGCCTTCGAAGAGCTGGGCGAGCTCCCCCGCCCCAACCTTGGCGCCGCAGCCCGCGCAGTCGGCGAGCTTCGTGAGCTTGACTTGGGTCTCCATGATGATCGGCGTCCTTTCCTAGTCACAGGGCAAGGGTGTAGATGCCCTCGGGGACGAGGCTTCCCTCGACTGCCGCCATGAACGCCTCGCGCGGACCGGCGCCCTCGGGCATCGCCCACGCCAGGCCGCACTCCGCCGTGATCTCGACGGGGAGCGGGATGATGCGTCCCGGCACGCCCGCCTCGCCGCACAGGCGCTCCGCCTCCATGGCATCGAAGGTGCTTCGAAACGAGACGACGGCGCGCTCGCGGCGCGGGCGCGGCGGCAGCATGGCCTCCCCAGGCATCAGGCCACCTCCCGGGCAATGGCGTCGAGCGCCTCGAGCGCCGCATCGACATCCGCCGCGGTGGTATACCAGCCGAAGGAGAACCTGACGGCGCCGCGGTCGAGGGTGCCGAGCGCGGCGTGCATGCGGGGCGCGCAGTGGAGTCCCGCCCGCGTGGCGACGCCATGCTCATAGGCGAGACGGTCGGCAACCGCCGAAGAGTCGAGGCCGGCGAGATTGAGCGCGACCACGCCGGTGTGGGGGTGCCCGTCATGCTCGCCATAGACGATCGCCGGCAGCCCGCGAAGGCCGTCCAGAAAACGCCTGCGCAGCCCCTCCTCATGCTCCGCGACGCGCTCGACCCCGAGCGCCAGCAGGTAGTCCAGGGCCGCGGAGAGGCCCGCGAGGCCCTGCGCGTTCATGGTGCCCGCCTCCAGGTGCTCGGGATAGCTCTCGGGCTGGAAGGGCTCGGCGCTTTTGACCCCCGTGCCGCCATGCACGAGCGGGGCGAGCTCCACCTGCGGAGATACGACGAGGCCGCCGGTTCCCTGCGGCCCCATGAGCGCCTTGTGGCCCGTGAAGCACAGGACGTCCGCCCCGATGGCACCCATATCAACCGGCAGGCAGCCAAGCGACTGCGAGGCGTCGAGTATGAACAGCGCCCCGTGGCTATGGGCGGCGCGCGCAAGGGCCGCCGCATCCGTCACCGCCCCGGTAAGGTTCGAGGCGTGGGTCGCGACGACGGCACGCGTGCCGGGACGGAAGAGGCCGTCGAGCTCCTCCATGCGAAGGCGTCCCGACGCGTCCGCCGGCAGGTGGTCGAGCTCGATCGCGCCGCGCCGAGACAGCTCGTTGAGCGGACGCAGGACCGAGTTGTGCTCGAAGTCGGTCGTGATCACATGGTCGCCCGGTCGCAGCAGCCCGAAGATGGCGGTGTTGAGCGCCATCGTCGCATTGAGCGTGAAGGCCACCCGCTCGGGATGGTCGAAGCCGATGAGGCGCGCCAGGCGCGAACGTGTTCCGGCGACCGCGCGGGCGGCGGCGAGGTCGTCGGCCGAGGCCCCGCGCGACGAGCTTCCCGCCCCCGCCATGGCCTCGATGACGGCGCGGGCGACCTCGGGCGGCTTCTGGATGGTCGTGGCGGCGTTGTTCAGATAGATCATGGCCGCGCCGCCTAGAGCGTCACCTTGCGATCGGACCCCAGCAGGATCTCGGAGATGGCGTAGAGGTTGGTGACCCCACCCACGGCAAGCTCGTCGCGCAGCCCATGGAAGTCAAGGCAGGTGCCGCAGGTCAAGATTTCGCAGCCGCGGCGCTCGAGCTCGCGGATGTCATCGAGCATGGGCGAGCCCTCGCAGGTGAGCGGTGCGCCGCCGTTGTAGAAGACCATGCGGCTCGGCGGGTTTTCCGCCTGCGACATGGCGTAGACCAGACCCTTGATAAGGATGCCTCCGAGCTCCTCCGAGCCCTGCCCAAAGGAGGCAGACCCGACGAGCACGGTGGTCGCCGCCGGTGCCGGCTCGGGCACGGGGCATGCGATGCCGGCCTCGGCGAGCGCCGCCTCGTCGCCGGCGGGATTCTGGGCGGCCTCGGCAGCCACGCCGGAGATCTCGACGGCCCAGCCGCCGTCGACCGCATCGACCGAGACCGAGCCCGCCTTGCTTGCCGCCAGGCGCTTCAGGTTCTCGACCGCGACGGCATTGTCCACGAGCACCCGAACCGCGCCGGCGGCCTCGGGGCGCTGCAGGGCCTGCATGGCAAGGATGACGGGCTTGGGGCATGTCATGCCAAAGGCATCGATGTCGATCATGGTTGGTCCTTTCTGACGTGCGGGCGGTGCATGGCGACGCCCCGCAGGCTTTCTTCTTGATGATAATAAATTATCAGCGCAAAAGGCCCACAGGGCGCAAGCGGCAGCAATCAGACGGCAAGCGGCGAGGCTACGCCTCGGAAGGCGCCTTGTCGTCGCGATGATAGACGAACCAATACCCGAGGGCGACGACGAGGGCGCCGCCCACGATGTTGCCGATCGTCGAAGCGCTCAGATTGACGAGGATGCCCGCGGCGTCGAGCGCCACGGCGCCGGCGACCTCCGCACCAAAACCCTGCGACGCCATGAGCGCGCCCATGGGCAAGAAGTACATGTTGGCGACGCAGTGCTCGAAGCCGCAGGCAACAAACGCCGTGATCGGCAGGAGGATCCCCACGACCTTGTCGACGACGGACTTGCCGGCAAAGCCGATCCACACCGCCAGGCACACGAAGACGTTGCACAGGATGCCGCGGAAGAAGATCTGGGACCACGTGAGCGCGACCTTGCCCGCCGCGACCGAGACCATCGACGTCGCGACCGCCTCGCCGTTCAACGTGAAGATGCCTGCAACATAGACGAGCGCGACCACCGCGAGGGCGCCCACGAAGTTGCCCAGCCACACGATGGCCCAGCTGCGCAGGAGCTCCCCCAGGGAGATGCGGCCGGACCGCAGGGCGCACACCATGAGCGAGTTGCCGGTAAAGAGCTCGGCGCCGCACAGCAGCACGAGCACGAGGCCCAGACAGAAGCACAGCCCTCCCACCACACGCTGGGCGCCCCAGCTCAGCGAGGCATCGGAGAGGAACACGGTGAAGAAGAGCCCTCCAAACGCGATGAAGGCGCCGGCGAACATGGCGAGCACGAACGCCTTGCCGAGAGGCAGGCGCGCCTTCGTCACGCCCGCAGCCTCGACCTTCGCCTCGATCTCCGCGGGGGCGAGGCACGCCGGCGAGGGAATGTCGGCCTTCGTCGGCACCTGGTCCTGTGAAGTCATGGGGTCTCCCGTCCTTACGTCATCGTGGCGCCATGCAGCGGGCGCCGGTCATACAACATGCCGCCGTCCAGCATACCGCGCCTTGCCGCGGCGTGGGAGCATGAGTTTCATATATGGGAGCGCGCTCGACCCGCAATCCCTGCCCGCCTTAGCGGCATACGAGATGGATGCGGCTCGCATCGAAATGCATGCGCAGCACGTCGCCCGCACGAGGCAGCGCGTCGGGGTCCGCGTCCACCAGGTTCACGCGCCACTGCAGGCGGCTGGGAGCGTCCGGGCGCGGCGGGTCGAGCAGCACCAACCGCTCGAAGCGCGAGTCGCTCACGCGGGCGACGACCAGGTCGTAGGTGTTCCTGCCGGGCTCCGTGCGGTTGTCGCGATGGAAGTAGGACGCGCGCACGCCCAGATAGGCGACGTCGTCGGGCACGGGGGCGCCCACGTCGAAGACCATGCCCCACTCCGTCGCCTCGACGCTCGTGGGACCGACCTTGCGGGCGCGCGAGGTGTTCTTGCAGCCGGTCAGGCGCAGCGTGGCGAGCGTCTGCGGACGCCTCATGAGCTCGGCGGGGGTGCCCACCTCCTCGACGCGGCCGTCGTGCATGACCACGATGCGCTCGCACAGGCGGCACGCCTCGTCGATGTCGTGGCTCACGTAGAGCACCGTCGAAGGGACCACCTCGAAAAGGTCGAGCATGTTTTGCTCGAGCGCGCTCTTGAGATAGGAATCGAGCGCCGAGAACGGCTCGTCGAACATGTAGATGCCCGGTCGCGCGGCGATCATGCGCGCCAGGGCGACGCGCTGCTGCTGCCCGCCCGATAAGCGCGTGGGATAGCGGTCGGCGAAGCCCGCCATGCCAAAGATCGCGAGGTAGCGGCGGGCAAGGTCGCGTCGGGTCGCCGCCGGGACCTTGGCATCCATGCCCGCGCAGACGTTGTCGGCGACCGTGAGGTTGGGAAAGAGCTGGTAGTTCTGGAAGAGCAGCGCCGTCTTGCGCTCCTGCGGGCTCAGGTTGACGCCCTCGCGGGAGTCGAAGAAGACGATGCCGTTCACCACGATGCGGCCCTCGTCAGGGGTCTCCACGCCGGCGATGCAGCGCAGGGTGCAGCTCTTGCCGCAGCCCGAGGCGCCCAGCAGCGCCACGCGCTCCTCCCCCGCCTCAAGCTGGATGTCGAGCGAGAAGCCCGGGTAGGCCTTCTTGATATCAAGGGAAAGCGACATCAGCGGCCCCCTTTCGAAGACCCGTCGCCCGCGCTGCCGCCCGAGCCGGCGCCCGCGTCTCCCAGAAGCAGCTCGCGCAGCGCCTCGCGGTCGATGACCAGGGCGTCGCCGCCCTGCTCTTCGAGCCCGTCGCCAGAAGGCGCGCCCTCCCCCGGCGCGCCATCCGCGCCCCTGCGGCGCGTGCCCGCCGCCAGCTGCTTGCGCTCGGCGCGGGTGAGGCCGCGATGGCGGTAGGCCTGGGAATGCCCCGTATACAGGTTGATGAACAGAATCACCAGGAAGCTGAAGACGATGACCACGACGACCCAGAACAGCGCGACGGCGCTCGAGCCGCCCATCCATTGGAAGTAGATCGCGATGGGGATGGTCTGGGTGACGCCGGCATAGTTGCCCGCGAAGAAGAGCGTGCAGCCGAACTCGCCCATGGCGCGGGCGAAGGCGAGCACCGTTCCCGCCGCGATGGATGGCCAGGCGAGCGGAAGCATGAGGGTGCGGAAGATGCGGGTCTCCGACCAGCCCAGCGTGCGCGCCGCATCGAGCATGGCCGGGTCGAGCGCCTCGAAGGCGCCGAGGGCCGTGCGATACATGAGCGGGAAGGACACCACGATGGCGGACACCACCGCCGCGGGCCAGGTAAACACGATGTCGATGCCGTGGGCGATGAGCCAGCGGCCGATCGAGGTGGATTGCCCGAAGAACAGCATGAGTAGAAAGCCGCAGACCGTGGGCGGCAGCACCATGGGAATGGTGAAGATGGAGTCCAGCACGCCCTTGAGGCGGCTCGAGGTCCCCATCGTCTTCCATGCGGCGACAAGGCCGAGCACGAAGGTGAAGACGAGCGCGATGACCGAGGTCTTGAGCGAGACCCAGAACGGCCGGTAGTCGATGCCGCCGAAGAACTCGCGCGCCTGGTCGATCAGGCTGGGCACGGCCTCGCGCGCCACGTCCGACGCCGGCACGAAGGCGGCGTTGTCGCTCCATAGCACGCCGTCGCCCAAATCGATGCCCAGGCTCTCGGCGACGTCGCCCGCGTCCTCCCCCTCGGCAAGGCCGGCCGGCACCACCGAGGTGTAGCGCCCGCCGGCCGCCTCGACGCAGAAGCGGTAGCGGTAGGCCCCGCGATCGACCTCGGGGTCGGTCGTCACGTACCAGGGCTTGTCCTCACCCGAGAGCAGCGCGCCGCCGCGCGAATGCGTCTCGTCGAGCTCCTCGACGAGCGCCCTGAGCGCCTCGACGTCGGAGCCGCTGTCGGGCGAGAACCCCGCGGCGTCCGCCGCGTCGGCATCGATATAGACGAGCACCTCGTCGGGCGTGTTGACCAGCACGAGCGTGCTGCCCTCGGCAAGCGGGATGCGGTAGCCCAGATCCTCGCCACGGGCGGCGCGCGCGGTGCCGGCGTTGTTGCGCACAAACCCGTTCAGGCCGAAGCCCGCCTCGTCATCGACCGCGGAATCCGCCACCGCCTGCTCGCCCCCGGCACCCTCTGCCCAGGCGCGCGGCGGCGCCGCCAGGCAGAACAGCAGGCAGGCGAGCACAACCAGCATGCGCAGCACAAAGGGCGACGCCTGCCGGGCGCCACCCTTGATCGGATAGGTTGTCGAGGTCGCGTCGCGTGGGCTCATGGTCGCAGGCGGCTACTCGGAAAGCTCGAAGCCGTACTGGGACCAGATGGCCAGCGCGTCGGAGTTCTCCATGCAGAAGGTGATGAAGTCCTGCGCGACGTCGGGATTCTCACTCGTAGAGGCGACGGCGCCGGGATAGACGATGGCGCTGTGCGCCTCGGCCGGAACGGTGTAGACGACCTTGAGGCCGTCATAGCGGTAGACGTCGGAGGTGTAGACGAAGCCGATCGAGCACTCGCCCGTGGAGACGTACTGCGCGGCGTTGCCGACGCTCTGGGCGGCGTTCACGCGGTCGGCGATGGAGGCGTCATAGGTGCCGTTCTCGCCGGACTCGTCGCTGTAGAGGCCCACCGAGGCGAGCGACTGGTTGGCATACTTGCCCGCCGGCACCGCGCCCGGCTCGCCGATGGCGATCTGCCCCTCTACGGCGGCGACGTCCTCGAGCGAGTTGATCTGGATATCGGAGTCCGTCGCGGCAACGATCACGAGGTCGTTCACGAACATGTCGACGCGCGTATCGGGGTCGACGAGCTCGCCCTCCTCGGCATCGTCCATGGTGCCGGCGGAAGCGGTGATGAGCACGTCGACCTGGGCGCCCGCGGTCATCTGCTCGACGAGGTCGCCCGAGCCGCGGAACTGCGTGTCGGCGAAGGTGGTGCCGGTCTGCTCGGTATAGAGCGCCTGGACCTCGGGCATGGCCTTCTCGAGCGAGTTGGCGGCAAAGACCTGCAGCTCGACGGCGTCGCCGTCGGTGGAGGCGGCGGGAGCGCTGCCGGCAGAGCCGGCCGGAGCCTGGGCGTCGTTGTTGCAGCCCGCAAGGGCGCCCGCGGCAGCCAACGCGGCGCCCGCCCCAACGAACGTCCTGCGGCTCACCATCTGGTCGGTCATGACCTTCCCCTTTCCTCACCGCTGCGCACGGCGGGTTCGTTATTCTCAGCAAGGATTATACTCACTTGAGAATAATATCGCTAGGACAACGGACGCATTTCTCGACCAAAATCGGCGGCCGCGGCGAATCCGGGCCGCATGTCACACCAGGGGCGAGGCCCCGACACACAGGAGACGCGCCCCGCGCGCACGGGCGGCCGGCGGATGCGGCGCGGCGTCGCGGAGCGGCACCTAGTGGCCGCCGCCCGCCGTCATCATCGCCGCGTGCTCGAGCTGGTCGAAGACGCCCTCCCAGCTCTCGCGGGCCGCCTTCGTGGAGCCGGGGAAGTTCATCACGAGCGTGCCGCCGCGCTGCATGCACACCGCCCGCGAGAGCATGGCGCGGCGGGTCTTGGTCATCGAGTAGGCGCGCATCGCCTCGGCGATGCCGGGGACGTCGCGGTCGCACACCGAGCGCGTCGCCTCGGGGGTGACGTCGCGCAGCGACAGGCCCGTGCCGCCGCAGGTGATGACCACGTCGGCGCGCCGGACGTCTGCGGCGTCCACGATCGCATCGGCGATGGCGGACACATCGTCGGGCACCACCACGTGGCTCGCCACCGTCCACCCCTGGCCGGCGATGAGCCCCTCGAGCACCGAGCCGGCCTCGTCGCGGGCGAGGTCGCGCGTATCCGAGCAGGTGACGATCGAGATGCGAAGTTCCATGGTTACCCCCTAGATGACAGAGCCCTCGGGCAGGTCGATGCGCACGCACGGCGCCTCGTCGCCCTCGTCGTAGCCCACGAGCCCCTCGGGCACCATGAGCAGGCAGTTGGCATGGTGAAGCGTCCCCAGCAGCGCCGAGTTCTGGCTCTTTGCGGAACGGACCACGAGCTCGCCCGCCTCGTCGCGAGACACGCTCGCGCGGTCGTAGAACCGCCGCTCCTGGCGCTTCTCGACCGCATGCAGCACCCGCGCGCGCTGCACCGGGCGCTCAAAGGATGTGTAGCCGAGCATCTTGCGGATGGCGGGGCGGGCCAGCATCTCGAAGCCCACCGACGCCGCGGCGGGATTGCCCGAAAGCCCCAGGAACGGCACGTCGCGGATGAGGCCGAAGGTGATGGCCTTGCCCGGCCTGAGCGAGATGCGGTCAAACAGCACCTCTCCCTCGCGGCGAGCGAGGGCCGTCACATAATCGTAGTCGCCGGCAGAGGCGCCGCCGCTTGTGATCACGAAGTCGCAGGTCTCGACGAGGCCGAGAACCGCGCGCGTGATGGCGGCCTCGTCGTCGGGCGCGATGCCGCCGAAGCGCACCTCCGCGCCCGCCTGGAGCGCTGCTGCGAGGATGGCGGACGAGTTGGCGTCGCGAATCTGGCCGCGCGCGGGCACGGTCGCCGGGTCGACGAGCTCGGTGCCGATGGAGAGCACGCCCACCACGGGCTGCCGGCGCACCCGCACCGAGGAGCACCCGGCAGAGGCGAGCAAACCGGCGCCGGCAGCGGTGAGCACCTCCCCGGCATGCATGACCACCTCGCCGGCATGCGCCTCGAGCCCGGCGGCTCGAACGTTGTCGCCGACGGGGGCGGCCGCGCGGAACGCGACGCGCGAGCCCTCGTTGCCATCGCCCTCGAGCACCTCGACGACCTCGTACTTCACCACGGCGTCGGCGCCGTCGGGCATGGGGGCGCCCGTCATGATGCGCACCGTCTGGCCCGCCTCGACCGTACCCTCGAACACATGCCCGGCGGCCTCGTGGCCTACCACGTCGAGCACCGCCGGGGCGTCGGGACCTGCGGCGGCAAGGTCGGCCGAGCGCAGGGCATAGCCGTCCATGGCGCTGTTTGCAAACGGCGAGAGGTCGATATCGGTCGCGGCGTCCTCGGCGAGCGGCAGGCCCACGGCCCGCCACGCCGGATGCGACACGACGTCAAGCGGCGCCACGTGGTCGAGCACGATCGCGCGCGCCTCCTCGAGCGGAATCATCTTCTCCAACATGCTCCCCTTCCCTGGGCGCGGGAGGTGGCCGCGCCGCACCTAAAAGTATTCTCGTCTCAGTATAATGCGTGCCCGGCGACCTGCCTTCGAGGAACGGCCGCGCCCGGGCCGGTGCCGTATAATGGCCCCGGATAGAGCGGGCCGCGCGGCGGCCCGCATGCGCCCGCGCGCAGGCCCGGGCGCCCGACGTCGAAGGAGTCCCATGTCCACGCCCCCGCACAACACGCCGACCTCGAGCCATCACGGCCATGGCATCGTGGGCCTCGTGAGCCACGAGCTCATCCGCACCGAGCGCGCGCTCGCCGCCGACACCCGCCGCGACCTGGGAAACATGCGCGCCACCCTGCGCACCCTCGCGCTCACCATGCTGGTCGCCGTCCTCATGGGAGGCGCCGCGTGGGCGTTTCTCGCGGCGCTCGACCTGGTGACCGCGGCGCGCGAGCAAAACCTCGCGCTCTTTGCCCTGCTGCCCGTCGTGAGCGTCGCCACGGCATGGGTCTACCGCAACCATGGCCTGCGCGCCGCGCGCGGCAACAACCTCGTCATCGACAGCTCGCTTGAGGGGACGCCCATCCATGCCCGCATGGCGGTCCTCACCTTCATCTGCTCGGTCGCCACCCACCTCGCAGGCGGCTCGGCGGGACGCGAGGGCACGGCGGTGCAGATCGGCGGCACGATCGCGAGCAACGTCGCGGGCGTCTTCAAGCTGCGCGACCGCGACCGCCAGGACCTGATGCTCGGGGGCATCTCGGCCGCGTTCGGCGGCGTCTTCGGCACGCCGCTCGCGGGCGCCTTCTTCGGCATGGAGATGTGCACCGTCGGCAAACTCAACTATCGCGCGGCGCTCTACTGCCTCGCCGCCTCGTTCATCGGCGACGCCGTGGCACGCGCGCTCGGGGTGTCCCATGGCGCCCACGCCATCGAGTCGGTTCCGGCCATGCAGGCGGGCACGCTCGCCGCGGTGGTCGCGGCAGCGGTGGCGTTTGGCCTGGTGGCACGCCTGTTCTCGCTTTCCATCCGCACCGTGAAGCGCTTCTACTCGCAGCGGTTCCAAAACTACCTCGTCGCCGCCCTCGTCGGGTCGCTCGTGCTGCTCGGCGTCTACGCGGCGGGCGGGCTCTTCCGCTATGGAGGCCTCGCCGAATGGCTCACCGAAGCGGGCTTCAGAGGTGAGACCACCTGGCTCGACGCCCTCATCAAACTCGTCATGACCGCGCTAACGCTGGGCGCCGGCTTCCAGGGCGGCGAGGTGACCCCGCTGTTTGATATCGGCGCCTCCCTCGGCGGATGGATCGGCACGCTCTCGGGCCTCGGCCCCAGCTTCATGGCGGCCCTTGGCATGGTGGGCGTCTTTGGAGCCGCCCTCAACGTGCCCGTGACCACCATCATGCTTTCCATCGACATGTTTGGAGGCGACGCCGCCGCCTACATGGTGATCGTCGCCTTCGTGAGCTACCTGGTGGCGGGACACCGCGGCGTCTATCCCGCGCAGCGCATCGTCACCCCGAAGCGGCGCTCGCTCGACGCCGACCAAGACCTCACCGTCGACGAGGCGATACAGCGCCATGCCACCGAGGAGCACGCATGAAGACGGACCGTGCCGCGCTGGGACGCGCGCTGATCATCGCCAACCCCGCAGCACATTCCGGCGAGGCGGGTGCCGCCGCCGAGCGCCTGCAGCGCTTCTTGGACTGCTCCGGCGCCTGCGCGGCGGGGTCAAGACTCGTCTATACCGAGCGGCCCCGCCACGCCACGGAGCTCGCCCGCGCCTCCGCAGGCTTCGATACGGTGCTCGCCCTCGGCGGCGACGGCGTGGTCAACGAAGTCGCCTCGGGCCTCATGGACCTGCCCAGGCAGGGCCGCCCCCGCCTGGGCGTGGTGCCGGTTGGGTCTGGCAACGACTACGCCCGCACCCTGGGCATTCCGCACGGCGGCAAGCTCGACGCCGGCTGGCTGCTCTCCTGCACGCCGGAACCCGTGGACGTGGGCCGCATCGAGCTGCTCGACGATGGCGGTCAGGGCGGCGCGCCCCGCTACTTTGTCGAGACCTTCTCGGTGGGACTCGACGCGGCGATCGCCCTGGGCACCCAGGAGCTGCGCGAATCCACGCCCTTGACGGGCACGGCGCTCTATCTGGCAAGCAGCCTTTCGGTTCTCGGCATGCGCTACCGCCGCTATCCCGCGCGCGTCTCCATGGACGGCGCCGAGCCCGAGGCGCGCGACCTGCTGCTCATGGCCGTGCAGCTGGGGCCCACCTATGGCTCGGGCTTTCGCATCTGCCCGGAGGCGGACCCCGCCGACGGGCTGTTCGACACCTGCTATGCGGCGGGACGCATTCCCCGCGCCGCCGCGGTGCCGGTGTTTCTGCGCGCCAAGGGCGGCCACCACACCGGGTCGCGCCTGGTCACGATGGGCCGCGCGCGGCGCGTCGAGTTCTGGTTTGACGGCGACGACTACCCCATCCAGGCAGACGGGGAGCTCGTGCGCTCGAGCCACGTGGCGGTCGAGGTGGTCCCGGGCGCCCTCACGGTGCTGCGGCCGCGCGCGGCGTCTTAGGCCTCGGCGGAATCGTCGATAAAGGCGAGCTCGCCCGTCTCGCCGTCCATCGCGGAGATTCGCGCCAGGGATTCCACCCGAATGCCGCGAGCCCTCAGCGCGTCGCCTCCGCCCTGGAAGGCCTTCTCGATGGCGATGCCGATGCCCTCGACCGTGGCGCCCGCCATGTCGCAGAGCCGCATAAGTCCCTCAAGCGCGCAGCCGTTGGCCAGAAAGTCGTCGATGATGAGGACGTGGTCGTCAGGCGACAGGAAGCGGCTGCCCACGATGACGGGGTACTCGCGCTGCTTGGTGAATGAGTAGATGGTGGTCGCATATTGGTCGCCGTCGAGGTTGATGGAAGGCGCCTTTTTGGCAAACACCACGGGGACGCCGCCAAAGTGCCGGGCTGCGACGCACGCGATTCCGATGCCCGACGCCTCGATGGTGAGAATCTTGGTTATCGGGACGCCCGCGAAGCGACGTGCCCACTCCTCGCCCATGGCGTCGAACAGCTCGACGTCACATTGATGGTTGAGAAACGCATCCACCTTGAGCACGCCGCCCGGTTTGACGACGCCATCGGTTCGGATACGGTCTTCCAACAGCTTCATGGCGCTCCCCTTCGCCCGCGTTTGCAATTGGTAGCAGGATACCATGTCGGGCCTGCCCCGTTGCCGTTAGGGACGGCCCGTGAAGCTTTTGGGCGCCAAACGCCCCCGTCGGGCGCGCCCCGTCGGCGCGTCCCGTGGCAGCCGCCGCGACCGCCTCCGGTCCCCGACCGGTCCGCCGAATCACGCGGCGGGGCGGCCGCCCTCCCGCGGCGCGTCGGGAGCGGCGCAGCCATGGCGGGCAAGCCAATCCAGGATGTCCGCGCAGACCCGGTCGCGGCCCGGCTCGTTGAGAATCTCGTGACGCATATGGGGATAGATGATCTGCTCGACGTCGGAAAACCCGCAGGAGCGATACTGCTCGACCGCCCGCCCGACGCCCCGGCCACGATCGCCGACCGGGTCCTCGACGCCCGAGATGAAAAGAAGCGGCAGCTCGCGCGGGGTATTCGCCAGAAGGTCGCAGCGCTGGGCATCGCCCGCCAGAGCGGACACCGCCGCATAGCCGCCGACCGTGAAGAGCTGTCCGCACCACGGATCGTCGAGATAGGCCTGGACCACCGCCCGGTCGGTCGAGATCCAGTCGACGCGGGTCTTTGCATGGGGGATCGCGCGGGCGTAGGCCCCGACGCCCATCGAGTCGACGAAGGCGCTGCGGAAGCGCTCGCCCCGAACGGCGGCGACAAGACGGGTGAGCAGGCGCCCCGCGTCGGTGAGCAGGCGCGGCTGCTGGCCGGTGCCGCAGATGATGACGCCATCGAGGTCTTCGGGATGGCGCGCGAGGTACACGCGTGCCATGAAGCTCCCCAGGGAGTGGCCGAAGAGGATGTATGGGATGTGTCCGCGTCCGGCGGCGTCGGACGAGACGGGCGCGGCCGCCTCAGGCAAGCCGCGGAGCACCGACCCGGGCGAGGCGTCCCGACCGGCGTCGAGCCGCTCCAGGACGCGCCCTCGAAGCGTTCGCAGGTCGGAGATGAGCATGTCGGCCCCGCCATGGATGGGAATGTGGCCCAGGTCGTCCTCGCTCCGGGCGGTGGCGCCGTGGCCGATGTGGTCGTTCGCGCACACGGCGAACCCCGCGTCGACGAGGATGCCCGCAAACGCCTCGTATCGGCCGATGTGCTCCGCCATGCCATGCGCGATCTGGACCACGCCCCGGAGCTGCGCCGAGGCGCCTGGCGCCCACAGCCGTGCCCGCACGGTCGAAACCCCGTCCGCGCTGGGATAGCTCAGCTCCTCAACCTGCATGAATATCCTCCCTACCATCCTCCCTAACGCATGAGCGCCGCAATCGCCGCGACGTCGAGCGCCGCGACGGGCACCATGAACGCAGCGAAGGTGCTGAGGTCGAGCGCTCCGTCCATGAGTCCGGAGACAAACACGTACCAGACGATCCCCGACGCGATGCCAAGCACCGTCTCGTGGCGCTTGACGAAGCGCACCCACGCCGGTCTGCCCGCGAGCCTGTCGGGATGACGCTCTCCATAATAATAGGCGACGAGCTCGTCGGTCGTCCTCAGCCCGTTGCGTCGGGCGATGAACGCGGCGCGCGCCATCACCCCGACGCACGCCCCCAACGTTCCCACAGAGAGGGCGAGCTGCAGCGAGGCGAGCGGGAATCCGACGGCCGCCCACGCATGCACCGCAAGCGCCGACAGGGCGATGAGGAGCCACCACACCCAAAAGAGTACCGCGAGCTCGCGGCGGTCCGGCGAGGTGCGGGCATTCGGCCGCGCGATGCCCTGGAGCAGCGTATCGGCAGGGACGTCGAAGGCGACGGAGAGGTATGCAAGGTCCTCCGCGCTTGGCTGGGTGCGCCCGCGTTCCCACGAGGAGATCGTCGGACGGCTCACGAGGCAGGCGCAGGCAAGCTCCTCCTGACTCATGCCGGCGGCCTCGCGATGCTCACGAATGCGCCTGCCGATTTCTACGGCAGTCGGCTGAGGGGCGCCCTGCGGGCCATCGGATGCCGGCGCCCCCGCGCGGCAGCTCGGCCTTTCCCTGTGATGCGCCGTCATGCCCATTGGCCCTCCCCGTATCGATGCGAACCTCATCCCGACTATACCGTGGAGGGGCACGCCCCATGCAGCCAAGGCTGTAAAAGGTTGTATCACCGCAGCTAGGGGCCCTTGCCATTCCCGTCGACGGCAAATGTGAAAAAGACCGAGCTTCGAGGGGGCCCACCTTCGCCGAAGCTCGGTAATACTACGAAATCGGCCTCGATTTCGTAAAAAGACCGAGCTTCGGCGAACGGCGAGCCGTGCAGCTCAGAATGCGACAGGGGCCTGTCGGCCAAACCTTGCCGGCCGGCGCTACACCGTCTCGAGCGCCTGGGCGACGTCGGCGATGAGGTCGTCGGTGTCCTCGATGCCGCATGAGAGGCGCACCATATCGGGCGCGATGCCGGCGGCGGCAAGCTCCTCGTCGGTCATCTGGCGATGGGTCGCATTTGCCGGATGCAGCACGCAGGTGCGGGCGTCGGCGACGTGCGTGGCGATCTGGGCCACATGCAGGTTCTTCATGAACTGCTCCGCGGCGGCGCGACCGCCCTCGAAGCCGAAGCTCACCACGCCGCA
This sequence comes from Enorma phocaeensis, assembly GCF_016901575.1. Classification (GTDB taxonomy): domain Bacteria; phylum Actinomycetota; class Coriobacteriia; order Coriobacteriales; family Coriobacteriaceae; genus Limicola; species Limicola phocaeensis_A. Next base: position 28,285 of record NZ_JACJKQ010000007.1, read on the forward strand.
GGTGCCGTTGGGCATGTACTTCTGGGCGAGCTCGTACCACGGGTCGTCGGGCAGGCCAGGGTACTTCACAAAGCGGACCTTCGGATGGTCGTGGAGGAACTCCGCCATGGCCTTGCCGTTCTTCACATGCTGGGGCATGCGGACATGCAGGCTCTCGAGGCCCATGTTGAGCAGGAAGGCGTTTTGCGGAGACTGGATGGAGCCCAGGTCGCGCATGAGCTGCGAGGTCGCCTTGGTGATGAAGGCGCCGCCCTGGCCGAACTTCTCCGTGTAGACGACGCCGTGGTAGGTCTCGTCGGGCGTGGTGAGCCCGGGGAACTTGTCGGCATGGGCGTCCCAGTCAAAGTTGCCTGAGTCCACGATGGCGCCGCCCACGGCCGCGCCGTGGCCATCCATATACTTGGTGGTGGAGTGCGTCACGATGTCGGCGCCCCACTCGATGGGGCGGCACATGACAGGCGTGGGGAACGTGTTGTCCACGATGAGCGGCACGCCGTGCGCATGGGCGGCGGCGGCAAAGCGCTCGATGTCGAGCACGTCGAGCGCGGGGTTGGCGATGGTCTCGCCGAAGACGGCCTTCGTGTTGGGACGAAACGCCGCCTCGAGCTCCTCGTCGGTGCAGTCGGGCGCCACGAAGGTGCTCTCGATGCCCATGCGGCGCATGGTGTGAGCGATCAGGTTGAAGGATCCGCCATAGATGGCCGAGCTCGCCACGATGTGGTCGCCGGCGCCGGCGATGTTGAAGAGCGCGAAGAAGTTGGCCGCCTGGCCAGAGCTCGTGAGCATGCCCGCGGAGCCGCCCTCGAGCTCGCAGATCTTCGCCGCCACCGCGTCGTTGGTGGGGTTCTGGAGACGCGTGTAGAAATACCCGGCCTCCTCGAGGTCGAAGAGCTTGCCCATGTGCTCGCTCGTATCGTACTTCCACGTGGTGGACTGATAGATCGGCACCTGGCGCGGCTCGCCGTCGCCCGGGCGATAGCCGCCCTGGACACAGGTCGTTCCGATATGCTCTGCCATTCGTTCACTCCTTTGCGCAAGAGGGATTGCATGAGATGCCGGCGCGAACCGGCCCAACGGTAAAGATTAGCCGGTTGCCGTCCTCGCCGACGCTTCAGGAAGCATTCTTAACACAGATGCCACCGACGCGCCTGGAAGGACGCCGGCTTGCAGGCTGCGCAAGAGAGCGAAGGCAAAGGGGCGGCGTGCAGGCGCCGGGCGGAGGAGGCGGCGGGACGGCGTGCGAGCAGAGGGCTGCGAGCAGAGGACGGCAACCCGCCAAAATGTGCCACAATAGACCGACGACACATCGCGCCCGGAGCGCATCGAAGGATAGGAGTCCCATGGCCGCAGCAACCCTTACCGAGCAGACCCCTCAGCTGGTCGAGCAGGCGCTCGCCCTGAGGTCCGAGCATGGATACAACTGCGCGCAAGCCGTCGGCTGCGCGCTCGCCCCCCTGGTGGGCGTCGACGCCGACGCCGTCTACCGCCTCTCCGAGGGATTCGGCAGCGGCATGGGCGGAACCACCGAGACCTGCGGCGCCATCTCGGGAGCCGTCATGGTGCTGAGCCAGCTCGCGAGCGCCGGCACCGCCGAGCCCGGCACCACGAAGGGCAAGACCTATAAGCTGGTGCGCCGGCTCGTGGACGACTTCCGCGCACAGAACACGACCACCATCTGCCGCGAACTCAAGGGCGTCGGCAGCGAGACGGGCGTCTTGCGCACCTGCCCGGGATGCATCGAAGACGCCGTGCGCATCTCGTGCGAGATCATCGACGCCTATCGCGCCTAGGCAGGGCACGCCTCTTGCGCAGGGCGCGCCTTGTGGCTAAAACTCGGCGAAGCGCGCCTTGCCCGCCTCGGCGACCTTGCGTCCGGCAAACCGCTCGGTCAGCTCAGCCAGAAAGGGCGCCTCGTCCCCCTCTTTAAAGACCACGTTCATCCTGACGAGGTCGGTGAACTCGCTCGCGGCAACCTTGCCGCCCGAATGCTCGACCAGGTGAAGCACCTGCTCGTAGGCGGGATAGGCGACCTCGACGTCCACCGGCACCACCGAGGTCATCTCGACGAGCATGCCCTGCTCGCGCGCGGCCTCGACCGCCGCCTGGGCAGCCGCGGTGTAGGCGCGCACCAACCCGCCGGGGCCCAGAAGCGTCCCGCCGAAATACCGCGTGGTCACGCAGCACACGTCACGCAGCCCCGCGCCGCGCAGCACCTCGAGCGTGGGCATGCCGCTCGTGCGCTGCGGCTCCCCGTCATCGCTCGCACGCTCGCGACCGTCGCTTAAGATCCACGCCGGCACGTTGTGCCGCGCATCGTAGTGGCGGCCGCGCACCTCGGCGATATGGGAGGCCGCCTCCTCCTCGGACGCGACATGCACGAGCTGCGCGATGAAGCGGCTCTTCCGATCGACAAACTCCGCGGTGGACTCCACGCCCTCGCGCATCGTGATATAGCTCTCCATGGCACGCTCCTCGCCCGTCTGTGCCCGCAGCATGGCCTTGGCGCCTGCAGCCGCCCGCGGCGCCGCCGCGGGCCCGGCGCCTCTAAAGCAGATGGCGACACCCACCCGGATGTCGCCATCAATCATAATCGAATGTCGCGCTCGGAGCCGTTTAGCTGTTCTTCATCACGATGCTGTCGACCGTGTCTGCCACGCTCTCGCAGCAATCGACGCAGTACTCCAAGAAGGTGTAGACCTCGCGCCACGCCAGGATCTCGAGCGGGTCGGTCGAGGTGGTGTGCAGGTTGCGCATGGCCTTGATGAAGACGTGGTCGGCCTCCTCCTCGATGCTGTTGAGGGCGACGACGTGGTCGTAGAGGGTCTTGGAGCGCTTGAAGTGCGCCATCTCGCCCAGAAGCTCGCGCATCTCCTCGCAGCTGCGGACGATCATGTCGACCATCTCGTGCGCATCGGGGCGCATGGACTGGATGTTGTCGAAGTACATGCGGTGCAGCACGCCCTCGATGCGGTCCGTCACGTCGTCGAGGTGCTGGCTCAGAAGCGCGATGTCCTCGCGCTCGATGGGCGTGACGAAGGCGGTGATGAGCGCGTCGCGAATCTCGTGCTTCTTCTCGTCGGCGGCCTGCTCGATGTCATGCATCGCCTCGAGCGCCTCGACGATGCGCTTTGGGTCGAAGTCCTCCGTCACCTTGGCAAGCAGCTTTGCCGCCTGGCACGAAAGGTCCGCGCACGCGCAGAAGGATTCGAAGTAGAACGCGTCATTCTTCCTGGCCATGTGATATCCCCCTTGGTTGGAGCGTGATCGATCGCGGGATGCCGCCGCGAGGTCCACCCCGCAGCGGGCCGGCCGTGGGGCCGCCCGAAGAATCCGGAGTGGTTAGAACCACATCATGAAGAGCTTTGCCATGACAAAGCTGATGAGGCCGCAGCCTGGGAAGGTGAACACCCAGGTGAGCAACATGTCGCGCACGACGCTGAAGTTGATCGCCGAGATGCGCTTCACGGCGCCCACGCCCATGATGGCGCTCGTCTTGGTGTGCGTGGTGGAGACCGGGATGCCGAAGACGGTGGAGAGCAGGATGCAGAAGGCGCCGGCGAGGTCTGCCGAGAAGCCCTGGTAGCGCTCGAGCTTCACCATGTCCATGCCCACGGACTTGATGATCTTCTCGCCGCCGACGCTCGTGCCGACACCCATGACGGTGCTGCACAGCAGCATGAGCCACACCGGGATGATCGCCCCCGACACGTCGGGCTGGCCGTTGCAGAAGGCCACGCCCAGAAGCAGCACGCCGATGAACTTCTGGCCGTCCTGGGCGCCATGCATGAAGCTCATGGCGGCGGCGGCAAAGATCTGCGCGCCCTTGAAGAAGCTGTTGGCCCGACGCCGGTCGATGCCGGCGCAGAGTATCGTGAGCAGCTTGCTGATGCCCCAGCCGATCGCAAAGCCCAGGATGAGGCTGAGCACGAGGCCGTAGAGGACCTTCACCCACTCGTCCATGTTGACGCCGTCGATGCCGCCCTGGATGGCGATGGCGGCGCCGGTGAGGCCGGCGATGAGGCTGTGGCTCTCGCTGGTGGGTATGCCGAATATCGAGGCGCCCACGCTGTAGACGACGATCGAGAACAGCGCCGCGCACAGGGCGACCAGAGCCATGTTGGTGTCGGCGCCGAAGTCGACCATGTTTGAGATGGTCGATGCCACCGATGCGTTGATGTGCGTCATGATGAGCACGCCCAAGAAGTTGAAGATGGCGCTCATGATGATGGCGGGTCGCACATTCATGCAACGCGTCGAGATACACGTCGCGATCGCATTAGGGGCGTCCGTCCAACCGTTGACGAAGATGACCCCGAGCGTAAGCAAGACCGAGATGGCGAGGATAGGATTGGAGACGATCTCCTGCAAGAACAATCCCAACGACACGTCCAAGGCGTTCCACTCCCCCAGTAGACTCATTCTGGACCCCGACACGCCGGGAACAGGCGCCGTCGGCGGGACGGGCAGCCCGCAGGGACGGCCGAGGCGCAATGTAAAGAGAAAGTTAGCTGTTTACGTGGGTAAACCTGCTCGATTGCGCGCCAATAGGTTAACACTTTACTTTTCTCTAGCCAACAGCTTACACGTATGATTGTATGTAAGGATTTTGTAAGCTCACCCCTGATGTTCAGCTGACAAAGCATATCACGGAGCGCGCCCGGCGCAAGAGGCTGCGCGCACAAGTTGCCCGGCATGCCGTCACGAAGGCGGTGCGTTCTGTGAACGGAGGAGCCTCGGGCGCCCTCGTGCTCCCCTTCGGCCTCCCCCATGCTACAATGGCTCCCGCAAAGCGGGCCAGGCGGTCGCGCGGCGACGCCTCGGCGCCGCCGTGAGGAAAGTCCGGGCTCCACAGGGCAGGATGCTGGCTAACGGCCAGGCGGGGCGACCCGACGGAAAGTGCCGCAGAAAAGAAGACTCCCACCTGCGTCTCAGGCGTAAAGGGAAAAGCTGAAACGGTGGTGTAAGAGACCACCAGCGTCGTGGCAACACGGCGGCTTGGTAAACCCCATCCGGAGCAAGCGCGAATAGGGGCGCCATGGGCCGGCCCGGCCCGCGCCCGGGTAGCGTGCGAAGAGCCGCGCAGCGATGCGTGCGCCAAGATAAATGACCGTCCGCGACAGAACCCGGCTTACAGGCCCGCTTTGCACCTCACTTGGAACATGCTCTTCACGCGGGCATTGAGGGTATAAGATTGCCGACATATCAGCCTCAACCGATGGGAGACCCATGTCGTTTGCAGAACTCACCCGTGCCCGCTATTCCTGCCGCTCCTATGAGGACCGCGCCGTCGAGCCCGAGAAGCTCGCCGCGATCGTCGAGGCGGGGCGCATCGCCCCCTCCGCCCACAACAATCATCCGACGCGCCTCATCGTGTGCGATACGCCCGAGGCGCGCGCAAAGGCAGCCAAAGCCGCCCACAACTTCGCCAAGGACGGCAGCGTCTTTGGCGCGCCCGTGGTGCTGCTCGCCTGCGCCAAGACGAACGACGCGTGGGTGCGTCGCCAGGACCAGATGAACTCCTCGCTCATCGACACCACCATCGTGGTCGACCAGATGGTGATGCAGGCGGTGGATCTTGGACTCCAGACTTGCTGGGTATGCATGTTTGACCCCGCAGTCGCCCGTGAGGAGTTCGGCCTCGCCGACGACGTCCTCCCCGTGTCCATGCTCACCCTCGGTTACGCCGCAGACAGCATTGCCGAGCCCGACAAGCGCGAGGCCCGTTGCATCACCCGCGAGGAGTTCGTACTCTAAACAATGAGCATCCTTTATGCCAAAGAGTCCTCCATAGTCTTCAGTGCCGAAAAACAAGTCTTCGACACTGGAGACCGAGGAACCGGCCTATAAGCCGAACAATCATATTTCGTCCGGTTCAACACATGGCAAAAGCGCCGCCCCGGAAGGAGCGGCGCTTTTTGTGCAGGCTCGTTGTCGATGGGCTCGAGCCTAGTCCAGGTCGTCCATGCCGAAGTTGTCGAGCGGCGCGAACGGGTCGGCGACCGGCGCGGGAGCCGGCGCCACGGGCATGGGCTCGGGCTCGGGGGCAGCGACCGGGGCCGGTGCGGCAGCGGCGGAGCCCACCGGGGTGGAAGCCATGAGCTCAGGCGGGAACGAGTTCTGGGCATCGTCCATGAAATGCTGGATGAGCTTGATGTACTCGGCCTTGAACTCCTCGCGGGAAGCCTTCAGGCGGTCGATCTCCTTGATCTCCTCCTGCTTCTCCTGCAGGGCCTGACGGATGACGTCGCGCGCCTTGGCGTCGGCCTCGTTGGCGATGCGCTCGGCGTTCTGCTGGGCGTCGTTGATGATGGCCTCGGCGGTCTGCTGGGCGGAGATGAGCGCGGCAGAGATCTGGCGCTCGGAAGCGGAGATGCTGGGCTGCACGGGCGCAGGAGCCGCGGCGGCCGGGCGCGAAGAGAGCTGGGCCTGGGCGTCGGCGAGCTGCTGCTCAGTGGCGGTCAGGCGGTTCTTGAGGTCCACGATCTTGGAGAGCATCGCGTCGACCTCAGCGGAAACATGCTCCAGGAAGACATCGACCTCGGCCGGGTCATAGCCACGCTTGGCCTCGGAGAAGGTCTGCGCCTGAATGTCTGCAGGTGTGATAGCCATGTCTGGTACTCCTTTTCGTCGCGTGAGCGAGCCGATCCATGCACGGCCGCCCTGCGTTTCCTAAATGATTATACCTATTACGAATCGCGCTATCAGATTGAGCGCAAGAATCGCAATAACCGGCGAGAAGTCGATTCCGCCCATAGGCGGGATGAATCGGCGGAAAAGCCCCAAGAAAGGCTCGCAGATGGACTGGAGCACCATGGCGATGTCGTATGCCAGCCCGCCCTCACGCAAGGGGAACCAGCGCATGATGATATAGACCAGCACCAACATCTCGTAGAAGTTGACGAGCGTGCTGATGAGCTGGGCGATCGAGTATGCGGTAATGATGAGAGACTCCCTGTGATCTAAGGTACGTTACTTGAGGTAGCCGTCGTCGCGCAGCTTCTGCAGGTCGGAGTTCTTGACCTCGCAGCCGGCGGGCAGCACCATGAAGATGCGGTCGCCCACCTCCTGCACCGACGCGCCCAGGCCGCAGGCGAACCCGTAGCTAAAGTCGAGCACGCGCTTGGCGACCTCGGTGCGCACGCCCACGAAGACGAGCGCCACGGGCTGCTTGGTGCGCACGCGGCGCACGACGGTCTCGACGTCGTCGTAGCTCTCGGGACGCAGGATAAAGGCCGGGAGCTGCGGCGTGGCGTTGAGGATGGCGCTCGCATGCTGGGCAGTCTCCACCGCAGAGGGGGTGGGGGCGGGCGTCGAGGCATGGCTGCGCACCGTCGCCGCGTAGCTCGAAGGCGTGTCGTAGGCGCCGGGGCGATAGCCGCTCTCCTGGCGCGACGGCGGGTTATAGGTGGTGGCATGACGATCGGCATCGCCCACCAGCTGGCCGGAGCGGGTGTACACGGCTACCGACTCGGCCTCGCCGCGACGGGTCTGGCCAAGGATGCCGTTAGAGGGTTCAGAGGAGCCGTAGCCGCCCCCTGCGTAGGAGTCGGAGGAGCCGTAGCCGTCCTGCTGGTAGCCGTCGCCATAGCCGTTGCCGTCGTAATAGTCGTCGGCATAGCCGTCATCCTGGCCATAGCCGTCCTGACCATACGAACCCTGGTTCTGACCGAACGGAAGCCTGCTCTTGATATCGTCTAAGAAGCTCACGTCTCTCAACCTCTCTCGGTGCGCGATGGATGAGCGGTGCGGTAAGGACAACGCTAGTTCGTCTATTCTAGCTCAAAGGACGGGTCAAAGACCACCCTGCCCAGGCGAACGAGCGTCGATCCCTCCTCGAGCGCGACCTCGAAGTCCTCGCTCATGCCGCAGGACAGTTCGGGGAGCTCGAGTGCGGGATGGGCAGCCAGAAGCTCGTCGCGCAGGCCTCGAAGCCCCGCGAACGTCTCGCGGGCACGGTGCTTATCCCCACGCGGGGCCATCGTCATAAGCCCCTCGATGCGGATTCCACGAAGTTCTCGCAGCTCGCCCATGCACGAGCGCAGCTCGTCTGGGTCGAAGCCCGACTTTGACGCCTCGCCCGACACGTTCACCTCGATGAGCACCGGCTGAGGCGCGGCGAGCTCCCCCTGCTCCAGGCGGCGCGCCGCGCGCGACGAGACGGCCTCTGCCAGGTGGAGCGAGCTGATGGAATGGATGCAGGCGGCGCGTCCCAGCACGGCGTTGATCTTGTTGGTCTGCAGGTTGCCGATCATGTCGAAGCGGATGTCGGCCGCCTCGGGCGCCCCCTTGAGGGCGTCGAGCTTGCGCACGAGCTCCTGGGGGCGGTTCTCGCCAAACAGGCGGTAGCCGGCATGGATGGCGTCGAGAACGCGCTCGGTGTCGACGGTCTTCGACACCGCCATGATCTTGACGTCCGACCATGACCTTCCCGCCCGCGTGAGCGCCGCGTCGGCACGGCTGAGAATCTCTTCGCGGCGGCGGCGGATCTGGTCTTGGTAGTCAGTCATACAACGCACCTTTCACGACTTCTTCGAACGCATCCATACTAGCGCAGGGCGCGGCCCCGAGAAGTGGAACCGCGCCCTGGACACGCAAGGTTTATATCGCGGGCGGCCGCCGGGGGGCGCCCCTGTCTGCAAGAAGGCCTAGGCGTCGAAGTCCTCGTCCTCGGCCTCGTCGTCCTCGTCGTCCTCGTCGACGGGGTTCTCGATGAGGGCGCGAAGCGCCGGGGTGACCTCGTCGAGCGGGATCTTCGCCACCGAGGCGGCGTCGACCTCGGGACGCAGGATGACGCCCTCGCCGGACGGGACGCGCAGCGACTCGAGCTCGTCCTCGTCGAAGCCGGCGATGTCGACGCTGTTCCAGCGCTGGCCCGTGAGCAGGAACATGATGCGGCTCGCGGCGTCGATGCTGTACTGGGCGCAGCGGTCGAGGTAGCGCGACACCATGATGACGCGGCGGAAGTCGTCGTAGGAGCGGTCGTCGGTCAGCTCGACGGATGCCATGCGGTTGAAGGAGCGGAAGAACTCCTCATAGATGCTGTGGGCGGACTCCTCCTGGCTGTTCAGGGTGCGCAGCACCGCCAGGTCGTTGGTCACCAGCACGGACGCGGCGGTGCCCATGACCTTGTAGACGCTCGAGGCCTCCTGGTTCACGAGGTCGATGAGCTCGGCGGGCAGCTCGATCTCGGTGGTGGCCTTCAGCTTTGCGGCGCGGGCGACGCGCTGCACCTTGTCGCACATGCGCTGCAGGCAGAAGTCGGTGTAGATGATGGTCTGGAGCAGACGGAAGTCAGAGGCGACCGGGGCCTGGGTGGCGATGAGGTTGTAGCACACGGCCTCGAGGTTCGCGCAGCGCGCGTCGATCTTCAGGGTCTTCTTCTTGGTCTTGGAGGCGAGCTTCTTGTCCCCCTCCACGAACGCATGAACGGCGTCATGCAGAGCAAGGTCGATCGCCTCGTAGATGGACAGCATCTCGTGGCGAGCCTCGATGAGCTGGCGAGAGTACAGTTTGCGCATGTCAAAACTCCAATCAACAGTGCTAGGGGCGTGCTTCCCGCCCGTCAGGTGGCAGCCGGCGCGGAGAGGCGCGTGGGTCGGGCGCGCCTGCGACGAAATCGTCGGCAGGAGCGGTCATACCCGGGTTAAGTGTAGAGACCAACCGTCAAGGATTTGTAAGGAAACGGCCAGCGGACCGTCTGCAATGACGCTCGGACCCTGCATATGGCCGGAAGGCGTCCCTCTCGCCGAAAGACGCACGCCCGACGCCCTCCCCGCCGTGGAGCCCGTGCGAAGCCCGCAGAACCCGCCTCGCGCGGCGGCGCCCGTCAGCCGGCGAGCACCGCCACGGCGCCGTGCCGCCCGCACCGCCCGCTCTCCGCCCGGTAGGAGTAGAACCGGTCGTTCTCCCTCATGGTGGAAAGCTGAGGATCGAAGATCGCATCCGGGGAGAGCCCCGCCTCGACGAGCGAGAAGCGTATGCACTCCGACAGGTCGAGCAGGCGCCCCTTCCCCACCGCGACGTCAGGGAACCGGGTGCGGAAGCGCTCCATGAGCTCGTCCGAGACCTCGTATTCGTCGCCCAGGATATGGGGACCGATATAGGCCGCAATCCCGCTGGGGGCGCATCCTGCGCGCTCCATGAGCACGCGGGCCGCCTTACCCGCGATGCCGGCGAAGGTGCCCTTCCACCCCGAGTGCACGACGGCGAAGGCCTGCGGGGCAACCAGGATGCAGGGAACGCAGTCGGCAAAGCAGAGCAGCACGGGGACGTCGGGGGCCGTGCACACCACGGCGTCGGCGCCGGCGGCCGCCTCGGCGCGCGCCGCCTCAAGGGCCGCCGGCGAGCCGTCGGCGATCGTGACGACATGGTCGCCGTGCACCTGGTTGGGCACGACGAGCCGGTCGGATAAGGACTCCGCTCCGAGGGCGGCCAGCACGCGGCGGCGATTCTCGGCCACGGCGGCAGGGTCGTCATCCACATGGGCGCCCAAGTTCAGCGAGGCGAATGGGGCCCGGGACACGCCGCCCGTGCGTTCGGTGAAGCCGAAGGAGACCGGCCCCTCCACATCGCCCACCAGGGCCACGCCGGCGCGCTCGATCCGCCGCAGCCCGCCCCGCTCGCCGTGTTTCATGAGCTCCTCCTCGATCATGTTGCCTCCCGCTCCCGCCGGAGCCTTCAAAAGACGCTACAGGGACACATGTACCCACTGTCTGGAGCCTGACAGGCGCCCGCAATGCAAAAATGCAAAAAGCCCCCGGCGCGAGCGCCGAGGGCTTGAGCCGGCTATGGTGGGAACGCTTAGAACGAGCCGCGCTTCAGGAAGTCGGGAAGCTCGAACTGGTCGTTGCCGAAGTTGGGAACCTCGGTGCCGCCGATGTTGCGGGTGGGAGCGCTCTTCTGCGCGGGCGCCGCATGCGAGCCCAGCGGGTCGCGGTCGCTCGACTTGGAGGAGCTGGACGTGAAGAGGTCGTCCTGGCGGTTCACGTTGGAATCGGAGAAGCCCGTGGCGATGACGGTGATGCGCACCTGGTCGCCGAGGGACTCGTCCACGACGGTGCCGAAGATGATGTTCGCCTCGGGGTCGACCGCGTTGGCGACGAGGTCCGCGGCGTCGTTGATCTCCTGGATGCCGAGGTCCTTGGAGCCGGCGATGGAGAGCAGGACGCGGGTCGCGCCGTCGATGGAGCTCTCGAGCAGCGGGCTCGAGATGGCCTGCTGGGCGGCGTCGACCGAACGGTTGTCGCCCGAAGCGGTGCCGATGCCCATCATGGCGGTGCCGGCCTGCTTCATGATGGTCTTGACGTCGGCGAAGTCGAGGTTGATGACGCCAGGCACGGTGATGAGGTCCGTGATGCCCTGGGTGCCCTGGGAAAGCACGCCGTCGGCGTTGGAGAAGGCCTCGAGCATGGTGGTCTTCTTCTCGGCGGTGGCAAGCAGGCGGTCGTTCGGGATGACGATGAGGGTGTCGACGCTCTGCGACAGGGTGCGGATGCCCTCCTCGGCGGCCTGCTTGCGCTTGCGGCCCTCGAAGGTGAAGGGCTTGGTGACGACCGCGACGGTCAGCGCGCCGACGTCGTTCATGGCGATGTCGGCGACGATGGGGGCCGCGCCGGTGCCGGTGCCGCCGCCCTCGCCCGCAGTGATGAAGACCATGTCCGCGCCGGCGAGCGCCTCGGCGATGTCGTCGCGCGACTCGTCGGCGGCCTTGCGGCCGACCTCGGGGTTGGCGCCGGCGCCCAGACCGCGGGTGAGATCGGTGCCGATGTGCACCTTGATGTCGGCATCCGAGATCGCAAGAGCCTGCGCGTCGGTGTTGATGGCCACGAACTCGACGCCGCGGATACCCTCTTCGATCATGCGGTTGACCGCGTTGGTACCGCCGCCGCCGACGCCGACCACCTTGATGACGGCAAGATAATTGTTGATCTCGTTCTCGTGCATGTCGGTCCTCCGATAAACGGTACTGCGAAGTTATCTCAAACTCTAAGCCTCAAGTTTACATGAAACGTCGAGGTAAACCGCCTTATATTTGCACAAAATGCAGGTAGCGGTCAAATCTGGCGGCCCGGATTGTGGAATTGTCGAACAATGCGCAGGTGGATGCGGCAACCGTTCGCCGAAAAGATTTGGACACACAGCGTATCCAGCTAGCTATCCGGGGCGCTTCTAAACGAGTAGTTGTCCGGCGTGCGCACATTGATGTAGGTCACCCCCTGCTCCTGCTCGAGCAGCCGCGTCACCACGCGCTCCTTAAGCGCGATGTCCTCGGGCGCGCCGAGCGACACCTCGACGCCCGAATCGAGGTCGGCGGAGATCGCCTCGACGGAGGTGAGCGAGATCTCCTTGATCTGGGCGATGAACTCGCTCGAGAAGCCGCGCGCGTACTCCAGGCCGGCGAGAATCACCTCGGAGGTGACCTCCTGGCCCGAGACAGGCTCCACGTCGGAGGCGATGTCGGTGAAGAGCACGGCCCCGTCGCGGCGGGCGATGGCCTGGGCGGCGGCGATGCCGTTGAGCGTCTGGGTGCCGTCGGGGTTGGTCGTGGTGGTGGAGCCGTCGGTGGTGGTCGTGTTCGCCGTAGCGTCGCCCGACGTGCCGTCGGCGGAGGCGCCGTCCGTTGCGCCGTCGGCCGTAGCGTCGGTCGTGCCGTCGCCCGTCGCGGCGTCGCCCGAGGTGCCGGCGGAGGCGTCGCCTCCGGTCGCGGCGTCGCCGGCGGCGTCGTCTCCGGTCGCCCCCGTCTCGGCGTCGCCGGCGGCGCCTGCGGTGGAGGCGCCCTCGGACACGATGTTGCCCTCGGCGTCCACCGTCACGGTCAGCGATATGGGAGAGATCCACTTGTTGTCGCTCGAGATGGCCCAGGCGACGTCGCTCGCCGTGATGTAGGCGATGGCGGAGACCTCCCATTCGGTGGGCGTGATGATGAGCGTGTCGGGGAACTGGCGCTCCACGGTGACGCCGCGCACCCACGGATTCGATTCGAGCGATGACGCGATCGCCGCCTCGTCCACGTTGAGCAGCGTGGTGCCGGCGGGGACCTCGATGAGCTGCTCGGCGGTCTCCTGCGAGACGTGCCCGCTGCCGTTCACGATGATGTTGGTCGCCGTGAAGAGCGCCGAGTTGACGACCAGGAGCGCCACCACGGCCACGAGCGCGAGCACGGCCGCGGCGCCTGCGACCATCTTGCCCGGGATGCGGGGGTGCGGGATGCGTTCCAGCACGCCTCGCACGAGCGCGACCGGGGCGGCGACGACCGCGAGCACGCCCGAGCCCCCGCGAGCACCCGGCGCCTTCTGCGCCTTGGCGCCCGAGACGCGCGGAGACGCCACCGAGGTGAGCGAGCGCCCCGGCGTCATGCGGGGCGCGGTGCGCTTGCGGGCCGAGGACGCGCCCATCGTGGAGCCGATGACGGCAGAAGGGCCTGCAGGGCCCTTGGCACCTGAGGCGGGCCGGCGCTGCGCGGGGGCGGAAAGCGGCCGCGAGGCGGGGCGAGAGGCGCCCGCGGCAGGGCGGTTCTTGGACGGCGAGGGCTTCGGCGAAAGCGAGCGCGCGGGGGCCTTGGCCGGCGCTTTGGCAGGCGCCTTGGGCGCCGACATGCGGCGCTGCGGCTGTGCCTGGGGCCTTGCCGCAGCTGGCTTGCGCTTCGGGGACGCCGTGTAGGACCCGATGGGTTTGGATGCGGGCCTGGCCGCAGATGACGGCTTTGCCGCGGGGCGGCTGGCGGGGCGCGGCGCCTGGGCGCGGCGCGATCCCGACGCCTTGCGGAAGGTGGGCTTTGAGGCGTTAGAACCCGAGGAATTTGACTTCCGGTTGAAGTTCGACGCCATACGCCTCCCGTACCTTCCCATAGACGTGTCGGATGACCGCCGCGACGTCGGAGGCCGTCGCGGTGCCCGTGTTGACGATAAAGTTACCGTGAACCGTCGAGATTTCCGCGCCGCCGACGGAAAAACCCTTCAATCCACAGTCCTCGACCATCTTACCCACACTTCTGTCAGGAGGATTCTTGAAGACCGAGCCGCAAGACGCGCTGCCGATGGGCTGCGTGCGGCGGCGGCGCGACAGGTAGCGCTCCATCTTCTCGCGGATGTCGGCCTTGTCGGCGGGATGCAGGCGCAGCGTGGCCTCGAGCACGATCTCGTCGCGCGGCAGCCCGCATTCGCGATACCCCCACGCGATCTCGTCGTGGGCATAGTGGCGCATGCCGCGGCCCGGCTGGTAGGTCATGACGTCCTCGATGAGCGAGCCGATCCACTCGGTGCGCGTGCCCGCGTTCATGGACACGGCCCCGCCCACGGTGCCGGGAATCCCCATGGCGAACTCGAGGCCCGAGAGGCCCTTTGAATACACCTCGTTCACCAGGCGGGCCAAGATCACCCCCGCGCCCGCCGTGAGCGTGCGCCCGTCCTCGGCGAGCACGGTGCGCATGAACTCGCGGCCGAGCGTCACGACGGCGCCCTCATAGCCCTCGTCGGCCACGAGCAGGTTGGAGCCGCGGCCGATGATGACCCAGGGCACCTGCTCGCGGTCGAGCGTCTCGATGGCGCGGCGCAGGGCGTGGTAGCTGTGGCAGGTGATGAACAGCGCCGCCTTGCCGCCGATGCGGTAGCTGGTGTGGCGCGCGAGGCGCTCATGCTCTATGACATCGGTGTCGATGGCGCCCGAGAGCGACATGACGGCGTTGAACAGTCCCATGCGGGCTACTCCGAGGCCTCGGCAGCGGCGGTCTTATATGCGATGAACTCGGGCCCGACGGTGGTGACGTCGCCGGCACCCATGGTGATCAGCAGGTCGCCCGGCTCGACCACCTCGGAGAGGCGCTGGGAGACGAGCATGCGGTCGCCCACGTAGACGACCTCCTTGCCGGGATGGCGCAGGCGCACCTTGTCGGCGAGCATGCGGCTCGTGACGCCCGGGATGGGCATCTCGCCGGCAGAGAACACGTCGATGAGCACGAGCCGGTCGGCGTCGGCGAAGGCATCGGCGAAGTCGTCGGCGAAGGCCTCGAGGCGCGAGTAGCGGTGCGGCTGGAAGACGACGTCGACGTGCTTGTAGCCCAGCGCGCGGGCGGCGGCGAGCGTCGCCTTGATCTCGGTGGGATGGTGCCCGTAGTCGTCGACCACGGTGACGCCGTCGACGTCGCCCACATGGGTGAAGCGACGGCGCACGCCCTTGAAGCCGGAGAGGGCCTCGGCGGCCTTCGCGACGTCGAGCCCGAGCACCTGCGCCACGGTGAGCGACGCGGTGGCGTTGAGCAGGTTGTGCACGCCGGGGTTGGCCTTGATGGCCACCTCGAAGGAGGAGCCGTCGGCGAAGCGCACGGTGCAAGACGCCGAAAGCTCGTGGGAGACCATGTGCGGGGTGCACACGACGTCGCAGTCCTCGCTCACGCCGTAGGTGACCACGCGGCGCCCGCTCTCGCGGGCGAGTTCGACCAGGCGCGGCGCGTCTCCGCACACCACCACCGTGCCGTGGTCGCCCACCAGGCGCATGAACTCGACGAAGGTGCGCTCGATGTCCTCGAGCGAGTCGTAGTGGTCCATATGGTCGGCCTCGACGTTGGTGACCACCACCACGTCGGGGTCGAGATAGAGGAAGGAGCTGTCGGACTCGTCCGCCTCGCACACGAAGAAGTCGCCCGATCCGTTGCGGCCGTTGGTGTCGTAGCCCTCGACGATGCCGCCGATGAGGAAGCTCGGGTCGGCGCCCATGCGGTCGAGCATGGTGGCGCACATGGACGAGGTGGTCGTCTTGCCATGGGTGCCCGCAATGGCGACGGTGGTGTGGCCATGGCCCAGGGCGGAGAGCATCTTGGCGCGCGGCCAGACGGGAATGCCCAACTCGCGGGCGCGCACGAGCTCGGGATTGGTCTCGGGGATGGCGGTGGAGACCACCACGACGTCCGGCGAGAGCTCGTCGATGGTCTCGGCACGGTGCCCCACGCGCACCTCGACGCCGGCACGGGTGAGCTGGCGGATGTAGCGCGAGGTCTTGAGGTCGGAGCCGCTCACGGCATAGCCGCGCTCGTGCAACACGAGCGCGATGCCGCTCATGCCGGCGCCGCCGATGCCGATAAAGTGAGCGCGCTTGAACGCCGGAGCGGTGGGCGCGGTCGTAGTGTCTGCCATGCGGATATACTCCCCTTCAGCTACGGTCGATGCATATCTTTGACACTTTACCGCAACTTCGGGCGCCGTGCGAACGCGCTACGCAGACAGCGGCAACTCAGCACGCCGGCGGCAGGCCGCCCCGCACCAGGCGGCCCAGGAGGCGCGCCCCGGACGGCACGGCGCGCCTTCTGCGGCGTCCCTAGAGCTCCTCGAGCGCATCGGCCAGGCGCGCGGCGGCGCGGTCCTGACCCAGCCCGCGAGCGGCGTCGCGCATGGCGGCGCGCGCATCGGCGTCGGCGAGCAGCCCCAGCAGGCGCTCCTTGAAGGCCAGCGAGTCGATCTCGGCGTCGGCGAACATGACCGCCGCGCCCTCGTCCACGAGATAGCGGGCGTTGGTGGTCTGGTGGTCGGCCGTGGCAAAGGGGTAGGGCACCAAGATCGAGGGCACGGCGAGCGCCGCGATCTCTGCCACCGACGAGGCGCCCGAGCGCGACAGCACCAGGTCGGAGGCCGCGAGGACGTCGCCCATGTTCTCGATATATTCCACGACGCGGTAGCGCTCCTGCTCGGCGGGGGTGAGCGCGAGCGCGTCGCGGGTCGCCTCGAAGTCGTCGGCGCCGGCGGAATGCAGCACGTAGGCCCCGTCGAGGGCGAGCAGCTCGTCCTTCAGCTGCGCCATGCGGGCGTTGATGTGATGCGCCCCGAGCGACCCGCCGAAGACCAGGAGCATGGTGGCGTCCTCGGGCACGCCGAGCCCGGCGCGGCCGCGCGCGCGGTCGCCCGCGAGCACCGAGGGCCTCACGGGGTTGCCCACCATCTTGATCGCGTCGGCGCGGGCGCCCTGCTTCTTGAAGACGTCTGCCACGCTCGGCTGGGCGATGCCGATGAGCGAGGCGCCCTTGGCGGACTGCTTGTTGGCAAGGCCCGGCACGGAGTTCTGCTCGTGCAGGGCATACGGGATGCCGAGGCGTGCGGCCGCCCGCACCAGGGGCAGCTCGACATAGGCGCCGAAGCCGATGGCGACGTCGGGCTTCAGGGCGGGGTCGGCCTCGAAGGCGCGCACGAGGCGGCGCTCCTCGTGCGCCAGGTGCACGAGGGCCGTGATGAGGGTCCAGGGCTTCTGGCGGTCGAACCCGGTCACCTCGACCGGGTAGAAGTCAAAGCCCGCCTGGGGCACGAGCCTCCCCTCGAGGCGCCTCGTCTCGCCGAAGAAGCGCACCTCGTGCCCGCGCTCGCGCAGCTCCTCGGCGAGCGCGAGGGCGGGATTCACGTGTCCGGCGGTTCCTCCGGCAGCGATGGCGATCCGTTTCTTATCGGTCATGGCGTCTCCCCCTTGGCGACCCGGTCGCCCGGCCGCGGCCGGGCGCATATCCTCCCCTGTCATACCCCACGCGCGGCCCGGACCGGCGCAGCCGGTCGGCAGGGTCTCGTCCCAAGTCGACGCGCGAGCGGCCCTGGGCGCCGTCTCCCCAGCCGCCACGCGACGAGGCGAGCGGAGCCGAGCGCCGCGGCGCCTGCGGGCGGGCGTCGTCGCGCCCCGTCCCCCGCGGGCGGCCCTGGGCGCCGTCGAGCACCGTGAAGCCCCCCGAGCGAGCCCCGCGCAGGCGCGGCTCGCCGGCGGTGCTCTCCTCCACCACGGCGAAGTCGTCGCGGCGCACGTCGTAGACCGTCTTGGGATTGCTCTCGATCGACACGCGCAAGACGAGGCCCATGAGGATCAGCGACGCGATCATGGACGAGCCGCCGTACGAGGTGAACGGCAGCGTCTTGCCCGTCATGGGCGTGACGCCCAAGATGCCCAGGATGTTGATGAGAAACTGCAGCGCGATGAGCACGATCGACCCCGAGGCGATGAGGCGCCCCTGGATGCTCGGCGACTGCCAGGCGATCTTGAACGCGGCGTACACCATGACGGCGAACACCGCAAAGAAGGCGAGCGTGCCCACGAGCCCCAGCTCCTCGCCGATGATGGCCAGGATGTAGTCGTTGTGCGCCTCGGGCAGATAGTTGTACTTCATGGTCGAGTTGCCGATGCCGCGGCCGAACAGCCCTCCCGAGGCGAACGCCATGATGGCGAGCGTGGCCTGGTAGCCGGTGTCGTAGGGGTCGTCCCAGGGGTTGCCCAGAAACAGGCGGTCGGCGCGGTAGTCGGACGACAGGATGAGCACGACCGCCAGAAGGGCGCCTAAGCCCAGGACGGCGCCGATGAGCTTGTAGGAGAATCCCGCGAAGTAGGCCATGCAGAACACCGAGCCGGCGATGATCAGGCAGGTGCCCATGTCGGGCTCGAGAATGATGGTCAGCAGCGGGGCGCCGGCGCAGGCGATCAGCAGGGCGAGGAACCGCGCGGTGTCGAGCGAGCCCTCCTCGTAGTACTCGTAGAAGATCTTGGCAGCCGTGACCACCACGACCGCCTTGGCGAACTCCGAGGGCTGGAACTGCTGGCCGGCGATCAAGATCCAGCGGCGGGCGCCGCCGGCGTCCTTGCCGACCAGAAGCACGAGCATCAGCAGCACGAGCATGGCCCCCCAGGCCCACCACGCGAGCTTGGAGCGCATGACCACGAGCGGCACCCGGCTCACCGCCAGCATGCCAGCGAGGCCGATCGCGATGAAGATCGCCTGGCGCTGCAGGTAATAGACCGAGCTGCCCATCTCCTTCAGGGCCTCGACGGAGGACGCCGAGTAGACCATGAGCAGGCCGAAGGCGAGAATCGCCACGAGACATGCCAGAAAGACGATGCGCGGGCGCATGATGCGGGCGGGAACCCCGGCGATGAGCCGCTCGCCCAGGGCGGAGTGGCCGCCCTCGGGGCGGCGCGTCCGCGCCTTGCGGGCAGGGGCCTCCTCAGATGTTGCTTCGGCGCCGCGCGGCGCGTCCATGCGCGACATGGCGGCTAGCGCCCGGCGGCAGACGCGCCGCGAAGCTCGTCAAGATAGCCCTTATAGGCGCGGCCGCGCTCCTCGAAGCCGGAGAACTCGTCAAAGCTCGAGCAGGCCGGAGACAGCAGCACCACCTCGCCGCGCTCGGCGAGGTTGCGGGCGACGTCTACCGCGTCGCGCAGGTTGTCGGCCTCGGCGAGGTCGAGCTCGTGGGTGTCGTCGGCCTCCAGAAACGCCGCGAGGAAGCGCTCGCGCGCCTCGCCGAAGCACACCACGGCGCGCACCGTCGAGGAGATGACCGAGCGGGCGAACTCCTCGAGCGGGGTGCCCTTGTCGTGCCCGCCCACCAGCAGCACCACGCGCTCGCGCGGGAACGCGGTGAGCGCCTTTATGACCGCGTCGGTGTTGGTGGCCTTCGAATCGTTCACGAAGCGGACGCCGTCGAGCTCGCCGCAGGGCTCGATGCGGTGCTCGAGCGGGGCAAACGAGCGCAGCCCGGCGCGCACGCCCTCCACGGAGGCGCCCGCGAACAGCGCGGCGGAGGCGGCGGCGAGCGCGTTGGTGAGGTTGTGGCGGCCGGCGATCTTGAGGTCGTCCACCGCGACGAGCGGGGTCTCCTCGCCCGCCAGGCGCACCACGAGCACGCCCTCGCGCACGAAGGCGGCGTCGGCGGTGGCGGGGTCGTCAAGGGCGAGCGAGAGCACGCGCCGGCCGTCGCGGGCGATGAGGCCCATGTGGTCGCGCACGCCCTCGTCCTCGACGTCTACCACGGCGAGGTCGGAGGGGGTGAGGTTGGCAAACAGCCGGCACTTGGCGCGGGCGTAGTTCTCGTGGCTGCGGTGCCAGGCCAAATGGTCGGGCGTGATGTTTAAGAGCACCGCGACACGCGGATGCAGCTCGGAGGTGGTGGCCAGCTGGTAGCTCGACAGCTCGGCCACAAACCACTCGCCCTCGCCGCGCCCGTCGACCCGCGAGATGGCGGTGTCGCCGATGTTGCCCACGGCGGACGAGCGCATGCCCGCGGCGTGCAGCAGATGGTTGGTGAGGGCCGTCGTGGTGGTCTTGCCGTTGGTGCCCGTGATGCCCACCCAGCGCTCGGGCGTGAGGCGGTAGGCGAACTCCGGCTCGCCCATGATCTGGCCGGCGTGGTTGCGGGCGGCGGCGAAGAAGTCGGAGAACTCCGAGATGCCCGGGCTCGCCACGCACACGTCGAAGGAGCCCTCTACGTCCTCGGTGCCATAGACAAAGCGGGCGCCCGCCTCCTCGAGGGCGCGCGTGGCGTCGTTGGCGCCCGACGAGGCGCCGCCGTAGACGACGACCTCGCCCACGCGGTCGGTGTGGGCGAGCGCCCAGCGCACGATGTCGAGTCCCGTGGTGCCCTGTCCCAGCACCAGCAGGCTAAAACGGTCCGGAAGAGCCATGCGTCCTCACTATCCCAACTGGAAGAACAGCGCCAGGCCGAGCGCGCCGAAGGCGGCGGCCACGATCCAGAACCGGATGACCACCTTGGTCTCAGCCCAGCCGAGCTTCTCGAAATGATGATGGATGGGTGCCATGAGAAACACCCGCTTGCCGGTGGCCTTGAAGCTCACCACCTGGATCATGACCGAGAGCGCCTCGATGATGAAGAGCGCCCCCACGATGAGGGAGACGACCTCGGTGTTCGTCATGATGGCCACGCAGGCGAAGGCGCAGCCGAGCGCAAGCGAGCCGGTGTCGCCCATGAAGATGCTCGCCGGGTAGCAGTTGAACCACAGAAAGCCCAGGCAGGCGCCGGCGCACGCCGTGCAGAACACCGACAGGTTGGGGTCGCCGTGCAAAAACGAGATGGCAGCCATGATGAGCATGGCGATCATGGAGGTGCCGCCCGCGAGGCCGTCGAGGCCGTCGGTCAGGTTCACGGCGTTGGAGAGGCCGGCGATGAGCAGCCAGGTGAACACCAGGTAGAGCCAGGGAATCTGGAAGGGCTCTCCTGCGATGGTGAGCGTGGTGGAGAGCACGCCCAGATCGATGCCGAAGCCGCCCGGGAAGCGCACCTCGGGCGCCACGCCGCACCAGTTGACGGCGAGCAGGCAGAAGAGCACGCAGATGAGGGTGAGGCCGATCATCTTGGCGTGGGGCGTGAGGCCAAGCGAGCGCCCGTGCGACACCGACGTCGCGTCGTCGATGAGGCCGAGCACGCCGCAGGCGAGCGTTGCCAGGAGCACGAGCACGAGCTCGGTGGTGAGGCGCCCGAACAGGACGCAGGTGAGGGTCACCGAGAGCAGGATCACCACGCCGCCCATGGTGGGCGTGCCCTGCTTGATGAGATGCCGCTCGGGGCCGTCGGCGCGCACCTGCTGGCCGATGCCCTCGAACTTGAGCAGGCGGATCCACAGCGGCATGAGCACCGCAGCGATGAGCGCGCCCACGCCGAGCGCGAGAAACGCCTGGAACGTGGGGTAGGTCGGGTTACCGAACATCGGCGCACACCCCCTCTACGAAGCGGTCGAGCCCCACGGCGTGAGAACCCTTCACGAGGACCATGTCGGTCGCCGAGAACGTGGAGCCCCAGCGGGCGAGCGCGGAGGCGGTGTCGGGCATGTGCGAGACGCGGTCCTCGGGCATGCCCATGAGGCGCGCGGCGGCAGCCATGCGCCCGGCGAGCTCGCCGCCCACGCACACGAGCTGGTCGAGCTTCTTGGCCGCGGCATAGGCGCCCACGAGCTCGTGGAAGCGCGGGGCCTCGTCGCCCAGCTCGCCCATCTCGCCGAGCACCGCGACCCGCCGGCCGGTCGCGTCGAGCCCGCAGAGCAGGTCGAGGCCGGCGGCCATGGACTCGGGGCTCGCGTTGTAGGAGTCGTCCACGACGCGCGCGCCCGAGGCCGCGCGGCGCAGCTCCTGGCGATGCCCGGTGAGCCTGAGCTCGTGGAAGACCTGGTCGATCTCGTACTGCGCGACCCCCAGGCGATGCGCCACCGCCGCGGCGTAGAGCGCGTTGGGGACGGCCTGGGCGCCCGTGATGGAGAGCCCGGTGTGGTACTGCGACCCGTTCTCGAGCATGATGTCGAACTCGGCGCAGCCGTCGGCGCCCACCTGGATGTCGCGGGCCCAGACGTCGTCGTCCTCGCTCGTGCCGGCGAGCAGCACGTCGACGCCCGCGGGGCGCGCGAAGTGCTCGATGATGAAGGGCGTGTAGTCGTCCTCGCCGTTGAGCACCAGCAGCGAGTGGTGCCCCTCGAAGTTCTCGGAGGAGGCGGGCATGCCGGCGAGCACCTCGGCCTTGGCCCGCGCGATGTTCTCGCGGCTGCCGAGCATGCCGATGTGCGAGGTGCCGACCTTGGTGATGATGGCGTAGGTGGGCTGGGCGCAGCGCGACAGCCGCTCGATCTCTCCGAAGGAGTTCATGCCCATCTCGAGCACCAGGACCTGGGTGTTCTTGGGCGCCGAGAGAATGGTGAGCGGCATGCCGATGAGGTTGTTGTAGTTGCCCTGGGTGGCGTGCACGCGATAGTGCGTGGCGAGCAGCGCGCTCAGGATGTCCTTCGTGGTGGTCTTGCCCACCGAGCCCGTGACGGCGATGACCGTGCACTTCATGCGGGCGCGGTACCCCTGGGCGAGCCGAAGCAGGAACTCCTCGGCGTCGTCGGCCACAAAGACCGCGCACTCGTGGTCGTCTGCGAGACGGATGAGCTTGCGCGAGGGCTCGCGCGTGAGGATGACGGCGGCGGCGCCGGCCTCGATGGCCTGCGGGGCGTAGTCGTTTCCATCCACCCGCTCGCCGGGAAACGCGACGAAGATGCTATCCTGCTCGACCTCGCGCGAGTCGATGACGCAGCCGCGACACACGCGGTCCGCGTTGCCGGTATACGGCCGGGCCCCCGTGACCCGCTCGAGAAACTTTACGGCTATCTCTACCATGCAGCACTCCTTATCAGCCTTTACTGCAGCAGATTATTGTACCTAAGGGGAGCACGGGCGGCGTGCACGCCTTATGGAGCCTGGGCGCGCTCGCCGCACGCGGCGACGGGGCGGGGCCAGAAGGCCCGCGCCCCGCTAGCGCGTCTGCTTGATGCCCAGCGTCGAGAGCGCGCTCGACATGATGGTGCGAAACGGAATCGCCGCCGCGTTCGATCCTGCCGGGGTGCCGTCGAGCGTGATGTAGACGGCCACCGCCGGGTCGCTCGCCGGGGCAAACCCCAAGAACGACGCCATGTATATGTTGGCCTCGTAGCCGCCCGACTCGCTCGCGCGCTCGGCGGTGCCGGTCTTGCCGGCAACGTCGTATCCCGGCACCTGGCCGTAGACGCCCGTGCCCTCGTCCACGACGGTCACCATCATGGAGGTCACCTGCGAGGCGGTCTCCTCGCTGACCACCTGGGTCTCCCCGTCCGACCAGTCGACCTCCTCGCCCTCGCTCGACTTCAAGAAGTGCGGCGTGCAGCACACGCCCTTGTTGGCCATGGCGCACACGGCGCGCATGGTCTCGATGGGGGCGATGGCGATGCCCTGGCCGAAGGACATCGAGCCCAGGCTCGAGCCGTCGTACTCGTCGCGCTCGCGCACGATGCCCGCCGACTCGCCCGGGAAGTCGATGCCGGAGTTGTGGCCGATGCCGTAGGTGTCGAGGTACTCGGCGAAGCGGTCGGCGCCGATCTTCTCGCCCACGAGCACCATGCCCGTGTTCGAGGAGCGGCGCATGATCTCGCGCAGGGTCATGGTCATGCCATAGGGGCGCTTGTCGGCGTCGGCGACCCAGTCGTCGCCCACCTGGATGGTCGCCGGCACCTCGAAGGTGGTGTCGGGCGTCACGAGCCCCAGCTCGATCGCCATGCCCGAGACCAGGGTCTTGAACACCGATCCCGGCTCGTAGGCGTCGGTCACCACGCGCAGGTTCATGTCGGCGGCGTTGGTGTTGGAGAGGTCCGTCTGGTCGTAGGTGGGATACGAGCAGCACGCGAGGATCTCGCCGGTCGTGGGGTCGGTCACGATCGCGGAGCCATACTGGGTGTCGGTCTCCTCCACCGACTGCGCGAGGGCCTCCTCGGCCACGCGCTGGATGTTGATGTCCAGGGTGAGCACGATGTCGATGCCGTCGCGCGCCGCCACCTTCTCGTAGGCGCCGCCGGCGATGTATGAGCCGTCGCGCGCACGCTCGCGCACGATGGAGCCGTTCTCGCCCGTCAGGATGTCGTTGTACTGCGCCTCGAGGCCCGAGACGCCCTCGTTGTCCATGTTCACCACGCCGAGCACCTGCGAGGCGAGGTTGCCGTAAGGGTAGACGCGCTTGATGGTCTGCTCGAACTCAATGCCGGCGATCTCGCGGGCGGCGAGCTCGTCGGCGATCTCTTGGTCGACCTGGCGCTGGATGTAGGCGAAGGTTGTGTCGCGCCCCACCTTCTCGCGCGCCTCGTCCTCGTCGACGCCCAGCACCTCGACGAGCGCCGCCACGGCCTCGTCCTCGTCATCGATGAGCTGCGGGTTCACGTAGACGTTCTGGCACTCGACGCTCGATGCGAGCACGTTGCCGTTGCGGTCGTAGATGGTGCCGCGCTTGGCATAGAGAGTCTGGCTCGACACGCGGCGCTCGTCGGCGCGCTCGCGGTAGGTCTCGGCGTTCACCACCTGGTAGTCAAGCAGGCGCCACACGCCGGCGGCCAGGCCGACCCCCAGCGCGGCCGCGACCACGGTGCGGCGGGAGACCGCCTCGTGGGCGAGGTCGCTATGGAACATGTCGGTCACGGGGCGCTGCGAGCGGCCCGACCTCGGGGGCCTGGGGCCGCCGCCGTCGTAGCCGGAGCCCCCGCCCATGCCCGACCCGCCGCGGGGGCCGGAGCCGCCCGCGTAGCCGGAGCCTCCGCGCTCGAAGCGGCCGCGCGCAGACCCCGAGCCGCCGTAGCCCCGAGAGCCGCCGCGGCCAGAACCTGCGCTGCGAGCAACGCCGCCCCCCTGGGAGCGGCGGTATCCGTTGTCATATCTGTTGTCGTCGCGGCCGCCGCGAGCGTCGCCTCGACGCCCGCCGCCCGGCCCTCGGTATGTGTCCCGCGTCATGTTGCTGGGGCCTCCGTCACTACTGGACCTGTACCGCCGCGTCCGTCGCGCCGTCGGCGGCGTCTTGGGTCTGTGCGTCCTGGGCCACCGGGTCGCTCACGTCCACCGTCACGGTCTCCTCGGGCTCGACCATGCCGAGGGTGCTCGTGGCAAGGTCGCGCACACGGGTGTCGGCGCCGTAGACCGAGCGCATGACCTCGAGGCTCGACGAGGTGTCCTGCGCGGCCTCGAGCTCGTTTGTGGCCGCGGCGCTCGCGTTCAGGGTGGCGGCGGTCGCGCTCGCGATGGTAACACGGGCGACGCCGATCACGCAGAACAGCGCCACCAGGATGCAGAAAATCTTGACCACGTGGGTGAAGGCGGGGCTCACCGCCTGGTTCGCCTCGCGCGCCGCTCCGGTGTATACGTCGAAGCGGGGACGCTCCCCCGCCCGGGGCGCACGGGGCGT
Organism: Enorma phocaeensis; assembly: GCF_016901575.1. Taxonomy (GTDB): domain Bacteria; phylum Actinomycetota; class Coriobacteriia; order Coriobacteriales; family Coriobacteriaceae; genus Limicola; species Limicola phocaeensis_A. The sequence continues at coordinate 53,754 of NZ_JACJKQ010000007.1, forward strand.
GCCGAGCGGGGACATGGGCGCCGGTGCGGCCTGCATATCATAGGCGAATGCTGCGTTTGAGGTGTTGATACCCATGATATGCGGCCTCCCCATCCCTTGGATGTGTGTAGTGCGTTTAAGCTGCGTCTATGGTGTGGCGGGATGGGGCCACGAAGCGCGCCGCCAGGAGGGTCAAATCCGTTGGGCGACGCGTATCTTGGCCGATCTCGCACGCGGGTTGCCCTCGACCTCCTCGGCCGATGCAACCAGCGGTTTGCGGGTGATGACGTCAAGTACCGGCACGTTGCCGCACACGCAGACCGGAATGTCCGGAGGGCAGGTGCAGCCCCGGCTCATCTCCTGGAACAGGCGCTTGACGATGCGGTCCTCGAGCGAGTGGTACGAGATGACGCACATGCGCCCTCCCGGGTTCAGCCAGCGGACCGCCGCCTCGAGCCCCCGCTCGAGCACCTCGAGCTCATGGTTGACCTCGATGCGGATCGCCTGGAAGCTCTTGCGGGCGGGGTGGTGCCCGTGCCGGCGCGCCGCGGCGGGTATGGCCGCCTTGATCGCGTCGACGAGCTCTCCCGTGGTGCAGATGGGCTCCTTCTGCCTGCGGCGGCAGATCTCGCGGGCTATCTGGCTCGCGAACTTCTCCTCGCCGTAGACGCGAAGAATCCGGGCGAGGTCGGCTTCGGTATAGGTGTTGATGACCTCTGCTGCGTTTAAGGGGTTGTTACCCGGATCCATCCGCATATCAAGGGGGGCGTCCTCGTGATACGAGAAGCCCCGTCCAGGGATATCGAGCTGCGGGCTCGAAACGCCCAGGTCGAACAGGATGCCGTCGACGCCCGGCACCTCGGCCGAGCACAGAAGCTCGTCGAGGTCTCCGAAGTTGCCCTTCAGAAGCCGGTGCGGGGTGTGGGGCGCCTCCCGGTCAAGCCGGTCGGATGCCGCCGCGAGCGCCATGTCGTCCTGATCGATACCTATGAGCAGGCCCTCAGCGCCCACCGCGCGTGCCATATGCACCGAGTGGCCGGCGCCGCCGAGCGTGCAGTCGCACACCACGGCTCCCGGGACGAGCTGCAGGGTGTCGAGCACTTCCTGGAGCATGACGGGTTCATGCCGATATGCTTGTGTCAACGTTCCCGTGGCCATGTGCGTCCCCCTTTCGAACCTTACGAGAAGAACAGCGCCATGAGCTTGTCTTGCGACTCAGCAAGGCGCGCGTTCCACGTCGCGCGGTCCCAGACCTCGAGGTGGTCGGCGTTGCCCACCACCGTGACCTCGCGCGAGAGGTGCTTGCTCGCGCGCAAGGTGTCCGAGAGGCCGATACGCGAGGCGGAGTCGATATCCATCGGCGCCGCCATCGCGTTGAGCATACGTCTGAGATCCTGGTCTTCCGGGCTGCGCGGGTTGAATCCCCCACGCTTCTCGAAAAGGCTGTCGACCCAGTTCCCATACTCGCTCTCAGAGAACACGTACAGGGCCTCGACATCCGGAGCGGGCAGAACGCGAACATGCTCACCGAGTTCGTTGCGGACGGCTGCAGGCAGGGAAAGGCGACCCTTGGCATCGAGATTGCGCTCGTATGTGCCGGTCAGCATCACTGCCGCACCCCTCCTCTCGGTTACTCGGCGGGTATGTGCGCGGAGAACCACTCCGCCTGTCGACGGTTTTAATCTTATGGTCTGGCGTCCCCCGGTGCAACACTTTTTCCCACTCTCTCCCCCAGCGGTACTATTTGACCCCTCGGCGTCGCACAGAACACCTATTCGGAGGGTGTCACAGCGATACTAGATATTGTGTTGTTATGCCCGTTTTATGCCCAGATATCGGGCGGCGCACGGGAACCTAAACCTTCGAGTTGAGGTTGAACCGATTTTTGGCACCTCTTCGGGAGTTGTGTCGAAACAAAGAACCCGCAGGTCAGAGCGGTGGGAGACGGTGGGGACGCTGTGTGGCGAACGTGTGGGGCACGCCTGAGGACACACGGCCCGCCGCAGGTGCGATCCGACAACTATATATGGTACCAAACGCCCCCCTCAGGACCCACCGTCGTCCTCCCACCCGCTCCCACCGGCGTGCCCACCTGCTCCCGCAGCTGTGTCCCCATGCTCCGCCGGCACGTCTGTAAGCGCACCCACACGACAAGGGAACCGAATGGTCAATGCAGGCGTCCCCTGGGCACGGCCCGCGCGCCCCCGGAGCGGGCTGCGAGGACCGGCGTTCGCCCTGCCGGCCCCAGCCTCCGGGGATGCGGCTGCTCGCGAGACGGCGCTGCTTTGCAACAGAAACCCGCCCTTACGCCCGGGGGTGCGCCGCGAGATAGACCTCGCGCAGCTGGGTGCGGTCCACATGGGTGTAGATCTGCGTGGTCGAGATGTCGGCGTGGCCCAAGATCTCCTGCAGCACGCGCAGGTCCGCGCCGCCGGCGAGCATGTGGGTGGCAAACGAATGGCGCAGCGTGTGCGGATGCAGCCCCTCGATCCCAACCGTCGCGCCATAGCGCTCGCAGGTGGCATAGACCGTCTGGCGCGAGATGCGGCCGCCGTTCTTGTTGAGAAACACCGCGGCGCCCACGCCTCCCCTGCGGGCGTGCGCGGCAAGCTCGGCGCGCGGTCCCGCCAGATAGTCGGAAAGGGCGCGCTCCGCGCTGCCCATGATGGGCACCAGGCGCTCCTTGGACCCCTTGCCAAAGACGCGCAGATACTCCTCGTCCAGATACAGGTCCCTCAGGTCGAGCCCCGTGAGCTCGCTCACGCGCAGGCCGCATCCGTAGAGCACCTCGAGTATCGCGCGGTCGCGCGCGCCCGCCGCGGTCGCGGGAAAGGGCTGCTCCAGCAGGGCGCGCGCGTCCTCTATAGATATGTAGTCGGGCAGGCGCTCGCCCTTTCGGGGAAGCCTGATGGTCGCCGTGGGATGGACCTCGGTCAGGCCCTCGCGCACCAAGAAGCGATGGAAGCCCTTCACAGCCGAAAGCGCGCGCTCCACGGACGAGTCGGCATAGCCCCCCTCGCGCCGGTCGGCGACGAACGCCTCCACGTCGGCGCGCGTCACCGCATCGGGATCAGCCACGTCTCGCGAGGCAAGAAACGCCACGTAGGTTGTAAGGTCGCGCCGATAGGCGGCGACCGTGTTGGGAGAGAGGTTGCGCTCCACGGAGAGATGGTCGAGAAAGACGCCGAGGTCCCGCTCGAGCTCCGTGTGCGGCAGCGCGGACCCCCGGGCGGCAGGCGGCGAGGCCCGCCGGGGCGAGGACGCCCCCGCCCCGGCAGAAGCCGGAGACGGGGGCGCGGGCACGTCTCTGTCGGGGCGCCTGCTCACCGGCGCCCTAGTTCATAGAAGCGTTCTTGGGCGTGACCTCGGTGCGGTCCACGCCCTCGTGGTTCGCGATGGTCGCGCGCATGAACTCGCGGAACAGCGGCTGCGGCTTGGTGGGACGGCTCTTGAACTCAGGGTGAGCCTGGGTGGCCACAAACCACGGATGCACCTCGCGCGGAAGCTCGACCATCTCCACCAGGCGCTCGTCCGGCGAGATGCCCGAGATCACGAGGCCCGCGCGCTCGAGCTCGTCGCGGAAGGCGTTGTTGAACTCATAGCGATGGCGATGGCGCTCGTAGACGAGCTCCTCGCCGTAGGCCTCGCGCACGAGCGTGCCGGCGGCCAGGCGCGCCGGATAGGCGCCCAGGCGCATGGTGCCGCCCTTCTCGGTGACGTCTTCCTGCGAGCTCATGAGGTCGATCACCGGATGGGCGCACTCGGGCTCGAACTCCGTGGAGTTGGCGTCCGCGAGGCCGGCCACGTCGCGCGCGAACTCGCACACGGCCACCTGCATGCCAAGGCACAGGCCCAGATAGGGAATCTTGTTCTCGCGCGCATAGCGGGCGGCGGCTATCTTGCCCTCAAGGCCGCGCACGCCGAAGCCGCCCGGCACCACGATGCCCGACGCGCCGCCGAGCACCTCCTGCGCCGCCTCCCAGGTGAGCGCCTCGCCGTCCACCAGCTCCACGTCCACGTGGCGGTCGAAGAAGATGCCGGAGTGATGCAGCGCCTCGATCACCGACAGGTAGGCGTCGGGCAGCTGGGTGTACTTGCCCACCACGGCCACCTTGATCTTGTCGGCGTGGTTGTTCGCATGGTCCTGCTTCGAGAGGAAGGTGTACCAGTCGTCCATGTGGCGCTCGCGCGGGTCCAGCCCCAAGCGTTCGCACACGCGCAGGTCGAAGTCCTGCTCGGCCAGCATGCGCGGCACGTCGTAGATGCTGGAGCAGTCCTCGTTGGTGAAGACGCAGTCCACGTCGACGTCGCAGAAGCTCGCGATCTTGGCGCGGATGGAGTCGTCGATCTCGTGGTCGCTGCGCAGGACGATGATGTCGGGCTGGATGCCGAAGCTGCGCAGCTCCTTCACCGAGTGCTGCGTGGGCTTGGTCTTGACCTCGTGGGCGGCCGAGATATAGGGCACGAGCGACACGTGGATGTAGCACACGTTCTCGGCGCCGGCGTCCTTCTTGTACTGGCGGATGGCCTCGACGAACGGCTGGCTCTCGATGTCGCCGATGGTGCCGCCCAGCTCGGTGATGACCACATCAGAGCCGGTCTGCTCCTCCACGCGGCGGAACTTGTCCTTGATGGCGTTCGTGACGTGCGGGATCACCTGCACGGTGCCGCCCAAAAAGTCGCCGCGACGCTCGCGCTTGATGAGCGAGCGGTAGATGGCGCCCGTGGTGAAGTTGGAGTCGCGGGTGAGGTTCTCGTCGATGAAGCGCTCGTAGTGGCCCAGGTCGAGGTCGCTCTCATAGCCGTCCTCGGTGACGAAGACCTCGCCGTGCTGGAAGGGGCTCATGGTGCCGGGGTCCACGTTGAGATACGGGTCGGCTTTCTGCATGGTCACCTTGTAGCCGCGCGACTTGAGAAGGCGTCCCAGAGAGGCCGCAGTGATACCCTTTCCCAGGGACGAGACGACGCCGCCGGTGACAAAAATATGCTTGGTCATTCGATTGTACCTACGCTTTCCCGCTTGGATCTGCCAGTCCTTACGGGTCTTTATCGTAGCACTCTGCGGCGCGGCGCACGCCAGCACATCGGGAATTCACGCGCATGAAACGGTTGGGACCAGCGGGACGCGGGACGCGGCAACCATACAGTCCGCGGTGCGCGCTGGCAGACGCGACCCGTCGATGCGCCACACGCTGCCACCGGGGACAAACGAGCGCAACCTGCCTGCACGCTGACTGGCCACGAGCCGGACAACGGGCACAAGATTGGCTGCTCAGCTGGAGCCATATTCGCTGAGCAGCCAACTGTTACGGATAAGATAGGCCGAGCGCAGCATGCCCACCGGCGTGATGAGGCGCTTTCCTCCCAGACGGCGGCCTCCAGCCAATCGCGACCTGCGAAGCGGCACGCCCTCGAGCTTCACGGCTCCCCCGTCCGACCAGTCAGCGGCCAGCCGCTCCAGCGAGGCATCGCCCATCTGACGTGCGAGCTGGGCAAGTTCCCCCTCGTCGAAATCCAACACCACCGCGAACTCCAGGAGCCGTCCGGCATCCCGCCCCGAAAGACCAATGCGCTCCCCCGCTTCCAGCGCGTGCTCGATCCGTGCGCGCAGCGCATCAAGGCGAACCGCTACCCGTGCGCCCGCAGGCGTGAGGCTGCGCTTGCGGGGGCTGACACCCCGCATACCAAGGTACAACGAGCTCGCCACGTAAATGAGAAAGGCGCAGACGGAGGGCACGCCCATCGCAAACCAGATGGCGCCCACAAGCCCCACGATTACAAACACCACCGCCCAACCGTTGTACCGGTCCGAGGCTCGCGTGTCCTCAGATAGCGTGAGGCCTGCCTGTCGAGAGGCCTGCTCAAGCGCCGTTTCATACGCGCGCACGTTGGCCGCTTGATCCTCGTAGGTCCACGTCCGGTTGTCAAGCGCCTCGCGCATGGTGAGGCGCGTGCTCCCCGTACAGAAAAGAGTCTTCATCGCCGCGCGGCCAAGGGCATCCTTGTCGCGCCCTCGACCGCAGGAGCGCACCACGGCGCCGCCCTCGCTGGGGTCGCCGCGCTCGATGCGCAGCGCGCCCTCGCGCACAAGGCGAAGCGCGGTCGCGGCAAAGGCATTCGCGAGCAAATCGTAGTCCACGACGCAGGCAACCTCGTCTGCCTCGAATCCCGGGGCCATAAGGTGGTCCCACGTCTCGTCGGCGTGGCCGTGGGTCCGCTCGGCTGTCTCCGCAGCGGCGCGCTCGCGGCGCTCGGCAGCCTCGCGGTCCGCACGCATCCATCGAACCATCAGATACGATGCCGCACCATATATGCCCGCCATGGCGAGCGTGAGCACCGCCGTCGCCGCGAGGTCTGCCCCTGCGCCCAGCGCGGACGCAAACGCACCCGCCAACGCCGTGCGGACGCCTGCCCACAAGAACAGCAACTGCGCCATGACCTCCATCGCATCCCTTCAGTTGGATTGCCCTGGGGCTCAGCCCCAATGCTCCCTCTTCTTGAGGGTACGTCGTGAGGCGTGCGCGTTCCGTAAAGCACCTGTAAGGCTTGTGCGTGCGGACGTTTCGACCCGGCCTTTGGAATCCTGCCAGGGCGCGCGGATGCCAGTCGTTTGAGCGTAAGGCACCCGGCCCAGCGCTGCTTGCGGCCCGACTTGCACAGCATTGTACCTGCTGCCGCCCCGAGTGAGCCGGCCATGATGGTGCCGGCAGGGCCCGCTGGCCGCGCGGGCGCGCCCCTTCGAGCATGGGCGAGCCGCCTGTTCGCGGTCTGCCCGCTCACGCCCATCTAGTTGGCCGCCTCGGCGACGCCGACGCCCGACCCCGCGCGGGAGACAAGGGCCTCCCGGCATCTGGACGTGAGCCTTGCGTTGAGATGGCCCCTTTGCTGCAAGACTGAACAACCCACAGCATGCTGGGCCATCCCTATTTGTCACCTCTTGGACGCAAACAACGTCTTGGCGCTAAACGGCTCGCGTCCAGTTGTGGGCCGCAGCCCAAAACGCTTCGCCTTTCCGATATGGTAACGGCAGCTTCAAAGTAGCCATAAAAATGACCACGCCTCTGCCCGCAAGTTTCTTAACAGCAAGGCACCACCTACTTGAATCATGCCCCCAACATGTCGGAAAGGTGAATCGATTTTCACCAAGCTCGTCACCATCAATGAATGAAGCAGGGCGCCATCGGCAGAACGCGCAAACGCACGAACAAGACGCTGGCAGGCGCCCCATGAACCTCGGGCAGACCTCAAGCGCGAAATGTGCCACGCGACACATAGCGAGCACTCCGCTCGCAAATGCAGGCCATGAAAGAGGGCCGCCCGGACGGACGGCCCTCACCAGGGATTACTGTTTGCCCGGCAAGGACGACGCCGCTATGCGACCTCTTGGGCGAGACGCATGAGCACGGCCGCGAGCTGGGCGCGCTCGAGGGGGTCTGCCGGTCCGAGCTCGCCGGTGTCGTCGTAGCCCTTGAGCAGGCCGGTCTCGACCGCCCACTCGACGGGCTCGAGCGCCCACGCGCTCGTCGAGTCCCCGTCGGGGAACGCCGAGAGGTCGGCGTCCGCGGCGGGCTCCCCTGCGGCGCGCCAGAACACGGCGGCAAGCTGCTCGCGGGTGAGCTCGCCCTCGGGGCCGAAGCGCCCCGTGCCGTCGTCGTAGCCGGTCATGAGGCCCTGCGAGGCGGCCCAGGCGACGGCCTCGGCGTACCAGGAGACGGCCGAGCAGTCGACGAACGCCGCGGCCCCCGCGGGGTCGGCCTCCGGCTCGCCCGCCGCCTTGTACAGGGCGGACGCGAGCTGGGCGCGCGTGAGTGCATCCCCGGTGCCGAAGAGGCCTGCGGACGGTCCCGCGTCGTAGCCGGTCATGGCGCCCGAGAGCCACGCCCACCTCACGGCCTCGGAGTACCACTCGCCCTCGAGGGCGTCCGGGAAGGGCAGGGCGTGGCTGCGGGAGTCGAGCGAGACGAGCCACTGCGAGGCGTGGTCGATCGACAGGCGCGCGACGCCGTCCTCGGAGACCACGGCAGAGCCCTCGAAGTTCAGAGCCTCAGCGTCCTCGTCGTAGCTGTATGCGTTGGCATACACGCCCGCAGGCATGCCGGCGACCGACGCCGCGAGCGTGAGCGTGAAGCCGAAGGGGCCGTCGTGCGCAAGCGTCGCCTGGACGGCGGGCATGCCCGCAACAAGGCCGACGAGGTCCGCAGGGATGCCGGCGGTGCCCACCTCGATACCCAGGTCGATATCGGAAAGCGCGGCGTCGGCGGGAATGGCAGCTCCGTCGATCTCCCAGGCGATTCCCGGGGCCATCTCGACGCGCGCCGTCACGTCGCGACCGGCCAGGGCGGCCAGGGCGGAGGCGGGCACCTTGGTCGTGCCTTCCATGTCAACCTCTACGGTAGAGCCGGGCTTCGCGGCGGCGAGGTCGGCGGCGATGGCGGCCCAGTTAGGACCGTCTTGCACGGGCGGGTTCTCCGGCTCGTCGACAGGCGGGGTCTCGGGGTCCTCGGGCGCGGCAGGCAGCAGCGCATCGACCGCCTGGGCGAGCAGGTCGTGCCCATGCGCGTTGGGATGGAAGTCAAGGTTGACCTTGCTGCCCCCGTCGACGATCGCGGCGTTGCATGGGTTCTCCGTCGCCGCCTTGAAGACGCCGTACGCATCGACGACGGTGACTCCGGACGCGGACGCGACGCCAGACAGGCCGGCGTTCAGCGCCTGCACCCCCGTATCAAACGTGTTCACGACGGTAGCCAGGCTGTCCCCCAGATGCCCGTAGGGGTTGTACTGGTTGACGACGAAGCACGTCACATCGGGGTTCGCCGCCTTGATTGCAGACAAGGCCTTGGCGAGGTTCCCCGACAGCTGCATCAGGGCGGCATGCGCCTGAGAGGAGGAGGGGAACCCATCGAGGAACCCGGTAAAGGAGTCGAGCATCGACATGTCGATGGGCTCGCCGCTCGCCAACATGCCCTCGATCTTATCCGCGGTAAAGCCGGGGCCGGGAAGGACGGCGTTCGCCTGCTCGGCCAGATACCCGTACAACGCCTCCATGAGGTCGTTGCCGCCGACAGTGATGGTAATGACGTCGGCGGCGGCCACGCTTGCCGCGACGTCGCCCTCGTCGAGCTGGGCAACTAGGTCGGTCGAGGTAAATCCCTCGCTCGACGCGTAGCTGGTAAGGGAGAAGCCGCGCTTTGCTGCGACGAGCTCGGGGAAGGACTCCCCTTCCCCGACGCCGTATCCGTCGGAGATGCTGTCACCCAGCGCGACATAGCTCTCGCCTCCCGCCGCGAAGGCGCGCGCGGGCAGGAATCCCAGGCACAGCACCAGGGCGCACAGCACGCCAAGGAGCCGTCCGCCCCTGCCTTGTAGAACCGTTCTCATACCTTGCTTCCTCCTTAAGTCCAAAACTTGGGGGACGCGCGACGAGACGCCGGCGATAACCGCCGAAACGTACCCCGACCACACAATCAACTGTAGGCGCTGACCGAGAAATGCACATCACCCGTTCGGAGGCCAAAAACGGGTGATGCGGAGCGCGTTGATAACTCCGATGAAGGGCTGGATCCCCGCCTTAAGAAAGCGCCCCCGCGCCGCAGGAGGGCTCGGGGGCGCCGACAGTCTGCGCCATACGCTCAGAGTCGAGGGGCAAGGTGTCCGTCGACGAGGGCGCCAGGCGATGGCCGCGCCGCGCGCTCGGTGGGCGGGCTACTCGTTTCCGGCCAGGCGGAAGAACACGGTCGCCGCCTGGGCGCGGGTGAGGTCGCCCGCCGGGTCGAGCTCGCCGGTGTCGTCGTAGCCCTTGAGCATGCCGGTCTCGACCGCCCACTCCACGGGCTCGAGCGCCCACACGCTCGTCGAGTCCCCGTCGGGGAACGCAGAGAGGTCGGCATCCGCCTCGGGCTCGCCAGCAATCCGCCAGAACACGGCTGCCAGCTGCTCGCGGGTGAGCTCGTCCTCGGGGCCGAAGCGGCCCGTGCCGTCGTCGTAGCCGGTCATGAGGCCCTGCGAGGCGGCCCAGGCCACGGCCCTCGCGTACCAGGCGCCAGCCGAGCAGTCGCTGTAGGCCTCAACTGCGGAGGGGTCTACCTCGGGCTTGCCCGCCTGGTTGTAGAGAATCTGGGCGAGCTGGGCGCGGGTGAGGGTGTCATCGGGGCCGAACGTGTTGGAGCCGTCGGCGTAGCCGGACATCAAGCCGCTCTCGACGGCCCAGTCGATTGCCGCGTGGTACCAGAGATTTTGGTCCACATCGACGAGATGGGCGCTCGGACAGAGCTCGCCGCCGTCGCAGACAAAGGTCACGGTGATCGTCACCTTGCCCGAGGGCTGCGTGAACGACCAGGTGCCGTCCCCGTTGTCGGTGACCTCCACGAGCTCGCCGTCCTTGTCGGTGACGGTCACGCTGTCGACCGTCTTCCCTTCGTCGGGCTCAGGCGTGATGGTGACCTCGTCGCCGGCGTGGGGACGCTCTGGATCGATCGACACGCTGCCGCCACCTCCCGGGACCTCGATCTCGGGCGGGTAGGTCGGACGCGAAACGGGCACCGGTGCCAGAGCAAGACCGCCCTGCTGCCTGGTCACGTAGTACGAGCCGTTATCGCTCGTGAAGGAAGAGAGCGCCGAGCTCGCAACGGCGTCGTCCGCCGTCGCAAACAGGCCGGGAGCTTGCCCCATGGTCACGCCGATCCTCGAACCAGTTGCCGGCACGCTGCTCATGCCGACCGTGACGTCAGCGGGAACGTAGAGGTTGCCCGCCGAATTGCCCATGACGGAGATTGCGGCGGGTGCCGGGGCGCCACCGGACGCCTGCCCGATGTTCACCGTGCCCTCTGCGTAGATGCCACCGCCCACCGGGGCCGTGTTGCCCGTGATGGTGCCGCCGTACAGATTGAACGTGCCGGCGGAGCTCCCAGCGGCCGCAGGATCAGGCTCGGCAAGAAGGTCGACGGAGAGCTCGGCCGCCACGTCGCCGCCGTCGACTTCCTTCCAGTCGCTGATTTTAGCGCCATCAACGTAGAGCGGGTTCGGCACGGGTGTCGTGTCCTGCGCCGAGCGCACCGCGACGCCGCCGCCGTGCGTGGTGGCCGTATTGCCGGAGATGGTCCCGCCGTACATGTTGAACGTCGCGCCGCCGAAGACGTACACGCCGCCGCCGCAGCCGATCTGATCGTCCTTGCCAGCGGTGTTGCCGGTGATGGAGCCACCGTACATGTTGAACGTGCCGTAGACCCCGACGCCGCCCGCATAGACGTACTCAGCGCCATCGTCATCCTTAAGCGAGAGGCCCGTCTTGCCGCTGATGGAGCCGGTAAGGCCCTCTCCACCGGAGCCGACCTGGCCCGAGTCGTACAGGTTGAGCGTCGAGCCGTCCATCACGATGATGGCACAGTCCTCGGAATCGAGGCTGTGGCCCTGGAGATCCAGATTGACCGTGGATTTCTCGTTGTCGCCGCCGATGTAGAGGCTCGTGGTCTTGAGCTTCGCGCCATTTCCGGCCAGGGTCTGGACCGAAAGATCGCCCGTCAGCTTGTACGTGCCGGACGAGATGGTGACGGCCTCGGCGGAGCTGCTCTCGAGGGCATCCGCAAGGAGCTCGTTCAGGCTCTCCTCCTCGTCATCCTCCGCAACCTTCTTGAAAGAGGCCGAAACGACGACGTCTGATTCGGGCATCGAGAAGGACCATGAGTTGCTGCCGGCTTCAACCACGATCACCTTGGAGCCGCTCTCATCGGTCACGGTGATGGAATCGACCTCATATCCCTCGTCAGGCGTCGCGGTAATCGTGACGTTGGTTCCGGCTGTCGCCGACGCAGCGGAAGATGCCAGCGAGCCGCCCTTGATCTTGTTAGCAACGGTAACGGTATACGTTGGGTCCTTAGGCACGGGCACGGTGAATGTAACCGCGTCGGAGGCCGCGGTGGCCTCGTGGTTCTTGGCGGTCAGCGTGAAAGAGTAGGTCTCGCCCGGAATGAGGCCACGCACGGTATAGGTGTCACCCTCGCCGGACGTGATGGAGAATGGAGACCCTTCGATGGGGACATCGTCCTGCGAAACCGCGAGCTCATAGCCCGTGATGGTGGCGCCGTTCTCCGTCGATTGAGTCCAGCTTGCAACCGCTGATCCGGCTTCCTCGCCAGCCGCCACCGTCAGCACGGGAGCGACTGGAGCGATTGGGGTGAACGTTGCAGTCACCCTTACGGCAGAAGCCGGCATCACAAAGGTATAGGTGCCGTCTGTCTGTTCGCTCAGTACAACCTGGTTGCCTGAATTGTCTGTAGCGGCAACCGATTCAGTCTCGTAGCCACTATCTGGCGAAAGCGTCACCTTCACCGCAGCGCCTGCCGCCGCGGACTGGGCGCTGAGCTCAATCGTACCGTGCTCCGTACTGCCAGCTGTGATGCCATAAGTCTCGGACTGGGGAGGGGTGTAGAGAACCGCATAACGTGCTTCCCCACCGCTTACGGTAAAGGTGATGTCCGACTCTCCCTTTGTCGCTCTCACAGATGAGGCGGTTTCGTTCTCGATGCGATAGACATCGAACGTCCCTTTGGCATCGATGCCCTCACCCAAATCCTCAAGCGACCAAGCGATACTGGTGGGGCACGCGCTCTCGATAGCCTCGGCACCCACCGGGTTCATAGGCGCAAGGTCAAAGGCGTCGATGAGCTGAGCGCCGGCGTCGATCTTGTTTTCGAGGACACTTTCCACAACGGTCTCATCCGCTTCGCTAAGCTCCGCTCGCACCCAGTAGCAGCTGTTGTCTTCGGCCGCGGCGGCAACGTCGACGCCCCTCACCGCGATAGTGATGATGGCGAAGTCGCCCTCGTTCGGCTGCTGGGCCTCAACCAGCACCGTCGCGGTCTCATCAGCAGAGACAGAGGTGAGCGTGAGCCGTAGCTCCTTTTTGCTGCTTGTGTCATAGCCCTGCGAATAGACAAAGCCGTCGTCATCCTCGATGGTGGTAACGCCAACGATGTCCGCGCCATCCAGCAGGCTTGAGATATCGTACTCAAACTCCGTCCCAAAGGGGTACGAACCGGCAGGGACCAGCAGGTCCGCGTTTTTAGTTACGCATGTCTTCGTTGTAATCGACTGAGATACCGACGAGCTGAACGAACCGGCAACACCCTCGCTGCTCGCAACCGCCGCCTTCTTGAGAAGAAGGGTGTAGGTGGTGCTCGGGCTGAGATTCTCGTACTTCACATAAGAGCTGGTCGAAGACTGGTCTTGTGGGATGACCTCGCTGTCCAAGAGGAGCTCGTATGACGTGTTGGCGTTCATCCCACGAGTATCAATCCAAATCGAATCATATCCAACCCGCAACCAAGAATCGGAAACCGTAGACAGGAGCGGACGGCAAGGAATCTCGATTGCCGTGACGCTGTCGGTTCCGGTATCTGTTGAGCTGCGGGCATACAGATGCTGGGCGTCTGCACCGTAGTCGGAAATATACTGCGTGATGCTGACCGTACCGCTCCCGTCCAGCAAGAGCTCATCCGTGCACGCTTTGTCCGCATAGAGGTCCATGCCTTCGGGCGCGGTAATCGTCTCGTTGACATAGTCGATTGTGAAGTCGGCGGGGTCGGGCCGCAGAGCAGGCAATGCAACCTCAACGGGCTCAGAACTCACCGCCTCTCCCTGGCCTGCAGAAGACGACCACGACGTCACCAAAGTGAACGAATAGGTCTTGCCGGGCTGCAACCCAGTGCCGTCATCGGTTGTCACTGAGCAGGACGTCGCGCTGCCGCTCCAGATCCCATTTGAGCTCGCTGAATCCTTCTCCTGCGCAAGGAGAGCATATTCCGTGATGGTGATGCCGTCGCCAGAAGCCCTGTTCCACGAGAAGTTGATCCGGACAGCCTCATAGCCCTCGTCCACAAACTCGGTGGTCGCGCGCAGCGTTGGTGCCGTGGGAGCGACTGCGATGGTCGAGATTTGCTTCGATGCCACCTCTGAACGGAACTTCTTCGTTTCGTTGCTCGCCTCGGAGCGCATCTCGATCGTATAGGTCGTTCCCGATGCCAGGCCATTGAACGTGATGACCTGTCCGCTGCCCGTCGCCTCAGCAACCAGCATGCCATTCAGCGTCAGACGGTAGGTGACGCCGACGGTCCTGGTGAAGCTTATGCTGCTTTCCGTCGTTGTGATGGCTGAGGCCTCGAGCGCCGGAGCAGCAGGACGAGGGGGAATTATAACCTCGGTCACCGACTCGGTATCGGTGGGGTCAGCCGTCGCGAAGCGCGCGTACACCTTCATCCCAACGAACCCGCTGATGTCGATGCTCAACTTGCCGGAGGTTGCGTTGAGATAGTCGTTGCAGGTGGCGTCGCTGTACAGGTTGACGCCGCTCGGGAAGGAGAGGGTCTCGTTCACGTAGTCGATCACAAAGTCACCGGGATTGGGCTTCTCGGACAGCGTGTAGAACATTGCGGGAGCACTGATGGCTCCGTTGCTGTCCTTCTGGATGAAGGTGTACGCCGTGCCCGGCTCAAGCCCGTCGAAAGACGGAGCAGCCTGCCACGCGCTCATTCCCACGCGCTTGTATTGGAATCCCTCACCCGCATCGTTGAGCGTAATGCTGTTCTGCGTGCGGCTGACCATCGTCGGTGCGGCCCCAGGCTCCGCCTCAGACACGACAGCTGCATTGCTTGTCACGCTGCCGGTGAAGTAGCCTTTTCCGGACACGACGCAGGTGATGACAGAGCCCTCGTCGGCACCCGTCAACGTATAGGAAGCATTCGTAGCTCCGTCGATCTTCTCGCCGTTGCGATGCCACTGGTAAGTGAGCATCGAGTTCGACCTCGCTGCTGCCGGCTTCACTCCGCTCGTGTCTACCGTCAGCGTGTCTCCCACACGTGCATAGCCGGAAAGCTCCGCGCTGGCCTGCCCCTTCAACGTGACCGTGCCCGAAAGCGCAATCACCGGCGTGGTGAGGAAGCGCTGGAATCCGGTCTCACTCACCGAGAAGCTATCAGAATCACTATTCTCGGCATCGACGAGCTTCGCATCCCCGAAGCGCATCGGAGCATCAGAGCATGCTGCGACCTTCGTCGTCGCCACAGATGCATAGCCGTTGCCAAGCTCGCCGATCGTCGCGGCGCCGGCGCCCTCGCCGATCGTAACCGCACCCGGGGTCTCCATCGCGTAAATCGAATAGTCCCCGTAAGCGCTTGCAATCACCATGGTGTTCTGCACCAGGTTGGTGTCGTTGACGGAAACCTTGTCGGCATAGACGGCCATGACGCCGGACTTCGCATGGATGGCAGGCGAGCCCTCAATCTTGACCTCACACGCATCCTGCAGGCCCGCCTCCGTGGCGAGACTGCCCTCGAGCTCGGATTCACCCGAGAGTCCCAGGAGGTCCGCCGCCATGCTGAGCAGGTTCAGCCCAGACGGGCCGCCCCAGCCGATGTCGCCAGCACCGACCTCGATCTCCACGCCGTCGACAGGCTTGTTGCTAAAATCGGACCAAGTGCCGGCACCGATCGCCGCGGATCGAATGCTCGTTGCGGTGACGTCGCTCTCGCCCTTGATGATGATGTCCACCACCAGGTCGCTTTCCGGTCCGGTGCTTCCGCTGTGCTTGATGAAGCTCGGCATGCCGATAGCGGCACCGTAGGTACTTGCCGCCTCAACTTGACTGTTCTCGATAGTGATGGTCGACCGATCGACACCTGCCTTTTCAAGATATGAATACGCCGAGTCGCTCAAGCCAATCGCCGCCGCCCGCTCCGCCTGAGCGTACACTTTGGAACCAGTGATCGAGAGGCTCTCGAACGTCCCGCCAAGGCATCCATAGGAATTGTCTGCGACGATTCCGTAAACCACGCTATCAGCGATGGTGATTTCCTGGGAGTTGCCCAACACGGCCCCGCTTGAGTTGCCCGACCACACGTTCGCATTGAAGGCGATGCGGGAGTCCTCGATAGACAACGAAGAGCTCGTGAAGTCTTCGGCATCGACGTTACTCGTGCGCTCGAATGAATCGATGTGCCCCACGCCGTTGATGGTGGAGTTCTCAATGGCCAGGTTCTTGGCCGCGATGCCCAAATTGACGTTGCTCACGGACGATTCCAAGAAGGTTATGTTCGCACTGTCGATCGTCATGGACTCGTCGCAGACCAGGCTGTTAGAGACCGTAAAGTTGCCGCTCAGCTCGTAGCTCGAGCTGCTATCAAGCCAACTGATCGATAGATGGGCCGCCCCGTCCGCGCCTCCAATCGAGACGAGGGAGCCTCCGCCGACCTGTTTGAGGGCACACATTCCGTCATAGGTGACCTTGTGCTCGCCCTCGCCGGTTGCAGAAAAGCCCACGTTGCCCTCGAGGGCAAAGTCTTCGAGCAGGAGGGCGGCATCCGTTGCTTTTCTGATATTGATAGTGAAGCTGCCGTAGCTTACTCCCGCGTTGCCCCTGATCGTGACGGTCGCATCGCTCTTTTGCGGAGACAGGTGCATGTAACCTGTGGGTACATCCCCAACATCTTGCTTGATGGGCGTGAAGTCGAGCACCACGTCGCCCTCGACCTGCTCGCTGAAGTTGTCAACTGCGGCAAGGTCGGTGAACGTGTACGTCGTGGTGCCCGTCACCGGGTCAACCGTCTTGGTATACCCTTCGCCCCCATTCGCCGCGTATGCGCCCGTTGGCCAGAGACCCAAGCACAGCAGCAGTACACACAGCAACCACCTCATGTGAGACCTCATGAGCCATCGCCCCCTTCATCCTCCCATGAAAGTAGGAATAGATCGCCATGTTGCAAGCATGGCAAAAAGCAGGGAAAGGCACATCACCCGTTCCCGACATCGGATTGGGTGATGTGCCTGAATGAGATAACCCCTCTTTATTCCGCCCCAAAGATCGAAAAGCGCCATCCTTCCGTAACGCATCGATAAACCTGCTCGATTTGCAGGCAAAAGCTCGACGAACAGCAACCACCTGGGCCCCGACACTCTTCAACGGTATTCTTCGCTAAAACGAAGAGTACTGTTAGACCTCTGATATTTTTCGCCCATGCAGGGCGCGGGACTCCCCGCCCAAGGAAAGCGCCCCGGGCCATGCCCCCAAGCCCGGGGAGGCCGCCCCGAAATCAAATCGATTCGCTTTTCCGACATTTTGGCGGCAGCCACCAAGTAGACGGCGGGTTGCCAACAAGAGACCCGCAGGTAGCCGCGGTGCCGACTTCGCGGCTACTTGAGGGATGCGCCCAAAATGTCGGAAAAGCGAATCGATTTTTCTCGACGCCCGCCGAAACCCCGAAAAGAGTGCGCAGCGCCGGCAAAACCTCGACCAAAAGAAGCCCAAACGCCTCGAGGATGACGCCCATCCTGGCGTCGCCGCGGTCACGACCCAAGGCCTGTTGTTCTTGAGAGCCGTTACCGGCCTACCCGTCGCATTCACCTCTGCGGTGACCTTTGGGAAATCCGTCTTAGCCCCTGCGAGCCCGATCGTTGCGGCCACGGCTCCTCCGATGCGACGCAGTGAGGCCAATCACGCTCAGTGCGCCTTGTGACCAGAAGCCAACGACATGGACGCGTACAGGGGCAGCCGAACCAGGTCGTCGCCGGTGGCGGGGTTGTGCACGTGCCTCCATCCGGCGGAGAAGCGGTAGGTGATGTCGATAATGCGGCGGAAGTCGTCGGGCCATGCGGGCTTGATCGCGGCCTCGAGCATGCCGCCGAGAAGCCCGTGGTGCTCGCCCAGCGGCTCGATGAGGCCGTCGGGGCGGGCGAGCTCCCACGCCGCCAGCAGGTGCTCGCGGGCCTCGTCCGCGCGGCGCTGCGCCATGAGGTCCATGACGGCGACGAGATGCAGGTAGATGGCGGGGATGGGATAGGAGTCCTCCTGCATGGCGAAGGCGCCCAGTGTTAGTGTCAATCTATCTTTCGCCGATTCCACCAACGAACCTCACCCGTTCGCGCCAACGCACATGCGCCGATCCCGCCAGCGTCACGCGCCGCTTCCGGCGTCCCGGTCCGG
>NZ_JACJKQ010000061.1 GCF_016901575.1 Enorma phocaeensis
GGCTGGAACGAGAAGTCGAAGTCGGCGAGCGTCTTCACGTAGGGGAAGTTCGCCTTCTCGACCCTGCGGTCCAGGTCGCGGGCCCTCACCGCCGCGACCTGGGCGTCCGTCATCTCCATCAGGGCCTGCGCGAAGGTCTTGGAGCCCGAGGCGACCAGGGCGGAGTACTCGGCGGCCGAGGCCGCCATCGCGTCGAGACCGAGCTCCTCGAGGTTGTTGCGCGCCCGCTCCGGCGCGCTGGCCTCGACCAGCGGGGCGCTCATGCGGCACCGCCCCCTCCGAGCGCGTCGAGCAGCTCGAGGTTGCGGCGCGCGGCCTCCTCGATGTCGCCGTCGGCGCGCCACCGCTTGCCCTCGAGCGCCTCGGCGTAGTGGGCGGGGTCGTAGACGATCGGGCCGCCCGGGGCGCGCGTGTCGTGCACGGCGGCGAGGTCGCCGCCGTCGTAGACCCTGAGGACCCCGTCGGCCGACAGCACGAGCCTGGCGCGGCGCCCGATCATTCGCCTGGGCACCGAGAACTCGCGGCCGGCGCAGCGGACGAGCATCGTGGCCGGCACCTCCTGGTAGGAGACGTCGCCGAGCATCGACTCGAGCAGCCGGCGGTTGCCCAGCGGCCTGAGCGCGTCCTTCTCCCGCATGAACAGCAGCTCCGGGGGCACGCCGGTGGTGCCGTTGGGCTCCTCGTTGCTGCGGCGCTCGATGCGCGCTATCGCCTCGTCGAGGCCCTCCCAGCCGTCGAAGTCCCCCTCGTAGGCGAGGAGCCTCGAGAGGAAGCGGTTCGCGCTCTCCACCTTGCCCTTGGTCTGGGGCGTCCTCGGCGCGCAGAGCACGATGCGGAAGCCGGCCTCGCGGGAGAAGCGCTCGACGCGCGGGTCGCGCGCCCGCCTGCCGTCCCCGCCGA
>NZ_JACJKQ010000062.1 GCF_016901575.1 Enorma phocaeensis
CCACCTTGCCCTTGGTCTGGGGCGTCCTCGGCGCGCAGAGCACGATGCGGAAGCCGGCCTCGCGGGAGAAGCGCTCGACGCGCGGGTCGCGCGCCCGCCTGCCGTCCCCGCCGACCGCGGCGATCGCGGACATGTTGTCGGTGAGCCACTCGGCGGGGACGCCCCCGAGCCTCACCGCGACGTCGTACATGCAGGCCAGCAGGTCGTCCCGGGTCCTGGTCGGCGACCTGCGGTACAGGTGGCGCCTCGAGTACCCGAGCGTCGCGGAGAACACGTTGAAGCGGTGCTCGGCGCCCGAGCGGTCGCGCATCACGACGTCCTCCTTCCAGTCGAACTGGAGCTGCTCGCCGGGCCCGGTCTCGAAGCGGGGGTGCGCCTCGGGGGAGCCGGCGCCCACGGCGATGCCGCGCGTGCGCAGGTAGTGGGTGAAGGCGTTGTAGCCCGGGACGGGCGGCTCGTCGCCGGCGTGCCGGTCGAGCAGGAACTCGTGCAGCCCCCTCTTCGTCATCCCCGGCAGGGCGGCCTTCCCCTCGATCTCGGCGCGGTAGCGGTCGAACCCGCTGCCCCGGCCCTCCCGGCCGTCGGGCGGCTGCGGGCCGCCCCCGTTCCAGTACCTCGCGACGGTATGGCGGTCGACGCCGTACCTCCTCGCGATGTCGGTGAAGTTCGGCTTGGCGCCGCTCTCCTTCATCATGTTCATCTCCCCGATCAGGTTTCTCTCCATATCGCCCTCCCGTGTCTCTGCACGGTCGAGCGTACGCCCGTTGGCGGAAACGGTGAAAATACGTTGGCGAGATCGGCGGGGATGCGTTGGCGGATTCGGCGCGACCCGTTGGTCTAAACGGTGAAACTCAGATTAGCAATAACA
>NZ_JACJKQ010000063.1 GCF_016901575.1 Enorma phocaeensis
GGGTGTAGCTGCCCATGCCGGCCCCCTCCGATGAAGTCTGTCGCGAGCACCATCGTAGCGCCCGGCGTGGGCGGTCCCTGCTCAGGGGCGTTGCGCTTGAAATGAAAAACTAAGTCACGAATTAAGCGTGCTCATGTTGGAAAATCACGCCGACATGAGTTTCCATGCGCTTGAGGATAAAATGGTTGTTGACCAGCACTTTCTTGAAGGTTGACAAGTGTGTACCAGCAGGTGTCCGTTCTCTATGCAGGGAGAAATATGCTTCATCGGTTTTGGAGCAGTGGCATCCTGACTGGTAATCAAACTGACTTGTATCCAACAATCATCGACGTATCGTTTTGGAGCAGTGGCATCCTGACTGGTAATCAAACTTTGTCAACGGCGATTGGCGGATACGTCGAGTTTTGGAGCAGTGGCATCCTGACTGGTAATCAAACGCTCCTGTCGACCTATCACGCAACCACCTTGTTTTGGAGCAGTGGCATCCTGACTGGTAATCAAACTTATCTCGACATAAGCAGACTTTGACAGGTCGTTTTGGAGCAGTGGCATCCTGACTGGTAATCAAACTTGACGCCTATCTGGAGGACCGCGTCCTCGTTTTGGAGCAGTGGCATCCTGACTGGTAATCAAACATGTCAGAGCTTTTCAAGTGCACGGTCGAGTTTTGGAGCAGTGGCATCCTGACTGGTAATCAAACCGCGATAGGAGGGATTATGGCCACGACCACGTTTTGGAGCAGTGGCATCCCTGTCTCTTATACACATCT
>NZ_JACJKQ010000064.1 GCF_016901575.1 Enorma phocaeensis
AGATGTGTATAAGAGACAGGTCCATGTTTAGTTTGATTACCAGTCAGGATGCCACTGCTCCAAAACTGCCCGCACAGTCTCGTATCGCTAATCTGGTTTGATTACCAGTCAGGATGCCACTGCTCCAAAACGCCAGCCACCTGCGGGCGATAGGGCGCAGCGTTTGATTACCAGTCAGGATGCCACTGCTCCAAAACCCTTGAGCATGGCGGTAATCTTCTTGGCATGTTTGATTACCAGTCAGGATGCCACTGCTCCAAAACTCGGCGGGCGATGTGACGACGTTGTTCTTGTGTTTGATTACCAGTCAGGATGCCACTGCTCCAAAACGCGTTATGGAGTGAGATTCTGACTTGCTCCGTTTGATTACCAGTCAGGATGCCACTGCTCCAAAACGCTCCATCGCATCACCTCCACCTAAAGAAAGTTTGATTACCAGTCAGGATGCCACTGCTCCAAAACCGGGGCGAATGATTATACGGCATTCTTCTGTTTGATTACCAGTCAGGATGCCACTGCTCCAAAACCCCGGCTTGCGGCAGCGGGACGGGGCCGAAGTTTGATTACCAGTCAGGATGCCACTGCTCCAAAACATCTCGTCCGCGCAGGCCACGACGCTAGAGCTGTCTCTTATACACATCT
>NZ_JACJKQ010000065.1 GCF_016901575.1 Enorma phocaeensis
CTGTCGTCATTCCTGGAGCGCAGGTATTCCGTTAGATGCAGCTTGGTCCGCGCGTCGAAGTAGACAGGACGCTGCTTGTTGCCCTTGCCGGTGACAACGCATTCCCGTTCCTGCAGATTTACGTCTGAGATATTGAGGCCGACCAGCTCTCCAACACGCATACCGGTTGATGCGAGCATGTCGACGATGGCGAGGTCACGCAGGGACGGGCAGTTGTCCCTAAGGGTCTCCAGATCCTCGTCGCTCAGTACCTCTTTTGCCGTCGTTGCCGTTTTGACCTTGCGGATCCGTCGGACGGGGCTCTTGACGATGTAGTCCTCGTCTTCGAGCCAGGAAAAGAAGCTGGACATGATGCGCCGAATGTTATCGATGGTCACCTTGCCCGCGCTACGGTTCGATTCGTAGTCGCTGAGGTATTTGCGCAGGTCGTCGCTGCAGATTTGGGTATATGGTTGCCCGATTGAGCTGTCCATGTGTTTGAGGGTGCTTTCGTAGTACGTGATTGTTCTCGAGGAGCACCCCTCGACTTCCTTGGCGGTAAGGAAGAGGTCGAGCAGGCTTGAGTTGCTGGGCACGCTGCTTTCGGCATGGCTGTACAGAGTGCTTTCGAGCACTGTTTTTAATTGCTTTAGCTGCAGATAGTCTAGGACTGGCTGCATCTGAGCTAGGACCATATTGATCATCGCTTCCATCGAGGTCTCCTTTCCCCCTGGCTCGGTGGAAACAATTCTGAAGTTGCAGGCCTGTGTTC
>NZ_JACJKQ010000066.1 GCF_016901575.1 Enorma phocaeensis
CTCGAGGCCGAGGCCGCCAGCCGCGACGCCTCGAAGCGCGCGTCGCTGCTTCGGCGCTGCGGCCTTCCGGCGCCGAAGACCTTCGACGGCTACGACTGGTCGGCGGTGTCGTGGCCGGAGGGGCTCGGCCGGGAGGACCTGCTGTCGCTCGCCTTCCTGGACCGCCGCGAGGACCTGGTGCTGATGGGCGACGTGGGCACGGGCAAGACGCACATGGCGAGCGCGCTGTGCCAGCTCGCGTGCGACAGGCGGCTCGAGGCGCGCTTCTTCACCGCCTCGTCGCTCGTGATGCGCCTGAGGCGCGCCCGCGAGGAGGGCAGGCTCGACCGCGAGATGTCGCAGATCGCGCGGGCCCGCCTGCTCGTGATCGACGAGCTGGGGTTCCTGCCGCTCGACGCCGACGGCGCCCGGCTCGTGTTCCAGGTCTTCGCCGACGCCTACGAGAGGCAGAGCGTCGTCATCACGACGAACCTCGAGTTCTCCCGCTGGGGAGGGGTCTTCGGGGACGACCAGATGGCCGCCGCCGTCATCGACCGCGTGGTGCACCACGGCAGGCTCGTCCAGTTCCGCGGGGAGTCGTACCGCGTGAGGCACGCCCTCATGCAGGAAGGATAGCTGCTCAAAAACCACCGCTCAGACCGCGAGCTCATGCTGCTCAATTCCCGATGCACATTCTGCTCAAAACTACTTGACTAAACACA
>NZ_JACJKQ010000067.1 GCF_016901575.1 Enorma phocaeensis
AGAGCGAATGGGGGTCCCGCCGCTATCTGGACGTGACGCTGCTGGAGGGGTAGCCGCACCGGAGGGCGGGCCTATGGGGCTGTCGGAAAGTGCGCAAGAATCTTGACGGTACCCCCAATGAGACTGCGGGCAACGAAATGGTCACGTAGTCACCATAAAAGGATTTAAGGGGACACTGGACGCTGATTGATGCGTCCCATATTCTTTGGACATGGAGCGGCATGAATCAAGTAGCCGAAACGACCAAGGACCAGGACACAGCTCAAAAGCTGAAGGTCCCTTCCAGTCAAATCAAATCGGTATACTCTTCCGACTTGCCCCCATGGAACCCAGATCACCGTACAGCAAGCAAGCGAGGCAGAGCAGAACCCTGAAAACACCAGAAGGCGTATAGAAGCACCGATGGTTTGCATATATTGCATCATAGGAATACTCGAAATGATCAACAGATCTGCCTTGTCAAAATGCTTGATCACCCTTGACGCACAAATAGACCTATATATAGAAAAAGAATCCTGGCACCAGCCGCTGATGCGTCATGGGCGACGCATCGAAGTACCAAGATTCAAAGATATGCGATATATCAACCCCGGGGCGCCCCGCCCCGGCATGAAAAAAGGGGCCCGGGGCCCCTCCGACGGCCCCCTCGGGGGCCTCCCGGCCCGGTGCCGCCCACCGGCCAGCGGCGCCCTGCCCTCC
>NZ_JACJKQ010000068.1 GCF_016901575.1 Enorma phocaeensis
CCATGCTCGCGCTGCCGTCGTCGCCCTTCGACGCCGTGCGCTGGGCGAGGTGCCGCGCCGACAAGCGCGGCGTGGTGACCGTGGACGGCCGGGGCTACCTCGCCGGTCCCGCCTGGCACTCCCGGGAGCTCCTCTGCGGCGTCCGGGCGGACACGGTGGAGATCCTGGCGGACCGCGGGCGGCGGGTCGCGGTGCTCGAGCGCGCGTTCGGCGACGGGCCCGTCGTGCGCAACCCGCTCTCCCTCGTGCCGGCGCTCGTGGCGCGGCCCCGCGCCTTCGGCGAGTCCGTGATCAGGCGCGACATGCCCGAGGCCCTCGTCCGGGCAATGGACTCCCTCGATGCGGCCGGCCGCCGCCGCGTGCTCAGGTCGATCGAGCGGGCGGCCGGCCCGTCCGGCTTCGACGCCGCCTGCTCCGCGGCGCAGGCGGTGATCGAGGGCGGCCGGATCCCAGACGACGCGACCGTCGACGTGCTGGCCCGCAGGATGGCGGCCGGCGGCCCGGCCGCGGAGGGCGGCGCCGACCTGTCCGTGTACGACGGCTTCCTGAGAGGGGGCGAGGCCCATGCCTGCTAGCGGCGAGCTCGCGCGCAGGATCATGGAGGCGGGCAGGAGGTGCTCGCTCACGACCTCCGTGCTCGGCGAATGGGCGGCGGCGGGCAGTCCGAAGCAGGTCGAGTACCTCGCCTCGTACCTCGA
>NZ_JACJKQ010000069.1 GCF_016901575.1 Enorma phocaeensis
AAATGATTATTTGGCTGCGATAGCCGAAGGCGTTTTCGAAGACTGGCTCCTCACGGCTGAAGGTGAACCAACACCGTTGTCGCGTTTTGCCTCGTTCAATCCATCGACGTATTCACCGAAAGAGAAATGGCCGGTTGTGGCCTATGTCGATACAGGTTCGGTTACGCGCAACCATTTCGATAAACCAATGGTCATTGATACCGCAACAGAAAAACTGCCCAGCAGAGCAAGACGCAAGGTGGAGGATGGCGATGTCATTTACTCGACCGTTCGTCCAAACCAACTTCACTACGGGCTGGTGTGCAACCCACCAAGCAACATGCTCGTCTCTACTGGTTTCACGGTTGCTCGCGATTCTGTGGGCGTTGGTGGCCCTTTCATCTATCTTGCGCTGACTCGGCCATCGATTACGGCAAAGCTTCAGAGTGTTGCCGAGCAGAGCACATCGGCATATCCATCCATTAAGAGTTCGGATTTGGAACAGCTTGAAATACCAATGCCCACTAAAGATGAGATTGAGGAGATAAAACCGCAGTTAGACAGCTTGTTTGCTGCCATTGCGCATAATGAATACGAGTCGAAAATGCTCGAAGAGCTGCGAGATACTCTGTTACCTAAGCTAATGTCTGGTGAAATCGACGTCTCGCAAATAGAGCTACCTATGCAGCCAAATAATCATTT
>NZ_JACJKQ010000070.1 GCF_016901575.1 Enorma phocaeensis
AGGGCCGCTGGTCGCCCGAGCAGCTCGAGGGCAGGATCGCGCTCGAGCGCCCCGGGCTGGCCGTCAGCGACACCACGATCTACCGGGAGATACGCTCCGGCAGGCTCGACCGCCGCGTGGGCGGCAGGAAGGCGGCGGCGAGGCTCAGGCGGGGCGGCAGGCGCCGCGGGCGGGGCGCGGAGGAGACGCGGGGCAAGATCAGGGTGTCGCACGAGCTGTCCGAGCGGCCGGCGGCGGCGGACGCCCGCTCGCGCGTCGGGGACTGGGAGGGCGACACGGTCGCCGGGCGCGCCGGCGGGGCGTGCCTGCTCACCATGGTCGACCGCATGAGCGGGCTCCTCGCCGGCGGCAAGTCGCCGTCGAGGAGGAAGGGGCCGGTCAGGGAGGCGATGGTGTCGTCGATGCGCGGGAGGCCCTGCAGGACGGTCACCCTCGACCGCGGCAAGGAGTTCGCCGAGCACGAGCTGTTCACCGAGGCCGTCGGCGCCGAGTGCTACTTCTGCCCGCCGCACCATCCGTGGGACCGCGGGACCAACGAGAACACCAACGGGCTGCTGCGCCAGTACTTCCCCAAGGGCTGCGACCTCGACGCCGTGAGCGACGAGGAGGTCGCGGCGGTGTATGATGACCTGAACCGCAGGCCGCGCGAGCGCCTGGGCTGG
>NZ_JACJKQ010000008.1 GCF_016901575.1 Enorma phocaeensis
GGAGGGCAGGGCGCCGCTGGCCGGTGGGCGGCACCGGGCCGGGAGGCCCCCGAGGGGGCCGTCGGAGGGGCCCCGGGCCCCTTTTTTCATGCCGGGGCGGGGCGCCCCGGGGTTTTGAATGCTTTTATTCGTCTTGACGCTACAATAGATTTCGTTTGAGTCTCTTTCCCGTGCGTTAGACGTCTGGAGGTGTTCGTATGGCGCAGGCTGGCATCGGCGTTGATATCGTTGAAATTCCTCGCATGGAGGCCATTCTCGAGCGTACCCCTTCGTTTGCTTCTCGCATGTTCACCGAAGAGGAGCGTGCGTATTGTGATGCCTCATCTCGTCCTGCCGCTCATTATGCTGCCCGTTTTGCTGCCCGTGAGGCTGTGCTCAAGGCGCTTGGCATAGGGTTTGGACCAGGCGTTGGACGAAAAGATGTCTCTGTCACTCGTGATTCTCGTGGTCGTCCGCAAGCTGTCTTAGCTGGTGGCGCCCTTAAGGCGGCTCAGGAGGCAGGCATAGTCGAGGTCGCCCTTTCACTCTCTTTGACGAGTGGGCTCGCTGTTGCCAATGCAATGGCCATGACCAGCGACACGCGTCCAAAGCCAAAGGAGTCTCCGCTTGACGAGCGGGCTCGTATCGCCCTATCTTTTCGCGAGGCGCGCACGGTGCTCGATGAGCTTGAACGTGCCCAAGATAACGGTCTGGTTGCAGATGCGGCGTCGGATGATGGCCGCACAGTGAGGGGTGACGATGAAACCGGTTCTCAGCACTGATGAAGTCGTTCGGCTTGAGGACATCATCGAAAAAGAAGGTACCTCGAAAGCTGAGTTGATGGAGCTCGCCGGCGAGTTTGTCGCGCAAGAGGTCGAACGCCTCAAGCCGCGTCATGTCTTGATTCTCACCGGTTTTGGCAACAACGGCGGTGATGGCTGGGTGGCGGCCGACGTGCTCTCGCAGAAGGGCATTTCGGTTGATGTCGTCACTCCGGTCGAGCCTGACGAGATTCCTGCCGTTCTTGCGCGCCATGTGGCCCGCAGGACGGCGGCTCGTGACGTCAGCCTGTATGTGGGCCCCTCGCGCGATGAGCTTTCCGCCCTCCTGGAAAAGGCCGATGTCGTCGTCGACGCCATTTTGGGAACGGGGTTCCACGGCAGCTTGCGCTCCCCGTTCTCCATATGGATTCGCACTGTGAACGACGCCTCGCCTGTCGTAGTCTCGGTCGATGTGCCCTCGGGCCTGGATGCTCGGACGGGGCATGTAGAAGACGACTGCATTCGCGCGGATCGCACCGTGACCATGCTCGCACCGAAGATCGGCCTCTACAGCGGCGATGGCCCTGAGTATGTGGGAGAGCTCGTCTGTGGCGAGCTCTATGAGAAAATGGACGAGGTTATCGGCGACGTCGAGCATGCCGCTGAGATTGTCGAGCCTGCAGACATCGTTGATTATCTCCAGCACCTCCCGGCAAATGTGGACAAGTATTCCCGCGGTTCCGTATTGGTTGTGGCGGGCTCTACGCAGTATCCGGGCGCGGCCATCATGGCCGCCAAGTCGGCGGCGCGTGCCGGTGCGGGATATGTCTGCGTTGCGGCTCCCGAGCCTTGTGCCAACATCATTCGACTCGCACTCCCCTCAATTCCTGTTGTCGGCATCCCGTACGATTCGCGAGGGTCGTTCGGAGCTGCCGCGCGAAGTGCGGTGTGCGACCTTGCTAAGAAATATAGCTGCGTTCTCTGCGGTCCTGGCATGACGGTGTCCGCCGGCGGCATGGATGTCGCGCTCGGGCTGCTCGAGCTCGACGTGCCCCTCATCCTCGATGCCGATGCCCTGAACTGTTTGGCAAAGGCCTCGATCGGGGGAATCGACCAGACGCCCGAGATGTATCGTCGCGAGGCGCCCCTTATCATGACGCCGCACTATCGTGAGCTGTCTCGACTGGTGGGTGGCGACGAGGTGAGCGACCTGGTGTCCGCCATCGATGCCGCGCAGAAGATTGTCTGGGCCGCCGGTTCGGACAACCTCGTGGTCGTTGCAAAGGGCCCCACTACGGCCGTCGTGGGGGTGGAGAAAGTGCTTCTACCCATGTCTGGACCAGCGTCCCTTGCGACCGCCGGCTCGGGAGATGTGCTTGCTGGCATTCTGGCGGGGTCTATGGCCTTGTGGGCAGATCAGGTCGATATCTGGGAGCTGCTGGTCTCGTACGCCGTGGCGATTCATTCTTATACGGGTTTTGCCGCGGCCGAGGAATACGGCGAGAAGAGCGTCATCGCTACCGATCTCATCGACCTCATCGGTCCCGCGATGCACCTTGCTGGTGACGAGGCCCTGCGTAGCTTGGGCCTCCTTGATGGCGAGGGGGCGTGATCGCATGGCAGGAAGCAGCCGCCGGCCATTGACCAGGTGGGCATGGGTCGAGATTGATCGCGGCGCCCTGAGGCGAAATACCCGAGCGTTTAAGAACTTGCTCGGACCGCGGCAGAAGCTTTGCTGCGTGGTCAAAGCCGACGCCTACGGGCACGGTGCGATTGAGTGCGCAAAAGTTATGCAGTCCACGGGCGCCGACATGTTTGCCGTCGCCACGGTCGACGAGGGCGTGCATCTGCGCGAGGGCGGCATCAACGCGCCGATCCTGGTGCTATCCGAGCCCCCGCTCGAGACGATTCCCATGCTGCTTGAGCATCGCATCATGCCGTCTGTCTATACGTCCGATTTCGCGCTGGCGTATGGTGAATACGCCGTGCAGGCGGGTACGGTGGGCAGGTACCACCTTGCCATCGAAACGGGCATGAACCGCATCGGCGTCCACTATACCGAGGTGCTGGATTTTCGTCGCAGCATCGATTTTCATCGCGGAATTGTGTGCGACGGCGTGTTCACGCATTTCGCGACCGCCGACGACATCGACGGCTGGGACTATAAGCTTCAGCGTCGACGCTTTGACGAGGCCGTGGCGGCACTTCGAGATGCGGGGATGGAGTGCGGCGTGGTCCACTGCGACAACACGCCCGCATCGATCCTCGATCCGGAGTCGCATCACGACATGATTCGTGCAGGCATTGGCCTATATGGCTTGCAGCCCTGTGACGCGACGCGCTCGCGTCTTGCGCTCGAGCCGGTCATGAGTGTCAAGGCCCGCGTCACCCGCACGACGCATCCTGCCATGGGGGAGGGCGTGGGATATGGATTTACCTATCGTGTCCCGCGCACGACGGTGCAGATCTGCACCCTGCCCATCGGCTATGCCGACGGCCTTTCTCGTACGCTCTCGAACCGCATGGACGTGCTGTATCGTGGCGAGCGCATGCGGCAGGTGGGCAATATCTGCATGGATCAGTGCATGGTCGCCGTCCAGCAGACCCCCATCCATCAGATTCGCGAGGCCGAATACGGCGACGAGATGACGATCGTGGGCCGTGACGGCGATGAAGAGATCACCATGGACGAAATGGCACAGCTGCGCGGAACCATCAACTACGAAGTCGCCTGCGGGTTTGGCATGCGGCTTGAAAAGGTCTATCGATAAGGAGCCGCCATGGGTGTCATGCATATTCCGGGACATACGCATCAGGCCCCACGTGAGGTGAGCCTCGAGGAGATTCGTGCCGTATTGGGCGACTGCCGCCTATGCGAGCTCTGCCAGACGCGTACAAACATCGTATTCGGCGTCGGCAACCCCCATGCGCGGGTGATGTTTGTGGGCGAGGCACCCGGTAGAAACGAAGACCTGCAGGGAGAGCCGTTTGTGGGGCGCGCCGGAGAGAATTTGAACGGCGTGCTGTCTTTGGCGGGACTCACGCGGCAGGAGATCTATATCGCCAACGTACTGAAGTGTCGCCCGCCGGGAAATCGCGATCCAAAGGCGGACGAGGTGCTTGCCTGCGCCCCGTTCTTGCGCGAGCAGATTCGGAGCATCTGGCCCGACGTGATCGTCACGATGGGCAATCCTGCGACGCACTTCGTGCTCAAGACCGAGACGGGCATCACCAGGCTGCGCGGCAGGTTTCACCAGATGGGCCACTTCGTGGTCATGCCCACCTTCCATCCGGCGGCTGCGCTGCGCAATCCGGCGTGGCAGCAGCTGCTTGAAGAGGATTTCCGCATGCTGGGGGACTATCTGGCGCGTCATCCCGCCGCGGAGCCTGCGGGCGCGCTCGGCGTAACGGGGGCTCCCGCGGCATCGGCGGGGTCGTCAGAGGCGCTTCCCACCGTTGGTGAGTAGCCATGGCGCTGACGAGGGAAGGATGCTGCCGCTACCATAGCCAGGGACAGCAGGATACAGAATATCTGGGCGAAGTCATGTCGACGGCGCTCGTAGACGGAGACGTGCTCGTGCTCACCGGCGGGCTCGGGGTGGGGAAGACTCACCTTACCAAGGGCGTCGCGCGCGGACTTGGCGATGGGCATCCGGTGACGAGTCCCACCTTTGCTCTCATGGCGGTCCATGACGGAGGGCGAATCCCGCTGTTTCACTTCGACCTCTACCGTCTGGAGCATGCGTACGAGCTTGAAGATACCGGCATTTTTGATGTGCTGGGCTACGAAGGCGCCTGTCTGCTTGAATGGGGAGAGCAGTTCCAAGACGAGCTGACCGACGAATATCTGTCGGTGACGATATCGCGCATCGAGGGCGAGCCGGACGAGCGCGCAATCGAGCTCGTCGCACATGGCGCGCGCCCCGCAGAGCTTGCGCGGGCCATAGATGGCGCCGTGTGCGACGCGCTCGGCATCGCCTGCGAGGGCTGAGCCCGCACAATCGCATCAGACAGGCAGGGTAAGGGAGAGGAACAAGCGATGGCAGAACGGCGCGACAGCATGGTTGTTGTGGCGGTCGACACCTCGACGGATATGTTGGCGTGCGGCGTGGGCCGCGTGACGGGCGCTCCAGAGGGGGGTCTGGAGATGCTGTCGTCAGGAGACCATCTGTGTCGGCGCCATGCAAACGTTGAGCTTGTAAACACGGTCGATGCCGCGCTGAAAGGTGCAGCTCTCACGATCGATGACGTCGACGCCCTCTTGGTGGGGCGTGGGCCCGGGTCGTTCACGGGCGTTCGAATTGGCATTTCGACGGCAAAGGGCATGGCGCGAGGCGCAGACCTTCCGCTATTTGGCGTTTCAACCTTGGATGCCACGGCGTGGACGGCATGGCGCGCAGGGACGCGGGGTCTGCTCGGGGTGGCCGCAGATGCCATGCGCGGCGAGGTCTACCCGGCTGTCTATCGCCTGGACGATGCGGGGGCGCACCGCCTCTTCGACCGCGAGCGAGTTGTCAAGGCTGCCGTCGCCGTTGCTGGGTGGGGCGAGCGTCCCGACGCGGCAGAGCTGCAGCTGACCGGAGACGGGCTCGTGCGTCATGGAGCCCTCTTCGAGGGCGCCGGGCTCATGGGGCGGGCGCTCGACCGCGAGTTGTGGTGGCCGACGGGCGAGGGCTTGCTTCTAGCGTGGGCGGCGTCTCATGGGAGGACGGGCGGCGCGGGCGAAGACGGCGACCCGGCGCTCGTGCTCCCCATCTATACGCGCCTCTCTGATGCCGAGGAGAACGAGCGCAAGCGGCTTGGACTCGAGCAGAGCCCCGCGAGCGAAGTGACCGGCGTCGCCGACGAGCTCGCCGGGCGACACCTTCAGCTGCGTCCCATGGGGCCTGCCGATGCCGAGGCGGCGTCAGCGCTCGAGCAGACGTGCTTCGAAGGGTCCGGCCATACGGCATGGACGCCTTCGCAGTTCCTTTCAGAATTTGCCGCCGATGTCGCGGTGCCGCGCTCCTGGTGGGTCGCCCACGACGACGGCGAGCTTGTCGGCGTGGCGGGCGGCATGATGGTCGAGCACGACCTGCAGGTGCTCGACGTCGCGGTGGCGCCCTCGCGCCGTCGCGAGGGAATCGCGCGCAAGCTGCTCTCGCATGTGAGCTATGATGCGCAGATGCTGGGATGCACCACGGCTTCTCTTGAGGTCGAGGCTGAAAACGAGCCTGCGCGCCTGCTCTATGAGGCGCTTGGATTTGCCCGGGTGGGCGTGCGCCGCGGCTATTATGGCGCCGGTCGCGACGCCCTGATCATGTCGGCCCAGCTGCCCCTCGTCCTGCCCCTCGACGCCTCCTCGCCCGAGCCCACCGCCGCGTCGCGTCGCGCATGGCCTCTTCCTGCGCCTCGGCGTACGGATGAGGAGCGATCCGAGATCGCCTCCCGTAGGCTTGTGCTTGCCATCGAGAGCTCGTGCGATGAGACGGCGGTCGCCATCATCGATGCCGAGGGCAATCTGTTGGCGAACCAAGTGTCGACCCAGATCGATTTCCATGCGCGCTTTGGCGGCGTGGTTCCCGAAATCGCATCGCGCAAACATGTCGAGGTCATCGTGGGCGTGGTCGATGCCGCGCTTGAGGAGGCGACGTCGGCGTTGGGGCTCGGCGGTGGCGCGCTCGCGCCCGGAGAGCTCGCGGCGGTCGGCGTGACCCAGGGCCCCGGCTTGGTTGGCGCGCTCGTGGTGGGCGTCGCCTTTGCCAAGGGCCTGGCCTGGGCGGCTGGGGTCCCGCTTATCGCGGTCAACCATCTCGAGGGCCACCTCTATGCGAATCTGCTTACAACGCCCGACCTCAAGCCTCCGTTCATCTTTACGCTCGTGTCCGGCGGTCACACCATGCTCGTGCACGTGAAGGCCTGGGGCGCCTACGAGGTGCTGGGCGAGACGCTGGACGACGCGGTGGGCGAGGCGTTTGACAAGGTCGCGAAGGCGCTGGGGCTCGGCTATCCCGGCGGCCCGATTATCTCTCGCCTGGCAGAGACCGGAAACCCCCACGCCATCGAATTCCCCCGTGCGCTCAACCGCAAGGGTGACTACCGCTTCTCGCTGTCAGGTTTGAAGACGGCGGTGGTCACCTATATCGAGCAGGAGACTGCTGCCGGCAGAGCCATCCATCTTCCCGATCTTGCGGCGTCCTTTGAGGCGGCGGTGTTTGACGTGCAGTACAAGAAGGCGCGCAACGCCCTGCGAGAGACGGGTGCTCGCGAGTACTGCATCGGGGGCGGCGTGGCGGCAAATCCCCACCTGCGAGCGATGATGGTCAAGAAGCTCGGGCGCCAGGGCATTCGGGTGACAGTTCCTCCTCAAAATGCGTGTACCGACAACGCCGCCATGATTGCCGAGGTCGCGCGCCGCAAGCTCGCCGAAGGCGACTTTGCCCGCTTCGACATCGACGCCGATCCCAATATGACGCTGTAGGAGCCGCTCCGTCTCGGACACGGACAAGTATTGAGGGGCGAGCCGTATGCATATGGGTGGCCTCCGAGCATGGGGGCGGCCCATACCGCATCGCAGGTTTGCGGGCATCTTGCTGAAGCCTGGCAACAGAGACGTAACAAAGTTGACTCCACTACGATAAAGTCGCACAATGCCCCTTGGCCTTACAGGGGATGCGGCGCGTCCGCATCGCAACGTGAATGACAGAGGAGCCAACACATGAGCCTGCTATCGATTATCGCGATTGAGATTATTACCAAGCGCGGGTAGCGGGAGCGCCGCCCGCGCTGATGGCGGGCGGCCCATGACGTTGCTTTTGTAGAGGGCCGTCGACGGTGAGCGACGGTCCTCGTTTTATATCTGGCCGTCTCGCCTGGCCTGCTCCCTGTGGTTCGGAAAGGGATGAGTATGAACGGAATGGTGATCGTTGTAGTCGCGGCGGCGGTGCTCGCCGTCGGCTACGTGGCGTACGGTCGGTGGCTCGCCAAGACATGGGGCATCGATCGCGAGGCGCTCACGCCTGCAAAGCGCATGATGGACGGGAAGAACTTCTCGCCTGCATCCTGCTTCACGGCGTTTTCGCATCAGTTCTCTTCCATCTGCGGCGCTGGCCCCGTGACGGGCACCATCGCCGCGATGATGTTCGGCTGGCTGCCGGTGCTGCTGTGGGTGCTCGTGGGCGGCATCTTCTTCGGCGCCGTGCACGACTTCGGGGCGCTGTATGCAAGCGTGAAGAACAACGGCAAGTCGCTCGCCCAGCTCATCGAGAAGTACATCGGGCGCACCGGCCGCAGGCTGTTCCTGCTCTTTAGCTGGCTTTTCACCATCATCGTGATCGCGGCCTTCGTGGACATGGTGGCAGGGACGTTCCGCGTGATTCCCGACGCGGCGGGCGCGGCCGACTACGCCGCCTCCTATGCCGGCGGCACGGCGGGAACCATCTCGATCCTCTTCACCTTCGTCGCCATCGCATTCGGCTGGATCTGCCGCCGCTTCAAGCTTTCGGGCGTGCGCGAGCTGGCGCTTGCAGTGGTGCTGTTCGTGCTCATGTTCGCCGTCGGCATGCAGTTCCCGGTATACCTGGATAAGAACGGCTGGTTTGCCGTCATCGTGGTCTACCTCCTGTTTGCGGCCGCCATGCCCATCCAGACGCTCAAGCAGCCGCGCGACTATCTGACGAGCATCATGATGATCGTCATGATCGTGTGCGCCGTCGTGGGAATCTTCGTGCTCGGCACCGCCGGCGAGGCCCAGATGACCGCTCCCATGGTTGCCGACATCTCCGCGCTTGCGGAGGGCGGAAGCTATCTGTTCCCGCTCCTGTTTGTGTCGGTCGCGTGCGGCGCCCTTTCTGGATTCCATAGCCTTGTGTCCACCAACACCTCGTCCAAGCAGGTCGAGAAGGAGCAGGACATGCTTCCGGTGGGCTAC
The DNA here is from genome assembly GCF_016901575.1 of Enorma phocaeensis. Taxonomy (GTDB): domain Bacteria; phylum Actinomycetota; class Coriobacteriia; order Coriobacteriales; family Coriobacteriaceae; genus Limicola; species Limicola phocaeensis_A. The sequence goes on from NZ_JACJKQ010000008.1 coordinate 8,650, forward strand.
GGAGCCATGGTGCTCGAGTCCTTTGTGGGCGTGCTTGCCATCGTTGTCGCGGCAATCATGTTCTCGGACCTCAACACCGCCGGCACGGGAGCCTTGAACAACGGCGTCGCGGCGACCCCGTTCTCCATCTTCTCGCAGGGCGTCGCACGCGGCATGACCGCCTTCGGAGTCGATTCCACGCTTGCCACGGTATTCATGACCATGTGTGTGTCGGCTCTGGCGCTCACCTCGGTAGACGCCGTTGCGCGCATCGGCCGCCTGTCCTTCCAGGAGTTCTTTGCCACCACGAACGACGCCGCTGAGGAGGCCGGTGCCGGTGCGACCGGTGCGGTCAAGGTGCTTTCCAATACCTGGGTCGCCACGGTGCTCACCCTGGCCCTTGGCCTGGCGCTTGCCTTTGGCGGGTACAACAATATCTGGCCGCTCTTTGGAGCCTCAAACCAGCTGCTCGGCGGCATGACGATGATCACGCTCGCCGTGTTCTGCAAGTGCACTGGTCGCCGCGGCTTTATGCTGTACGTTCCGGTCGTGTTCCTGCTGGTGTGCACGTTTACCTCGCTCGTTCAAAGCACGTTGGGATGCATCGCGGCCCTTCAGGCATCTGGCGCCGCGGTTATCGCCACCTCGGGCCTGCAGCTCGTCTTTGCCATCCTGCTCATGGTGCTCGGCGTGATCGTGGCCTATAGCTGCCTGAAGGAGTTCTTTACCAAAGAGTCCGGCTCGCTTCCTGACGAAGAGCCCGAGTGGTCGCAGGAGGGTCGTGCCCGCTACGGGCACGGAGACCCCGTCGAGGCCCCTTCTGATGGTGTGAAGGTTCGCGGGTAAGCTTCCGTCTTTCCGATTCATGCGTCGGGCTGCAAGGAGGTGCCGAAGGCGGCCGCGCCGCAGCCGACTTCGGCACCTCGCGGCAAGGGGCATGCGTCTCTTATGGGTTTGGCCGCCCCGGCCGGCAGCACGCCGGTCGGGGCGGCAGCCATATCTGGGCATCGGGCGGCCGACGTGCCCGCAACATCGGGGCGCGCTCTTCACTCATTTCGGTTTTATGCAGATTGTTTCTAACATTCCGAGTAGACTCCGTATTTAGGCTCTTGCGACCTGCGGTTTTATTCTCAAAAAAGCGGGTCTACTCACGGGGTCCGGAAAAATCTGCATAAAACCGAAGCGAATGGATTTCGGGCCCGTGACAGGCGTCTCCTAGCGGTATGTGGCGGCGTTCAGCGAGGCGTTGTCGAGCGCGGCGAGGAGCTCCTCAAAGGTGCGGCAGCGAACGATTTCGTGCTGCAGGTCCTCGTTGTTGGCGATCTTGACGATGAGGTCGTAGAGAAGCTCGATCTGGTCGGACATCTGCGGCTTCATGGAAAGCAGGAAGACGATCCTCACGTCCTCATCGGAATCCCCTTCCGGCCCCTCGCCGCTCCAGGTGATGCCCTGGCCAAGGACCGCCACGGCGACATGGGTCTCCGTGGAGCAGAGGCGGATGGGGTGGGGGATGGCGACGCACTTGCCGATGGCGGTGGTGGAGAGCGCCTCGCGCTCCAGCACCAGGTCGAAGAGGTGCTCGTCGACCGTGTGAGTGGCCACGATAGACGAGCACATGCGTCGAAGCAGCTCGTCGCGCGAGACGGGCTGCTTTTCAAAGAAAAACATCTCCTTGTCGAAGATGCCTTCCAAGCGACGGGAGATGCCGACCGCCTTCTCCTCGAGCCAGTGGGTGATGAGTTTCACATCGTCCTCGAGCAGGCGGAAGTCGACGGTGATCGACGGGATGCGGGAATCCTTGATCGATGAGGTGGTGAGGATGAGGTCGGTGCCGTCGAGGGCGCTGTCCTCAAGCAGGATGAGCTCCTGGCGGGAGAGGCAGCGCTTGACGCTCAGCTTGTTGTTGAAGAGCAGCTCGACGCGGGTCTGCATGACCTGCTGGGCGGCCTTGCCGGCATCGCAGCAGATGAGCACGTTGAGACGGGTGTCGTAGGCGGACTTGCGGCGCTCGATGGCCGCTCCGATGTGCAGCGCGATATAGCTGATGTCGTCTTCGTTGAGCGCATAGATCGGGTCGCACAGGACCTCGTTGCATACCGACAGCGCCACCTCAAAGGCCAGCGGGAAGCTCTCCTTGACGGTCTTGAGCAGGGGATTGTTCTGACCGGGCTGGTTGCCGCTGCGCGACTCATAGATGGACTTCAGGTGCTCATAGATGCCGTGGCGCAACACGTTGTCGTAGGAGAGGTCAAAGCCGTAGCCGCGGCGGATAGCCTCGATGATGCCGTCGGTGAGCGCCTGCAGGCGCTTGGGATCCACCGAGCGGGTGGCGATGTTGGAGTATGAGATGAGCAGCGGGTGCAGCCAGCATTTCTCGGCGGCGGGCACCGTGACGCCGAGCAGGCTCTGGATGCCCGAGATGATGGCGTCCGCGGTCTCGCAGATCTCTGCGGGCGGCTCGGCGAGCACGCTCGCCTCGATGATGTTGCCGCTCTTCACGCGCTTCGCCATGAGCAGCACGTTGAGCAGCAGCGAAGTGAAGCCGTAGTCGCTCGCGGTGACGCCGGAGCTCGAGAGGGCCTCGGCGAGCATCTTTTCGACCGGCTTGACGTCGATGCCGGCGAAGATCCGCAGCGCGTCGCGCCCGATGCGCCGTCCCCGCTCCTCCTGCGATTTCATGATGATCTCGTTCATGTAGCACAGGCGCTTGTCGTGCTCGGAGCCAAAGACGCGGACGCCCTTCATGCGGTTGGTGACGCACTCGAGTCCATAGCGCTCGAAGACGATGCGCACGTCGCGGATGTAGCCCTGGGCGGTGCTCTCGCTCACGAGGGCGGCGTTGGCGATGTCGGTCGAGGAGACGTGGCCGTTGGCGTCAAGCAGGATGGACATGACGGCGCGCAGGCGGTCGGTCGAGGACGACAGGTCGTAGGTCTCTCGGCTGCTCTCGCTCTTGTTGGAGACAAAGGCCTGGTAGGCGTCCTCGTCGAGGACCTCCACGTGGTAGCCCACGCCGCGCTTCAGCAGCACGCGGGCGCCGTGGCGCTCGAGGACGGCATTGATGGACGAGATGTCGTTGCGGATGGTGCGGTCGGTTACGCCAAAGGTCGTGGCGAGCTTGCTCACGGGCGTGTACGGGACGTTCCTGATCAGCGAAAACTCCCGGTCCAGCCTGTCAAACCCAAACATGTCCGCCCCTTTATCCGCCTGCGGCCGCGCGGCGCAAGCGCCGATGTGTCCATAATAAGTATTTCAGCATAGTAACGTAGATTTCCCTATCGCTCCGATTTTCTTTTAGAAGCGGAAAACCTTGCGTCATGGGTTTCCGGCATTTCCGGATAAAGCGGAAGCGCGCCGGCGCCGCATCTTCTGCCGCTTCCGATTCAAATCGGAAGTGCGGTTTCCGGAAGCCGTCCGGATTTCTTTTCCAACCGGAAGACGCCCCCGGCGGGTTTGCCCGCGGCCGCCCGTAGAATCTTTGGGCGAACAGGAGGCGAACCCACGAGGGGAGGAAGAAACATGGAAAACCTGCTCACCAACGACCAGATCATGCTCAACACCGTGTGCTCCACGAAAGATGAGCTGTTCGACATCGTTTCCCAGCGAGCGTTCGAGCTTGGGATCTGCGATTCTGCCGACGGCGTGAAGGCCGACCTGCTGGCTCGCGAGAGCGAGATGGCGACGGGCATCAACTGCGGCTTCGCGATTCCTCACACCAAAAGCGCGCACGTGCAGCATCCTGCGGTCATGTTCGTCCGCACGACTGCTCCGCTGGAATGGGAGACCCTGGACGGCAGCGAGGTCACGCGCGTCATCGCGCTGCTCGTGCCCGAGAGCGGTCAGAACACCCACCTGAGGATGATCGCGCATCTCGCATCGAGCCTCATGGACCCTGAGTTTATCGAGTTCCTCTCCGCGGAGGAGGACGTCGACGCCCTGAGAGAGAAGATCTCCGAGCGTCTTTCCGAGTAACGACAGGCTAGAGCGGCGCCCGCGGGGCGCCAGGAGACAAAGGAGCAAGAAAGATGAAGGTTGTTGCTGTAACCGCTTGCATCTCGGGCATCGCCCACACCTACATGGCCAAGTCCGGCATCGAGAACGCCTGCAAGGCCATCGGCGCTTCCTGCCACGTTGAGACCCAGGGCGCCATGGGCATCGAGGACCGCATCCCGCAGGACGAGATCGATGCTGCCGACGTGGTCATCTTCGCCGTCGACACCACCGTCACCGAGCGCGACCGCTTCGAGGGCAAGAAGGTCCTCGAGGTCGGCACGAGCGAATGCGTGAAGGACGCTGCCGGCGTCGTCGCGCGCGCCATCGAGCTCGTCGGCTAATTCTGCCTTTTGTTAGCTGCAAGGAAAGGAGAAACGCAGTGAATGCCAAGCAGCTAGGAAAGGACATCATGAGGCACTTCAGCACTGGTGTGTCCTACATGGTTCCTGTTGTCGTTGCGGGAGGTATCATCACCTCCGTGGCCACCATCATCGGCGGCCAGGGCGTCTGGACGGAGACCGAGACGTTCTGGGGCGTCATGCGCATGATTGGTCAGACGGGCCTGAACTTCGTCGTCCCGATGATTTCCGCGTACGTCGCCTACTCCATTGCCGACCGTCCCGGCCTCGCGCCCGGATTCATCACCGGCCTCATCGCCTTCACGATGGGCACCGGCTTCCTCGGCGGCATGGTGACCGGTCTGTGCTCCGGCTACCTCGCCAAGGCCCTCAAGGGAATCAACCTGCCTGCGCGCGTGCAGTCCCTCAAGGTCATGTTCATTATCCCCATTGTGACCACGCTTTGCATCGGTTTGTTGCTGTGGTATGTCGTCGGCACTCCGATCGCCTGGCTCACCACCTCCCTTGATGCCTGGCTGAACAGCCTCCAGGGTGCCGCTGCCGGCGCCATGGGCGCGATCCTCGGCGCCATGATGGCCTTCGACATGGGCGGCCCGGTCAACAAGATCGCCAACACCTTCGGCAACGCCGCGTTCGTCGAGGGCGCCTATCAGTCCTCCACCCTGGTGCTAATGGCCATCTCCATCCCGCCCACCATCGTGTTCCTCGCCACCCTGCTCGACCGCAAGAAGAAGCTCTACTCTGACGCCGAGCGCGAGACCAGCGTGACCGCCATGATCATGGGCCTGTGCGGCATCACCGAGGGCACCATCCCGTTCGCCCTGGGCGACCCCCTGCGCGTCATTCCCTCCATCGTTGTGGGTACGTCGCTGTCCTGCGCCCTTGCCGGCATCTTCGGCATCGTCTACCCGGTCCTGCTGACCACCTACATGGCTATCCCCTTCGCAAACAACATCCCTGTGTACCTGGTTTGCGTCGCGGTTGGTAGCTTGGTCGGCGCCTTGATGCTCAATGCCCTCAGAACCCTCAAGCTCAAGAAGCAAGAGGCTGCCGAGGCCACTGAGTAACATCGGCAAGCTCGAAGGGCGTCTGCACCGCATGCAGGCGCCCTTCATTTTTAAGAAATGCGACGCGAAAGGCTAAAGATGGCTAACACGCATTTGGTTCAGAACACGCACTGGGACCACGAGTGGTACTTCACGGCCGAGGATGCCCGCCTGCTGAGCGACCAGGTGTTCACCGAGGCGATCGAGGAGCTGAAGCGCAACCCGCGCGCCCACTTCTGCCTCGATGGCCAGTCCTCAATCGTGGACGAGTATGTGGAGCTCAACCCCGAGCGCGCCCAGGACATCAAAGACCTCATGGCTGCGGGCCGACTCGACGTGGGCCCCTGGTACACTCAGACCGACGCGCTCCTGGTGGGCCCGGAGTCCATCATGCGCAACATGATGGTGGGCGTGCACGACATCCGCACGAAGTACGGCGAGCCCATGATGCTGGGATACCTGCCCGACACCTTCGGCTTCAACGCCCAGATTCCCTCGATTCTGAACGCCTGCGGCATCGACACCTTCATCGGCTGGCGCGGCATCGACTACGAGAACCAGGCCGGCGCCCCCTACTTCGTGTGGAAGTCCCTGGGGGACCATGCCGTGTATGCCGCCAACATGCCCCATGGCTACTCCATGGGCGTCATGCCCGTCGACGCGCTCGAGCGCATCGACGAGTACGTGAAGGTCAAGCTCGATCCCGAGGTCGCCTTCGTCCATGACGTCGCCGGCGACGAGGAGATCCTCATGCCCTCCGGCATGGACCAGAAGAACATGATCATCGACTACGACAAGGTCGTGGACGAGTACAACCGCACGAGCGAGAACACCTGCATTCACTCCACCTTCGGCACCTTCATGGACGTCCTGCGCAAGCGCGGGGGCCTGCCGGAGTACCGCGGCGAGATGCGCGAGCCCGTCTACGCGCGCGTGCACCGCACCATCGGCTCGGTCCGCACCCAGATGAAGCAGGCTGACACCGCCCTCGAGCAGAAGCTGCTCCGCCGCGTGGAGCCCCTCATGGTGCTCGCCGAGTCCTGCGGCATCCGCATCTCCAACGGCGCCCTGCTGCGCGCGTGGAAGAAGCTGCTGGAGAACCAGGCGCACGACTCGATGGGCGGCTGCGTGTCCGACAACGTCGCCGAGGACATCTTCCACCGCCTGAAGGAGGCCAACGAGATCGTCGAGGGCATCGAGAACCTGGTGGTCAAGCGCCTAGCCGACGATATGGGGCTTGCTCCCAACGAGGTGCTGCTCATCAACACCGACCCCAAGCCGTTCTCCGGCGAGAAGACGGTGCACGTCGTCGCCGCGAGCAAGAACCTCACCTTTGAGGGCAGCGACCACGCGGTGCTCGAGTCCGAGCGCTACTACCCGGCCCGCCAGAACGTCATGATGTGGGGGCCGATGGGCCTGGAGTGCACCGAGGAGCCGCCCTACTTCGAGCTCGACGTCCGCCTGCATGTCGAGATTCCCGCCTTCGGCTATCGCGTGATCTCCTTCACCGAGGGCGAAGGCGCCCTCGAGGAGTACGTCGAGGAGAGCTCCGCGAGCATCTCCAACGACGCCTACACCGTCTCCTTCGAGGAGGGGCATGTGAAGCTCACCTGCGCCGGCGGCCGCGTGATCGAGGACTTCTTGGCGCTGACCGACATGGGCAACGACGGAGACACCTACGATTTCTCGCCCATCGCCGGCGAGCCCGAGCGCGTGCTCTCCTTTGACTCCGCCATGGTGCGTCGAGCCACCGGCCGCTCCGAGCTGGTGCTTTCCGGCTCCGCTGAGCTGCCGTGCGACCTTGCCGACCGCATGGTCGAGGACGGCAAGACCGCCGAGGTGGCCTACACCGTGGCCCTGTCGCTCGGCGAGAGCGAGACCATCGAGGGGCAAATCTGGATCGACAACACCGTGCTCTCCCACCGCATGCGCCTGAAGGTGCGCACCGGCGTGGATAGCGACGCGTCGATCGCCCAGATCCAGGGCGGCTTTTTGGCCCACACCCGCGTGGTGGCGCCTGAGACGTGGGCCGACCGCTATGTCGAGAAGCCCTCGCCGCTCGAGATCTTCGACAAGAGCGCGTCCGCCGAGACGACCGACGGCTACCTGACGGTTTTCGCCGACGGCATCAAGGAGTACGAGAAGGACGGCGACGCCCTCCTCATCACCCTCATGGGCACCACGGGCCAGCTCGGCAAGCCCGACCTGGCTTGGCGCCCGGGTCGCGCGTCGGGCGACACGACCTTCGCCGGCCACATCATGATGGAGACGCCGCTTGCCCAGGAGGTCGGCGAGCATGTCGTCACCTTCGGCATCGCGATCGCAGGCGGTGCGTTTGACGAGGAACGCGTGGCCAAGCTCGCCGAGGAGCGCCTCGTCCCCACCGTGAGCTACCAGCGCCAGAACCTGAACCTGTTCATCAACCGTCTGGACAACAAGATCTGGCCCCAGCAGTTCCCGGTCGAGCGCCCGCGCGAGCTCTCGCTGCTCGACCTCGGCGAGGACTGCATCGTGTCGGCCATCATGCCCTCGCTCTACGACAAGCGCAGCTTCGTGGTCCGCTTGGTGAACCCCACCGCCAAGGAGGCGACGGTTCCCGCCTACCTCCTCGAGCACGCCGAACGCGTGAACGCCCTTGAGGACGCCGTCGAGGCCGGCGAGACCATCGAGGCCTACGGGTTTGCCACCTTCAAGCTTCCCATCGCGTAGGTGAGATGATGAGCGTGAACGAGAACACCGGCGCCATCCATGTTGCCGCCGTCGACCTCGGTGCCTCGGGTGGCCGCGTCATCGTGGGCACCTATCGCGAGGGCCAGCCGCTCGCGCTCGATGTGATCTATCGCTTTGACAACGGCCCGGCGGATGCGCCGGGCCCCCTGCGGTGGGACATCGACCGGCTGGTACGCGAGGTGCGCCGCGGCCTCGATCTGGCGGCGGAGCGCTATGAGCTCACGAGCGTGGGCATCGATACCTGGGGCGTCGACTATGGAATGCTGGACGCCGAGGGCGAGCTGCTCGAGGCGCCCGTGCACTACCGCGACGCGCGCACCCAGGGCATGGCCGACGAGCTCGCCCAGCAGGGCGGCCTCTACGACCTGTTTGCCGCCACCGGCACCCAGATGATGGACATCAACACGGCCTTCCAGCTCAAGGCGGCACTCCGAGACGACCCCGAGCTCGAAGGCAGGGTGGACTCCATCCTGCTCATGCCCGGCCTGATCGCCTACCTGCTGGGCGCCGATCGCGGGTGCGAGCCGTCCGAAGCCTCGACGACGCAGCTCGTGGATGCCGCCTCCGGCACCTGGTCCGACGCCGTGTGCGACCAGTTTGGCATCCCCGTGCGCTGGCTGCCCAAGATCGCCTCAGAAGGCGCGCATGCCGGCTCGGTGGAGCTTTCTGACGGCGCGCACGTACCCTTCGTGCGCGTCTGCGGGCACGACACGGCGAGCGCGGTGGCGAGCATCTCGCTTGCCGGTACCGACGCGTTCGTGTCGTGCGGTACCTGGTCACTCGTGGGCGTGCAGCCCGCCTCGCCGGTGCTTGGCGCCGACGCCTGCGACCTCGGGGTATCGAACGAGCGCGGCGCCGAAGGGTCGGTGCTGCTCCTGCAGAACTGCACGGGGCTCTGGATCGCCCAGGAGCTCAGGCGAGAGCTCAACGCGGCGGGGGCCGACCTTAGCTGGGATGCGATTGTCGACCTCGCCGAGGCGGCGCCTGCTGAGGGGGCTCTGATCGACACCGAGTCGCCCGAGTTCGGCGTGCCCGGCTCCATGAGCGAGCGCATCCGCGCCTTCGCCGAGGCCCACGGCGAGCAGCCACCCGCAGGAGCGGGCGAGCTGTTCCGCTGCGTGTACGAGAGCCTCGCCGCCCGCTATCACCTGGCGATCGAGGAGCTCGCCCGCGCGACGGACAGGCGCATCGAGCGAGTTCGCATCATCGGCGGAGGCTCCCAGAACCGCGTCATCTGCCAGCTGGTGGCCGACACCTGCGGGATCGAGGTCATCGCGGGCCCCGTGGAGGCGACCGCCATCGGAAACATCTTCGTGCAGCTCAAGGCGGCAGGCGTGGGCGAGTCCCTGGCAGAGGTCCAGGGGCGCGTCGAGCTTGCCGAGCAGATGCACGTCTACACGCCCGCGGCGGCGCCCTCGAGGGAGCGCCTCGCGTGGTACCGCAGCGCAATCTGTCATAAGGAGGCAGCATGCTAAAGGGAGTCCCCGCAGTCATCTCGCCGGAGCTGCTCAAGATCTTGGCCGAGATGGGCCATGGCGATGAGATCGTGATCGCCGACGCCAACTATCCGGCGGCCTCGACCGCCAAGCATCTCGTGCGCGCCGACGGCATCTCGGCGCCCCAGATCCTCGATGCCGTCTTGACCCTCATGCCGCTCGATACCTATGTGGAGGCGCCCGTCGCCCTCATGGCCACGGTGGGCGACGACCCTCGCCCGGAGATCTGGGACACCTACCGCGTGATCATCGACGAGAAGGCTGGTGCAGACAAGGCCATCGAGCACGTGAGCCGCTTTGACTTCTACGACCGCGGCGCCAATGCCTATGCCGTCATCGCCACCGGCGAGCATGCGCTGTACGCGAACCTCATCCTCAAGAAGGGCGTCATCAACTAATCCGAACCTGAAGTTTGATACGAAAGAAGGATAACCATGGTCAACTATCCCAAGATCGGCATCCGTCCGGCAATCGACGGCCGCCAGGGCGGCGTCCGCGAGTCGCTGGAGGAGCAGACGATGGGCATGGCGCTTGCCGCCAAGGAGCTCATCGAGGCCAACGTCCGCTATGCCGACGGCACCCCTGCCCAGTGCGTGATCGCGCCCGGCACCATCGGCGGCCGCGCCGACGCCGATGGTGCCCGCCAGGCGTTTCTGGGCGAGAACGTGGTGGCCACGCTGACCGTGAGCCCCTGCTGGTGCTACGGTACTGAGACCCTCGATTTGGACCCCACCACCATCAAGGCCATCTGGGGCTTCAACGGCACCGAGCGCCCCGGCGCGGTGTATCTGGCCGCCGCCATGGCCGCCCACGCCCAGTGCGGCCTTCCGGCGTTCAAGATCTACGGCCACGACGTGCAGGACGCCGACGACAAGACCGTGCCCGCGGACGTGCGTGAGAAGATCATCGACTTCGCCCAGTGCGCGCTGGCCGTGGGCCAGATGAAGGGCAAGGCCTGGGTCAACCTGGGCGCCTCCGCCATGGGCATCGCCGGCTCGCAGGTCTCGGTCGAGTTCTTCCAGAAGTATCTGGGCATGTCCGTCGAGTTTGTCGACATGACCGAGCTCCTGCGCCGCATGACGCTGGGCATCTACGACGAGGAGGAGTACGAGTGTTGCCTGGCGTGGATCCGCGCCAACTGCAAGGAGGGCCTCGACATCAACGCGGGCAAGGACCTGCCCGAGATCATCACCAAGTCCAAGGTCGTTCCGGCCGACAAGGACTGGGAGTTCATCGCCAAGCAGGCCGTGATCGTGCGCGACATCCTCTTTGGCAACGAGAGGCTCGCCGAGATAGGCTGGCTGGAGGAGGCACGCGGCCGCAACGCCATCGCCGCCGGCTTCCAGGGCCAGCGCCAGTGGACCGACTGGCTGCCCAACGGCGACTTCGTCGAGGCGATCATGGCCTCCACCTTCGACTGGAACGGCGCCCGCCAACCCACCGCCTTTGCAACCGAGAACGATACGCTGAACGGCGCCGCCATGTTGCTCGGCACGCTGGTGACCAACACCGCGCCGGTCTTCTCCGACGTCCGCACCTACTGGAGCCCCGAGGCTGTCAAGCGCGTCACCGGCTATGAGCTCGAGGGCAGCGCCGCCAACGGCATCATCCACCTCATCAACTCGGGCGCGACCGCCCTCGACGCCACCGGCGCCGCCCGCGACGAGCAGGGCAAGCCGGTCATGAAGCCCTTCTGGGAGATGACCGAGGCCGATATCGACGCCTGCCTGGAGGCGACCGACTGGTGCCGCGCCAACTTCGAGTACTTCCGCGGCGGCGGCTTCTCGTCCCACTTCAAGACCGCGGCCGAGATGCCCGTCACGATGATCCGCGTGAACATGGTCGCCGGCGTGGGCCCCATGCTCCAGATCGCCGAGGGCACGACCTGCGTGCTGCCCGACGAGGTGCACCGCACCCTGGACGAGCGCACCGACCGCACCTGGCCCACCACCTGGTTCGCCCCGCGCCTGGGTGCCAAGGGCTTCGAGACGGTCTACGACGTCATGAACCACTGGGGAGCCAATCACGGCGCGACCGTGTACGGCCATGTGGGCGACAAGCTCATCACCCTCGCCAGCATGCTGCGCATCCCCGTCGCCCTGCACAACGTCGAGGACGAGCGTATCTTCCGCCCGGCCATGGTCGACGGCTTCGGCACCAAGGATCTCGAGGCGGCCGACGCCGCGTTCTGCCGTGCCTTCGGCCCGCTCTATAAGGCCTAATTGAATCCATCGCGGGCCCGTCCGGGCGGGCCCGCCCGTTTTGTGCGACCACGCACCGAGGAGACAACATGTTCGACAAGAAAGCACTCGTCGAGTACGGCAAGAAGCTCGTGAACGCCGGCCTGACCAAGGGCACCGGCGGCAACCTGAGCCTGTTCGACCACGAGCAGGGACTCATGGCGATCACTCCCTCCGGCATCGACTTCTTCGAGATCCAGGAGGATGATATCGTCATCATGGACAAGGAGGGCAAGGTCGTCGAGGGCACGCGCACGCCGTCGTCCGAGTGGGAGATGCACCTGCGCACCTACCTGGCCCGTCCCGAGATGAATGCGGTCATCCACGCCCATACCATGTACGCCACCGTGCTCGCCTGCCTGCGCCAGCCGCTGCCCGCGACCCACTACATGGTCGCCGTGGCGGGCAAAGACGTCCAGGTCGCCGACTACGCGACCTACGGCACCCATGAGCTCGCGGTGAACGCCGTCCGCGCCATGGAGGGTCGCAAGGCGGTCCTGCTCGCCAACCATGGCATCCTTGCCGGCGCGAACGACCTGTTGAATGCCTTCAACATCATCGAGGAGGTCGAGTACTGCTCCAAGGTCTACTGCATCGCCAAGGCCATGGGCGAGCCCGTGGTGCTCGACGACGCCGAGATGACCGGCATGCTCGAGCGCTTCAAGACCTATGGCCAGCGCACCGCCCGCGACTAGATCTGCCACGCCGCGGCCTCCCTTCCGGCAACGACGCCCAAGGGAGGCCGCGGCTGCCTTTTGGGCCGCGAACGTGGAATCTTTCTTGTTGTGGCTGCGCCGCGCCCTGCGGCACGGACGGATGCCGGGCGTCTTGGTAGACTATAGACGTATATGGACGCAACGAGCGCGCTTACCCGCTTGGGCGAGGGCGTATCGATAGGGAAGGATTCCGCATGGAGCCAATCGTCGCAGGCATGCGAGGCCCCGCCGTAGAGGACGTGCAGGCGCGCCTGACAACCCTGGGGTACCAGATCTCCCAAGATGAGGTCGCCTCGCAGCACTTCGGCCCCTCCACGGGCACAGCGGTGCGCGCCTTCCGCGTGGACAGCGGCCTTGCGGGAGACGACACGGTGGACATGACGTGCTGGAGCAAGCTCGTAGACGCCTCGTATCGTTTGGGTGACCGAACGCTCTACCTGCGTCTTCCCAACTTTCATGGGGCGGACGTCCTCGAGCTGCAGCATGCGCTCAATGCGCTGGGCTTCTCGTGCGGTGAGGCCGATGGCTATTTTGGCCCGCATACCGAGGCGGCGCTGCAGCAGTTTCAGGAGAACGTCGGCCTCTTTGCCGACGGCATGGCCTTTAGCGACACCTTCAGCTACATCGACCGGCTGCGCCATGTGTGGGAAGGCAAGCCGTCGGTGAGCGAGGCGGAGCTTCGTACTGGTTTTGCTCGCGCGGCGAGCGTGCTCGAGCGCTATCAGATCGCCGTGGTCGGCGAGGACCCCATTGCGCGCAATGTGGCGTCGCGCATGTGGAATATCGCTTCTGCCACCACCGAGACGAGCGGCATGCAGCTCTGCGACAACGAGGCTCCCGACAATGTGGACCTGGTGCTCGAGATTGCAAGCGAAGGCCTGCCCGACGACGCCGCCCCGCGAGCCACCATTGTTCTGGTGGAGTGTGTGAATGTGTCGCAGCGTATCCGAACCGCCCTCGCCGCCGCCGCGTCGCGTCCGGCCCGCCTGCGCATCGAGCTCACCGGCATGACGCAATACGGCTCGTTCACCTCGAGCGATGCCCAAGGACTTGCCGTGATGCTGCTCGATGGCGTTTGCGATGCGCTGAGCGATTAGGTACACTCTGTAGAGTTGCGACGCGGATTGAGTTAGTTGCGTCTGCGAACCATTTGGGGCATCGTCCAGCGGCAGGACCCCGGTTTTTGGTGCCGGTTACGGGGGTTCGAATCCCTCTGCCCCAGCCAAGAAAAACAGCAGGTCAGACACGGTAAACGGTCTGGCCTGCTTTCTTTTTGTCCATTGGTGGGCCAAAACATGGGCCAAATGTGGGCCAAACATGCCGTGAGATAGCGAATAATCGTGTTCGTAGCGTCTTTAGCACCCTCGGCGTCCAGCCATGTGAGGGCCACGCACGCCGCTGTCCTCGCGCCGGAATTGGACATGCCCATGGCCTCCGCCACCTCGTCCCACCTCATGAGGGCTAGACAGTGGAGCCTCGGCGCCTCGGGCCCGCGTGCTGCCGTGCGGCATGCGGCCGGAGATCTTCTGGTGCAGAATGGACGGCTCGGACAAGCCTCTGATGCAGAACGGCCGCTAAGGCCCCGTAATCGGCCTCTTAGCGGCCGTTCTGCAAAAGAAGCCCGCGATGGGCGTCCATTCTGCAACAGAAGTTTGTCTGCCGGCCGCCGGCATGGCGCTCTTGAACCGTCGTAAAGGTAGGAATAATGTCGACAAAGCTCTGCCATGATAAGGGCAGGATGACGCCGACGCATGAGCCAGGCAGCGGGCCTGGCGAACGGCGGCGGTGCGGCCCCGTGGGATGGGAGTGACGATGCAGGGCTCAAAGCGGCTGCTGATCGTGGACGATGAGTCCGCGATCGTGCATATGTTGGACGATTACTTTCGCATGGAGGGCTACGAGACCGTATGCGCCCTCAACGCAGGCGCAGCCCTGCAGGCGGTAGAGGCGGCGCTTGCGGGAGGGCGGGGCATCGACCTTGCCCTGCTCGATGTCAACATGCCTGGGATGGATGGGTTTGAGCTGTGCCGCCGTGTCCGGGAGAGCCTCGAATGCCCCATCATCTTTTTGACCGCACGCATAGAAGATGCCGACCAGCTCGACGGCTTTGCCGCGGGGGCCGACGACTACGTGCTCAAGCCGTTCTCGCTGCAGGTGCTGGGCAGCCGCGTGAAGGCGCACCTGGCGCGCGAAGATAGGCGCGACTCCTCACGCGATGCGGGCGTGCTGAGGTTTGGCGACGTCGCCATCGACTACGCTGCACGCGTCGCTACGGTCAATACGTCTTCGGGCGTCGTGGCGCTCGACCTGACGCGCACCGAGTTCGACATCATCGCGCTGTTGAGCAAGCATGCGGGCAGGGTCTACGACCGCTCGCAGATCTACGAAGAGGTGTGGGGCTGGGATGCCACGGGCGACCCATCCATCGTGCGCGAACACGTGAGAAGAATCCGCAAGAAATGCCAAGATGCCGGAGGCCCCGTGGACCTCATCGAGACGGTGTGGGGCGTGGGCTATCGCTGGGCGGCAAGGTCATGAGGGCGCAAGGCGGCGGGTCGCCGCACGCAACGGGGCGGGGCAAGATGGCCGGACGCTTGCGCGCATGGTGGCGCGGGCTTCCTCTCATGCGCGCCTTTTTCTGCTATGCGGTCATATGGTTTGTGGCGTCAGCTTCCATCTCGCTGGTTGTCATGGAGCTGCTGATGCATGCCTTCGACGCCGAGGTCTATGCAGCGGGCGAGCATACCGCGCAGGTGGACTCTGGACCGTATGTCTACGATGCGGGCACGGGCGAGCTCGTGCCCGCGGTTTCAATCGAGATGGGCGCCAGCCATGATCACATCGCCTTTTTGGGCATGCGGAGCGGCACCGGCAGGGCAACCGAGGCGGGCGACGGCTATTCGCAGGAAACGTATGACGCGTCGACCGGTCAGCGCGTGGTGTATGCAACCATGGACCTGCTGCTCAGCGACACCTCGTTGCAGGTGATGGATTGGGGAGGAAACTATGCCGAGGCGGACTATATTGCCGCGGGTGGCAACCCATACAATCCCGAGCCGATAAGCCCCGCATCGCTTGCCGACTATGATGCGCAGGAGCGCGCGGAGCGCGTTCCGGTGGACGGGGAGATCGCGCGCGTCGATGACGGCGACGAGGAGTTCGTGATTTCAAACGTGGGCTACTACGTGTCACAAGACTCCGACCCAACCATGACGGGGGCTGCCGTCGCCTATCGAACGCTCGCGGTGGCGACGCCTTTCGTGGCGTGCGGCATCCTGGCCGTGGTGCTGTTTCGCAAGTTCTATCTCAGGCGCCTGTCCGGCCCCCTCGCGACCCTTCATGAGGCTGCGGATAATATCGCGGCGCAGAATCTCGACTTTTCGGTCGGAGAGGTGCCGGGCCGTGAGTTCGGACGCCTTGCCGAGGCGTTTGAGCACATGAGGGTCTCGCTCGTCCATGCCCACGCCGACCTGTGGCGCACCGCCGAGGACCGCCGCCGGCTCAATGCGGCATTCGCCCACGATCTTCGGACTCCGGTGACCGTGCTCAAGGGCACGCTCGAGATGGCGTCCCTGCGGTGCGATGAGGGGATGTCCCCAGATGAGATCGAGGCGCTTTCTGCGCAGGTCAAGCGTCTTGAAGACTACGCCAACTCTATGAGTGAGGTCACCAAGCTCGAGGATCGCCCCGTGCGTCTCCAGCCGACCGATCTGTCCGAGCTGGCTTCAGACCTTGCGCGCCAGGCGCGCGATATGGCGGCCGCCAGCGGCCGCGAGGTCACCGCCGAGGTCGTGTGCGGCGACGGCTTCAGGGGAAATGAGCCCGATGCCGAGTTCTCGGTGGCACTTGACCGGCAGCTGGTCGAAGAGGTGGCGGGAAACCTGGTGGGCAACGCCTGCGCGCACGCGGACCGCTCGGTTGTGGTTGAGGCGTGCCTGTTGCCGGCAGAGCGTGAGTCCGGTGCGGATGCATCTTGGACGCTGCGCCTGGTGGTGATGGACGACGGCCCGGGCTTCTCGCCTGAGGCGCTCCACCATGGATGCGACCCGTTCTTCAGCGAGGCGAAGTCGGCGGAGCACTTTGGCCTGGGGCTCAACATCGCACGCACCCTTGCGCGCCTGCATGGCGGCGACATACAGCTGGCGAACGACCCCGACGGAGGGGCGCGCGTCACCGCCACCTTCGCCGCGGGGGCATCGATGGCATAGCGGGGCCCGTTCTCGGACGCCGGCGGCGCGTCCCGTCGTGCGCCGACAACCATCTGCCAGAAGGGGCCGCTTGCGATGTCGCTCTGGCAGATGGTTCGCATGCGCGGCGGCGTTTTGGGACGCCCGGTCCGCTCCTGCGCAGGGCATGAGGGCTGCCGGCGCCGGCCGAGAAGTCTAAGCAAACCTTAATCGTCCCTTTAGCACCGGTTAACGAGCTTTTCTCTACACTGTGGTCCGGCAGTTGATGCTGTCGGGAACCGTATGGCAGCTCGTCGGTGCCGCGCGGCGTTGACAAAACGTAGAGATTTGCCTTCTAGCATGAGGCATGACGATAGATTCTGGGGAATTTGGAGGGGCCGGACATGTTGAGCGACGAGACGATGGAGCGTGCGCCGCTGGGCGCCGTGCCGAGCGCTTCGCTGCAAAAGGACGCCCCTCGGGATGTTTCCCGTTCGCTCGCGGTGCGTCGTGCGGCGGTTATCGGCATCACTGTCGGCTTGCTGGCGATTGTGGGCATCTGCTGCTGGCAATACCTTCCGGGTCTCTATGCGTGGCTCATCGATGCCGAGGCGGTCCACGCCTTTGTGGACGAGCATGCCGTGCTCAGCCGTCTCGCCATGGTGGGCATCAACATGCTTCAGATCTTTCTGGCCTTTCTCCCCGGCGAGCCGGTCGAGCTCGCCAGCGGCTATGCTTTTGGATTCTGGGAGGGCACCGCGCTGTGCCTGGTTGCCAGCGCAATCGGATCGAGCATCATCTATGCCGTGGTGAGGCGTTGGGGCTGGAATGTCGTGGGGCTCTTCTTTGACCGGTCCCATCTCGAGCGGTTTTCCTGGCTGCAGCACACGCGCCGCGTGGAGCTCGTCATGCTCATCGTCTTTTTGATCCCGGGCACGCCGAAGGATTTTCTTACCTACTTCGCCGGCTTGGTGGGCGTGCGTTTTCCGGCGATGCTCGCCATAGCGACCATTGGGCGCGTGCCGTCCATTATCACCTCGACCATCGCGGCGAGCGCCTTTGGCTCGGGCGACTACACGGTGGCGATCATCGCCGTCATAGCTGCGGGCCTTTTGATTGTGGGCGGCACGGTTGCCTACAAGCAGGTCGAGGCGCGTTGCAAGCGCTAGGCGGCGCGCAAGGCGAGCCGCGGCACGGGGCCGAGGTCGCCGTGATAGAAAGCGCTCCGTCGCGGACGGCGGGTCCGCATGCAAGACGCCCCGGCATCGTCGTGCCGGGGCGTCTGCCGTTGGGCCTCGCGATGGGGGCGTGACGGTTTCTAGCTCAGGCGTTCTACAAAGAAGTCCGCCATGGCGAACAAGAGGGCCTTTGCTTCAGGCTCGAGCTCCGCTGCGGCGAGCGTGCTCTTTGCCCGTGCGGTGAGCTCCAGGGCGTGGTCGCGCGCAAAGTCGATGGAGCCGCCGGCACGGAAGATCTCGACCGCGCGCTGCAGGGCGGCGCGGTCGCGCGTGCCGGCCGAAAGGATGGCGACGACCTCGTCATGCGAGTCGGGGTCGGAGAGGGCGTGCACCGCTACGAGCGTGCGCTTCCCCTCGGTGATGTCGGTGAGATGGTCCTTGTCGGAGGCGTCTCCCACCAGGTTGAGCAGGTCGTCCTGAATCTGGAAGGCGAGGCCCGTGTCCAGGCCGAAGGAGCGAAGCGCGTCGATCTGTTCCTTGGTTCCGCCTCCAGCGATGGCGCCGACGGCAAGGGGGACCGCCCCAGAATAGTGGGCGGTCTTGAGGGTTGCCATGGCAAGATAATCGTCGACCGTCAGGTCGAAGCGGCCGTCGCGGACCCAGCCCAGGTCGAGCGCCTGGCCTTCGACGGTTCGCTGCATCATGGCTGCCAGCTCGCGCAAGATGCGCAGCTTGCGCCCGTCATCGAGCACGGGGTCGTCCGCCACCGCGGAAGTGACAAGCGTGAGAGCATAGTCGCCGCAGTTTATCGCAGGTCCCGTGCCCTCGGTGAGGTGCAGGCACGGCTTGCCGCGGCGGAGCTGCCCGTTGTCGGCGATGTCATCATGGATAAGCGCGGCGGTCTGGAAGTGCTCGATCGCCGCGGCGCCGGAGCGGGCCTCCTGGGGGTTGCCGCCCACCGCTGCGGCGGCAAGCAGGCAAATGAGCGGTCGGTGGCGCTTGCCGCCGTTTTCGGAGAACGCCCGGAGCGGGCCATAGAGGTAGCGCTCGAGGTCTGCCCGATCGGTCTTCTCGCGAAAGAACGACTCCAGGTAGTCTTCGAGGTCTCCGTGATGCTTGTCGAGAAACTGGGCAAAGGCATTTGCCATGAGGGGCCTTTCCAAATCGTCTCAAGGGTGCCAAAAGAGCAGGCCGCGTCGGACGGCGGACGCAGGCCGGCGCGTCGTCTTCTTCGGGCGATCCGCGGAATATAAGAGGACGGGGCCATCTTGCCCGTCAAGGGTCAAGACGGTCCCGTCACCACCAGGTCCGCTTATGCCGTGGCGAAGCCGTCGGGGTTCTGGGACTGCCAGCGCCAGGAGTCGCGGCACATGTCGTCGATGTCGAACTTGGCCTTCCAGCCCATTTCCTGCTCAGCGCGCGTGGCGTCGCACCAGTTGGCAGCGATGTCGCCGTCGCGGCGCGGGCAGATCTTGTAGGGAAGCTCGTGGCCGCATGCCTTTTCGAACGCGTGGATGACGTCGAGTACCGAGGAGCCGGTGCCCGTCCCCAGGTTGAAGATGCCCACCTCGGAGCGGCCGTTCATCCATTCAAGGGCCGACACGTGCCCGCAGGCAAGGTCGACGACGTGGATGTAGTCGCGCACGCCGGTGCCGTCGGGTGTGGGATAGTCGTCGCCAAAGACCTGGACGAAGGGGCGCTTTCCCACGGCGACCTGCGCCACGTAGGGCACCAGGTTGTTGGGGATGCCCTTCGGGTCCTCGCCGATGAGGCCCGAGGGGTGCGCGCCGATGGGGTTGAAGTAGCGCAGCAGCACGACGTTCCACTCGGGGTCTGCCGTGTGCAGGTCCATCAAGATCTGCTCGATCATCCACTTGGTCCAGCCGTAGGGGTTGGTGGCGGGCTTCTTGGGGTCCTCTTCGGTTACGGGCGGGTTGTCGGGGTCGCCGTAGACGGTCGAGGAGCTCGAGAAGATGATGTCTTTGCAGCCGTGCTCGCGCATGACGTCGCAAAGGGTGAGCGTGCTGCCGATGTTGTTGCTGTAGTACTCGAGGGGCTTGTGGACGCTCTCGCCCACTGCCTTGAACCCGGCGAAATGGATCACGCGGCTGGGATGGTGTGTGTCGAAGATGCTGCTCAGGGCATCGCGGTCGAGAATGTTTGCCTCATAGAATGTGAGGTTGGCGGCCGCGTCGTCTCCCACGATCTGCTTGATGCGGTCGATGGCGACGGGGCTCGAGTTGGAGAGGTCGTCGACAACGACGACCTGATAGCCGCGTTCAAGCAGTTCGACGACGGTGTGAGATCCGATGAATCCCGCGCCGCCGGTGACGAGCACGCATGTGTCGGCGGGGGCAAGTGTTTGGGACATGGGGCAGCTCCTTTCGGGAGAGTTTTACCGCGTCAAGTATAGCGCACGGGTATATGGCGCCCGTGTGGCCGGCCGGGCGGCTCCCTCATGGGGGCGGACGGTTTTATCTGGCGGGTGCGCCCGCTGGGCGCCTGGGCGGATGGGACCCATAAGCCGCCTGTCACCGACAGGACATGTGGAGAATGGGCCGAGCGGCGCGATGTGCGGTATCCTTATACACACGACAGTCGGGCGACGACATATACACACACATCAAACGGAGCACGTATGTCTAACAACACCACACCCAAGCGGTCCTCCGATCAGGAAACCTCGAGGCTCAACAGCATACTTGCCGGCGCCTATCAGGCGGAACTTACGCGTCGCGACGCCCTGAAGGGGCTTTTCGCGGCGGTTGGTGCTGCGGTGCTTTTGGGCAATCCCGTGCGCGCGCTGGCGGAGCCCCAGGCGACCCAGGAGACGCTCAACGCGCTCTCCGACGCGCAGGAGAAGTACGACCAGACCAAGCAGCAGCTGGACGATATCGCCTCGCAGTACGAGGAGCTCAGCAAACAGCAGAGCGAGACGCTCTCTCAGATCGAGGACGTCCAAGACCAAATCGACGCCACCCAGACGCAGATCGACGACACCCAGGAGCAGATCGACGAAAAGCAGGCGGAGCTCGAGCAGAAGCAGTCCCAGCTTGCCGACCGCGTGGCGTCAAACTATAAGAACGGCGGCAACACCGCGCTCGCGCTGCTGCTTTCGTCCACCTCGTTCGACCAGCTCATCTCCAACGCCTACTATCTGGACAAGATCAACGAGAGCGACCAGCGCGCCATCGATGAGGTCCAGACGATCCAGGCCGAGCTCACCGCCCAGCGCGAAGAGCTCGAGCAGCAGAAATCCAGCCTGGAGAGCCAGAAGTCAGAACTCGAGACGCTTCAGCAGCAGCAGGCTCAGCAGCTTTCGGACATGCAGGACAAGCAGGCCGAGGTCCAGCAGGTCTTGAACGACCTCGATGACGACGTCAAGGAGCTCATGGCCCAGCGCGACGCCGAGATTCTCGCCGCGGCCGAGGCGGAGGCCGAGGAAGAGCGCCGCCGCCAGCAGCAGCAGGCAAGCAGCGGCGGGGGAGCCACCAACATTCCCGAGGCGGGAAGCGGCCAGGACTACGAGGCGGCAAGTTCGGCCCAGAAGCGCGTGGTGAACTCCTGCTACTACACCCCATCCCCGGGCGCGAACTACTGCGCCGCGTGGGTGTCGCGCGTGTTCCAAAACGCCGGCTTCGGCTATCCAGGCGGAAATGCGAACGACATGTACAACCGTTGGTGCACAAGTTCCAAGAAGGCGGACCTTCAGGTCGGCATGATCGTCGCCGTATCCACGTACAGCAAGAACTATGCCGGCCGCATCTGGGGCCATGTGGGCATCTATATCGGCGACAACAAGATCATGGAGAACATCGGCTACATCAACACGAACAACCTCGATAGCTGGATCTCCTATTACGGCGACACCGTGAGCCCGCGCTGGGGCTGGGCTCGCGGCATCGACCTGTCGGCACAGTAGCGCGGCCAGACGGTTACGGCTGGCCGAGAGGCGCCATCGATGCAACAGGGCGCGCCCGCATCGCCACAAGGCGAGCGGGCGCGCCCTGTGCTACCGCGGACGGGCTCGACGTCTGCGAGGCACGAGCGCCCCCAGGGGCGCCCATGTTACAGCGCGATATTGATGGCGGCGAGGGCCGCCAGATAGAGGGCCATAAGCGCGACCGCAAGCCCGTCGTGACGGGGATCCAGGCGCATCACATGATAGTGGGTGCGCCCGGCGCCTCCCGTGTAGCAGCGGGCGTCCATGGCCCTGCCCAGGTTTTCGGCGTGTCGAAGCGCGCTGGCAAAAAGCGGCACCAAAAGCGGGACGCAGGCGCGCGCATAGGCGATCGCTCCCTTGTTTTCGAGGCTCGCTCCCCGGGCGGTCTGGGCGGCAACGATGTTGCGCGCTTCCTGCGAGAGGGTGGGCACAAAGCGCAGGGCGATCGACAGGACGAGCGTTACCTGGCTCACGGGCGCCCCCACGCGCTCGAGAGGGGCCAAAAGCTTCTCGGCTGCGTCGGTGAGCGCTACAGGCTGCGTGGTAAGCATGAGGAGCGATCCGGCAAGCAGGAGCAGGAAAAACCTCAAGGTATAGAGCAGCGCCGCCTCCATGCCCCCGGAAAACACGCGAATGGGCCCGAGCTCGACAAGGAGGTCGCCCGTTTGGACAAAGAACAGGTTGATGACCGAGGTCACCACCAAGAAGAGGACGATGGGACGAATCTGGGCGAGCAGCCTGCCGAGCGGCACGTGCGCCAAGCCGACGGCGAGGGCGACGAATGCCGCCGCAAGAACGAGCGCGGGCAGGTTTGAGACGAAAAAGCAGCTCACCATGAACACGACGGTGGCAACGAGCTTCACGCGCGGGTCAAGTGCGTGGATGGGAGAGGTGGCAGAGTAATACTGACCGATGCTAACGCGCAGCGCCATGGTGCCTCACCTCCGGCAGACGGGCAAGAAGGGCCTGACAGAGCTCGGCCAGCGTGAGGGGCTCGCAGTCGAGAGGCACCCCATTGCGGGCGAGCTCGCGGGCAAAGGCGAGAGGGGCGGGAAGCCCCGGAGCGGGGCAGGGGCTTTGCCCAAAGACGTGGCGGGGCGAGCCCTGCGCCACGACGGAACCGCGGTCGAGCACGACGACGTGGTCGGCAAGCTCGGCGACGTCGTCCATGGCATGGGTCACCATGAGCATGGTGACGCCTTCGGAGCGAAGGCGCTGCACGAGGGAGCGCATGCGGTCCCTGCCGGCGGGGTCGAGCCCTGCCATGGGCTCGTCGAGTACGAGGATCGGCGTGCGCATGGCCAGCACGCCGGCGATGGCGACGGCGCGCTGCTGTCCGCCCGAGAGGGCGAAAGGCGAGCGCCCCATCAGCCCGTCGCTGGGGTCGAGGCCCACGGCGTGCAGGGCCTCGGTGCAGCGTCGCTCGACCTCATCGTCAGAGAGATGCAGGTTGCGGGGGCCGAAGGCGACGTCGTCACGCACCGTCTCGGCAAAGAGCTGGCGCTCGGGAAGCTGCGAGACGTAGCCGATCTGCGCGCGAAGCTCTTGGCGACGTGCGAGGTCGACGGTGTCGATGCCGCCGACGAAGACGCTTCCCGAGCGAGGCAGCTTGAGGGCGCACGCAAGCTCGACGCTCGTGGACTTGCCCGATCCGGTGCATCCGACGAGGGCGGTGAGCGAGCCGCGGGGCACGCAAAAGCTCGCGTCGGCGAGGGCGAGCGGGGCGGGGCGCGTCGAGTGCCTCCTGCTGCGCTTGCGTCGCGGGCTTGCCTCGTCGGCGTAGGAGAACGAAACATGGTCAAAAACGATGGCGTCGCCGGGAGCCTGCGCAGAGGGAGCCTCGTGAGCCGGCGCGGCTGCGAGCGTCGGGACGTCGCGCCCTGTTGCGCGGAGGTCGTCGGCGCCCTCGGATATGCGATGTGCGACGTCGTGCGCGAGCAGGCCCGCGTCGCCCGTTACGGGCAGGTCGGGCACGGCGTGCGCGAGCTGCTCGGCAAGACGCATGGCAAACGGAGGCTCAAGCCCCATGATCCGGAGGACGTCGCGTTGCGCAAAGACCTCCTCCGGCGTGCCCTCAAGGGCGATCGCCCCCTCTCGGAGCACTACGACGCGATCCGCCAAGAGCGCATCGTCCATGAAATGGGTTACATGAACGATGCCGATGCCGCGGTCGTTGAGGCGTTGCACGATGCGTTGCACGGACGCATGGCCCTGCGCATCGAGCATGGCGGACGGCTCGTCGAGCAGCAGCACCTGGGGTTGCATGGCAAGGGCTCCGGCGATGGCGACGCGCTGGCGCTGGCCGCCCGAGAGGTCGGCCGGATCTGCCTGCGCGAGCTCCGACATCCCGACGGCTTCGAGCGCCGCGTCAACCCTTTGGACGATCTCGGGCTGCGGAACGCCGAGGTTCTCGGGGCCAAAGGCGACATCGTCGGCGACGATGCTCGTGACCATCTGGTCATCGGGATGCTGAAACACCATGGCGGCGCGCCGACGGATCTCAAGCGCTCCCTCCATCGTGGTCGCGTCGAAGCCGAATGCCTCGACCGTTCCTGAAGTGGGGACCAAAAGCGCGTTCATGAGTTGCACGAGCGTGGACTTGCCCGAGCCGTTGCCCCCCAGGATGCATAGGTGTTCGCCAGGGCGAACGGACAGGCTGATTCCCGCAAGCGCCTCGGTCCGGGGCGGCTCGCCTTCCGGTCCGTCTGCCAGGCCGTCTGCGGCGAGCGCTGCGGGATAGGAGAAGTGCACGTTCTCAAGGCGAATGAGAGGCGCGTCCGCACCGCGGGCAGGACCCTCGGTGCGGACGCGGTTCATGCCGCTTGGAGCGATGCGGCCAGTTGTATCGACGGGAAGCGAGCTCGATGCCATTGCCCTATGCGTCGCCTCGCTCCACCTTGAGCGCATTCATGCAGGGCGCAAGCAGAACTTGTCCGGCGACGGTGTTGATGACCATCTTGAGCACGTTGAACGGGATGAGGATGGGCACGATCATGGCGACCACGTCCATCATGCTCACCGCGGTGTACAGCGGCGTCACAAACAGGTTGAGCACGCATGCGACCGCCACCGAGACGACGGCACCCGTCACCATGCCGGTGACCGACGCGGCGCGCGAACGATGCCCGCGGATATAGATGAGTGCGGCGGGAATTACAAACGCGCAGGTGGAAGCCATTCCCATAGGAGCCCCGAAGGGGTCGAGAAAGACGCGCGGAAGCCAGGAGATGATGGCGACCGCAGCGCCCAGCTTGGGGCCGAAAGCAAGCGCGGCGATGAGACAGACGATGCCCGAGGGGTCATACATAAGCCAGGGAGCTGCCGGGAAGATGGGAATCTGGATGAAGCTCAGCAGCAACGATGCCGCGGTGAAGAGGGCCGCCAGCGCGATGTTCTTGGTGTTGATGGATGTGTTCATGTGAAGAAGCCTCCGTTTCTTCCATCCGGACTGTACCGTCGGCCCCGGATTCTCACCGGATCAACCGCTTGATGCGGGTCGCGGGCTTCTGGCTGCGCGGCGCTGCGTGGAGCCGCCGCGTGAGGCCGGTCGTCATGCCGGCCCGCCAGTTACCGCCGGTAGGGAATTTCACCCAACCCTGAAACTGTGCGAGGTCACTATAGCGCTTTTGCGCACTGGTGAACAGCGACGATTCGAAGGTTCACGTTGCCAGGGCCTTCTCCTTTTGTCATGTCGATATTCCAAGTGGGAAAGACGGCCGAGGCGACACGTCTGCCCGCGGGCCCGGGCGCGCCGTTTGCGCGGCGGGGCATCGGGTATAGTCTTGGGGAATGTTTGCCGCGAAGACGAGCCTGACGGGTGCGCCCGGGCGGGTTGACGCTTCGCTTTCGCTATAGAGGTATGTGAGGCGGTTTTCATGCACGAGTACGACAGCTTTAACGAGGACGTCATCTGCACGCTGGCTGCCGCGGTGGGTGAGGACGAGGTCGCGATGGTCGAGCCCATGAGCGCCCATACCACCTTCAAAATCGGCGGCCCCGCGGACGTGCTCGTGACGCCCCGCACAGAGGAGGCCGCGGCCCGCGCGCTCGACGTATGCGCGATCGCCGGCGTTCCGGTGACGGTGGTGGGCAACGGCAGCGACCTGCTTGTGGGCGATCGCGGCATTCGCGGCGTCGTCGTGCTTATGCGCGACAACCTGAGCAAGGCTCGTGTCGAGGGGACGCGCGTTATCGCGCAGGCCGGGGCCCTGCTCAAAGACGTCGCCATCGCCGCGGCCGACGCGGGGCTCTCGGGCATGGAGCCCCTGTGGGGCATTCCTGCCACGGTGGGCGGGGCCTGCTTCATGAACGCGGGGGCATACGACGGATGCACGGGCGATGTGCTCGAATCGGTCTGCGCGTACGTGCCCGGTGGCCCCGACGGCGACCATGCGCGCTTGAAGGGCACGGTCCGCACCTTCTCCCGTGACGAGCTGGGGCTTGGATACAGGAAGAGCCGCGTGGCGTCGGATGGCCTCGTTGTGCTCTCGGCGACGTTTGCGCTTGCACCGGGCAACTCTGCCCAGATTCGCGCCGCCATGGATGACTACGCCCGCCGGCGCGAAGAGAAGCAGCCGCTCGATATGCCCTCTGCCGGGTCTACCTTCAAGCGTCCCGAGGGCTACTTCGCCGGCAAGCTCATCATGGATGCCGGGCTGCGCGGCGCCTCGGTGGGCGGCGCGCAGGTATCGACCAAACATTGCGGCTTCGTGGTCAACACGGGCGGCGCCACCGCGGCGGACGTGCGCGAGCTCATCAAGCATGTGCAGGACGAGGTTCGCGACCAGTTTGGCGTGGAGCTCGAGCCCGAGGTCCGCATGGTCGGAGAGTTCTAAGGGCCTCGCGAGACGCTATGCCCAGCGTGGCGGCATCATGTGGCGTTCAATCGTAACTGCATATTATTGCCCGTTAGATGTATCAAAACGGGCAAGCTCGGCATCTCCGACCGATTGCTTTCAAGACGAGTGGTCAAAAAGGTGCTCGATATAGCAATTTTCCGTCGATTGCGCCTGGTTTTTGGAACCCGGGGCAGCTATTTGGCTTGCCCTGGGAGGCGGGAGGGCTGTCCGGCGTGCCGATTTGAGCCCAATAGAGTGTTAATAATATATACAGCACCGCGTCTGAAGCGTCGAATTGCTACATCAGCGGCTATTTTGACCACACGTAGGTTTTCGCGCCGCGAGACAGCATGGCTTCTCTGTAAAGGGCTGCCCGTGGCATGTCGGGAGCCTCGGCGCGGGCGTCCATGCCCGCCTCGATGCGCTGCGGTGCCGCCATCACGCCGTGTGGGGCCGCTATGCCGCGGCGAAGTCGGTAAGGTCCTGCCAGCGCGAGCTCTCCGCGGTGGAGTCGTCGCGCAGCACGAAGTAGGCTGCCGTATCGTCGTAGGCGTCGACAAGTTGCGAGGCCCGGGCGCTGCCTGCCACAAAGAGCGTGGTCGAAAGCGCGTCCGCCTGGGTGGACGAGGGGCAGCACACGGTGACGCTCGCAATGTCGGTTTCTACCGGCATGCCCGTACGCGGATCCAAGATGTGCCAATAGGTCGCACCGTCCAAGGTGAAGGTGCGCTCATACAGCCCGCTCGTTACGAGCGAGCCGCCGCTGGTGCTCGCGGTCCCCACCAAGGTGGACCCGCCGGGGTCGTTGGGGTCGCGAATGCCTGTTTCCCATGGCGAGCCGTCGGGCTTTGATCCAAAATAGGCGATGTTGCCGCCCAGCGAGAGCGCGGCGGCTGTGGCGGAGGTCTCTTCTCCCAGGGTGCGACAGAGCCGGTCGGCGATGTATCCCTTGGCGATGCCCCCCAGGTCGAGTTTCGCCAAGGGGTCCGCCAGCGTGATGGTGGGATGTTCGGGGTCGGTGTCGTCGACCGCGACGCCACGCCACCCCACATGTGTCAGGGCTTCTGCAATCGCGTCGTCGTCGGGGCGGATGCCCTCCTCGAAGTCCCAAAGGGTGGAGACGGCGCCGATGGTTATGTCAAAAAGCCCGTCCGCCTGCTCACACCAGGCGAGCGCCTGACGCACAATGTCGGCCGTGTCGGGGTCAACCTCTGTCGGCGCCCCGCCGGCGGCGTTGACGCGGGCGATGTCGCTCTCGTCGCTATATAAGTCGAAGAGTCCGTCGTACCGTGCGCATTCGCGGGCAAGCAGGGCGGGGGCCGTCGCGTCGGCATAGACCGTAAAGGTGCAGTAGGTGTCGAAGGCGAAGGTCGAGCTCGTTGCGGGCTCTTGTCCCGAGTCCCCGCCTGTTGCATCCTGGGACGAGCATCCAGCGGCGAGCGCCGCCATGACAAGGCCCGCTCCTCCTGCAAGAAGACCGCGGCGCGAGAGCATGGGAGTGCGGGACGTCTGTCTAGGCACGTGGTCCTCCCTGTGGAACGGCGGCGACGAGGCTGCGTACGGCAACGCCGATGGCGGCGCCGCAGATGACTCCCGAGAGGGCAAGCACCGGCGCGTTTACCAGGGCAACCTGGGGCGACAGCAGCAGCGCGACCATGATGAGCTGACCGGCGTTGTGGGCGATGCCGCCGAGGACGGATGTGGCGATCGTTGAGAATAGCCCGCTTTTATGGGCAAGTGCCATGACCGCCCACGAAAGGGCGCCGCCGGCGAGGCTGAACACAAACGTCTGGGGGTTGGCGAACAGGATGGTCGAGCAGGTAACCTTGGCGAGCATGAGAAACGCCGCCGGTCGAGCGCCGAGGCGCTCGAGCGCGAAGAGCACGACGACGTTGCCGAGGCCCAGCTTCACCCCGGGCACGGTGACGGGTAGCGGCACGAGCATCTCGAGGTAGCCGGCAACGAGCGCCAGCGCCGTGAGCGCCCCGTACAGGGCGGCGCGCCGCGCCGGAGACGTCGAGGATGTCGGCCGGGTGTCGTTCATGCGCTCCAGTATAGACGAGACCCCAGGCAGCGGCCACCTTCGAAATGAGGCGCCCCGGCGTTCGCCGTGGGCGGCGCGCACGCGATTCGCGTGAGGCACGCGTGTCTGCCGAGAACGTTACACCTTGGAATATGCACGCGCTCGAGACGCTTGGGTACTCTAGTATGATAAAGTGCTAACGCCGATGCTGCCGATGCCGTGGCCTCGACGTGCCGCCTCGCGCGGAGACGACGGCGTGTCGCGCACGTGCGTTCGAACGCTTGCCGGGCGCATTCGTTTTTGCGCAAGGCGCCAGGTTCGACGGATATCGGCGACGAATGACTTCACCCGCCGCGGGACGGCCCTGCCGCCTCGCGGCGCGCTACGATAGGGCCATGGAGCGGGCCCGAGGGAGGATGCTATGAAGGCAACGCCATGGGGGTTTCGCGACATCATGCCCGAAGAGGCGGCTGCGCGCGAGGCAATCGCCGACACCGTGAAGTCCTGTTTCAAGGAGGGTGGCTACCTGCCGGTCGAGACGCCGCTTTTGGAGGACAAGGCCGAGCTCGAGGGTGCCGGGCGCGTTGCCGACACCCCGTTCAAGCTGTTTGACGACGATGGCCGCCTCCTGGTGGTTCGCCCGGACAACACGCTGTCCATTGTTCGGATGGTGACGTCGCGCATGCGCTCGACGCCCCTTCCCATTCGCCTGCGCTATGAGGCCCCCGTCGTGCGCCACCAGGCGCGCTTCGCGGGCGTGGCGAGGCAGTTCACCCAGCTGGGCTTCGAGCTTATCGGAGAGGGCGGAGCGGAGGGCGATATCGAGATGGTCTCGCTCGTGGCGCAGGTCATGCAGCGGCTCGGGTTGCCCGGCTGGCGCGTCGTGTGCGGCAGTGCCCGTCCCTTCATGGAGCTGCTGGGGCGCTGCGGGGATGCCGCCCTGGCGCGCGATGCCCTGGCGCTCATCCATGCAAACGACCTCGTGGGGCTCGACGTCCGCATTTCCCAGAGCGATGTCGATGCGAGCGTGGCGCGCGCGATCAGCGCGCTTCCTCGCCTGCACGGCGGCATCGAGGTGCTGGAGCACCTTGATGCCCTTCTGACCGAGGCCGGCGTCGACGTGAGGGCCACCGACGAGCTTCGCGCCCTGGCGCGCGGGCTCGAGCAGGCGGGCGGCAACGTGTGCGACGCGCTCTCCTTCGACTTCTCCATCATGAACTCGTTTGACTACTACACCGGGCTGGTGTTCAAGGCCTATGCGCAGGGCCTTGCCGACCCCGTTGGGTCGGGCGGGCGCTACGATGCCATTTTCGACGGCGCGTTCGCCGGGGTGCCCCATGTGCCTGCGGCGGGATTCGCCTTTTCGCTCGAGCGCCTGGAGGCTGCGCTGCAGGGGGCGGATGAGGCCGCGCCCGGCATCGTCTCGGGCGCATCGGCCGAGGCTCCCGACGCCGAGGGGGCTTCTGCGGGAAAGGAGGCCGGCTGCCTTGCGTGCGCACGCTTTGACGGGAAGGCCGGGCAGACGCCGCTTCGCATCGCCGTTCCCAAAGGGTCGCTCAACGAGGGGACCATCGACGTGCTCGAGCGCGCGGGGCTCGATGTCTCGGGCCTGCGCAATCCCGGAAGACGCCTTATCGTTGCGGCGCAGGACACGCGCGAGGGGGCGGGCTCGATTGGCCAGGTCGAGTATGTGATCGTGCGCGCCACCGACGCCCCGGCCTTTGTGGCGTGCGGCGGCGCCGACTGCGGCTTCTGCGGCAGGGACTCGCTCATCGAGGCAGATCTCGACCTGTTGCAGCTGGTCGACCTGGGCTACGGGGCATGCCGCTTCATCGAGGCGGAGCCCGCGGGGCAAGGGGACGCGACCGAGCGCGCCTACGCACGGCGCGGCGTGCTGCGCGTGGCGACCAAGTATCCCCGCATCGCGGCCGATTGGTATGCGAGGCGTGGCATCGCCGCCGACATCGTGTCGCTCCATGGCAACATCGAGCTTGGACCCATAGTGGGCATGACCGACCGCATCGTCGACATCACTGCCACCGGGACCACGCTGCGCGAGAACAACCTCGTCATAACCGGCGAGATCATGGAGTGCACCGCCCGCTTCTTTGTGAATCCCGGCGCTTCGCGCTTGGATCCGCGCGTACGCGAGCTCGGAGACCGCCTGGCGGCGCTCGTAGAGGAGCGAGCCGTACCCCGGAGCTCGTAGCGCTAGACGGCGCCGCAGCGCCGCCTCGTTTGCGTCTGTAACATGCCGGACACATGGCCCGCCGGCGAGGCCCGCTCGGTTGAGCGCAAGACTTTAGCATGATAAAGTTCCCTCTGTGGACAGATGGGCGCGCGGTGTCATGGCCGCGCGCCCTTTCGTGCTATAACGAACATATCGGGCCCGGCTCCGTCCTGTGCGCCCGCGGCCTCTCATAAGGGGGAACTGCCATGAAGACCATCACCCTTGCTCCCGGCGAACGACTGCAGGCGCCTCAGCTCACCCGTAAGGGGGTGCTGCCGGCAGAGATCGTCGAGGCGGCTCGCGGCATCGTCGAGGCGGTTCGCGAGCAGGGGGATGCCGAGGTGCGTCGATGCTGCCGCGAGTTCGACGGGGTCGATGTCCAGGCATTCCGGCTTCCCGCCTCCGCGCTCGAGGGCGCGCTCGACCACGTGGACGACGCGTTTCGTGCGGCGCTCGAGAAGGCTGCCGCCCAGATTCGCGATTTTCACGAGCGCGAGGTCCAGCAGAGCTGGTTCACCACGCGCGCGGACGGCACGATGCTCGGGGTGAAGGTGACGCCGGTCGCCGCGGCGGGCATCTATGTGCCGGGAGGCCGCGCGCAGTACCCTTCGACCGTGCTCATGAACGCCATTCCCGCCAAGGTCGCGGGCGTGCCGCGCATCGTCATGGTCACCCCGCCCCAAAAGGACGCCGATCCGGTGACGGGCGGCATCTCGCCCTATACGCTCGCCGCCGCCAAGGTCGCCGGGGTGGACGAGGTGTATACGGTGGGCGGCGCCCAGGCGGTGGCGGCGCTCGCCTATGGAACGGAGTCCATTCCCAAGGTCGACACGATCACAGGCCCGGGCAACGCATTCGTCGCCGCTGCGAAGCAGATCGTTTCGGGAGATGTGGGCATCGATATGGTCGCCGGCCCCAGCGAGGTCTGCGTGCTTGCCGATGCCACGGCAAACCCCATGGTGGTCGCGGCCGACCTCATGGCGCAAGCCGAGCACGACCCGCTTGCCGCGTGTTATCTGGTGACGTGCGACACCGCGTTTGCCTCCCAGGTGGAGCGGGGTATCGACCTGTTGGTGGCGCAGAGCCCGCGGGCCGACATCACGCGCGCGTCGCTCGACAACGAGGGCGTGATCGTGGTCGCCTCCGACCTTGCGGCCGCGGTGGCCGCGGTGAACACCATCGCGCCCGAGCATCTGGAGCTGCACTGCGAGGACGCGCTGGGGCTTCTCGGGTCCATACGCAACGCGGGCGCCATCTTCGTGGGCGCGTGGAGCTCCGAGCCGTTGGGCGACTACGTCGCGGGACCCAACCACACGCTTCCCACGGGCGGCACGGCGGTGTTCTCGAGCCCGCTGTCGGTGGACGATTTCGTCAAGAAGTCGTCGGTGATATGCTATACGCCGACCGGCCTTCTGCGCGATGCGCCGGCGACCCAGACGCTCGCCCAGGGCGAGGGGCTGTGGGCGCATGCGCTTTCTGCGGCGCTCCGTCGCCGGTCGCTCGAGAAGGGCGAGACCTCGGTGAGCTATGACGCGCTTGCCCGGGCGGACCTCACCGAGATTGCCTGGCCGCACGATGACGTCCAGACGGTGAGCCGCGGCGTCGATGCCGCGGCGCGTGCGGGCTCATCGGACGGCGTCGCTTCTGCAGGCGGTCTCGGCGGCGCGTCCGCCTCCGCGTGCCGGAAGCCCCTGCACGGGGAGGCGTGACATGGCGCAGCTTTCCGATCGTATGCGTGCGCTCGTGCAGCCTCATCTTGCGCAGATCGAGCCGTACGACCCCGCCTTCTCTCAGACGCGCATCAATCTTTCGGCAAACGAAAACACCTATCCGCCTCCGCCGGCCGTGCGCGCCGCGGTCGATGACGCGCTTGCCGCGACGCCGCTCAACCGCTATCCCGACCCCATGTCCAACCGCCTGCGCGACCTCATCGCGGCTCGTGGGGGCCACAGCCGTCGGCAGATCTGCGTGGGCAACGGGGGCGACGAGCTGCTCTTCAACTTCATCATGGCGTTTGGCGGGCGGGGGCGCACGCTGCTCAACTGCCCGCCCGCATTCAGCGAGTACGAGTTTTTCGCGTCGGTGAACCAGACGCAGGTGAAGCGCGTGTGGCGCGATCCCGAGACCTTCGAGCTCGACATGCCGCGCACGCTCGAGGCGGCCTCGCGATCGGATATGGTGATACTCACCTCTCCCAACAACCCCACGGGCAATCTTGTGGGCGCCCACGAGGTCGAGCAGGTTTGCGAGGCGTGCCCAGGCATGGTGATGGTCGATGAGGCATATATCGAGTTTGCCGACCCGGGATCGTCGGTCGAGTGCCTGCTGCCCTCGCACCCCAACCTGGTGGTGCTTCACACGCTTTCGAAGGCGTTCGGCGAGGCCGGCGTGCGCTGCGGCTATGTGGTGGCGGCGCCCGATGTGATCGATGTGTTTGCGGCGATCCGCCAGATCTACTCGGTCAACGTGCTCACCCAGGCGGCCGCCGAGGCGGCACTTCGCATGGACGTGATGTTCGATCCCGTGGTGCGGCAGATCCGCGCGGAGCGGGAGCGCATGGTCGCGGCGCTGCGCACGTTGCTCGCCGACGTCGACGCCCCCTCGGGAGACCTGGCGCCTGCAGTGTGGCCCAGCCAAGGCAACTTTGTGCTGGCGCGCGTTCCAGACGCCGCGCGCGTGCGCGAGCGCCTGCGTGACGAATATTCCATCTTGGTGCGCGACTTCTCATCGGCTCCGGGGCTTGCCGGGTGTCTGCGCATCACGGTGGGAACGCCTGAAGAGAACGACGAGGTGCTTCGTGCCTTGTCCCAGCTCATAAAGGAGGATCGCTCATGACGATCTACAAGAAGTCGAGCGCCGTGAAAGCCGCCGAAGAGGCCGTCTCGGCTGCGGCCGAGGCGGGCGTCGAGCCGCGCGTGGTGACGGTTCAGCGCACTACGGGCGAGACCGACATCACGCTTACTGTGAACATCGACGGCGTGGGCGCCTGCGACATCACCACCGGCGTGCCGTTTTTTGATCACATGCTGAGTGCGTTCGCGCGCCATGGCCTGTTTGACCTGCACGTGGAGGCGCTGGGCGACACCGACGTCGACGCCCACCATACCGTCGAGGACACGGGCATCGTCTTGGGCCAGGCGTTTGCGCAGGCGTTGGGCGAGAAGCGGGGCGTGACGCGCTTTGCCGACTGCGCGGTGCCGCTCGATGAGGCGCTCGTGCAGGCGGTGGTGGACCTTTCGGGACGCGGCCAGGCCTATTGCGACCTGCCGCTGCCCACCCCGCGCGTGGGCGACTTCGACACCGAGCTCGCGGTGGAGTTCTTCTACGCGTTCGCGCGCGACGCCCGTCTGACCTTGCACGTGCGCGAGCTCGCTGGAGCCAACAGCCACCACATCATCGAGGCGGCGTTCAAGGCCGTGGGGCGCGCCATGCGGCGCGCCTGCGAGCTGGACCCGCGCGTTGTAGGGGTGCCGTCTACCAAGGGAAGCCTCTAGACGACCTGGCGCGCGGCGCGCTCGCCTGCCCGCGAGACGCCGCGGCGCGGCATGCCCGGCTGCGCCTGCGTGCTGTCGGCTCGCCGTCTTCGCACGGGGCGCTTCGCGCGAATCGCCGCCCGTTGCCGTTTGACCGAGAAAGGAAGGCCATGGCATCTTCGCCACACATCGTGGTCATCGACTACCACAAGGGAAACCTTTCGAGCGTGGTGCGAGGGCTTGCTCGTGCCGGCGCCGATGCCGCGTCATCCGACGATCCCGCGGCCATTCGCGGCGCGGACGGACTCGTCTTGCCCGGAGTCGGCTCGTTCTATGACGCCATCACCTTCATGCACGAATGCGGGCAGGATGGCGCCGTGCTCGACGCCATCGCCGCGGGTGCTCCCTTCTTGGGCATCTGCCTGGGGCAGCAGCTGCTGTTTAGCCGAGGCGACGAGGGGGTGCCCGCCGACGCCCCTGCCGTCCTCGCCGCCGACCCCTATGGCGCCGAGCTGAGCCCAGGGACCGTGTTCGAGGCCGATGGGCGCCGTTGGGTTCGCGGCCTCGGCGTGCTCGAGGGGTCGTGCACCCTGCTGCCGTCGCGTCGCCTCAAGATACCCCACGTCGGCTGGGACCAGGTGTATCCCAACATGGATGGCCCTGCCTGCCCGCTGCTTGCCGGATTCGACGAGGGGGCAAACGTCTACTTCACCCACTCCTTTGCACTTGACGGCGACGTCGAGGCGTCGTGCGTGGCCGCGAGGACGCACTATGCGAGAAACTTCGCTTCGGTGACATGGCGCGACAACGTCTTTGGCTGCCAGTTCCATCCCGAGAAGTCTTCGCGACACGGGCTCAAGATTCTGGAGAACTTTGTGGGGATCGTCGCCCGGAGCACGGGCGGAGGGCCTGCGGCAGGCGTGCCCGCCGGGGCCGCCGCTGCCTCAGGCGGCGTCCCTGTCGCGTCAGGGGAGGTGGAAGCATGATCGTGTTTCCCGCCATCGACCTGGTTGCCGGCAAGGTGGTTCGTCTGGAGCGCGGCGACAGGTCCCGGTGCAAGGTGTACTCCGATGACCCCGTCGCGCAGGCGCGGTCCTTTGCCGAGCAGGGCGCCGCATGGCTGCACGTGGTCGATCTCTCGGCTGCCCTTGAGGAAGACGAGGACGCCCGCAAGGCAAACTCCGATGCCATCAAGGCAATATGTCAGGTTGATGGGCTGTCGATCGACGTGGGCGGCGGCGTGCGGTCGCTCGCGCGTATCGACGAGCTCGCCGGGTATGGCGCAAGGCGCATCGCCCTCGGCACGGTGCTCGTGACCGAGCCAGGATTTGCCGAGGTCGCGGCACGGGGGTTTGGCGACCTGCTCGTGGCGGACGTCGCCGCCCGTGACGGTGAGGTGAAGGTGAACGGCTGGCGCGACGATGTGGCGCGTAGCGCTGAAGACGTGGTGAGCGAGCTTGCCAGCTTGGGATTCCGCCATCTGGTGTTTACCGACATCGCGCGCGACGGCATGCAGACGGGCATCGATGTCGACGCCTATCGTCGCGTGGCGTCGTGGGCGGGCTTTCCCGTGGTGGCGTCGGGCGGCGTGTCGTCCCTCGACGACATCCGCGCGCTTGCCGCTGCGGGCGACGATGCGATCGAGGGCTGCATCGTGGGCCGCGCCCTCTACGAGGGCAACTTCGGCCTTGCGGACGCCCTGTCCCTCGCCGCCGCGCCCGTCGAGTAGGGCATGCGCGCGTCTGGCCTCGCCGAGCGTCGCCTGAGCGACCAGGGGCCGTCGCGCACGCCCTTTGATGGGCTTGCAACGAGATTCGTTCCGCAGGACCAGGTAGCGTGTCGGGGCGCCTGGCTGGCGGACGGGCCATACAGGAAGGAGCCGCCGTGCTCACCAAGAGAATCATTCCGTGCCTGGACGTGAAAGACGGGCGCGTCGTCAAGGGCGTGAACTTCGTGTCGCTGCGCGACGCCGGAGACCCCATTGAACTTGCCGCCGCCTATGACCGCGAGGGGGCCGATGAGGTGGTGTTCCTCGACATCACGGCGACGAGCGATGACCGGGCGACGACCATCGACATGGCGGCGCGCGCCGCAGAGGAGCTTTCGATTCCCTATACCGTGGGGGGCGGATTTCGCGATCTGGCGGGCATGCGGCAGATGGTGGCGGCCGGTGCCGACAAGGTGTCTGTCAACTCTGCCGCGGTGCGCGACCCGTCGCTCATCTCGCAGGCCGCCGCCGCGTTTGGCAGCCAGGCGGTCGTGGCTGCGATCGACGCGAAGCGCGTGGGCGCCCCCGGTGCTCCCGGCGCGGATAAGTGGGAGGTATATCTGGCGGGAGGGCGCACGCCGACGGGCATCGATGCCGTGGCGTGGGCGGAGGAGGCGGCGCGCCGCGGCGCGGGCGAGATCCTTCTGACCAGCATGGACCGCGACGGAACCAAGGAGGGCTTCGACCTGGCGCTCACCCGTGCGGTCGCACGGGCCGTGCCCATCCCCGTCATCGCGTCGGGCGGCGTCGGGGAGCTCGAGCACTTCGCCGAGGGGATCATCGAGGGCGAGGCGGATGCGGTGCTCGCGGCGAGCGTGTTCCATTTCGGCACGTTCAGCATCCGCGAGGTGAAAGAGTACATGGCTGCCCAGGGGATTCCCGTGCGGCTTGACTTCTAGGCCGCGGGCATCCCAGGCGTCCGACCCGTCCCTCTGCCTGCCGGGCGCGGCGTGCGAGGCATGCTCGCTTCTCGCCCGAGGCAATCGCAGGCATCCGGAACACCTGCGCGGCTCGTAGCGCACGCGCGCTCGAGCATGTTCGGCGTGCACTCGTTGAATAGGAGCTCAACATGACCATAGACGATGTGAAATACGACGACCGGGGACTCATTCCCGCAGTGGTCCAGCAGTGGGACACCGGCGAGGTGCTCATGGTGGCGTGGATGAACGCGGAGTCGCTGCGCCTTACGCTTGAGACGGGGACAACCTGGTTCTGGAGTCGCAGCCGCAAGGAGCTGTGGAACAAAGGCGCCACGAGCGGCAACATGCAGCAGGTGAAGGCGGTCTATGCCGACTGTGACGCCGACACGCTGCTGGTGAAGGTCGACTCGCCCGGACCGGCGTGCCACACCGGCAACCGCAGCTGCTTTTTCAACGCGCTTGCATAGCGCAGACATCGGTTGGACTCGTCATTTGGGGGCATGACCATGGGAGAACGTACGGCAAATGTGCACGACGGCGACATCGGCCGGACCATCAAGGGGCTCGCGGAGGTGATTCGCGGGCGTCGCGGGGCGTCGCCGGAGGAGAGCTATACCGCGCGCCTGCTCGCCGGTCCTGAGGACAAGCTGCTCAAGAAGGTCGCCGAGGAGGCGACCGAGGTGGTGATGGCGTGCAAGGACGACGACCATGACCACATCCGCTACGAGTCGGCGGACCTCGTCTACCATCTGCTCGTGACGCTCGAGCGCTACGGGGTGACGATCGAGGAGCTTGCCGGCGAGCTTGATGCGCGCCATCGCTAGCCCCGCGCTCTGAGAAGGCGCCTGTCGTGCATGTAGACATTTTTGCACGACATGATTGACCTGCGGAAATGAGTGCAAAAATCAAGCAGATGAACGACAAGGCCATATCGGCGAGTGGGGGATACTCACGATAGGCAGGGCGATGAAGGGGCTCGGGCCTCGCGCGGGAAAGGAGCTTGCCATGATGCCAACAGGATTTGAATGGGTCGTCATCTGGTTCACGTTGTTCATCAACGTCATCCTGCCCGTGGCGGCGATGATAGCGGTCATCGTGCTGGTGGTCCATCTGGTTCGGAAGGGGCGCAAGGGAGGCTCCTCGGCTGGCGCCTCGCCTGCGGTGCCCGTCGGTTCGCAGGCCGCAGGTGCGCCGCCCGCCTCGGCAGCGCCTGGGAGGCTATCTAAGGAGGCCGCTGCCAAGATCGATCGGATGCTTGCCTCGCACAACCTCACCGACCGCGAGCGCGACATCTTGATGGGCGTGTATGCGGGCAGGACGCAGGCCCAGATTGCCGAGGAGCTGTTCTTGTCGCGCTCGACGGTGGGCACCTACTGCACGCGCGCCTATGAAAAGCTTGGCGTCGAGACCAAGGACGAGGCGTTGGCCCTGCTCGACCGCGCCGCCGCAGACGAGGCGTAGGCTCGCGTCGGCGGTCCGCCTGGGTCCTACATGCGACATCTGCGTCCCCGTGCGCCCCTTCGCCACACATGAGGGCGATCGGCGCCGTCGTCTGGCCCACCCCGGTACGCGTCGGCAGGAAATCTGCCACAATGGTCGTAGCGTAAGACCGCGTACAAAGGAGCAAGCATGGCTGCCGAGCAACCCGTTCTGTTTGTTGAATATCCCAAGTGCACCACCTGCAAGCGGGCAAAGAAGTGGCTGGACGACCACGGCGTCGCCTATACAGACCGCCATATCGTCGAGGACAATCCCACCGCCGACGAGCTCGCCGACTGGCACGGGCGCTCGGAGCTGCCCGTGCGCCGCTTCTTCAACACGAGCGGCATGAAGTATCGCGAGCTGGGCGTGAAGGCTCAGCTCGATGCAGGTATGAGCGATGCCGAGGCCTTCGAGCTGCTGGCGACTGACGGCATGCTGGTGAAGCGCCCCATCATCGTGGCGGGAGACACCGTGCTCGTGGGATTCAGGGAGAGCGAGTGGGAGGCCGCGCTGCTGTAGGCGCCGGGCTGTCGGACGGCGTCGGGCGCAAAGCAAGCACCGCCGCACGATGTGCGGCGGCCTCTTGCCCCGATGGTTTTGGTAGTTCGTCGCCGGCCTTGCCGCCAAGCCGTTGCCCGTGGCGGCGCGCTACTGCATGAGCAGCGTGAACTGATGGAAGTTATACGCGATCATGGCGACGAGCGCCACGTACACGGCGATGTTCAAGACGCCGAGCGCCATGCCCGCGATGGCGAGCGGCCGCTGCTGCGCACGCTGGCGAATGGCGACGGCGCCGAGCGCGATCGCGGCCACGCCCGCGACGATCGCCAGCAGCCAATGGACGCGCAGGCCCGCCGGGATGGCGAGGGTGCCCATCGCGAGCGCGGCGATGGAAAGCGCGGGGCCTGTTTGCTGCGGGGGCCTGGCGTGATGTCCGCCACGGTTGCCCGCTGCTCCGTTGGTGTATGACGCCATATTCGCCGCCCCTTCTGTGTCCGGAACCTGCTTGGGATTTGTAGGTACGAGAACGAAGGATAGCAGGCCCGTGTGCCGATGGTGCGCAGCCGTTGTGGATTCCGCATCTCGTAACGTGACTTGGAGTGCACTTCATGTGGTAGCGTCTGGTGCGGTTGAAAGGGGATCGAATGGATGCTGCCGACTTGAAGGCCCTGGCGGACGCGGTCGTTGCGGGGAAGCTCAGCCCGCAGGAGCTGGTCGATCGTGTGCATATGGATGCGGTGACGGACCTCGGCTTCGCCCAGGTGGACACGGGGCGCGGCCTGAGGACAGGCGTCTCCGAGGTGATCTACGGGGCGGGGAAGACCGCCGAGCAGATTGCGGGCATCGTGCGCGCGATGGAGGCCGCCGGGCAGCGGCGGATTCTCATCACCCGTCTGGACCAGCGGAAAGCAGACGCCCTCGTCGAGGCCGGATGCGACATGTCGTACGATGTCGATGCGCGCGCCGGCGTGGTGGGGGAGCTTCCCGAGCCCGACGGCAACGGTGACATCTTGGTGCTTACGGCAGGTACGAGCGATTACGCCGTGGCGGCCGAGGCCGTGCTCACGGCTCGCTTTATGGGCAACCGCGTGAGACTGGTGAGCGACGCGGGCGTGGCGGGAATCCATCGGTTGCTGCGCCATGCGGAGGACATCGCCCGCGCGCAGGTGATCATCGCGGTAGCGGGCATGGAGGGGGCCCTGCCGAGCGTTGTCGGCGGCCTGGCGAGCTGCCCGGTGATCGCCGTTCCCACGAGCGTCGGCTACGGGGCAAATCTGGGCGGGCTCACCACGCTGCTCGCCATGGTGAACAGCTGCGCGAGCGGCGTTTCGGTGGTAAACATCGACAACGGTTTCGGCGCGGCGTACCAGGCCTCCCTCATCAACCACTTGCCGGGGCGCCGTGATGCGCCGAGTGAGGGGCCGGCGCGCGAAGAGTGATCCTCGGGGGCGCGGTGCGAGCCGCCTCCGCCTCCCCATGATTAGACGCAAGGAGACGCTATGGGCAAAACGCTCTATTTGGATTGCACAAACGGCATCAGTGGCGACATGGCCGTTGCCGCGCTGATTGATGCGGGCGCCAACGAGGCCCGGCTGCGCGACGCGCTCGCGACCCTGCCTGTCGGCGGCTATGAGGTGCGAGTGGGGCGCGTGTCCAAGGCGGGGCTTGATTGCTGCGACTTCGATGTGGTTCTTGACGCGGAGCATGAGAACCACGATCACGACATGGCGTATCTCCACGGTGGCGGCTCGAGCCATGTGGGGGAGCATGCTCACGAGCACGAGCACGAGCACGAGCACGAGCACGGGCACGGGCACGGGCACGGATGCCATGACGAGGCTGGGCACCATCATCACGGATCCGCTCACCATGGTGACGGGTATGGCCATGCGCACGGCCACGATCACCACCATGAGCATCGCGCCCCCGGCGACCTCGACCGCATGATCGATGCCTGCCAGCTTGCCCCGCGCGCCCGCGACCTTGCTCACCGCATGGTCGACATCCTGGCACATGCCGAAGCCAAGGCGCACGGCGTCGCGCTTGACGAGGTGCACTTTCACGAGGTGGGTGCCGTCGACTCCATCGTCGATATCGTATCCGTCGCGGTATGCCTCGACGACTTGGACGTGACCCGGGTAATCGTGCCGCGGCTCGTGGACGGCCGGGGCACCATCCGTTGCCAGCACGGCATCATTCCGGTGCCGGTGCCGGCGACGCTCAACATCGTCGAGGCGCATGGGCTGTCGCTGTCCATCTGCGACGTGGAGGGGGAGCTGGTGACCCCTACGGGCGCCGCCATCGTCGCCGCCGTCAATGCGGAGCGCGAGCTGCCTGCGCGCTTTTGCGTCAAGCGCGTGGGTTTGGGCGCGGGCAAGCGCGCCTACGAGCGGCCGAGCATCCTGCGCGCCATGGTCATCGAAGAGCTCCCGGCAGACGGGCGCGCCGTTCCGGAGGGGGACGTGTCCTGCTGTCCTTCGCGCTTTTCGGGGGATCCGGCGGCTGGGCCGACCATAGGCGCAGACGCGCCGGAGCGCATCGTGCGCCTGGAGTGCGACATCGACGACGCGACGGGAGAGCAGCTCGCCTATGCGGCGGAGCGCGTCCGCGAGGCAGGGGCGCGCGAGGTGCATTGGGTTCCCGTGTTTACCAAGAAAGAGCGTCCCGCCTGGCAGCTTCAGGTGGTGGCGGCCGCAGCAGATGTCGACGCCGTCGAGCGGGCGATACTGCTCGAGACGACCACCATCGGTGTGCGCCGCTGGGCCTGTGAGCGAACGGTTCTTGCGCGTGAGGCCTGCGAGCTCGAGACTCCGTGGGGGGTCGTTCGCGCCAAGCGCGTCGAGCTTCCCGATGGAACCTCGCGGGTGAAGCCCGAGTTTGCCGACTGCGCAGCCATCGCCCGGCGCGAGGGGATCCCGCTCCAGCGCGTCGTGAGCGAAGCCGGCCGGGCCGCGCGGTAGCCTCCGGCGCGCCGTGCCTGCGCCGTAGCCGGGGCGGGGCGCCCAAAAAGATGGCTCAGAAAACCTGCCGGGTATAATGGGCGTAGCCGCTCGCCGGCAGCGCGGGCGCGATGCCGCGGGACAAGCGGTGCACGTCGAGACCGCTGCATCGGCAGCCCTGTCCCATATGCCCGTCATGCGCGGCGATGGAAAAGCCTTACGACCAGCGCATGTTGAAAGGAACCATCATGAAGGTGCTCATTGCTTCGGACATTCACGGCTCGGCCTATTGGGCCGGCCGCCTCATGGAGGCCATCGATGTC
Source organism: Enorma phocaeensis (assembly GCF_016901575.1). GTDB lineage: Bacteria > Actinomycetota > Coriobacteriia > Coriobacteriales > Coriobacteriaceae > Limicola > Limicola phocaeensis_A. Next base: position 50,993 of record NZ_JACJKQ010000008.1, read on the forward strand.
GAGCAGCCCGATCGCGTCGTGCTTTTGGGCGACCTGCTCTATCACGGGCCGCGCAACGACCTGCCGCGCGACTACGCCCCCAAGCGCGTTATCCCCCTGCTCAACGACCTTGCCTCCTCCGGCAGGCTCGTCGCCGTGCGCGGCAACTGCGAGGCGGAGGTCGACCAGATGGTGCTCGGCTTCCCCTGCATGGCCGACTACTCCGTGCTGGTCGACGAGGCGGGGCGCGAGCTGTTTTTGACGCACGGGCACGTGTTCGGCGCCGGTTTCCACAACAGCGTGGACCATCTGCCCGCCCTGCCTGCGGGCTCGGCCATCGTCTACGGGCACACGCACGTGAAGGTGAACGAGCCCGTTCCCGGCGCCATGGAGGTCTGGGCATTCAATCCTGGCAGCGTCTCCATCCCTAAGGACGGGTCGCACAGCTACGGCATCTACGAAAGCGGCCGGTCGATTGCCGAGGCGTTTCGCCACGTGGTGCTCGAGGAGGCGTAGTGCGCATGGAAGCAAATCTGTCCCACGCTGAGCCATCGCAACAAGAGGCGGCTCGCGACCGCTCGACCCGCTCCGACGCGCGTGACTCCTTGGATGCGCTCGTCGAGACCATCTGGCGTCTGCGCCAGCCCGACGGATGCCCTTGGGACCGCAAGCAGACGCATGCGTCCATTGCGAAGAACATGGTCGAGGAGGCCTATGAGGCCGTCGACTGCATAGAGGCAAACGACGCCGAGCACCTATGCGAAGAGCTGGGAGACGTGCTCATGCAGGTGCTGCTGCACGCTCAGATCGCGGCCGACGCCGGCGAGTTCACCATCGATGACGTGGCTCGGGGCCTCAACGAGAAGCTCATCCGGCGCCATCCGCATGTGTTCGGCGAGCACAATGCCGCATCGGACGCCGACGAGGTGCTGGGGATCTGGGATGCGGTAAAGCTTGCCGAGAAGGCGGGACGCGACGCTCAGGCGGCGCAGGCAAACGAGCGCCCGGCGGGACTTTTGGACGGCGTCCCGCGCGCGTTGCCGGCCCTTATGGAGGCCCAGAAAGTCTCGCGCAAGGCTGCCGCCGTGGGCTTCGAGTGGGATACGGTGGACGACGTCTGGGACCAGGTGGCGTCGGAGCGAGAAGAGTTCGAGCGCGAGGCCCCTGGTTCCGACGAGCGTGAGCTTGAGTTCGGCGATATGCTGTTCGCCATGGTAAACGTGGCGCGCAAGGAAGGAATCGACGCCGAGAGCGCCCTGCGTGCGAGCACGGCGAAGTTCCGCCGCCGCTGGGAGGCGGTCGAGAACCTCGCGCAGGAGGGTGGCTCCTCGGTAGAGGACCTCTCTACCGAGGAACTCAACCGCCTGTGGAATCAGGTGAAGACGAGCGAGTAGGCCTGCGCCTTCGCGGCCTGGGCCATTCGCGCGCGGCTTCGGATGGTCAAAGTGGTCGCTGCCTGGGCAGGCTCCGCGCGCACATCGGTGGCGCTTGGTCAAAAGGTTGCCTGCCTGGGCAAGGGGGCGCGGCGGGTGCGTGTCCGTGGTCAAACGGGGCTTCCTCTGGGCAGAATGCTGCCTGCGCGAGCGCGTGCGGGTACGGTTCCCTGCCCAGGGCGACATGCTTTTGACCAGGGTGCTCTGCCGGGGCACGCCCCATATGCCCAGCGCAGCTGGCATATGACCATCGCTGGTTCTCGGCACCGTCTCATCTGCCCAGCGTGGCACATTTTTGACCACGGCGCCAGGCCAAGAGATCGCGCCGGCGGCCGCGTCCGGCGCCACATCGGCCGCTTCCAGCGCCTCCGACTCCCAGATGCCCGGATGAAAATCTTCGGGCTCTCGCGTTATCGTGCCGTCAATTCGGGCATACTTAAAAAAGTTTGCTCAGGGTAACCTATGCCTGGGCATGGAGCTCTAAGAGAGAGGACTCGGTAATGAGCGAGATTCTAGATGTCTATGGCCGCGAGGTGCTCGATTCGCGCGGCAACCCCACCGTTGAGGTCGAGGTTGTGCTCGATGACGGGTCGTTTGGCCGCGCCATGGTCCCCTCCGGCGCGTCTACGGGAGCGTTTGAGGCCGTCGAGCTTCGCGACGGCGACAAGGATCGTTATCTGGGCAAGGGCGTGACGCGTGCCGTTGACCATGTGAATAAGGAGTGCGCCGACGCCGTCATCGGCATGGATGCCTTCGACCAGCGCGCCATCGATGCGGCGCTTATGGCAGCCGATGGCACCGACAACAAAGGCAATCTCGGCGCAAACGCCATCTTGGGCGTCTCGCTTGCTGTGGCGCGCGCTGCTGCGCAGTCTGCGGGCCTTGAGCTGTTCAGCTACCTGGGAGGCGTGAACGGCCACCTGCTGCCCACGCCGATGATGAACATCCTGAACGGCGGCGTGCACGCCGACAACAACGTGGACTTCCAGGAGTTCATGATCATGCCGGTCGGCGCGCCCACGTTTGCCGAGGGGCTTCGCTGGTGCGCCGAGGTGTACCACACGCTGAAGAGCGTGCTCAAAGATTCCGGCCATGCCACGGGCGTGGGCGACGAGGGCGGCTTTGCTCCCGACCTTGCCAACAACGAGGAGCCGCTGCGCTACATCGTGAAGGCGATCGAGGCCGCGGGATACAAGCCGGGCGACGACTTTAAGATTGCCATGGACCCCGCCACCACCGAGCTCTACGACGCGGAGCGCGGTGTGTATGCGCTCAAGGGCGAGGGGCGCGAGCTGACCACCGACGAGATGATCGACTACTGGGCGGCGCTCGTCGAGAAGTACCCCATCATCTCCATCGAGGACGGCCTTGCCGAAGAGGATTGGGACGGCTGGGTGAAGCTGACCGAGCGTCTGGGCAAGAAGGTCCAGCTTGTTGGCGACGACCTGTTCGTCACCAACACCGAGCGCCTTAAGAAGGGCATCGAGCTGGGCGCTGCCAACGCGATCTTGGTGAAGGTGAACCAGATCGGCACGCTCACCGAGTCGCTCGAGGCTATCGAGATGGCAAAGAAGGCCGGCTATGCGTGCATCGTGAGCCATCGCTCCGGCGAGACCGAGGACACCACCATCGCCGACATCGCCGTGGCGGTGAACGCTGGCCAGATCAAGACCGGCGCCCCGTGCCGCTCCGATCGCATCGCCAAGTACAACCAGCTTATTCGCATCGAAGACGGGCTGTACACCTCGGCAGAGTATGCCGGCGCGAACGCGTTCTACAACCTGAGGTAGCAGATGGGTGGGCGCGGGCGAGCGCAGTGCTCGGCCCGCCACCTCCCATGAACTTTCCTGTCGTGATGTCAGCCAAGGGGGCTCGGGGCCGGCGGCGCAAGCAGAAGGCTTGCCCGCCGGCCCCGACTTCTTGCGTTTGTGATGGATGCGGGCGGCACCGTGTAACTTGTGCAAAGCCTGCACAACTGTCGTTGGCGCGCATGGTATAACTGTAGGACAAACGCACACACACCCTAAATGCACAAGGCGTCCATGAACGATCTTCGCAACAGCTCATATCGCGCAGCCTCCCCACGGGGCGGCTGGGGCATGCCGGCAGACGCCGCTGCTACGGGCGACCTCTCGGCCGCTCGTCAGGCGCTGTCGCCTTGGCGCGTGGCGGAGCAGTCTGCCGGGGGCAGCGGCTTTCGTGGCGAGGGCTATCGAGGCTCCTCCCGCGGCGGTCGGGGCGCGGCTCGCGCTCAGGGCCCAGGGCGATCTGGCGGCGCGTTCTCGCGTTCGAATGGCCGCGCTTCGCGAGGCTCTTCTGGACGGGGCGTGCGCGGCGGCGATCGTGCCGGTGCGGATGCTCGTCGGGCGGCTGCCCCTTGGACGGTGCGCGGAGGCGACGATGGGGCTTCATCGCGGAGGGCCTCGCGAGGCGTAGCCGAGACAGAAGGCTTCGGGTCTTTTGCCCGAAGCTCGCGCGCCGCGCGCCGCACAGGCGGTGCTTCGTACGGCGAGCGCGGGGCGTCACGTCGAGATCCGGCAGAAACGGCGGAGGAGGCCGCGTCGGCGCGCTCGGAGTCGCGGCGAAGCGGCTTCATGCGGTACGCATCGGACAACAAGGTGGTTCAGGCGCTATACGGCATCACCACCGGCCCCTATAAGTACCTGCTGATATTGCTTGTCATCGTCGCTGCGGGCGTAAGCCTGTATTTCCCAATTCGCGACTACTACGTTGCGTATCGCACCAACGACATCCTTACGCGCCAGCTTCAGCTGCGCGAGGCGTACAACGAGAGTCTGCAGTCCGACGTCGATCAGCTGCTCTCCACCGAGGGCATCGAAAACGCGGCGCGCGAGAACCTTGGCCTCGTCATGCCGGGGGAGAAGCGCATCGACGTCGTCGGCTCCGTAGGGGATGGCGCAGATTCCTCCGACGCATCGACGGGCGAGGATTCTGGCGACGCTTCGGACGCCGAGGGTTCCAGCGGCACGCAAGACGGCGGCGCCGACGCATCGGGAGGCGATGCCTCGCAGGACGACTCGTCATCCGGCTCGACGGACGCAGGGACCAGCGGGGATTCGGACGGCGACGCGACATCCGATGACTCCGGCTCTGACGTTTCTTTGACACAAAAGGTGCCGACCACCTCTGCGGAGCTTCGCGAGGCGGAGGCGGCAATCGCCGAGGAGGCGCCGTGGTATATCAAGGCGCTTGACACGCTGTTCTTCTATCAGGGCGTCGATGGACAGAAGGTTTCCTCGACCGGAGAATAGACGGCGGAAAGCTGACCGATGGGGGTTGGGACATGATGAAGCAGACGATGGATGGCAGCGGGCGAATTCGCGTTGCCGCGATTGACCTGGGAACGGTTTCCTCACGCCTGTCGCTTGCCGAAATCGAGGCGGGCGCGCCGGTGGGCGCGCGCAAGCACACGCTGATCACCGACCTCGGCGAGGGCGTTGACGCAACCGGGCGTTTTTGTGACGAGGCGGTTGGGCGCGTCGTCAATGCTTGCCGCACCTTTGTCGAGGAGGCGCGCGCCTTTGGCGCCACGTGCATCTGCACGACTTTGACAAGCGCCGCGCGCGATGCAGACAATGCGCAGGTGCTGCTCGACCAGCTCTCTGGGCTGGGCCTTGTCCCGCAAGTCATTCCGGGCGAGGTCGAGGCTCGTCTCACGTTTTACGGCGTCGCTCGCGATTTTCCCGGCGAGCGCATCGCCGTCGCAGACTCAGGCGGCGGATCGACCGAGATCGCCGTCGGCGCCCTCTCCTCTGGGGGCGAGGTCGGCCTCGAGCGCGTGCAGTCGCTCAACATCGGGTGCCGACGCGTCACGGACCGATTCTTCCACGGAAACCCCCCGTCGTGCGTGGATGTGCAGGAGGCGGCGAGGTGGTCTGCCGACCAATTTGCAGCGTATTGGGCAGGCCTCGATGACCGTCCCGAGCGTCTGGTGGCGGTGGGCGGCACGGTGACCACGCTCGTCGCGATAACTCATGAGCTTGAGCGCTACGATCCGGCGTTCGTCCATCTTCACGAGCTCTCTGTTGCAGAGATCGAGGGCTGCATCGATCGCATGAGGCCGCTGACGGTCGCGCAGATCGCACAGCTCAAGGGGATTCAGCCCAAGCGCGCGCACGTCATGCTCGCCGGCGCCGTCGTGATGCGCGAGCTCATGCGTGCTGGCGGCTACGATGTGCTCACCGTGAGCGAAAACAGTCTGCTTGCCGGCATGGCTGCGACCATAGGAGAGACCCTTGTGAAGGGGAAGACCGCCATCGGGTGGGTCCCGGAGCTGTCATATCTGGCGCACTGACGGCCAGGGGCGGTGGGACGCTGCGCGCCTTGCGGCGCGCAGCCGCTGCGGGCGCCGACTCGTTCCGCGGCGAACGCTCGCACGCTCGCTGAGCAAACGCCCGCGCGTTTGCTCAGTCTCGCGACCCCAATGGGTTCGAGTCCATGTTCTGGGCACGGACGCGGGCGTTTCACTCGCTTGATTCTTTTTCAACAGATGGTAGGGGCGGTGGGACTCGAACCCACAATCCTTTCGGCCGAAGATTTTAAGTCTCCTGCGTATGCCAATTCCGCCACGCCCCCTTGGGCTCGAAGCAAGTCTAGCAGAGACGGGCGTCTGCGTGGTTTGAAGTTCTGAGGGGCTGGCTGAGCGGGATCAGGCATTCGGCGTGTCGGTGGCGTCCGGGGTCTTCTCGAGTCCGCCGTCGCGCTTGGCACGTGAAAGGTACTCGTCGCGCTTCGCATAATTGCCCGCGTGCTCATACTGCACGGCGAGCAGATATTCGAGCTTGCCCCGCTGGAAGGTGTCGACGCTGTCAAGCTGGGATTCCATTTCGTCAATATGGTTAGACTTGCCGGCAACGAGCACGTCATAGAGCTGGCGGCACTCATATTTAATGGGGTCGTACTGTTGGCCCCAGCTTTCGATTTCTGCCAAAAGCTCGCGCGAGCGCTTGGCCTCGTCGGTGCCTACATAAAAGTTGAAGGCTTTGAGCACGAGGTCCATTCGCTGGCGTCGGCCGAGCTTGCGGCGCAGCATGCGGTCGAGAAGAACCTCGGTCTGCTTGTCATCGCCCTGCAGCATGAGCGCATCGAGATTCATGCTGGCGAGGGTGTTGCCGGGGTAGAGGAGGCGCGTGGTTGTGGCACCGAGCAGGCGGTAGAACTCGGCAAACTGTCCTGTGGCGAGCAGTCGCTGGAGCGTATTGGTGCGGGCCCGACGTGCGATTACGGTTGCAACCCAGATGATAAACAGGATGATGACGAGCACGAGCGTGCCGTTCAAGGAATCCATGGAGCCTCCTGTAAGGTCGTGTCGGGACGCCATTATCCCTCACCGTGCCGAGAAGTTCCAGCGCCGGCATGTGTGTCGTTTTCGGCGCTCTCTGATGATTTGCCTATTCAAACTGGGGCGGCGAGGAAGTAAACTACTGGTGTCGACATCTCGAAAGGAGACCTTTGTTATGAAGAAGATCGTTCTGGCCTGCGGCTCGGGCATTGCCACCTCGACCGCGGTCGCGCAAAAGGTGACCGACCTCCTCAACAAGAATGGCTACGAGGGTCAGTTCAACATCGTTCAGTGCGCCATCGCCGAGGCGAAGTCGCAGTGCGAGGGTGCCGACCTGCTCGTCGCCACCACTGTGGCGCCCGAGGGCATCTCCTGCCCCTACGTGAGCGGTGTCCCGTTCCTTACCGGCGTCGGCCGCCCCGCTGCTGAGCAGCAGATTCTGGACATCATGGCCCAGTAAATTTAATGCTTGCATGTTGAGGGCGGCTGGGATAAGATATTCTCCGCTTTCGACATAAGTCGTTGGCACGCGGGCGTGGCGGAATTGGCAGACGCGTATGGTTCAGGTCCATATGGGGGCAACCCCGTGAAGGTTCAAGTCCTTTCGCCCGCACCACAGCATTGAGAAGGCCCCGGTAACGGGGCCTTTTTCGTGTCGCAGCGCAACGTGGCTGTGTTGGCCCGGCTTGACACGGCTGCACGACGTGGCGGAGCGATGCGGCAGCGCAAGGCGGCGCGGCGCATGATGGCGCAGGCCGCCGCGGCGGCTCGACTCTCGCCGTTGCTCGGTCTTGTTACGTTTTTTGCCTCAATTTTGTAAGAAAACCGAGCAACGGTGAATTTTGCTTTCGTCAAAGCTCGATAGTTTTGTAGCGACGGCGTTTTATGGCAAAGCGGCACGTGCCGGCGTGCCGGGACGCTGGAGCGCTGGAACGCCGAGGCGCCGATGCGTCGGAATGCCGCCACGCCGGGGTGCCGATGCGTCGGAATGTCGATGCTGCGTTAATCTCAGGATGCCCGCCTGAGGCTCTAGTGTTCGAAGGCCTTCTCGCCGCGAATGTAGGTGGCGGCTGCGTGCACGAGGTCGATCTCGGAGGGGTCGATGGCGAGGATGTCTCGGTCGAGCACGACGAAGCTCGCCTTGTATCCGGGGCGAAGCATGCCCAGGCCCTCGAAGCCCGCCATGCGGGCGGCTTCACGCGTGTAGAGCGCCAGCGCCTCGGAGACGCAGATCGCCTGGTCTTGGCCAAAATCTGTCCCATCAAAGGCGCGGCGTGTCACCGCGGCCTTGATGTTGGGGAAGGGGTCCGACGGCGTCGCCCACGATGTTGCGGGAGCGTCGGTGGAGATGCACAGGTCGACTCCGGCGTCGAGGAGCGCGCGCAGCGGATAATAGCGGCGGGTGCGCTCAGCGCCAAGGTTGGTGAGGTAGGCTCCGATTTCGGCATAGGGGAAGATGGGCTGCGTCACCACGGCGATGCCGTCACGCGCCATCGTCTCGATCGCCTCTCGTGTAGGCGCGGTGACGTGCTCTATGCGTGCTGCGGGAGCTCCGGGCGCGAGGGGCACTTCCCAGAGGCCGGCTTTGTCGAGACAGGCGACCACCCGATCGATGGTGCGCGTGCCCATGGCATGGGCCGAGAGCTGGCAGCCCGTGCGGCGGCAGAACGCGATGGCCGCGTCGATGTCCTCCTCGGTGCAGGTGGGCATGCCGCAAGCTTCGGGATCGCCCTCGTCGGAGGAGAGATACGGCTTATCAAACCAAGCCGTGCGCCCCGAGACGCTGCCGTCGCATAGCAGCTTGATGCCCGCCATAAAGACGCGGTTGCTGCGGTCCATGGCCTCGGGAGCGATGGCGTACGAGGGATCGTCCTTTACGTAATCCCATAGCATGTAGGAGGCGATGTCCTGCTTGAGGCCTGCCTTGCCCGCGGCGCGCAGGGGAGGGAATGCGTCGCCTCCGTCAAGCGCGCACATGTCGGTGGCGGCGACGATGCCCTGCGACGCCAGAAGGTCGCCAAGGTCGCAGATGTCACGCACCAGGTCGTCCTCGCCACGCTGTGGGAGCACCGAGCATACGAGTTCGCGCGCGTTCTCCTTGAGCACTCCTGTGGGCTCGCCGTTCACGTCGCGCTCGATCTCGCCGCCCTCGGGGTCCGGGGTGTCGCGCGTGATGCCGGCAAGCTCAAGGGCTCGGCTGTTCACGCAGCGAATATGCCCGCAGGAACGCATGATGCACACGGGGGCGTCGGGGCACCCCCGGTCAAGGTCCCAGCGAGTGGGCGAGCGCTTTTCTGCGAGCAGGCTCTCATCGTAGCCCCAGCCTAGAACCCAGGCGTCGGGGTCCTGTTCGGCGTGGCGGCGCGACACGGCTTCGACGAGCTCCTCGATGGAGGTGATGTCGGGGGGAAGGGCGGAGATGCGTTTGCTATAGTCGGCGAGCATGAGCGCGTGCATGTGTGCGTCCACAAAGCCCGGAATGACGCGCGCTCCGCCAAGGTCGACCTCGGGGCAGGCCGAGAGCCCTTGTGGCAAGTCGTGGCAATCGCCGATCCATAGGATGCGCTCGCCTTCGACGACAAGCGTGTCAGCTTGGGGGCGGTCGGGGTCGGCCGTCCAGATCTTGCCGTTGGTATAGCGCGTGCGGGTGGCTGCTGCCATGGTGGCGTCCCTTCGTGTCGAGCCCCATTGGCCCTATGATAGCCAAAGCGGCAGCGTGGCATCTTCTTTACCAGACCTTGACATATTGGTGGGCGTCCTGCATATTCCCTATGATTGTGTAGGAATAACAAGATGCCCGTGGTACGATGACGCATGGGTGGGTCGACGTAATCGGAACCTCGACACTAGAGATGGTTGATCAATGACATCAGCGAAACGAAGCATGTACGGCAAAGAGGTTCGCGAGCGAGCCATCGAGATTCTGGATGCCGGGGCGGGACACCGCGCCCTTGCCGCGAAGCTCGGCATTCCCGAGGCGACCGCGCGCCAATGGGCACGTGCCTACGCTGCCGGCGGCAAAGACGCCGTCTTGAATGCGGGCGCTCGACACCGGGTCTATGAGTATGACGTAAAGCTCGCCGTTGCCCGCGACCGCGTCGAGCGGGGCAAGACGGTGCGCGAGGTCATGATCAAGTACAACGTCCCCAGCGAGTCGTCGGTCAAGGCTTGGTGCCGCCTGTATCGTGCCAAGGGCGCGGCGGCTTTGGTGGACAAGCCTCGGGGGAGAAAGCCCCGCAGCCAAAAAGAGCAGTAAACGCGTAGCATTTTTCAGCAATCTGCGAACGGCCCTGTCGCACGAGTCGCGCGTGCTATGATAGGCGCCAGCAAACGCTGGCATAGCCCGCTGTGAGCGGCAGAAAGGACGCATCATGCTCAACGCGATCGAGATCTCGCCCAAGGTCTGGTGGGTCGGAGGCATTGACTGGAACGAGCGCTCGTTCCATGGCTACACCACCGAGAAGGGCATCACCTACAACGCCTACCTCATCATGGACGAGCAGGTCACCCTCATTGACACGGCGAAGGCGACCTTCACCGACGAGTTCCTGCAGCGCATCTCCCAGGTCGTCGATCCCTCTAAGATCGACATCGTTATCACCAACCACGTCGAGATGGACCACTCCGGCTCGCTGCCGGCGATCCATAAGGTTGCTCCCAACGCCAAGATCTATGCGTCTGCCGGCGCCGGCGTCAACGAGGTCCGCGCGCACTACGGCATCGAGGCCATCGGCGTGAAGAGCGGCGAGACGCTCTCCATCGGCGAGCGCACCCTCACCTTTGTCACCACCCCCATGGTGCACTGGCCCGACAACATGGTTACCTACTCCGACGTCGACAAGATCCTGTTCTCCAACGACGCGTTCGGCCAGCACTTCGCCTCGACCAAGCGCTTCGACGACGAGAACGATCTGTGCGAGGTCATGAAGCAGGCCAAGAAGTACTACGCGAACATCGTGTGGCCCTATGGCATGCAGGCCAAGAAGGCGCTCGACGTCGTGAAGACCCTTGACCTCAACTTGATCGCCCCGAGCCACGGCGTCATCTGGCGCTCCAACATCGACAAGATTCTTGAGAAGTATGAGGCCTGGACCACGTATCAGACGGTCGACAAGGCCGTGGTGGTGTATGACTCGATGTGGCACTCCACCGAGTCCATGGCGCGCGAGATCACCGACGCCTTCATCAAGGAGGGCATCCCCGCCGAGCTCATCGATGTGAAGCACACCCACATCTCGGACATCATGCTCGAGCTCGCCGACGCCAAGTACGTCGCGGTCGGCTCTCCGACCCTAAACTCCAATATGATGCCCACCGTCGCGAGCTTCCTCACCTATATGCGCGGCCTCTCGCCCAAGAACGAGCAGCGCATCGGCCTCGCGTTCGGTTCCTACGGCTGGGCCCCGCTCGGACCCAAGCAGGTCTACGCCGAGCTCGAGAACGCCAAGTTCCAGCTGCCCGTGCCGGTGGTGGCTCAGCAGTGGATTCCCAGCAAAGAGAACCTCGCCGAGCTTCAGGAGACGGTCTGCAAGATGATCGAGGCTGCGCAGGCGTAACGGACGTCTGGATGGCGGACGCCTCTCGGGGCGCGCCGTCGCCGATGAAGGCTTATCTGCGATGTGAAGATGCGGCGGCATGTTCCCGAAGGAGCGTGCCGCCGCATTCTCTTTTGCATTTCGGCCGCTTCGGAGAAACTTCTTCTGCAAAATGGACGAATAGCCGCGTCTCAGGCGCTCTTAGCGTCCATTTTGCAGAAGAAGACCTTCGGAGGTGGCCATTCTGCATAAGAAGTCTCGCCGGGCGTGACGGGATGGTCCCGCCGGGCGTGACGGGGTGGCCACGGCGGACATGACAGGGCGGCAAGTCTGCATATGCGTCCTATATGGAAAGCCTTGGCGGGCTCGGCGGGGCGTTTATTATTCGAGGGGCTGGATTTGGTGCAACCTTCTACCCGTATGCGTCGGCAATTATGCGACCGAGGTATGTAGATTCAGCTACAATACCATGGGTTATTGTCACAGGTTCTCTGTAACCTGGATACAAGAGGGGAAAGCATATGGGTCTCATAGCATTTCTCGTCGCCGTCCCGTTGGTAGCCGCCGTGCTGCTCATGCTGTTCCGTACGGACCAGCAGCGCTCGGTGATTACCGTCGTTGCGGCGGCCGCCACCGGCCTAGGCGCCGTGGCGTTTGCGGTCCAGCATCTGTTCGGAGGCTTCTCGATGTTCGAGCTGCCTCAGCAGACCAGCTACGCCATCACCTGGATCATGACTGCCGTGGATATCATCCTGTGCGCCGTGATTCTGTGGTCGGCGGTGCGCTATCGCAACCGTCTGGCCTTCGTGCTGGGCCTTGTCCAGACGCTGGGCGTCATCTGGTTTGCCAACATGACGCTGCCTGAGGGCGCCGAGCATATGCTCGAGATGCCGCTCTACGTGGATCAGCTCTCGGTGATCATGGTTCTCATCGTGGGCCTTGTCGGTAGCGCCATCTGCGTGTACGCCCTGGGCTACATGAAGGATTTCCAGCATCATGAGCCCGAAGGAGCTCCGGACCGCCGCCATTTCTTTAGCGCGCTCATGTTCTTGTTCCTCGCGGCCATGTTCGTGATCGTGCTCTCCGACAACCTGGAGTGGATGTTCACCGGCTGGGAGATCACCACGGTCTGCTCGTTCCTCATGATCGGCTACACCAAGACCGACGAGGCAATCAAGAATTCCTTCCGCCAGATCAACCTCAACATGATCGGCGGCATCGCGTTCCTTGCCGCGCTCGTGATTATCCATCTCACGGGCCTGCCCATGTCGCTGGCCGCCCTGCCGGTGGTCGCGAACTCCATGGTCGCCCCGCTGCTCATCTTCCCGATCATGCTCCTTTCGGTGGCCGGCCTCACCAAGGCCGCGCAGATGCCTTTCCAGAGCTGGCTTCTGGGCGCCATGGTCGCTCCCACCCCTACGAGTGCGCTGCTGCACTCCTCCACGATGGTCAAGGCGGGCGTCTTCCTGCTTGTGAAGCTCGCTCCGCTCTACCTTGCCTATCCGGTGGCGTCCTTCATGGTGGTCTCCATCGGCGGCATCACCTTCGTGCTCTGCTCGTTCATGGCCATCACCCAGAGCAACGCCAAGCGCGTGCTTGCCTACTCGACGATCGCCAACCTGGGCCTCATCTCCGCCTGCGCGGGCGTGGGCACCTCGGAGGCCGTGTGGGCTGCCATCTTCCTCATCATCTTCCACACCGTGTCCAAGTCGGTGCTGTTCCTGTGCGTGGGCACGGTCGAGCATCGCATCGGCTCCCGCAACATCGAGGATATGGACGGCCTCTTCAGCCGCCTGCCGCACCTCACCCGCTTCATGATGCTCGGCATCATGGGCATGTTCGTCGCGCCCTTCGGCATGCTGGTTTCCAAGTGGGCCACGCTCGTCTCCTTCGCTGAGACCGGCAACGTGCTCTTCTTGATCCTGCTCGCCTTCGGCTCCGCCGCCACCTTCTTCTTCTGGGCCAAGTGGCTCGGCAAGCTTGCCGGCGTCGCCCAGAAGGCCGACAACGTCGAGGGCGGCGTGCACAAGGCCGAGTGGTTCGCCATCGGCTTCATCTCCACGCTGCTCATCGCCTGCTGCGTGCTGCTGCCGGTGATCTCCCAGACGGTCGTGGGTCCCTACCTCGAGGGCGCGTTCGGCGAGATGCCTCAGCTCATCGACGTCGACAACATGCTCATCATGGCCGCCATCGTGGTCTTCATCGCCATCGTGCTGCTCACTCCTTGGGGCCGCGACAGCAAGAAGCGTCGCGTGTCCGTGTACCTGGGCGGCACCTGCACCGATCCGGACGGCCGCCAGTACCATGGCTCCATGGGCCGCACCATGACGAGCTCGAAGCGCAACTGGTATATGCAGGACATCTTCACGGAGAGCCGCCTTACCACGGTGGGCCTCATCGTGTGCACCTCGCTCATCCTCATCGCATATGCCGCATGCTTCGTCTTCAATGTCCAGTTCCTCGCCGGCGGCGCGTTCTTCGTTGACCGCAAGGTGCTTCTGGTCGGCCCCAACCTCTGGGGAATCCTGATCGGCGTTGTGGTGTTCGCCGTGGCCGCGCCCGTGCTCGGCTGCCTGCTTGACGGCCTCGACCGCAAGGTGAGCGCCCACATGCAGGGTCGCGTGGGCCCGCGCCTGCTGCAGCCCTATTACGATGTACGCAAGCTCCTCGTCAAGGAGGGCGCATCGGTCAACGCCATCGACGAGGCGTACGTCACCTGCGCGCTTATCTTCTGCCTGCTGGCGGGCGGCCTGTTCATCTCGGGCTCGAACCTGCTCATGTGCGTCTTTTTGGTCACGCTGGGCACGCTCTTCGTGATCCTCGCCGCCTACTCCGCGCGTAGCCCCTACGCCGACACCGGCGCCGACCGCGAGTGCCTGCAGGTCATGTCCTACGAGCCCATGCTCATGATCATGACGGTGGGCTTCTTCACCGCCACGCAGTCCTTCGACGTCGCGTGCCTCACGCATCTCGACGCGCCCATCATCGTGTCGCTTCTGCCGATCTTTGCGGGCCTGCTGTTCATCCTTACCATCAAGCTGCGCAAATCGCCGTTCGACCTTTCGTACAGCCACCATGCGCACCAGGAGATCGTGAAGGGCATCACCACCGAGATGAGCGGGCGCACGCTCGCCAAGATCGAGGTCATGCACTGGTGCGAGAGCATCCTGTTCCTCATGTGGGTGGGCATGTTCTTCGTCTGGGACAATCCCGCCTCTCTCGTCCTCGGCCTTGCCGTGGCGCTCGCCGCCTGGTTCTTCGAGGTCATGATCGACAACAACTTCGCGCGTATGAAGTGGCAGTCCTGCCTGAAGCTTGCTTGGCTCGTGGCGCTCGTGACGGGCGTCGTGAACCTCATCTACGTCCTCATCACCCCGTTCATCTAAGGAAGCGAGCGTCATGGGATATTCTTCGAAATCACCTTGGCTCATCCATTACGACGGATCGAGCTGCAACGGCTGCGACATCGAGGTCCTCGACAGCATGATGCCGCTCTACGACGTTGAGCGCTTTGGCATCATCAATACGGGCAACCCCAAGCATGCCGACATCTTCCTCATCACGGGGGCGATCAACCACCAGAACGTCAACGTGGTGAAGCACATCTACGAGCAGATGCTTGAGCCGAAGGTCGTCGTGGCGTGCGGCATCTGCGCATGCACGGGCGGCGTGTTCCGCGACGCCTACAACGTGATCGGCGGCGCCGACAAGGCGATTCCCGTGGACGTGTACGCCCCGGGCTGCGCCGTGCGCCCCGAGACCATCATCGACGCCGTGCTCAAGGCCGTTGAGATTCTTGACGAGAAGGCCAAGAAGCTCAAGGCCGCCGAGAAGAACGCTTAGAGGAGGCGTGATGTACACCACTGAGTTCATCGACATCCCGCTTCGGGACCTGCTGACCCGCGTCCAGACGCTCAAGCACGAGGGCATCCGCTTCGTGCAGATGTGCGCCGAGACCACCGAGGCGGGCATCGACCTGCTGTACACGTTCTATGACGAGACCTGCGACAATGCCATTAACCTGTGCGTCTATGGCATCGACGAGACCTCCGAGGTGCCTTCCATCCAGGGCCTGTACTTTGCGGCGTTCTCCTATGAGAACGAGACGCATGACCTGTACGGCGTGCACTTTGTGAACATGGAGCTCGACTTTGGCGGCAACTTCTTCAATGTCGCCACCGACGCCCCGATGACGGTCATCACGCCCGAGCAGAAGGCGGAGCGCGATAAGCTCGCCAAGCAGAAGGCCGCTGCCGCCGCCAAGGCGCGCAAGGCCGCCGAGGCAAAGCAGGCCGCCGAGGCCGACGCCGCTGCCGGCGAGAAGGCAGAGGCCGCAGCCGCCGGCAAGAGCGCCGGCTCCGTGGCAGACAAGGCGGACCCCGCGGCCGCGGCAAAGCCTGCTGCATCCGATGCGGATGCCGAGGCCGAGCGCGCCAAGAAGATGGAAGAGAAGCTCGCCAACATGGATCCCGAGAAGGCTGCCAAGGTGCGCGCGGCGCTTGCCGCCAAGGCCAAGAAGGCGTCCGCGAAGGAGGGGGAGTAGCATGGCAACCCGTTCGGTTTTGCCCTTCGGCCCGCAGCACCCGGTGCTTCCGGAGCCCGTACATCTCGATCTGGTCGTCGAAGACGAGCGCGTCATCGAGGCCATCCCGCAGATCGGCTTCGTCCACCGCGGCCTCGAGAAGCTCGTGGGCAAGCGCGACTTCAATCAGTTCGTCTATGTCGCGGAGCGCACCTGTGGCATCTGCAGCGTCGGCCATGGCTGGGGCTATGTGAGCGCCACCGAGAAGCTCCTCGGCCTCGAGATGCCCCGTCGCGTCGAATACCTGCGCACCATTCTCGAAGAGCTTTCGCGCGTGCACTCCCACCTGCTGTGGCTCGGCCTGCTCGCCGACGCCTTCGGATTCGAGAGCCTCTTCAACCACTGCTGGCGCCTGCGCGAGACGGTGCTCGACATCTTCCAGAAGACCTGCGGCGGTCGCATCATCCTGTCCATCATGATCGTGGGCGGCATGGCGCACGACATCGAGGACTCCGTGCTCAAGGAGGTCTGCGAGAAGCTCGACTCCATCAAGCGCGACTATCACGAGATCGTCGAGACCATGCTGAACGATACCTCCGTGAAGAGCAGGCTGTGCGGCGTGGGCTACATCTCCTTCGAGGATGCCCTCGAGCTCTCGATGGTCGGCCCCTTTGCCAAGGGCTCGGGCGTTGAGCACGACATGCGCACCACCGGCTACAGCGCCTATGGCGACCTCGAGCACTTCGAGCCGATTATCTCGACCGAGTGCGATTGCTATGCTCGCTGCAAGGTGCGCTGCGCCGAGGTCTACCAGGCCATCGACATCATCAAGGAGCTCGTCTCCAAGATGCCGCACGACGGCATCGGCGGCAAGCCCAAGGCCAAGGTCGTGCCCGAGGGCCAGTCTCACGTGCTGATCGAGCAGCCGCGCGGCGAAGCGTTCTACTACGTGCGCGGCAACGGCACCAAGTACCTCGACCGCTTCCGCCTGCGCACCCCCACCTCGCAGAACCTGGGCGGCCTTGTGAAGGCGCTGCAGGGCGTCGATTTGGCCGACGTGCCAATGATCATTCTGACGATCGACCCGTGCATCAGCTGCACGGAAAGGTAGGCGAGCATGGGAACGTTCAAACTGGGAAAACTGACGCTGCGCTCGCTGTTCAGCAAGCCGGCGACGGTTCGCTACCCCTATGAGAAGCGCGACTTCGAGAAGCTCTTCCCGCAGCTGCGCGGACATGTGGTCAACGACATCGACACCTGCATCCTGTGCGGCATGTGCCAGCGCGCCTGCCCCGTCGGCGCCATTACCGTCGACCGCAAGGGCGGCGATTGGACCATCGACCCGTATCGCTGCATCCAGTGCGCGAGCTGCACGCACGAGTGCCCGAAGGACTGCCTGTCCATGGACGTGCACACCACCGAGCCTACGACCGAGCTGCATGTGATCACCATGCACAAGGAGGTCGCCGCGAAGCCCGCTGCGAAGGCTGCCGGCGCCAAGGCCGCGGGTGCAGACAAGGCTGCCGCAAAGCCCAAGCGCGAGCTTACCCCCGAGCAGCAGGCCCGCGTCGAGGCCGCCAAGAAGGCCGCCGCGGCAAAGAAGGCCGCCAAGGCCGCCGAAGCTGGCGGGGACGCCCCTGAGGCAGCGCCTGTCGCTTCCGCCGCGAGCTCTGCCGACGACGAGCGCGCCAAGAAGATGGAGGAGAAGCTCGCCAACATGGATCCCGAGAAGGCCGCCAAGGTGCGCGCGGCGCTTGCCGCCAAGGCCGCTAAGGATGCTGCCAAGTAGGGTCCTCGCCACATCGGATGACGTTGGAGCAGGCTGCTCCGACGGCACCATGTAGATTGCTGGATAGAGCCGGGCCGCTGCCGCTGGTGCGGCGGCCCGGCTTCTTATGTGAGGGGCTCCGCCCAAGGTCGCGCCATGTTGGGATGCCGCGCATGTTCGAGCTTCGCGCTGGCATGCTGCGAGGCGGTTACGGGCGCGCGGAGATTACATGCGGGTTCCAGCAGGTAGGCAGGAGCGTGGTACAGTTCTATGGTTGCTCGCCGGCCCATCGTGGCCCGGCTGGCACTTCAAGCGCTATTACCGGCCGAAAGGAACACGCAAATGTGCGGATTCGTCGGATTCACCGGCTCAATCGATAACAGGCAGGGCGTCCTTACCGCCATGATGGACCGCATCGTTCACCGCGGCCCCGACATGGGTGGTACCCATCTTACGGACGATGTCGCCCTGGGCTTCCGCCGCCTCTCCATCCTGGACCTCTCCGAAGCGGGCGCTCAGCCCATGGGCAACGAGGACGGTAGCGTATTTGTTACCTTCAACGGCGAGATCTATAACTTCCAGGAGCTTCGTCGCGAGCTGGAGGCCGCCGGCCATACCTTCCACTGCAATGCCGACACCGAAGTGCTGGTGCACGGCTACGAGGAGTGGGGAGAGCAGCTGGTCGATCGCCTGCGCGGCATGTATGGCTTTGTGGTCTATGACGGGCGTGCCCACAAGCTGTTTGGCGCGCGCGACATCTTTGGCATCAAGCCGTTCTACTACTACCGGACTCCCGGTGAGGGGGATCTGCTCTTTGGCAGCGAGATCAAGAGCTTCCTCGAGCATCCCGGATTTGTGAAGGCCGTCAACAAAAAGGCGCTGCGCCCGTATCTCACCCTGCAGTTCCCTGCCACCGACGAGACCTTCTTTGCTGGCGTCTACAAGCTCCCCGCCGCCCACTGCTTCACCTACGACATCTCGTCCGGCTCCCTCGAGGTGCGCCGCTACTGGGATGCCGATTTTTCCGATGACAATTCCAAGAGCTTCGAAGAGTATGTCGACGAGTGCGACGCCGTGGTTCACGAGAGCGTGGCGGCCCATCGCATCGCGGACGTAAAGGTCGGCTCGTTCCTTTCCGGCGGCGTGGACTCGAGCTATATCGCGGCCTGCCTCATGCCCGACAACACCTTCTCGGTGGGCTTTGATTACAAGGATTTCAACGAGACGAACTATGCGGCGGAGCTCTCGGACAAGCTTGGCATCAAGAATTTCCGGAAGATGATCTCTGCGGACGAGTTCTTCGATGCCCTGCCCGAGATCCAGTATCATATGGATGAGCCGCAGTCGAATCTCTCCAGCGTGCCGCTGTGGTTCTTGGCGAAGCTCGCGCGCGAGCAGGTGACGGTGGTGCTTTCGGGCGAGGGCGCCGACGAGCTGTTTGCTGGCTATGCCTGGTATCAGGACGTGCCCGCCATCGCCCGATACAAGCGTCTCGTGCCGCGTGGAATCCGTCGCGCGCTCGGCAGATTCGTGGCGGACAAGCACTACTTCAAGGGTCGCAACTTCTTGCTCAAGGGCGCAGAGATGCCCGAAGAGTGGTTTGTGGGCCAGGCATTTGTCTACCGTGCGGACGAGGCGGACGACGTGCTCAAGCCCGAGTACGCCACAGGTCCCGATGCCTTTGACGTCGCGCGCCCCATCTATGATCGCGTGCAGGACTTCTGCCCGCTTTCGAAGCAGCAGTACCTGGACATGAACATGTGGCTGCCGGGCGACATCCTGCTCAAGGCTGACAAGATGTGCATGGCGCATTCTCTCGAGCTGCGCGTGCCGTTCTTGGATAAGAAGGTCATGGAGTTTGCCGAGCATGTTCCGGCGCGCTACCGCGTGAACGAGAACGGCAACAAGCAGGTGCTGCGCCATGCGGCCAACCGCTGCCTGCCCGACGAGTGGGCCACCCGGCCCAAGAAGGGTTTCCCGGTTCCCTTCAAGTTCTGGCTGCGCGAGCAGAAATACTACGACTACGTGAAGGAGTATTTCACAGCGCCGTGGGCGGAGGAATTCTTCGACACCTCGAAGCTCATGCGCATGCTCGACGACCACTTTGAGGGTCGCGCCCTCAACCAGCGCAAGATCTATACGGCGCTGACGTTCTTGATTTGGTACAAGCGCTACTTCATCGACGAATAGCCTCCGATTTGCCGCATAGGGCCCCCTGTTGCCTTCCCCTCGGAGCTCCAAGTTCACGGTGTTTGCGACGTGACGAGTCCGACGGGAAGGCGCGGGGGCTTTTTTGTGGCTCGACGCTGAGAAGACGAGGTTGTGGCGACGGGCCCTCCGGGCTGTGGCGACGGAGGCCTCCGGGAGGCGGTGGGAGCCTCCGGGGGGCGGGGTCCTCAGG
>NZ_JACJKQ010000071.1 GCF_016901575.1 Enorma phocaeensis
CAGCCCTCGCTCAGCCGCCCGGTGGTCGAGGAGCTCGCGTCGCTCGGGTTCCTGGAGCGCCGCGAGAACGTCGTGCTCGTCGGCAGCCCGGGCGTCGGCAAGACCCACATGGCCGTGGCCATCGGCGTCGAGGCGGTGAGGGCGCGCAAGCTCACCTACTTCGTCGACTGCCAGCGCCTCGTCGGCGACCTCAAGCGCGCGGCGGAGAAGGGCGCGCTCGAGCGCAGGATGCGCTTCTACGCCCACCTCTCCCTGCTGATCGTGGACGAGGTGGGCTACCTGGACGTGGACAAGGAGGGGGCGGACCTGCTGTTCCAGCTGGTCTCCAGGAGGTACGAGAGGAGGTCGACCATTGTGACGACGAACGTCGGGATAGGCGCGTGGGCGAAGGTGTTCGGCGACCCCGTGGTGGCGAGCGCCATCGCGGACCGCCTCTGCCACCACTGCACGGTGCTTAAGATCACCGGGAGGTCCTACCGCACCAAGGACCTGGCGCCGGACCGGGACGCCGGAAGCGGCGCGTGACGCTGGCGGGATCGGCGCATGTGCGTTGGCGCGAACGGGTGAGGTTCGTTGGTGGAATCGGCGAAAGATAGATTGACACTAACA
>NZ_JACJKQ010000072.1 GCF_016901575.1 Enorma phocaeensis
ACAGGAAGAGCGACCTCGTGGGGAACCAGAGGGAGCTGCAGGACCTGCTCAGGAAGATGCGCGGATGACGCGGCGCGACGTCTCTGGGGGTGACATTTTCAAAAAACTTCAACAAGTCAGGATGCCACTGCTCCAAAACTGCTGGTTACTAAGATACCACTATTCATTGGTTTGATTACCAGTCAGGATGCCACTGCTCCAAAACTCCTGTCGAAGACGTACTTCAAGGCCAAGGGTTTGATTACCAGTCAGGATGCCACTGCTCCAAAACACCGTAAGGATGCTGAAGTGCGGCAAGGAGGTTTGATTACCAGTCAGGATGCCACTGCTCCAAAACGAACCGCCTCTTCGCCACGCTGCGCAAGGGTTTGATTACCAGTCAGGATGCCACTGCTCCAAAACATTATCGGCACCTCGTAGAGGTCCATGTTTAGTTTGATTACCAGTCAGGATGCCACTGCTCCAAAACTGCCCGCACAGTCTCGTATCTGTCTCTTATACACATCT
>NZ_JACJKQ010000073.1 GCF_016901575.1 Enorma phocaeensis
GCATCCCGGCCGGCGCCCGGAAGGGCGCGGCCGTTCCCTAGAATCGTAGTCACCACAACAGACGGTTCTGGAGAGAGGAACGACCGCTATGGACACTGTACACGAGGAGGCCCTTGCCGCGGCCGGCGTGCGCGCCGACGGCACGATCGACATCAACGCCGCGCTGAGGGCGCTGCTCGAGGGGCTGCTGAACGCCGTGATGGACGAGCAGGCCTCCGAGCTCGGGGCGCCGCGCAACGGCTACCGGGAGCGCTCGCTCGACACCTGCGTCGGGCGGGTGACGCTCAGGATACCCAAGCTCCGGGAGGGGACGTACTTCCCGGAGGACGTCGTGGCCCGCTGGTCGCGCACGGACACGGCGCTCGCGTCGGCGGTCTGCGACATGTGGGCCGCCGGCGTGTCGACGAGGAAGGTCGAGGCCGTGGCGTCCGACCTGGGCCTCGAGTCGATGTGTTGATGTGCAATAAGAAATGGTCCGAATGAGCACCGGTTTCTGAGCAACGCGTGCACCGAAAAATGAGCAGTTTGAGCATGAGGGCCGCGCCCCCTTGGACCAGGGGCGCGG
>NZ_JACJKQ010000074.1 GCF_016901575.1 Enorma phocaeensis
CGCGCCGAGAACGTGCTGCTCGTCGGCAGCCCGGGCGTGGGCAAGACCCACCTCGCCGTGGCCATCGGCATCGAGGCCGTGCGGGCGGGGCGCGAGGTGAGGTTCATGGACTGCGCCAGGCTCGTCGAGGACCTCCAGGACGCGCAGGCCCGCGGGATCCTCAAGAAGCGCCTCAAGTACTACGCGCACTCGAAGCTGCTCGTCATCGACGAGCTGGGATACCTCGACATAGGCGAGGGCGGGGCCGACCTGCTCTTCCAACTCATCTCGACGCGCTACGAGCAGCGCTCGACGATCATCACCACCAACGTCGGCATCGGCGGCTGGGGGAAGGTGTTCGGGGACGACGTGGCGGCGAGCGCGATCGCGGACCGCGTCTGCCACCACTGCCACGTCATCAAGATCACGGGCAGGTCCTACCGGCTGAAGGACCTGCCGCGCGAGAGGAGGGGCACCGAATAGCCGAAAACGGTGGAAAAGCGTTGGCGGAACCGGTGAAAGTACGTTAGCGCGATCGGCGCCGATTCGTTTGCGCAGATGGTGAAAAGTAGGTTGACGGTATCA
>NZ_JACJKQ010000075.1 GCF_016901575.1 Enorma phocaeensis
CTTGGGAACAGCGTAAGCTGGGGGACATCTGCACGTTCTCCAAGGGTCGCGGATACTCAAAAGATGACCTGCGCGAATCTGGAACCCCCATCATTCTCTATGGTCGCCTCTATACAAACTACGAGACGAGGATCGAGAGAGTCGATACTTTCGCGGAAGAGAAGGGCGGCTCCCTGTTCTCTGTTGGCGACGAGGTCATCATCCCGGCATCCGGAGAGACCGCAGAGGACATTGCGATCGCGTCATCGGTGCGCTCAGCTGGGATAATGCTCGGCGGCGACCTGAACATCGTGAGGCCTGACGGTTTGATTGATCCGGACTTCCTTGCTCTCGGCATCACGTACGGCAGCGCGCATCGCGATCTGTCCAAGAGAGCGCAGGGGAAATCGGTCGTGCACCTGCACGGCAGCGACGTCGCTGCGATCGGTTTCTTGTTCCCATCGAGAAAGGAGCAGGCCGCGATTTCGTCAGTCGTGTTCGCGTTCGACGACCTCATCGCACTTCACCAGCGT
>NZ_JACJKQ010000076.1 GCF_016901575.1 Enorma phocaeensis
GGCGGTCGAGCCTGCCGGAGCGTATCTCCCGGTAGATCGTGGTGTCGCTGACGGCCAGCCCGGGGCGCTCGAGCGCGATCCTGCCCTCGAGCTGCTCGGGCGACCAGCGGCCCTCGAGGACCTTCGCCCTGACGAGCTCGAGCCTCTCGGGGTCGTCGAGCAGGCGCGCCCGGCGGCAGCGCCGCCTGCGCTCCCCGTAGCGGCGCTGCGCGGTCGAGGCGCGGTAGTGCTCGCAGCGGGAGCCGCGGCCGCACGAGTTGCGGGCGAGCTCCCTCGACACCGTCGACCCGTGCCTCCCGATCGCCCTGGCGACCTCGTTGACGCCCTTGCCCTGCCTGCGGAGGCACATGATCTCCTCGCGCTCCTCGATGGTAAGATGGGTGTAGCTGCCCATGCCGGCCCCCTCCGATGAAGTCTGTCGCGAGCACCATCGTAGCGCCCGGCGTGGGCGGTCCCTGCTCAGGGGCGTTGCGCTTGAAATGAAAAACTAAG
>NZ_JACJKQ010000077.1 GCF_016901575.1 Enorma phocaeensis
TTCTCAAGGTGCACGCCCCGCGGCTCGGGGCCGCGCGGCAAGGGGATATAATGCCAGACCTCGGCGCCCCCGGGGGCGGGAATCCGCGTCTCCACGAGGTGCACACATTTCTATAGTCACGTATTGCCTCAACTAATAAAGCCCAAAACCTTATTTCTCGAGGTAGACGGGCTCTTCAAGGCCAAGAAAGAATATAACCCGCATTGCGGCATTACCTAAGATGCAAGCACATCCAACACGTGAGTACATGCAACACGAGCCAAATGAAAATTAGAAATTCTTTTAATAGCACTCAAGCGGGACTAGACAACAAGCCAGGAATCGAATCCCTTTGTGGCACGGGATTCCCGACAGAAAAGGCCCAATGAGGTAACGTACAATTTCTTGCGCACTTTGACAGCGGAATAGCGTCCAGGCAAGAAAGGAGGGCACGGCCCGCCCCGGTATGATTCGAGTTGTCGAGACAAGAAGCATATTGGA
>NZ_JACJKQ010000078.1 GCF_016901575.1 Enorma phocaeensis
CGGACCGGGACGCCGGAAGCGGCGCGTGACGCTGGCGGGATCGGCGCATGTGCGTTGGCGCGAACGGGTGAGGTTCGTTGGTGGAATCGGCGAAAGATAGATTGACACTAACAACGAGCGCCACCGACCTCGGGGCGCCGGCCTCGCGGCACGGCTCGAAGGTGGCGTCGAGCCACCGGTAGGGCCACTCGCCCGAGGAGAGGTCCGCGCCCCGCATCTCGGAGACCTCGCCGTCGAGCCCCTCGCACAGCCGCGACACGCGGCTCCTGCTCATCGATGTGTTTAGTCAAGTAGTTTTGAGCAGAATGTGCATCGGGAATTGAGCAGCATGAGCTCGCGGTCTGAGCGGTGGTTTTTGAGCAGCTATCCTTCCTGCATGAGGGCGTGCCTC
>NZ_JACJKQ010000079.1 GCF_016901575.1 Enorma phocaeensis
CTCTGATGCTCGGAAAGAAGGACGGCTAGCGACGGCGGAAACCAGGCGGCCGCTCTTGCAGAAAGCGCCGAATCAACGATGCGGAAAGTGTCGACAAAGACTTGACGCAACACACCCAGTCCCCGACGCGCGAGCGGGCGTCCGCCGCCGCCGGCCGCTCGGACAGCTCGTGCGACACCCTGATCTTGCCCCGCGTCTCCTCCGCGCCCCGTCCGCGGCGCCTGCCGCCCCGCCTGAGCCTCGCCGCCGCCTTCCTGCCGCCCACGAGGCGGTCGAGCCTGCCGGAGCGTATCTCCCGGTAGATCGTGGTGTCGCTGACGGCCAGCCCGGGGCGCTCGAGCGCGATCCTGCCCTCGAGCTGCTCGGGCGACCAGCGGCCCT
>NZ_JACJKQ010000009.1 GCF_016901575.1 Enorma phocaeensis
TGCACGCTGCGCGTCCAACTCCGCCTGCGCCTGCTCGAGAAGGGCGAGCGCCGAGCGCGCCTGCGCAAGGCCCACCGTTGCCTGGCCTTTGCCGCTGGCGAGCTGCGCCAGCGGGCTCTCGTCGCCTTCGATGAGGGACGTGAGCTGCGCGCGTTGCTCGACGAGCTGGCTGCGCTGGGCCGCCACCGCCTCAAGCTGGCCGCGCTGCTCCTGAAGGGGGTTCAGCTGGGAGACGATGGCCTCGTTTTGCTGGGTGAGGGCGTCGCGCTGCGAGCGAAGCCCTGCGAGGGTCTGCTCAAGCTGGGCGGCCGTGGACTCTGCGGCTGAGAGCTGGGAGTCGAGCTCCCGCAGGCGCTCGGCATAGTCGGGCGACGTCGGGTCGAGCGCGGCGATTTCCTCGCGCAGCGACGCCGCCTGAGACCGGGCGTCCTCAAGCTCGGCCGCGTCGTTGTCAATGGTTTGGGTGAGCTCGCTGATGGCGGCGTTTACTTGCGACAGCTGCTCTGAGAGCGCATCGCAAGCCGAGGTGAGCTGCTCAAGCGTGGCGTCGAGGTCTGGGACGGAGGCGTCGATCTGCGCGATGCCGGCGTCGATCTGGGCCACGAGCGCGTCGATGGCTTCCTGTGCCGCCGTGAGGTAGGCCTCTTGCGCCGTGGCGGAGGATGCTTCGTCGGTTGCCTCGCCAAGGGCGCTCCATGCTTCGGAGACGGCGCCTCCGCCCAGCTGCTCGTTGAGTTCTGCCGCTTGGGTATCGAGGTTCGCTATCGCCGCCTCAAGGGTCGAGAGGTCGGGGATCTGGCTGCGGTTCTCATCGATGGTCGCCTGGGCGTCGTCAAGCTGGGCGAGCGCCTGGGCGCGCTGCGTGTCGAGTTCGTGCTGTCCGGCAAGCGCGTCGGCAAGGCTCTGGCGCAGCGTGGCGCGCGCGTCGTCGATCTGCCGCTGCCCGTCGAGCGCCTCGGCGAGGCTTTCATCAAGCGTTGCCTGGGCGTCGTCTAGCTCTGCCTGGGCACGGGACAGCTCCGCCAGGGCGTCCGCCTCTTCCTGGGCGATCGTTTCGAGGGCGTCGTCGCGTACCTGCTCGGCACGGGCGCGCTCGCGTTGCGGGGTGAGCTCATCGATGCGGTCCTTGACGGCGTCGACGGCGGCGGTGTAGTCGTCGGAGTAGGAAGAGAGCTCGGCGGTGCCGTCGACCATAAGGTAGATGGCGGTGTAGACGTCCGTGTCCGCCACGGCGCCTTCGGTCACGTAGAAGCTGTAGTCGGCAGAGGTCGAGGCGCGGAAGGCGACGGGGCCGTCGGGCGCGGTGATGTTGCTGGGGTCGATGACCGAGGCGGTGATGGTGTAGGTTCGGCGCGTGAAGACCTCGCTGCTCGATGAGTCTGAGGTGGTATCGGAGCTGCTATCGGAGGCGTCGCTCGAGGCGGTCTCATCCGCCCCCTCGAAGGTCAGCGTGTCGCCGATTGACTTTCCCGAGTCCTTGAGATACTGGGCGGTCACCGCGACCTCGTCGGCCTTATCGGGAAGCTCGCCTTCCAGCACATAGGGCTCGTTGATGCCCGACTCGGTGAGCGCCTTGACGTCTACGCTCGCGCGCTTGCCGTCGATGCGCGTATAGGCGCTCTCCTGCCAGGTGCCCTCGATTTCGGACACGCCCTCCACGCTCGCAAGCTCGTCGACATCGTCCGAGGTCAAGCCGAGCGTAGACTGAACGCTGATGTCAAAAAGCTTCTGCGTGTCGAACAGCTCGTCGGCGCTCGAGCGCAGGTCCATGCAGGCGACGACGAGTCCGGTCAGCATGGTGACGCCGAGCGCGCAGATGATGGCGATGGACACGAAGCGCTTCTTGCTCTGTCCGATGGTGCGCAGGATGTCTTTGGTAAACGCCTTCATGATCGTCTCGCTACCACTCGATCTGGGCAATCGGCGTGGGCGACGCGTTGAGCGTCATGTCTGTGACCTTGCCGCTCTTGAAACGGATCAGGCGGTCAGCCATGGGGGCAAGCGCGGAGTTATGGGTGATGATGATGACCGTGATGCCGTCGTGGCGGCAGGTGTCCTGCAGCAGCTGCAGGATTTGCTTGCCCGTCTGGTAGTCGAGGGCGCCGGTGGGCTCGTCGCAGAGCAGCAGCTTGGGGTTTTTAGCCACGGCGCGAGCGATGGAGACGCGTTGCTGCTCTCCGCCCGAAAGCTGGGCGGGGAAGTTTGCCATGCGGTTCTTGAGGCCGACCTTGGCGAGCGACTCGGCGGCATCGAGCGCGTCCGGGCACACCTGCGCCGCAAGCTCGACGTTTTCAAGGGCGGTGAGGTTGGGCACCAAGTTGTAGAACTGGAAGACGAAGCCGACGTCGGTGCGGCGGTATTCAACAAGGTCCGCCTCGCTTGCATGGGTGATGTCGCGTCCGTCCACCATCACCTGGCCGGAGGTCGCGGTATCCATGCCTCCCAGGATGTTGAGGGCAGTGGTCTTGCCGGCGCCGGAAGCGCCCAAGATGACCGCAAGCTCGCCGCGCTCTACCTGAAACGAGGCCCCATCGAGTGCATGGATGAGGGTCTCGCCCGAACCGTATGCCTTTACGACGTTGCTGAATTCTATATAGGACATCGTCGATCCGATCACTCGACAGCGTGTTGTCTATTTGAAGTATAGTAGGGGAGGACGGGCGTTTCGAGTTCCACTCGACATCGCGCGGGCGATTGTCGAGCAATGGGCTATGGGGGCGGCTTGGCCGCCTCGGGATAGCGACGGTTGGGCCCATGCCGCATCGCGGGAGGCGCTGCCCTGCGCCGCGCGGCGGGCCCGCCACCGTTTCCACATGTCGTCGCCGCGGGCAGGGGGTAGCAATGGCAAGGAAGCAGCCGCAAGTGACCGAGCAGACCAAGGCGAACCTGACCAGTGCGTTTTGGAGCCTCTACGAGGAAAAGCCGATCGAGAAGATCACGGTGCGCGAGATAGCCGAGCGCGCTGGATACAACCGTGCGACGTTCTACCTGTATTATCGAGACGTGTACGACCTCTTCGAGCAGCTCGAGGACGAGATCCTGGCGCAGGTGCGCGGCCTTGTCCAAGACAGGCTGCTGCAGGGCGACATGCTGGACTTTTCTCAGCACATGGGCCTGGTGGTGGGCCTCGCGCAGCGCTTCGACGGCTTTATGCCCCGACTCATGTCGGGAGACCCCACCTTCAGCGACCGCATGAAGGAGATCATCGCGCCGCTGCTCGACCGCTTCATCCTTCCCGACAACGTGACCGATCCCATGGAGCAGGGCATCTTGCGAGAGTTCTACCTCTCGGGCATCTTGGGCGCCATCAACACGTGGATGCTGGCGCCCGATCGCA
Source organism: Enorma phocaeensis (assembly GCF_016901575.1). Classification (GTDB taxonomy): domain Bacteria; phylum Actinomycetota; class Coriobacteriia; order Coriobacteriales; family Coriobacteriaceae; genus Limicola; species Limicola phocaeensis_A. The sequence goes on from NZ_JACJKQ010000009.1 coordinate 3,338, forward strand.
TTCCCATCGAACGCCTGATCGAACTCATCGTGGGAACCGCATTGATCGGGCGCTCCCACGCGGAGGCCGGGGTATCGGAAGGGCTGAGGGGCGCGCGGCACGCCTCTTGACGCCGAGGCGCCGTCCCTCAGGGATGCACGCCGTGCGCCGTTTTGGTGCCGGGCGTTGTCGCGCCGAGCCTAAGCGCTGCCGTCAGAACGGCTCTTTTTCGCCCGCGCCCGTGCCAGGCGCTGGGTGCTTCGAGCCACGATGTCCGGCGGGCGCACGAACACGGAGCGCGGGAGGAGCCGAAGCGAGAGCATCGCAAGCGCGCGGCGCACGCGGGCAAGGCCGCGGTTCGCGGCGGGTTCTTGAGAGGCTGCCCTGAGCTGTGCGATGGCGGCGTCCGCACCATGGAAGGCGCGGCGCAGCTCTGCCGGCTCGCCCTGCGGGCTCTGCGGCGTTCCATATCGCGCGATGCACGCCGCGCGCATGACGAGCTCCAGCGCCCGCCTCGCGTCTTGGGCGTCTTCGTGCCGCTTGGCGCTGCCCGTGCGCAAGGCGGCGGGGCGACGGGTGCTCTCGGCCGCGCCCTGGGCGAGCGCGGACCCGATGGCGCGGGCGAGCTCCTCCTCGGTCGCGGCGGGCGACGGCGCGATGCCGCGGTCATATGCGCTGTCGACGAGCTCGTCCCATGCCGCCTTGGCGATCTGCGACGGGCCCTCTGTCTTGCTGTCGACGATGCGAAGCCGCCGTGCCCTGCGCCGGTGGCGAATGATCAGCGGCGTGGCGAGGGCCAAGCCTGCAATGCCCGCGGCGCCGAGCACCGGAAGCGCCCTCCTCAGCACGTCCCATGCCGCGGCGGCGACGCGGCTTGCGGATGCCAGCAGCTCGAAGGCGGGATCGGCCGCGGAGTCCGAGGAGGTGTCGCCGGGGGTCTGGGGATTCGTCTCGGCGGCCGCCGGGGTTTCCGGCTGGGCGGCCGGGGTGTCGGGGTCCGTGGCCGCAGGGGGTTCGGCGGACGTGCCCTCGTCATCTCCTGCGGCAGCGGAGGTTCCGGTGCCGGGGGTGACGTCCACGGCAACCCAGCCCACGTCCACCAGATAGACTTCCGTCCACGCATGGAGGTCATGGTTGGTTGCCGCATAGGTGCCCCCGCCCAGTTCCTCGACGCTGGGCCCGTAGCCTATGGCCACGCGCGAGGGCACCCCCAAGGCGCGCGCCAAGAGGGCAAACGTCGAGGCATAGTGCACGCAGTATCCCTCGCGCCGCTCCAGGAAATCGCCCATCACCTCGAGCGCGTCGTGGCCATCGCCGTCGGGCGCGCTCGTGGAATAGGTGAAATCTCCTCCGGTAAAGAAGCCCACCAGATACCGCAGCGCCGCCAGCTCGTCCGATGCGTCTTCAAGTTCGCCGGGCACCCCGGCGGAGGCGGCGCCGCCTATCACCTCGACCATGGCCTGGGGAAGGTCTCCGGGGAGGTTGAGATAGCGTGCGCCGATATCGCTGGGGAGGGAGGGGCTGCCGGAAAAGACAAAGCTTCGCGTGAGCGCATCGGCAAGCGTCGAGAGCTCCTCGATGTCAGCCGTCGAGGTGACCGGTGACAGATAGGCGCTCGAGGTCTGGTAGGCCTGTCCCGTCCAGGTCGTGGAGGACGTGCCGAAGATCACGCCGTCAGCGCCCCATGTCCAGTCGCCCTGTTCGGGGTCGTCGGCAGCGGTCTGGTAGGTGCCGAGCGGCGTCGGGACGAGGCGGGAGACCACGCCGTCGATGGTGATCTCGGCGGTGACGCTCTCGACGGCCCCGATGCCTGCCCCCGTCGCCGCTACGGCCTCGATGTAGGCGGAGCCATCGCTGCCGTCGCCGGGGAGCGCCGGTGCGCCGTTGGATGCCCCGGAGTCGCCGGCAAAGAGCTGGTCTATGAGGGGGATGCCTGTCGAGGCGTCGCCTCCAAGCGACGAGTCGATGAGCCAGGTGTCTCCCGTGAAGTTGCTCAGTACGCTGAGCCGCAGGTAGAGCGGATGGCCCGCATCGGTTGCGTAGTGCAGGGCCTGGGTCTCGGCGCCGCGGGTGAGCTCGCGCCTCAGGTCGACGACCGGGCTTACGGCGTTGCTCGAAAACATGGTGGATGTGAGGCCCGTATCGATGGGCAGGGACTGCTCCCAGGAAAGTGCCTGCTCGCCGAGGGCGCAGCCGGCGCCGGCGGCGATGGCTGCGCCTAGCGCGACCGGCAGCAAAGATGCGAGTGCCGCGTAGGCGGCGCGCGCGACGCGCCGGGGGAGGGCCGGTCTGGAGGACGCGGCGCCGTCGGCGCGGGGCGAGGCCTCGCGGTCGCGCACATCGACGGCGCCCTCCGCCAGCGAGGCGACGGCGGCAGGCGGGAGCGGAGGCTCGTCGTCGTACAGCCAGGCATCGAGGCCGCCGAGAACGAGGAAGATGGCAACGCCGGCAGCCACGGCGGCCGGCTCGGGAGGGGTCCCCAGCAACAGCTGGCAGGCCGCCATGACGACAAGGGGGAAGGCGCCGCACAGGGGGCGAAGGACGGCGCATGAGGTCACCGGGAGAAACAGCAGCGCCGCGCACCCCGCGACCAAGAGGGTCAGCGCGGCGTCGGCGGTGCCTTCGACGACGAGCGGAACCCATTGTCCAAAGTAGAGGTCCGCCACGCCCTGCATCACCGCGGCGGAGATGGGTCCCGGTGCCTCGCGCGCCCAGGTTCCCAGGCCCAGGTATGCGCGGGGCTCTCCGAGCAGGTCGAGTCCTACGTCTGCTTGGATGACATGGTCGGCGCCCGCTATGGCGAGGGCGGTCACAGCGACGACGCAGACGAGCTTGAGAATTGCCCGCACCAGAGGTCGCTGGCAACCCGGCAGCCTTTTGCCAAGCGTGCCCTCGAGCGCCACGATCGAAAACGTGAGGCACGATGCGGTGTACCAATAGGCGGGTTCGGCGAGCGCTCGCGAGAGGGCGAGCGCCAGCAAGAGGCCGCCGACGCAGCAGACGGCGGCGGCGAGGTCGACTGCAAGCGGCGTGTGCCTCGGGCGCCGTGCGGCGGCCTTGTCCATCCAGTCGAGCTGGGAGCTTTCGGGCGCAGCCGGCTCGCCAGGCCGCCGCTTCTCCTCGGGGTCCTCTGCGCGCCTCACGAGTCCCAGCCTTCCCGTCCGCGCATCGACGCGGATGAGCGCCGTTGCAGGCAGGATCGCGCGCAGCTCGCGCTCGAGCACGCCCCCTGCCTGTTCGGTTACCAAAACGACGGCATCGTGCTTGTCCGTCTGACGTCCCAGCAGGCGGCGGACCTCGAGGGCGCGCGACTTGGCGGCGTCGCGCAGGACGCCTGCCGGCGGCACGCTGCCGTCGAATGGAGGGGAGTCAGGCTGCAGCGCTGCCAGGAAGCGATCGACGGCGACGGGTGCCCGGTAGACGTCGGTGCCGTCGGTTACTGGAGCGGGCGTGGCGCCGGGACGCCGAAGAAGCTCGGAATACACGCGCGCGCATGCGAGTGCGAGGTCATCGGGGCGGGAGCAGCCAAGGGTGTCAGCGACCACGATCGGGGCGGGAGGCTCGTCGCGTACGGGCTCAAAAGACATGAGGGTGCCATGGTGCGCGGTCTGCCTCCAGGAGATGGCACGCATGGGGTCGCCCTTTTCATATTGCCTGACCTGAGACGAGTCGAGCGTTCGCTGAGCGTCGCGCGCAGAGCTTCCCAGGCGGCGGAGCAGCGTTGAGAGCGCGTCCGCGCCGGTGCCCTGGGGCGTGATGAACGTCTCTGCCCCATGCTCCATCCGACGGTCGCGTCTCCACATGCCCAGGGCGTCGCGTACGCGCAGCGTTGCGGCGGGCATGCGGTACCATCCGCGATCCTGAGGCATCTCGCGGGCAGGAAGCGTCTCGATGACGCGCCCGTGCTGGTCGAGCTTTTCCCAGCAGGTGTCAAGCAGGTAGACCCGCGGGGCGAAAAGCGCATAGAGCCGGGCTCTGCGGCCCGGCCGTGCAAGGGGCATCAACGCCTGCGCGAGCCCCAGCGCCATCGCGGCGATGAGCGCGACGCCCCAGACGATCAGGGCGTCCAGGGCAATCTCTCCGCCCAGCACGATGAGGCAGCAGGCGACGGCCAGGTTCAGCGTTCCCCGCAAGGTGGGGACGGGGAGCGTGCCCCGACGGCGCCGAGTTCTATGCGGATGCCTGCCTGCCACGGTGCATCAGGCGCCGCGCGGGGCAGGAACTCGTGCCAGCAGGGAATCGAGTGCCTGGTCGCGCTCGCTGGCGGTGGCGCCATAGGCGCTGTCGGCGAGCACCAACCGGTGCGAGAGCACCGGTATCGCCATAGCGCGGACATCTCCGGGAAAGACGCTGTCCTGACCTTGCATGAGCGCACGCACCCGGCTCATGGCGAGCAGGGCGAGGCCCGCGCGCGGGGAGGCGCCCAGGCGGTATTGGGGGCTGTTTCGCGTGGCGGAAAGGAGGGACACGGCATAGGCGGCGACCGTCTGGCTCACATGGATGTGGGCGGCCGTCTGAATGATCGCGCGCATGTCGCCGGCGGTGCAGACCGGCTTGAGCGCGCCCACCGGGTCGCGCCCGCTTGGACTTATGAGCATGCGCGCCTCCGCCTGCGGCGTCGGATACCCCAGGCTCGTGCGCGTCATGAAGCGGTCGAGCTGTGCCTCGGGCAAAGGATAGGTGCCCTCCATCTCGACGGGGTTCTGCGTGGCGATGACGATAAAGGGGCGCGGCAGCTCATAGGTGGTGCCGTCGACGGTGACGCGGCGCTCCTCCATGGCTTCGAGCAGCGCCGCCTGCGCCTTGGGGTTCGCGCGGTTGATCTCGTCGGCGAGCACGATCTCGGCGAACACGGGGCCGCGAAAGAAGGTGAACTCCCGCGCGCCCTGGTCAAATACCGTGACGCCCGTGATGTCCGAAGGCAGCATGTCCGAGGTGAATTGGATGCGGCTCACCTGGGCCGAGATGGTTCTTGCGAGCGCCCGGGCAAGGGTGGTCTTGCCAATGCCCGGAACGTCTTCGAGCAGCAGGTGGCCGCCTGCGGCAAGGGTCATGACCGCAAGGCTTACCACCTGGCGGTTCGTTGCGAGCGCGCCCGAGAGGGCGGTGACGATCGCATGGAGGGTCGTGCGGGAGGTCTCGCGGTAGCGGTCGGAGAGGTAGGGAGATTCAGACATCGTGGCCCCTTTCACACGGGCGTAGTTGCCTATCAGCCGTCCTGGTGGCCTCGCATGTCCCGTTCGGCCTGGACGATGAGGTCCTCATAATGCTCGATCTTGTAGTCGAGCCGCTTGAGGCCTGCCTGCATCTCCGAGATGCGCTGGCGCACGAGGGAGCGTTGCTCTTCAAGCAGGGCCTTCCGCTCGGCGATGGTGTCGTCGCCTTGGTCGAGCAGCTGCATGTAGGTGGTGAGCGCCTCGATGGAGACATTTGCCTGGCGCATGCACTTGATGAACGAAATGCGCGAGCAATCGACCTCGCTGTAGTCGCGAATGCCGCTTGCCGTGCGCGTCACGTGCGGCAGCAGGCCGATGCGTTCGTAATAGCGAAGCGTATCCGCGCTGACGCCGTATTTCTCCACCACTTCTGCGATGCGCATGGGCTACCTCCACCTCGATTATATGCGTCGGGCGCCTCGCGGCGCCCGACAGCGGCATGCTCACTATGTACCCTGGACCCTGCTCCAGCTCAATATCTTTACAGACATTAAACCGAGCGGAGCGCTCGTCCTTTCAAGCGGAGGTGTCTACTCGTCACCGAAGCTGATGCCGAGCGCGCGGGCCTCGCGCACCAGGTCGCTCTCGGGGTCTACATACTTCAGCTTGCCGGCGATGTCCGCCAGCGGCACGCGCGTCATCTTGTCGTCGATCTGGGCGATCATGTAGCCATATTCGCCCTTCAGGCAGCCGAGCGCCGCCTCGACGCCGCACTGGGTGGCAAAAATACGGTCCTGGGCGTCGGGGGCTCCACCGCGCTGGGTGTGCCCGGGGATGGCGACGCGGGTCTCGCGTCCGGTCTTGGCCTCGATCTCCTTGGCGATGTCGTACACGATGGAGGGGCTGGTGCGCGCCGCGACCTTCTTCTTGTACTCCTTCTTGGAGAGCTTTGCGTCCTCCTTGGAGATGGCGCCCTCGGCGACCGCCAGGATGGTGAAGCGGCTGCCGGTCTCCATGCGGCGATCGATCGTCTTGATGATGTTCTTCATGTCATAGGGGATCTCGGGGATGAGGATCACGTCGGCGCCGCCGGCAATGCCTGCATACAGCGGGATCCAGCCCACCTTGTGGCCCATGATCTCGATGACGAAGACGCGGCCGTGCGAGCTCGCCGTGGTGTGGATGTCGTCGATGCACTGGGTCGCCACCTCGACGGCGCTCGTGAAGCCGAAGGTCATGTCGGTGCCCCAGGTGTCGTTGTCGATGGTCTTGGGCAGGCCGATGACGTGCAGGCCTTCCTGAGAGAGGCGGTTGGCGGTCTTGAGCGAGCCGTTGCCGCCCAGCACGAACAGGCAGTCGAGCTTCAGCTTCTTATAGGTCTTGATCATGGCGGGGACCTTCTCCACGCCGTCCGCCTCAGGCTGGTCGAGGTACTTGAAGGGCGTGCGGCTCGTGCCCAGGATGGTTCCGCCGCGCGTCAGGATGCCGCTGAAGTCCTTCGCGGTCATCTGGCGATAGCGTCCATAGATGAGGCCCTGGTATCCATCTTCGAATCCGTAGAACTCGACGGGCTCGTGGCACTTGTTATAGATCGTCTTGACGATGCCGCGCATGGTGGCGTTGAGAGCCTGGCAGTCGCCGCCGCTGGTAAGCAGACCGATTCTTGGCATGATGGACCTCTTTTCAAACGCATAACAGGGGAGGTGTCGGGTGCGCGTGGCATCGCGAACGTAGACATTGTAGTCCTGTGCGCCCGGGGCTGCGAGCACATTCACCCCCTCTAGCCGGCGTTTTGCCAACTTTTGGGGCGCTATCTAGCGAATGAAGTTGGTTCGCTGCCCCATCTCGGCCTCGGGCGGGACCACGCCGGCATCTTTGCCCGCCTGCAGGCACTTGAGCATCCATGCCATGTTGCGGCCCAGCTGGCGCATGGTCCACAGGCCTTCGGCGTCCTGTTCGACCTCGGACGGCATGTTGCCATGGACTTGGTTCCAGTAACGAGAGGCAACGATGGGCATCTCGGAGATGGTAAAGAACTTCTGGATGTCGTCGAGAGCGGCCGTGGTTCCTCCGCGGCGCGCGCTTACCACGGCTGCTGCGGGCTTCAGGCGAAAGGCGTTCGGCTGGCCTGCGCGGCCGTTGGAATAAACAGGCGGTCCATGAAGCCGAGAAGCGACCCGGCCGCGTGCGCATAGTGGACAGGTCCGCCAAAGACAAAGCCGTCGGCGTCTGCGGCGAGCGCGCGGCATTCGTTGACGGAGTCGTTGAAGACGCAGGCGCCGCGGGCGGCGCATCCGCCGCAGGCGACGCATCCTCCCACCGGCTTGGCGCCGATCCAGAAAATCTGGGTTTCGATGCCCTCCGCGTCCAGCGCCGACGCGACCTCTTCGAGCGCGCGATTGGTGCAACCCTGCTTGTGCGGGCTTCCGTTGACGAGCAATACCTCCATGCTTCCTCCCCTAAACGGCTTTTGGCGGTGCTTCATGTCGAGCACGGTCTCGATACCCATGGTACCCGGGGAAGGGGGATTGATGGCGCCGGCCGTTGCGGGTGGATGCTAGGCGGCCTGCGCTGTCAATATGATTGCAAGCGCATCGCCCTCAAGCTCGGCGTGAATCGTCATGCCCATGGCCTGGGCGAGATTCGCCGCAACCGAGAGGCCCAGTCCGCTTCCGCCGGCCCCGCGTGCCGCGTCTGCCTGATAGAAGCGTTCAAACAGCCGGGCCGCGTCGATCGAGGCGGGGTCCTGGACCGGGTTGGAGACGCGCAGCTCCACGTATGCCCCTGCCCACGCATCCGACTTGGCGTCGGGCATGGCGGCGGTGTCGATTAACGCGCCTTTGCAGCCGGCAGGGCGAATCTCGACGCGCGGGGCGCCTGCGCCGTGGCGGATGGCGTTGACCACAAGGTTCTCCACGATGCGCGAGACCGCCTCGGGGTCTCCCATGACGCCGGCGGCCGCGTCGTCGCACAGAAGCTCGGGCTCCCATCCGAGGCGTTCGAAATCGGGGTAGTGCCCCAGCAGCACGCGCTCGACCAAAGGGGCGAGCGCCACGGGCTCCGAAGCGAGCGCAAGGTCGGGGTCGGTCGACTTCGTATAGGCGAAGAGCTGGTCCAAAAGCTCCGTCGTCGCGTCGATGCGTGCCGAGGCGGCCTCAAGGTTGTGGCGGAGCTCCTGCCCGCTCGGGCCGTCCCCGGCGAGCTGCAGATATCCTTTGGCGCCGGTGAGCGGCGTGCGGATGTCATGGGAGAGGGCTGAGAGGTCGCGCTGGAACTCTTGCTGGTGGCGAAGCGCTTCCACGTGGACTTGGGTAGCGCGGTCGAGCTCGCCGTTGATCGCGTCGGCGAGCTCGCGAATGCCCGGGGCGGTGGCGCTTGTGGTGACCCGCGCATTGCTGCGGGTGTCGCGGCTGCGGAGGAAGTGCGCCATGCGTTTGAGCTCACCGACATACATCGCCATGGCGAGCATGAAGCCCATGGCGATCCCCAGCAGCAAGAGCGCTGCGGGCAACAGGTCTCCAAGCATGCCTTCCTCCTGTCTCACGTTGGTTGCAGACGTTCAAATGGGCCGGTCGGGGCTTTGCGGAGCGCAAAGGGCAGCCCGGTCGCTTGACGCGCGGGCTGCCCTGTGTTGTCGGGCTGCCAGGAAGCCCTGGGCGGGTCGCTAGACGTCCCTGTGCCGGGCGATCGCGAGCACGGCTGCTGCGGCAAGCGCAATCCATATGATACCGGTGAGCAGCGTCTGCGCGGCGGGGTCGATGGTGAGGGCGCGGCTCGTGGTATCCCAGATGTCGATCGATGAGCCGAGCAGCCTGCTTCCGCCTTCTGCAAGGTTGCTGATGGCGCTCGAGGGAATCCAGGCGGCGAGCGTCTCCAGCAGGGGCGCTATCGGTTCGAGGAAGCGAAGCAGGCCGCCCGAGGAGTGCGCGAGGCCGTTGAGGGTCTGGGGCACGACGCTTACGCAGAAGCACCATGCGCCGATGTAGCTCACCGGATTGATGCGGGTGGCATAGACCAGGATGAGCGACAGCGCGGAAAGCGCCCATGTGTTGAGCCAATAGCCCAGCGCCCACACGGCGGCGCTCGCCAAAGAGTCTCCCTGGGTGTAGGTTCCGCCCACAAGGGCGATGAGCGCCAGCACGAGTGCGCTTGAGAAGGCGATGAGCACAAACGAGACCACGCCGGCCGAGATCACCTTGGCGGCGAAGTAGGATTGACGGCCGCGCCGCGCCGAGGTCAGGGTGCGGATGAACCCCTGCTTGAAGTCTGCGAGCGCAAGCTCGACGCTCATAAAGGCCGCGCACAGGGGCACGATGCCGCCCGTGAGGCTGGCGAGTGCCTGGGTGGGCGAGGCAAAGGTGGTGAATTCCTTGAGCAGGTCGGTGCTTGTCGTGAAGGCACTGCTCAGGGCCGATTGCCCCAGCATAAAGAGCGCGAGGAAAATGAGTACATAGACGACGACAATCGCGATGCCGTATTGCCAGAGGCTGCCGCGCAGCCCAAGGGGGCGCGAGATGCGATAGAGGTCTGATTTCAGAAGGTTCAGCATGTCTGTTACCTGCCTTTTCTACCCGAGGAAAGAAGATATACAAGGGCACCGATGACGGCTACGTTGATCACGATGTCGATCATCGGGCCCCTCCTTTCGCCTTGGGGTCCCGGGGCAGTCCCTGCGCCTGCGATGCCGCGTCGCTGCCCGCGCCTCCCATGAGCTCGACGAAGTAGTCCTCGATGTCGCGCTCGATGACCGAAAGCTCGAGCACCACCTGGTCGGCGTCATGCAGGATGCGCGAGACCTGCTCGACCTCGGGCGCTCCGGGCTGCCCGGCCGCGGCGCCGCCGAAGCGAGCCCCGGCTTGGGCGCCTCCAACGCCTGCCACGACGATGGACTGGTCGGGCTCGACCCTGAGGCGCGCTCCCGACAGGCGTTCTTCCAGGATCGCGAGCGTGCGGGACGGGTCGGTGGTTTTCAGGCGAATGGCGTTGCCGCAGGCGGCGTGCAGCTCCTCTTCGGTAAACTCGCGCGCCATGTGCCCGCGTGCGATGACGCCGAAGCGGTTGGCGACGCGCATGAGCTGGTCGAGCACATGGCTCGAGATGATCATGGTCACGCCGCGCTCCTGATTGAGCGTGACGAGCGCCCCGCGCAGCTCGCGCGTGGCCTCGGGATCCATACCGTTGAACGGCTCGTCAAGGAGCAGCAGGTCGGGCGAGCCCACGAGGGCGAGCGCGACGCCCAGGCGCTGCTTCATGCCCATGGAGAACTTCTTCACCTTGCGTGCGCCCGACTCGGCGAGTCCGACGAGGGAAAGCAGGTCGAGGCAGTGCTCGCGTGCGCGCACGACGCCGAGCGAGAGGGCCTTGGCCATCAGGTTCTCGTAGGCGGAGAGGTTGGGGATGACGCCGGGCTCCTCGATGAGCACGCCGATGCGAGACGGCTCGCTCGAGAACGACGATGCGCGGCGGACGGCGTCGGGTCCCGTCGATCCGAAGAGGCGGATCTCTCCCGACGTGGGCGTGGCGAGGCCGGCGACCATGTTCATGGTGGTGGATTTGCCGGCTCCGTTCTTACCGACGAATCCGTAGATGTCGCCCTCGGCGACGCGCATGTCCAGCTCGTCGACGGCGCGCATGCTTCCGTATATCTTCGTGAGCGCGTTGGTTTCCAGAATGTTCACCGGTGCTCCTCTCGGTTGGTGGCGTGTCCGGCGGCGTCTCCTCCGCCCGTTGATGATCAGTATGCGGAGCAGAGTTTTGGCAATGCTTAGCCAAGGCTAAAGAAACCCTAAAGGAGCGCTTGTAGTGGCATTTTGCCGGTTGGGGATGGCGCCTATCGCAAACGGGACGCTCCGGTTGTTCGCAAAGGTCGCAGCGGCCGCGCGGCGTGCGGACACCGGCTGTCAGCCTCTGGCTGCCGCGCCTCCGCCTTGCGCCTCACCCTTCGACAAGCTTGAAGCCCATGCCCCACACGGTTTTGATATAGCTGTCGGTGCCGGTTGGGCGCAGCTTTGCGCGGATATTTGAGACGTGGACGTTCAGCGTGTTGTCGTCGGCGGCATAGGGCTCTCCCCATGCCTGCTCAAAGAGCTCCTGCTTGCTGAACACGCGCCGGGGCTGGCGCATGAGGATCTCTAGGATGTTGAACTCGATGCGGGTGAGGGGGACGGCCTGCCCGTTTGCAGTGAACGTGCGGGCGTCTGGGTCGAGCGACCATGCGCGAAAGCTCAGCACGTCCGTGGCGGGGGAGGGTTCTTTCATGTTGGTATCGACCTGTCCGGCGTGACGGAGCTGCACCGCGACCCGCGCCGCAAGCTCATCGAGGTCGAAGGGCTTGGTGAGATAGTCGTCTGCGCCCAGCGTGAGCAGATCGATCTTGTCGGAGGTCGCCGTGCGCGCCGAGGTGACGATGACGGGCAGCCGCCTGTCGCGTTCGCGTATGAGCGAGATGAGTTCTTCACCGGACAGCCCCGGCAGCATGAGGTCGCAGATGATCAGGTCAAATGGAAGCGCCTCTCCCGTGCCGAGCAGCAGCTTCGCCTCGCTGCCTGAAAATGCCTGTGTGCAGCTGTAGCCAGCCCGTGTGAGTCGGGTGGTGACGATCTGGTTGATGTCGGCGTCGTCCTCGACGACGAGCACGCGGGCGCAGGACATGGCACCTCCATGGTTCGCGACAGGATGTGGCGGCTCAAGTATAGCGCCACGTTTCTTGCGGGCATCGACCTTTGCGCAGGCATTCCCGGGGCGTCCGCGGCTGCAGTATGCGCGTCGGGGCGCTCTTGCAATGGGCGCCGCCGTATTATCCACGGCAGCTCTCGTCGGCATACAAGAGGCGTTCGCCCAGGGCTGCCTCGGCATCGCCGGTTCCGGCAGCGCCATGCCTCCCGCGGTGGTTGCTGCGGCTGAGCGCTATCTCTCGGAACGGTCTTCAAAGCTTGTGGCGACCGACCTTACGGGAACGTCGTTCACCAAAATCAAAGGCATGGTCAAGCGCGGTCTTCCCGTGATGGTCTGGTCTACCATCGACGCCGAAACGCCGGTCTACACGTCGCTTCGCACCGAGGTCGAGGGCTATCCGTGGTATCGAAACTTCCACTGCGTGGTGCTGTACGGCGTCGATGGCAACGATGCCTTGGTGAGCGATCCCCTTGAAGAACTGGTCCGTCGCGACCTCGCATGGTTCACGATTCTCCATCGTGCCTGCGGGCTGATGGCGGCCTCCATCGATGTGGCGTCGTGACCTTCCGTTCGCTAGAAGTGGCCAACCAGGACGTCGGCCTCTACGGTGACGCTCTCGATGCCGCTCCAATCGATGGCGCCGGTGTCGACATGGAAGAGCAGCGGCGTCATGGCTATGAGGGCTTCGATCGCGTGGGCGTCCAGCTTGAGCGTGCGGCTTACGGTTTTGCGCGAATCGAGGACGCACGAGGCGGAGAAGTGATCGATCACACGCTGGTTGGAGTATTCCTGGTGCCGTAGGCTTGCTGCGGCGCGCTCGCGCAGCTCAAGGAGGTGGCGGGCAGTCGGAACCACTTTGACGACGCGTCCCCGCGGCGCGAGGATTCGCTTGAATTCATGGTAGTTGGCGGGGGAGAACACGTCTAGCACGCATCCTGCTCGCCCGTCCTGCAGCGGAATGGAGGCGAGGTCTGCGACAAGCCAGGCGATTCCATCCTCTGGGTCTTGCGCTGCTGCCAGCTGTACCGAATCGCGCGAGATGTCAAAGGCGCAGATGCCTGCTCCGGTTGCTCGCCGGACCGCGTGCGCGAAAAATCCCTCGCCGCATCCGGCATCAACGACAGGCAGCGACGGCGAGAGGGCCTCGACGGCGTCGCACAGCGCCTGGGCGATATTGTCGTAAAGGCCGCTCTCAAATACCCGGCGGCGCTGCTCGAACGAGGAGCGGTCATACCCTTGGGGCTGCTTGCCGCCGCGCAGAAGGTTCACATAGCCTTGACGCGCGACATCGAAGCTGTGCCTGTTGGCGCACGAGAGCGCCGCTCCGGAAAGCTCGAGCGGCTCATGGCACACCGGGCAGGCAAGCAGTGTCTCTGCATGTTCGAATCGGCTCAGCTTTCGTGCGTCCACGGGCGGTCCTTTCAGGTGGCTGCGGTCCAACATAAACGTGCGCGCCGCGACAGGCGGACACCCCCATTGTGGCACACCCCTCGAGGCGAGCGCATCGTCGCCCTTTGCGCGCCATGGTACGCATCGCGATCGAGGCGATTGTATTTCTTGCGCGATAAGCTATATCTTGATGGTCGACTGTTCGGCGTGGCATCGGGCGAGCTGGCTCGATGCGCGGCGGGGAAGGGGTTCGTTGGATATGTATGACAACTCGGTCGCGCTCATGCAAGAGATGCGGGCTGCGGGTATCGAGTACCGCAGCGACACGCCGCTTGAGGACGACAACCTGATCGATACCATCCGAGTCGGCTGGGAAGGTTCTGCCCTTCCGCGCACCGTAGTGCTGTTTCGCATAAATGATCGTGGGGCGCATCTGGAGGCAACGCTCGGCACAATGTGCGCCGGGCGGCGCCAGGAGGCGCTCGAGCTGGTCAATGCCCTCAACGTGGAGTATCGGTGGGTCACGTTCCATCTTGACGAGGACGGCACGATTGCGTGCACGAGCGACGTCTACCTGGTGCCAGAGGTGGCCGGACTGTTTGGCATCGCTTCCATGGGCCGCATGTTCGACACGCTCAACGAGGTGTATCCGCGCTTGTGCGAGGTGCTCGCCTAGAGCCGCCGGCATGCGGGGTCTTGGCTCGACTGCGGACAGGGTTCCCCGGTTCTGACTGGCGCATCTGGGTTGGTGCTTTATGGCACGGCAGTGCTCAACGTTATGTGGCAAGGTTGCCCCTATACCGTGCCTGGGAACCGCGAGGGGCCTGATTTGCGGCGGCCTGTTTCGAGCGGTGGCCCTGCCGAGGCGAGGCACGGCTCTGCCGGGGCGTCGAGTTGCGCTAGATGGGGCAGCAATGGGCCGCATGCCAAAATGTGGCGCAAGCGAGTCGGCGCGCTGCCCAGCAATGAATGCTTTACGGCTGGCACTGCATAGTTTTGCCGCGGGATAGCCCCCTTACTTCAAGGTTTTCTTCGTCGACGGGGCAAAACTGTGCAAAAAGTCAAATTGTCGGTCATTGAGAGCGAGTATTCATGCTCTACTTGATTAAGAAACCCCCTATGTAGGCGTCAATACGCCAACAAGCCGTATGCATAAGGCCACGCGGGATGCATCATCGACCGACAATTTGACTTTTTGCACAGAATGGGGAGACATCTAAAGAAAAGCAACGGGTGGAGATAGTTTAACGTGCATATAGAAGCCAGATATTTACTAAATGATGAATAATGTCACTATAAGGCGATTCGTGGTGGTTCGTTGCAGCCGGTAGCGCGCCTGCGAGCCTTTCAGGGCGAGAATGCCTCGCCTATGCTCTTGGCGTTTATGCATGTGGTCGCCACCTGTTTTTGGCGGGTATTATGGGTGAGAATGAGCCGGGGTCGCAGAAACGACCTGCTGGCTGCAGAGAATCGAATGCTTTGCTTTATGTTCGGTCAGATACTTCGCGGCTCGGCGTGCCGAGAGTTGGGAGATGTACATGTTAGATGCTTCGACGCTCCAGGCGCTTGCCTGGGCCGGTATGGGATGCGGTTTTACCTGGCTTATGACCACGGCGGGTTCGGCAGTGGTACTCTTCACGGGAAAGGACCCCGAGAAGGGCAAGCTTACCCATCATATCTTCTTGGGGTTTGCCGCGGGCGTGATGATCGCCGCCTCGGTGTGGTCGCTCCTGAACCCTGCCATTGAGCAGGCCGAGGAGCTCGGCCAGATTGGATGGATCCCCGCAGCCGGGGGTTTTCTGCTGGGCGTGGCGTTTCTGATCGCCTTGGATTCTCTGCTGCCTCATCTCCATGCCGAAGAGTCCGAGCCCGAGGGGCTTCCGAGCAGCTGGAAGCGCACCACGCTGCTGGTTTCTGCGGTCACGCTGCACAACATCCCCGAGGGCATGAGCGTGGGGCTGCTGTTTGCCATGGCCTCGCAGACGGCGGGCGCTGCGGGAGAGGCATACCTGGGCATGGCTTTTGCGCTCGCCATCGGCATCGGGCTGCAGAACTTTCCCGAGGGTGCCGCGATTTCCCTTCCCCTGCGAAGGGAAGGTATGGGACGTGTAAAGGCTTTTGCAGCAGGAAGCCTTTCGGGCATCGTCGAGCCCATCTTTGGTATGCTCGTAGTGCTGGCAAGCGGCTGGATTTCGCCGTTCATGCCGTGGCTGCTGGCGTTTGCCGCGGGCGCCATGATCTACGTAGTGGTGGAGGAGCTCATCCCTGAGGCGCATCTGGGAGAGCATTCCAACGTAGGGACGCTCGGGGTCATCGCCGGATTTGTGATCATGATGGTGCTCGACGTCGCCTTGGGATAGCGCCCATCGACGTCGTCCCGCGATCTTCGCGGCGCAGGCTCATGGGTCTTCCGGTGTTTCCGGCTGCTCGAGCATGGGGCACGGGGGATCCGCGGGCATATTGGGATGAAACGGGAGGATCGCGTTGATCAAGCTCTTCGCGTGCGATTTGGACGGAACGCTGCTCAACTGGCTTCACGCCACAGACAAGGTGATTCTGGACGCGGTGCGTGAAATCACCGATGCCGGGGCGCATATCGCCATCGCGACGGGGCGCACCATGCGCACCGCCTATGACAGCGGCTTCCAGGGCGCCCCCATCGAGCTCCTGGGTTCCAACGGCTCTATCGTGCGCGACCGCGACGGGCATGTGCTCAAGACGTTTCCCATCGACCATGACGTGCTTGAAGACTTGTTGCGCGCGTTTCCAACGGTGTGCTTTGAATGCGTCGCACCTGACGGCACCTTCGTCACGGGTTCGCAGGAGCAGCGCGAGGAGGGCTTTCGCAACCGCAGCCTCATGCGCCGCATCATCATGCGCGGCATGAGGGGTACGAGCTCGGAGCAGGAGTACATGTGGTTCAACCAGACGGCTGACCAGGTGCTCGAGCACGAGATATGCAAGATCAACTGTCACGTGCTCGATCCCGTCCTCAACCGCGAGCTCGCGTCCTATCTGGCGGAGAATACCGACAAGCTCGTCGACGCGCCGTTTGCCCCGACGATGTTCGAGATTTCCGCGTGCGACGTGAACAAGGGCGCGGGCGTGGCGTGGCTCGCCCAATACCTGGGCATCTCTGAGGATGAGGTGGCTGTCTACGGCGACGGCGGCAACGATATCCGCATGCTTGAGCGTTTCGAGCACGCCTATGCGCCCAAAAACGCGAGCGACGCCGCAAAGCGCGCCGCGGGCACCGTCATCGGCAGCAACGTGTTCCACGCCGTTCCAAAACACATGCTCCGTACCGTGCGCGACCAGCGTTCCCGCACAGTGATCGCCTAAGTCGTTCTCCCGCGCTTGCGAAAGGCCGTGTCGTCCTCTGCCGAGGGCTCGAGCCGTGCTATCATCGTGTTACAACTTGTTCGAACATGAAGGAGACACGCACATGATTCGATCCGACCGCGAAATCACCGACCGTTCCGAGCAGCTTGCCATCATCGATGCCTGCGATGTGTGTCGGGTGGCTCTCAACGGCGACGACGGATATCCCTACATCATCCCGCTCAACTTCGGGGTCGATGTCGAAGATGGCCAGGTGTATCTCTACTTCCACAGCGCGAGGCGCGGCAAGAAGCTCGACCTCATCAAGCAGGATGCTCGCGCCACCTTCGAGGTGGATTGCGACCACGAGCTCATCTTCTACGATGAGCGCATGAGCTGCACCATGGAATATCGCAGCGTCATCGGGCATGGTTCCATCGAGATTCTCCCCGAGGAGGAGAAGAAGCGCGGGCTTGACATACTCATGCGCCACTACCATGCCGAAGACTTTCCCTACAGCGAGAAGCCCATTCCGATGACGACGGTCTGGCGTCTCAAGGTCGAGGGCATGACGGGCAAGCACCGCGACAACAATCACCCCGGCGAGCGCCGCTGGACCCCGGCGCGCTAGCCGACTGCCCCCGCTGCACAGATTGACAACGAGTCGAGGCGGCCTTGCCATCAAGCGGGGCCGCCTCGCCGTACCCGCCGAAATCGAGCCCTCATGGCAGTCGAGGGCCCTCAGCCTGCCCGGCAAGAGAAATCATTTCGCTTTTCCGACATTTTTTGGCACCATGCCGAGTAGACAGCCACTGTTTCAAAATAAAACCCCAGGTAGAAGCTTTGCCGATTTTTCGGCTACTTGGCTGGTACGAGCAAAATGTCGGAAAAGCGAAACGATTTGCACCCGGGCAGCTTCCCGAGCCCTTGCTGTCGAACGGTCGCGTCCCGGAAAGGCATGTGGTGAAGAGATGCGGCTCGTGTAAAGCTTTCTTGATACGTTCTGAGAACAGAATATATTGCACGGTCTGTGCAATAATGCACGCTGAGTGTAGAAATCTCGCATCAAGGAGGGATGTGTGACGAAACCAGCCGCTTCCGTCAAGGTGGATCGGCGCAGCCTGCGCACGCAGCTCATGCTGCGTGACGCCCTTGCTGATGCCCTCAACGACGGAGAAGACCTTACGCGCGTCACCGTGGCGGGCCTCACCGATAAGGCCGGACTTACGCGGCGCACGTTCTACACCCATTTCAAGGACATTCCGGATTTTGTCGAACAGGTCGAGAGCAACATTCTCGCTGCCATTCGAGAGCGCATCGATGCCGTCGTGGCGACAGACCTCACCTCGCTCTACGAGAACATCGACGAGCTCGAGCCTGCTCCCGGGTCGGTGGAGCTGCTTTCGTACCTCAAGCGGAACGGCCGCATCATCGGCGCGCTTCTGGGCCCCGGGGGAGACCTGGCATTTGCGCAGCGCATCTGCGCCATTGCGTGCGAGGCGGTCGAGGGACGCATGAAGACGGGCATTTTCCCCGGTGCGCTGGGAACGTTTTTCAACTACTACCTGTCGTATGTGGTCTCGGCCGAGATAGGCATTGTGCAGCGCTGGTTCGCCACCGGCCTCGTAGAGAGCCCCGAGACCATGGCGCGCCTCATGACGGTGATCGCCTTCGTGCGCCCGGGCGATCTCTATGGCAAGCCGATTGACATCAACGTGCCCGAGTACGGCATGAAACTCCTGGGGCTCAACGTTCGCGCGCCCCGCACCGCTCAAACCGATACCAGGGAGGATATCGATGGTTAAGATTCCTGTGACCGACGCTTTGGACGAGCAGCCCGTCTGCGGCGCCTGCGGCGAAGACGCCCCTTCGGCGGCATCCGGGGAAGGCGCGCCCGCCCGCTCAGAGGTCCCCGAGGGGGCGATCTGGAACCCCGAGGCAAACTACGGCACGCTGCACCTGGGCATCGACGTCGGTTCCACCACGGTGAAGCTCGCCGTGCTCAACGACGACAACGCAATCGTCTACGCCAAGTACCAGCGCCACCACACCGACGTCCGCGCCTGCGCGCGCGACCTGTTCGCCGGTGCGGTAGGTCTTCTCAAGAACCAGCCCATGACCTGCGCCATTACCGGCTCGGGTGGCCTTCTGCTCTCCCAGTGGCTGGGGCTCGAGTTCGTTCAGGAGGTCATTGCGAGCAAGCGCGCCGTCGAGACCCTGATCCCCGAGACCGACGTGGCCATCGAGCTGGGTGGCGAGGATGCGAAGATCATCTACTTCGACCAGGGCATCGAGCAGCGCATGAACGGCACGTGCGCCGGCGGCACGGGTGCGTTCATCGACCAGATGGCGACCTTGCTGCACACCGACGCCTCGGGCCTGAACGAACTCGCGCGCGGCGCGACCACCATCTATCCCATCGCGAGCCGCTGCGGCGTGTTTGCGAAGTCAGACGTGCAGCCGCTTCTGAACGAGGGCGCGCGCCAGGAGGACGTGGCTGCCTCGATCTTCCAGGCCGTGGTGACCCAGACCATCTCGGGCCTTGCATGCGGGCGTCCCATCCGCGGCAACGTCGCCTTCTTGGGAGGCCCGCTCCAGTACCTCTCGGAGCTGCGCCGCCGCTTCTATATCACGCTCGAGCTCGACGAGGCGCATCGCATCGTGCCCGAGAACGCGCACCTGTTTGTGGCCTCCGGCGCCGCCATGGCGCATGAGTCCACAAAGCTCGCAACGTTCCCGCAGCTCATTGCCGCGATCGATGCGCTCGGCGACACCCAGGGCTCCGAGGTGGCGCGCTTGGACCCGCTGTTTGCCACCCAAGAGGACTATCAGGAGTTCAAGCAGCGCCACGACCAGGAGGTCGTGCCGCGCGGCGACCTCGAACATTATCGGGGGCGCGTGTTCATCGGCCTCGATGCCGGCTCCACCACCATGAAGGCGGCGCTCGTGGGCGAGGACGGCCAGCTGCTCTATACCTGGTACGGCAATAACAACGGCGACATCCTCGGCACGGCCAAGACCATCATGGCTGATTTCTACGCGCATATCCCCGCCGGTTGCACCATCGGACATGTGACCACCACGGGCTACGGCGAGGCGTTGCTCATCGAGGCGCTCAAGGCCGACTCGGGCGAGATCGAGACCGTGGCGCACCTGCGCGGCGCCAAGGCGTTCTTGCCGGGCGTTCAGTTCATCCTCGACATCGGCGGCCAGGACATGAAGTGCCTGCGCGTCGCCGATGGCGTGATCGAGCACATCATGCTCAACGAGGCATGCTCGTCGGGCTGCGGCTCGTTTATCGAAAGCTTTGCCGTGTCCATGGACATGGGGGTCGAGGAGTTCGCGCGCGAGGCCATCGGCGCCCGCCAGCCCGTCGACCTCGGCAGCCGCTGCACCGTCTTCATGAACTCGCGCGTGAAGCAGGCGCAGAAGGAGGGCGCCACGGTGGGCGACATCGCGGCCGGCCTGTCCTACTCCGTCATCAAGAACGCCCTCTTCAAGGTCATCAAGCTGCGCGACTCCAAGGAGATCGGCACCCAGGTGATCGTCCAGGGCGGCACCTTCATGAGCGATGCGACGCTGCGCGCCTTTGAGCTGCTCACCGGCGTGAACGCCGTGCGCCCGGATATCGCGGGCTGCATGGGCGCATACGGCGCGGCCCTCCTCGCGCGCGACCGCGCCGGCGCCCATGGCGTCTCCACCATATTGTCCGCCGACGAGATCGCCGCGCTCACGGTGACCCAGCGCCATGCTCGCTGCGGGCGCTGCTCGAACAACTGCCAGCTCACCATCAACGACTTCGGTGGCGGGCGCCGCTTCATCACAGGCAACCGCTGCGAGAAGGGCGCGGGCAACCATGCGAAGAAGCAGGAGGTTCCCAATCTCTTTGCCGAGAAGAACAAGCTGCTCTTCGACCGCCCGGCGCTCTCGGAGCAGGATGCGCCGCGCGGCACGGTGGGAATCCCGCGCGCCCTGAACATGTATGAGAACTATCCGTTCTGGCATACCTTCTTCACGAAGCTCGGCTTCGCCGTGGTGCTCTCGGACGACTCGAGCAAGAAGACCTACGACGCAGGCATCGAGTCCATGCCGTCCGAATCTGTGTGCTATCCGGCCAAGCTCAGCCACGGCCATGTGATGAACCTCATCGACAAGGGCGTCGATTTCATCTGGATGCCGTGCATCCGGTGGGAGCGCAAGGAAGATCCCGCGGCGGGCAACTGCTACAACTGCCCGATCGTCATGAGCTATCCCACGGCGCTGGGCCTCAACATCGACGAGATCGCCGAGCAGAAGATCGAGTTCATGTATCCCTTCGTGCCCTATCACGACAAGGTCGAGCTCAAGCGCAGGCTGTACGAGCTGATCGCCGTCGAGCGCATGCGCGACGCTGAGGAGGGGCGCGGTCGCGTGCGCGGCCCCAAGATCACGCGCTCAGAGATCGACGCCGCCGTGAACGCCGCCTACGAGGAGGACGCTCGCTTCCACGAGCAGATCCAGACCAAGGGCGAGGAGGCCATCCGGTGGCTCGAGGAGCACGGCGGACATGGCATCGTGCTTGCCGGCCGCCCCTACCATAACGACCCCGAGATCAACCACGCCCTGCCCGAACTCATCACGAGCTTTGGCTTCGCGGTTCTGACCGAGGATTCGGTGGCGCATCTCGTGAAGCCCGACCGCCCCATCCGCGTGGTGGACCAGTGGATGTTCCACAGCCGCCTGTACCGTGCCGCCAAGCTGGTGACCCTGCGCAACGATCTTGACCTCATCCAGCTGAACTCCTTCGGTTGCGGCCTGGACGCGCTTACGACCGACCAGGTGCAGGAGATCCTCGAGGGCTCTGGCAAGATCTACACCGTCCTCAAGATCGACGAGGTCTCAAACCTGGGCGCCGCGCGCATTCGCATCCGTTCGCTCATGGCGGCCCTGAAGGACCAGGAGGCCGAGCGCGCCGCCGAGGCGGCCCGCGCCGGCAAGGCCTTCGAGCAGGGCGACGCCGCCCCGGTGGCGCCCAGCGAGGACGCTCCCGCCTTTGCCACGCACAAGTACGCGCTTTCGGCACAGCGCCGCGCCAACTCGGCGGCCTTCCCCAAGGTGCAGTTCACCGAGGAGATGCGCGAGGCGGGCTATACCATCCTTTGCCCGCAGATGGCGCCCATCCACTTCGATCTGGTGAAGGAGGTCATGAAGGCGGCGGGCTACAACTTTGTGCTGCTGCCCTCAACCGACCGCGGCGCCGTCGAGGCGGGCCTGCGCTACGTGAACAACGACATCTGCTACCCGTCGATCCTTGTCACGGGCCAGATCATGGAGGCCATCGAGAGCGGCAAGTATGACCTCGACCGCACGGCCGTGATCATCTCGCAGACGGGCGGCGGCTGCCGCGCCACCAACTACATCGCGCTCATCCGAAAGGCGCTGCGCGAGAGCGGAAACCCCCAGGTGCCGGTGATCAGCCTCGCCGCGGTGAAGCTCGATGAGCAGAACCCCGGCTTCAAGTTCACGGTGCCGCTGCTCAAGGCTGCCGTGTATTGCGTGCTGTTTGGCGACGTGATGATGCAGATGCTCTATCGCACGCGTCCCTACGAGGCGACCCCGGGCGCCGCCAACGCGCTCTTCGAGCAGTATATGGACCGCGCTCGCAAGCTGGCGCCCAAGTTCACGCGCCGCAGCTTCACCAGGCTCGCGCGCGAGGCGATTCATGCGTTCGACACCATGCCGCTGGTGGGCGAGGGGACCAAGCCGCGCGTAGGCGTGGTCGGCGAGATCCTCGTCAAGTTCCATCCGACGGCGAACAACCATGTCGTCGAAGTCATCGAGAACGAGGGCTGCGAGGCCGTGGTGCCGGGGCTCCTGGACTTCTTCCTGTACTCCATGTCGAACGCCAAGGTGCAGAAGGACGAGCTGGGAAGCTCGGCCACGTCGCGCGCCACGATGGACGCGGTAATCGGTTTGGTGGACTGGATGCGCAAGCCGGTGGACGACCTCCTCGAGCGCAGCGCGCGCTTCGAGCGCCCCGAGCCGATCTCTGCCATGGCGGAGAAGGCCACGAAGGTGCTCAGCCTCTGCAACAACATGGGCGAGGGGTGGCTGCTGACGGCAGAGATGCTCGACCTGATCGATCACGGCGCGCCGAACATCATCTGCACCCAGCCGTTTGCATGCCTGCCGAACCACGTCGTGGGCAAGGCGGTGATCAAGGAGCTGCGCCGCCAGCACCCCGAGAGCAATATCGTCGCCGTGGACTACGATCCGGGCGCCTCGGAGGTGAATCAGCTCAACCGCATCAAGCTCATGATCTCGGTGGCGAAGGAGAACCTGCGCGCCGGCAAGGGCTTCAAGATGCAGAGCGTGAAGCCGCTTGCCATGGATATGGACGACAGCAAGTTCCGCCCGCATCACGAGGAGGGCACGGACCCGCTTGCGGCCGCGTCGCAGGGCTCGTGCGCGGCGTGCGGCGCCGTGAGCGACGAGGCCGTAGCCGCGGTTGCCGAGCGCATCGGCCAAGGGGTCGGAGGGGACGAGTAGCGAGGCCTGAGGGCGTCGCTTCGAGACCGCTGCCTGCCGAGAGCGCCGGACGCCTTCCCGCCTATAGCGTGTTTCGGGGCCGCCCGCGTCATGCGGGTGGCCCCGATCGCTTGGGTGGCAACCTATCGCGCGAGGGGCAGCGTCACGACGATCTCCAGGTCGTCGCCGACCTTTTTGGCGCGGATCTTTCCACCGTGCCGCTCGGTGACCGACCGTGCGATGGACAGGTCGATGCCGTAGCCGCCCGTGCCCCGCTCGCGGGAAGGGTCGGGGCGATAGAACCGCTCGAAGAGGCGGTCGGTCTCGGATGCATCGAGTCCCACGCAGGGATTGCGAACGGTGAGCTCCGCGTCGCGTCGTGCCCGCGTGAGCATGAGGGAGACGCCGCCCGCCACGGCCGCCGAGATGACCGCGAGGTTGCGGATGGACTGCAGCTGTACGAAGCAATCGACGATGACGACGGTCTTCGATCCGTCGTCATCGCTATAGGCGCGATAGCGATACTGGCCCCAGTACCCGCTCTCGCGGCTGCGGGCGAGGATGTCTTGGGCGGTCTGTTCGGCGGAGTCGCGGCCGCCGGACGCGATGTGGTCGGCATCGACCGATTCGATCGAGCCCGCAGACGAGAAAGCGCCTTCATACCTGCGCTTCCTCGCCGTCAGGTTCCGCGTCGTTCTCTTCGGGCCTGTCGAGCAGGATGTATCCGCGCCCGCGGCTCGCCTCGATCCGGCAGCGCGAATGGATGCTCCTGTCGCCGGATATATGCCCCGTCCGACGCGTTGCGTCTGGGGGAGGGTCGGGTCGGAGCATGCGGATAGGGTATGAGAGAAGCCTTAATCGAACCTAAAACCGCTGGTACATATAGAAAAATGAACAGGTTGCGCAGACATCCCCAGCGGGCATCTCGACGCGCGCCGCTTCGTCATGGGGCGCGTGTGCGGACTGGGCCTTTGGTTTGCGAGCCGTGCCGTGCGGGTGCGTTCTAGACGGCCCTGTGGTCGATAACGATGTGCTCTGGGTAAACGGCGTGCATCGCATGCCCTGCCATGGTCAAGCTTGATGTTCCCTGGGCAGAAAGCAGGCGGCTGAAGCCCCGTCCTGGTCGATATCGGTGTCATCTGGGCAGTGAAGCGGAGCGCGGTGATGGGCGAGCTGGGCAATTCGATCGCCATGGTGTCCAGCGGGCGCAATTCTTGACCACCGAGACCTCAAAAGCGAACAGGAGGTGCCCAGCGTTCGAGGAAATTGACCATGGGGACCAGTCGGGCGTGCCGCAGGTCCCGCAACGACCCAGGGAAGTTGCGGGCCCGCGCCCTTCGGTGGGGGCGGCGCTTCCTAGCGTTGGTTGGACTGCCACAGGAGCGCGAGGCCGCGGAGCGTCAGGGCGTCGTCGACGATGACGGGGCGGCGCAGCAGCGTGGCGATGGCGGCCGCGTGCTCGCCGGTAAGGATGACGGGCACGTCCGCCTGGGCGTCGCGGGACGCATGCGCGTCGCCCTGCCTGCCGGCGCGGCCCTTATCTCCTGCGCCTGCGAGCTCGTCGAGCACGGCGTCGAGGAGGCCGTCGATGCGCGCCGCCTCGCCGAGGACCACGCCTGATTGCATGGCCTCGCGCGTCGACCGCCCGAGCACGCGACCGGGGGCGCGGAGCTCGATGATGGGTAGGCGGGCTGCCGCCTCGGCAAGCGAACGGGCACCAAGCGCCACGCCGGGCGCGATGATCCCGCCGTAAAAGGATCCCGTCTGGTCGATCGCCTCAAAGTTGGTGGTGGTGCCCAGGTCGACCACCACCGCCGGGGCGCCGTATGCCGCGCGCGCCGCCACGACGTCTGCGATGCGGTCCGGTCCGACTTCGGAGGGGTCGTTGAAGCGCAGCTTGATGCCTGAGCGAAGGCCGGGCCCCACGGTGAGGGGCCGCGTGGGGGCTACGGCGGCGAGCGCGCGCTGCCAGACATCGGTCAGCGTGGGCACGACGCAGGCGAGGATGGCGCCCTCGAGGGGGGCGTCCTGAGGGACGGGCAGCTCCGAGAGCACCTGCTTCAGCTGGATGCGTGCCTCGTCGGCCGTAAGGGGCGTGTGCGTGGTGACCTCGCACGACCCCAGAAGCGTCACCTCGGATGACGGACTTGCTGCGTCAAGCAGGCCAAATCGAGTCGTTGTGTTGCCGATATCCAAGGCAAGTACCGTAGCCACGCGACCTCCTCAGTGCGTCAGATGCCTCCAATGTTGCATGTTGCCGGCATCACGGGGCACGATGCGCCGGAAAAGCGAGAATGCGCAGGCGTCGTCGCCGAAATCCTCGCCGTAGATTATACTGTACGCGCTTTGCCGTAACCCGACTCCCCGCGAAGGGGGAGCGGATATACGAAGGAGAATAGAACATGCATCAGGCTAGCGACCGCGCGGCGCTGCGCGGGCAGCTTTCGGTTGCCGGTATCCTTATCGGCTGCGTCGGCTGCGTCATCATCACGGCTTCTTCGGTCTACACCGCCCTCAAGATGGGGTCTCTGCCGTGGCCCACCATCTTTACGTCCATCACCGCCCTCGTTCTGTTGCGGGCGGCGGGCCGCACCAGCCTCAACGAGGCAAACATCACCCAAGTCATCATGTCGGCAGGCTCCATGGTTGCGGGAGGCGTCGCCTTCACCATCCCGGGCGTATGGATGCTCGGGCTCGCCGATTCGGTGAGCTTCGGCGAGATGCTTGCGGTGGCGCTCGCCGGCACGTTGCTCGGCCTGGTGTGCACGGCGCTCATCCAGCGGCATTTCGTGGAGGAATCCGACCTTGAATACCCCATCGGAACCGCGGCTGCCGAGACGCTTCTGGCGAGTCGGGCGGGCGGCTCCATGGGCAAGAAGCTCTTCGGGTCCATGGTGCTGGCGGGACTGTGGTGCATCGCCCGCGACGTCTTGGCGCTCATGCCCTCGCTGGTGGCGCAGGTCCCCGTTCCAGGGGTTGCGTTCGGCATCCAAAACTCCCCGATGCGCTGGGCGGTAGGCTTTCTCGCCGGCCGTCGCTCGATCATCTACTGGGCCATCGGCGCCGTCTTGGGATGGTTCGGTATCGTCGCCGGTGGAAATGCGCTCGGCGTGTGGGATATCTCGACCGCCCAGGGTGTCGTCAGCAGCCTCGGAATGGGCCTTATGATGGGCTCGGGCGCGGGCGTTGTCGTGCGCGACATCGTGATGCCCATGGTTCGCCGTGCGAGCGCCTCTCGCGATCTTGCCGCCTCTCCTTCTGAAGGCGTGCGTGAAGGGCGGACGGCCCGGGACGGCTTCCTCTCCCGGTTCATCTCCCGTTACGACGCCGGCGTTCTCGCCCTCATGGCCGCCTCCGCCGCGCTCATCGTCTGCTTCGTCCTCGGGCTGGGGCCCGTGGTGGCGATCGCCGTGACGCTGCTCGCCTTTGTTACGGCGATCATGAGCGCACAGTCCGTCGGCCAGTCCGGCATCGATCCCATGGAGATCTTCGGCCTCATCGTGCTGCTGTTCGTCGCCGCCTTTTCCGAGGCGACCCAGGTGCAGCTCTTCTTCGTGGCGGGCGTCATCGCGGTGGCATGCGGGCTTGCCGGAGACGTCATGAGCGACTTCAAGACCGGCCAGATCATCGGGACCAGTCCGCGCTCTATGTGGTTTGGCCAGGCGATCGGCGCGCTTCTGGGCACGTTCGTCGCGGTCGCGGTCATGGTCGCGCTCGTTTCGGCATACGGGCCGGGCGCCTTCGGTGGGCAGGATGCGATGTTCGTCGCGGCCCAGGCCCAGGTGGTGGCGACCATGGTCTCGGGCATTCCGAGCGTCCCCGCATTCGTCGTCGGCCTTGTTGCCGGCGCGGTCCTCTACTGCCTGGGCATCCCGTCCATGATGCTTGGCCTTGGCGTCTACCTGCCATTTTATATGTCTATCTCGACCGTGCTCGGAGCGGTTGTGCGCTGGGCGTACGATCGCGTCTGCGCCTCGCGCGGCATGGACCGGGAGGCTGCGGAGGAGACTGGCGTAGTGGTCGCCTCTGGCGTGCTGGGAGGCGAATCCATCGTCGGCGTGGTCATCGCCTTTGCTACGGTTGCGGCGGGTCTTATGGGCTAGCGTGCGCACGTGTGCGATTTCGCCCATGTTGTGCGCAGGCGCTGGTTTTGGCAGGGCGCGGCGAGAGGTTTGGGTACCATGGCTCAGGGGTCCGAATATAGTATGATGTGCGGATGGTCCCATATAACTCTTGCGTGCCTCTCACGCTCGTCGCGACGAGGCGCTTAATCGAAAGGAGCCCAGGTGGCAGTCAACGAAGAGCTTCTGAAGCGGGTCCTCGACGAGATTCGTCCCAATCTGCAGGCCGATGGCGGCGACATGTCCTACGTGGGCGTCGACGACGAGGGCGTGGTTTCGCTCGAGCTGCTCGGCCACTGCGCCGGCTGCCCCATGAGCCAGCTGACGCTCTCCATGGGCATCGAGCGCGTTCTTAAGGAGCATGTGCCCGGCGTTACCCGCGTCGTTGCCGTGAACGAGCTCGGGCAGAACCCCATGGAGGACCTCTACGACGAGTACACCCCGTTCTAAGCATCGGATGGGGCGCTCGTGGAGCTGGCCTCTAGCTCCGAGGACCTCGGGCGACACCACAATCTGCTGCATAAGATGCTGCGCATGACCGGATGGCGGCGATACGAAGGCGTGTCGTCGCCATCGGTTGCATCCACAGGCAGCCAAAGGAGGGCATAGTGCTCAACGACCTGTATCACAGCTTGGACCCGGTGGCGTTTTCCGCCGGACCGATCACGATCTATTGGTACGGCATCGCCTATATCGTGGGCGCCGCCCTTACCGGCGTGGTCATGTATCGAACGCAGAAGCGCTGGGGTTTCCACATCTCCATGGACGACCTCTGGACGGTCGTTACGTGCGTCGTCTTCGGCCTGCTTATCGGGGCACGCCTGTTTTACCTCGTGTTTTATGGTAGGGGGCTTGAATACTACCTCTCAAATCCGCTCGAGATCATCGCTGTCAACCACGGCGGCATGAGTTTCCACGGAGGGCTCGTGGGGGGTATCGCGGGAGGCGCCATCGCGTGCCGCATGCTCGGGCTTTCGTTTTGGACCCTTGCCGACCTTGCGGTGATCGGCGCGCCGCTCGCGCTGTGCCTGGGACGCTGCGCCAACTTTGTCAACGGCGAGCTGTGGGGCAAGCCGACCGATTTGCCTTGGGGCGTCGTCTTCGAGACGGGCGGCGATGTCGCGCGCCATCCGTCCCAGCTCTACGAGGCCTTTCTCGAAGGCATCGTGCTCTTTGCAATTCTTCAGGTGCTCAGCCGCCGCAAGAACCTACCTCCTCAGGGCTTTTTCCTGGGCGTGTTCGTGACGGGTTACGGAATCGTCCGCTTTTTGGTGGAGTTTGTCCGGGTGCCGGATGCACAGCTGGGATATATCTGGGGCGGCGTCATCACCATGGGGCAGATTCTCTCGCTGCCGCTCATCGTTGTGGGAATCGCCCTGCTTGCATGGTCGCTGCACGCGCGACGTCCCCAGCGCGACTACCTTGATGCCGCCGCGTGACGCCAAGAGCCTTAACATATCGGGGGAGAAACCGTGGCAATGGGAAAACGTGCGCCACGGTTGTCGGGCGTTGGCCTTAAGGTAGTAGCCGCGTCTGACGAGTCGTGAGACGTAGGACATCGCCGGCGCCGGACGTGCCCGATATCGGATGGGGCATGGGCGACGGCGGGCCAAGAAGGGCGTTCGGACGGGGCCGGGCGCAAAGACGAGCGGAATATGCTGCGCCGCAGGGAATAAGGCGGATCGAGACGATGGCGGAAAAACGACGTTACCCCCTTGCCCAGACGGTGGCATCTTTTGCTCTAGCGATCCTTTGCACCGCGGCGCTCTCCATGGATGCGACCGCGGTGACGCATGCGGACATCATGGATATCGACCCCACGGCATCGGGCGCCCTGTATATCTGCTATGAGGTGCTGCTCTCGTTTGCGGGCCATGACGGCGCGATTCCCCTGCTTGCCCTTGCCATCTTGCTTACCTTTCCGGTGCGCTACGTGTTTTTCGGCAAGCGGGATTCCTGGCGTCCGTCGGTGGTCCTGCCTTCGGTGTTCTTTGCGCTATGCATGGTGTTCGGGCGCAGCTATGACCTTACCGACAGCGCCCAGCTCGCCATAGGAGGCATCAGCCGCGTCATCGAGTCGCTTATCTCGGGTGCCGGGTTTGCCCTGCTCGCGCATACCGCGATCTATCTCGTCTTCGAGGGGTTTGATTGGCTTGGCGAGCACCGCGTGCCGTTTAGCGAGTCTAGATACGGGCGTGTCTGGCAGGTGCTCGACACGCTGCTCAACCGTCATCCCTTCGTGTTTCCGCTCCTGTTGATCTTGGTTTGCTGGGCGCCCACGTTCATCGGGTCGGCCCCGGGCGTATTTATGGGGGACACCGGCGCGCAGATTCGCCAATGGTTCAATCTTCCCAACGGGACCAGCGACTACCTGAATCTCGTAAATCCCGACGTGTTGCTCAACGGGCATCATCCTGTAGCGCACACCGCCCTGCTCGGCGGCTGCGTGCAGCTGGGCATGGCGCTGTTTGGCGACGAAAACCTGGGCGTGCTCATGTACACCACGCTCCAGTTTGCGCTCAGCGCGATGGCGATTGCCTATGCGGTCAGCTCGCTGAGGCGGCTTGGGGTGAACCTGCTGGTTCGGGCGATGGCGCTTGGGTTTTTCGCCTTCATGCCGCTCTTCTCAAACTATGCGGTGCTGATCACGAAGGACGTGTTGTTTGCCGACGCCTTTTTGGTGCTCGTCATCCAGACGGTGAAGCTGTTGGTTCCGGGGGGAATGGCATGGCGCACCTTGCTGGGAACGGCCGCTCCCAAGGTGAGGGGGCCCTTCGCTCCCAAGGTGTACGAGCCCCTGCCCGCTCCTGTCGCCGAGGCGGCTCTCGATGCTTCGGCAAGCGAGGAGGGCCATGCGGCGCTTGAGGGCGGTCTTTCCTTCAGGGGGTTCGCGGCGCTTATGTATTCGGGCGTCGTCGTGCCGTTTACTGCGCGCGATTGGTTCTTGCTCGCCGCCGTCGCGTTGGGCTGCACCTTTCTGCGTAACGGTGGCATCGTGTTTCCGCTTGCCTCATGCGCGCTCGTGGCGGCGTTCTGCCTTTTCGATGCCCGCAGGCTCGCCGGCTTCTCAGCGTTGCCGGGAAGGCCTGTCGCATCGTCTGCAGATATCCGGGCTCACGGCACCCATCTTCGTCGCGCAGCCGCGGGCGCGCTGGCCGTGCTTCTCGTGACCGCGGGGGCCCAGCTTGTGTTTTCCAAGGTGGTCATGCCTGCATGCGACATCACCCCGGGCAGCCGCCGCGAAGCACTCTCCATTCCCTTTCAGCAGACGGCCCGGTTTGTTCAGAAGCACGACGGAGCCAACGCCGGCATCGAGGGGGGCTCCTCTGACGGCTTGGTGACCGAGGAGGAGCGCGCCGCCATCGACGCGGTGCTGGACTACAGCACGCTCGCGAGCCGGTATGATCCCGACAAGTCGGATAACGTGAAAAACGAGTTCAACGAGGACGCCACCGCCGAAGACCTCGCGGCGTACTTCCGCGTGTGGTTCGAGATGTTCTTCAAAGACCCCGCCTGCTACGTCTCTGCGTTCGCCAACAACTATTTCGGCTACTTCTATCCCAGCACCAAGGATGCCTGGATGTATACCACCTCTTCAAGTGCAGAGGTGGAGTCGCGTGAGATCAATCGGCGCTACTTCACGTTTCACCGTATGGAGAGTCCGGTCGTCGCGGCATGCGACAGCGCCGTAAACCTGTATCGCACCGCTGTCCAGCGCATACCCCTGCTGTCGCTTACCTTGAGCTCGTCGTCGTATGTGTGGGTGCTGTTGCTGATCAGCGTCTACCTGCTGCGCGGACGTCAATGGCGCACGCTTGCCGCGCTCGTCCCCCTGTGGGGCGTGCTTGCCGTCTGCCTCATCGGTCCCTGCAACGGGTCGACCTACATGCGCTACCTGTATCCCATCATTCTTGCGCTGCCCTGTATGGTCGCGGTGGCCCTTACCGGGGCTCGACCGCTGTGGCGCCCCGCGCGCAGCGACGTCCGCGGCCGCTAGGAACGCCGCCTGCGTTCGTGGACGACAAAGCCTGGTTGTTGGCGATGCCCTCGCTCCCTAGGAACACAACCATCCGGGTGCTCTTCATAAGAACGAGCAATGGGTCGGGCGCATCCGATTTGACCGTATCGTCGACGGGGTTATGAATGGCCTGCCCAGCATGCGTGTGAACCGACCATCCTCCGCTGTGCTTGCGGTTTTGATTTCCGATGCATGCAATTTGACGATGGAGATGGAGATGCCGAAGAGGCTGCGGCGCGCTTCACCTGAATGATGCCTTGGCGGCGCAGGCGTTGCGGTCCACAAAGATTATCTATCGAGATACAGGACTGGTCTTGTAGCATATGCCGATTTGTTTGCAAGTTGAATTCTATTGTTGAGCAGGCACATTGCTTGCCAAGGATGACCTGCTTGAAGCGTTCGAGTTAGATTTGGGAGAGAAGCCTGTAAGGCCGGGTTCAGGGCTTCTGCTCTGGCCGCTGCTCGGCAGACATGCCATGTTAAGTTTGAGACATGATGGATACCTGTTTGTTTGGCATATCTGCTTTCGAGGCGCTTTGTGCGAGCGATACGCTGCCGTTTGACCTTTATGGGCTTCCGCGGACGGCGAAGCGCTCGGCTACCGGTGTGCCACGGCTTGGAGAGATCGATGCCCAGCTGAAGGCTCTGGGCGTTGTCGGCCGTCCCCTGCACGTATTGCTCGATAACGATGCATGCTCCCGCCGCTCGTCCGACGTCGTCTGCCACGTTCTGACGAAGCAGCTGCCTCCGCGTTCGCTCATTCGCTGCGATTCGAATTTGCTGGTGCCAACGCCGGAGCTGTGCTTTTTACAGCTCGCCGATTCTCGCTGCGCGAATGTCGGTTCGAGCTGCCTTTCGCGTGAAATCGAGCTGGTTCTAAAAGGTTTTGAGCTTGCAGGGGAATATAGGATGGACGCGATGGATCCAGATGGGTTCCGCACCATCGAGCGCCCTGCGACCACCGCTGAACGAATGCGGCAGACGCTTGCTCTTTGCACGCGCTTGCGGGGCATCGCGCTTGCCCGGAAGGTTTTATCGTCGGTGCAGGATAACGCGCGATCGCCCGGGGAAGCGGCGATGGCGCTGTTGCTAACCGGCCCGCGCCGTCTGGGAGGCATGGGTTTCCCGCGGGGTGTGCTCAACTGGCCGATTCAGACCTCTTCTGGCCTTAGGAAAGTCGACCTTGGATGGCCATGGTTGCGAGCCGGCCTGGAATACAAGGGGAGGAAGTACCATCCAGAGGGGCGTGCAAGCGTTGACGACCGAAGAGAGAACAGTATTACCGGCAGCGGGATTACGCTGTTGAACGTTTGGTATGAAGATTTGGCAAGCCCATGGCTTTTTGACCAACTGGTCCATGACATCTCGCGGGTTTTGGGATTGCGCGTGCGAATACGCGACGAACAATTCTCGTACCGCCAACGAGTCCTACGCTCGCTCGCTCTTCCGCCGCTTAGACGATACGACGATATGCTGTGAAGGTACGATTTGGCGTCCTTCTGGAATGGCCTCGGCGTGGTGCTGACGAGATTGTGCCAGGCAAGCTGTGAGGGGTCGGGAGATGCGACGGCGTTCCTGCTGAATGGCGTCAGATGAGCGATGTCTGCGCCGCATGGTCAAATTGCCTGTTCCCTGGGCAGAAGACGTGCATGCAGATGGTGCGCGCGGTCAAATTGGATGGGCTCTGGGCACGGGCTGCGCGACCAGCGATACTGAGTGGTCAATATAGTGGACCGCTGGGCAGGCGGCGCATCGATAGAGGGGTTATCACGAGGTTGGCAAGCGATGTTCTGCCCAGCGAAGCGATGAGATTGCCCCGAGCGTCAACGGGTTCGCATCTTCTTTGCCCAGATGTCGTCCTAGGTGACCATAAGGTCCGGGCTGTTGATGTCTCCCTGCCCAGCATTCGACTTAATTGACCATCGAGCTGGGGCGCTGTACCGCATGTGCCCAGCAATCATATCGATTGACCAAAAAACGCACGGGCCGCAGCGGAACGCCGCCTGCGGGCGGAAGGCCTTTCGAGGACGGGGCACATCGCACCGCGCGATGTGCCAAATGCAAAAGGCGGGCGCACGGCTCTTTGCCACGCGCCCGCCCATGTGTCGCCGCTTAGGCGAACAGTCTCCGGATGGCGTCGCGGCCATCCCCGTTGGTGAAGAGAATGGCTTCATCGTCCGCCTGGAGGACCGTGTCTCCGTTGGGAACGGTTATGTCGCCCTTGTGGTCCACGGCGATCACGATCGTCTGGTCGGGAAAGATGATGTCGCGCAGCGCCGATCCGTCTACCTGAGAGCCTGCGCCAACATTTGCCTGGACGATGCTATGGTCTCCACGCCCTAGGCGCATGAGGGTGTAGACATCGCGCAGGTTCATGCCCTCGAGCACGAAGCGGGCCATGATGTCGGCTTGGTTTACGCCGACGTCCACGCCGTTCGCAGGCGTGAACATCCATGCGTTGCGAGGGTCGTTGACGCGGGCGACCACCCTGGGCACGGCGAACTCCATCTTTGCGAGCATGGAGATGACCAGGTTGACCTCGTCCTCGCCCGTCACGGCGACGACCACGTCGGCCATGCGGACGCCTGCGCGCTCAAGTACCTGCGGGTCCGACGCGTTGCCGCACACTACGGTGCAGTCGGGGCGGACGCGGCGGACGCGCTCTGCATCGCCCTGCCTCGCCTCGATGATGGTGACGGCCTCTCCGTCTTCCTGAAGACGGCCGGCCAGGTGCGTTCCCATCTTGCCGCCGCCCACTACGATGATCTGCATATGGATCGCCTACTCTCCCATTCCGAGCATCTGCTTGAATTTGCGGCTCGCCGATGTGGCGACGACTGCATAGATGATGTCCCCCTCAGCGAGCACGGTGCCCTGCGTGGGGATGAACGTCTCGTTGTTGCGCGAAACGCTCACGACCTGCACCTCGCCCACGGCGGTCAGCTCGCGCACCGTGGCCCCGTCGAGCAGCTTGGGCACGTCGGCGCGCACCAGGCGCACCTCGCCCGACCCGATGTCGTAGATGCCGTCAAGCTGCTGGTAGGTGAGCAGCTCGCAGGTGCGGGCAACGCCCCAGGCGTTGGGCGAGATGGTCTGGATGTTCAGCCTCCGATAGGTTTCCGCCTTGGACAGGTCATGCAGGCGGGCGATGACGCGTGGCACGCGGAACGTGCTGCGGGCAACGTGCGCGACAACGATGTTCGCCTCGTCGGAACGCATGCAGGCAACTACGGCGCTTGCACGGTCGATGCCTGCCTCTTCGAGCACGGCGCGGTCGAAGCCTACGCCGCAAATGCGCTTGCCGGTGCATGAGGGGTCCAGGGCATCGAGTGCCTTTTGGTCGCGGTCGACTGCCGTGACATCGAATCCCTGACGGCTGAGGCGGGCCACCAGGCCTGCGCCCATGAAGCCGACTCCCACCACGATCACGTTCATTGACTATCACCTCTCGAATGAGCTATTGGGTCGTTCTGGATTGCTATCGATTGCATCTTGCTACATACCTTATCTGGACAATGCCGTCCGGCTCTCGAAAGAGCGGGCCGTCTGGCCCCGATGCTGCCGGGGCCGTGGCGGGCGAGGCCGCCTAGCGGGCAGCCTTTGCCGGGGCGGATGCGTCGTGCGCATGCATGCGGCGCACGACGAGCTTGCGCACCTCCTCGATGGCAAATACCACGAAGGGGATGCATGCGAGGAAGACGTAGTCCTGCCAGCCGAGCGGCGCGGTGTGGAACACGCCCTGGAGCGGCGGGAATATGGTGAGAAACACAATGAGCGCGATTTCGAACACGATGCCGAAGAGGATCTTGCGGTTCGAGAACAGGCCGATCGAGAAGACCGACGCGCGCTCGGTGCGGCAGTTCATGACCTGGCCGATCTGGGCGAACACGATGCCCGCGAGGGTCATGGTCGTCGCCTGCACATAGACGGGGTCGAGGTCGTTGCCCAGGCCTGCCAGCGGCAGCGCGGGCCAGCCGTTGAGCAGGTTCACCAGGAAGTAGCCCGCCATGGCGGCGGCAGAGCCCATCATGCCGTACCACAGGAACGCCTTGCCCAGGACGCGCTTGTTAAGCAGGCGCTCGTTGGGATCGCGCGGGGGCTGGTCCATGACGGTCCCCTCGGGAGGCTCGGTTCCCAGCCCGAGCGCCGGAAGCAGGTCGGTGCCCAGGTCGATGGTCAGGATCTGCATGGTGGTAAGCGGCAGAGGCACGGCTCCTCCCGAGAGCAGGTACACCGCGGAGGGGACGGCCTCAGGCGCGTTGGAGTTCAAGATATACAGCAGGAACTTGCGGATATTGCTGTACACGGCGCGGCCCTCTTCGATGGCGGCGACGATCGAGGCGAAGTTGTCGTCGGTCAAGATCATGTCGGCCGCTTCCTTGGCGACGTCGGTGCCCGTGATTCCCATGGCGACGCCGATGTCCGCCTTCTTGAGCGCGGGCGCGTCGTTCACGCCGTCGCCGGTAACGGCGACGATCTCTCCCATTTCCTGCAGCGCCGTCACCACGCGCAGCTTCTGCTCGGGCGCCATGCGCGCAAAGACCACCTGCCCGCGCAGCTTCTCCTTGAGCTCGTCGTCGGACATCTGGGCGAGCTCGAAGCCCGAGACGACCGAGAGGTCGTCGCCTTCGACAATGCCGATGCGGCGGGCGATGCTCGCTGCGGTCAGGCCGTAGTCGCCCGTGATCATGACGATCCGGATTCCGGCGCGGCGGCACTTGGCGACGGCGTCGGCGACTTCGGGGCGCGGCGGGTCGAGCATGACCTCGAGACCGACGAATACCAGGTGGCACTCGATGTTTTCGGGCGTGTAGTCGCTCATGGCGACGGGTACGCCTTCGGAGCGCGCTGTGTCGTCGATCGCTCGGTAGGCGACGGCGAGCACGCGCAGGCCGTCGGCCGCATAGCGGTCGTTGGCGTCCATGATGCGGGCTCTCAGCTCATCGGTGAGCTCCACCACCTCGCCGTTTACGCGGATGCGCTCCGAGAGCTTGACCACTTCGTTGGGAGCGCCCTTTACAAAGGCGACGGTGCGCGCCCCATCGAGCGGGTCTTCAAGTGCGTGCACCGTGGTCATGCGCTTGCGGCGGCTTTCAAAAGGCAGCTCCTTCACGCGCGGCATGCGGCCATCGAGCTCCGCCGGATCGATGCCGCCCTTCTGGGCGGACACGATGAGGCAGGCTTCGGTGGGGTCGCCCATGACCTCGTAGCGGCCGCCCTCTTCCTCGGGGGCGTGCAGGCGCGCGTTGCCGCACAGCAGCCCGCCTTCGAGCAGCAGCTCGAGGTCGACGTCGTCCACGGCACGATAGCGCTTGCCCTCAGACTCGATGAACCCTTCGGGCGCATAGCCCACGCCCGTGACCTCGTAGGTGCGCGCTGCGGTCCACAGGTGCTTGACGGTCATCTCGTTTTGGGTAAGCGTGCCGGTCTTGTCGGTGCAGATGACGCTCGTAGATCCGAGCGCCTCGACAGAGTTGAGCTTTTTAACGAGGGCGTTTCGTTTGCTCATACGCTGGACCGCCATGGCCAGCGAAAGCGTCACGGTGGGCAGCAGGCCTTCGGGGATGAACGCCACCACCATGCCGAGCGAGAAGATGAACGCCTCGGCGAAGGGGTTGTGCACCACGAAGATGTTCAGCGCAAAGAATGCGAGCCCCATGGCCGTGGCGAAGATGGTCACCTGCTTGGTCAGGCGGTCGAGCTCTCGCTGGAGCGGGCTTTCGGCGTCCTCCATGTTTTGGGTGAGGCTCGCGATCTTGCCGAACTCGGTGTCCATGCCGATGCGCAGCACGATGGCGCGCCCGTTGCCCTCCGACACGCTTGTGCCAGCGAACACCAGGTTGGGAATCTCGGCAGGGGAGAGGCCCTCCTCCAGAACGGCGTCGGCGGTCTTGCGCGAAGGCGTGGACTCCCCGTTGAGGGTGGATTGGTTCACCTGGAGGTCGGAGCTCGAGATGACGCGGGCGTCTGCGGAGATCTTGTCGCCCTCGGCGAGCAGCATGATGTCGCCGGGAACCAGGTCCTCCGCCAGGATCTTCTGTTCTTGCCCGTCGCGGATGACGTTGGCATAGGCGGGAAGCATCTTCTTGAGTGCCTCGGTCGC
This sequence comes from Enorma phocaeensis, assembly GCF_016901575.1. Taxonomy (GTDB): domain Bacteria; phylum Actinomycetota; class Coriobacteriia; order Coriobacteriales; family Coriobacteriaceae; genus Limicola; species Limicola phocaeensis_A. The sequence goes on from NZ_JACJKQ010000009.1 coordinate 40,607, forward strand.
CTGGCTGGCGCGGAACTCCTGCCAAAAGCTGAAGACGCCGTTGATGACGTTTACCAGCCAGACGGCGCAGCCGAGCTCAGGCATGCCCGCGACGAACGCGATGATGCCTGCGACCCAGAGGAGCACGGCCATGAGGTGCGTGAAGTTTGAGAGGAACGCCACGATGGGCGACTTCTTCTTCCCGCTTTGGATGAGGTTCTTGCCCAGCTTCTGTTGGCGCGCCGCCGCCTCTTTAGAGGTGAGGCCGCCCCTGCCAACATTCAGCTGGCCAAAGACGAGGTCGGTTGTCATGCGTCGGATTTCATCAAGCGGACCCGCAGCCCCCTTGGCTGCAGATGTCCGCGCCGCCAAGCTCGCGTTGGCTTTGGCGGAAGCGTCCGTCGCCCCCTGCGACGGCACGCCCGTGCGGCTTTCCATGAAAGCTCTCCTTCCCACGGTCAGACGGCCTGTTTCATCCGCCTGGCGAGAAAAAGTGGAACATGGCCATGAGGGGCTCGCGCGCCGCTCCCTCGTGGTTGGCATGGCATCATAGCCATCTGCCGCAGGGGGTGCAACACCTTTTTTCAACTTTTTCTGACGAACGGCAAGAATCTGTCAACGGCGCCCGTACAGCGTGCGCTTTGCATGACGTGGCCGAAAAGGTCTGTACCGCGCTGGGCAGGCGGTATATGATACTGGACCGTGTGTTTATCAAGTGATTGGCCGCCTGGGATTGAGCGACGGCCATGGCATGATACGAAGGAGAGTCGCATGTCCGGACATTCAAAATGGGCTACAACAAAGCATCGTAAGGGCGCGCAGGACGCCAAGCGCTCGGCGCTCTTCTCCAAGCTGAGCCGCAACATCACCGTGGCGGCTCGCCTCGGCAACGACCCCAACCCGGACAACAACGCGTCGCTTGCCGCCGCTGTGGCCAAGGCCAAGGCGCAGTCCATGCCCAAGGACAAGATCAAGTCCGCCATCGACAAGGCGTTCGGCGCCGGCGCCGATGCCGCCGTGTACGAGAACATCGCCTACGAGGGCTACGGCCCCGCTGGCGTTGCCGTCTATGTCGAGTGCCTCACCGACAACCGCAACCGCACCGCCGCCGACGTTCGCTCCGCTTTCAGCCACTCCGGCGGCAGCCTGGGCACCACCGGCTCGGTTGCCTTCCAGTTTGAGCGCAAGGGCCAGATCGTCATCTCGAAGGAGATTCTCGACACCGAGTCCAAGAAGGAGGCCATGAAGCCCAACGGCGCCGCTGGCGACGAGGACGAGTTCATGATGGCCGTTGCCGAGGCCGGCGGCGAGGACTACGAGGATGCCGGCGAGGAGTGGATCGTCTGGACCGCTCCGGGCGACCTCATGGCCGTTTCCCGCGGCATCGAGGAGCAGGGCGTCGAGGTCAAGGGCTCTGAGCTCACCATGGTCCCCACCACCCCCACGGCGGTTTCCGGCGCCGATGCCAAGAAGGTCCAGCGCCTCATCGACCGTCTCGAGGAGCTCGACGACGTCCAGGATGTCTACAACACCATGGACATGACCGACGAGGTCATCGCCGCTCTCGAGGAGGAGTAGCAGCACGTCTGCGCCAGCAGACGCCGGCGAAGCCTTTGTCTGCATCCTTCTGACGCGGCAGGGCGCTCGCCGTCGCCTCCACATATGACAAATGCCTTAAGCCGGGCCCGCGAGCACGCTTGCGGGCCCGGCTCCCTTTATAATCGTTCACTGCCGGCCGCGCGTCCCGTCGACGTCGCGCCGCATGAGGTGTGCATGAGGCGCCTCGCAGGATTCACACGACGTTGGCGGAGGAGGACCGCGTGCGCATCGTCAAAAAGATCTTGGCGACCATCTACCTCGTCGCCGCCGTCATGGTGATCGGCGGATTCGCGGGCATCACCTTTGGTCCCTTTACAGGGCGTTTCGAGCGAGTTCTCGAGATTCCTGCGGCACGCATCGCGCTCATCGTGGCGCTTGCGGTGCTGGGGATCGGCGTTCTCGTCACGGTGCTTCGCACCTTTGTCGCGCGTCGTGAGCCCGATTGCATGAGGGCAGGCGGCAACCCCGACATCGAGGTGACGCTCGCAGCGCTCGCTTCCATCGCCCGTACCGCAGCGGAGACCGAGGACATCATGGTCGAGTCGGTGCGCGGCAAGGTGCAGGGGCGCGACCGATCCGAGGTACGTTTTGTCATCGAGGCCATCGCATTCACCGACACGGGCCTAGAGCCGCTGGCCCAGCGAATTCAGGACAAGGTGCGCAGGGCGTGCGAGGAAATGCTCGGCACCACGGGCGTCACGGTGCGGGTGCGGTTCTGCCCCAGCAAGACCACGGTCGTCTCCAGGGAGGTTTCTCGTGAGCAAGGATAAGAAGGTTCCCCAGCCGTCCATCGAGCAGCCGCTCGATGAGTTCTCTTCAGCCGAGGGGGCGCGAGCGGACGCTGCCGAGGCGAGCGGCGCGAGCCGTGCGAAGGATTCGGCATCGAAGGCATGGGCCGCGGCGGGCGATGCTGCGCGAGCGGCTGCAAGCTCGGAGGACCTGCAGAATGCCGTGGGCTTTATAAAGGGCCTTGGCGCCACCGCCTGGAAGTACGCGGGGAGCCATCCGTATACGGTCTTTTATGGCTTCGTGGGCCTGGTGCTCGCGGTGCTCATCTTGACCATCGGACTGTGGGACACGATTGTGATCGCGGTGTTTGTATGCGTCGGCGCCATGATTGGACAGATTCGCGACGGGGATAATGGAATCGTCAACTTCTTTAGCCGCCTTATCGGTGGCAGGCATTAGACACGACGACGCACCGGCGCCCGACGTCGGAGCGAGCGGCGCGAATGCGCCTGAGAGGAGAGCGGGATGACGAGCAACGAAACCGATGCCAAGGTCGACGAGCAGCTTCTTGAGGCCGAGCCGGCGACGGCGGACGACGCCCCCGAGGTCGATGCCGCCCAGCAGGAGGACGACCTTTCCGAGGCGGATTCTGCTTCAGATGGCGACGGGGACGACGGTGACGATGAGGACTACGACGACACCGAGGACTCGCTGACCTATTCGAATGGCGTGATCGAGAAGATCGTGGCGATCGCCACGCGCGAGGTGCCGCATGTCTTGGGCATGAAGGGCAACCTCATGCATTTCGTTCAGGAGCAGTTCGGCGCCGAAAACCTCACGAAGGGCGTCTCGGTCGAGGTTACCGACGACAATCGCGTCATCGTGAACATCTCCGTCATCATCGAGTACGGCTGCTATGCCCCGGCCATCTTCGAAGATGTGAAGGAGCGTGTGACGCGCCGCCTCGTCGAGATGACCGGCCTCGAGGTTGCCGGCATCAACCTTCGCATCGAAGACGTGGTGACGCCTGAGGAGTACGAGGCGAGCCGCAAGAAGTTCATCGACAACCTGAAGCGCGAAGAAGAGGCTGCGACCGCCTAGAGCTCAGGCGGCTCGAGAACAGAGAGCGAACGTATCGACGGGGTCCTTGTATCGGCTGCGGCACGAGGGCCCCGTCGCGTTGCGCCACCGCCGCGCCACGCGTTACCGAGTGGAAACAACGCTTGCGCCGCATCGCGGGCGCTGCTAACCTAGTCAGCATGATTACTACCGCTGCACATATCACGATGATGATGGTCATGGAGATGCCCTCGCCCGGGCACTTTGCCATGCCGCGAAACCATCGCGTGCATGGGGAGACCGGGCGCCTTCGTTAGGTCGTCTCCGGCGGGAGGCGGCCCGCCTTCTTACGGACCATCTCATCGAGCGGAGTTTCACTCGTGATTGAAATCAAACACCTCACCAAGACCTATGGCGATGCCGAGGACGCTCCACGCGCTCTCGACGACGTCTCTCTCGAGATCGCCGACGGGGACATCATGGGCATCATCGGCATGAGCGGCGCGGGCAAGTCCACGCTCGTGCGCTGCATCAACCTGCTCGAGCGTCCGACATCCGGCGAGATCATCGTCGACGGCCAAGACGTCACCGGCCTTTCGGGGACCTCGCTGCGCAGCTATCGGCGTCGCGTCGCCATGATCTTCCAGAGCTTTGGCCTGCTGTCGCAGAAGACGGTTCTTTCCAATGTGTGCTTCCCGTTTCTTGCCGCGAACGGCAAGGTCACGCCGGAGAACCGCGAGCGGGCGCTGGAGCTCTTGGACATGGTGGGGCTGCGTGAGAAGGCATCGTCCTATCCATCACAGCTTTCCGGAGGCCAGCAGCAGCGCGTGGCGATTGCCCGCGCCCTGGCGTGCGACCCTGAGTACATCCTGTGCGACGAGGCCACCTCGGCGCTGGACCCGGCGAGCACCAATACCATTTTGAAGCTCTTGCGCGACATCAACCGCAAGACGGGCGTCACCGTGATCGTCATCACCCACTCCATGGGCGTGGTCGAGAAGATCTGCCACAACGTGGCGGTTCTGGAGCATGGCCGCGTGGTCGAGCAGGGGAGCGTGGCGGATGTGTTCGCCAACCCCCGTTCGAATGCTGCCCAGGTTTTGCTGGAGAGGGTTGATTGGGATGCCTAACGAACTCGTTGCCTTCGTGAACGAATATGGCGAGCTGCTGCTTGAGGGCACGGTCGCGACGGTCATCATGCTTCTCGTGCCGACGATCATCTCGTATGTGATCGGCGTTGCCCTCGGCGTGGTGCTCTACCTCACCGCTCCGGGGTCGCTCAGGCCCCATCCCAAGCTCAACGCCGTTCTCGGCTGGGTGGTCAACATCTGCCGCTCGTTCCCGTTCATCATCCTCATGATCTCGATCATTCCGGTTACCCGCATCATCATGGGAACGTCGACAGGCATCATGGGCACCATTCCTCCGCTCGTGCTGTCCACGTCGCCGTTCATCGCGCGCATGGTCGAGCAGTCGCTCGCAGAGGTTCCGCGAGCCAGCGTCGAGGCCGTCGAGGCATGCGGCGCCAGCACCCCGCGCATCGTGTTCTCGGCGCTTCTGCCCGAGGCGCTGCCTTCGATCGTGCGCGGCGTCGCGGTTACGCTCATCGCCGTGCTTGGCTACACTGCCATCGCGGGCGCGGTCGGCGCCGGCGGTCTTGGCGACATCGCCATTCGATATGGATACTATCGCTACCAGACCGAGGTCATGATCGCCGCCATCGTCATTCTTGTGGTCATCGTCCAGGTGATTCAGAGCGTGTGCGATGTCGTTGCCCGCAAGGTCGATCATCGCTCGCAGGCGGCTGTCTCCGCATCCGAGAAGCGCTCCCGTCGCGACCGCTCCCGCGCCATGCGCGCCAACGTCGGCCGGCACTAGCGATTGCCACCATCTTCTGTCGTCTTCTTGAACATCCGATTATTGAACATCCGATTCGTTCGAAGTACATCGTGTCCGGATATTCCGGATTGGAAAGGAACTACCATGAACCTCACCACCGCTTCCGTCTCCCGTCGCTCCTTCCTCGCCGGTGCCGGCGCCCTTGTGGCGGCTGGATCTCTGGCAGCATGCAGCAACGGCTCCGAGGGCTCGGGCTCCGCTGCCGCCGTGGACTCCCCGGTCACCCTCACGGTCGCCGCCTCTCCGAGCCCCCATGCCGTGATCCTCAACGACTTTGCCGCTTCCCGTCTTGCTGACGAGGGCATCGAGCTTGAGGTGAAGGAGTACACCGACTACATCCTTCCCAACCAGGACACCACGTCGGGCGACGTCGACGCCAATTACTTCCAGCACATCAACTACCTCAACAACTACAACGAGGAGAACGGCACCGACCTGGTGAACGTGGGCAAGATCCACTTCGAGCCCATGGGCGTCTTCCCCGGCAAGTCCTCCGACATCGACAACATTGCTGACGGCGCCACCATCGCCGTCCCGAACGACCCCACGAACGAGGGCCGCGCGCTGCTGCTGCTCCAGGACCTCGGCCTCATCACCCTTGACGCGGACGCCGGCATCACCGCGACGCCGAACAACATTGCCGAGAACCCGCACAACATCCAGTTCTCCGAGCAGGAGGCCGCCGCCCTTCCGCGCACCGTCGCCGACGTCGACTTCGCCGTCATCAACGGCAACTACGCCATCGATGCCGGGCTCGACCTGGCCGATGCCGTTGCCCAGGAGGACGCAAGCTCCGACGTCATCCAGGAGGAGTACGCCAACGTCATCGTGACCACGTCTGACAAGGAGGACGACGAGCGCATCGCCACGCTCGTGAACATTCTGCAGTCCGATGAATTCAAGTCGTTCCTGCAGGAGACCTTTGGCGACGCTGTTCAGGCTGCGTTCTAGTCACGCTCCAGCGCCGGGCGAGGTCCAGCGGACCTCGCCCGGCGGTCCTCAGCAGACTTCTTGTGCAGAATGGACGCCTCGAGGAATCTTCTTATGCAGAATGGCCGCTAAGCCCTTGAATTTTGGGTCTTAGCGGCCATTCTGCATAAGAAGTCTTTCTGAGCGTCCATTCTGCACAAGAAGCTGCGCTTATCCCAAGGCGGGTTAAGCCTTGGGATCTCGGCGCCGAGCCCGAGGAAGGCGCCGCCCGGCTATTCGGCGAGGTAGTCCACGGCGTATTGGGCGGTGAGCATGGTCCCTTTTACGAGGACGGACTCGTCGACTTTGTAGTAGCACGAATGCTGCGCCCAGGTGGCCCCGATGGCGGGGTTGCGTGTGCCTACGAATGCGAGGACGCCGGGCACATGCTGCAGGTACATCGCGAAATCCTCGCCGGAGAGCGTGCCGCGGTAGCGTCCGACGGCGGCGGGTCCCAGCACCTTTTCGATTGCGTGGGTGCAGCGCGCCGAAGCCGTCTCGTCGTTTTTCACCGCGGGGTGCGCGACGGTGTATTCGGTGAGCTTTGCCTCGGCACCGAGGGCCATGGCGGTGTGGGTGCAGATGCGTTCGATAAGGCGGGGCATGGCGTCATGCGCGCTGTCGTGATAGGTGCGTACCGTGCCGGCGAGATATGCCGACCCAGCGATGACGTTGCGCGCCGTTCCGCCGTGCAGTTCTCCGATGGTCACCACGGCAGGCTCGTATGGCGACAGGTCGCGGCTGACGATGGTCTGGAGGTTGTTGACGATCTCTGCCGCGGCGATGATTGCGTCCGCGCCGCGTTGCGGCATGGCGCCATGACAGGAGGTTCCGGTGACATCGATGCGGAACCAGTCGGTGTTTGCCATGCGGGGGCCGGGCTCGCATGAAATGGTTCCAGCGTCCACTTCGCTCCAGATGTGGAGGGCGAAGGCGCCGTCGACGCCGTCGAGCACGCCCGCGTCGATCATCATCTGGGAGCCCTTGCCGTTTTCTTCCGAGGGTTGAAACACCACGCGGATCTCGCCGCGCAGCTCGTCGGTCATCTGCGAGAGTACGCGGCAGGCGCCGAGCATCATGGCGATATGGCAATCGTGGCCGCAGGCGTGCATGATGCCTTCGTTCACGCTGGCAAAAGGCTCGCCGGTCTTTTCGGCGACATGCAGGGCGTCAATGTCGGCGCGGAGCATGAGCCGCCGGCGTGCGGTCCCGTCTGGTCCGTAGGCGTCTGGCGCCGTACCCCGGATGGTGGCGACAAGTCCTGTGGCGAGCGGCCGCTCGTAGGCAATGCCCATGGCGTCAAGCTCGCGCGCGATGGCGTCGGTCGTCTCTATCTCCTCGAGGCTGGGCTCAGGGTGCTGGTGGAAATGGCGTCGCCGGTCGATGATATAGGGCTCTAATGCCAGGGAGAGGTCGCGAATGGTCTCAGATACCTTCGCATCGGCTCCTGCTGCGCTGCGCTTGCAGCTCACCCGTCCCGTCTCTTCCGTTCGCTCCATGTCGCCAGCCAATCTTTTGGTGCCGTATACTTGTCGCAGCGCGCGCCGCGCCACTCCCATCATAGGCCCTGTGTCCGGCTGATGCACGGGGCTGTAACATAAGGAGAGAAAACGCTATGGACCTCGACGACATCTTGGACGGTCTTAGGGCGGATCGCTCGCTCGGTGCATCTGAGTTTTCCGGCATGACGGCGCAGGCCGTTACGGCAATGTATCGAAAGCGCGTCCTATGCGCGCGGGCGCTGGGACTTCTCGACATCGCGCTATTTGCGGCTCTGGCATTTTGGAGCATCGGCGCCCACCAGCTGCTGCTCTATTTCGTGTCGATTGCTGGCATTTTTGCGCCGGCGTTGGTGGCCCGGCCGTTCATCAACAAGCTGTTCGAGCGCACGCTCGATATCATCAACCGCGACTGCGACACCGCGAAATTTCGCGGCTTCCTGGAGCAGATGGCGTCGCGGGCCATCCTGGGTCGCACCAAGCGTCAGGCTGCTTGCTATCTAGCAGTGTGCGACATCTTTGACGCGCGGTGGACGGATGCGCTGGAGCGTCTCGGGGGAGTATCGTTCGGCAAGCGCAGCCCGATGCGCTTTCAGCTCATCAACACTCGCCTGCTGTCTTATCAAGCGCTGGGGATGACGGATAAGGCCGTGGCGGCGCTTGAGGATATGAGGCGCATGCACGGCGACATGCGCAAAGGCACCGCCATCGAGCAATTGATGCGGCGAAGCATCGGGGTCGCAGAACTCCGGCTGCGTGATGTCGAGAGCTGGAGCGAGGAGGATGCGGCGTTTTTGCTCGCGTGCGGGCGTGAGGCGAGAAACCATCGCGAGCGCGTCGAGTTCGCACTTGCCATCGCACGCTATCTCGTCGCGCGCGGAGACGCCGAGGGTGCGCGCACGCTGCTCGATCTGGACCTTTTGGGACCCATTGCGCCCAACGCAGAGCATGTGCGCGCAGAGCTTGCGAGCCGTGTGGCGCAGGCATGCCCGCAGTCGCCCTCGGCGTGACGGGCTTTGACCTGCGCATGTGCGTCGCAGGTTCCCTGCGCCCTTGCGTACCACAAAATCTAAGTGCCTAAAAATAAGATTTTTTGCTTCATCGTTGTATAAGTCCAAAATCATGGGTACTATTCACAGCGTACGTAAAGGCATGGATGGCCCGGGCGCGCTGTTCCGGGGCACCAGCAAAGGAGGAATCAAGAATGAGTCTCAAGCCGCTTGGAGATCGCGTTCTCATCAAGCCCGAGGCAGCCGAGCAGAAGACCGCTTCCGGCCTCTACATTGCTAGCAACGCTCAGGAGAAGCCGCAGCGCGGCGAGGTCGTCGCCGTGGGCGCCGGCAAGCTCAACGACAAGGGCGAGCGCATGCCTATCGATGTGAAGCCGGGCGACACCGTCATCTATGGCAAGTTTGGCGGCAACGAGGTCAAGGTCGACGGCGAGGACTACCTCCTCATGCGTGCCGACGACATCTACGCGATTGTCGAGTAGCGTCGCGTTCTAGCCCAATCTATCGCAACATCATCTGTTATGGAGGAATGCCAAAATGGCTAAGGACATTACGTTTGATACCGCTGCGCGCACCAAGCTCGCCCGTGGCGTGAACAAGCTGGCCGACGCGGTCACCGTTACCATGGGCCCCAAGGGCCGCTACGTTGCGCTCGAGCGCAGCTACGGCGCGCCGACGATCACCAATGACGGCGTCTCCGTCGCCAAGGAGATCGAGCTCGAGGACAAGATCGAGAACATGGGCGCCCAGCTGGTGAAGGAGGTCGCCACCAAGACCAACGACACCGTGGGCGACGGCACCACCACCGCGACCCTGCTTGCTCAGGTTATCGTGAACGACGGCCTGAAGAACGTCGCTGCCGGTGCTAATCCGCTCGCCATTCGCCGCGGCATCGACAAGGCCGTTCGCGCCGCCGTCGACGAGATGAAGAAGCAGGCCCAGCCGGTCGAGACCAAGGAGCAGATCGCCTCTGTCGGCACCATCTCCGCTGGCGACCCCGAGGTCGGCGCCAAGATCTCCGACGCCATGGATGTCGTGGGCAAGGACGGCGTCATCACCGTCGAGGATGGCCAGACCTTCGACATCACCATCGACACCGTCGAGGGCATGCAGTTCGACAAGGGCTACGTCTCTGCCTACTTCGTGACCGACAACGACCGCATGGAGTGCTCGCTCAAGGATCCCTACATCCTGATCACCGACCAGAAGATCTCCAACGTTCAGGACATCATGCCTGTGCTCGAGGCTGTCTCTCGCGCCGGTAAGAGCCTGCTCATCATCGCTGAGGACATCGAGGGCGAGGCCCTGCCGACGCTCGTGCTCAACAAGATCCGCGGCGCCCTCAACGTGTGCGCCGTGAAGGCCCCTGGCTACGGCGACCGTCGTAAGCGCATGCTCGAGGACATCGCCATCCTCACCGGTGGCCAGCCCGCCCTCGACGAGCTTGGCATCAAGATCGCCGACATCACCGCCGACATGCTGGGCACCGCCAAGACCGTGACCGTCACCAAGGACAACACCACCATCGTCGGCGGCGCCGGCTCCAAGGACGCCATCGAGGACCGTGTCGCCCAGATCAAGGCCGAGCTCGAGCACACCGACTCCGAGTTCGATCGCGAGAAGCTCCAGGAGCGTCTGGCCAAGCTCTCCGGCGGCGTCGCAGTCATCAAGGTGGGCGCTGCTACCGAGTCCGAGCTCAAGGAGATCAAGCATCGCGTCGAGGACGCCCTGCAGGCGACCCGCGCTGCCGTCGAGGAGGGCATCGTTGCCGGCGGCGGCGTGGCCTTCATGGACGCCGCGCCCGCGCTTGACTCCCTTGAGGTCTCCGACCCCGAGGAGCAGATCGGCATCGACATCGTCAAGAAGGCGCTGACCGCTCCTGTCGCCACCATCGCCAAGAACGCCGGCTATGAGGGCGCCGTCGTCGTGGACAAGGTCGCTTCGCTGCCCGCCGGCCAGGGCCTGAACTCTGCCAACGGCGAGTGGGGCAACATGATCGAGATGGGCGTGCTCGACCCGGTCAAGGTCACCCGCACCACGCTCCAGAACGCTGCCTCCGTCGCGTCGCTCATCCTCATCACCGAGGCCACCGTCACCGATGTGCCGAAGAACACCCAGCTTGAGGATGCTATCGCCGCTGCGACCGCTGGCCAGCAGGGCGGCGGCATGTACTAAGCCGTAACGGCTTAACGCTTCCTTCTGAGCCCCGCGGTGCTTCTCCGCGCGTGGTCCTCGGCCTTCGGCCTGAGGAGAACGCGCGGCGGAGGCGCCGCGGGGCTCTTGCGTTATTCGCTCGCGTGTTCATCCGCGCGCCGGCAGCACCGACATCGACGGATGGCTCTCGGCGGAAGCCCGCGGGTCTGCCGTGCTTTCTGCACGTACGTGCATGCGCGGGATTTGTCATCCATCGAGCGGATCAGATGCCTGCCAAAGGGCACGCCTCGCTTCTAGGGCGGATCGGGGCTTCACGTGTGCTGCGGACCATATTCAAGTAAGCTGTCTCTGGTTTTGGTCCAATCGGCCGCTTGGCACGAGTCCAGGCGCCATGCCGTGTCCTTGTTACGTGTTCACGGTGGCGCTGCGGGTGCTTGGAGCGGGACGTTGCCGTACAATAGTCGAATTGCCTGGACAGTATCGTCGCGTCGGCATCGTGGTCGCACGGTGCCGCGCGTAGCACGGGGAGGACGACGCCCAATGGCGCAGCAGCACGACCTGTTCGATGACATCATCGATATCAGCAAGGGATTCGAGAGCCTTAAGGACCCGCTGGGCGGTCTTACCGACGCGTTTTTGGGCAACACCGATCCAAAGGCGCCGGAATGGAACCCCGCCGATTACAAGGAGCGCCCCCGTGCCAACTCGCTGCCATGCCTGGCGTGCAAGTCCGAGAAGAGCTCGTGCAAGAAGTGCGTGGATATCTGCCCGGTAGACGCCATCGAGATCGAGGACGGCGGCATCGAGATTCGCGATACCTGCAGAAAGTGCGGATTGTGCGTTGCGGCGTGTCCCACCGAGGCCTTCGTCTCGCCGCGTCTGCAGCCCAAAAAGTTCTACGACGCGGTCGCGCGGGCGGCGGCGTCGCATGAGACCGCCTATGTCACCTGTACGCGCGCCCTGCGCCGCATTCCGAAGGAGAACGAGGTCGTCATCGCCTGCGTAGGCGACGTTACCGCCGAGACGTGGTTCTCCATCCTGGTCGACTATCCCAACGTGAGCGTATACCTGCCGCTCGGGATCTGCGACAAATGCAAGAACTCCCAGGGCGAAGAGATGCTCGGCGATGCCATTGCCACGGCAGAGGAATGGGCGGGCGCGGGCATGGGGCTCGAAGTCGAGCAAAAGGCCCTCACGTGTAAAAAGCGTCGCGAGTTCGAGCGCAAAGAATTCATGGACAACATCATGCGGACCACAGGCCTTACGGTGTCGAAGCTCAACCCGGCAACCGCCGCCATCGCAAGCGTGGCGCAGCGCCTGAAGGACCATTCAAGCCAGATCTCGCAGCTTGAGCGGACGCTTGCGCGCGCGACGGGCACCACGACCCAAAAGCGCCGTCGCATCCTGACGCAGGGGCGTCAGCTCATGCTGTCAACGCTTCAGTCGAATCCCGAGCTCGCGGAAAACATTCGGGTGACCACGCCGGAGTGCGATTTTGCAAAGTGCACCATGTGTGGCGAATGCGTGCGCGTCTGCCCCACCCATGCCTGCGACCTGATCGGAGCCGGCCGCTTTGCGTTGGAGCCCGCCTTCTGCATCGGTTGCGGCCTGTGCGTCGAGGTGTGCGAGGAGCACGCTCTCGCCATGGTCGAACACGACGGAAGCGAGCTCGTGGTGCCTGATCCCGAAGCTGAGAAAAAGGCTGCCGACGCCGCAAAGGCTCACGCGGAGGCCGAAAAGGCGAAGGCCGAGGCGAAGAAGAAGATCAGCGCCGCGCTCGATAAGGTAGAGAAGCTCGCGGATTAGCCTTGCGACGGACCGGGGGACGGCGCCCGCGTACCGCGAGAACGCCGTTTGGCCTACAATACATAGGCTAGACAGTTTCACGCTGACCAGAGAGGTGAACCTCGTGGCGCTTTCCATCGGTATCGTCGGCCTGCCCAATGTGGGCAAGTCGACGCTCTTTACCGCACTTACCAAAAAGGGCGGCCTTGCTGCCAACTATCCATTTGCGACCATCGACCCCAACGTGGGCGTGGTGGATGTGCCCGACGACCGCCTGCAGAAGCTTGCCGACATGGTACACCCCGGGCGCATTGTGCCCGCTACGGTCGAGTTTGTTGACATCGCCGGCCTGGTCAAGGGCGCCAACGAGGGCGAGGGCCTGGGCAACCAGTTCCTTGCGAACATTCGTGAGACCGATGCCATCTGTGAGGTGGTTCGCTACTTCTCAGACCCCAATGTCATGCGCGAGGTGGGGCGCACGGGCGAGTTCGTCGATCCCGTGGCAGACGCCGACACCATCATGACCGAGCTGATTCTGGCGGACTTGGGGTCGCTCGAGAAGCAGCTTCCCAAGCTGGAGAAGGACGCCAAGCGCGACCATGAGCTTGCGCCGAAGCTCGCCGTGGCAAAACGTCTGGTCGAGTGGCTGAACGACGGCAATCGCGCCGCGAGCATGGAGATGACCGACGAGGAGCGCGCGGCTGCGAAGAGCCTGTTCCTGCTCACCATGAAGCCCATCCTGTATGTGGCCAACGTCGATGAGGACATGCTTGGAAAAGAGCTCGATCCCATCGATGGCGTCACGCCCATCCCTATCTGTGCCAAAGTGGAGGCGGAGCTCTCCGAGCTCGATCCCGACGAGGCCGCCGAGTATCTCGAGACTTTGGGGCTTGAGCGTCCGGGCCTGGAAGTTCTTGCCCAGGCTGCCTACAGGCTGCTCGGCCTGCAGTCGTTCTTTACGGCGGGCGAGATGGAGGTCAAGGCCTGGACGGTTCGTCAGGGTGCCACCGCCCCCCAGGCGGCGGGCGTCATCCACTCCGACTTCGAGCGCGGCTTCATCAAGGCCGAGGTCATCGCCTACGACGATTACATCGAGCTTGGAGGCGAGCAGGGGGCTCGCGCGGCGGGAAAGCTGCGCATGGAGGGCAAGGACTACGTGATGGCCGATGGCGACGTGGTCCACTTCCGCTTTAACGTGTAGACGACCGGCAGACGGAGACCAAACGATGTTTCGATATGGCAAGACAAACGGGTACCTGGCGATCGCCCTTATCGTTCTGGGCATTCTGCCGATAGTGCTGGCGCTTTTCATCGTGCCCCAACTGCCTGACACCATCGCCACGCAATTTGACTCTGCGGGCAATGCCACGCGCTGGATGAGTCGCACCGACCTGATCTATGTGCCGGTGCTTTGCCTGTTGTTGAGCGGGGCCACCTGCTTGACGGCATTTCGGCAGGCGCGGCTGTCGCTTGATTCTGAGGTGGTCGCGGGACTCACGTTTCGGCGGTATATCCGCAACGGGCTTGTGACATCGGTTATCATCAACGTGCTCAATGGATACATGATGTTTTCCGCCGCCACGGGGACGGCGTTCTTGCCGTTCTAGGGCGCGCATCGACAACGCTATAGCATCTGAAGGCGCTCCGTCAGCTGGCGGAGCGCTTGCGTAAGGCCGCCCTGGTCGCGTGGGGGAAACGTCTGCCGAGCCACCGCTTCGCACGTCGGTCCCGATCCGCGCAGCGCCCAGGTCGTGTCCGCCTCGAGGGCGAGGGGAGCGTCGAGCGGCGTGGCGGCGACCACCAAGATGCTGTCGAGGCGCCCTCCGAGCCGGCTACATGTCTGGGCGAGCATCGCGGCGCCCGAGTCCGCAAGAGGGGGCGCAGCCGGGTCGAGGGAAATGATGGGTGCCAGCTCGAGCGCCGCGCGAAGACGAGGGTCCGACACGGCCCCAACGAGCCTTTCTGCCTCATAGGCGGTGGCAAGGACGAGCGGGGTATTGTAGTTCACCAGCTCGGCGAGCAGCGCTTCTTCTTGTAAGGATAAGGTCGGGCCGCCAGAGGCGGGGTCGTCGATATCTAGAACTGCGAGATCCGGGATGAAGGCCTGGGCGTCTGGACGCGCCGAGTGCTGCGGGCGCGCCACGTGCTGGGACTCGTGGCGTGCCGGGGCCTGGACGCCCCGGGCGGGGCATCCGAAGACGAGCCGACGGGACGATGGGCTCGGCGGCGTGCCGCACCATGCCGCGCTTGCCATGTCTATCGTTTCAGGGGCACGGGGGTCCATGTTCGTGGAACCTCCTATGCAGTTTGCATCAACGTAAACTATATTTTACATCCATAAGGGCGCGCGCCCGCACACTCAAGCCTATGTGCGAGCGTCTTCAACAGATTGTCGGCCGCAACGTGCGAACCGAGCGCGAGCGGCAGGGCCTCACGAAGGTCGAGTTGTCCCTGATGGCTGGAGTGAGCCGTCAGTACCTCGACCATGTCGAGGCGGGAAAGGCCAATCTCTCGCTCCGTATGGTGGACAAGCTGGCGAATGCGCTCGACACGCCTGCCTTCGAGCTGCTGCGGGAGTTGTCCTAGCCCTGGCATCGTTGGATGACGCATGCTGTGCCATGCCTGGTGCGCACGGCGGATGCGCGGAGATGTCGCTGGCGCCGCGACAGGGCATGGCGCGCCTATGCGGTACGGTCGTGGTTCACGGGCCGCAAGAACAGCTTGCGGATCTCTTCGGGGTCGCTTGTCTGTCCGAGCGCCCACATGGTCTTCGCCACGATGGCCTCGGTAGTCATGTCGTCGCCGCGAAGGATGCCCGGATGTTCTGCATAGCTGCGCCCGACCTCGTAAACGCCGAGGTCGAGGCCCTCTTCAGGCACCTGGGTGGTCATGACCACGGTGCGTCCCGACTCGACCCAGCTAAAGATCGCGTCCTTATACGATGGCCCTGACGCGCCGTAGTCAGGAATGCCGCCCAGGCCAAAGGTCTCCAGCACCACGGCGTCATATCCTTCGCGCAGAAGATCAAGAATATGCGGGTCAAGGCCCGGAGTGAGCTTGAGCACCGCCACGCGGTCGTTGATGGCGCGATACGAGCGCAGCTTTGTCGGCGTGGAAGAGGTCGGCCTAAGGAATGCCGCACCCTGGCGAAGGAAGCCCTCGTCGCCGCTGCGCACGATGCGATCGTTGCGAATGTAGGCGAGCGGCGGGAAGTTGACGCTGCTGAAGGCGTTGGCGCTCATAGTGCGCTGCTTGCGCGCACGCGTGCCGGCGATCACGATGCCGCCGAAGACGATGCGAACGTCATGTGAGTGGTCGTCAACGGCGTAGAGCAGGCTCTGGTAGAGGTTCAGCTTGGCGTCGGTGAACGAGCTCACCATGGGGCGTTGCGAGCCGGTCAGGACGATCGGCTTGGGGCTTTGCTGGATCAGGTAGGAGAGCGCGGCGGCGGTGTATGCCATGGTGTCGGTGCCGTGCAGGATCACAAAGCCGTCGTGGTCCGCGTAGTTGTCGACGATGACGTCGCGGATGCGCAGCCAGTCGGCAGGACGCATGTTGGTGCTGTCGATGTTCATGGGCTGCACGACGTCCAGATTGCAGAGCCCCTGGATCTCGGGCACGCAGGCGGCGAGTTCCTCGCCGGTGAGTGCGGGGGAGAGTCCGTTGCCGGCTTCGGCGGAGGCGATGGTGCCGCCGGTGGCTATGAGGAGGATGTTCTTCATGGGAGTCCGATCGTTTGAGGCCTGCTTTCCTTATTGTGGCACAGCTTGCGGCGCCAGGTCTCCCGAGAGGGCGAGGCAGGACCCGCGGAGCGCCCTTGAGGCCTTTGCGTGCTTGTATGCCGTGAAGCGAATCCGATCGCGGGGACCGCTGCTTCGCTGGAACTCTCGTGCAGGGGTCATTCGATGGCTGAAAATCATTCCCGCCGCAGGTATCGGCGTGTATCATAGGTGCGTTAACACTCGCGCGTATGGCGCAAAGGAGAGGAGACTCATGTCGCAGAATGCTTCTAGCAGCAAAGTCCTGGTATTTGACTTCGGCGCCCAGTACGGGCAGCTCATTGCCCGTCGCGTGCGCGACCTGCACGTGTATTCCGAAATCGTGCCGTGCGACATCTCTGCCGAGGAGGTTCGCGCCATGGAGCCTTCGGCGCTTATCCTGTCCGGCGGACCTGCAAGCGTATACGCCGAGGATGCCCCCTCGATCGACCCTGAGATCTTCAACCTGGGGCTGCCGGTGCTCGGCTTTTGCTACGGGCACCAGATCATGGCGGTCACGCTCGGCGGCGAGGTGGCTCACTCCGAGGTGGGCGAGTATGGGCCGGCGACGCTCGCCTGCGACAACAGCTCGTCGCTGTTCCGAGACACCCCGCTCGAGCAGACCGTGTGGATGAGCCATCGTGACGCGGTCGACCGCGTACCCGCGGGCTTCCATGTGACCGCTCGTACCGAGGTGTGCCCGGTTGCCGCCATGGAGTGCCCCGAGCGGAAGCTGTACTCCACGCAGTTCCATCCGGAGGTCCGCCATACCGAGTATGGCCAGCAGATTTTGAAGAACTTCCTGTTTGGCGTCTGCGGCCTCGAGGCGTCTTGGACCATGGACAATCTGGTCGAGACCATGTGCGACGACATCCGTGCCACCGTCGGCGAGGACCGCGTCATCCTGGCGCTTTCAGGCGGCGTGGACTCCAGCGTGGTCGCCGCGCTCGGCGCGCGCGCTATCGGCCGCCAGATGACCTGCGTGTTCGTGAACCACGGCCTTCTGCGCAAGGGCGAGCCCGAGCAGGTGGAAGAGGTCTTCACCAAGCAGTTCGACGTCGACTTCATCCACGTCCACGCCGAGGACCGCTATGCCGAGCTCCTGTCCGGCGTGGTCGACCCCGAGCAGAAGCGCCGCATCATCGGCACGCAGTTCTGGAAGGAGTTCTTCGCTGTGGCGAAGCAGCTCGAAGAGGACGGGCGTCCGGTGAAGTATCTGGCGCAGGGCACCATCTATCCTGACATCATCGAGAGCGGCGCGCGCAAGACGGGCGGCAAGGCGTCCACGATCAAGAGCCACCACAACCTGATTCCGTTCCCTGAGGGCGTGCATTTCGACCTGATCGAGCCGCTCGATCACTTCTTCAAGGATGAGGTGCGCGAGCTCGGTTTGGCGCTGGGGCTGCCCGAGCACATCGTGTACCGTCAGCCGTTCCCGGGCCCGGGCCTGGCGATTCGCATCATCGGTGCCGTGGATCCCGAGAAGCTCGAGATCTTGAAGAATGCCGATGCGATTGTTCGCGAGGAGCTCGATGCGTACAACCAGCGCCTCTTCGAGGAGACGGGCGAGCGCAACAGCGAGCATAGCTGCTGGCAGTACTTCTGCGTGCTGCCCGACATCAAGAGCGTTGGCGTCATGGGTGACGAGCGCACCTACCAGCGACCGGTGATCGTGCGCGCCGTCGAGTCGAGCGACGCCATGACTGCTGACTGGGCGAAGTTGCCGTACGAGGTCTTGGCAAAGATTTCGAGCCGCATCGTCGCTGAAGTTCCGGGTGTGAACCGCGTCGCCTACGACATTACATCGAAGCCGCCCGCGACGATCGAGTGGGAGTGATTCGCCCCGCAAAACGGTTCGCAACGGTCTGAGTCAGAAACCAACATTTCCGCAGATAAGAAAGGGTTTTTCTCCGAAGGAGGAAAACCCTTTCTCTCACTTCAAAACGCTCCGTTCGGGATGATTCTTCCACGAATTCTTCCATGGAAGAGGGCTCTGGGAAGGCAGGGACAAGGCTAAAACCAATCAATACGGAAACGGAGGAGCCCATGCTGAGCGAGAAGGAACTTAAGGAAATGATGGAACTTGAGGACTACGCGCACTTCCGCGCGGAGCTCGTTGAGATCTCACCGCAGAGCTTCGACATCTACGAGCTCAAGGAGATCCTCGGCGACATGATCAGAAGCAAAGTTGCCATGGAGGACAACATGAGGGAAAGCTTCGCGGAGCTCAGCGAGGTCGAGCAGACGCAGCTCCTCGATATGCTCGGGGAGAGTGGTTACAAGGACCGCGACTGGTGGCACCGGATGCTCATGGACGGCCCCAGGCACCGGACGTTCCCGACCATCTAGACGTCGACGCCCCCGCATCCGCACAAGGATGCGGGGGCGCTCTTGTGAGCAGCTTTGTGAAGCGAATGTCTTAGGTCTGCGGATCATCGTCATCCATCGTGGAGGCATCCTTGGGAATCAGAAGACGTATCTTTTCGCCGTCTAGGACGATAGCCGTCGCCTCATTAAAGATCTCGCTTTGATGCTTCAGCTCGGCACGTCTCTTCTCGGAGAGCTCAGCCAACGGCCCATCGGTCGATGCGGCCGCGCTCAATCTGCGTTTCTGTGCCGACAGCGCCCTCTTTGCCTCCGCCCGCATGGTCGGCGGGAGAAAGCGTCCCGCGTTCCGTCCTGCGCTGTGTATGGCTCCGGCAACCGGGTTCTTCGCCTCATAACCGTCATCCTCCAGTTTGGGAGCGACGAACGGCTTTCCCTTCAAGGCGCCTATCTTCCTTCGGAGGGCCTCCTGAACGTCAGAGCGCGCCTTGTCGTACTCCTCGAAGTATGCGATCGCCCGGCGTTCGGAGTCCCTGAGCTTGTCTGGGCCGAACGAGCCGCTATATTGAAGCTCCGCCTGGTTCTCCATCAGAAGAACGGTGTAGACGGCGGCGGCAGAGCTGTCGCAGCTTTCAAGGACGCTCAGGAAATTCCTCGCGCCGGCACTATCGAGCTTCCCGGCCCTCCTCACCTGCAAGCCCAGGTCGTTGAGGGACTGGATCTGGAAGCTCCACGCTGCCAGCGCGTCGCGCTTGATGCCCTCGAGGGCGTTTTGCACTGCCTGGTTCTTCTCGGGCATCTCGCTGTACTCGGCGTAGTGCTCTATGTAGTCCTTAAGCATGAGGAAAGACGCCTCGATCTTCGCGTCGCGCTCCCGCTTCATCTCCCTCTGGATTTTCGAGACACCCTCTTCGATGCCGTTCAGGCGATCGCTTATCTCGGTCATATAGGCCTGACCGACGGCAACGGCTGCCGCCTGAAGGGCGATGTTGGCAACCGCCGCGGGCGACACCTTGACTTGCCTTATGGCTGCCTGAGGATTGAACTTTCCGTTCTTCCCAAAGCCTCCGCACTGCTTGAACTGCTCCCATCCCGGAGTCTTCCTGTTAAGCAGGTCGTTCCATCCGATGCCCTCGGGGAACTTCACGATGGCGTGGTCGTACTGTGCCGCTGCCTCGGCGACGTTTCCCGCAAGGGGGATGAGCGCGTCGAAGAAGTCGCGTCCGCCCACGGACTCGGGATCTATCTCAACGACGCGGTAGAGCGACAGATCGACGTCATTGACATCGTTGGAATACACAATTTCGGCGCTCTCGGAGGGGACGATATCGACGTTTTCATCGTCCTTCTTTCCAAAGTTAAAGGGGCCTATTCTCATGACGTATCACCTCGCAAGCTGAATGATACCATCCATGGAATAGACCCCTGTGGACGGCGCTACTCCTCAAGCCTGCCAATCAACCAGAGCAAAGGCAAGATAGGTAATAAACCAAGGCACAGCAGCACAGCGAGTGCCGTGGCAACGCCCCAGGCGACGTCCTCCCGCGTCACGACAGCATCTCGTTCACGCGCGCCTGCACGGCGCCGTAGAGCGAGCCCAGGCGGCGCTTCCTTTCGGCCCCGTTGCCGTAGTCGCCGCGGATAACGGCGTGGGCGAGCGCGTCGATGTCCGCACCGCCGGACGACCCACCGGAGCCGCCGGCTCCCAGCATCTCATTCACGCGCGCTTGGACCTCGGCGTAGTGCGACCCCAGCGCGGCCTTCCGCGCCGTGCCGTTGCCGAACTCGCCTGCGATCACCCTGCGCGCTAGGTCGTCCACGTCGTCGGACGCAGGCGCCTGTGCGGCGGGCCCACCTGAGCCGCCCGCCAGGATGCGGTTCACCTCCGCCTGCACCTCGGAGTAGCGGCTCCCCAGGGCCGCGCGCCGCGCGTCCCCGTTGCCGAACTCGCCCGCGATGACGCGCCGCGCGAGCTCCGCGACCGTCCCGCTGGGAGCGGGCTCCACGCTGCCCGAGGGCGCCGCAGCCCCGCCCGTGATCGCCGCCTTGAGCGCCGCCCACTTCGACGCCGAGACGTACGGCGCGGGGCACAGCTTGCCCGTCACGTCGTAGTGGCGGATGACCCCGGATGCGCCGATGCCGTACTTGGCCATGAGCTTCTTGACCAGCCAGCTCAGCTTGGCGATCTCCGTCGCGCTGAAGTCCTCGCCGGCGCTCACGACCTCGATGCCGACCGCGCGGCAGTTCATGAGCCAGTTTCCTGCGTGCCAGGCGGTGTCGCCCTCGGCCACGCTCTGGTAGATCTCCGGCGTGATGTCGTCGACGAAGTAGTGGGCGGAGGACCCCTGACCCTCGTTCCTCGAGAAGTACGTCGCGTTGTTGCGCGCGGAGGCGAGCGTCGCCGTGAAGTGCACCACGATGCGGTCGACGGCGTGCGAGCGTCCGCGCGTCATGTGGTCGCTCCCGCACTGCTTGAAGAGGATGCTATACGCCATCGGGCACCTCCTCGAAGCCGCCGTCCTCGCCCTCGTCGGGCTCCCAGCCGTCCGGCGCGGCCGCCTCGGCGCCCGGGGCGCGCAGTGTCTCCCAGCGCTCCTCCTCGCTCGCGAACTCGCGCTCACTCATCGCCCTCACCGCCCGAAGGCAGCGCCGCGCCGAGCTCCGCCATGACGGGCGTGAGCACGGCCATCACGAGCGCCACCACGATCGGGCGCCACTCCGGCGCCAGCACCGCGCAGCCCACGAGCATGTCCACGTTGGCAACCACCACGCCGAGCACGCCCTGTACGATCGTTCTCGCCAGACGCCACGGCCACTCGTTCGAAGTCAGGAATGTCTCCATCATTGCCCCTTCCGCAGATTCTCGATCTCCGCCTTCACGACGGCGACGTCCTGTTCCAGGGCGTAGGTGCGCTCGACCATGCGGTTGTGCTTCTCGACCTGCCGCGTCAGGTTGTCGATCTTGACCTCCATGACCGCGCGGCTGCGCGAGTTGGACACGAGCACCCCAGCGAGGGTGAGCACCCCCGTCACGAGCGCCGCGACGACCGACTCCATGCGCGCCTCCTCCCCGGACGGGAGCGCCCCGCCCTCTGGGAGAAGTGTCCGCCGTAGTCACAAACGCGCATGTCTAGCTGCAGGTATGTTGCGAAGCGTCGAATATTGTTACTTCACACAGAAGTTCACAAGCAAGTTCGCAAGTTACCGATTTCATTAGGATTCTCGTCATGGGCTGCAGAGTAAATAACGAGTTGACGCCCTGTCCAAGGATGCTACAATTACCAACAAACGGTAACTATTACCGTCAATGGGTAACGAAAAGGAGAGGGCATGGCAGATTTGTTCGCGAGCAGGCTTTCGCTCCTGCTAAGACAGAGGGGATTGTCGCAGAGGGACCTGGCGGGGATGGTCGGTCTGACCCCCGCTGCCATTAGTCGGTATGTGAGCGGAGAGCGCAGGCCCAAAGCGATCATCGTGGCGAAGATTGCAAAATCGCTCGGTGTTCGGCCGGAGGACTTGACGGGGACATGCGCGGAGCGGGAGGTCGACGGGGCTGTTCAGCTCATCGCCCGCAACGCGAACCGCCTCTCGGACGAGCAGCGAGACCAGCTCATCAGGGCCATCATCTCCAAGCGATAAGGGGTGTCTACTGAGTTGTTGACGCGTGCGAGGCAGATCGAGATTGAGATCGAAGTGGTGACGCTGCTGCAGGAGTTGGGGATTAACCGCTACCCCATGAGCGTCCAGGATCTCGCAGAAGGATTGGGGATCGAGCTGGTGAAGTACTCGTCCCTGTCCGTGGAGGAACGGGCGCTTGCGAAGGCGGCCTCCGACGATGCGTTCCACGTCCGGACCGCTGACTTCTACGAGACGCGTATAGTTCTCGATGACCGGGGCGCCTACTACTTCCGTTCTCGCTTCTCTGGAGCGCACGAGATCGGCCATATTTGGCTGGAGCATCGAGAGAGCACGGCTGACCGAGAGGCGGAAGCCGACTACTTTGCCGGCTATCTACTTGTACCCCACCCCCTTGTCTTGACGGCTTCTGCGGGCGAAAGCGTCTCCGACCTGTTCGGAGTCAGCGGTCAGTGTGCTGACTATGCCCAAGATCAAGCTAGGGTTCGCTTGCGCGAGGGTACTCCCAGAAGACCTCACGAGAAGTGGCTGCTAGACAACGTGGTCTGGGAAGGGGGTGGTCTCGTTGGAAGGCTGTAGATAAAAGTAGCCGTCGAAACGCCAATTTCGACGGCTACAGCTGGGGCTCGTCGGAGCCCACTTACCATTGCTGAGTATAGGGCGGGCGCCAGGCCGAGCCCTTGCTCAATCGGCGAACCCCAGCGATTCCGCACACCAACGGTTATCTACGCCGCCAAAGGCGGCAGATTGGGGGACGCCTCATGAGCGACCTTCTAAAGTACGACGTATGGCGCACGCGATACTACCAAGGAGCCACGTTCGCCGGCGATTTCGAGATGCCGGTGATCAAGGGCACGGACAGGGTTCCGGAGAGGCTGATTCGATTCTCCGAGGCGAAGTCCGAGAAGACGGATGACAAGGGGGCATGGGTTGTGCCCTATGAGCACGACGTGAAGCTCGAGTGCATGTGGAGCAACGCATTCAAGTACATGGACAACCTCCTCGAGCATCCAGGAATCGTCTCGTGGGACTTCTCGATGTACCGTAACATGCCCTTTTCGCTTCAGCAGTGGAACTGCTTCCGAGGCCGCCTGATCGGAAGCCTGTACGAGAGAATGGGCGGCGAGTGCATTCCGAACATCAGGCCAACCGACGAGAGAAGCCTCCTGTACGCACTCGACGGCATACCCACAGAATGCACCGTTGCGATGGGAAGCGTGGGCAACCTCAGGGACCGGAACGACAGGGCGGTATTCGAGAGGTACGTGGGAGAGGTGGTAAAACGCCTCCGTCCAGCGAACATAATCGTGTACGGGGATGCTCCGGACGATGTGTTTCACCGAGCGAACGAGGATGGGGTGCCCGTATGGTCGTACGCCACCAAGACGCAGGAAGCACACGACGCAGCCGGGAAGGTGGCATGATGGGAGGAGGAAGCGGACGAGGGTTGAGCTTCGGCGCGACCATAGGATCTGGAGAGCTGCCGCTTCAGTATGAATTCGAGGCCAAGAGGTCTCCGGAGCAGCTTGCAGGAGGGGCGGAGGCGGCGACAATGCCGTCAGGAGAA
Source organism: Enorma phocaeensis (assembly GCF_016901575.1). Lineage (GTDB taxonomy): Bacteria > Actinomycetota > Coriobacteriia > Coriobacteriales > Coriobacteriaceae > Limicola > Limicola phocaeensis_A. Next base: position 64,575 of record NZ_JACJKQ010000009.1, read on the forward strand.
AAGAATCTGCCGATGCTGGTCAAATACGTTGGGGGAGCTGCTGGGGCAAACCTGGTCATTGGGAAAATATATGAGGTCATCGCCGTCGAATGCGACCAGTACAGAATTGTGGACGAGACAGGAGAGGAAAACCTCTATCCACTGGAGCTGTTTGAGATCGTAGCGGTGAGCAGGGGAGCTGCTATTATGAGCGCCTAAGGCCGAGGTCAATGAGCGGCGGGGCCCGCCCCTCGCGCCGCCCGCACGGCAGGCTCGTCCCAAGCGGAGCCCGGCGGCGCGTCCACCCCTCCGGCACATGCGGCGCGAGCGCCGCACGCGCCGGAGGGGTGCTTGTCAAGAGCTCTTCGCCGTGAGGTACCCCGCGCCGCCCGCGCCGTCGATCCTCATGTACTGGTAGCCCGCGCGCGAGCTCGCGTAGGTCGTGCCCGCCCCGCCCACGAGCGACGCGCACTGGTAGAACGTCTGGAAGCCGGAGACGCCGGAGGCCGGCAGAGCCCAGTCGGCGTCCGCCCAGATCGTCACGAGCGAGCCGCACCCGCCGAAGGTGTAGGCGAGGTCCTCGAGCGAGGACGGGTCGAGCCCGGAGAGGTCGATCTCCGTGAGTCCTGTGCAGCTGTTGAAGGTGTGCTGCATCTCACGCACGCCGTGGAGGTTTCCCATCCCCGTCACGTCGGTGACCGCCTGGTGCCCGTAGAACCAGTAGTTCGTGTTCACGTGGTCGTAGGTCGCCATGTCGGCGGCGATCCCCACCGCCTCCACGTCGTCGCGGTGGTCGTACCAGGGCTGGTAGCCCACCGAGTTGTACCGCGCGTTCGCGCACAGGCGCCCCGACGACACGAGCCCCCGCCCGGCCTCGGGCTCCATCGCAGCCGTCAGCACGAGCTCGCCGTCCGCGTAGAGGAAGCAGCGGAACCACTCGCGCTCGTCCTCCGACCCGTCCGGGTGGGTCAGGACGCCGGTCGACTCGAAGTGCAGGTTCAGGTGGTCGTCTGTCTGCTCCGGGACGTAGCCCCTCTCCCCGACGAGGCGCCGGCACCCGCTGAACATGAGGGTTCCGCTCTCGACGGACCCGTAGAAGCTGTCGGCCCATATCGTCTCGAGCGAGGCGCAGCTCACGAACATCTGGTTCATGTTGGTTGGCGTGACGAGGTGGCCGAACCCCTCCACCTCCACGAGGTTCTCGCAGCCGTGGAAGAGGTAGGCGGCGCTGGCGAGGGCGCTCGACTCCATGTCCTCGTCGATGACTGCCCGCGTGACGGAGAGCTTGTCGTCGTCCCAGGGGCGCGCGCCGGCGGATGCGTACCCGGCGGGGTCGACCTCCCACGCCTTGAGGATGACCGCGCCGGGCACCGACGAGGACCGCCCGTCGCGGTAGTTGAGCTCGAGCGTCCCGTCCGAGAGCAGCAGCGCGCGGATCTTGACGCCGGTGTCCCAGGAGAGCGCGAGGATCGCCGGCGCCATCTCGCTTGGCTTGTACGTCTCGGCAAGCCCGTTTTGCGCGCGGATCGCGTCGGCTATCGCGTCGAACACGGAGTCGGAGACCACGCCCGTGCCCGTCGCCGCCACCGCCTGGTAGGGCGTCCCCGCCTGGGTCCCGTCGAGCGCGAGCACCGCCGCCGCCATCTCCGAGGGCAGGTAGGTGTCGGTGCCGCCGTTCTGCACCCGTATCGCGTTGGCGATGTCGGTGAAGACGGACTTCTGGATCGTCCCCACGGCCATCAGAACTCCACCCCGCTCAGGTCGTCAAGGTCGGCGATCGCCTGGTCGACGTACTGCTTCGTCGCGTAGGCCGAGAGGTCGGGCGTCGTGCCCGGCGCGCCGTCGGAGCCGTCCTGGCCGGGCGCGCCCTGCGGCCCCTGCTCGCCGGTTTCGCCCTTGAGGCCGGAGAAGGCGAAGGCGAACGTGCGCACCCCGGGAGTGCCGCCGAGCGTCACGGTCACGGAGGGAGTGCCCGTGGAGGCGTCCACCGTGGCGGTCGCGCCCAAGATCTCGGCGTCGGCCCCGTCCTGGCCGTCCGCCCCCGGTGCACCGTCCTGGCCGTCGGCGCCGGGTGCGCCGTCGACCCCGTCCTCGCCACGCAGCCCCTCGAGCTGCTCGGCGGTGAAGTCCGCGTAGGTAAACGCGTCGCCCTTTGGGCCGCGCAGGTCGGCGGAGCTCGTTCCGCTTGCGCTCGTCACGGTGAGCACCGACCCGGCCCACGAGTGCGTGCAGCTCACGCCGTCGGCGCCATTCGCCCCTGGGGCACCGTCGCTGCCGTCGGTTCCGGGAGGCCCCTGGACGCCCTGAGGCCCCTGCAGCGCCGCCAACTGCTCCTCGGTGAAGTCCGCATAGGTGAACGCCTCGCCGGGCTCGCCCTGTGGGCCTGGGGACCCCTGCACGCCCTGGGGACCGCGCAGCGCCTCCAGCTGCTCGGGTGTGAAGTCCCCGTAGGTGAACGGGTCGCCCTTGTCACCCTTCTCTCCGCGCAGGGATTCGATCTCCTCCTCGGTGAGGTCGTCGAGCGTCATCTTGTCGCCCTTGGGGCCGCGCAGGGCCTCCAGTTGCTCCGCGGTGAAGTCGGAGTACTCGAAGGGGTCGCCCTTGTCGCCCTTCTCCCCGTTGTCGCCCTTGTCTCCCTTGGGGCCGTGCGTGAGGGTCGCCGTGGTGGTGCCCGTGGCGTCCGTGATGGTCACCACCGCGCCCGTCTCGGTCTGCTCCACCTTGGCCGTGGGGCTCACGCCGTCGGTGCCGTCCTGCCCGTCGGCACCGGGAGCCCCGTCCTCGCCGTCGGCGCCCGGCAGGCCGTCCGCCCCGTCGAAGTCGCCGCGCTCGGCCGCCTCCAGCAGCTCGTCCTTCGCCTGCGTCGCGGCAGCGGCGGCGGCGTTCGCGGCGGCGACCGCGCCGGAGGCGCCCTGCGCGGCCTCGACCGCCTGTTCCGCCGTGGACACCGCGCCCTGAGCCGTCGTCACGGCCTCCTGCGCCTTGGAAACCGCCTCGGAGATGAGGGCGTCGGCGTTCTCGTACTTCTGGATGGCCTCGAGGAACATCGAGTATCCGTCGGAGCCCCCGCCCTCGCCGCCGACGAGCGCGGGCTCCACTAGCACCGTGAAGGAGAGCGAGGAGAGCGCCCGCTCGTCCCAGGAGACCATGACCTGCGCGTCGACGGTCCCCTCGGCGGCCGCCATCGCCGCCGGCCAGAACACGCGGAACTTGCCTGCCTCGGCGTCGACCTCCTCGAGGGGCTCGCAGCCGCGCACGCGCAGCTCGCGGTGGCGCCAAAGCAGGTACAGGGAGGCACCCGTGAGGTCCACCGCCTCGCCGCCGCGCGTGACCGCGAGCGCGATCCCGCGCCCCACCGCGTCCGCGGGCGAGGCGACGAACGGCCCCGCGAAGGGCGCGTCGCACTCGTCCCATACGACCTCGCGCAGCCCGTCGCCGTCCAGCGGGAACGTGCTCTCGTCACTCATGTCAGAACTCCTCGCTGCCAAGATCCTCATAAGAGGCCACCGTGTCGGACGCCGTCGCCGCCGTCTCCTCGACGGCCGTCACGCGCGCGGCCACGTCGGCCGACGCCGCCCACGTCGTGCGCTCGACCGAGCCCAGCGTGAGCCGCACCGACGGCGCGCCCTCGCCGAGCTCCCGCACGCGCCGCACGCAGCGCGCCTTGAGGTGCCACGCCGGCTCGCGCGACGAGTCGATGACGGCAACGTCGTCGCCCAGGCGCACACCCGCGCCGCCGTCCACCGCGGCCACGTCCACCTCGTAGGAGACCCTCGGCACGCAGGCCGCCCCGAGCGCCGCCAGCGTCAGCGCCTTCAGCTCGGAGGCGTCCTCGCAGTCGGGGAACACCACGTGCCCGAACCGGTGCACCTTGGCCTCGCGCGCCGCGTCCCAGCGCCCCCACACGAGCCGCGCGTCCTCGTCGCCGACCCAGTTCGCGCCGTCGTTCACGGACCCGAAGGTCAGCCGCCGCGTGAACCCGCCCGTCGCCACGCCCTGCTCGTCGTAGATCGGCAGGCCCTTCCCGTAGCCGTAGAGCGCCGTGAACACCTCGTCCTCGAGCACCGTGCGCGTGCACGCCGCGAGCGTCTTGCCGTAGCTGAAGCGCGCCCCGCGCCACGTGCCCCGCCGCGCCGGGAGGTCCACCGTCCGCGAGCTCACGCGGCCGTCCATCACGGTTATGGCCGCCACGGCCTCGCCGCCCCACACCTCCTCGACGCGCCGGAGCGCCGCGAGCGCGTTCACGTGGTAGAGCAGGCAGCCGCGCTCGGCGTCGCCTGTGCCCACGTCGCCCACGGCCCAGCGCGTGGGCGCCAGCGCCGCCGCCAGCGCCTCGGAGGCCGTCTTTGCCACCAGCTGCGCCTCCTCGACGAAGTCGCCCAGGAGCTCGCAGAGCGAGGACTCCGCGTAGACGTGCGCCGGCGCGCCCAGCGGCTCGTCGGTGCGCACGACCACGTGCTCGCGCCAGATGTCGTCCTGCGGGTCGCGCCACAGCAGGCGCTCGCCCTTCTCGGGGGCGGCCAGGCAGTCGAACTCGATCGTGTCCTCGCCGCCGACCTCCTCGACGTGCGTAATCCCGCCCACGGCGGGCAGGATACCCAGCCGCTCGTCGAAGTGAGTAATCACCCTGCTCGGTACCGGGTGTAGCGCGAGTCGATACTACCCTCCGCCCCCGCCGATATTCCGCTTCGATACCGCCGATATCGCGCCTCGATACCGCCCGCGGGCG
>NZ_JACJKQ010000080.1 GCF_016901575.1 Enorma phocaeensis
GCCGGGCCTCCCCATATGAGGGGGCCGCCCGCCCCGACATGTGTCGGATTTGTGGAGGCGGAATTCCCCCTTGCGCGGCCCGCCCGGCGCTGGCAATATATTCACCTGCCGCGCGGCCCCGAGCCGCGGGGCGTGCACCTTGAGAACCGGATACCGCGAGGGAGGACGAGGGGGAGAGCCCCGAGTCCGACCGAGGACAGGCTAAGAACCATTTATATTTGTCAGCGAGACGGAATCGTATCGTACGAGGAGCTTCGGAGCCGCCGTAAGGCGGCCCGTCGACCCGAACCAGACGAGAACGGACGCTGGATGGATCCGACAGACG
>NZ_JACJKQ010000081.1 GCF_016901575.1 Enorma phocaeensis
TGCACGCTGCGCGTCCAACTCCGCCTGCGCCTGCTCGAGAAGGGCGAGCGCCGAGCGCGCCTGCGCAAGGCCCACCGTTGCCTGGCCTTTGCCGCTGGCGAGCTGCGCCAGCGGCAAAGGCCAGGCAACGGTGGGCCTTGCGCAGGCGCGCTCGGCGCTCGCCCTTCTCGAGCGCCTGTGCACGCTGCGCGTCCAACTCCGCCTGCGCCTGCTCGAGAGCCTTGACGCCGCCCAGGCAGAGATCACCGACGGCATGGCCCAGATTGCCGACGGCCAGGCAGAGCTCGACGCCAACCAAGCAAGCATCGATGACGGGCTTGCCCA
>NZ_JACJKQ010000082.1 GCF_016901575.1 Enorma phocaeensis
CCACCTTGCCCTTGGTCTGGGGCGTCCTCGGCGCGCAGAGCACGATGCGGAAGCCGGCCTCGCGGGAGAAGCGCTCGACGCGCGGGTCGCGCGCCCGCCTGCCGTCCCCGCCGAGTGGCTCACCGACAACATGTCCGCGATCGCCGCGGTCGGCGGGGACGCCCCCGAGCCTCACCGCGACGTCGTACATGCAGGCCAGCAGGTCGTCCCGGGTCCTGGTCGGCGACTGTCTCTTATACACATCT
>NZ_JACJKQ010000083.1 GCF_016901575.1 Enorma phocaeensis
ATAGAAATGTGTGCACCTCGTGGAGACGCGGATTCCCGCCCCCGGGGGCGCCGAGGTCTGGCATTATATCCCCTTGCCGCGCGGCCCCGAGCCGCGGGGCGTGCACCTTGAGAACCGGATACCGCGAGGGAGGACGAGGGGCGAGACCCCGAGTCCGACCGAGGACAGGCTAAGAACCATTTTATATTTGTCAGCGAGACGGAATCGTATCGTACGAGGAGCTTCGGAGCCGCCGTAAGGCGGCCCGTCGACCCGAACCAGACGAGAACGGACGCTGGATGGATCCGACAGACG
>NZ_JACJKQ010000084.1 GCF_016901575.1 Enorma phocaeensis
GGGGGGCCATGCGGCCCCCCGGCGCATCGGGTATTACCCCAGGTTTCCCTGAGCTATCCCCGGGCGCGGGGCAGGTTGGTCACGTGTTACTCAGCCGTTCGCCACTCGCGTCCCTCCGAAGAGGGGTGCCGTTCGACTTGCATGTGTTAGGCGCGCCGCCAGCGTTCATCCTGAGCCAGGATCGAACTCTCCGTCCAAACTTTAGAAGTCTGGTCCGCGGAGGCCCGACCGGCCAG
>NZ_JACJKQ010000085.1 GCF_016901575.1 Enorma phocaeensis
GGCCGCGGCTCGACGATGTTCGCGTCGCAGCTCGAGCCCGACCAGTGGTACCTGAGGATCAACTCGGAGCTGTGCGCCGACTCGATACTGAACCGGGCCGTGGAGCACGCCAGGATCCTCTGTTGATGTGCAATAAGAAATGGTCCGAATGAGCACCGGTTTCTGAGCAACGCGTGCACCGAAAAATGAGCAGTTTGAGCATGAGGGCCGCGCCCCCTTGGACCAGGGGCGCG
>NZ_JACJKQ010000086.1 GCF_016901575.1 Enorma phocaeensis
TGGGCAAGCCCGTCATCGATGCTTGCTTGGTTGGCGTCGAGCTCTGCCTGGCCGTCGGCAATCTGGGCCATGCCGTCGGTGATCTCTGCCTGGGCGGCGTCAAGGCTCTCGAGCGCCTGTGCACGCTGCGCGTCCAACTCCGCCTGCGCCTGCTCGAGAAGGGCGAGCGCCGAGCGCGCCTGCGCAAGGCCCACCGTTGCCTGGCCTTTGCCGCTGGCGAGCTGCGCCAGCGG
>NZ_JACJKQ010000087.1 GCF_016901575.1 Enorma phocaeensis
GATAGTCTAGGACTGGCTGCATCTGAGCTAGGACCATATTGATCATCGCTTCCATCGAGGTCTCCTTTCCCCCTGGCTCGGTGGAAACAATTCTGAAGTTGCAGGCCTGTGTTCTGGTAAATGATTATTTGGCTGCGATAGCCGAAGGCGTTTTCGAAGACTGGCTCCTCACGGCTGAAGGTGAACCAACACCGTTGTCGCGTTTTGCCTCGTTCAATCCATCGACGTATTC
>NZ_JACJKQ010000088.1 GCF_016901575.1 Enorma phocaeensis
AAGGCGGCCCGTCGACCCGAACCAGACGAGAACGGACGCTGGATGGATCCGACAGACGACGGCAGAGAGCCTGCGGTCGCCTGGCCGGTCGGGCCTCCGCGGACCAGACTTCTACAGTTTGGACGGAGAGTTCGATCCTGGCTCAGGATGAACGCTGGCGGCGCGCCTAACACATGCAAGTCGAACGGCACCCCCCTTCGGGGGGACGCGAGTGGCGAACGGCTGAGTA
>NZ_JACJKQ010000010.1 GCF_016901575.1 Enorma phocaeensis
AGATGTGTATAAGAGACAGGCGCTATAGTGATTGCCCATTTTTCTCGTTGGAGGTGTCATGGAGGCTTTTGAGGTAGAGCGCGTTGGCGGCGAGCTTCGTCGATTTGGCGTGGCTGGAGAGCCTGCTCAGTTTCACGTGGTAAGCCCTTATGAACCTGCTGGTGACCAGCCTCAGGCTATCGCCAAGCTGGTCCAGGGCGTTCAGGATGGGGACCGCTATCAGGTCCTGCTCGGCGTTACCGGTTCTGGCAAGACGTATACCATGGCAAAAACCATCGAGGCGTTGGGAAAGCCCACGCTTGTCATGGCGCCCAACAAGACGCTTGCGGCTCAGCTTGCCAGCGAGTTGAAAGAGTTCTTTCCACACAACGCCGTCGTCTACTTTGTGTCCTATTACGATTATTATCAGCCTGAGGCATATGTTCCTCAGAGCGATACGTATATCGAGAAAGATGCCTCCATCAATGAAGAGGTCGAGATGTTGAGGCATCAGGCAACCGCTCAGCTGCTGAGCCGACGGGACGTCATTGTCGTTGCGTCCGTCTCGTGCATCTATGGCATCGGCTCTCCGGAGGATTATGCGGGCCTCGCGCCCAATGTCGACAAGAAAGTGCCGCTCGAGCGCGATGATTTCATCCATGCGCTTATCGACATCCAGTATGACCGCAATGATTTCGATCTTGCTCGCGGCACCTTCCGCGTCCGCGGTGACGTCGTCGACGTGTTTCCTCCCTATGCGGAGCATCCGCTGCGTTTTGAATTCTTTGGTGACGAGGTTGAGCTCATCGCCGAGATTGATGAGGTCACCGGCGAGATCACCCGTGAATATGACGCGATTCCGGTGTGGCCTGCATCCCACTATGTTACCGAGAAGCCTAAGGTGACCAAGGCCTTGAAGACCATCGAGGAAGAGTGCGAGCATCGCGTGGCAGAGCTGAAGGCTTCCGATAAGCTTCTTGAGGCCCAGCGGCTTCAGCAGCGTACGGACTACGATCTTGAGATGCTTGAAACGATGGGTTACTGCAACGGCATCGAGAACTATTCTCGCCACCTCGATGGCCGCAAGCCCGGAGAGCCGCCCTTCACGCTCATCGACTATTTCCCAAAGGACATGCTGTGCATCATCGACGAGAGCCATGTCACGGTTCCTCAGATTCGCGGCATGCACGAAGGAGACCGCTCTCGCAAGGTCACACTCGTCGAGCATGGGTTTCGCCTTCCATCGGCGCTCGACAACAGGCCGCTTCGCTTCGACGAGTTCGAGGCGCGCGTCCCTCAATTCATCTATGTTTCGGCAACGCCTGGCGACTACGAGCTGCGCGTGAGCCAGAATAACGTCGAACAGATCATTCGCCCCACGGGCCTGCTCGATCCAAAGATCGACGTGCGGCCCGTGCGCGGACAAATCGACGACCTGCTCGACGAAATCAAGGTGCGCACCGGACGCAAAGAGCGCGTCCTGGTGACCACGCTCACGAAGCGTATGGCCGAGGACCTGACCGACCATCTCCTTGACGCCGGCATCAAGGTCAACTATATGCATTCAGACACCGCGACGATGGACCGCGTCGAGATTCTGAGGGACCTCCGCCAGGGCAAGATCGACGTACTGGTGGGTATCAACCTGCTTCGTGAGGGACTCGACCTTCCCGAGGTGTCGCTCGTCGCGATCCTCGATGCCGACAAGGAGGGCTTCCTGCGCAATCGCCGCTCGCTGATCCAGACGATCGGCCGTGCCGCGCGCAACGCCGACGGCGAGGTCATCATGTATGCGGATGTCATCACCGATTCGATGCGCGAGGCGATCGATGAGACCAATCGGCGCCGCAAGATCCAGATGAAGTTCAACGAGGACCATGGCATCGAGCCCAGGACGGTGCGCAAGGCGATCAACGATATCTCTAGCTTCATTGCCGAGGCAGAGGAGAACGTTGGGAAGCGCGACCGCAGCCGTGGCGATTCTCTGGGCCACGGCGAGTTCTTCACGCCTGCGGGGGAGGGTGCCGACGGCGCCCCCGGCGTCGCTGCCTCAGCGGGCCAACAGCTGGCCGAAGAGCTTGCCAATCTGCCGAAAGACGAGCTGCTGCGGATCATCGCGACCATGGAGGACGACATGCGCAGCGCCTCCGAGGCGATGGACTTCGAGGAGGCGGCTCGCTTGCGCGACAGCATCGTTCACCTCAAGGCGGTCGTCGAGGGGGGCACCGAGGACGAGATCATGGAGCGTCTGCGTCGCGACGCACGCAAGGGCAGCGTCTTTGGCGGCGGGCGCAAGCGTCAGGGCTGGAAGGGCAAACACTAGAGGCCGTATGCCCCCGATGCGCGAGAAGGCCCCGGTACGAATCGCCGGCAAACGCCCCGTCGCCTCATGGCGGGGGAGTGCCGGCGACCGGTCCGGGGCCTTCTCGCGTTTGCATGGACCCGTCACGCAGGGTCAGCCGGTCTTGCAAGCTGGACGGCCGACCTATGCCGGCTGCTCCCAGGCGAGGCCCATGGAGCCGAGGCCCAGGTTTACCGCGAGGACCGGGCCGCCGTCTTTAACGTGAACGGTGGCGCGGGGAAAGCGGTCGCGAAGCTCGAGCATGAGGTGATGGAGCTCGATGCCGCGCTCCCCAAAGTGGGAGATGATGAACTGGCTGGCATCCGGCGGGGCCGCCTCGACCATGGCCCGGGCGACGCCGCGCGATCCGCGGGCGCGGCAAAGGGGTTCCACGGCGCCCTCGGAGAGATGCATGACCGGGTAGCGGTTGAGCACGGTGCCGAGCGACTGCCTCATGGCGCCGAGCCGGCCGCTGCCGCGGAGCACGGACATGTCGGGCACGCTGAAGACGATCTGCTGCCCGGCGCGGAGCTCCGTGATGCTGCGGACGATGTCATCGAGCGAGGAGCCTTGGCGGGCGAGCATGCAGCTGGCGCGAACGAGGAACTCGAGGGCGCCGGCGGTGCACCACGAGTCGATGATCTCGACGTGGACGTCATCGTTCCCTCGCGGGCCGTTGCAGATCGCTGCGGCCTCGCAGGCGCTGCGGTAGGTTCCCGAGAGGCGGGACGAGATGGTAAGGCACAAGACGTCGTTTCCCGCCTTGAGCTGCCGCTGAAAGGCTTTTGCGAAGGCAAGCGTACGAACTGCCTCAGTGGTGGCGGATGCGGCGTTCTCGAGCGTCTGGGCGTAGTCTCCATTCTCGCCGAGGGGCTGCTCGCGAAGGCGCCGCCCGTCGACGATATAGGTCATGGGCACGACCTCGACGCCCAGGAGCTCCGCCTCGTGGCGCGTGAGGGCGCAGGTGGAGTCGGTTACGATAGCGAGCATATGACCCCTTCTCCCATGGCGCGGAACTTCTTCTGGCGTGTTTCGACGAGTTCGTCGGGGCCGAGCCCGTCGAGCTCGTCGAGCTCGTGGCCGACGCGTTTCCACACGCGGTCCGCGAGCTCTGCGGCGTCGAGGCCCGCGTCTTCGATGACGCCGTCGATGACGCCCAGGCTCGAGAGGGTGTCGGCGGTGAGTCCCAGCGCCTCGGCGGCGTCGGGGGCGCGGTTGGTCTTCTTCCACAAGATGGAGGCGCAGCCTTCGGGGCTCACGACGGAGTATGCCGCATTGCCCAGCATGAGGACGCGATCGGCCACGGCGAGACCCAGCGCGCCGCCGCTTCCGCCCTCGCCGACGATGACGCTCACGATGGGCGTCTTGAGGCCGGACATCGTGATGAGGTTGGTGGCGATGGCCTCGCCCTGCCCGCGTTCCTCCGCCCCGATGCCGCAATAGGCCCCCGAGGTGTCCACGAGGCACACCATGGGCAGGCCGAAGCGCTCGGCGAGCAGCATGACGCGACGCGCCTTGCGGTAGCCTTCGGGGTTGGCCGAGCCAAAGTTGCGGTCGACGCGTTCCTTGGTGCTGCGACCGCGCTCGGTGACGGCGACGGCTATCACGCGGCCGCAGATCCAGCCGAGGCCGGCGACGATGGCGTGGTCGTCGCCGTAGCGACGGTCGCCATGAAGCTCGATGAAGCCGTCGAGGCTTCGCTCGACGATTTCAAGGCAGGTGGGGCGGTCGGCGGAGCGGGCGTTGCGCACCACGTCCCACGGCGTCTTCGGCGCGGGGAGGCGCTTGTGGCGCCCGCCCCGCTTGCCGACCTCGCCGGGGAGATGGGCAAGGCTGTGGAGCGACCCGGCCGCAGGCGCCTTGCCGGAAAGCAGGCTGAGCAGCTCGCATAGAACGGACGGCACGTTGGGACGGTCGACGACCATGTCGACAAAGCCGTGGTCGAGCAGGAATTCTGAGCGCTGGAAGCCGGCGGGCAGGCGCTTGTGGGTGGTCTGCTCGACCACGCGGGGCCCGGCAAATCCAACGAGCGCGTCGTGCTCGGCAATGATCACGTCGCCCTCCATGGCGAAGCTTGCCGTGACGCCGCCGGTGGTGGGGTCGGTCAACATGACGAGGTAGGGGAGGCCTGCCTCGCGATGGCGAAGGACGGCGCCGGAGACCTTCGCCATCTGCATGAGCGAGGTGGTCCCTTCCTGCATGCGCGCCCCGCCCGAGACGGTGAAGCCCACGACGGGAAGCCCCGCCTTGTCGGCACGTTCAAAGGTGCGGCAGATCTTCTCGCCGACCACGGCGCCCATCGACCCCATCATGAAGTCGCCGTTCATGACGAACAGCGCGCAGGGCATCCCTCCGATGCTGGCGCGTCCGCATACCACCGCATCGACCTCTCCGGTCTTCGCGCGCGTCGCGGCGAGCTTCTCGGCATATCCCGGGAAGGAGAGGAAGTCCGTGGCGGCGAGGTCGGCGTCCCATTCCTCGAAGCTTCCCGCATCGACGGTGAGCTCGATGCGCCGACGGGCGCCGATGCGCATGTGGTGGCCACAGCGCGGGCAGACATCGAGGCCCTCCTCAAGCTGGTCTTGGTCGATGATGCGGCGGCAGCTGGGACATTTGACATATAGGCGGCGGGGCGGCAGCTCCACGGGGACGTCGGTCACGGGCCCCTCGAGCTTGTTCACGCCGTTTCGCTTAGCTCTCATAGAGGTGCTCCATCAGGTTGGTGTGATAGGTTCCCGAAAGAAACTCGGGGTTGGCAAGGATGTCGAGCTGCAGGTCGCTGTTCTCCTGCACCCCCTCGACCATGAGCTCGGAGAGCGCCGAGCGCATCTTTCGGATCGCTTCCTCGCGGGTGGGCGAGCAAACGATGAGCTTGCCGAGCATGGAGTCATAGTAGGGAGGCACCACGGCGCCCGGGTAGAGCGCCGAGTCGAAGCGCACCCAGGGGCCGTTCGGCACGTGCAGCATGCGCACCGTGCCGCATGAGGGGCGGAACTGCGCGTCCTCGGCATTGATGCGGCACTCGATGGCATGCTTGGTGATATGGATGTCGTCCTGGCAGAACGGAAGCCGGGCGCCGGCGGCGACGCGAAGCTGCCATTTGACAAGGTCGACGTCGGTCACGAATTCGGTGACCGGATGCTCGACCTGCAGGCGCGTGTTCATCTCCATGAAGTAGAAGCTTCCATCGTCGGCATAGAGGTACTCGATGGTGCCGGCGCCGACATAGCCCACGGCGCGTGCCAGGTCGCAGGCGGCTCGATACATGTGGTCGCGGATGTCGTCGTGACCCTCCAGGCACGGCGCGGGGCTCTCCTCGAGCAGCTTCTGGTTGCGGCGTTGCACGGAGCACTCGCGCTCTCCAAGGGCGACCACGCCTCCGTGGGCGTCGGCGAGGATCTGCACCTCGACATGGTGCGCGGGGTGCACGAACTTCTCCATGTAGCACTCTCCGTCGCCAAAGGCCGCCTCTGCCTCGAGTTTGGCCTCCATGAATGCGGAGCCGGCGTCTTCGGGGCGCTCGACGCGACGAATGCCGCGCCCGCCGCCGCCCGCGCGGGCCTTGATGAGCACGGGGCAGCCGATGCGCGTGGCCTCCTGGACCGCCTCCTCGGGATTCGCGAGCAGGTCGCAGCCGGGAACGATGGGCACGCCGGCGTCGCGGGCGCAGCGACGGGCGGCGTCCTTGTCGCCCATGCGCTCGATCACCTCGGGAGAGGGGCCTATGAACACCAGGCCGCACTCGCGGCATTTGCGCGCAAACGACGCGTTTTCAGAAAGGAAGCCGTATCCAGGGTGGATGGCGGCGGCGCCGCTCGCGACGGCGCAGGTGAGAATCGCCTCCTCGTTGAGGTAGCTCTCCTGGGGCCTGGGCCCGCCGATGCAATAGGCCTCGTCGGCGAGCGCCACGTGCAGCGCGTCCGCGTCGGCGGTGGAGTAGACGGCGACGGTCTCGACGCCCATCTCCTTGCAGGCGCGAATCACGCGCACGGCGATCTCGCCGCGGTTCGCGATGAGAATCTTCTTAAACATGGGAGTCTCCCGATCAGGCGTCGGCGCTGCCGGCTGCCGGCATGAGGGCAAACGACATTTCTGCCTGGACGCAGAGCTCGCCGTTCACGCGGCCCTCGCCCGTGCAGAAGCGGAAGGGGCCGCGGGCGCGGGTGAGCCGGCAGGTCAGCTCAAGCGTGTCGCCCGGATGAACGGGATGCTTGAAGCGCACCTTGTCCAGGCTGGTGTAATACGGCGTCGCGCCCGCGAGGGCCGGGTCGTCGCCCATGAGGACGCAGCAGTTCTGCGCGAGCATCTCGCACTGGATGACGCCCGGCACCACCGGGTTGCCCGGGAAGTGGCCCTGGACGAAGTACTCGTCGCCGGTAATGGTGATCTTGCCGTGCGCCTCGCCGTCAACGACTTCGGCTTCGTCGAGCAGCAGCATGGGCTCGCGGTGCGGCAGGATCCGCTTCAGTTCCTCGCGGTTCATGCGGCGGCCTCCTCATCGATCTTCATGAGGCAGCAGCCGTACTCGACAAGCTCGCCGTCCTTCACGCATACGTCGACGATCTCGCCGTCGCACTCGGCGACGACCTCGTTCATGAGCTTCATGGCCTCGATCACGCAGAGCGTGTCGCCGCGGCGGACCTTGGAGCCGACCTTTACGAAGGGCTCTGCGCCGGGCGAGGGGGCGGCGTAGAAGACGCCGACCATGGGGGCGGACACCTCGCGGACGTGGGCCATGTCGAGGGGTGCCTCGCCTGCGGGCTCCGCGGCCTCGGGCGCGGCGGCTCCGGAGTCCGCAGGCGCCGCGGCGGGCGCGGGCATGGCGTTCGGTACGGGAGCCGCCATCACGACGGGGGCAGCGGGAGCGGCGGGCGCGCTCGCGGCGCGCTCGAGCTCGACGACGCGGCCGTCCTGCTCGGCAAGGCGTACGCGCGAGAGGCCGTGCCGCTCCATAAGGGCGGCGACCTCGTCCAGTTTCTGTGCATCGATCTTCATAGGTTACTCTCCCTTGTAGGCCTTGAGCGCCAGGGCGGCGTTGTGGCCGCCGAAGCCCAGGTTGGTCGTGAGCGCCCAGGCGAGCTCGGCCTCGATTGCCTCGCCCGGGGTGTAGTCGAGATCGCAGGCCGGGTCGGGCTCGGCGTATCCGATGGTGGGCGGCACGATGCCATGCTCGAGCGCGAGCGCCGATGCCATGACCTCGACCGCGCCGGTGGCGCCCAGCATGTGGCCGGTCATGGACTTGGTGGACGAGATGTGGGCCGAGCGCGCCGCCTCCTCGCCGAGGGCGAGCTTGAAGCCGGCGGTCTCGGTGCTGTCGTTGAGCTTGGTCGAGGTGCCGTGGGCGTTGATGTAGAGCCCCTCCTCGGGCTTCATGCCAGATTCGGACACCGCGTCGGCGATGGCGCGCGTGATGCCGCGGGCGTCGGGGTCGGGACTCGTGATGTGGTAGGCGTCGGCGGTGTTGCCGTATCCGGCGACCTCGCACACGATGTGCGCGCCGCGCGCCACGGCGTGCTCGTACTCCTCGAGAACAAGCACGCAGGCGCCTTCGCCCATGACGAAGCCGTCGCGGTTTGCGTCGAAGGGACGGCAGGCCGTGGCAGGGTCCGGATTCAGGGTGAGCGCCTTGCAGTTGGTGAAGCCCGCTACGGCTTCGGGAAGGATCGCGGCCTCGGTGCCGCCGGCAAGAATGACGTCGGCGTAGCCGTGTTTGATGGCGCGGAAGGCCTCGCCGACGGCGTGGGCGGAGGTGGCGCATGCCGTCACCACGGGCAGGGTGGGGCCGGTCAGATGGTGTCGAATGGAGATCTCGCCCGCTGGCATGTTCGCGATCATCATGGGGATCATGAAGGGCGACACGCGGCGAGGTCCGCGCTGGCGCATGGTGTCGACGTTGACGGTGTACGAGCCGAGCCCGCCGATTCCCGTGCCGACGTATACGCCCACGCGGTCGCGGTCGAGCTCGGCGTCGTCCTCGAGGCCGGAGTCCTTCCACGCCTCGTCGGAGGCGACGAGGGCGTACTGGCAGCTCAGGTCCTGGTGGCGGACGTCGATGCCCTCATAGTCCTTGCCGTCGAAACCTTTGACCTCGGCGGCGACCTTGACCTTGAAGTCGGCGGTGTCGAAGCGGGTGATGAGCCCGATGCCCGGGCGGCCGGCGACAAGGGACTCCCAGGTCTCCTGCGCGGTGAGTCCGACGGGCGTGACGGCGCCCATGCCGGTGATGACGACTCTACGTTCCATGTTCTCTCCCAATTGCTCGTGCGGCTACATCGCCATGCCGCCGTCGACCCTGATGACCTCGCCGGTCACGTAGGAGGCGGCGTCGCTTGCGAGGAAGCTCACCACGGCGGCGACCTCCTCGGGGGCGGCCATGCGGCCCAGCGGAATCTGCTCTTCATAGTGCGCGCGGACGGCGTCGGTGAGCTTCGCCGTCATGTCGGTCTCGACAAAGCCGGGTGCCACGGCGTTGACCGTGACGTTGCGGCCGGCAAGCTCGCGCGCCACCGATTTTGTGAGGCCGATGATGCCGGCCTTCGAGGCGGCGTAGTTCACCTGGCCGGCGTTGCCCATGAGGCCCACGACGGAGCTCAGGTTGATGATGCGGCCGCCGCGCTGACGCATGAAGATGCGGCTGCAGGCGCGCACCATGTTGAAGGTGCCCGTCAGATTGACGTCGATCACGCGGGCGAAATCCTCGTCGCGCATGCGGGCCATGAGGCCGTCGCGGGTGATGCCCGCGTTGTTTACGAGCACCCAGATGCCGCCGAAGTCGGATGCCACCTGGGACACGCATGCCTTGGCGTCCTCGGCGTCGGAGACGTCGCAGCGGTAGGCGCGCGCCACGCGCCCGAGCGCCTCGACCTCACGCACGGTCTCGCGCGCCGCCTCGTCATTTCCGGCGTACACCACCGCGATGTCGAAGCCGTCGCGTGCAAGCGACGTCGCGACGGCGCGGCCGATGCCACGCGAGCCGCCGGTCACGAGGGCGCAGCGGGTCCCCTGGTCGCGGCTCTCGTCTGTGGTCTTGGAATCCATCCGTCACACTCCTTTTCAATGTGTGGGCGCCATGCCATGGCGCAGTCGTCGGAAGACGGGCGGCGACGCGCCCGCGTTTCTCGATGTTTGGCACCTGCCGCCGTCAGGCTTCGAGTGCTTCGAGCACCTGGCCCAGCTGCTCGGGCGTCTCGCAGCAGAGGGCGCGCGCGTCCGGGAGCGTTCGCGCGACAAGCCCGGTAAGGGTCTTGCCCGGGCCCACCTCGACAAAGGTGTCGATGCCGCGGCGCTCGAGCTCGTGCAGCGTGCGCACCCATTGCACCGGAGAGGCAACCTGCTCGGCGAGGAGCTCGCGACGAGAGGCCGCGTCTGCGGGATAGGCCTCTGCCGTGCGGTTGGCGATGACGGGGATGCTCGGCGAGCCGGGCTCGTGCCCGTCCGCCAGATAGCTGTCCAAGGCCTGCGCGGCATCGGCCATGAAGGGGCTGTGGAAGGCGCCCGACACGGCCATCTTCATGGAGCGGCCCTTCGCTTTCCGCACGAGGGAGTCCAGGCGCTCCAGCGCCTCGGGGGTGCCGGCGACGACGGTCTGCTGGGGGCTGTTGTAGTTCACGGGCCACGCGTCGCCCGCCTCCGCGGCGAGCTGCTCGACCGTCGGGGCGTCGAGCTTCACGACGGCGCGCATGCTTCCCGGATGCCGCTCGGCGGCATCCGCCATGAACGCGGCGCGGCGGCATACGAGCTCGAAGCCGGCGTGGTCGGTGTAGGCGCCTGCAAAGGTGAGCGCCGCGACCTCGCCGAGCGAGAATCCCGCCACGGCGGCGGGGTGTACGCCATGGGCCTCAAGCGCGCGGGCGCATGCCAGGTCTACGGCGAAGACGCAGGGCTGCGTGTTCGCCGTCTGGGCGAGTTCCTCGGCGGTTCCCTCGAAGCACTGCTGGGAGGTGCCGGGGCGCACCTCGTCGGCGGCGTCGAAGACCGCCTTGGCGGCGGGCTCGGCCGCGGCGAGCTCGGCTCCCATGCCGGGGTGCTGGGCGCCCTGGCCGGCGAAGAGGAGCGCTACTGAACCCATGCCGGCGCCCCCTTGAGAAGCTGCTCGGCGCCCTCTACGAGGTCGTCGACGATCTCGAGAGCGGTCTGGCGGCTCGATACCATGCCGGCGATCTGGCCGCACATGAACGATCCTTCGTCATAGTTGCCGTCTTTGGCGGCCTTGCGCAGGGCGCCGGCGCCCAGCTTGCCCAGCTCCTCTTCGGAGACGCCCTCGTTCTCCAGGCGGGCGTAGGTGGTGGTGAAGGGGGTCTTGAGGCAGCGCACGGGGTGTCCGTCGCGCCTGCCGGTGACGATGGTGGAGATGTCCTTGGCCTTGAGCACGCGGCTCTTGTACTCCTCGGAGACCGTGCACTCGTCGGCAACGAGGAAGCGGGTGCCGACCTGGACGCCCTGGGCGCCCAGCATGAGTGCGGCGGCGACGCCGCGGCCGTCACCGATGCCGCCTGCGGCGATGACAGGAATCTTTACGGCGTCGACTACCTGGGGAACGAGCGCCATGGTGCTCGCCTCGCCCACGTGGCCGCCCGACTCGCCGCCCTCGGCGACGACGGCGGTGGCGCCGGCGCGCTCGACCAGGCGTGCAAGGCCGACGGACGCGACCACGGGAATCACCTTGATGCCTGCGGCCTCCCAGGCCTTCATGTACTTGGTGGGGTTGCCGGCGCCGGTGACGACCACGGGGACGTGCTCGTCGATGACCACCTGGGCGACCTCGTCGGCGAACGGGCTCATGAGCATCACGTTCACGCCAAAGGGCTTGTCGGTCTTCGAGCGCAGCTCGTGGATCTCGTTGCGCAGCCACTCGGCGTTGGCGTTCATGGCGGCGATGATGCCGAGGCCGCCGGCCTCAGAGACCGCCGACGCGAGGCTTGCGTCGGCGATCCAGGCCATGCCACCTTGGAACACGGGCTTCTCGATGCCCAAAATGTCGCAGATAGCAGTGTGCAGCATGTTACTTCTCCATCAGAGACTCGACGAGCTCGACGAACTCGCCCACGGTGGCGGGGTTCTGCTCGGTCTCGATCTCGATGCCGAACTCGTCCTCGCAGGCGATGACGGCCTCGACGGTGGAGAGGCTGTCAAGGCCGGCGTCGGCAAGCTTGGTGTCGAGGGTGAGCTCGACGTCGCCGGCGCCGCCGTTCTCGCGGATGATGTCGCAGATGCGGTCGAAGGTGGTGGACTCTGCCATGATGGTTCTCCTTTACGGGTTATAGCCAGGCGCCGGATGCGCCGTGGACACGAAGGGTGGTCGGTGTGCAGCCAAGGGTTCCATGAGCGTGGCCGCGAGAGGCACGCTTGGCCGCTGTGGCCGTCAGCTCCAGCGAAGGAGGCAGGCGCCCGTATCGAGGCCGGCTCCAAAGCCGACGATCGCCACGAGGTCGCCCTCTTCGAGGGCCCCTGTGCGCACAAGGTTGTCGAGCGTGAGCGGAATGCAGACGCTCGAGATGTTGCCGCAGGTCTCGAGCGTGCGGGCGACTTTTGCGTCATCAAGCTTCAGCCGCGCGACGGCGGCCGAGAGAATGCGCTCGTTTGCCTGGTGGAACACGAAATGGTCGATGTCTCCAAGCTCGACGCCCGCCTCTGCGCACAGCAGCTTGACGGCGCTGCAGATGGTGGTCACGCCAAACTTGAACACGCGCTGCCCCTCCATGGAGAGGATGCTTGCGGGACGTTCGCCCTGCTTGAAGGGGGAGCTGCCCGCAATGCCAGGGGCCGCGAGCGCATGCATGTCGGGCGAGGTCGAGAGGTCCATGGCGAGCAGGCCGTCGTCGGCAGCCTCGAGCACGCATGCCGCGGCGCCGTCGCCGAACAGGACGCAGGTCGCGCGGTCCGACCAGTCGACGAGTCGTGACATCTCTTCGGCGGCGACCACGAGGACGTGCCTCGCGCGGCCGCGGGCGAACCAGCCCTCGGCGACGTCGAGGGCGAATACGAAGCCCGCGCAAGCTGCCGAAAGGTCGAAGGCCGCGCATTCGGCGCCGATCGACGCCGCGACCGCGCAGGCCTGGCCGGGCATGATGTAGTCAGGGGTCGTGGTCGAGCACACGATGAGGTCGAGGTCTTCGGCAGCGACGCCAGCTGCCTCGAGGGCACGTCGGCTCGCGGCACAGGCGAGGTCGGTGAGAGACTCTTCGCTCACGACGCGGCGCTCGCGAATGCCCGTGCGGGTGCGAATCCACTCGTCGCTCGTATCGAGAAACGTCGAGAGCTCGTCGTTGGTCACCACGCGCTCGGGCAGGGCAGAGCCTGTGCCGACGATACGAAAAGGCATGGTCGCGCCCCTCCTTTCTCCATTCGCCCTGGTGCGGGTGAAGTGTCCCGCAGGGATGGAATGCTCGTCTCGGTTTCCTTATTGACGATAATTCAACAACCGTCAACCGTTGATACGGTACCAAACGGCTGGCGGGGGTCTGGATGCGAGGGTACAATTACGCTGAATCGTCACAGTCGCTTCACAAGTCCGTCCGGCCCGCCGAGCGGTCGCCAAACGACAGGGAGGTCGTCATGGCTTCGATGAATTCGCGCGAGATCGCCCGCATCGCCGTGTGCGTGGCGCTGCTCGCCGTCAGCTCCTGGGTGAGCATCCCGTTGGGGCCCGTGCCGTTTACGCTGCAGACCATGGTGCTCGCCATGCTGCCCGTGGTGCTCGCCGGGCGGGGCGCGGCATGGGCGGTCGGCGCCTATCTGGTGCTGGGCGGCATCGGGTTTCCGGTGTTTGCCGGGTTCATGGGCGGCGTCGGCGTACTTTGCGGTCCTACGGGCGGCTATCTCGTCGGCTTCCTGTTCGGCGAGCTTCTGGCTTCGCTGGTGCGCGATGCGCGCGCCCTGCCCTCCGCGACGCGCCTGCCGCTCGCCCTTGTCGTGCTGCTGTTGACTTCGTATGTGCTGGGCACCGCTTGGTTTGTGCTGTCATCCGGCTCCGATGTGGCGACGGCGCTCCTCTTGTGCGTGGTTCCCTTCGCGGTGCCCGACGTGGTCAAGATGGCCTGCGGGGCCGCGCTTGGTCGGGCGGTGCGCCATGCGCTCGCCGCGTCGCGCGGGGCTGCTGCCTAGAGAGTCGTCGATGGTATAATGGCGCGGAGGAGAGAGGGCGAGATGCCGCGCGGCGTCTCGCATCGATAGAGGGGTTTGCTATGCCGGAAGAATATGAGCTGGAATACAAGGAGTTCGACGCGAAGGCGTTCGTTGCTCGTCTTTCCGACGTGAAGTGGGGCCTCGTCGCGATGGCGGCCTGCTGCTTCTTCATGGCGTTCTATGTGTTTGTCACGCCTCCCCAGGGTGGAAGGGGGCTGTTCCTCATCACGCCGCTGGGCGGCGCCGAAGGGCTGCTTTCCGCCGTTCCTTGGTGTGCGATCGTCATGGGGCTTGCCGTGTTTTTCGGGTCGGTCGCGTCCCGCTCGCCCCGCACGCTCGGTTGGGCCGAGCCGGTGCTTGGCGTCGCCATGCTGTTGGCGGGCCTCTGGGCGCTCAACTTCCCGGTGAGCCTGCCCGCCTTTGCCGTGACGTATGGCGCCATGGGCATCGTCGCCGCATTCTACCTGCTGCTGGTTGCGCTCGACATGTATGTGCGTGAGGCCGGGCAGTGGCTTGCGGTCCTCGCCGTCGCCGGCGCCACGTGGGTGCTCGCGTTCATGAGCCTGCTGGGCGTAGCGGGGCTGGACGGCCAGCTGGGCGTCGTCGCCCTCATGCTGTTCGTGGCCGCCTGGGGCTTTGTCTACGGTGCGCTCGAGCTCACGCAGAAGCCTGCCGAAGCGTAGGACGCGCACGCGACGAAGGCCCGCTTCGTCCCAGGCCTGCGTAAGGAGCCCAGTTCGGGCAAGCTTCATCAGCTCGGAATGGAATCCTAGGCTTGGGACGGACCATAAACCTCGGGAATGAACTTTAGCCTCGGGCATGGGCTTGCCAGCCTGGATGAGGGCCCTCAGGCTCGGGTACGGCCCATCATAGCCGTCGCCATGCTTGCCAGCGGCCGTCGAGAACGAATCTCGGCGGCCGCTTTTGTTTTGGGTGAATCGTGTGGCCTATCTAGGGATCGCATGGACAAGCTAGGTCTCGTGCGACCGATCCAGGGGCCGCGTGGCCAATCTAGGCATCGCATCTGACCAGACTCTTGGCGGGAGCGCGTGAGGCAGATCCAGAGCGCGCGCAAGCAGGTCGCACGGACGGGGTGCAAACAGGTCGCGCGAACACGTCTTGTCGAGACGTGGTCTAGTCGTTGCTGTCGCGCAGGCTGGCGATGAGGGCCTCGGCGCACCGGACGCCGTCCGTCGCGGCGCTCATGATGCCGCCGGCATAGCCCGCGCCTTCGCCGCAGGGAAAGAGCCCCGGAGTCCCCTCCGCCTGGCAGGTGCGGTCTCGCACCACGGTGACGGGGGAGCTTGAGCGCGTCTCGACGCCCGTGAGCACCGCCTCGGGGTTCGCATATCCGTGGAGCTTTCGATCGAGGGCGGGGATTCCCGCGCGGAGCGTGTTGACGACATGGCTGGGAAGGGCGCTGTCAATCTCACACCAGGTGACGCCCAAAGGATAGGTCGGCTCGATGCCGCCGGCTCCCGTGCTGGCGCGACGCTCAAGGAAGTCGCCTACAAGTTGGGCGGGTGCGCGATAGGCGCCTCCGCCCAGTTCGAAGGCGCGGCGCTCGCAAGCACGTTGCAGCTCGATGGCGGCAAGCGGGTCGTCGCCGGGGAGGTCTTCGGGCGTGACGTTGACCAGCAGGGCGGCGTTGGCGTTCTCGCCGTCGCGCGCATAGAGGCTTGCTCCGTTGGTGACCACGCCGCCCGGTTCGGACGCGGCGGCGACGACTTGGCCGCCGGGGCACATGCAGAATGAGAACAGGCTGCGCCCGCCGGGGAGGTGCGCCACGAGCTTGTAGGGGGCGGCGCCGAGTGCGCGGTGGCCTGCCGCCGGACCATACTGGGCTCGGTCGATGTCCGCTTGCAGGTGCTCGATGCGCACGCCTACGGCGAAGACCTTGCGCCGCAAGGTGACGCCGCGGCGCTGCAGGAGCTCGAAGACGTCGCGTGCGGAGTGCCCGCAGGCGAGAACGAGCCTGTCGCAGGCGATATGCTCCCTGCCGCCGCCGCTCTCGATGGTCACGCCGGTGATGGCGCCGCGGTCGCCGCCGGAGCGGCCGATGTCTACAAGGCGCGTACGGTAGCGGACCTCTCCGCCCAGCTCTCGGATGCGTTCGGCTATATGCTCGACTACGTCGGGCAGGATATCCGAGCCGACATGCGGCTTGGCGTCCCATAGAATCTCTCGCGGGGCGCCGGCGTCAACAAAGGTCTCAAGGATGAGGCGGTGCGCGGGGTTCTTGGTTCCCGTCGTGAGCTTGCCGTCGGAAAACGTTCCCGCGCCGCCCAGGCCGAACTGGATATTGCTCTCGGGGTCGAGCTCTGCGGTCGCTATGAAGTGCTCGATGGCCCCCGTCCTGCGCCGAGCATCGTCTCCACGTTCGATGAGCAGGGGCTTGAGTCCCGCCTCTGCCAGGGCGAGCGTGCAAAACAGGCCCGCGCAGCCCGCGCCCACCACCACGGGCCTCAGGATCGGGGGATGGGGTACGACGGCGGGAAAGGAGGGGCGTACGTTCTCGATGATGCGAATGCGGCGCCGCTCGGACGCGGGCGCCCTCCGCACGACCTCGTGCTCGTCAAGGCGGTCGATGAGCTGCAGACGAATGCTCAGCACAAAATGGACGTTGTCCTTCTTGCGGGCATCGATGGACTTGCGGTGGAGCTCGATCGAGGCGATCTCATGCGGCAGGCACTTGAAGAGCCGCACCACGTCGCGCAGCCCCACGGCCAGACAGCTGTGTTTGCCCAGGCCTTGGGCAAGCGTGGCGGGAATGTCGTTGATCTCGATCACGGCGATCCTTTCAAGTGCACAGGTCGTGAGGTGCAAGATGGGGTGGGAAACAGCATGCTCCGCCTACCTGGCGTAGTCAGGCTGCTGGTGTCCTGGTTGTACCCATTTTGCGGCAGGGTCGCCGCATGTTTTGGCGAAGCCGCCCACAGAACGGGCGAGCGGCAAAATAGGCGGGCGGACGGGCGCCGCCGGCAGACTTATTCGGAAGGATGGTCCCTACGCCAGCGCTGCCGCCCCCGCACGAAGGCCGGACGCCCATGCCCACGCAAGGTTGTACCCGCCGCAGTCCGCATCCATGTCGAGCGCCTCGCCGCAGGCGAGGACCTGCGGGGCGAGGTCGGGGCGAACGCGCAGGTCTGGCAGCTCTACGGCGTCGAAGGGGATGCCTCCGCGGCGTACCTGCGCGGAGCGCTCGTCCGCCGTCCCCTCGACCTGCAGCCTAAGCGAGCGCGCCTTGGCCTGGGACAGGACGGACGCGATCGGGCGGGCGAGGAATCCGTCAAACCACGAGGGGCCGCTGTCGGGCCCGGCTCCAAGGGCAAGGCTGCGCTTCGAGAACACGTCGGAGAGCTCTTGCGGCGTGAGGGGATAAAACGGGTCGATCTCGATGGCGTCGCCCGGGCGTGCGCGGCGCGAGAGGTTGAAAGCGGCGATGCCGGATATGCCATAGGGGCGGAAGAGCACCTCGCCGGCTTCGCTCCAGACGCCGGCGCCGCCGCGATAGAGCGTCAGCTTGGCGTCGACGCGCAGGCCGTCGAGTGCCTTGAGTGCGCCGGGCTGGTCCGGCAGGCTGCAGGAAAGCGGGCACAGGACGGGATGCTCGGCGAGATGGGGAAGGCCGAAGAGCGCCGCCGTCTCGCGCGAGGTGCCCCCGCAGGCGATGATGACGCTTCGGGCGGCTATGCGGTGCTCGATGCGCTCGGCATCGGCGAGCTCGCGTCGGCGCGCGCGGAGGTTCGCCTTGGCGTCAGCACCCCGTTTGCCGCGCGGCGTCCGGCGCGGCAGCAGCGCGGCGAGCTCCCAGACGTCTCGGGTGCGGGTCGCCTTCTGTATGTCGCAGCAGGGTAGGATGCGGGCGCCTTCGCGCTCGCAGGCGCGGAGCAATGCGTCGCGCACCGATTCCGCGCGCTTGCTGAAGGGATACAGACGCCCCTCGACTTCGCAGGTCACAATGCCCGTCGACAGGAAGAACGCGGCAAGCTCCCGCTCGGGCTCCTCTCCAAAGACCGCCTGCGCGACGTCGGGATGGCGATAACGTTCGGGGTCGATGCGGGCGTTGGACAGATTGCACCTGCCATTGCCCGTGGCGAGGATGGAGAGGCCCGCCTCGACGTCGCGCTCGAGAACGACGGGGCGTCCTCCGGCGCGGGCGCAAGAAAGCGCGGCGGCGAGCCCCGAGGCACCGCCGCCGATGATCGCTACGTCATATGTCGTGGAGATGGCTTTCACCTATGCCTGGTCCGCTGCCGCGGCGTCGGGCGCGGGGGAAGAGAAGGCGTCCGGCTCGTCGTGCGGCTCGATCGCCTCGCATGCCGCCAGGGCGTCGGGAAGCAGTCCGGCGGGAAGCGCGGTCTCGATCTGGCCCGCATCGCAGGCGGCGGCGAGCGCCGGGTCGATGGGAAGCCGGCCGAGCACCTTCACGCCGTAGTTCTCGGCTACCGCCTCGAGCTTGCTCTGACCAAAGATCTCGATCTTCTTGCCGCAGTCAGGGCAGGTGACATAGCTCATGTTCTCGATGACGCCCAGGATGGGGACGTTCATCTTGTCCGCCATGTTCACGGCCTTCGCGACGATCATGGATACCAGGTCCTGCGGGCTCGTGACCACGACGATGCCGTCTACCGGCAGCGACTGGAACACCGTGAGCGCGACGTCGCCCGTGCCCGGAGGCATGTCGACGAGCAGGTAGTCGAGCGGGCCCCACGAGGTGTCGCTCCAGAACTGCTTGATGGCGCCCGCGATCACCGGGCCGCGCCACAGGACCGGGTCGGTCTCGTTCTCAAGCAGCAGGTTCGACGACATGACCTTGATGCCGCCGGCGGAGACCTCGGGCAGCAGCAGCTTGCCCAGGCCGCTCGCGCGGCGGCCGCTCATACCGACCATCTTGGGGATGGACGGGCCGGTGATGTCGGCGTCCAGAATGCCGACCGAGTTGCCGCGGCGGGCGAGCTCGACGGCAAGGGCGCCGGTGACGAAGGACTTGCCGACGCCGCCCTTGCCTGAGAGCACCGCGATGACACGACGTACCTCGGAAAGGGTGTTTTCTTCGAACTGCTGCGGGGAGGTCTGGCCTCCTGCGGCCTGGGCGTGCTCACATCCCATGGCGTGTCCCTTCTATGCCATGCCCCGATGGGGCGGGGTTTGTACGGCCCCTATTGTACCCAGAACTCATCCCGGCTTCCTTATTGGACCTTCTCGGCGAAGTTGAGGTATTGCATGTCGGCGAGGTCTTCGACGGTGCCCTTGTAGAAGCTGTCGGCGTCGAGCGCCTGGGCCATGCCGTCGGCCCCACGGTAGCCGAGCGCGTTGATCGACGTCACGCTCGAGCGTGCAGTCAGGGTCGCCTTCTGCTGCTCGGAGAGCGGGGCGCCGATGAGGTGCATCATCTGGGCGCCGAGGGCGTTGGCTCCCAGCTCGTCCCAGGCGCTCACCTGGTCGTTGCCGGCAACGTCGTAGTTTGCCCACACGAAGTAGGTGGTCATGAACTCGCGCCACGAGTGGGTGAACTCGTCCTCGCCGGGATAGAAGGCGTCGTTGAGGTCCTGCGCCCCGTTGGGCTGGTGGTCGCCGAAGAACACGAGCACCACCGGGCGCCCGATGTTGCGCAGCTCGTTGACGAAGTACTCGAGGTCGCGGTCGGACGCCTGGACGCAGGCGAGGTAGGTGTTGAGCATGTTGAGGACTCCCGCGTCGGTGATGCCCTCGGGATAGATGTTCGGAAGGTCCTCCGCCGGCACGCTGCCCGCGTCGTAGCCGCCGTGGTTCTGCATGGTCACGTTGAAGATGAACTGGGGGTCGGGGTCTTCGCGCAGCATCTCGAGGATGCGGTCGTAGCAGGTGCGGTCGGTCGGGCCGTAGTGGTACCACTCGGCCTCGGGGAAGTCGTCGAGGGTGAGGAACTGGTCGAAGCCCATCTGGTCGTAGACGAGGTCGCGGTTCCAGTTGCTTCCCGGCTGGGGATGGATCGCGCAGGTCTCGTAGCCCAGCTCTCCAAACTGGCGTGCGAGGTTGTCGACCTGGCTGAACTCGTAGAGCTGGTAGGGGTACTTGCCGGTGCCTACAAAGGCCATGGAGTTGCCCGTCAGGAATTCAAACTCGGTGTTGCAGGTGCCGCCTCCCACCACCGACGACATGAGGGTGCCGCGCTGGAGGGTGTCGGCGAGCGAGTTGTAGAAGGTCGGCCCGGTGTAGCCTGCCGCCTGCAGGCCCTCGTAGACCGACAGGTCAGAGAAGCTCTCGTTCATGATCACGACCACGGCGGGCTTCATGGCGTCAAACTGGGCCTCGGCTTCGAGGCGCGCCGGGTTGAGCTCCTGGGCGGCGTCGTACTGCTCGGCATAGGACTGCTGCGTGCGCGCGGCGTCGTCTGGGTCATAGCCCTCGGGCATCTCGATGGGAAGGTCCTGCAGCACCGCGAGGAAGCAGGGGATGACGCCCTTCTGGGCATAGGTGAGCTGCGGCATCCAGACGTCGTAGGTGAAGTCGAGCGCCTCTTCGAGGTCGACCGAGTTGAACGATCCCAGCGACAGCGCCGCGACGAGTGCGCCGGCGCACAGGTTTCCGGCGACGTTGGCCGCCAGAACGCGGCGGTCGCGCGAGAAGCCGGGATGGATGAAGGAAAGGACGGCGATCGCCACCGCCGCGAGCGCGAGCGCATGGACGATGCGAAGCGTGAGCTCGTAGGTATAGTTCGCGCTCACCGCCGCCGCGGTGCCGAGGGCGAGCAGGTCGCTCGGCAGGATGGCGGCGGACTTGAAGAGCAGCACGAAGTGCTGGCCGATTCCAAAGGCAAGGCAGGCGACGACGGCGATGGTGGGCAGGATGCCCGTGCGCTGCCCGATGAAATAGAGCGCCAGCATGGCGATAAACACTACGACGACGGCAAAGCAGGCGAACAGCACGGGAATCTGCGCGGCGGTGTCGTTCCAGGAGCCCTCGAGCGCCGCGACGGAGAGCGCCGCCGCCAGCGCGAGCAGGACCACGTCGCGGCCCGCGCGCAACAGGTGGGAGGCGACGCCGGCAAGCTCGTCGATGCGCACAAACACGCGGCGGCGCAACAGGGTGGCGGCCCCGCAGCCGGCGACGACCACGGCGTACGCCGCGAAGTCCGCCGCGGTCACCTCGATCGAGACGAGCCCCATCGAGCACCACGCGCCGAGAAACGCGAGGAGCGCCGCGAAGGGGAGGGGCCACAGGAACATGCCGGGCACGATGCCGCGCCCGGTCAATTTCGACCTGACCGCGACGGCCGCGACAAGGGCGACGAGCGCCGCAAGGGCGATAAAGGGGATGGCGGCAAAGGTTGCAGGGGCGGCGTTCATAGGTACCCGGTTCTCATAGAGGGCAAGGGCGCCACGTCCTGGGTGCTAGGGCTTGTCGGTTCCTTACCGTGAGCTTACATATTTCATGCTCCAGCGTAGCACAAGGAGGCCCGCAAGAGTTCTCGTCGCCCCCGGGGGGCGTGTTGAGGCGCATCGAACAAGGCATGCAAAGTCCATGGCGGCGTTCATTTTTCGAACAGGTGTCCGCCTTCTGCGGACGCGTTGCGCTAGACTACGAGGTTGCGAGAATCTCGATCGTCAAGGAGCGTCTATGTCAGATTCCTCCATCGTCATACGCGGCGCGCGCGAGCACAATCTGCGCGACGTCGACGTCCAGATACCGCGCGACAAGCTCGTCGTGATCACGGGCCTCTCGGGCTCGGGCAAGTCGAGCCTCGCCTTCGACACCATCTATGCCGAGGGCCAGCGTCGCTATGTGGAGAGTCTCTCCAGCTATGCGCGCCAGTTTTTGGGCCAGATGGACAAGCCGGACCTCGACTCCATCGACGGCCTGTCCCCGGCGGTTTCCATCGACCAGAAGACCACGTCCAAAAATCCCCGCTCCACCGTGGGTACCGTGACCGAGATCTACGACTACCTGCGCCTGCTCTTCGCGCGCATCGGCACTCCGCACTGTCCCGAGTGCGGGCGCGAGATCGAGCGCCAGACCACCGACCAGGTTGCCGACAAGATCCTCGAGGCGGGCCAGGGGAGGCGCGCCTTCGTGCTCGCCCCGGTGGTCACCGACCGCAAGGGAGAGTTTGCCAAGCTCCTGGACGACCTGCGCCGCGAAGGCTTTTCCCGCGTGCGCGTAGACGGCGAGGTGCTCTCGCTGGACGATCCCATCGAGCTCGACAAGAAGTTCCGCCACACCATCGAGGTGGTGGTGGACCGCATCGTGATTCGCGAGAACTCCATCGGCCGCATCGCCGAGGCCGTCGAGCGTGCCACGCAGCTCGCGTCGGGGCGTGTCGGCGTCTACCTGCTGCCCGACCGCGATGCGCCCGAGGGCACCCAGGGCGACCTGCTCATGTATTCGCTCGCGCTCGCCTGCCCCGAGCACGGGCATTCCATCGACGACCTCCAGCCGCGCGACTTCTCCTTCAACGCGCCCTACGGCGCCTGCCCGGAGTGCGACGGCCTGGGCTTCAAGAAGGTGGTCGACGCCGAGGCGCTCATCGAGAACCCCGACCTTTCGATCGAGGAGGGCGTCTTTGGCGCGTTTTTCGGCAAATCCAACTACTATCCGCAGATCTTTCGTGCCCTGTGCAAGCACCTGAAGGTCGATCCCACGACCCCTTGGAAGGACCTCCCCGCTCGTGCCCGCAAGATCTTCCTCGACGGCCTGGGCGACAAGAAGATGCGCGTCGACTACCACACCCAGGACGGGCGCGACACGCATTGGTTCACCAAGTACTCGGGCGTGCGCAACATCCTCTACGAGCGCTATGCCGAGACGACGAACGAGAACACCAAGGCCCGTCTTGAGAAGTACATCCGCGAGGAGCCCTGCCGTGCCTGTCACGGCGCGCGCCTGCGTCCCGAGATGCTCGCCGTCACGGTGGGCGGCAAATCCATCTACGATGTCTGCTGCCTGAGCTGCCGCGAGTCGCTCACGTTCTTCGAGGGACTCGAGCTCACCGAGCGCCAGGAGTTCATCGGCGGGCGCATCGTGAAGGAGATCGTCGAGCGCCTTCGCTTCTTGGTGGACGTGGGTCTCGACTACCTCACCCTGGACCGCGCTTCGGCGACCCTCTCGGGCGGTGAGGCCCAGCGCATCCGTCTGGCGACCCAGATCGGCGCCGGCCTCATGGGCGTGCTCTACATCCTGGACGAGCCGTCGATCGGCCTGCACCAGCGCGACAACGAGCGGCTCATCGCCACGCTCGAGCGCCTGCGCGACATCGGCAACACCGTCATCGTGGTCGAGCACGACGAGGACACCATCCGGGCGGCGGACTATGTCATCGACATGGGCCCCGGTGCGGGCGAGCACGGGGGCAAGGTGGTGTGCGCCGGCACGCCGGAGGAGGTCATGGCATGCCCCGACTCGCTCACCGGGCAGTACCTTACCGGCTCGCGCATGGTGCGTCTGCCCGACGAGCGCCGCCGCCCGGGCCGCGGCTGCCTCACGGTGCGCGGCTGCACGGCGAACAACTTGAAAAACGTGACGGCCAAGATCGAGTTCGGCACGTTTACCGTGGTGACCGGCGTGTCCGGGTCGGGCAAGAGCTCGCTGGTGACCGATACGGTCGCGCCTGCTCTCACCAACGCCATTCACCACTCCGCGCGTCCCGTGGGACCTTATAAGAAGATCGAGGGCATCGATGAGATCGACAAGGTCATCGATATCGATCAGACGCCCATCGGCAGGACGCCGCGCTCGAACCCCGCGACCTATATCGGCCTGTGGGACGACCTGCGCGCGCTGTTCGCAAGCACGCCGGAGTCTAAGGCGCGCGGCTATTCTCCCGGACGTTTCAGCTTCAACGTGAGCGGCGGCCGCTGCGAGGCGTGCAAGGGCGACGGCCAGATCAAGATCGAGATGCACTTCCTGCCCGACATCTATGTTCCCTGCGAGGTGTGCGGCGGCAAGCGCTACAACCGCGAGACGCTCGAGGTCACCTATCGCGGGAAGAACATCTCTGACGTGCTCGACATGAGCGTTACCGAGGCGCTCGCCTTCTTCGGCAACATCCCGCAGATCAAGCGCAAGC
This sequence comes from Enorma phocaeensis, assembly GCF_016901575.1. Taxonomy (GTDB): domain Bacteria; phylum Actinomycetota; class Coriobacteriia; order Coriobacteriales; family Coriobacteriaceae; genus Limicola; species Limicola phocaeensis_A. The sequence goes on from NZ_JACJKQ010000010.1 coordinate 23,493, forward strand.
TGCAGACGCTCTACGATGTCGGATTGGGCTACGTGCGCCTGGGCCAGCCGGCTACGACGCTCTCCGGCGGCGAGGCGCAGCGCGTGAAGCTCGCCAAGGAACTGCATCGCAAGCAGACGGGCAAGACCTTCTACATCCTGGACGAGCCCACCACCGGCCTTCATTTCGAGGACGTCCGCCAGCTGATCGACGTGCTGCAGCGCTTGGTCGACGCCGGGAACACGGTGCTCGTAATCGAGCACAACCTCGACGTGATCAAGGTCGCAGACCGCATCATCGACCTCGGGCCGGAAGGCGGAGACGGCGGCGGACGCATCGTGGTCGCCGGCACCCCCGAGGAGGTCGCCGCCTGCCCCGAGAGCTATACCGGTCGGTTCCTCGGCCCCATTCTCGAGCGCGACCGCGCAAGGCAGGGCAGCTAGCCTGGTCGGCCTCCCGGTTGTCACGCCTTTGCCCGCGGCCCTCTGTGGCTGCATAAGTGGCGACCGCAGCAAGGTGGGCGCGGCGACCGACCGGCTCACCTTGTGCCTCGCCCTCGTTGGTCGTGCGGTGGCATCGGCCCCCAATAGGGGCCCGCGCTGCCGCACCGGCCTCAAGTGGGATTTTCTACTGCATTTTGGCCGCCCTAGGGGCACTTGTATCGCAGAATGGACGGCAAGGTGCCTCCAGGAGGGGCTTCGCGTCCATTCTGCAGAACAAGTCCCTGGCGGGCGTCCATTCTGCAAAACAAGTTGTCTCGGGTTCGCCGGGGTCATGGCACAAGGTGTTGCCCCTGGCCCGCCGGGGCCATGGCGCGAGGTTCGCTGAATTACAGCCGCCGCCCGGGCCGTCCTTCCGACGGTCCGGGCGCCATCCACGTTGGCTCTCCGCCTCGGCGCAGGTCGGCGCCTTCGGTGGCGCCGCCGCGCATCTCGTCGTTTTCGCTGCCCGGTCTCTCCTCAACATGCAACTTTTTACGTTTTGAAGCTGAAAACGTAAAAAGTTGCATGTTGTATTTGGATCGGTGACGTTCCGCCGTCCTTCCGACCGCTCGACCCATCGTCCCGTCATCTTGACAACCGTTCAATCCATCAATCAGCCGTCCTGACGTCCCGACAACAGTCCGGCTCACCGACCTATTGACCCGCCGGCCACCAGACCCGCCGTCCTGCCGCCCGCCCGGCGTCTCCGCCGCCCGACGCAATCGTCTAGGCCTGATAGGTCCCGCCGCAGCGGACGATGGACTCCCGCACGAGCACGTCCATGGCGTCGACGGTGCCCTCGGGCATGGTGCGATAGCGGTTGAGCACCGACAGCTCGGTGCAGGCAAGGATGATGCGGTCGCAGCGTGCATCCTCGAAGAACCCCAGGACGCGCTCGAGCTTGTCGAGCCGCGGAGTGCGCCCCGCCTTCACGTCGTCATAGATGAGCGACATGACGTCCGCCTGGCGCTCGGGCGAGGGGTTGACCGCCTCGATCCCCAGGCGCTCGCATTCGCGCGCGTATACGCCGGCCCCCACGGTGCCGTCGGTCCCCATGATGCCGATGCGCCGCACGGCAGGGTCCTGCGCGCAGGCGCGGACCGTCTCGCGGGGCATGTGGATGATGGGCACCTGCGTGAAGCTCTGAATGGTGTCGTAGTAGTAGTGCGAGGTGTTGCACGGAATGGCGATGACGCGGGCGTCGCAGGCCTCGAGTCGCCTCACGCAGCCGCGCATGCATGAGAGAATCGCATCGTGGTCGCCCGATTGGATGGAGGCGGTGCGGTCGGGCATCGAGGCGCACGACAGGATCACCATGTCCAGGTGTTCCTGGTCGGACGCGGCGCGCGTATGTTGAATGACCTGCTCGTAGAAATAGGCGGTGGCCTCGGGGCCCATGCCGCCGATTACGCCGAGTGTCTGTTTTTCCATGCGGAATACTCCGTTCACCGGGCGGTTGAGTACCATCAAATACTACCAGCAACGCATCTGGCGGCTGTGCCGAGGTTATGGAGAGCCAGCGAGGGGAGGGGCGTCATGGGTGCCAAGGACGTCAAGAAGACCAACGCCATGCGCGAGCTCGAGCGCGCGGGCGTCGCCTATACCGAGCACGTCTACGAGGTTGACGAGGACGACCTGTCGGGCGTGCATGTCTGCGAGCAGCTCGGCGAGGACCCTTCGGCGGTATTCAAGACGCTCGTGTGCTCGACGGCTTCGGGCGGACATGCCGTCTGCTGCATCCCCGTGGCAGAGGAGCTCGACCTCAAGGCCGCGGCGCGCATTCTGGGCGAGAAGTCGCTTGCCATGGTGCATGTGCGCGACCTGGTGGGGCTCACGGGGTACATCCGCGGCGGATGCTCTCCCATAGGGATGAAAAAGCGGTTTCCCACGGTTGTCGATGAGACCTGCGTGCTGTTCGACACCGTCTGCGTCTCCGGCGGGCGCCGCGGCCTACAGGTGGAGCTGTCTCCGGATGACCTCGTGAAGGTGACCGGCGCCAAGGTTGCCGCCATCACGCGCGGCTGAGGTACGGGGCGACCGTCTCCGGGGTCGTTTGGCGCTGCGCGCTATCCTGTTTATGTGGCTTTTGGCGCAACGCGGCGCGCAGCCACTACAATGCTGCCCTGTTATCATGCCAGCTCACGCGAGGCCGGGCATCCTCACGGCTCGCGTCACGACGAGAATCGAGATGTCCATGCTGAGTGTCGCTCCCGATGAGCGCGACCTGCCGCGCCTGCTTCAGCCGGTGATCGTTGGATCGGATTTTAGCTGCTACGCCTTCGTGCGGTGCTTCCAGGAGGCCTACGGGGTGCGCTCCATCGTGCTGGGCTCCGCCGACGTGAAGTCGGTGTCGCGCAGCCGGTTTGTAGACTATCGCGTGGTGAGCGACCTCGACCAGGCGGACACCATGGTGCCCCTGCTCATGGATATGGGCGAGCGCCTTATCAACGAGGGCAAGATCCCCTTCCTGGTGGGCTGCGGCGACCACTACGCGCGCCTCATCTCCGAGCACAAGGCCACCCTTCAGCAGCGCTTCCATGTGCCCTATATCGACTTCGACCTGCTCGACGAGATCACCCAGAAGGAGAACTTCTACAAGATCTGCGACGAGGTGGGCATCCCGTATCCGCGGACGGTCTTTTTGGACTGCGCCGACCCCGCGGCGACGGTGGACGATGGCGGTTTCGACTACCCGCTCATCGCCAAGCCGTCCAATTCGGCGGCCTATCACTACGCTGAGATTCCCAACAAGAAGAAGGTGTTTCTGGTTCACGACCGCGACGAGCTCGCGAGTATCTTCGAGAGCTTGCAGGCATCGACCTACGACCGCTCGCTCATCGTGCAGGAGTTCGTGCCCGGAGACGACACGCAGATCCGCATCCTCTCGGCGTACACCGATGCCCAGGGGGATCCGGTCTTCATGTGCGGCGGCCGCGTGATCCTGGAGGACCATGCCCCCGGCGCCATCGGCAACCCCGCCATCATCATTCCCGAACGCAACCGCAAGGTGATGGAGGACGCCCTGTGCTTCATGCGCCACGTGGGCTACCACGGGATGGCGAACTTCGACGTGAAGTTTGACGAGCGCGACGGGTCGTATCGCTTCTTCGAGATCAATACGCGCCCCGGCCGCAGCTCCGCGTTCGTGCGCCAGGCAGGCGTCAACTTCGCCAAGGTCATGGTCGACGACCTCGTGTTGGGCAAGTCCCAGGGCCGCCTCGATGCCGACGAGCCGTTTGTCTATACCACGGTGCCGCCCTATGTGGTCCGTCGCTCTGTTGCCGACGAGGCGCTCCGCCGTCAGGTGCTCGACGCCTTCCGCGACGGCACCGCCGCCTTCCCGCTGTATTGGAATCGCGACGGGGCCTCCCAGCACTTCTGGGCGAGCCTTACGTACTACCATCAGATATCGAAGTTCAAGAAATACGTGTGGGGGCCCGAGGCGAAGAACTACGCCTAATGCCCTGCATGGCGCGCCGTCGAGGCGCTGCGGCGAGGAAGGAGCGCAGACATGGACGTGGATGAGCGGCCCCAGGGATCGCACTTCGCGCCGCGCGCGAACAAGAAGGCCCCGCGCCCTGACGAGACCGCGGTGTTCGTCGCGGCAGCGCAGTCTTATCGGCATGCTGAGAGAAAGCCGCGTCCGGACGAGACGAGCGTGTTTTTGGACGCCGCCCTGCGCGCAGGGCTGGCCAAGCAAGCGCAGGCGCCCGCATCCGCCGTCGGCCGCCACGCGGCGCCCGCGGACGCGGCTCCTGTCCGGGGCGCCCATGCTGTCTCGGCGGGCGACGTCGCCGCGCCGGCAGACGGCGGCATGCATGTCGCCGCGGCAAGCGGCGCCGCCTCGCAGACCGGACGGCTCGGCGTGCTTGATGACGAGGGCGCGGCGAGCACGGGCAGGCTCGACGACGTCGTGCCTGCCGCTCCCACCGGCGCGCTGGCGGCCGAGCTCGACGCGCCCGAGGACGGGCGGGCCGCTGTTGCGGCGTCCTCGTCCGACGACGATTTCGACGGCGCCGGCGACTATGAGAGCGTCGGCCGCTCCGCCGGCCTCATGACCGGGCTCATCATCATCTCGCGTCTCACGGGATTTGCCCGCACCTGGGTGATGGGCATCGCCTTTGGCGTGTCGTTCCTCGCGTCATCCTACAACATCGCCAACAACCTGCCCAACATGCTGTACGAGCTCGTGGTGGGCGGCATGCTCGTGACCGCGTTCTTGCCGGTCTACATGGACGCGCGCCGCAACGGCGGGCGCGAGGCCGCAAACGACTACGTAGGCAACCTGCTCTCGGTGCTGCTGGTGCTGCTGGGCGTGGTCTCGGTCCTTGCCGTGGTCTTTGCGCCGGCGATCATCTGGACCCAGTCGTTTATGAGCGACGGACAGGAGATGGACGTCGCCGTCTACTTCTTCAGGTTCTTTGCGCTGCAGATTCTGTTCTACGGGCTGGGCTCGGTGTTCTCCGGCGTGCTCAACGCGCATCGCGACTATTTCTGGAGCAACTTCGCCCCCGTGCTGAACAACGTGGTGGTCATCGCCGCGTTCGCGCTCTTCCCGGTGCTCGAGCCCATCAGCCAGCAGCTTGCGCTGACGGTGCTCGCCGTGGGCACCACGCTCGGCGTCTTCGTGCAGATGGCCTGCCAGATTCCGGCGCTCGCCAAGCATGGCGTGCACCCGCGCATGCATATCAACCTGCGTGACCCGCTGCTCAAGAAGACGCTCGAGCTCGGCGTGCCCACGCTGCTCGCTACCCTGTGCACGCTCGTGACCGCCTCGGTGCAGAACTCTTCGGCGCTCGCGGTCCAGCCCGGAACCGGCGCGTCGGTGATCGCCTACGCGCGCCTGTGGTACACCTTGCCCTATGCGCTGCTCTCGGTCTCGCTCAATACGGCGCTCTATACCGAGCTCGCGCGTGATGCCACCCGGGGCGACGACGACGCGGTGCGCGCGGGCATGTCGCGCGGCATCGCCCAGCAGCTCTTCTTCTTGGTGCCCTTCGCGCTCTACCTCATGGTGTTCAGCTTCCCGCTCAACATGGTGTATTGCTCGGGCCGTTTCGACCTCGCGGGCGTCGAGCTGGTGAGCGAGTATCTGCGCTTCCTGGCGGTCTCGCTGCCGTTTTACGGCGTATGCATGCTCATGCAGAAGGGCTGTTCGGCGCTTCGCGACATGCGTCCCTACGCCCTGTTCATGCTGGCGGGCGCCGTCGCCGAGGTGGCCTGGTCGCTCGTTCTCGCGGTGGGCGCAGGCGGCGGCATGCCGTTCATCGCGCTTTCCATGACGGCGTCGTATGTTGTCTCCGACCTGGGGGCGCTCATCTGGATGCGTCGCCGCCTCCACGGGCTTCGCGTGCGCACCATTCTGCATGGCCTCGGTTTCGGCCTGCTGCTTGGCGGGCTTGGCGCGGCGGCGGGCGGCGGGGTGCTCGCCCTGCTCGAGGCCTTCGTGGGCCCGCTTGCCACGACCCTTGCCGACGGCACGACGCAGACCGCGGGCATGCTGCAGACCGTGGCGTATGTCGCCGCGGGCGGCATCGTCTCGCTGCTCGTGACGTTCGGCCCCGCCGTGGCGCTCAAGTTGCCCGAGGCGGATATGCTGCGCTCGCTCGCCCGTCGCGTGAGGCGGTAGGGGATGGCAGATACTTCTTGGCACGACAGGCCCGCCGGGTCTGTTCCGGCGGGCCTCGGCGGCCCTGTCTCCGAAGGCTCCCGCCCGCCCGCCTCGGGGCTCGCCCCCGCGGCGCCGAGCCTTGCCGAGCAGGTGTCCCGTGTCCCCACGAGCCCTGGATGCTACCTGTGGAAGGATGCTTCGGGCGAGGTCATCTACGTGGGCAAGGCCAAAAACCTCCGCGCCCGCATGAAGCAGTACGTGCAGCTGACCGACGACCGCGCGAAGATTCCGCTCATGATGCAGCTCGTTGCGAGCTTCGACTATATCGTGGTGGACACCGAGCACGAGGCGCTCGTGCTCGAGCGCAACCTGATCGGCCAGTATCACCCCTACTTCAACGTCGACTTCAAGGACGACAAGAGCTACCCCTTCATCGCCATCACGAAAGGCGACGTGTATCCTGCGATCAAGTACACGCGCGAGCGCCACAAGGCGGGCACGCGCTACTTCGGCCCCTATACCGACAGCCGCGCCGCGCGTGACACCATCGACACCATTCGCAAGGTCATTCCCATCTGCAGCGCGACCTGCGCCGAATGGCGCCGCACGCGTCGGCTTATCGCCTCCCATGGCGACGATGCCGACATCATCAATCTCGTGTGCGCCCAGAAGGGGCGACCCTGCTTTGACTACCACGTGGGGCGTGGCCCCGGCGCGTGCGTGGGCGCCATCACGCCAGAGGAGTACGCGAAAAACGTCCGGCGCGTGGAGCGGTTCTTGTCGGGGCGCCGCCGCGAGGTCACCGACGAACTGTCTGCCGAGATGCAGCGCGCCGCCCAGGAGCTCGACTTCGAGCGCGCCGCGCGCGTGAAGCGCCGCCTTGAGGTCATCTCGGGCCTGGACGACCGCCAGCAGGTGGTCTTTCCGTCGAGCGTGGACATCGACCTCATCGGGTTCTACCGCGAAGAGACCATCGCCGGCGCCTGCGTGTTCGTGGTGCGCGAGGGGCGCACCGTACGCAGCTGCGAGTTCATCCTCGACAAGGGCCTCGACGTGGACGAGGACGAGCTGGTCTCGGGCTTCATCAAGCGGTATTACGACGAGACCGCCGACATTCCGCACGAGGTGGATGTCGCGATCGACGTGTCCGATGCCGAGGTGCTGGGGGAGTGGCTCACGGCCAAGCGCGGGCACGTATGCCGCCTGCATCGCCCGAGGCGTGGCGAGAAGCGCCATCTCCTGGAGACGTGCGAGCGCAACGCCCGGCACGCGCTCATGCGCTATATGATGCGCACCGGCTATGCCGACGACCGTACGAACCAGGCGCTCCTGCAGCTCGAAAGCGCCCTCGCCCTGCCCGCCCCTCCCATGCGCATCGAATGCTTCGACATCTCGACCATCCACGGCCGCTTCACCGTCGCCTCGATGGTGGTGTTCACCAACGGTCGCGCCGACAAGGGCCAGTATCGACGCTTCAAGGTGCGCGGCGTCACGGGCGAGGCGAACGACTTCATGTCCATGCAGGAGGTCCTTGGGCGCAGGTACGCCCCGGAGCGCATGGCGGACGAGCGCTTTGGCTCAAAGCCCGACCTGCTCGTGGTGGATGGCGGCAAGCCGCAGCTCACCGCGGCGCTCACGCAGCTGGAAGAGCTCGGGCTCGACATTCCCGTCTGCGGCCTCGCCAAGGCCGACGAGGAGGTCTTCGTGCCCTGGGACGACACGCCGGTGGTGCTGCCCAACGGGTCCGCCTCGCTGTACCTCATCAAGCAGGTGCGCGACGAGGCGCATCGATTTGCGATCACCTTCCATCGCGAGCTGCGCGACAAGGCCATGACGGTGTCGGTCCTCGACGAGGTCGAGGGGGTCGGCCCCACGCGCAAGAAGGCGATCATGAGGCATTTTGGATCCATGAAGCGGCTGCGCGCCGCGAGCGTCGAGGACATCGCCGCGGTGAGGGGCATGCCCCAACAGGTGGCGCGTGCCGTCTACGATACTCTGCGTGCATGGGAGGGCGCCCCTCGACCCGATGGCGACGTCGGCGAGCTCTAGAAACTTTTGTGAAGTGGCACACGGCGCTCTACCGATGCTTGACATAGGTGGTATTAAAACACCTTGCCTAGACAATTAATGAAAAGTGCTGCTAAATGGCAAGTGCGTCAGGCAAAATGGGAAACAGATAGCCAAAAATGGGCAACTGGTATGCTTGCTACCACCACCAGTCCAGAGTGTCAACCTTAAGCGATGAACGGTATCATTTACCGTCTGCGTGCGGTAAGGCCCGTTCACCGAGAAGCCAACGGTAAAAATGAATGTGCCCGGTATGTTAGTGGTGTCCACAAATGCGTCCCCCTCCCTGCGTGAGAAGGGGAGGCGCCAAAAGATTGGAGACATCATGCGTGACATGACACGGCGTACGTTCCTTGGCGTCGCTGGCGGCGCCGCGGCGGTTGCCGGCCTCGGCCTTGCTGGCTGCGGCGGGGACACCACCACCCCTTCCGGTAGCACCGGAACCGCCGGCACCGAGGGTGGCGGCACCATCACCGCCGGCTCTGCCTATGCTCCGTCCGACTACAACCCCACGTCCACCTCGTCCGCCTTCTGCCTGGGCGCCAACTGGCATGTGCTCGAGGGCCTCTACGGCACCGATCCGCATGACTACTCCACCTTCACCGAGCTCGCCACGGGCGATCCCGAGCAGGTCGACGAGACCCACTTCACCATCACCGTGCGCGAGGGCGCCGCGTTCTCCACGGGCGACCCCGTGACCACCGAGGACATCGTCGAGTCCTTCGACCGCACCAAGGCCAACGCCACCTATGCGGCCTTCCTGACCCCGATCGACTCGCTCGAGGCCACCGACGACACCACCATCACGGTGACCACCTCCATCGCGAACTTCTCGCTGCTCAAGGAGCGCCTGGCGCTCGTCCGCGTGTTCCCCGCCGGCACCACCGACGACGAGCTCGCCGACACCCCGGTCGGCTCCGGCCCTTGGATGTATGACGCCATCACCGATAACAGCGTCGACCTCGTGCCGAACCCCAACTACAACGGCGACCACGCCGCTGCCGACTCCGGCCTGCACTATGACATCCTCACCGACGCCACCGCCCGTATGACCGCTCAGCAGCAGGGCACCACGCTCGTCATGGAGTCTGTCACCGCTGACGCCATCTCCACCATCGAGGACGCCGGCTGCAAGGTCGACCAGGTCCAGGGCTTCGGCACCCGCTTCATCATGTTCAACACCACCAAGGCTCCGTGGGACAACGTGACCGCCCGTAAGGCCATCATGTACGCCATCAACACGGACCAGATGATCGAGAACATCTTCAGCGGCCTCGCCGCCACCGCCAAGTCCTACATCCCGGTCGACTTCCCGAACTATCAGGAGGCCTCCACGGTCTACAGCTACGACCAGGACCAGGCCAGCAGCCTGCTCTCCGAGGCCGGCGTGACCCCGGGCAACCTCATCATCCGCACCACGGACAACACCCAGGCCGAGCAGATGGGCATCCAGGCCCAGCAGGATCTCGAGGCCCTCGGCTTCACCGTCGAGATCAAGACCGAGACCTCGCAGGCCACCTATGCTGCCATCGACGGCGGCTCGGATGACTTCGACATCCTCATCGCCCCGGGCGACCCGTCCTGCTGGGGCGCCGACCCCGACCTGCTGCTCAACTGGTGGTACGGCGACAACGTCTGGCAGCAGACCCGTACCGGCTGGAGCGGCTCGGCTGAGTTCGCCCAGATCCGTGAGCTCATGAACACCGCTCTCGGCCAGTCTGGCGACGAGCAGCAGGCCACGTGGAAGCAGGTCTACGACATCATCGCTGACAACTGCGTCCTGTACCCGCTGGTCCACGTCCAGACGGTTACCGCCTCCTGGGCCGATCCGGCGACGGCGCCTAACGGCGTTGCCATCGAGGGCTTCAAGGGCATCGGCACCACGGGCATGAGCTTCATCGATTGCAAGACGGTCAGCGCGTAGCCTACAAGCCCATCTCTCCTCTTCCTAGCAGAGGGGGAGCTGGTCAGTCGTGCGAGGGGTCCGGGCAGCCTTTGCTCGGGCCCCTCCTGTAAATGCTGTTGACAAGAAGAGAGAGGAGAGGATATGAACAACCTTTTGCGTCTCGTCGGGCGACGCATCATCGCGCTGCCGATCATGGCCTTGGGCGTCACTTTGCTGGTGTTCTTCCTCATGTCCTTTACCGACCCCTCAATCCCTGCGCGTACCGTCCTTGGCGAGGGCGCCTCTCCGGAGCAGGTTGAGCAGTACATGGACGAGCACGGAATGAATGACCCGTGGCCCGTTCGCTATGTCGACTATATTGCCGGCCTTGTTCAGGGCGACCTCGGCACCTATGGCAGCCGTCAGACGCCCGTGGCGACCGCCATCGCCTCCGCCCTGCCCATCACGATGCAGCTCACCTTCTTCGGCTTGCTTCTGGCGGCGGTGTTCTCGTTCACCCTTGGCGTGATATCGGCACTATATAGAGATAAATGGCCAGACCAGATCATACGCGTGATATCCATCGCAGGAATCGCCACGCCGTCGTTCTGGCTGGCGGTCCTGCTCATCCTCGCCGTCACCATCGGCGGCCTTACGCGCGTCTTCCCGTCTTCGGGCGCGCTTCCCAACCTGTTCACCAACCCTGCAGGCTATTTCGGCCGCATGATCATGCCCGCCATCGCCCTTGCCTTCCCGGTTATCGGCCAGATGACGCGTATCGTGCGTACCGCCATGGTCGAGGAGCTCGATAAGGACTATGTGCAGACGGCTCGCGGCGGCGGCCTTCCCGAGAACGTCGTCGTTGCCAAGAACGTTCTGCGCAACGCCCTCATCACCCCTGTCACCACCCTCGGCCTCAAGATCGGCTACCTCATGGGTGGCGCCGTGGTCATCGAGGTCATCTTCGCGCTCCCCGGCATGGGCACGCTCATCCAGCAGGGCATCACCGGCGGCGAGATCATGCTCGTCCAGGGCGTCGTCGTTGTGGTGGCACTGGCCTTCGTCATCATCAACATCGTGGTTGACATGCTCTATCTGCTCATCAACCCGCGCATTAGGACGGTGTAGGCCTCATGGTAAAGATTAGAGAGAAGCAGACTCAGAAGCTCGAGGCGGCTGCCGCCAAGAGCTCCAAGTTCACCGGCATCAAGAACATGAGCACGCCGAGCAAGATCTCGCTCGTCCTGCTCGTCCTGGTGGCGCTCTCCGCCATCCTGGCGCCGGTCATCGCTCCGCATAACCCGCTCGAGATCACCCAGGCATATCAGCCGCCGAGCGCCGACCATATCTTCGGTACGGACAACACCGGCCGCGACATCCTGTCGCGCATGCTCTACGGCGGACAGTACTCGCTGATCATCGGCTTCGGCGCGACGCTCTTCGCGCTCGTGTGCGGCTCGATCGTGGGCGCCCTCGCCGCGGTTTCCCGCAAGGCGGTCTCCGAGGTCATCATGCGCGTGCTGGACGTCATCATGTCCATCCCGGGCATCGCGCTGGCGGCCATCCTGGTGCTGATCCTCGGCAACTCCGTGCCGGCCATCATCTTCTCGATCGGCTTCATGTACACCCCGCAGATCGCGCGTATCGTGCGCGCGAACGTGGTGTCCGAGTACGGTGAGGACTACGTGCGCGCCGTCATCGTCTCCGGTGCCCGCGCCCCGTGGATCTTGATGAAGCACGTGCTGCGTAACTGCATCGCGCCCATCATGGTCTTCACCGTGACGCTCGTCGCAGACGCCATCATCTTCGAGGCGTCGCTGACCTTCATCGGCGCCGGCATCGCCGAGCCCACCGCCACCTGGGGCAACATCCTGTCCTCCGCCCGCGACGGCGTGCTGCTTGGTCGCTGGTGGCAGGCGCTCTTCCCGGGCATCGCCATCATGGTCACCTGCCTGGCGCTCAACATCCTCTCCGAGGGCCTGACCGACGCCATGGCAGCGGCCCCGTCCGCTCCGGTGAGCAACGAGAACTCCGAGAGCCGTCGCGAGGCCGACCTGCTCGTCGCCGACCCGGTTCGTGCCTACAAGGAGCAGGCCGAGACCCTGAACATGCGTCTGTCCGCCCTTCGCAAGGTCGAGCTCGCCCGTACTGACCGCCGCGTCCCCGACTATTCGGTCGAGCCGCTGCTGCAGGTCAAGAACCTCTCGATCGGCTTCCCGCGCCACGGAGACGTCCACGTCGTCGACAACGTCTCCTTCGACGTGCGTCCCGGCCAGTGCATGGCGCTCGTAGGCGAGTCCGGCTGCGGCAAGTCCATCACCACCAAGACCATCATGAACCTGCTGCCCGACAACGCCCGCATCACCGGCGAGGTGCTCTATAAGGGGCAGGACCTGCTGAAGCTCTCCAAGGAAGAGCATCGCAAGCTGCTGGGCCACGAGCTCGCCATGGTCTATCAGGACTCGCTCTCCGCGCTTAACCCCTCGATGCTCATCTCCGCCCAGATGAAGCAGCTCACCAGCCGTGGCGGCACCCGCTCGGCAGAAGACCTGCTCGAGCTCGTGGGCCTCGATCCCAAGCGTACGCTCGAGTCCTACCCGCACGAGCTGTCCGGCGGCCAGTGCCAGCGCGTGATCATCGCTATGGCGCTCACGCGCGACCCGTCACTCATCATCTGCGACGAGCCCACCACCGCCCTCGACGTGACCGTGCAGAAGCAGGTCATCAAGCTTTTGAACGACCTGCAGAAGAAGCTCGGCTTCGCCATGATCTTCGTGTCCCACGACCTGGCGCTCGTCGCCGAGGTCGCCTCCGAGATCACCGTCATGTACGCCGGCCAGGTCGTCGAGTCCGCTCCCACCAAGGAGCTGCTCACGAACCCGATCCACGAGTACACCCAGGGCCTGCTCGGCTCCGTGCTCTCCATCGAGGCGCACGACGGCAAGCGCCTGCACCAGGTGCCCGGCTCCGTGCCGAGTCCGGCGGACTTCCCGAAGGGCGACCGCTTCGCCCCGCGTTCGAGCCACCCCACGGTCGGCCTCGACGTGCATCCCATCCTCAAGAAGGTTCCCGGCGTCGAGCACCACTATGTCGCCGAGATTCCGGACGAGGAGCTTGCCAAGAACGGTCTTGTCTCTCGACTGGAGGTGAGGTAAATGGCAGAGAACACCTCTCAGCAGACGCCCATCATCTTCTTGGACAACATCTCCGTAACGTTCAAGACCCGTACGGGATCGCTTCTGCATCCGAACCTGGTCCATGCGGTGAACGGCCTTACGCTCAAGCTCATGCCGGGCGAGACCATCGGTATCGTAGGCGAGTCCGGCTGCGGCAAGTCCACGACAGCCAACGTCATGTGCGGCCTGCAGTCTCCTACGTCCGGCCATGTGTACTTCAAGGGCGAGGACGTCACGAAGCGCACCGCCGAGATTCGCAAGAAGATCGGCCGCGTGGTCTCCGTGGTGTTCCAGAATCCCGCTACGGCGCTGAATCCTCGTATGTCGGTTCATGACCAGCTGCTCGACCCCCTGATCGTGCACAAGGTCGGCAACGAGGACGAGCGCGAAGAGCGCGCCCGCGAGCTCGTGAGCCTCGTCGGCCTTCCGTCATCGGCCATGTATGCCCTGCCCGGACAGCTCTCCGGCGGTCAGCGCCAGCGTGTCGCTATCGCCCGTGCGCTTTCGCTGAACCCCGACGTCATCATCGCCGACGAGCCGACTTCGGCGCTTGACGTGTCGGTGCGTGCGCAGATTCTGAACCTGCTGACCGACCTTAAGAAGGAGCTCGGTCTTGCCATGGTCTTCATCAGCCATGACATCCAGACGGAGCGCTACATCTCTGACCGCATCATCGTCATGAACCACGGCCAGATCATGGAGCAGGGGCCTGCCAAGCAGGTCTTCGAGAACCCGCAGGATCCCTACACCAAGCTCCTGCTGGGCGCCGCGCCGTCGCTTCTGCATCCAAACTTGGGACAGAGCGCATAGACGCATTGCTTGACCCCGTGACGCGCGCCTGCCTAGCCGGGCGCGCGTTCATGAGGGGCGGGGAAGGGGGGCTTTCGAATGAGTCTGCAAACACCCTTCCCAAGGGTCGGGACCTCGCTATCATGGAGCGGGGCCCGCGCCCCGAAACCAGCGCTCCGGCACGAGGCCTGAGCGCGCAACTAGAAGGAGTCACCTGTGACCACCAAGAAGTTTACCGGCGTCATCCCGCCTGTCGTCGTCCCCCTCACGCAGGGTCGTGAGCTCGACGTCCCGTCGTTCGAGCGCAACGTCAACCGTATGATCGAGGCCGGCGTTGACGGCCTGTTCATCCTGGGCTCTTCGAGTGAGGTCGTATTCTCCACCGACCAGCGTCGTTCTGACATCATCCAGAACCTTGTGCGCATCGTCGATGGTCGCGTGCCCGTGCTCGCTGGCATCATCGACACCGAGACCGAGCGCATGATCGAGCACGGCAAGCGCGCCGAGCAGATGGGCGTCGACGCCCTCGTCGCGACCTGCCCGTTCTATGCGCTGCAGGGCATCGATGAGATCGAGTGGAGCTTCCGCTGCCTGCACGATGCGCTCAACCTGCCCATCTTCGCCTATGACATTCCGGTGTGCGTGCACAACAAGCTCGACACCGACATGCTCGTCCGCCTCGGCAAGGACGGCGTCCTCGCCGGCGTGAAGGACTCCTCGGGCGATGACATCTCGTTCCGCTACCTGGTCATGGGCAACGAGGACGCTGGACATCCCATGTCCATTCTCACCGGTCACGAGGTCGTCGTCGACGGCGCGTACCTCTCCGGCGCCGACGGCTCGGTCCCCGGCCTTGCCAACGTCGAGCCCTATGGCTACGTGCGCCAGTGGAAGGCAGCCCAGGAGGGCGACTGGGAGACCGTTAAGAAGGAGCAGGACCGTCTTGCGCGCATCATGCGCATCACCGCGGTCACCAAGGGCGTGCAGGGCTTCGGCGCCGGCGTCGGTGCCTTCAAGACGGCGCTTCAGCTCATGGGCGTCTTCGAGACCAACCAGATGCCTCGTCCGGTCCACTCGCTCAAGGGCGAGAACGTCGAGGCCATCAAGCGCGTCCTCGAAGAGAACGGCCTGCTGTAAGGCATTGCCTGCCGGGCGTGCGCTTCGGCAGGATTCACCCGCTGCCGGCGCGCCGCGTGCCGTCGCATTCAGGACATGATGGCCTGGCATGAGGCATGGCCTGCCGGGATATCGGGATTCATCGCGCCCGCCTGCTGACGCGGGCGGGCGCGGTTCGTTTGGGGGAGGGCGCTTAAGGCCCGACGTGGGCTCAGGCGTCCTGCGTGCGACGGCGTCGTCGTGCGGATTGGCGAGAACAGATTGGGGCATCCCATGGACAAGAAAACCATCGTATCGGTCGACATCGGCGGCACGAAGATCGCGTGCGGCCTTGTGACGCTCGGTGGCGAAGCTCCCGTTATCGAAAAGGTGGAGAAGGTCCCCACCGAGGCGATGAAGGGCGGAGAGCATGTGCTGGCAACCGTGCTCGAGCAGGTTAAAGCCGCTATCGAGCGCGCTGACGGAGAGGTCGCCGGCGTGGGCATCTCGTCCGCAGGCGTGGTCAACCCGCGCACGGGCGACATCACCTTTGCCAACGAGCTCATGCCCGGCTGGGGCGGCACGGCCCTGGCGACCGAGGTCACCAAGGCGACCGGTCTGGCGTGCCGCGTGCTGAACGACGTTCACGCCCACGCCCTGGGCGAGGCGCGCTGGGGCGGCGGACGCGGCAAGGCGAGCTGCCTCGTGGCGGCCGTGGGCACCGGCATCGGAGGCGCCTTCGTCGAGCACGGCCACATCATGCTCGGCGCCCATGACGAGGCCGGCCACATTGGCCACGTGTGCTGCCCGGCGGCTGCGGGCGTCCCGTGCTCCTGTGGAGCCACCGGACATCTCGAGCCCATCGCGGCTGGCCCCGGCATCATCGCCGAGTACGTGCGCCTTGGTGGCGCCGAGACCTACGACGGCAAGCCTATGGATGGCGCCGAGATCGACCGCCGTGCCGCGGCGGGCGACGAGGCGGCAAAGGCGGCCGAGGCCCGTGCGGGCCGTGCTCTGGGCGAGGTGCTCGGCAGCATGTGCAACATGCTCGATCCCGCCTGCGTGATCCTCTCGGGCTCTGTTGCCCAGTGTGGACCCGATTGGTCCGACGCCATGAAGGATGCCTTCCGCGGCCAGGCGATGCCGCCGGTCGCCACGACGCCTGTCGTGGACGGAGAGCTCGGCGGAGACGCTCCTCTCATCGGTGCCGCAGAGAACTTCGTGGAGTCCGGCTACGCCGAGTGCTGATAGGAGCTCCGGCTATCCCGGGCGCCGCGCTCGTCCTCAGCCGTTGGTCGCCGCACGCGCAAGGCGTGCTCCCACCTCGCTTGGAGGGCCTGAGGCGCCGGGAACACCCGGCGGGGCATTCTGAGACGGCCCCATCTCGAATCAAAGTTGAAAGGAGACGGATCCTATGGCCATCGATCCCCTGATTCAATCTCTTAAAGGCAAGCTCATCGTGAGCGTGCAGGCATATATGGGCGAGCCCCTGCGCAACCCCGAGACCATGGCGCAGATGGCGCGCGCCTGCGAGCTGGGCGGCGCTGCCGCCATTCGCTGCCAGGGCCTGTCGGACATCGCCGCCATCAAGGGCCGCACCGAGGTCCCGGTCATCGGGTTGTGGAAGGAGGGGCATGAGGGCGTCTACATCACCCCGACGCTCCGCCATGCCCGCGCCTGCGTCGCCGCCGGCGCAGACATCGTTGCCATCGACGCCACCGACCGTCCCCGCCCGGACGGCAAGACGGTGGCTGACACCCTTGAGCCGCTCAAGGCCGAAGGCGTGCTCACCATGGCGGACTGCATGACGATCGACGATATTCGCCGTGCAGTCGATGCGGGCTTTGACATCGTCTCCACCACGCTCTCCCATGGCGTCGCGGCGATTGACTGCACCATGGCTGACGGCCCCGACCTGCCGCTGCTGCGCCAGGCGGCCGAGGAGTTCCCGGGCTTCCCGGTGGTCTGCGAGGGTCGCGTGCACACGCCCGAGGAGGCCCGCGCCGCCATCGACGCCGGCGCCTGGGCAGTCGTCGTGGGCACCGCCATCACGCATCCCACGAGCCTGACCTCCTGGTTCAAGGCGGCGCTTGAGGCGTAAGGCTTCCCTACAGAAGCCCCTGTATAGATGACTATGGGCCCGTGTCTCGCGTCTGGGACACGGGCCCATGTGCGTAAGCGTGCGTGCGGGGCGATGGCGAAATGCAGCCCGCATAGGCTCGCCTCGCCATCGTCCTGGGCGTCATGGCGCGAAGCGCGCCTTTTGCGTCCCCGCCTCGCCGAAGCTGCGTTTTGCGCGCCCGCCTCGCCGAAGCTACGTAAAGTTACAAAAATGGCCCCGATTTTGTAAAAAAGCCGAGCAACGGTGAAAAAAGAGGTCGCCGTTGCTCGGTCAAGTGCGAGCAACGGCGAAAAGAGCGCCGGTGCGGGGCCTTGTGCTAGCGCCGTATTGCTTCGAGCTCGTCACAGAAGTCGCTGTAGCGACGGCGGCTCATGGTGAGCGTCGAGCCGTCGTCCATGGTCACCCGCTCTTGGCTGAGATTCGACACATGGTGCAGATTCACGAGCGTCGCACGGTGGCAAAAGGAGAAATGTCCCTCGGGGAGCAGCCTGGCGAGCTGCGAGAGCGCCATGTCGCAGGGGAGGGTGGTGCCGTCGGTGAGGTGGAGGAGGCGCGTGCGGTTCTGAGATTCGGCAAACAGCAGGTCGCCTGCCAAGAAGCTCAATGCCGTGCGAGGCCCGCCGATAGTTACCACCCGGTCTTTCCATGCATCCTGCAGAGATGGGTCTACAGGCGAGTCTTCCATGGTGCTGCCAGGGGCGCCGTCCTTTGCGCCGCCCCGGGTGCTGAGCACGCGCTCCAGCTCGTCTACGCGGGCGTGGGCCAGCACCAGCTGCTGTTCAAGCTCGGCCTGGGTGTGCTTGTGCTCGTCAAGCGCCTTTACGAGCTGCGCGCGCCGTTGGGAGTCCTCATGCACGGTCTCGGCGATTCGAAGCACCCACCAGAACAAGAAGAGCGCAAACACCGTGAGCGCGGATACCAGCACGAGGTACACCTCGGAGTAGCTCATGAATGTCAGGGGCAGCCAGTTTCCAAACATCATGGTGACAAGCAGGCAGGCGGGCAGCAGTGAAAGCCCCCACCAGAGCGCGGGATCCGCAAGGGTGTCGAGCAGCTTGCGCACGTAGCGAGCCAGCGGCAGCGCGAGCGCGAGAAACGCCGCGTTGGAAAGGCTGAGCAGGACGAGGGTCCGTAGGGGATACATATAGCCGTCATGGCCGGTGGTCCAGACGTTGTCGCCAATCAAGGCGGCCGCTTGCGTGACGAAGTACGCAAGGCTTCCCACCATGAGGACCACGAACGCCTTCTGCGAGGCGGGGGCGTCGACGATTCGTGCACCACGGTGACGGTCGATCTGCAAAACAACCGCCTGGCGCAGAAGACCACCGGCAACCTCATCGTGACCTTGCTCGATGAGAACGGCAACGTGATCGCCCAGCAGCAGAGCTACAAGCCCGGTACCTCGGGGGGCGACGACAACGGTCTCATTACCCTTGATGGCGAGCAGACTGCGTCGCAGACGTTTACATTTGCGGGCGTGACGAACGCTGCCCAGGTGCGCGTGACGTATTCCGACGCCGTGCTCGACGAGAACAACGCCGAGCTCGCGCGCGTGGAGGTCGACGGCGTGTCGCTCACCTACGACGAGGCAACGAAGACCTGGGCAGGTTCGGGCGACTCCCTGGCGCAGAAGCTCGTGACCATCGTGCCCAAGAATCCGGACGCCAAGATTGCCGTGAACGGCCAGCCCTACAACGGCTCCTATCTGCAGGCGTTCGGCAGCGGCGAGAACCGCTTCGAGATCGTGGTGACGGCGCCGGACGGCACGACGACCGCCACGTATTACCTGGTGGTTGCGAACAACGTGCCCTATGTCCCGCCAACGTACGAGGTGTCCATCTCGGACGAGACGGAGCACGGAGTCGTGAAGGTGTCCCCATCGCGCGCGACGGCGGGGCAGACGGTGACCGTCACGCCCACGCCCGACGAGGGCTACCTGGTGGGTGGCGTGACCGTGACCGACGCCGAGGGCAACCCGGTCGCCGTGACCGACGAGGGCGACGGCACCTTCACGTTCACCATGCCGCGCGGCAAGGTGACGGTCGAGGTGCGCTTCACCTGCGACGGCGGGGAGAAGTGCCCCAGCCGGCATCTCGTGGACGTGCCTGTGGGCGAGTGGTATCACGACGTGGTTGACTGGGCGGTTTCTTGCGGCCTCATGAGCGGCTACGACGATGGTTCAAACACCTTTGGGCCCGACGACACGCTTACGCGCGCACAGCTCGCCCAGATGATGTACAACGAGGCGGGCAAGCCCGAGATCGACGCGTCCCTGGTGAAGCGTTTCAGCGACTGCGGGAGCGACGCCTGGTATGCGAAGGCGGTCGCGTGGGCAGCCCGAGAGGGCCTCATGACAGGCTATGACGATGGCTCCGGCCGCTTCGGCCCCAACGACGAGCTCACGCGTGAGCAGCTCGCCGTCGTGTTCTGGCGCATCGCAGGCGAGCCGGACGAGCGCGGCGACCTGTCTCAATTCCCCGACGGATCCGATACGAGTTCGTGGGCGCTCGACGCGGTCGGCTGGGCCGTCGCGACGGAGCTTCTGCGCGGCTATGACAACACCGGCGAGCTCGGGCCCGGAGACGACCTCACGCGCGCCCAGGCGGCAGCGGTGTTCATGCGCCAGGCAGACGCAGAAAAGGACGAAAAGACGGGCGACTAGGCGTTTGCCCGCGACAAGGTGCTCGCGCTGCGCGAGCGGGGGAAGCTTCACGGGGCCTGCATCTCGGTCAAGAGGTGCGGGCCCCTCGTGTTATCGCCATGTGACGGACATGCCCTGCCGGGATGTCACGGGTATACTGATGTGCGATGGCATTTATGTTGCATCGAATATCGAAAGGGGCTTTTCATGGCCGAGATCGAGCAGAGTTCCATAACCACCGCCGAGCTCGCCGACCGCGTTCCTGATATCGTCATTATCACAGGCATGTCGGGCTCGGGGCGAACCCAGGCCATGCATGTGTTCGAGGACATGGGCTATTTCTGCATCGACAACCTGCCGCCCCGCTTGGTACTGCAGCTCGCCCAGCTCGTGGGCATCAATACCGGCGTCGGGCGCCATCTGGCCGTTACCTGCGACTTGCGAAGCCAAGGCCTCTTCGACGAGCTGCTCGACGTCATCACGTCGCTCGAAGAGCATGAGATGACGTGCAAGATCGTCTTTTTGGAGGCTTCGGACGAGGTCCTCATTCGTCGATACAACGAGAACCGGCGCCGCCATCCGCTTGTGAAGCCGGGGGAGACCACCGCAGACGCCATCCAGCGCGAACGCACGCAGATGGCGAGCGTGCGCGCCCGCGCCGACATGATCATCGACACGAGCCGCATGCGCACCTCCGCGCTGCGCGCCAAGCTCCGCCTGGCGTTCTCGGAGCTTACCGACCAGCAGCTCATGGATGTGCAGGTGTTCTCGTTTGGCTACAAGCATGGTCTTCCCGTCGAGGCGGACCTCATGATCGACGTGCGCTTTTTGCCCAACCCCTTCTACGATCCGGAGATGCGGCCCTTGACGGGTCTCGACCAGAAGGTCTCGACCTTCGTGTTGGAGCACCCCAAGACCAAGGAGTTCCTGGACGCGTGGTTCCGTCTGCTCGACGCGGTCATGCCCGGATATGTAGCCGAGGGAAAGCCGCAGCTCTCCATCGCTATCGGGTGCACAGGCGGGCAGCACAGGAGCGTCGCCATCGCTGAGGCGACGGCGCGCTATCTGGAGCGTCAGCATTATCACGTAAGCATCTCGCATCGCGATCTGCCGCGCGCAAATACCACGGCGACAGGCGAGGCCCACTAGCGAGAAGGCGTCGTGGGGCGGGAGGCAGGCCCATGTTGGCGCCCGGCGCCCGGGCCGCGCCTCATGGGCAGATGGGGCGGCGTCCCCACATGATGGGATGAAATGAACCCGTCCCCAAATGACCACCCATGCGAGCAAGAGGAGGAAGGCATGTCGTTTACCGCCGAGGTGCGCGACGAGTTGGCGCGTTGCGAGCCTACGTGCGAATACTGCGGACTCGCCACGCTGGCAGCGCTGACCCGCGTGTGCGGAACGCTGTCCATCACCGGTTCGGGCGGCTACCGGCTTGCCGTGGCGACCGAGACGGGCGCCGTCGCGCGCACGATGATCGCGCTCACGCATTCGATTCTCAAGCTCAAGACCGAGTTCACTGTGCGCCGCTCGGTGCTGCACAAGGTGCGCAACTACCTCATCACCTTGCCCGACCAGCCGGGGCTCGATAAGGCGTTGGTGCTGCTGGGCATTCTCGACCGCAGGCACGGCCTTGTCTCGGGCATTCCGCGGCACGTGGTCGCCCGGCCGTGCTGCCGGCTCTCCTACATTCGCGGGGCCCTCATCGCGGGCGGTTTCGTGGCGGATCCCAAAGGGGACTTTCATCTGGAAGTCGCGGTGCAGGGCGAGGACCTTGCCCAGGCGCTCTCCAAGCTCATCGCGCAGGAGGGCGTGCATGCGCGGGTGAATCGTCGGCGCTCGGCATACGCTGTCTATATAAAGAGCGCCGAGGACATCTGCCGTTTGCTCGAAGCGGTCGGCGCGCGGCGAAGCGTCGAGGACATCCAGGACGCCCGCGCCATGAAGTCGGTGAAAAACGACGTGAACCGCCGCGTGAACGCCGAGGTCGCCAACCAGACGCGAAGCGCCGGGGCGGCGCAGCACCAGCTCGAGCTCATTGCCGAGCTCAAGGCGCGGGGGATGCGTGACGCGCTGCCGCGCGCGCTTGCGGACTTTTGCGACCTGCGCGAGGCCTATCCCGACCTGTCCCTGCGCGACTTGGGCCAGATGGCCGAGCGGCCGCTCTCGAAGTCTGCCCTGTACCATCGCGTGCTCAGACTCGAGAAGCTTCTGGATGAGTCATAGGGGGCAAGCTGCCGGGGCGGCTGCGGAGGAGATGGGAAAGGTGCCGCTCACCGTTGGAAGCATGCCATTGAAGCGTTTAAACCCATCGGTGAGCAGGAGTTTTAAAACGTTTTTATACGGAACCTTTACTCAAAAAGTAGCCATTGACGCGAATGAGTTTTCCAAAAAAAGGTATATTGTGTGAGTGGTTAGTTTGTGGGTTCCGACAGCGGGCAACCAGCCCGCGGGATCCCTACGAAAGGAGACACATATGGCAGTAAAGGTTGCTATCAACGGCTTCGGCCGCATTGGCCGTCTGGCGTTCCGTCAGATGTTCGGTCACGAGGGCTCCGAGATCGTCGCCATCAACGACCTCACCTCCCCCGACATGCTCGCGTACCTTCTGAAGTATGACTCCACGCAGGGCAACTATGCTCGCGAGCACGAGATCACCGCTGGCGAGAACTCCATCACCGTTGACGGCAAGGAGATCACCATCTACAAGGAGGCCGACGCCAACAACCTGCCGTGGGGCGACCTCGGCGTCGACGTCGTGCTCGAGTGCACCGGCTTCTACACCTCCAAGGCCAAGGCCCAGGCCCACATCAACGCTGGCGCCAAGAAGGTCGTCATCTCCGCTCCTGCGGGCAATGACCTCCCGACCATCGTTTACAACGTCAACCATGAGCAGCTGACCGCTGAGGACGACATCATTTCCGCCGCCTCCTGCACCACCAACTGCCTCGCCCCGATGGCCAAGGGTCTCAACGACTTCGCGCCCATCGTTTCCGGCATCATGACCACCATTCACGCCTGGACCGGCGACCAGATGCCGCTCGACGGCCCGCAGCGCAAGGGCAACAAGCGCCGCAGCCGTGCTTGCGCCGTCAACATCGTCCCCAACAGCACCGGTGCCGCCAAGGCCATCGGCCTCGTGCTCCCCGAGCTCAACGGCAAGCTGATCGGTGCCGCCCAGCGCGTTCCCACCCCGACCGGCTCGCTCACCAACCTCTATGCCGTCGTTGACAAGACCGTCACCGTCGACGAGGTCAACGCCGCTATGAAGGCCTACGCCGAGACCATCCCCGAGACCTTCGCCTACAACGAGGACGACATCGTCTCCACCGACATCATCGGCGAGACCCATGGCTCCATCTTCGACGCCACCCAGACCATGTGCGCCGACCTTGGCAACGGCCAGACCCTCGTTCAGGTCACCTCTTGGTACGACAACGAGAACTCCTACACCTCTCAGATGGTCCGCACCATCAAGTACTTCGAGAAGTTCGTCGGCTAAGTCGCCGCAAATACGAGCTTTCGTTAGCGTCTTGAGATGAGAGGGCGCGGCCTCAAGGCTTTATGCCCTAAGGTCGCGCCCTTTTCTTTTGTGACAGGGAGCACCTGTCACATCGTGCAGCTATAGGTGCGGCGATCGGGTCGCTCGGCATGTGTCGCCCCTGCGTCGCGACGCCGCTTAGATAGGAAAGGTAGATTGCACATGGCTTTCACCAAGAAGACCGTCCGTGACATCGACGTGGACGGCAAGCGCGTTCTCATGCGCGTCGACTTCAACGTGCCGCTGAAGGACGGCGTGGTGACCGACGACACGCGCGTGCGTGCCGCCATCCCCACCATCAGCTACCTCAAGGAGCACAACGCCAAGATCATCCTCATGAGCCACCTCGGCCGCCCCAAGGGCGACGGCCCCGAGCCCGCGCTCTCCCTCAAGCCTGCAGCCGACAAGCTGGCTGAGCTCACCGGCTATGAGGTCAAGTTCGTCGACGACACCTATGGCGAGAAGGCCGCCGAGGCCGTGGCCGCCCTTGAGCCGGGCGACATCCTCGTGCTCGAGAACGTCCGCTTCGACAAGCGTGAGAAGAAGAACGACCCCGAGATCGCCAAGACCCTCGCCTCCTATGGCGACATCTTCGTGCTCGACGCCTTCGGCACCGCGCACCGCGCCCAGGGCTCCGTGGTCGGCCCCGCCGAGTACCTGCCCGCCGTCGCCGGCTTCCTGCTTGAGAAGGAGGTCGACACCCTGACCGGCATCTTCGCCGAGCCCGAGCGTCCGTTCGTGGCCATCGTCGGCGGCTCCAAGGTGTCCTCCAAGATCGGCGTTCTCGACCACCTCATCGACTCCGCCGACACCCTCATCATCGGTGGCGGCATGGCCTACACCTTCTTCCTGGCTCAGGGCATGAGCGTGGGCAACTCCCTCAAGGAAGAGGACTGGGTCGAGCGCGCCGGCGAGATGCTCAAGAAGGCCGAGGAGAAGGGCGTCAAGATCCTGCTCCCCATCGACAACCGTGTTGCCGACCACTTTGGCGAGGACGCGGTGCCCGAGGTCGTTGCCTCCGACGCCATCCCCGATGACCGCGAGGGCATGGACATCGGTCCCGAGACCGAGAAGCTGTATGCCGACGCCATCGCCGGTGCCAAGACCGTGTTCTGGAACGGCCCCATGGGCGTCTTCGAGTTCGACAACTTCGCGCACGGCACCCAGGCGGTCGCCGAGGCCGTTGCTGCCAACGAGGGCTGCACCTCGATCATCGGCGGCGGCGACTCCGTCGCGGCTGTGAACAAGTTCAACCTGGCCGATAAGATGTCCTGGATCTCCACTGGCGGCGGCGCCTCCATGGAGCTCGTCGAGGGCAAGGCCCTTCCCGGAGTGGAGGCTCTCAATGACGCAGAGTAAGCGTACCCGCCTCATTGCAGGCAACTGGAAAATGAACAACGACGTCCCGGCTGCCAAGGAGCTTGCCGAGGCGC
Source organism: Enorma phocaeensis (assembly GCF_016901575.1). Taxonomy (GTDB): domain Bacteria; phylum Actinomycetota; class Coriobacteriia; order Coriobacteriales; family Coriobacteriaceae; genus Limicola; species Limicola phocaeensis_A. The sequence continues at coordinate 48,314 of NZ_JACJKQ010000010.1, forward strand.
TCGTGGAGCAGGTCCCCGCCTCCGACGCCGTCGAGGTCGTCATCTGCCCGCCGACCATCGATCTTGCGTGCACGTCGCACAAGATCGCCGGCTCTGCCATCAAGCTCGGCGCCCAGAACGTGTATTGGGAGGCCAAGGGCGCCTACACCGGCGAGACCTCCTGCGACATGCTCAAGAGCGTTGATGCCACCTACTGCATCATCGGCCACTCCGAGCGTCGCGACTACTTCCATGAGACCGACGAGGACATCAACAAGAAGGCCAAGGCGCTCATGGCTGCCGGCATCACGCCGATCAGCTGCTGCGGCGAGTCCCTTGAGGTCCGCGAGGCCGGCAAGCATGTCGAGTTCGTCGTCGACCAGATCAAGAAGGACACCGATGGCCTCGAGATCACCGATCCCTCGAAGTACGTCGTCGCCTATGAGCCCATCTGGGCCATCGGCACCGGCAAGACGGCCACCGCGGCCGACGCCCAGGAGGTCTGCGGCGCCATCCGCGCGACCCTCGTCGAGGTCTTCGGCCAGGAGACTGCCGACGGCATCCGCATCCTCTACGGCGGTTCCGCCAAGCCCGAGAACATCGCCGGCTTCCTCGCCGAGGAGGACGTTGACGGCGCGCTCGTGGGCGGCGCCTCCCTCGTCGCCGAGAGCTTTGCTGCCATGGTCGAGAAGGCGGCTGAGTAATGGCCGAGAACAAGCGTCATCTTCCGGCGCTCCTCGTGATCATGGACGGTTTTGGCCTTGCTCCTGCGGGCGACAACAACGCCGTCTTCAAGGCAGAGAAGCCTTTCCTGGATGAGCTCTGGGAGAAGTACCCCCACACCACGCTCGGCGCTTCGGGCGAGGACGTGGGCCTGCCTGCGGGCCAGATGGGCAACTCCGAGGTCGGCCACCTGAACATCGGCGCCGGCCGCATCGTCTTCCAGGAGCTGTCGCGCATCAACAACGCGATCATCGACGGCTCCATCGAGGAGAACCCCACGCTCGTGTCCGCCATGGACGATGTTGCCAAGACGGGCAAGACCCTGCACCTGCTCGGCCTTGTCTCCCCGGGCGGCGTCCACTCCATGCAGCGTCACGGCGAGAACCTCGCCGCCATCGCCGCCATCCACGGCGTGAAGCACATCCGCTTCCACTGCTTCATGGACGGCCGCGACGTCGATCCGCACTCCGGCGCGGGCTACATCGAGACCCTGAAGCAGAACCTCGAGGCGCTTTCCGCCTACGCCGAGGTCGACGCCCGCATCGCGACCGTTTCCGGCCGCTACTGGGCAATGGACCGCGACAACCGCTGGGAGCGTGTCGAGCGCGCCTACGACGTGGTCACCATGGCGAGCGACACCGACACCGATCCGGTCGAGGGCGTCAAGGCGTACTACGAGAAGGACGAGCGCGGCGACGAGTTCATCGAGCCGTTTGCCTGCCATAACGAGGGCGTTGCCGACGGCGATGCCATGGTGTTCTTCAACTTCCGCCCGGACCGCGCCCGTGAGATGACGCGCGCCTTCACGGAGGACGATTTCGACGGCTTCGAGCGCAAGGTCGCTCCCAAGCTTTCGCACTTCGTCACCATGACGGAGTACGACGATACGTTCAAGAACGTCGAGGTGGCCTTCCCCAAGACCTTCCCCGAGAACGTTCTTGCCGACGTCATCGCTCAGAACGGCCTGAAGCAGCTGCATACCGCCGAGACCGAGAAGTACGCCCATGTGACGTTCTTCTTGAACGGCGGCGTGGAGGAGCCCAAGGAGGGGGAGGAGCGCGTGCTCGTGCCCTCGCCGAAGGTCGCCACCTACGACCTGCAGCCCGAGATGAGCGAGCCCGAGGTCACCGAGAAGCTCGTCGCTGCCATCGAGTCCGATGCGGCCGACTTCTATATCGTGAACTACGCCAACTGCGACATGGTCGGTCACACCGGCGTCTTCGACGCTGCGGTCAAGGCCGTTCAGGCAGTCGACGACGGTCTGTCGAAGGTGATTCCTGCGATTCTCGCCAAGGGCGGCTTCGCGCTCATCACGGCTGACCACGGCAACGCCGACCACATGTATGACGTCGACGACGATGGTGAGAAGCATCCGTTCACGGCGCACACCACCAATCGCGTCCCGTTCATCGTGGTCGATGACAAGGCCAAGCTCACCGGCATCGAGGACGGACGCCTGTCCGACATTGCCCCGACGATGCTCACCCTGGCTGGTCTCGAGCCCTCCGCCGAGATGACCGGCCGCGTGCTCGCTGTCGAGGAGTAGCCTTCTGGCTGGATGGGGACGTGTTCCTTTCATCCACTTTTGGGCCGTCGGCGCCACCGTGCGCCGGCGGCCTTTTTCATGGGTGGATGGATGGGGACGGGTTCATTTCATCCCATTGTGAGGTCGTTTACCGATTGGTACTCGATTAAGACAGTCAAATCAATCTCGTTCGGCTATGCTGAATGTGCTTGAAACCCTTTTCTCGTGTCATGGCTCTCCATCTTGCTGGCAGCGCAGGCGGGAAGGGGTTGTTATGCCGCGGATGACACGATTGCTATCTGACTCAGGTTTCTATCACGTTGTGCTTCGAGGAAACGGGAAGCAGCTACTCTTTGAAGACGACGCCGACCGACGGCAATTCTTGCAACTGCTGCGCGAGAAAACGGATACGGACGGCATTGCAGTTATCGCATGGTGCCTGATGAGCAACCATGTTCACCTCTTGCTCGAAGATACGAAAGACACGTTAAGCCACATGATGCATGCGCTGGCGACGGCGTATGCGCGTCGGTTCAACGAGAAGACGGGACACGTTGGCGCTGTTTTCCAAGGCAGGTTTTTCAGCGCGCCGATCAAGTGCGATCGGCAATTGCTGCAGGCGGTGCGCTACCTTCATGAGAACCCGGTCAAGGCGGGAATCTCGCCGGCCGCTGAGTATCCGTGGAGCAGCTATCGCGAGTACGTGCATGGCAGAGGCATAGCAGATACCAGCTTGGTGCTCGACATGGTTGGCGGCAAGGACGGCTTTTTGCGCATGAGCGAAAATGCCCGCTATGGCTCGTATTATTTCAAAACGACGAAGCTGGTTCCAGATGATGAGGCTGCCGAGGTGGCACGGCTGTTGCTCAGTGGAACAGACCCTGCAGCGCTCAAAGCATGCTCACGGCTGTACCGTGACGAGGCTCTACGCATGCTGCGCAGAGCCGGCATGACGGTCAAACAGATTGAGCGGCTGACAGGAATCGGCCACAGTACCATCTCGAGGGCCACAAGTAGATGGATGGGCGAGTAGCTGGATGGGATGGATGGGGACGGGTTCATTCCATCCAATCCTTCTGCATGAGTAAATGGATGAAATGAACCCGTCCCCATTCAGCTTATTTAGCTAGGACACTGCTGAGGGGTTGTGATAAGATGCTGGACGTTTACGCACATACTCGTAAGGAGTCAAACCGATGGGTCCGCTTCAGATCATCATCTTTATCGTGTGGGCGCTTTCGACTATCGCTCTCGTCGCGCTCGTCCTCATGCATTCCGGCAAAGGCACCGGCGTGTCCGACATGATTGCAAGCTCTCTGTACAACGCCAGCGCCGCGACCGGCATCATGGAGAAGAACCTCGACAAGCTCACCGTGATCGTCACCGCGGTGTTCTGCGTGTGCGTCGTGCTGTGCATGTTCTTCTTCCCGCAGGGCATCGTCGGCATCTAAGGCTTTAGGCTTAATAACCAAAGATTTTGAGCCAGACCCGTTCAATAGCCGGGCCTGGCTCTTTTTGCGTTTTGAAGGTGTCATGTGTGCGCCGGTGAGCTAACCCGTAGATTGTTTCGAGAATGTGAACGAAACATCAGGGTTTGGTAGGGCGGCGATGTCGAAATCACAGGGTGGGTCCGTCGGCGGTATTCATAGAAACGCACCGAATATGCAGCGAATATTCACGTAAACACAACATTGAGCAGGAAAACCCTCCACCTAAATAAGAAAAAAGACGCTCCTTTACCCGAAATGAGCGCTTTACTACGCTCAAGTTGGGTTAAGGTATGAACCACGTTGCTACATGTGCGACCGGTCAGCCTGGGTCGTATATGGAAGACGTTGCATGGGCGGGCCACACGGCCCGAACAAGTCTTTTATTAAGGAGGATGGCATGGCTGATATCGTGAACAAGCCTATGGGCCGTCGTACGTTCGTCGGCGGCGCGCTGGCGACCGGCGCACTCGCAGTGCTTGCTGGCTGTGGCCAGAAGGGCGGCGACACCCCTGCTGGCAGCACTTCCGGCGGTTCCGCGACCGGCGGCACGCTGCGTTACTACATCAACAACCCGGTGTGCATCGAGCCCTTCAACCTGCAGGAGGACCAGGGCACTCAGGTCGGCTTCCAGCTGTTCGACTCGCTGACCCAGTATGACTTTGAGAACGGCGAGCTCGTTCCGCTGGCATGCGAGAGCTGGGACGTGAACGACGACGCTACTGAGTTCACCTTCCACCTCAAGGAGGCCACGTTCCACGACGGCACCGATGTCCTGGCTGCCAACTGGAAGTATGGCTGGGAGCGCATCGTCAACCCCACCACCAACCCCGAGAGCCCCTCGGTCATCGGTTACCACCTCGCTATGATCGAGGGCTATGACGCCCTTGCCGCCGGCGAGGCCGAGGAGATGTCTGGTCTGTCCTGCCCGGATGACCACACCCTCGTCGTCAAGCTGTCCTACAGCTACGCCGACTTCCCCTATGTCGCCTCTCACCCCGCTCTGGCTCCTATCCCTGACTGCGCCAAGGATATGACCCAGACCGAGTTCGGCCTGTCCCCCGTGGGCAACGGCCCGTTCAAGATGGACGGCGAGTGGGTCGACGGCCAGTACATCAACATCGTTCGTTACGATGATTACTATGGCGACAAGGCCATCCTCGACGGTGTCAACTTCATGATCCAGAAGGACGTTGAGACCGCTTACAAAGAGTTCCAGGCTGGTAACCTCGACGTCTCCGACGTGCCGGTTGCTTCCCTCGCCACCGCTGCCGAGGAGTACGGCGAGTCCGAGGACGGCTACACCATCACCCCTGGCCACCAGTTCCTCAACGGCACCGAGCCCTCCACCTATTACCTCACCTGCAACGTCGTCGACGGCCCGTTCACCGATGTGAACCTGCGTCACGCCGTTTCGATGGCCATCAACCGTCAGGCCATCTGCGACACCCTCTTCCATGGTTCGCGTACTCCGGCCGACAACATCGTCCCGCCCGGAATCGATGGTTACGAGGAGGGCGCATGGGAGTTCTCCAAGTACGATGTCGATGCTGCTACCGAGATTCTCGACCAGTACTATCCCGCTGACGCCGATGGCAACCGCGGCCTTGAGCTGACCATCACCTCCAACCAGGACGGTGGCCACAAGGAGGTCATGGACTCCATCATCTCCGACCTCGCCGCCGTGGGCATCACCTGCGTCGCCGACACCCCCGACTGGGCTACGGTCCTCGATCGTTACCAGAAGCTCGACTACCAGTTTGGTCGTCTGGGCTGGGTCGCCGACTACCCGATCATGGACAACTTCCTGTATCCGCTGTTCTACACCGGCAACGGCGACAACCGCGCCGGCTACAGCAACCCCGCTGTCGACGAGGCCCTCATGGCTGCTCGTTCGACCGTCGACGACGCTGAGCGCAAGGCCGCTCTGCAGGAGGTCAACAAGACCATCGGTCAGGACATGCCGGTCATCCCGCTGATGTTCTACACCCACACCATGGTCGGTGGCTCGAACGTCGCTAAGCTGTACCTCGACCCGCAGAAGAAGGCCGATCTCTCCAAGGCCGAGCTTGTTGAGGCTTAGTTTTTAAGTGGAGGTCGCGTAGTAGTGCTACACTAGCGGCTATGTCTGTGTAGGGCGCCTGTCCTTCCTGGGGCAGGCGCCCTATTTTGTGTCCGACCTATAGGGGAGAGAAACATGGGGAAATACATATTGAAGCGTGTGCTTCAATTCATCCCTGTCTTCATCGGCGTGACGATTATCCTGTTCGCCATGAAGGCAATCGTTCCCGGCGATCCGATTTCGATGATTACCGGCGGACGTTCCGTGCCCGAGCAGACACGCCTGCAGCTCGAGGTTGAGAACAACATGATCTACGGCGACGAGAACGGTCGTCCGATCTATGATGAGAACGGCGACACCATCCCCGTTCCCATCTGGGAGCAGTACCTCCGCTACATGGACGACCTGCTCCATGGCGACCTCGGCACCTCATATTCCAAGAAGCGTGAGGTTACCGACATCTTCGCCGAGAAGTACCCCTACACGGTTCAGCTCGCAGCGTGCGCCATCTGCCTCGAGGCGGTCATGGGCATCGGCGCGGGACTTATCTCCGCGGTTAAGCGGTATTCGTTCTGGGACATCATGGTGACGCTCGTCACCTCGGTCCTTGTGGCGGTACCGGCGTTCTGGCTCGGCATGATCTTGCAGCTGATATTTGGCATCTGGCTAAAGGATCTGACCGGCGGGGCGTTCTCCATGCCTATCTCCGGCGCCGGCGGCCCCAACTCCCCTTATCAGGACTGGATGCACTACATCCTTCCTGCGTTCACGCTCGCTGCGGTCTCGACGGCATATACCGCACGCATCATGCGTTCGCAGCTGCTTGACGTGCTCAATCAGGATTACATCCGCACGGCGAAGGCGAAGGGCCTGTCCCGTCGCTCGGTCATTCTTCACCACGCGCTCAAGAACGCGCTCATCCCCGTCGTCACCTATATTGGTATTGATTTCGGCGCGATGATGGCCGGCGCCATTCTTACCGAGACCGTATTCAACTGGCCCGGTGTTGGATCTGAGATCTATCGCGCCATCTCTTCGCGCGACTGGCCGCTCGTAATGGGTGGCGTCACGATCATCATCGTGGTGGTCATGGTCATCAATCTGCTCGTCGATATCAGCTACGCCTTCCTTGATCCTCGCATCAGGCTTGGCAACAGCAAGAGCGAAGACTAGGAGGGAACACGCCTATGTTGTACCCGAGTCCTACGCAGCGCGTGGGCATGGAGGCCAAGGCAGACGCTTCCGTGCCGCACAACGCTTCGGGCGAGACTTCTCGCACCCTGTGGGGAGATGCCTGGAAGCGCCTTCGGAAGAACAAGCTCGCGATCATCGCTGCCGCATGGATCGTATTCGTGGCGCTCGTGGCCATCACGGCCGACCTCTGGGCACCCCAGCTGCTCGGCTCGCCCACGGCGGCCGACACCACCGCCATGGCAACGAGCTCGCTGCTTCCTCCGTCGCTCGAGCATCCTTTTGGCACCGACGTCACCGGCCGTGACATCCTTGTGCGCGTGATCTATGGTGCCCGCATCTCGCTCACCATCGGTCTGCTTGCTACGGCCATCTCCACGGTGATCGGCCTCGTGATGGGCGCCCTCGCCGCATACTACGGCGGCATCTGGGACACCATCATCATGCGTGCCGCCGACATCTTCCTTGCGTTCCCGTACGTCCTGTTCGTCCTGTGCCTCATTGCGGCGCTGGGCCAGAGCATCACAAACGTCTTCATCGCCATCGGCATCCTCGGCTGGCCGAGCATCGCGCGCGTCTTCCGCTCGGCGATCCTCTCGGTCAAGGAGAATGACTATGTGGACGCCGCGCGCGCCATGGGTGCATCCGATGCGCGCATCATCGCCCGCCACATCTTCCCCAACTCCGTTGCCTCCATCGTGGTGTATGCCACGATGAACATCGGCTCCGCCATCCTGACCGAGGCCTCCATTTCGTTCCTCGGCATGGGCGTTCAGCCGCCCAACCCCTCGTGGGGCATCATGATTCAGGACGGCCAGGCATACCTTATGACCGCCCCGTGGCTCATGATCATGCCCGGTCTGGCGATTCTCTCCACCGTTTTGGCGTTCACGCTGCTGGGTGACGGCCTGCGAGACGCCCTCGACGTCAAGATGAAGGATGCATAATGGCTAAGAAGCATAACGACTACGTGGACCTTAAGGAAAAGCCCATTCCAGAAGGACGCCACCTCCTTGAGGTCGATGACCTTAAGATGTTCTTCCACACTGAGGACGGCATCGTTCATGCGGTTAACGGCGTGTCCTACACACTTGATCGCGGCGAGACGCTTGGCGTGGTAGGCGAGTCCGGCTCGGGCAAGTCCGTTACCGCAATGACCCTCATGGGCCTCATCGACATGCCCCCGGGAAAGATCGAGGGCGGCAATGCCTACTATCGTGGCGAGTCGCTGCTTGAGATGACCGAAGAGCAGATGCAGCATATTCGTGGCAACGACATCGCCATGATCTTCCAGGACCCCATGACCTCGCTGAACCCGGTCTACAAGATTGGCCGTCAGCTGGGCGAGGGCCTGCGCCTGCACCGTGGCTACACCAAGAAGCAGGCGCTCGAGCGCTCTATCGAGCTTCTTCGCCTTGTGGGCATTCCGAACCCCGAGAAGCGCGTGAACGAGTACCCGCACCAGTTCTCGGGCGGCATGCGCCAGCGCGTCATGATCGCCATGGCGCTTGCCTGCGATCCCGACATCCTTATCGCCGACGAGCCCACGACCGCGCTCGACGTGACGATCCAGGCCCAGATCATCGAGCTCATGCAGGAGATGCAACAGAAGAACGGCAACGCGATCATCATGATCACGCATGACCTCGGCGTCGTCGCCGACATGGCCGACAAGATCATGGTCATGTATGCCGGCCGTCCTGTCGAGTTCGGTACCGCCGACGAGATCTTCTACGAGAGCCGCCACCCCTACACATGGGGCCTCATCCGCTCCATTCCGGAGCAGGCTATCGACGAGAAGAAGCCGCTGACGCCGATCCATGGCAACCCGCCATCGTTGGTGAACCTGCCTTCTGGCTGCCCGTTTGCGCCGCGCTGCCCGTACGCAGTCGACGTCTGCCACGAGAAGGAGCCCGAGCACATCATCACCGAGACCGGTCATTACTCGGCATGCCACTTTGCCGACGACCCGGCGTTCCTTAAGTTTGCACCCGACACGTCGCGTTCGCGTGGAAAGATCGCCACGGGTACGCCCGATACGCTTGCCACGTCTGCAGAGGGGAGTGAGGCGTAATGGCAGAGAACAACGAGAAAGCCCCGCTGCTCAAGGTTGAGCACCTCACCAAGGAGTTCCCCGCAGAGTCTGGCGTTTTCGGCGGTCGCTTTGCTAAGCGTGTTGTATCCGCTGTGAATGACGTCTCCTTTGAGATCCACGAGGGTGAGACCTTCGGTCTCGTTGGTGAGTCCGGTTGCGGCAAGTCCACCACGGGCCGCACCATCATGCGCCTGAGCAAGCCTACCTCTGGCAAGGTGTTCTTCCAGGGCCGTGACGTCGCTGCGATGAACAAGAAGGAACTCAAGGCCATGCGCCGCGAGATGCAGTTCATCTTCCAGGATCCTTATGCGAGCCTGAACCCGCGTATGACCATCGGCGAGATCGTGTCCGAGCCCATGACGATCCATGGCATCGGCACCAAGGAGGAGCGCATCGAGCGCGTTCGTGAGCTGCTCGACGTCGTTGGCCTCAACCCGGAGCACATCAACCGCTATCCGCACGAGTTCTCCGGCGGCCAGCGTCAGCGCATCGGAATCGCGCGCGCCTTCGTCCTGCGCCCGAAGCTCATCATCTGCGACGAGCCCGTGTCGGCGCTCGACGTGTCGATTCAGGCCCAGGTCCTGAATCTTCTGAAGGAGCTTCAGAACAAGTTCGGCACCGCCTACCTGTTCATCGCGCACGACCTCTCCGTCGTTCAGCACATTTCCGACCGCGTGGCGGTGATGTACCTCGGCAAAATGGTTGAGCTTTCCGACTGGAAGACCCTCTACACCGAGCCGCATCATCCCTACACCCAGTCGCTGCTCTCTGCAGTGCCTGTGCCCGATCCGGATATTCAGAAGTCGCGCAAGCGCATCATTCTGGCCGGCGATCCGCCGTCGCCCATCGATCCGCCGAGCGGCTGCCGCTTCCATACCCGTTGCCCCATCGCTCAGGAGATCTGTTCCAAGGAGACTCCGGAGTGGAAGCAGGTTGAGCGTGGCCATTACTGCGCGTGCCACTTCGCTCAGAAGTTCCCCATCAAGGAGACGCACATCGACCTGTAGGCATTGACCTGCAAGTGGTCGTCGCTCCCTTGATTACATCTGTTTGGGATGAGATACGTGCCTCGCACCTCGTTGGTGTGGGGCACGTTTTGTATTCGAATGCTGGACGGGAACGCTGGACGGCGTCCCGTGGGGTCATCTTTCTTTTTGGCTGGGCATTGAGCAGGGCGGCGATGTCTTCGATTGGTCAATACAGGTGACCCCTGGGCAGAGACTTCGCGTATGGGGATGCCGTGTGGTCAAAATCACTGTGCGCTGGGCGCTTATATGCGCATGTAGGGGAGTGAATTGTGCTGACGATGAACCATTCCTGCCCAGGGGGCACTCAGATTGACCATTTGCATCAAGCCGTCATGTCGCACTTGCCCAGCGTCTATGCATTTTGACCACAGGGCCGCTAAGACAGGCGCAGCGGTGCCCAGCAAAGCTTCGGTTTGACCACGGGGCACGCCAACAAGCATATGTACTTGCTCTTGATCGCTTGACTTCCCGCTTGGGCGAAGGACAGAACGTGGCTTCTCTCGGGTCATGGAGGCTTTCCAGTTTCAAATATAGGCATCTAGCTGCCGAATTGTTCTGCCAAATTTTTTCTCAAATTTCTCTTGCATACGACGGCGACTTTAGGCTATTATCTTCCTTGCTGAAACCACGTCGGAGTGGCGGAATTGGCAGACGCGCTAGCTTGAGGTGCTAGTGACCACATTTCGGTCATGCGGGTTCAAGTCCCGCCTCCGACACCATCGAATCCTCAGAGCCTCTTCGGAGGCTTTTTTCTTATCTAGACTGCGAAGGTCTGGGAGCGAGGAGCAGGCGTCTGCGCGCGGGCGCAGAACGGTTTTGGCCGCAGGCATCACGCTGCCGGCCCAAGCGGTCGAGGCAGGAGCCGGCGCATGGATACCATGGGGCGAAACGATTCGACGCTGCTCTCTCAGCTTGTGGAGCTTACAAGCGATGCCGTGGCTGTCTGCGACGCTTCCGGCACCGTGCTCCATGTCAATCGACAGCTCATGGCAATCTCCAATATGGCGCGCTCCGCGCTGGTGGGTGCCGATATCAAAGACCTCATCTTCAGCGAATCGTTCGAGCGCGCGGCGGACCATCGGCTTCCCTTTACACTCGACGGCTCTGACTGCACCCTCATGCTCAAGCTCGCCGACGGATCCTTCATCCCGGTGCTCGCACGCGCCATCGCCGTCTCGCCCCTGCGCCAAGACGAGCGTTCGAGCTTCATGAAGCGCCTGCTTCCCAAGGGGAGGGTCCTCGTGGTGATGCGAAGCCTCGAGGAGCAGTATGCCCACAACCGACAGATGCAGCGCGTGCTCTCGGAGCTCCAGGCAGCCAATAAGCGCCTTTCGGGAACCCTTTCGGTCATTATGTCCACCGTTGGCGCCGAAGACCTTCCTTCGCTTTTGGACAACGTGCTGAACCGTCTGGTCGATGCCCTCGATGCCGACGGAGCGACCGTCTACTTCTCGGAGAGCGGCGGGTTCAGGCTGCGCGGCGCCTCGCATGGGCTGGAGCATGATTACGTGCCCGAGTTCATTCCCTTTGGCGCGGGCATTCCCACCTATGTGCTGCGCCAGTCGCGCTCCTGCAGGTTCAGCGTGGTGCCTGCGGGTGAAGGCCCGCGCTACGACCCAGGCTCCTTCTATGACCTGGATGCCCGAAAAAGCCATAAGCTTCGCGTCCAAGACATGCCTCCTTTCAAGACCCAGATCGATGTGCCGGTGTTTTTCGGCACCCAGGTCATGGGCGTGCTCGAGCTGGGCTGGAAGCGCTTTACCATGCCGCGCCCCTATGACGTCAATGTGCTTGAGGTGATCTGCGACTATCTCTCGATCGAGCTCGTGAGCTTGAGCACGGCGCTGCGCTCGCGCCGCGCGGCCGAGCTCACCCGTTCGCTCAATCATCTGCGCGACACGCTGTACTCCTTCGAGGACGACCAGGTGCTTGCCTGGAACGAGTTGACCATGGAGATACGTCGCGTGCTGTCGTGCCACGTGTGTCCGGTAATCTACGACCAACGTTCGGGTGGCTATCTGGTAGATTACGAGGGCGGCAGCCAGGTCATGCTGCCGGCAGACGTCGACGAGCTGTTCTTCTCAACCACGGCGCCCGCGGCGCGCGTCGGGACGTCGGCGCGTGAGAGGTTCTCCTCGGCGCTGGGCGGTTCGCAGTCGGTGGAGGACGAGCTCAAGACCTTGCGCCTCACGCGCGTCGACCGTACCTCGCGGGCCGGCTCGTGGCTTTATTCACACGGCCTTCCCAACCAGGGCGTGTTTTTGGACCTGCGCAAGATTTCGGAGGGTGCCGGAGAGGTCTCGGAGCTTGTCGAGGCGGAGGACGGCGCGCTCGCGCCTCTCGCCCCGAATCGTCCCGCCATGATGCTGCTGCTCCTGCGCGACGGCTCCCAAGAACCTATCGATGACGTTGAGTTTGACTATCTGGTGCGTCTCACGCATGATTTCGAGCTCTTCGCCCAGAACCTCATGCGGCGCAAGGAGACCACTAGGATCGCTCAGACGCTCCAAAGCGGCATGCGCAGCTCGCTCGGCTCGGTTCCGGGTATTGTGAGCGACTCGCTCTATTCCTCGGCGACGCAGCAGGCGCTCGTGGGCGGCGACTTCTATACGCTCATCCGTCTTCCCGACGACCATGCCGTCATGATTTTGGGAGACGTCTCGGGCAAGGGGGTCGAGGCCGCCTCGATGTCGGCGCTCGTGAAGACGGCTCTCACGGCGTATGCATGGGAGGGTGCCTCGCCGGTGCAGATGGTGCGCTCGCTCAACACCATGCTCATGAGCTTCTCGCGCGTCGAGACCTTCGCCACCATGTTTGTGGCGAACATCGATCTGCGCAGCCGCTCGGCGCTCTATTGCTCGGCCGGACATCCGCCTACGATGCTCATCCGCCCGGCGCGCGAGGACTCCGACCCGGGTGAGGCGCGCGCAGGCGAGATCGAGCTCATGAGTACGCAGTCAGGCGTGGTCGGCGCCTTCGAGGACATGGCGTTTCGAAGCGGCTCGTTTACGTTTGAGCCGGGCGACATCCTGTTCATGTATACGGACGGCGCCATCGAGGCGCGCAACGCGGAGGGCGAGTTCTTCGGCGAGCAGCGACTGCGCGACATCTTGCTCGAGCAGTCTGAGCGCGGCGTGGACGGGCTCTGCGCGCGTCTGCTTAGGGAACTCGACGTCTTTACCAATTCTGCGCTCGAGGACGACATCGCCATGGTCGCGCTGCGCCTGGATGGCCAGGATGCTGAATAGCGCGCGGTTAACGAGGGAACCATAGTCGTATGCGTGAATGGAACGACATAGCAGTTATAGCCCCAAGCCGCGATATCGACATCGCGTCGGTGCCGCTGCTGCGCGAAGAGGTCGACAGCCTCATTGCCGACGGCACGCTGCGCATTCTGGTGAACTGCCGCGACGTCGGCTTTATCGATTCGACAGGGCTCGCCTTTCTGCTCACGCGCGCCCGCTGCCTCATGCAGCGCGACGGTCTGCTTTCGCTGGTGAACGCTTCGCCCGCAGTGGTGCGCTTCTTGCAGATCGCCCGTTTGCTGGACATCTTGCACGTGACGCCCGCCGACCGCCCGCCGGTGCCGTTGCTGACCCCCGGGGAGTCTCCGGTATGGAGCAAGAGCATCTCCATTCGAGAGGGCGTCGAGAATCTGGGGAGCTATCGACACCGGTTGCTCGAGCTGCTCGAGACGCTTCCCATGGACCGCGACGCGGCCTATGACACGGCATTGGCGGCAGGGGAGGCGCTCGGCAACGCATACGACCATGCCTCGGGCGCGGGCTGCGTCATGAATGTGCGCGCCTATCACGATCGCGTGGTCATCGAGGTGTGTGACTGCGGCGAGGGCTACGAGATCGCCGCAGACGAGGAGCCGAGCGAGTCGGAGGAGCGCGGCCGCGGCATCAGGCTCATGCGGCTGCTGGTCGACTCCGTGGAGGTGCGCCGTCGCACCGATGTCCAGGGTACCGTCGTACGCCTGGTGAAGCTGCTCGCGGCATAGCGCCTCTCGTGCGGAGGCCTACGATATTTCTGACCTGTCATACCGAGTGATACACAAATCGTTCACAACTATGCAAAAAGGGCGCCCGAAGGCGCCCTGAACATTTCTGGAGGCGACGCCCAGATTCGAACTGGGGGTAAAGGCTTTGCAGGCCTCTGCCTTACCACTTGGCCACGTCGCCGATGAAAAAGGCCGAATGCATAGTTCATCCGGCCTCTCACATGCAATGGAGCGGACAACGGGGCTCGAACCCGCGACCCCAACCTTGGCAAGGTTGTGCTCTACCAACTGAGCCATGTCCGCTTGACAGGGAGATAATATACACGGGTTGCCGGGGATGTGCAAGCATGTTTTCAAAAAAATTTTGGCGAGTACAATAGGAGAGGTGTTTGTGCAGGCTTTGCCTGGTATCTGTGGTCCTCGTGCGGGCGATTGAGAGCCCGCGTAAAGGGTTGTCATGATCAGAATCTCCCTGTTCATCATCACCTGCTTCCTTCTGTTCCGCGCAGTGAGCGGTGCGGTGTCGCGCTATCAGGACCGTCATGGTGCAGGCGCGTCGTTCAAGCGCATGGTGCGCCAAGGGCGTCTCGATGCCGGCGTGTATGACGATGCGGTGTGGTCCGAGGTTGGCCACGGCAGGCGTCGTCGGCTGCGGTCGAACATCTCGCGCGAACAGCAGCGGGTCATTCGCCAGGCGCGCCTCGAGATGCGCGAGGACTTTCTGGACGACAACAATCCGGGGTTCTACCAATACGTGATCATCTTTCTTGTCGCATCGGTTTTGGGGCTGGTGCTCGAGACCGTCTATACCTTCGTGACCTTCGGCATTCTGGAGAGCCGCGTGGGGCTCGTATGGGGGCCGTTCTCGCCGCTGTACGGCTTTGGCGCGGTATTGCTCACGGCGGTGCTGTGGCCCCTGCGCAAGCGGCCTGTGTGGCAGCTCTTCTTGCTCTCGGCCGTGCTGGGCGGGCTTCTGGAGCAGATTGCCGGCTGGAGCATGGAGCAGTTTGCGCACCTGCAGTCGTGGACCTACCTCGGTCTGCCCGACCACATCACCCAATGGGTGGCGTGGCGCTTCTTGGCCATGTGGGGCCTTATCGGCGTGCTGTGGTGCCGGGTGATCATGCCCGAGATGGTCTATCGAATCGGCGAGCCCACCTCGAAGCGCCAAAAGGTCGTGGTGGGACTGCTCACGGCGTTCATCACGCTGGACATCGTGATGACGGTGGCGTGCTTCTGGCGCGCCGGCCAGCGCAGCGAGGGCGTTCCCCCGCGCGGTCCGTTCGAGGCGTACGTGGATACGCATTTCAACGATGACTTTATGGCGCGCACGTTTGAGAACATGAAGGTGGGGGAGGACCTGCCCGTCTCGAGCAAGTAGGGTCGAAGAGCGGCGCTCGTCCATGGCATGGCCGACGGGCGTCAGGTTCGGCCATGCCATGCCCCCGTGGGGCTTTCTTGCGTCGCAATGCCTCGCGGATGGTATGTGGGGTTCAATGTTTGGTTTGGGATCGTAAGGCGGGCTTCGCCTGGTGTTCAGCGCTCGATTTGGACTTTGGCCTTAGACTTTTGCGCTGCGGTCTCAAACTTTTTTAAATTGGGGGTTTACAGGGTCTGGGGAGTCCGGTATATTATCACCTGCGCTGAAACGCGCACCCTGAACGGGCGTTTAGCTCAGGGGGAGAGCGCTTCCCTGACACGGAAGAGGTCAGAAGTTCAAATCTTCTAACGCCCACCACGAATTCGCAGCTCAGAGCATATTCGCTCTGAGCTGTTTTTGTATCTGTCCAAATGGCGTCCAAACAGCTGTCCAAATTCGGTGGGATTCACCGGACGATATGGAATGTCAAGTTATGCATGGACTTGAGTATCGGTGCCCTGAAGTACCGATATAATGCCACCAATATTCCATAATCATCTAACCGTTTCGGCTCATGAGGTTCGGGAGCCGGGCTCTTCAGTTTCTGGTCGTAGGGTAGAATTGCTTGCATGATGGATGATGTTAGGAAACTCACAGCTTGGGGCATGGATGACGGCGTGCATGACGCACTACCCCTCAAGCCCATAACGACTCCTGAGCAGCAGATCGATCTGCTCAAGGGCAAGGGCGTCACGTTTGAGCGCTGTGCGGAGGAGCGCGCTCTCGAGATTCTTTCGAATGCCGAGACCTACCTGCACCTCTCCGCCTACCGAGTGCTTTTCCAGCGCCATGAGGACGGCCCCGACGCCGGGAAGTTCGTGAGCCTCGACTTCGGGAATCTCTTGGACGTGAGCTCTCTTGACGACGTTCTTCGCGAGACGTTTCGCCTCATGGCGAAGGATGTCGAGCGCGCGGTCAGGGCATGGCTCGTGTCCGATGCCGCTAAGCGCGGGGAGGATGGCTATGGGATTGTCGCCGACTTCGTGTCCTCCCTACCGCGCGGCTTCCGCGAGGGGCTGAGACGCGATCTCGTATCGCGTTCCCAGGCGGACGAGTACGCGGGGTCGCTGATCGACCACTACCGGGATGCCATGCCTGTATGGGTGCTGCTGGAAGTGGTGCCGTTCGGGACGCTGCTCGCCTTTTACCTCTTTTGCGTTGAGCGCTGGGACGAGGCGGAAAGGCGGGAGATTCACTACGCTCTTAAGGATGTGAAGGCCGTTCGCAACTGCGCGAGCCATGCGGGCTGCCTGTGCAACGGCTTCGTGCCCGAGCGCGAGACGAGGCACGCAACCTCGGGGGTCGTGCTCGAGTGGCTGAACGCCCACGGCATCCGAAACAGCAAGGGCCGTCGAGCCAGATTGCGCAACCGACGTACGCAACAGCTCGTAACCACCGTGGCACTGCATGACATGCTTGCGGGCGAGCATGCCTCCCCGGCGGCGCTTGACGCGGTTGCTGGCCTCCGTCCCCTGATGGACGACGCGATTGCGCGCTATGGGACGCAGAACCCTCTCGTGTCTCATCTTGCGTTTCTTGCAAGGGTTCTTGACGTGGCACGAGGCTGATGCCATGATGTACGCAGATGCAAAAACCTTCGAGGTTTTGTAAGGGCCGGTCCTCTCGGGGACTGGCTCTAGTTGTTTATGGGGCCTTAATTGATGCTGGATGCCATGCGGTGACTAGAAGAACGACCGGCGGGTGATACGATGAACGGTGACGCGCCCAGCAGTGCAGTCATGTCGGTCAGGAAACTTTCCCATTCCGACCTTCCCGCGCTGCTTGCCCTCTGCCTCGGCAACCCGCAATACTACGCATTTCTCGGCGAGGAGCCGACACCGGACGCGCTTGCTGCCGAGATGGTCGAGTTGCCTCCTGACTGTCTTCCAGACCAAAAGTCCTACCTTGGTTTCTTCGGTGCCGATGGGGATCTCGTTGCTGTGCTCGATCTTATTAGGGGTTATCCCGCGGATGGGTGCGCCTTTATAGGGTTTTTCATGGTCGACTCCTCTCGGCAAGGGGAGGGTGTGGGAAGCTCTCTCATCTTACGAATACTCAATCGCCTTCGCGACGAGGGCGTCGTTTGCGTACGTCTTGCCTGCGTTGAAGGAAATGAACAATCCCGTCGCTTTTGGGAGAAATGCGGGTTTGTCGAGGTGGGCACTCCCGTTGACCAGGGTGAATACAGAGTCGTCCCCATGGAGTGCCGGTTAGTGTAGCCTGTGGGAGCTTGGAATCTCCAAACATGTTGCGCGAGAGCAGCGATGACGGATCTCTGAGCAATGTCGACGCATAAGGGAACAGCCGCCTTATGGGAGACGGCTGCTCGGCGTGGACATGCCCACAAAGAGAAGTAATCTCACAGGAGGGCATAAACCTTTTGTTCGCTACGTGTATAACCCAAGCGCGTCCCCGCTCGTTACGGGGTGTGCTCGGCACCTAACCGGCAACCTCCTCGTTTGCTAAGCGCTCGGCGGAGCTAAGAAGCTCCTGATAGCGTGGGTCGTCACTGGCGAACTCTTGCCATTCGGGAGCCGTCACGCGCGCGACGGTGCTTTGACATAGGGTGCGGCGCAGGTCATCCAGCTGGCGAGCCTTGTGTTCGGCCCATGCCTCTCCGGAACGGGAGGGGTCAAGCCGTTCCGTCATGCGGTTCCAGAGGGGCGAGGTGGATATGTTCGTGCTCAGTGGCATGTTCTTTGTCGCACTCACCGCCCGTGCGAGAGCGGTGAGTGCTTCGTCCTTCTCGCCTGCCCTTCGCAGGGCATCGGCGACCTCAAATGCCATTGAGACCGGGAAGAACGGGTTCACCGTACCCATGTTCAGCGCGTCGAAAGCTGCCCGGGCAGCCGCATCCGCTGCGTGTGCAAAGACAGCGTCATCCTGCATGTCCACCTCTTGCACGAGCGACGCGAGCACAAAGTTTGCCGCACGCAGCCGCTCTGTCTGCAAAAGGTCGAGGGCGTCGTCCGCGCGTCCAAGCTTGCGATAGGCAGAGGCAAGGAGCATCGTCGGGGCGCCTGCGTCCTGCCGACGCACGAGCGGCTCTAGAACGGCAGTTGCCTCATCAAAGCGTTTCATCTGGAAGAGTGTCGTCGCTTTCTGCTGCTGGGCGAGGAAAGTGGTTGCTGGATCCATGGTTACTTCGAGCGCGCGGTCGATCAGGACGAGCGCCTCGTCGGCGAGCGCGGCAGCATCGGGCATGTCGAGCTGCGCACCGCCCTCTTCGTCAACCGGTGCGAACGGTGTTGCCATGCCGGCTGCCCACGTTGTGAGAAGCGAGGCCAGCATGAGCAACAGGTTCACGTCAGAGTAATGCTCTGCCGCGAGCGCTTTCAGACGCTTGTGCGCAGCAGCAAGGTCCTGCTCTGCCAGCGCGTAGACTTCGGCGTAGAGCGCGGCGGACTCCTCTTCCGTAAGTTCGTCGCGCCAGTCGAAGAGTTCGTCCAGGGTGAGCGAGAAGTATGCGGCAATGCGCGGCAGGAGGCTCACATCGGGCAGGCTCTGCCCGAGCTCCCACTTGCTGACGGCTGCCTTGGAGACGCCCAGATGGTCGGCAAGCGCTTCCTGCGTGACGTCCCTGCGCCGGCGTTCGCGCGCAATGGTGCGGCCGATGTTGATGCGTTTGTTCATATCCGCTCCTTTGAGTGGTTGGTTGAGGTTGCCGGCTGCCATCTTTAGTATGTGGTCGAATGATAGTGGAATCAAAGGAGCGCTGGTTGACGTTTAGTGCAGGGAGTCAACCGACATTCAACGTCGCGTTTGGGATGCCTTTAGCTATCGGTGGCGTCGTTTCCTCATGGCGAGGCCGTGTAGCCGGGTATGGGATTTGTCTGTTTGGCGACAAGCCCCCTCCGGGTTACCGTCCTTGGGGTAATCGGCTATCTGGAGTTCACAATGTGCGTACGTCGTCGATGACGCTCCGAGGCGCCTTCGGTCTTGGGTCGCCGGATGGCAAGCAGTAATTTTTCACACCGATGGTCAAAAAGACCGCCGAGTGTGTACTTCCGCTGCCCGTTGGAGCCCCTTTGAACGCTGCCGGGGGTGCCCGGGGCACCGGAAGACCGCCTTTAATCCCTTCCCGGGCAGGGTCAGGGGCAGTTTGGGGGACGCGTCCCGTTATTTGGTGTAAGCGGCATCCCGGCCGGCGCCCGGAAGGGCGCGGCCGTTCCCTAGAATCGTAGTCACCACAACAGACGGTTCTGGAGAGAGGAACGACC
>NZ_JACJKQ010000089.1 GCF_016901575.1 Enorma phocaeensis
CGGTACCGCCCTTCCGCCTATCGGGTACCGGGCGTCAGTCCCAGTAGCCCTTCTCCGCTTGCGCCTTGAGATCGGCGGTGTATTCGCGCATGTTCGGTCCCTTGATATCGAGGATTGTGTTTAGTCAAGTAGTTTTGAGCAGAATGTGCATCGGGAATTGAGCAGCATGAGCTCGCGGTCTGAGCGGTGGTTTTTGAGCAGCTATCCTTCCTGCATGAGGGCGTGCCTC
>NZ_JACJKQ010000090.1 GCF_016901575.1 Enorma phocaeensis
GGCCGCGGCTCGACGATGTTCGCGTCGCAGCTCGAGCCCGACCAGTGGTACCTGAGGATCAACTCGGAGCTGTGCGCCGACTCGATACTGAACCGGGCCGTGGAGCACGCCAGGGTCCTCGATATCAAGGGACCGAACATGCGCGAATACACCGCCGATCTCAAGGCGCAAGCGGAGAAGGGCTACTGGGACTGACGCCCGGTACCCGATAGGCGGAAGGGCGGTACCG
>NZ_JACJKQ010000091.1 GCF_016901575.1 Enorma phocaeensis
GCAGTCCATGAACCTCACCTCGCGCCCCGCCCGCACGGCCTCGATGCCGATGGCCACGGCGAGGTGGGTCTTGCCCACGCCCGGGCTGCCGACGAGCAGCACGTTCTCGGCGCGTGAATCTACCCCGATTCCGTTTACACCCTTACGCCGCCATCGGGTGGCGGTCCTCCTCGGGCCAGTTGGCCCGCTCGAACTCCTCGGGGCTGAGGTACCCCAGCGCCGAGTGCG
>NZ_JACJKQ010000092.1 GCF_016901575.1 Enorma phocaeensis
AGATACCTGAAGCACTTGTCAGATTAGGCCTGTGATGGGAAGGGTCGGCATGCTCTTGCGGTTCATGTCGAAAACCCGACGCCGGAAGTGTCGACTTTTATTTGACTACATACAGCGAGCGCGCCGAGGGCAGTCGCGACGACGCGTTCTTCGGCGAGGAGCGCGCGGCGCTGAACCCTCTGCCCGGGGCGCCGTTCGAGCTGTACGAGTGGAGGCGCTGCAAGGTGT
>NZ_JACJKQ010000093.1 GCF_016901575.1 Enorma phocaeensis
CGCCGAGCTGAACGACCTGCTCAGGGACGGGTGCGACCGCTTGAACGCCGCCTCGCGGGCGCGGGACGGCCGCCCGACCCCGGAGGTGCTCGCCGAGGACCTGGCCGCCATGCTTGTGTTGCGTCAAGTCTTTGTCGACACTTTCCGCATCGTTGATTCGGCGCTTTCTGCAAGAGCGGCCGCCTGGTTTCCGCCGTCGCTAGCCGTCCTTCTTTCCGAGCATCAGAG
>NZ_JACJKQ010000094.1 GCF_016901575.1 Enorma phocaeensis
GACCTGTGCGAGATGTGGGTGCTCGCACCGCTCGCCGACGAGCGCCTCACGTCCCTCGACGAGCTGAACCGCGAGGTGCGGAGGCTCGTCGACGCCCTCAACGCCCGCGAGCGCTGTGTTGCGTCAAGTCTTTGTCGACACTTTCCGCATCGTTGATTCGGCGCTTTCTGCAAGAGCGGCCGCCTGGTTTCCGCCGTCGCTAGCCGTCCTTCTTTCCGAGCATCAGAG
>NZ_JACJKQ010000095.1 GCF_016901575.1 Enorma phocaeensis
GGCACCGAATAGCCGAAAACGGTGGAAAAGCGTTGGCGGAACCGGTGAAAGTACGTTAGCGCGATCGGCGCCGATTCGTTTGCGCAGATGGTGAAAAGTAGGTTGACGGTATCATCGAGGTACGAGGCGAGGTACTCGACCTGCTTCGGACTGCCCGCCGCCGCCCATTCGCCGAGCACGGAGGTCGTGAGCGAGCACCTCCTGCCCGCCTCCATGATCCTGCGCGCG
>NZ_JACJKQ010000096.1 GCF_016901575.1 Enorma phocaeensis
AGGCGGGACCGGCGAGGTAGCCCCGGCCGTCCACGGTCACCACGCCGCGCTTGTCGGCGCGGCACCTCGCCCAGCGCACGGCGTCGAAGGGCGACGACGGCAGCGCGAGCATGGTGTATGTAGTCAAATAAAAGTCGACACTTCCGGCGTCGGGTTTTCGACATGAACCGCAAGAGCATGCCGACCCTTCCCATCACAGGCCTAATCTGACAAGTGCTTCAGGTATCT
>NZ_JACJKQ010000097.1 GCF_016901575.1 Enorma phocaeensis
TGCTGCACCCGAGCGACCTCGCCGCCTCGTTCCAGCTCACCCCCTTCAGCAGCTGGCGCATTATCTCCTTCTTCGTGGCCATGCGGGCCTCCTTTCGACGGGTCGGGGGCACCCTGTTGATGTGCAATAAGAAATGGTCCGAATGAGCACCGGTTTCTGAGCAACGCGTGCACCGAAAAATGAGCAGTTTGAGCATGAGGGCCGCGCCCCCTTGGACCAGGGGCGCG
>NZ_JACJKQ010000098.1 GCF_016901575.1 Enorma phocaeensis
CCACGACACCGCCGACCAGTCGTAGCCGTCGAAGGTCTTCGGCGCCGGAAGGCCGCAGCGCCGAAGCAGCGACGCGCGCTTCGAGGCGTCGCGGCTGGCGGCCTCGGCCTCGAGTGATACCGCTAATGTAAAAACAACCACTCGCGCAAACGCTTCGCGCCGTCCGTGCTAACGGAAACCCGCCATCCGCGCTAACGCATTTTCACCATGTTCGCAAACGAGGATAT